>NZ_JBOZGM010000001.1:0-1314541 GCF_050846875.1 Priestia sp. TRN 1309 | reverse complement strand
TCGGGTTCTACAACATCCAAGTCAGCTGTTGTTAACGCTAGCTCATTAAACGTTCGCTCTTCTGCGAGCACAAGCGCATCGGTCGTAACAAACTTACCGCGCAATTCAAAAGTAATGGTTTTAAAAGAAAGCGGATCTTGGTCTCAGATTAAAACGGCAAGCGGCCAAACGGGCTGGGTAGCAAGTCAGTATTTACAAGCTAATTCTGGACAGTCTTCACAACCAGCCCAGTCGATTCAAATTACAAAAGCTTCAAATTTGCGCAGTCAGCCGAGCTTAAGTGCGGGAATTATTCGTGTAGCAAAAGCAGGCGAACGATTCAAAAAAGTAGGCGAAACGAATGACTGGGTGCAAATTCAGTACTCTGCAAGTCAAACAGCATGGGTGTCAAAAGGGTTAACAGCTGCGGCTGGTTCTACAACTTCAGCTAGTTTGCCTTCCCCATCTGCTGCTTTAAAAGATAAAATTATTGTGGTAGACGCTGGGCACGGCGGATATGACCCTGGCACTTCAGGCAAGTCATCGATTGAGAAAAACCTAGCGTTAACAACCGCAAAACTTGTGGCAAGCCGCTTAGCTAATGCCGGAGCAAATGTATTTATGACGCGTTCAAACGATACTTTTATTTCACTGAGCGGACGTGTGAACGTTAGTGAAGCAAAGCATGCAGATGCATTTATCAGCGTTCACTATAACGCTTCTACTTCATCTTCTGCAAACGGCATCGCATCATTTTATTACAGTGAAGCTAAAGATAAAGAATTAGCAAAATACATTCAAGAAAGCATGGCTGAAAATGCGCCTTCTATGAAGGATATGGGGGTTCGTTTTGGAGATTATTATGTTACTCGAGAAAACAACCAGCGGGCTGTACTTCTTGAATTAGGCTTTTTATCAAATGCTCACGATGAGCAAATTGTTTCTTCTAACGCGTATCAGCAGCAAATATCTACAGGTATTTATCAAGGAATTGCTCGATACTTTGCAGCTAATAAATAATAAAAGCCCTCATAATGAGGGCTTTTATACTACCAGCTTGCTTTTTTAACACCTGGGATTTGTCCTTTGTAGGCCAATTCCCTAAAAGCAATGCGTGACATTTCAAATTTTCTAAGATAGCCTCGAGGGCGACCGGTAACGCGGCAGCGATTATTTAAGCGCGTTGGTGAAGAATCTCTAGGCAATTTTTTTAACGCTTCGTAATCTCCTTTTTCCTTCAACTCTTGGCGCAATTGCGCATATTTCGCTACTATCTCTTGGCGCTTTTGTTCTTTTACAACTTTTGATTTTTTAGCCAAACTCTTTGTCATCCTTTCGCTTTATCAATTTTTATTTGAAATACGTAATCATTACGATTTAATCGTTTTGAGCAAGTTACTTTTTAAATTTAATCATATTTTCTTCATTTTTTCAACTTGTTTGCTTCCACGCTTACATGTATCCTCTCTCCTAAACTGCTGTATAAACATAAATAAAATTGTATGTCAAATGTAATTAATTCCTTCATCTCCTATATCATACAAAGAGCCCTACATATTCCATTTTGTAGGAGGATTTGTATTTACAGATAATATTTCAATAATATTACAGTTCATTTACATATTAATAACTTCGACAAATTTAGCGGTTATCTAGTATATAATCATCTTAGAAATTCCAAAAATAATATTTTGTGTACTCAATAAAATATAAAAGTAAAGGTGATTAAAAAATGAAATCGACTGGTATTGTAAGAAAAGTAGATGATTTAGGTCGTATCGTAATTCCTAAAGAGTTAAGACGTGTTCTTGAAATAGATGTAAAAGATCCTGTTGAAATTTTTGTCGAAACAGATCGAATTATTTTAAAGAAATATGAGCCGAACGGTGCTTGTGCGATTACTGGTGAAGTATCTTCTGACAACGTAACAATCGCAGATGGCAAATTAACTTTAAGCCGCGAAGGTATGGAGTTATTACTTGAAGAGTTAAAACAACGTAATTTCTAATAAAAAGAAAAACAGTTGCATGTAAGCAGCTGTTTTTCTTTTTATTAAAGTTTTTTCTTCGCTTTCTGATTTTCAGATGCTATACTCAGAAGCGAATACATAATAAAGGAGCCTTTTATCATGACAGTTGAACAAATGACTCATCACTTTTTAGCACATCGAAACGTAACTAATGAATTAATCAACAAAATTGAAGCAGGTCACTACGAATACAAGCCTGCCCCGACATCTATGTCAGCTTTTGACTTATCTACGCATATTTTAACATCCTTTTATGCATTTGCATCAGTGGTAAAATCCGGTGATTTATCTCCACTTGGTCAAAAAGCTGATTTTGGCGGTAAGTCATTATCGGACCTTGCAGCTGAATATACGAACAAAACAGTAGACGTATTACGCTCACTTAGCGAAGATGACTTAAACAAGACCATTGACGCAACTGCAGCGTTTGGAAGAAAGCTTCCTGGAAGACAGCTTTTACAAATGGCCATTGACCATGAAATTCATCATAAAGGAAATTTATACGTCTACGTACGTGAGATGGGTCATACAGATCTTCCTCTATTTGTTCAGTTCGGTTAATGGTTATAAAATAGTTCGACTTGTAAGCGCCCAAGCTAGAAGTTTGGTGCGCTTTTTCTTTGGAGTTTTCGGCATAATAAGTAAGATATATGGTATAATTCTATCAATAACTTCATATCTACTATTCAAAGCTTGTTTCTTCTTATAAAACGATCGTCATCATCTTTTACAAAGGAGGAATCACTTCATGAGTCAGACTGTTAATCAACAAAAAATTGCTCAAGTGTATCATCTTCCGTTTGTTTCTTCATTTGGAGGAAGTGCTATGAACCTTCTTTCTCCTCAAGCTGGCGAACATATTTTAGATATTGGCTGTGGCACTGGCGAATTTATTTCGCAGCTCAATAAGCTTCATGTCCGTGCAACGGGTATCGATTGCTCTGAAAATATGATTGAACAGGCTCGTCATCAGTACCCGACTCTATCCTTTGAACAGTTAAACGCCCTTAACCTTCCTTATTACGAACAATTTGACGCAGTTTTTTCCAATGCAACTTTACACGATATCCGTCCCCCTCACCTTGTCATTAAAAACATTTACAATGCTTTAAAACCAAATGGCCGATTTGTAGCAGAATTTTGGGGAAAAGGAAACATGGACGAAATTTTCACAGAAATCATTCGTCAATTTAAAACGTTTGATATCCCTTATAACGATGTAGATTTCCCATGGTACTTCCCTTCTGTAGCTGAATATTCTTCTCTTTTGGAATCACAGAATTTTCAAGTCACCACGGCCATACACTACAGCCGGCCCCTCTTGTTAAAAGGGGAAAACGGCTTGCGTAATTGGCTCGAAACAAATGCAGCCCCTCTTTTTGCTCACGTGACGACAGAAACTAAAAATGTCCTCATTACGCGCTTAGAAAATCGAATGCAAGACAAACTATTTCAAAACGGATCTTGGCTAGCAGAAGCTAAACATATACGTGTACATGCTGTAAAACGAGATTAAAAAATGGACGTGATTCTATTCACGTCCATTTTCGTTAAAGTGCAGCCAATATCCTTTTCCTCGAATCACTTCGATTTCTAAATATGTTCCTATTTTTTTGCGAACCCGGTAAATCAGCGCATTCAGCTCTTCCGCTGCTACCAGAATTTCTCCATTTGACTCTACTCGTTCAGGCCAAACGCTTTTTTTTAATGCTTCTTTTGAAACAAATTGATTGTTATATTCTAGAAGGTAAGCTAAGCACGCGTATTCTTTATCTGACAGAATATACGTTTCCTCTTTTACTTTTACTTTCTGCAAAATTGGATCTAATGTGTAAAATGGCTTATTTATTTGTTTTAGCAAAGGTCCTAAATCGAGGGTTGCATCCATATCATCATTTCTAAATACTAAAGCTGCCTCCTCATTTGCTAAGGTAATGACATCCTGCTCTTTCAAGAAACGAGGGGTTCCAGGCTGTAACTCTTCTCCGTTTACTTTTGTCCCGTGTTTACTAAACAAGTCTGTAATGAAAAATGCATTGCTCTCGTACGTTACTTCAAAATGCTTGCGTGAAATGTAAGCACTTTGAAAGGCCAGATAAGGCTCCCATTCTTCACTGCTTCGTCCGATAATACAAGCTTTATCTTTTGGAATAGGCACGGAAGCTCCTTCATAAAAAGGAGCACCGTTCCGAATAATCAACATACCGTTCATTGTTTGCTCACACTCTTTTTTAAAATTTTCTGACTCTTATCATGTAATTATAACACTCACATTTATTGAGATTTCTTCCAACTTTGGATAACATCATAGTATAGTCAGTTATATGATAAAGGTTGTTGCCATGTAAGTAAACCTTTAGAGCAGTCCTTTTCTAACTGAAAAAATACGTATTCTTTGCCCTGCTGTAACGTGGATACAATTTTTTTGTAAAATAATTTGTTTTTTAGTAACTTTGACATATGTTCTCTCTTTTTAAAGCGGAGTAAAATAGGAAAATACGTGAAATATTTACATAATGGAGGAAGACCAATGGGACGTTTGCCAAAAGATAGAGAAATTCAAGCGATTAAACGACGCGTTGCACTGGTATTGTTAATTATTGGATCATTTATTTTAACAGGTGCTAGCTTTAGCGTTTATTGGTTTATGATGTTAAAAATATAAGATTTTTTTATAAAATAAAGAAAAAAGACATGGTTTTGTTCCCATGTCTTTTTTAGGTTTATTTTTTTCTAAGTTTATTCTTTCTCAGACACTCCCGCAGATTGAAACGTAGCCATATTAGCAATCATTAGCGAAGCCGAGTGCAGCAGCGGAAATGTAACAGCAGCTCCACTTCCTTCACCTAACCGAAGATTGAGGTTGAGAAGCGGTTTCTTGCCAAGAAGCTTCATTGCACACGCATGACCTTGTTCAACAGATTCGTGACTAGCAAACATATAGTCTCTTGCTTGTGTATTGATTTCTGTCGCTAGAAGAGCTGCAACTGTACAAATAAAACCATCTACTAAAATAGGAATACGGTGAGCAGCTGCCGCCAGCATAGCACCTGTCATACCTGCAATTTCAAGCCCCCCTATTTTACTAATAATATCAATCGGATCCTGAGGGTTGATGTGCCTGTTTTGCAGCGCTTCTTCAATTACCTTCACTTTGTGGCGCAGTTGTTCGTCAGAAATCCCTGTGCCCATTCCTGCAAGCTTAGAGACTTTTTCTCCTGTCAATACAGCTAAAATAGCCGTGCTTGACGTAGTGTTTCCGATGCCCATTTCTCCCACAATCAAACATTTAATTCCTTGGGCAATAAGCTCTTCAGCTTCTTCATATCCGACTTGAACAGCCAATTCTGCCTCACTGCGCGTCATCGCGTCTTCTTTATAAAAACTTGCTGTGCCCAGCTTCACTTTGCGTTGTACAAGATCCTTGTGGGAAAGGTCAGAAGCAATGCCGATGTCAATCAGTTTGAACTGGGCATCTATTTGCCCACTAAACACGTTAATAGCTGCTCCTCCCTGCAAAAAATTTAGCGCCATTTGTGCCGTTACGTCTTGAGGATAAGCTGAAACTCCTTCTTTTACAATTCCATGATCGCCTGCAAAAACGAGGACTCCTGGCGGCGTGACTGTCGGAAAAGCTTCCCCTGTCATGGCCGCTAATTCAACTGCTATTTCTTCGAGCCTTCCAAGGCTTCCTATCGGTTTGGTTAATGTATCAATATAGCGTGCCGCTTTTTCGCCAGCGCTTGTTTGAAGCGGTGGAATATAAACGTTTATCATATGTACAGCTCCTTTATTTCAGCAAATGTCTACCGTTTAATTTAACAGGATTTTGTTTATTCTGGCTAGTCTTTTTTAAAGTAGATAATTGGATAGAGTTCCCAAGACTTAGTTATACTAGTAAGAGTTGCGTATAGGCAGTATGTTGAAAGGAAAGATTTTATGACAACGAAACAGCACAAAAAGGAAAAGGCAGGTCGGCTCATTTATCGCTACATTATGATGTTAATTGGAGCTTCCTTGGCTGCCGTTTCTATCGAATTATTTTTAGTCCCAAATTCCGTAATTGACGGCGGTATTATCGGTATTTCTCTAATTTTAGTTTACTTAACGAAATTGCCGTTCAGTCTACTTATCATCATCTTTAATCTCCCTTTTTTATATAGTGGATACAAACAAATTGGTCGTAGCTTCTGCTTTTCATCTATGTTTGCAGTTGTTGCTTTATCCATTGTAGAATCTCAATTGCACCATGTTCCAGCTGTAACATCTGAACCGCTTCTTGCTACTGTATTTGGCGGGCTCCTTTTAGGAGCAGGTGTAGGAACGGTCATTCGTCACGGTGGAGCGTTAGATGGAACTGAGATTTTAGGTATTTTATTAACAAAAAAAATCCCGTTTTCTGTGGGTGAATTTGTGATGTTTTTAAATATCTTCATTTTCGCTTGGGCAGGGTTCGTGCTAGGTTGGGAACAGGCCATGTACTCGATCCTTACGTACTATATTGCGTCTAAGACAATCGATGCGATCATTCAAGGGCTTGATGAAACAAAAGCAGCTTTTATTGTGTCAAATCACTATGAAGAGCTATCAGACGCTATTACGCATCGTCTAGGCCGCGGCGTGACGAAACTGTATGGTAAAGGCGGATTTGAAGGTACAGAAAAAGAAGTCATATACGTAGTTGTGACGCGTTTAGAAATTACCAAGCTTAAAACCATTATTTCTGAAATTGATCCACAGGCATTTACAACCATTATGGATACCCAAGAAGCGCAGGGCGGCAAATTCAAATCAGCCATTCACTAACTATACATAAGCGTGAATTTCTCTGAGCATGCTAATAGCTGACTACCCGTAAAGGAGATCACCACAATGAAAGAACAAATGTCCAACTTATTTAACCAATTAAAACAGTCGGTTTCGGATGTATCTGATAAGTTATATGACAAAGTACATACGCTGCAATCTTCACCAGGAGTGAGTGTTTTTGAACTGTATGAATGGATTAAAGAAAATCCAAGCGCAAGCGTACAAAAGCAAACGCTGCTCGGGATTTCGTACTCTTTCTATGCACTCCACGAAGACGGCGTTTTTTTCTATATGGAAACGAAATATGATTATTTACTTTACATGACTATTTATAGTCCAACACGTCATTATTTCACCTATCATTCTTACCGAGATTCTTTATCAACAGTGACTCCCTTGACGTTTCCTATTACTAAATAATAAAAAGCTCCTCAATCGAGGAGCTTTTTTTATATGGTTATCTTCCTTTTCGGACTTTAAAGATAAACAGCGCAAGTAAAAAACCGCTCGTCGCAGTTACTATTTTCCACGCGTTTAAGATTGGATTTTTTTTCAAGGTCCTGCTCCTTCCTTGCGGCTATACTAAAAATAGGATGGCCGCCTTTCAAACAGCTAGTCCAACTTCCCCCTACTATTCATACCATCATCTAACATATAGCCCACCGACATTTTCATCAATTTCACTTTTCATACTATAACATATTTTTGCCATTTAGTAGAAGTCTTAAAAGTAAAAGCTGTACTTCTCTTAAAAAAAACGGTATTGAACCCCTGCATTTTCTTTACCGTTCATTTTTTGATAAAGGTTTTGAGCAACTTTATTTTCACTGCTGCACTCAGCGGTCATTCCTGCAAACTCATACTTTTGAGAATAGGCAAGGCAAATCTTAAACAAACGTTCACCAATTTTATTTCCTCTGTTTAAAGGAGATACGTACAAATCTTTTAAGACGCCTGTTTCTTTAAAATAATGGGTGCTCCACGATACGTACACCGTCGCAAAACCTACTAGTTTCCCTTCCAATTCAGCAACAAACTGGATACCGTAGGAAGGATTATTCAATAGACGCTTAATATGTAAAGTTAAAGCTTTCCGGGAAGGGTCAGGCTGCTCGCAGAATTTCACTATATATTCTTGCATTAACGTAGCCAGTCGCTCTCGATCAGTTTCAACCGCCTGTCGAATGACAACCATTTAATCACTCCTTTTAGCTCAACGCTCTTAACATAATTCGATAGCTATACTTTTTTTCCTTTCGTTTTCGTGAAAAGCTCCCTACTTTTACACAAGGGGATATTTAAAGCAAACAACCTTATACGGCTTATGGTTGAGGAGAGAAAATACGCTGTTTTAAAAAAAGGTTGCAAACAGCAACCTTTTTTAGTTAGCAAGCGCATAATTTCGTAAGAATAAACCTACGCAGCCGCTGATTACAATCAGTCCTCCTGCCGTTAGAAACGCCGCCGTCACATTTAGCGAAGCAACAGCGCCAAGCAGCAGCACCGAAAGTCCAAACGTCACATATGAAACGCTCAGCGTAGCGGAAAGCACCTTAGGAAGCTTTTCTAAAGGAACGGCCGTTTGTGTAAGCGTGTAAGAACACGTAGCGCTTATTTGAAGGGCAATGCCAATAGTAAAACTAAGTAAAAGGGAAAGAAACGGCACAGATATCACTCCGAACAATAATGTAAAGAAACCTGAAAAAAGACTGCCTAGTATTACGATATGATAAAGACTTCTCTCTTGCTCAACTGAAATCTTCAGCAAAACGAAACCACCAAGAACCGTTCCAACAAAAAAACTGCTGTTAATATATCCCCACCAAGCTTCATTTTTATTTAATATTTCTTTCACAAACACGTAGACAATAGCTGATGCCCAAACGCCGGCAGCCATCCCTTCTAAAACCTCCATGACTAATAAAACCCGCAGGCGCGGATAATGCCAAATTAGCTTCCATCCCTCTTTTAACCCTTGTTTTTGCTTCGTTTTAGAAGAATGAACGTTCATGCGAATGGCCTGCATGAATACGAGTGACAAACTAAATAACGAAAATGACAGCCATAAAAGGCCGGTAGCATCCCAGCTAATAATCAGAAAGCTTCCAAGCGGATAGGCTGCAATTTGAATCGTTTGATCCGTGACATTAAACATACTGTTCCATTTTAACAGCTTCTCTTTATCTACTAAATGAGGAAGCATAGAGCTTTGAACCGGAGCTGCCCACCCATCGAAAAAAGCAATAAGCGCCACGCAGCACAGCATGCTGATAAGCGACATATGCCACAAGAAAAACATAGACAAAACACTGGTTTTTAACAGCTGAGACACCACAAGAATACGCTTAGCTCTGTAGCGATCTATAAGAAAAGGCACCGTAAAACTGCTCAAAAACTTAGCAGCCGTAATGGTAAACGGAATGCATGAAAGCAGCACAGGAGAACTATTTTGAGCGTAAAGAATGCTTATTAACGCAACAATATATAATACATCTGCTAAATTAGCTTGGCTTTGACCAAACCATAAAAAAAGTACGGAACGATTTTTCACGACAATCCCTCTTTCTTTTTAGTATGACTGAAAAGAAAGAGAATCCTACACGTAATCAACCCCTTTATATAACGGCTTGCTTTTATCGACTTATTACAATCGTATGCTTTTTACAGAACACAACTTTTTTATATATTAAAAAATACAAACAGTTAAACAGTATGGTAAAAAATCAAGAAATTGTCGTGAAAACGAAGTTAGATTAACTATAGAATATCAGAGTTATAGAATCAATACTTTTTACATAATTTTCTTTTTTCTTCTTCTTTACTTCTAAATAACCTAAGCTTGTCATATACATAGATGGACGAGTACTCCCATTAAAATTTAACGTATAGGGTGAGGAATATTTTTTCGAGAGTAGTTTCGATTTGCTGTGGCAGCTTATTAATTGGACTAGGGCTAAACGGATTTATTGCTCCGTATCACTTACTAGACGGTGGACTTATAGGATTTGGGCTTATCGTATATTATGTGTTTGGAACTCCTATCGGAATGTCCATTTTCTTTTTGAACGTACCTGTCTATTTATATGCTTTTTTTCGTCATCGCCAAAACTTTTTTTATGGAAGTATAGGTTTGTTTGTTTCTTTTTTTATGACAGAATGGCTGTCTATTCTCGAAGGCACGCTGGAGCTTCCTTTGCTCTTTAGCTCATTGCTTGGAGGCACACTCGTAGGAATGGGAATAGGACTGATGCTTCGCTACGGCATCAGTTCGGACGGTCTGGATTTAATCGCTATTATTGTATCAAAAAAATGGAAAATTAATATAGGAATAACCATTTTTATCTTAGACAGTACGATTATGATAGTGGGCTTACATATTATCGGATTTACAGCTTTTTGCTACTCCATGCTTGTTATTACGATGAGCAGCATAATGATTATGCTCTTCACTTCTCCGCGATGGCTGTCTTCATAAAAAAAACGCTTGAAGTTTCAGCGTTTTTTTTATTTGTTTCCTACTATCATATTTATGTGATTGTGGAGAACCGTAATCGTTGAAGGTGTTGTCGTTTCTTTTTCTCCATCACAATCTACCGTTTTTTCAGGAGTGGTTTCAATATGGACTTCTTTTGTCCGAAAATGCATAAGGTTGCTTTCAGGGTCAAGCTGTTCCTCATCAGGAGTTGTTTGTAACCATGCCATAACCGGCTCGATTCCCATTTCTTTAATAACGAATACATCTAATAATCCGTCTTGAAATGAGCTGTTTCCTAGCATAGCGCGAGTTCCTCCTAAAAAAGGACCGTTCCCAATTAACACCATAACTGCTTCTCCTTCATAGGAAGCTTTTTCGCTCGTCATTTTTAATTGAAAAGGCTCTGCTTGATTTAACGTTCTACCTACGCTCATGTAGTAAGAGAGCTTACCAAATTTCTCTTTATTTTCTTCTAAAATATTTTCAGATACATCAGCTACGAGACCGATTCCCCAAAAGTTTAAAAAATAATCTTCGCCATGTTTTCCAACATCCACTGCTTCCGTCTGCTTTTCAATAATTTGCTCCACTGCTTTTAAAGGATTTTGATTCATTCCGATTGCACGCGAAAAGTCGTTGCACGTTCCTCCGGGTAAAATAGCAAATACAGGGCGTTGCTTCAGCGGAGCAAGAGCGTTGATCAACTCATAAATCGTCCCGTCTCCTCCTGCTCCAATAATGACATCCGCTTCGCCTTCCAATTTTCTTACCAGCTCGGCACCATCTCCAGGTTGCTCTGTTTTATATAAAGTAACCGCCTCAAATGCTGTGTTTAACCGATCACATATAAAGTCAATTTCATTTACTAATTTTTTGTTTCCTGCGTTTGGATTCAAAATCACTGCTGCCTTCATCTTTCTCTCTCCTCTATTCATATCTTCCGTTTCACCTTTTTTCCCTTTCTTTTGAAAAAACAAACCTTTTGAAATATGAACGTTTTATGAAACCATTCCAATAGTGCTTTTTTTACTTTCAAAACCTGCTATAATAATTTTCGGACTTGTATTAACAAAAGATGGTTATTGAGAGGAGCTTTCTATACGTGTCAATAAAATGTATGACGCAGCTATTCGCAAGTTGTTTTGTTTTTTTACTTTCCTCAGTCGCTACTTGGTATAACGGCTCTTCGATGCTTGAAGGACCTTTATCAGCTAGTTTGACCGGAGGGCTAACAAAGTCCTCGGCGGTTCATCACTATTCTCACATCGATTATTTGTTATATACAATTAAATTCCACCCTCAGTTTCCAATTATGATGATGGTGAGCGGGATTTATTTGATTGTATTACTATCTATTATTGGGTTCAAAAAGCGGTATGGATTGATTAGCTCCTGCTGTTTATGTATCACAGCTCTCTTATGCTACAGCAGCTATAAACTTTCACATACCCCGACCGAAGGTGAACACGCCATGATTACCTCTAGCTTAGCTGCAGCAAGTTTATGCTTAGCAGTCGGATTATTCTATTTATTAAAGCGATTTTATTCTCAAAAAGAATATATTTAACCATATGAAAAAAACGTCGGATCTACCGACGTTTTTTATGTGAAATCCGATTTATTATTGATTTTGCTCAACTGGCGTATAACCGATATAAGCAGACTGAGGTCGGTAAATACGATTATTTTCTGACTGTTCTACGACATGAGCTGTCCAACCAACCACACGGCTTGCTGTGAAGGTCGGAGTGAATAGTTCAGACGGAAGCTCAACCGCTTTCATAACCGCTGCAGCGAAATATTCTACGTTGGTATAAATGCCTCTCCCCGGCTTGTATTCATTGAGTAATTCAATTGTTTTATCTTCAATTTTAACAATTAAATCAAATAGCCCGTTGTCTCCTGAGATTTGTTTCGATACTTCTTTTAATGCTTCTGCTCTTGGGTCATGTGTGCGATAAACGCGATGACCAAACCCCATGATTTTCTCTTTATTATCTAATTTTTTACGAACCCAAGGCTCAATATTCTCTTCACTTCCAATTTCATCAAACATGTTAATAACACCAGAAGGAGCTCCTCCGTGAAGCGGACCTTTCATCGCGCCAATTGCTCCGCATATAGCTGAAACCATGTCAGATTCGGTAGATGAAATAACGCGTGATGAGAAGGTTGAGGCATTCATTCCATGCTCAATTGTCAAAACAAAATAGGCGTTTAGCGCCGTAACCAAACTTTGATCTGGAATTTCTCCGTTAATCATGTATAAATAGTTTGCTACATGATCCAAATGCTCGTTAGGCTCTACTACTTCTAAATCATTCATTTTACGATACCAATAGGCAATAATGGTAGGTGTTACCGCTGTAATCGCAAGCGCCTGCTCTTTTGTCGGAGGCCAGCTGTATGAAGGGTCTCCTAACGCCGAGATACATGTGCGAAGCGCGCTCATCACTTCTGTATCTTTTGGCAAACAGTCCATTAACGCAACAATATTAGCTGGAAGCGTACGATGAGTCACCATCTCTTGTTTAAATGCTTTTAACTCATCATGATTTGGCAGCGTACCGTTCCAAATTAAATAAGAAACTTCTTCAAAAGAATAATTGATCGCCAAATCTTTTGCCCAATATCCGCGATAAATCAGCTGACCTTTCTCTCCATCAACATGCCCTACTTTTGTTTCAGCTGCAACGATTCCTTCTAGTCCTTTAACGTATGTCATCTCAACCACTCCCCCAATTATTTTTAACAAACCGGCCCTTTTTTTTATGTACGGCTCGTTTGCAGAATGAATAGACTCACCTTAGTGGTGCACTATACCATTTTATTCCTCTTTCTTAATTGTCAGAACAGTATACAAAATGAACATTTCAACACGTGTTATTTCTGCGCTCGCGGCTTTGTTTTACGGGAGAAAAAAATATTTTTTTAGGATTTTCTTCGAGGGTACTTTTTTGTTAACGCTTACAAATATGCGGGTTTCTAACGTATTTAGAGGAATTTGATGTGCTATTTTTAGATGAATCACTATTCACTTCCTTATGTAAGAGTTTACATTTATTTGAATCATAAGTAAAATAGATAAATAGAATAAATAGTATGAAAACTAAGAATACTAGTGAGGAGAATTTATGGATATTCGAGAACTGCAACATTTCATGGAAGTAGTTAATCAAAAAAGTTTCACGAAAGCAGCAGCTGCGATTCACTTGTCTCAGCCAGCATTAAGTAAAATTGTAAAAAAACTAGAAGAAGAACTCGGCGTAGACCTTTTTGATCGCTCTACTCGAAAGCTGACATTAACCGATGCAGGACAGATTGTGTACGGGCAAAGCCAAAAGCTGGTATCCACTCTTCACGAGCTGCATGCTCTGTTAGATGATTTACGAAATCTGCCTACAGGAGATATTAAAGTAGGAATTCCTCCTTTAGTAGGGACTGTCGTTTTCCCGATGATTGCAAAAAACTTTACATCAAAACATCCTCAGGTGAAATTAGAGCTTGTGGAGCTTGGCGCAAAGCGAATTGTCGAACTTGTAGAAAACGAACAAGTAGACCTTGGCATTATCGTATTGCCTATTCAAAACCCTCTTTTTCACGTCTATCCGTTTATTGAAGAAGAGTTTAATTTATACATTCATCATGAGCATCCCCTGGCAGCTAAATCAATTGTTGCTTTGAGCGAGCTTAGAGAAGAGCCGTTTGTCCTGTTCAGCAAAGATTTCTCTCTTCATGATCGCATTATTCATGAGTGCATTCAAGCGGGTTTTCATCCAAAAATAGCGTACGAAAGTTCTCAATGGGATTTGATTATTGAACTAGTCGCTTCTGAATTAGGTATTGCTATTTTACCAAAGTCCGTGTTTCCGAAAATCAATAATCCCTTTATTAAAAGTATTCCAATTGCTGCACCTACTCCAATGTGGGAGCTCGGCATCATTTTGAAAAAAGATCGCTATATGTCATATGCTACACGAGAACTTTTATCCTTCCTAGTAGACCAAGACATCATTTTGCCGTCTCATACGATGTCAGCAAACTCTTAACAAAAAAGCCTCTTCTTTCATTAGGAAGAGGCTTTTAGTCATCTTTTATATCTTTCTTCAATTTTTTTGTCATGTGATGTGGAAATAAATCAATTATTAAATGCAAGATGACGGACTCAATTCTTCAAAACTCACTAAACCCTTCAAGTATGTGATTTAATAAATGTTTAATTGTAACAAAAGAAGTGTATACAGAAAGAGGAGAAGAATAACTTTCTTCTCCTCCACCCTTTTAACTCACATTTTTATTCACAGCAATAATTTCACTTAGGTTATTCATATAAATAATTTGATCACCAAAGGTTCTATTTTTCAAAGCAGCCGTATGGTGCGGTTTCATGCCAATAATATAGCATGTGATCCCCATAAGATAGAAGGACTGCATAAAGCCTGCAAAAGCTTGAATTCCTTCGGTTGTTAATATATCTAGGCCCCCAAAGTCAAATAGAAGCGTGGTGTAATTTCCTTCATGTGCAAAGTTTTGCAAAATGGACGTATTTTCAGCTACAAGAGCTGTGTCTAAGTCTCCAAAAAGAGGTATAAGCCCTACTTTAGAGGATAATTTAATAAAAGAAGCGGACAATTGCTTAATTTTTTGTAATGATTTTTCGAGACGTTCTTTTTGTTCAAGCAGTTCAAAATCTGTATCTGCTAATCGTTTCCGATGGTCTTGAACAAGATTCGTTAGCTCTTGTATACGTTCATCTTGGCGAATACAAACTAAATGACCTATATCACTATCCCATTGAATTAAGCATTCAAACAGTGAATACGGCGAATCATTGGTTTGCATCACAAGCTCTACTTTCTGAATAGCCTGGCCTCGGCTTTGGACAAGCGTTTGCTCATCATGGGGTTCGTCTACAGACAATTCTCGAGAATCTTTTTGGCGCAAGCTTAAAAACTTTCTCGCCTTTTCTTGACTAAATACGTCTACAAGATCTAAAAAATTAGCTGAAGGCTTAAATAAATGACCTGATTGTTGCGACCATTCCAAAATATTAAATTCAGTATCCACTAGAAAGTAAGGAATTGGAACATATTCAAGCATCGACATTAACTTCCACTCCTTTGTGATAACTGATTAACCAGTTATTTAGTTGGTAAAGATCCGGAATTAGGCGTGTATGCTCAGAACAGTAAGAACGGAAATCAATTTGAGAAACTAAACGCCCTCCTACCATTACTGTTGGTCTTGATTCTAATTTGTCCAAAGTTTTGGTATATTCAGCAAGCCTCTCAATATGATAAGGAATGCTGACAGATAATCCTACCATGTGCGGCTTCCATTCTATAGCCATTTTCTCAGCGTATTCCAGAGGTAGATTGGCCCCTAAAAAGCGAGTATTCCAACCATGTTCCTCAAACAATAAAGCCACCATCTTTAAACCAATGAAGTGCTGTTCTTGTTCCAAGCATAGAAGCAGTGCCCTTGGAGCAGTGTCTGAAGCGTGTCCCTGAATTTTTTTATAAAAGCGATAGCGAGTTAGCACATAATCACACGTCGTAGTTGCAACATGCTCATCAGCTACAGAAATGATATTTTCTTCCCACATATCTCCAGTTACTCGCATTGCGGTTGTAATTAAATTTTCATAAATATCTAGGCTGTTCTTTCCCTGTTGGATTTCTTCCAGCACAACTTCCCAAGCGCTGTCTTGATCACCAGCTAATAAATAGCCTACAAATTTTTGTACTTGAGATTTCATTGTTTCACCTCAGTAAACGTAAAGCTTTTAAGAAACTTGAATAAAAGCTTCTCGTCTCTCTTTTTCAAGATCGCCTAAAATGTATACCACTTTTAGACTAACACATGTTGCCAATAGCAACAATATAAAAATACAATAATAACTTTTTATTTTACTACACTCAGTAAAACATGACTAGTATTTCTTTAAATATTCTCCTTTCCCTTTTATTTACGAAAAACACCTCGGCATTTTTTACCGAGGTGTTTTTCCAGTTGTCATCATTTCGGCTCAAAGAATGTAAGTTCGTCTCGTTCTCTTTTAAGCATTTCTACTTATCTTCCACTTTCAATAGACTTTCAAACATATGTATTTATGACTCTTCTGTTCCCACCATAATACTGATAAGATAGAGCGCTGTCATAACTGAGCCGATTGTATTGCATATCAAATGAATATATTGGCTGGTCGCCATAAACAAGTATAAACTTAGTAACAGCAGCACCGTTCCGAACAAAAAAGACCATTTAAAGAATGACAGTGGCCGCTTAAACTTTATACGCAAACAAAAAATGAGAATAAAGCCTACTAGCGCCATCACAAAGAAACTAACGTTAAATAAATTGATAGTTATCACATTTGTTCACACTCCCTTTGCCCCCCCGAAACTATTATAACATATTTTTCCTTATCTTCATTCTTTCTCTAGAAGCAAACGCGTCGAAAATTGTTTTTTAAACGTGTTTATGTCACAATATTTTTATAAAAATTCCAAGGAATGAGGGAATGCATTGACTACACCTGAAGCTCAAGATTCAAAATGGTCCATTTTAAATAAAGCCCTTCATAGTTCGCAATCTGGTATTATCGTGACGGATCCTTCTTTACCTGATAATCCAATTATTTACCTTAACCAAGGGTTTTCCCTTATGACCGGCTATAAGGAAGAAGAAGTATTAGGGGAAAATTGCCGTTTTCTACAAGGGCCTCTTACAAGCCCGCACCACGTTGATGAAATTCGCAGCGCTATAAGCCGCAATCAGTCAGTTTCTGTTACGCTTGTGAATTATCGAAAAGACGGCTCTTTCTTTCATAATCAGCTAACGATTGACCCGACATATGTAGAGGAAGAAGATAAATACTACTTTATTGGTGTTCAAAAAGACGTAACAATAGAGATTACAGCCCAGGAACAGCTTCAGCAAGCTTTAGAAGAAGTGGAAAGGCTATCCACTCCTATCGTGCCAATAGAAGAAGGAATCTCTGTTCTTCCATTAATCGGAACTTTAAACGAGCGGCGTATAGAAATGCTATTTAATAGTTTCACCTCGCGTAACACAAGCAGCAAAGATCGTTACTTAATCGTAGACGTCTCAGGGTTAGCTGGATTTAACGATTCATTCGGCCGTGATATTCTTAATATTTACAATTGGCTGAAGCTAATGGGAACTCAGCTCGTTTTAACCGGAATTTCCCCTAACATGGCCATACATATGAGCACTATAGAAGATGATATGTCCTTTATTTTAGTCTATCAAAGCATTAAAGATGCCTTACCGAAGCTAAAGCTATAAGCGCAAGAATTGGTTCTTTATGAAAAATAGTTAAAATGCATGAATAGGCTAGTTAAAAAATGTTTATTTTTTAATAAATTGGGTTTGAGAGTTTACAGTTGGGGAAAACAAGGCGTATAGGAAAATAAATGCGCTTCATAATGGATTTATTTATAAGCATCCTCACTCTAGATCAGGGGATGCTTTTATGCCTTTATTTATAAAATAACTAGACTATACATATGTAAGGAGAGTCTTCATGCATAGAAATCAGGACCTATATCATTTTTTAAAAGAACATTCTCTTCAATTAACTGAAGACTGGTACAATCAGCTCGACGATGAAAACGAGTTCTCCGTGTATTCAAGTAAAAATCCAGTAATTGTGAAAGAACTGAAGCAGCAAAATCAAGATTATTTCCAGCATTTATTTGACGTATTTATAAAAGATGAGGAATATTTTTTTTCCGATTTCCAGCAGTGGTCCGTCGAACTTGCGCGTGATCCAAAGCATTTAAGTACGCCTCTTCACTTTGTTATTC
Organism: Priestia sp. TRN 1309; assembly: GCF_050846875.1. Classification (NCBI taxonomy): domain Bacteria; kingdom Bacillati; phylum Bacillota; class Bacilli; order Caryophanales; family Bacillaceae; genus Priestia; species Priestia sp. TRN 1309. Next base: position 1,296,417 of record NZ_JBOZGM010000001.1, on the reverse strand, counting down.
GAGAATACTTTAATTCACAAAAAATTGTCGTTAATTACTTAAAGAAGTTTATCTCTTTGCATTCAGAAGAGGTAAGCGTGGATAAGATATTTATGTGGTATGACATTATTGTTAAAGCGTTTGATCTATCTATTTATATCTTTATTCAAGAATATCATAAAAATACGCAAGAACAGCTGAACGCTCAGAAAGAGTTAATTAATGAATTAAGTTCTCCTGTGATCATGCTTCAAAACAAAGTTGCACTTCTGCCTCTTGTGGGAGATATTGGAACGGTTAAAAGTCAGTTTATTTTAGAAAACACGCTTCAGCAATGCTCGGAAAAAGACGTTGAACATTTATGTATTGACCTGCTCGGTGTAGCTACGATTGACACGATGATGGCACAAGAGATTTTTAATTTGGTAAAAGCTCTTCGTTTAATCGGGGTGCAAACAATTTTATCTGGAATTCGACCGGAAATTTCTCAAACTGCAATTCGCTTAGGGCTTTCATTTGAACAGGTCAAGACTACTTCTTCTCTTGCACAGGCGCTTAATTCTATTAGTTAAACATATGGCTCTCTATTACAGCATAGAGAGCCATATCTATGGCGTTTCAAATTTTACTGGAGTATAGTAGACGCGCCCGATTAACTTTTCACCGTTGTTATCTTTCCAGTCCGCTACGAGTATATACCGATCACTGTTACTGTGAGAGGCAGAATCTACTGTAATAGCAGATGTTTTTTTTATGTCTTTTTTTTCTACTATGTTTTCATAAATAGACTGATTGCGAATTTGTTTGTAATAAAGCGCATTAGGTTCTTTACCATCTATTTCAATGGACACTTGACCATCTTGAGAGACGGGAATACTATCTTTCATAACAATTTGTCTAAAATTTTTTCGTTCGCCAAAATCAGCTTCACATTCGGTCCAGCAAAAAAATAAAGGCTTGATGATGGCTTCTTTGCCTTCGGCTATTATTTTTATAGCGGGTGGATAAGGATCTTCAAGCGTTTCAGCTGTAGGAACCTGACATGCGGTTAATGAAAATAAACTAAATAGGATAACCACCACTTTTTTCATACTATGTCCTCCCTTTTTTGTGAACGTGGTGCACGTAAGTGAGTGGGTGCATAGTATACTCTTTCGCCTGCAACCAAAAGATTCCTTTTATAATCAACAAAAAAACAGCTGCCCATTTGTTTAGACAGCTGTTTTTTTCTATTTACTTAGCATGCTTATTTCTTTTTTCATATCTTTTTCTACATATTCCATTAAATCAGATACGTAGGTTTGAAGCGGTTTTGTTGCGTCTTTGTGATCATTCATCGTTAATTCATAAATGCTATCGATATTATCAATCATCAGTTCCATATCATCGATGACGCCCGTATGCTTATACATCGTTTTCATCGTAGGATCAAGGGAAGCTAATTCATTATATTCATAGTTTATCGTATTTGAAATATCATCGAGTTCATTGATAAATTGCTTTTTGGTTTTTTTTTCGGCCATAAGCTGATTATACTCTTTAAAAGCAGTTTGAAGGTTTTTCTGAGAGGCAGTCAATACTTTCAGCTGTTCTCGTCCTAAATAATAATCATAAATACTAGTAACAGTAAAATATCCCCCAAATGTGAGCGCGATTCCGACAACTAAACCTATCCAAAACGTGCTCGTTTTAAAAAAATGTTTCATAATGACTCCTTTTATCTGTGTTCTATGTACAACACTAGCTCATGCTGCTGCTTTTTCCTAGGATACACCAAAAACGAAGTGGAAGCTACACTTTTTTAAAATTTTGTCGAATTTTGTCTCTTGTTTCACAAGCTTCAGCACATTATTTTCCATCTCTATTTCTCCATCTGTATACATCAAATTCGTTAACCGCTGTAAAACCAAGTTTTTCATAGGCTGGCTTTCCTGCACTTGTAGCATGCAAAATACACGTATCTGCCTGTTTTTTTGCTTCAGTAAGAACTTCCTTCAAATAGGCGATAGCCAGGCCTTTTCTCCTCATATGTCTAGCTGTAGTGATACAGTACAAACCCACTGTACCGTCATAAAAAAAGAGAGACCCAGCTACAGCTGGCCGGTTGTGATAAAGACCCAAATATAAGTGATATTGGTCAGTGTGCTGCATAAGCTCCCTAAACCTTTCAAGAAAGTCAGCTTGATATTCTTTTGGTTTTTGATAGCCGTCTATGTATACCGTTATCCATTCTTTCAATTCAGCTTCTGTGTGCACTCGCTTACATTGAAACCCTTCTACTCCTGTGTGTACGTATTCTTTTTCTTGAATGTGCTGAATCATTCCGATCCATTTTTCATAAGGAACAAATCCATTTTTATGAAGAACTGGACCAAGGTTATCATATGAAGATGGACCAACAATCCATAGAGGTTCTTCCCCTTCCGAAGAGCACATCCCTAACGCAGTCTCAATATGACGGGTTCCTGCATATATGCCGCGATTATAAGGAGATGCAGAAATCCATTTCATTTCTGGTGTATCCACCTTCACAGATTTCTTCGTATGCTGAAAATACATCCAGTGCTGAATCAAGTGCTGTTCTACTATATCGCTTTGATTTTTTATTTTCACTTCATGTCTCCTTTCTCTTCTAAACTATGTTCCTTTTTCTATTATATACTAGTTAGTCTATTTTCTATGACTCTATCCCAGTTCTTAAGTCCTTTTCCAAGTTTTTTTATTTTTTTTGTTATTCTATGAATAGTTTTCTTTTAAGTGGGGTACTAACCTATATAAGCAATACATCATTAAAAAGGAGGATGATATTTATGTCATTTTTATGGGCGCTTATTGTAGGTGGTATTATTGGGTGGCTTGCCGGATTAATTACGGGAAGAGACGTTCCAGGAGGTATTATTGGTAACATTATTGCTGGTTTTATAGGTTCTTGGTTAGGTTCAGCTATCTTTGGAAGCTTCGGACCAGTTGTAGGTGGATTTGCTATTATTCCTGCCATTATCGGATCAATCATTTTAGTATTAATCGTAAGTTTCATTATGAGAAAAATGCGTGGTAGTCATAAACATGCATAATAAATTATTATATTAGAAAAAGAACCTCTGTTGAAAAAGAGGTTCTTTTTTTATATGGAAAATTCTTAAGATTTACTATTTTTAATTTCATAATATTGAAAAATAAACCTATTAATGTTAATTTAACCATAATCACTATAAAAAAAGAGGAATTAACATGCTGCTTTCAACCCATCAAAAAGACAAATCCATGTACCAAATACTAATAGAAGAAATCGAACAGACACGAACGTTGATGATTCAAACGGCTGTCCGTGAAGGAATGACAAGTCCTAACACACTTCAAGTTAGTCAATCATTAGATGCTTTGTTAAATAAACTTCAAATTTTCTTCTACCAATAAAAGCCCATGAATATGTAACCATATCATGGGCTTTTGTTTTATATTAGTCCGCTTGATTAACATATTCCACTGCTTGGTGAAGGCTACTGAAAGTCGTAATATCAGCCAAATCTAACCCTAAGTTCACCATCGTCTGAGCAATTTCAGCACGGATACCGCTTAAAACCACTTGAATTCCTAATAATCTTAAAGCACCGATTACTTTAAAAATTTGGTCCGCTACCATTGTATCAATAATTGGAACCGCATATAAATCAATAATCAACCAATTTAGCTTGTACTCGCTGCCGTGCTGAAGGGCATTTTCCATTAAAATTTGAGCCCGATTTGTATCTAAATCGCCAACAAGAGGAATCACGCCAATTTCTTTCGTAATGCGTACTACAGGAATTGAAAGTTCATCAATTGCATAGCGAGCGGATTGGATTTTGTTTGCAAAGTCGGTCATATATGATTTACTAACCCAGTGCACGGCCTTATCCACTACTACGTTGAAACGAGAAATAACTTGATAGAAGGCATCAAACGTAAACGTTTCAGCTTTTGCTTCTTCTTTAATAATTTCTCCGATAATATTTCGGTAATAGCTAATTTCTTCTAATGCTACATCTAACGGAAGCTGAAGGGTAACGAGTAAATTCGCTACTTCTCTTCCCCATTCCTCAAGCACTTCAAAGTTTTTTGTATCATTTGTTGATACAGAATCAGCGTATATTTTAATTAAATGAACGCGCCACGGTTCTAACTGTTGTTGAATATCTTTGTCTTCATCTTGTTTTTGTTTCGAGAACTCTTCTTTTTTTTCTAGAATTAAATTCGTAATGTGTTTAAGCTTTTTATCTAATAATAATGACTCCATATTGTTCTCCCGTTAAGAATTTGTTTATTTAAAATGATATCACAAATACCGTTAAAAAAAGTAAAACTAGGGGAAAAAGCTTTAAAAAGTGAACCGGATGTCCCTTTTTACGAATAGAATGAGCTAAATTGAATCTAAAACGTACATAAGCTGAACTTCTCTCCTTTATTTTATCGTTACATTCACGGTGAATTCTCATACATAACTCTTCAATTTAATGTTGGGCTATCTTAGCATATATGATAAATAGATGAAAAAATGTAAAAGGGTTTGCAGCAAGCATGTCGCATGACAAAATGTGTTTTAGGAAAGACTGAAAAGGAATTCCCTATAAAAAGGAGGTTAGGTATATGTCATTTATTTGGACGCTTATTGTTGGAGGACTTATCGGGTGGCTCGCCGGTGTGTTAACAGGACGAGATGTTCCAGGTGGAATTATCGGAAACATCATCGCTGGGTTCATTGGAGCATGGTTAGGCTCTCTAATTTTTGGAGATTTCGGTCCAGAGATCGGCGGATTCGCAATTGTTCCTGCAATTATTGGTGCTGTTATTTTAGTTTTAATTGTGAGTTTTGTTTTACGCAAAATGCGCGGAAATAATAATCATCGACACGCCTAAATAAAAAAGAGAAATCAGCGTCTTGATTTCTCTTTTTCCCTTACTTCTTATAGCAAAATGTTTTAATAATGGACCTACCTGTAAGTGTAATTCTTTATGGCTACATTTAATAATTGCTGTTTGTCACCTCTTACATTTAATATTTCTACACCCTCATATCAAGCGCGTTAGTAATGAGCACCTCTGTCCCTTCGAGGTCATCAAGCATATCAGTGAAGATAGCTTCAATATGAACAAATGCAGTTTTAGCTTTCATTAGACATTGTTTTATAGCTGCTTCCTATTTCGGTTCTACTAGTTCAATAAATGACCTTGCTTGTTTGCCCTTTAACTGTGCGTAGTGTGTATCTGTAGCTAATTCAACGGTTTCGTTGTCTAAGTTGACCCACATCCGATAAGATTGTACCTTTATATCCTTTTTGGTTTCTACCGGTTCAAAGTGAAGAATGTAGTTAGGTTTTCGAATCATTTCAGCTTTTTCTTCTCTCCAGGATACATCTTTTAACCACTGCTGCACTTTCTGCACTTGATTTTGGTCTTTCATTTTAACCGCATGGCCATATTGATTATCGGCTATGTATTTTTCGATTACGAGCTTTTGTTCAACAGTACCGCTTGAAGCACTGCTTTGCTGACATCCTGTGATCACCCAACAAATAGCAATGAGAACTACTAATCCAGACCATACTTTTTTCATTTACATCTACCTTTCTTTTTGTAATTGAAATGAGATGTTCTTGCTGAATGATGCTACCAGCTGCTCGTTTTTAAATCTCTTTTTGCATTCTCTTTTCTTCCTATAAATCCCTGCTTCATTTGCTCAAAAAAACTGAATCCCCGAAAGGATCCAGTTTTTCGTTACGATTCGACATCTTCTATGACATGAACAGCGCGAATAGCGGCGTTTACTTTTGTATGTTGAACGTATTCTTTTGCTTCGTGTATCGTCATTGCTTCTACTTCTTGGTAATAAATCACGTTTCCCCATTCATATTCTACTGAATAACGATTTGACTTTTCCACATGGTATCCTCCTTATTGATGAACTAAAATTTGATCAATCAAGCCATATTCTTTTGCTTCATCCGCTGTAAAGAATGTATCTCGATCAGTGTCTTTATTAATCGTTGACAGCGATTGTCCTGTTCGTTCAGACAGAAGTTCATTTAGGTGGTCTTTTAAGCGCAAAATACGCTTCGCTCGAATTTCAATTTCAGCTGCTTGTCCTTTTGCTCCTCCTAGCGGCTGATGAATCATCACTTCGCTGTTAGGAAGAGCAAAACGTTTCCCTTTTTGACCGCCCGCTAGTAAAACTGAACCCATAGATGCTGCTAGCCCTATACACAATGTACTTACATCTGCACTTATAAGCTGCATCGTATCAAAAATAGCCATGCCCGCTGTAATGGACCCTCCCGGTGAATTAATATAAATGCTAATATCTTTTTCTGGGTTTTCTGCATCTAAAAATAAAAGCTGAGCGATAATGCTAGTAGCCACCTCATCCGTAACTTCACCTGTGAGCATAATCACTCGGTCGAGCAACAGCCTTGAATAAATGTCATAGGCACGCTCTCCTTTACTTGTTTGTTCTACTACATAGGGAGTTAAGTTCATGTGACCGCCTCTTTCCACTGAATTAATACGAGCAAATTTTTTCACTTTTGCACTGACTTCTTGATTTAAAAATGAATCCCCTATCAAATCTTCATCGGTAAATTTAATCATTAGAGAATGTCTTTCTTGCTGTATATGCAAGTGTTCATCGCGGTAAGTCACCGCAACTGCAATCTCTGCCTGTGGATATAAAACGGTCTCTTCCGTGTAGAGCTCTATTAATAAAGGTTCATCGTCAATATGTTTTACTTCGATTTGTCCTTGTGGGTTTTCACAGTACCCATTTAAGTTTCTTGTTTTGAACAAACCTTGGGGCAGCTGAATATCAATCGTGATGTTTTTAACTTTTATTTGCGATCGTTCAAATGTAATACATAGGTGGTTCATTCCTTCTTCTTTTTCCATTACTGATTTTGCTATGGCTAATTTAATCATGCGATGAATGATCCTTTAAAATCTGAGTAACAGACTCAATTACTTTTTGCCGTACGTCTTCTGATAAATTCCGATTCATAGCGACAAACACATCTTCATTGACTTGATGCATTTCTTGATTTTGAATTTGTTTGCTTTGGTAAAGAGGGAGCTGCGCACCTATACTTTTCACTTCTTCCACACTCATTGAACGCAGCGTTTCTTGAATGGAAGCTAGTGACTCCCCTGCTTTTGATAATGTTAAAGCGGCTCGAAAGTAATGAACATGCTGATCTGTATAGACGCGCTTATTTCCCACTAGCTCCAGCGGAGGAACAATTTCTATTTGCGTGTAATACCGCACCGTACGCAGGTTCAAGTCCGCACCTTCATTGTTTAATAATTCCGTAATTTGCTTGCCTGTATATGTTTTCAAACAATCCCCCCTTTTCAGTTACAGTTAACTGTTACACTGTCATTATACTGTAAAGATATTTATTTTACAATTAAAACCATGGTAAATTTCAGATAAAGAAGCAAAGCCTATAAATAAAAAGAACGAACCAAAGAGCCCAGGTCATATACCCGGGCTCTCTTTACTAAGCGAAAAAACAACTGTGTATATTTCAATCTATTCCTCCTGACACTTCTCGTGCTACACTTTAGTTATCTTAAAAAAGGAGAGAACATATGATCGGGAATCCAAGTATAGATTGCTTAGGGTGTCGATTAGCAAATAACCAAGAAAAATCGCATATGATATTTGAAGATTCGTTTGTGACATGCCTGCTAGACCACAAGCCGTTTAACGAAGGACACCTCTTAATTCTTCCTAAAGCACATATAGTGGAAATCGACGAATTTGATACTGAACACATACTAGCCGTGATGAATGCAGCGAAGCTAATGACAAAAGCAGTTAAGACGCTTTTTATTCCAGACGGAGTTACTCTCTCTCAAAACGGGGGTATGTTTAACGAGTTAACTCATTTTCACATGCACATCGTTCCGAGATATAAAGAGGAGTGTTTCGGAGATTTTTATACGCAAATTCCCGAATATGCTGAAAATGATGACGTCTTGGCTGCAACAGCTCAGAAAATGCGCCGCGTCATTCAGCAAATGTCTTTATAAAAAAAAAACGGCCTCCTTATGGAAGCCGTTCTCTTTATTGACGATCAAATAATGAACTTCCTGCAATACCAGGGTTCGTCATTTCAAATGGATTTAAAATGAGATCTAATTCCTCTTCTGTTAACACATCGTATTGAAGGCAAAGCTCACGAATTGGTTTTCCTGTTAAAATCGCTTCACGCGCAATACGCGATACGACTTCATAGCCTAAGTGAGGGTTAACAGCTGTAATAATCCCTACGCTTTTTTCTACATATTCTTTCATCCGCGTTTCGTTTGCTTCAATTCCTGCTAGACAGTGATCTGTAAAGCTTCTGAAACCGTTGTTCATGATGCTGATTGATTGAAGTAAATTAAATACAAGCACAGGTTCCATGACGTTAAGCTCCATCTGGCCTGCTTCTGAAGCAAGAGAGATCGTTTGGTCATTTCCCATTACTTGAAACGCAATTTGATTGATTAATTCAGCCATAACCGGATTTACTTTTCCTGGCATGATTGAAGAACCAGGCTGACGAGCAGGAAGGCTAATTTCACCTAGGCCTGCACGAGGACCTGATGCCATTAAACGCAGGTCATTGGCAATTTTAGACATATTCGTCATACAGATTTTAAGCGCCGCAGATACTTCTGTATAAGCATCTGTATTTTGAGTAGCGTCCACTAAATGCTCTGCATGTACAAGCGGCAGACCGCTGATATCGGCTAAGTGTTTGACTACATTTTCAATATAGCGAGGATCTGCATTTAAGCCTGTTCCAACAGCTGTCGCTCCCATATTTACTTCATGCAAGTGGTCACGCGTCGCGCTAATACGCTTAATGTCGCGCGCTAACACGCGGCTGTATGCTTCAAACTCTTGACCAAGACGAACGGGTACAGCATCTTGAAGATGCGTACGGCCCATTTTAATCACATGATCAAATTCTTGGGCTTTTCGTTTAAATACATCATGCATATCATTCATTGTAACAAGAAGTTTATTTAATAAGTTCAGCGTTGAAATATGGATAGCCGTTGGAAATACATCATTTGTTGACTGAGACATATTCACATGGCTGTTAGGACTTAATTTACCGTATTCGCCTTTATTGTCTCCCATAATTTCAAGGGCACGGTTTGCAATCACTTCATTAGCATTCATATTCATTGACGTTCCTGCTCCGCCTTGAATAGGATCCACAATAAAGTATTCATGCCACTGACCTGCTAAGATTTCATCAGCTGCTTGCACAATCGCATTTCCAATACCTTCATATAAGCGCTTTGTATCCATATTTGCAAGCGCTGCCGCTTTTTTTACGATAGCAAGCGCTTTAATCATTTCTTCATGTACTTTATAACCCGTAATCGGGAAATTTTCTACGGCACGTGCGGTTTGTACACCGTAGTATACGTCTGCTGGAATTTGTTTTTCTCCTAGAAAATCAGCTTCTGTACGATATCCTGCTGTTTCTTGTTTCATAGCTGTACCTGCTTTCTTTTTTAATTAATATCTTCTGCAATCGACGTTTCCATCATCTTTTTCACTTGGTGAGGGTCTTTGGTTTGTCCGAGCACCCACATTAATTTAGGAACAATGGCTTCTGTGTTCATGTTTTTTGAGCGAACGACGCTGTCATGATTAATCATTCGGCCTACTTCATAAATGCCCATGTCTTCTCCTTCTTCAAGGCACTGAGTAGTAATGACAACGGATACACCGTGATTTGTCAATTCAACAAGCTTGGCTAAAATATTGCGAACTTGAAATGGAATTCCTCCACTTCCATAGCTTTCAACAACAACGCCTTGATATACATCTTTTAATCCATCGAAAAATTCAGGCTTAATTCCGGGAAACAGTTTGACAACTGCCACATCCGTACAAAGAGATGTATTAAGCGTCAACTCTTCTTTACTAGAGCCAACCGATTTTGTATATTCCACCGTATTATCATGGATAGACGCCACGTATGGATAGTTAATGCTTTCAAATGCATCATAACTTTTTGTACGAAGCTTAATTGCTCTTGTGCCTTGAATCACACGACCGTCAAAGACTACATAGACTCCGCCTGTTTCCTCACATGCAAAGCGAATCGCATCTGCAATATTGCGCTTCGCGTCCGTTTTACTAAATGAAATAGGAATTTGAGATCCTGTAATCGCAATTGGTTTTTTAGAATGCTGAAGCATGTAAGAAAGAGCTGCCGATGTGTAGGCCATTGTATCTGTTCCATGGGTAATAACAAAACCATCGTATTCATTATAATGCTCTTCAATCGCTTTTGCCATCTCTATCCAACATTCAGGCTGCATATTTGTACTATCAAGATTCATAAGAGATTTGCTGTCAATTTGACAATGTTCATTTAAATCAGGTATGTAGCTTAGTAATTGATCTGGCTCCATTCCAGGAACAAGTCCATTTTCACCTTCAAGTGAAGCGACCGTTCCGCCAGTTGATAACAATAATAGTTTTTTCAAAACCGACATCCCCTTTGCTTAATTTCTGTAAAAAAACCTGACAATCTATCAAATAAATTATATTCATTTCGCGTACTTCACCTGTAATTATAGTAACCCAAATTCAATAAATCAAGAGAAAAATTATTCGTTTCGCGTACACTTTTCTCTACGGCAATGATATAATGAATAAAAATGTAAATTAGCTCACGGTTTGATTCCAAAGATCTGCGCGCGAGCTGAATGCCTCGGTTTTTTACATACTACACCTACAAAGGAGCGTCATGAATGTTAAGCAGATTAGCTCAACTCAGGAAAGAAAAAAAATGGTCTCTTCAATATACAGCTGACCAGCTTGAAATTGCTAAAAGCACCTACGCAGGATACGAATCTGGCTATCGTCGTCCTTCTCTTGAAGCACTCGTTACAATCGCAGAACTATTTGATACATCAACAGACTACTTGCTAGGTAAGGAAAAGGAACCTCATTCTCCTTCAGATGCACCCATCGAATTAACATCGCCTCAGACTCATAGAATTACGGTCGACGGTGCGGAACTATCTCAAGAAGAAATTCAGCAGCTGGCGGCCTTTATTCGTGCTAAAAGACAAATTGAAAAAGAAACTGCACCTTCTTCAATTTAAAGAAGATTAGAAGCAGGTTGCTTCTAATCTTCTAGCTGCATGGCTAAATAGGCTACTACTTCTTTTGTTATTTCCTCTTCTGTTTCTTCCATCAGCTCTCCGGTTATCTTGCTACCTGGGAGCTTCTTCGAAGAACGAATGCCCAAAAATGTGCGTACACAGTGCCAGATAGGAATAAAAAGACCATCTAAAAACTCATCTTTTTCTAAAATACCCACTTGAATAGTGGCGTGATAACCAGGGTGAAAAGGATTTTCCCCTTCACGGATCACATCTACAGAGATCTCCATCCCCTTTTTTTCAAAAGCTTCTTTATATTGTTCATATATGGATTTAAGAAGTTCTTGCATAGACCTTTCAACCTTATGTATATGCTTTTCTAACTGCGGCGTAAATTGTTTTGCGGTGTATTCCATCTATTTCCCCCTTCTTTCGGTTCCCTATCTATTATTTTATTGTATCATAAGAAAAGCGTTCGTCTGTCTAGCAGAAAACCCCGCTTTTTTGTAGAAAAGCGGGGTTCATACATACCTTTATTAGCAATAGCCTACATTGCTTTATCTTGTTTAGAAGATGATTTTAATTTTTTATTTTTAGTTGGATCTGGCTCATTAGAAGACATGATGATGTTTCCTTCGCCGTTGCACACTTTGCACTTTATCAATCCAAATTTCTTACCGGCTCCTTGGCATTGTGGACAAACATATCGAATTGGCATAAACTGTACCTTCCTTTTTTCTAATTTATACCTGCGCCTTGAAAGCGCCTGTGGTTAGTTTATAGTTTCATTATAAATTGTACAATCCACCCTATCAAGACGTGCCAAATTGCACATCTTTGATGGCAAGAAATTCTTCCTTTCTAAAATTCACCTAAAAAATGAGTCGATAGGCAGGAGAATTTCTATTGTTGTTAAAAGGCAATACGTCAGAGGAAGTTTCTTATTGGATATAATTAGCGAATCCCCGCGCTAAAAATTTTACTTTTTTTCGTGAATCTAAAGGCTAAACAACCGTTTTATCTCGAATTTCTTTTGAAATGGTTACGTCTTTCCAAAGCTGTTCGTATTTATAGCCCGTTAAACTTTCACAAACCGCTTTCGCTTCAGGAGTAACGGCGGTCGCCGGGCCCCCCTTTTTTCTTCTTTCAATTTCAGCTAATAAAATTTTGTGATTTTTCGGACTTATTTTAAACCATATGGTTGCTATAATTCCCATGAGAATCAAAATAGCAGGTACAATCATGAACAGCTTTTGTAAGCCGGCTAGCGTAGACGCTGACTGCTCGGCATTTGGTACATAGCCAATATTCTTTAAGGCAATACCAACAAGAAAAATCGCAAGCGCCTGAGACGATTTTCGAATAAATGACATCAGCCCTGCATACACGCCTTCTCGTCTTTTTGTCGTAATCATCTCATCTACATCTGATACAAACGGCAGTACATTCCATGGAATCATGATCGCTCCCGAATGACCGCTTCCTAAAAAAAATGCCGCTAAGTAAATAAGAACTAACGAGCTATCTGTTGTTAGGAAACTGAATAAAATAATGCCCGTTCCCCAAATGACCATGCTGAAGTTATAGGTTAATTTATTTCCTAACTTAATGGCTATGTACGTAACAAGAGGAATAAATAGCACTTGTGTAATTTGCACAAAGCTCAGGGTATCTGCATAAATCGCTTCGCGCAGCATGTAATAGGCAATAAAATAAAAGAAAAGAGCATTAAATACATCCATGGCAATGTAAGATGCTAAATACATGGCAAGATACACGTTAAACGACTTGTTTTTAAAGGCACTTCCAAAACTGATAAACAGCTGCTTAAATTCTAGCCAAAATCCGTTTTTCTTTTTTCGTTCCACTACTTCTCCACTATCCCATGTTCCTTTGTAAACAAAAATCCATGGAAGAGCAAAAAGAAGACCAAAGATAATGCCCATGATTAAATATCCTTGTCCACCTGGAAACGCATCAATGATTCGTTTCGGGAAAAAAGCACCTAAAAATGAAGCCCCTTGTGAAAAGCCCATGCGTATTCCCGTCATTTTCGAACGAATACTATAATCTGTCGTCATTTCTGCTGCTAGCGTGTTGTAAGGAACCATCACCATACCAAACGCCGTGTTAAATAAAAGATAGGCTAAAATAAAATAGGTGTATTTAAACATATGTGAGCCTTCAATAGGAATCCACAGCATATTGAACGTGATGGCAACTGGAATGATTCCAAAAAGAAAAAAGACTCTTCTTCGTCCTTTTTTTGTCTGAAGATGATCAGATATGTACCCAATGGTTGGATCTAACAAAGCATCCCACACTTTTCCAAGAGCTACAATCGTTCCTGCTTCTACAGGAGAAAGCCCGACTACATCCGTTAAAAACACCATAAACAATGTGCCGATAATAAAAAAGGATCCTCCGCCAAACAAATCCCCAAATCCATACGCGACCATATTACGAAAGCGCACTTGTTTTGTTTTCCCTTGCATATGCAGCCCTCCCCCTGAGTAAATAGACTAGCTTCTTTTGTTATTCACTTTTTTCTATTTTACTAAACTATTCCTTGAAAAATAAGGAATATGTCATCTGTTCTACTCACAAAAATAAGATGCTTTCTACTTATATAAGTAGAAAAATAGCTGGGTAAAACGTTCTTCTTTATGTCCTATTATAAGTTGACTTTTTGTTCACAGCTGTTATAATTCAACCCATTGCTAGTTATTTAGCTATAAAATGCAAACTTGAACATTTGACATCTGAGCTGTGACGAATAAAATAATAAGTATGAAACCTATTGATATCTTTAAAGCATTATCTAATGAAACTCGATTAAATATATTAGAGTGGTTAAAAGAACCTGAAAAGCATTTTAAAGACAAACAAGCACATTTGCCTAAGGAGGTCAGCAGCAGAGGCGGTGTTTGCGTGGGAGATATTCAAGAAAAAGCTCAGCTGTCTCAGTCAACAGTATCCAGCTATCTTTCCATGATGCAAAAAGCAGGTTTGTTAGAGTCAATTCGGCACGGTCAATGGACATACTATCGCCGAAACGAAGAGACGCTTCAAGAGCTTTCTTCATTCTTACGAAAAAAACTTTAACGAGTTTTTTTCACTCATTATATCTATTTTTCTAGATATATAAATATAAAGAAATATTGGAGTGATAAACGTGAAGTTGTTGGTTTATTTAGTTGCGGTTTTAGGCGGCGCTGCTTTAAGTATGGAAGGCGCCATTGCCGGAGAACTCGGAAAAACAGTTGGAAAACTTGAAAGCAGTTATTATATTTTTATCATGGGAACGCTCATTTTAGGTCTGACCACTTTATTTGCTGGAAAGGGAGATTTACCTTACGTCTTAAAAGCGCCTAAGTGGAATTTAACCGGTGGATTATTAGGTACGGTTTATTTAACGATTCTAGTGATTAGTATCCCCTTTATCGGAATTGGCGTTTCAATGGTTGCGGTTATTGTGGGCCAAATGATTACAAGCATGATCATTGAGCATTTTGGTTGGCTTGGCAGCAGCAAAATTAAAATTAACAAAGAACGCGTAATGGCTATTGTATGTATGGGAATTGCGCTTGTACTTATTTTCTAGGAGGGTTTTACAATGAGTTTATTGATGGTGATACTTACCTTAATAGGAGGATTAACGCTAAGCGCTCAGTCTTCTATTAACGGTACTTTAAGTAAAAAAACAGGTACGTTTGAAACAGCTTTTTTAACCTTTGCAACAGGTGCCATGATTTTAACGATTGTCGTGGTCTTCTTTGGACAAGGAAACATTCTCTCTGTTTTTGATGTCCCTAAATGGCAGCTTACTTGCGCTTTATTCGGAGCATCTTATTTGTTTCTAACCGTTTTAGCCGTTCCTAAAATTGGCGTAACAGCAGCTAATATTTCAACTGTTATCGGTCAGTTATTTGCAAGTATGATTATCGACCATTTTGGCTGGTTTGGAAGCAAAGAAGTACCCTTTGATCTATCCCGCTGGATTGGTGTAGCATTTATGTTATTAGCTCTTTATTTTATTTTCAAAGGCAATAAGAAAACAGCAGCATAAAATATTCATGAAAATAGCCAAGTGTCCCTATGTAAAGGCGCACTTGGCTATTTTTGTACGTAAGCCTCGTTTGAATTTTCAATCAATTATTTAGAACATATTTTATTTAAACGAAATTGATTTTTAATCAGGTGAATTTCACAAAAAACTGTGCATACCTTCATGCCTTTGTTCAAAAGATAAAGATGCAGATCTAGAAAATCAGCTACATAAACGAACAGGTAAGGTGGGTTTTTTCGTGGGAAAATTTTTGTTTTTAGCAGCATTTGTCTTTTTTTGTTTTACGCTTTCCATTTCCGCAGAAGAAAATATACCAGAAGAAAATATAGAATCACACGTAAGTCAGCCTGTTGTAAAAGATTTTATTTATCAATCTCTTGAACCTTGGGTACATCAAGATATTACTTCTCATTATGAGAAGGTGTACGGTAAACAGCATAAAAAAGTAAAAGTTCGCCCGATTAAAAAAGATGATATCGGAATACAAATGGGTGAAATACAGCCAGGTAAAGGCGGTAAGTTCACTCATATTGTGCGGGTAAAAATCTTAAACTTGAAAGTAAAACCTGAGGGAGAAGATGAATTCTTTGCAACGGATACGCTTATTTACAAAGTGAATATCAACGACCTTTCTGCTGAAAATGATGTAGAAAACGTCGTAAAATTACTCGAGTATAAACATCAAGAAAGATAAAGGCTCAAAAAGCCAATTCTTACTCCTTTTGAAGGTATTTATTCCGCTATTCAAAAGGGGCTTTATTATGAAGTGTGTTTTCTCTTCACAATTTTAGGGAATATAACTACCACTTATCCCCTAATTTTTTCATATTGCTAGTGCATAAGATACGAACTTGATAACTTTTTGTCGGTTTTTATCTATTTCTGTAGGGTTTCTTGTAGGATGAAAAAGAAAGTAAAGCGCTTTAATTGCTATGACAGAAAGGTTGAGGATAGCTGTCCTGCATAACTGGAAATCAATAGGTATTAAGAACTGCATGTAACGACAAAAGTTGACAGCTAAAGATTTCAGAATAATAATAATAAAGCAACAACGTTTAAACGAAAGACTTATTTTACATGAAAGGTGTTAGTCAGATGAACAATTTACATCGAAGAATGGGAACATTCGCGTTAACCATGACGGGACTTGGATCAATTATTGGTTCCGGCTGGTTATTTGGAGCGTGGCGAGCAGCTCAAATTGCAGGGCCGGCTGCTATTTTATCATGGGTCATTGGAATGGTCGTTATTTTATTTATTGCACTTTCTTACAGTGAATTAGGATCCATGTTTCCCGAAGCCGGCGGGATGGTCAAGTATACGCAGTACTCACACGGCTCGTTTATTGGTTTTATTGCTGCTTGGGCAAACTGGATTGCGATTGTATCCGTTATTCCAGTCGAAGCAGTAGCTTCTGTACAGTATATGAGTTCGTGGCCTTGGAAGTGGGCACAGTGGACAAGCCACCTCGTAGAAAAAGGAACGTTAACTGGCGAAGGGTTAGCTATCGCTACTGTGCTATTGATTATTTACTTTTTACTGAATTATTGGACAGTTGGACTATTTTCCAAAGCCAACTCGTTAATTACTATTTTTAAAATTGTTATACCAGGACTTACAATCGGAGCACTTTTGTTTGTAGGCTTTCACGGCGAGAACTTCACTTCTGGAAGCAGCATCGCACCAAACGGCTGGGCTAGCGTGCTTACAGCAGTTGCTACGTCTGGGATTGTGTTTGCTTTTAACGGTTTTCAAAGCCCTATTAATATGGCGGGAGAAGCGAAAAATCCGGGCCGCTCTATTCCGATTGCGGTAGTAGGCTCAATTTTAGTTGCTACAGTCATTTATTTGCTTCTACAAATTGCATTTATCGGGGCAGTAAATCCTTCTGATATTGCGAAGGGATGGAGTCATTTAAACTTTAACTCTCCGTTTGCAGATTTAGCCATTGCGCTTAACATTAACTGGCTTGTCATTGTCCTGTATGCAGATGCGTTTGTTTCACCATCTGGAACGGGTATTACGTATACAGCTACTACTGCTCGAATGATTTATGGTATGGAACAAAATAAATATTTGCCAAGTGTTCTAGGACGCCTTCATCCGATTTATGGTGTTCCGCGTCAGGCTATGTTTTTTAACTTAGCTGTTGCTCTTATCTTTTTGTTTTTATTTCGGGGCTGGGGCGTGCTTGCTGAAATTATTTCGGTTGCTACGCTTATCTCTTACATTACAGGTCCTGTTACGGTTATGACGCTAAGACGAACTGGCAGCGATTTATATCGTCCCCTTCGCTTAAAAGGATTAAGCATCATTGCGCCGCTTGGTTTTATTTTTGCTTCTTTAACCTTATATTGGGCGCGCTGGCCGCTAACTGGACAAGTTTTGTTTATTATTTTAATCGGCCTTCCTATTTATTTTTATTATCAAGCAAAGGCTAAATGGAAAGGCTTTCGACAGAACTTCAAAGGCGGCGTATGGATGGTTGTATACTTACTTTGTATGATGACTATCTCATGGCTTGGAAGCGAAAAGTTTGGAGGCCTTAATGTTATTAAATATGGATGGGATATGGGAATTATTGTTGTTGTTTCTCTTCTCTTCTACACATGGGCTTTAAAAAGCGGCTTCAAAACAGAGTATTTAGAGAATGGAAGAAAAGTAAATGACGACTTAAAAGCAGCAGTGAATGAAACAGCAGCTTCTAAAGAGTCATAACAAAAGCACCTTGCATAAGCAAGGTGCTTCTTAGTGAGCAGTTCTAACTTTTTTCAGCACGTCTTCGATCGTAATTTGATCTAGATGCCTGATTACGCTTTGCTCACTTTCCGTGAAAATGTCGTCCATCACTGTTTGAATGTTTGATTTCACAATACAGTCAGCGTCAGGGTCGCCGCTGCACCAGTGAGGCTTCAACGTTCCTGTCGATATAACTCGGTAAATCAGCCCAAGACTTATTTCAGCAGGGCTGCAGCCTAAAGTATAACCGCCGCCTAGCCCTTCTTTTGTCCGAACCAAGTTGTTTTTTCTGAGTGTACTCATTGTTTTCCGAACCCGTGCAGGATTGGTACAGATGTTATAAGCAATCGATTCACTGCTTGCCCGGTGATCTGGTAAATTTGCTAGGAACACTAAGCTGTGCACGGCAATGGTAAATTCACTGTTCATCTTCCATAAACCACCTTTTTTCTTTCTCTACTGTAACGTTAAGTGACACAGTTCAAAAAGTCAAGAGAGCAAGGAGGGAAAGAAGAACTGTAGCTTTATTTATTCACGGTCTTCTTTTTCTATACTTTCTACTTCGTTAGCTGAGTTGATTTCAAGGTATACCGTCTTTTCTTTTAAACTGCCTTTTTCTTCTTTTTCAAAGTCAGTGCTTTTTTGATACGTTTTTTTGCCGTTTGGAACTTTTACCGTTAGATTTTTGTTACTTTCTTCTATAAAAATACCCACAACTTTACGTTCGTTTCCATCTTGTTCGTACACGCCATCTTTATCTGCTTTTGCTTTTGGAGTTAATTCAATACTAATTGCTTCTTGTGTAGCTGCGTCAATCTCAGCTTCTACTTCTTTATTAAGCATATTTTTTAGCTGTGAGCCTTCCACTTCCATCCCAGAGCTCTTTGGTACTTTAACAAGTTGATCATCAATATTCAGCGTCATTTCTTTTTCAGCGTCTTTTTTTAACGTACCGATCAAATCAAAATCTTCTTCTTTCCCCTTTTTAATGTCTGGGTCATTGGAATACTGCTGTAGTTTTGTCAATTCTTGACGGTCTTCAATTGCTTTTTCCTCTGCTTTATGATTGTCTGATTTTATCTTGTTAGCTGGTTCACCTGAACAGGCTGCCCCACTTCCAATCATACAGAGAGTGACTAAGGACAGGATTCCTTTTGTTAGCTGTTTTTGCATATGTATTCTCCTTTTTCTTTTTTATTTCCACCTTTATACATACGTAAAACAAAAAATGAAACATAACGACATCCAGGAAACCTACGTTCACCCTACCAATGAAAAAATCCGAACGGGTTGAATTCTTTATCAAGAATCAAACGCGTTCGGATTTTCTTTCAACTAAAACACTTTGGTCCTAGCTTCTTTTTAAAGCTGCTGTTGCTTCAATATATGATTCGCTTCTTCTAAGTAAGTCACATACGCCTGTACTTGTTTATCACCGTAATTATCTAGTTCAAACAGCGCTTCTTGTATAAAATTAAAATTATCAATAATATGCTGTGTTTTCATGCCTCGGCTTGTGAGTAAATTGTTTAACCATAAGGCATAGTCCGTAAAAATTTGTAGATTGTCTAACTTATATGTTGTCTCGAGATACTTCATATGATAATGATTATCTTCATGGCATCTTTCTTTGCCGCGCTCTCCGAATTTTTCGAGCAAAGAAGGTTCTAACTCGTAGATTTTCTCCGTTACTCTTTCGACGATCTTATTAACGGGAAGTGAACTCATCGTGCCACCACTTTGTACTGAGAAACTTTTGGGATGACGGCTGCCAGTTCTTGATCAGGGTACTTTTTCTCTAAATCATGAATACGCTTGAAATCTTCGCTTCGTACCCAGCTTAAATAATTCTCTTTCGTATCAAATGTAAGCTGAACGGTGAGCTCCCCTGCTCGCTTATCGTTTTGAAGAAGTAGAAAGTCTACAAATCCTGGAGCCTCGTCGACTGATTTTGAACGATTTTTATAAATTCCAATCACTTCTTCAGCTTTTTCATCCGGTACATTAAATGTTGAAAATACGGTGTACATCTTGGTTCCTCCCTTTATGATACAAAACCTGGGTTCTTTTCTCTTTATTGTACATCATATAGGAGATGAAATGGTGTTACGTTTAGATTTCACTGGGGTTACAGCAGGTCTTTAACCTAAAATCCCTTTGAAACAGCGTTTCAAAGGGATTTTCTATCTGTTATTATATTAGTTTTCGATTTTTGTTAATTGTTCTGTATGTGTTTTTACACGTGCTGGATCAATTGTAATACGGGCAACGCCTGAATCCATTGCTGCTTTTGCTACAGACTCTGCTACAGCTGGCGCTACGCGAGGATCAAATGGTCCAGGGATCACGTAATCTGCGTTTAGCTCTTCTTCTGTAATAAGGGCTGCAATTGCTTCAACAGCAGCTTTTTTCATTTCTTCGTTAATATGAGTAGCGCGAACGTCTAACGCACCGCGGAAAATTCCAGGGAATGCAAGAACGTTATTTACTTGGTTAGGGAAGTCTGAACGACCTGTTCCAATAACAGCCGCTCCTGCTTCTTTTGCAGCGTCTGGCTTGATTTCGGGATTAGGATTTGCCATCGCAAAGATAATTGCATCTTCATTCATTGATTTAACCATCTCTTGAGATAATGCATCTGCTGCAGATACGCCGATAAATACATCTGCGCCTTTAATTACATCGCTTAGCGTACCGCTTTCTTTGTTTACATTTGTATAAGAAGCCACTTCAGCTTTCACTTTGTTCATACCTTGAGGGCGGCCTTCATAAATAGCACCTCTTGTATCACACATGATCATGTCACGTACGCCGTAAGAATAAAGAAGTTTTGTAATAGCAATGCCGGCAGCTCCTGCTCCGTTTAAGACGATTTTTAAGTCTTCCATTGATTTGTTTACAATTTTTAATGCATTTACAAGTCCTGCTACCGTTACGATTGCTGTACCGTGCTGATCATCATGGAACACAGGAATATCTACTTCTTTTTTCAGGCGCTCTTCAATTTCAAAGCACTGTGGAGCTGCGATATCTTCTAAGTTAATGCCTCCGAATGTATGAGCCATTAATTTCACAGTTTCAACAATTTTATCTGTATCTGTTGTATCAAGTGCAATTGGGAATGCATCTACGCCTGCAAAGCTTTTAAATAAAATTGCTTTTCCTTCCATAACGGGAAGTGAAGCCGCAGGTCCGATGTTTCCAAGACCAAGAACAGCAGTACCATTTGTCACAACGCCGACCATGTTTCCTTTCATTGTGTAATCATACACCGTTTCTGGATGTTCATGAATTTCTTTACAAGGTTCTGCTACTCCCGGAGAGTAAGCTAAGCTTAAATCTTGAGCGTTTTGAACTTCAACTTTTGATTTAACTTCTAACTTACCTTGTTTTTCTTGATGCATATGTAGTGCTTGATCACGTAGTGACATAATTGTATTCTCTCCTTTTTTTCTATACATTTAAATTTTTTAATGAATTTATTTAACACTTGCTTTTTATCTCCATAATTGTAAGACAACCTGACTGAATAAATTCACAGACAAGTGCCATTATGAAACAAGAAACATAAAAAGTAAACTATCTTGCTTAAACCACTGCTGCGCTTTGTTAATATAAAGTCTAGACGTGTCGGCAACTCTTGTTTGTCTCACTTCAAGTTGTCTGATATACAGACAACTTAGAAAATATACAACCGTTCACTATAGCGCTTTCAAATACGTTTCAGCAAAATCGACGGCTTTAGGCATTGAAAAGAAGTATGCACGTGCTGAACCAATTTTTTCAGCTTTTATTCCTTTTGCTTCAATAAACGCTTCACCTATCTCTTCAAACAGCCCTTCTCGAAACTCTAATTCTTTATACGTCTTCCATACTCGCTTTCCTGAATCTATAACTGGAGATCCTTTTTGAATCACATTTCGATATGGAATCCGATATTCTGCTAGATGAAAAGAAGTATTATTCCCAAACCCGACACCTAATAATAAAACAAAGGCATGTTTTTTGTAAAGCCTTTCAAGAGGAGAATTTTCGCCTAAACTAAATTCAAGGGGATGATCTCTTAAGATGTCTTCGCTGTCCTTTCCCCAAGCGGCGAATGAATACATTGGATGGCTGCTTCTTCTTACGCCAGGATATGTTCGAAAAGTTTCCACGATTTGTCCCATCCCGCTTGTTGGCGTGTGGGCTGGATCATATGCAGGCATCGTTTCCCGAATATTTTCCCACCACTCTTTTGGCACAGCCGGATTGCCCCATTCTGATGGATCCGAAAGATCGACCGACTGTGACGGCATAACGATCGTTCCTTCCTCTGTCACTGTCTCCATTAAAGCTTGAACAACGGCTACTGAACCTCCGTTTACCCACCCTAATGAAGATAGTGAAGAATGAACCATGATAGTCATCCCTTGTGTGATGCCTAACCTGCGTAAATCTTCTTTTAACGTCTCTTTCGTTCTAGGATGATCTGTTGCTTGGACAATGTGCTTCATCGTAAGCTCCTTACTTATAGTGCTGCTAGAATGTGTTGCTGAACTCTAGAAATATATGTAAAACTTATGTTTCCATAATAGTAAGAATAACACCAATTGTCAAATTATTTAAAGTAATAGAAAAACTTAGTTTTATTCATATCAGTTATCATACAACTGACTTGTTGGTAAGTTTTATTTCCTTCAACTATCTTACTATAATAACAGCTAATGAATCTTTTTCAGTAAAGTAAAAAGAAGAATATTCCTATAAATAAAAGAAATACTAAGGAAGCTATACATATTTACATATCACTATTTTCAGGAGGAATGTGTACAATGAGCACATCAAAACTTCCGCCGCTCACGTCCTCGGAGCTCGCTAACTTATGGATGACTTATCAAGAAAAAACGATGATTTCGAGGTTTTTAGAATATTGTCTTGAAGGTAAAGAAGATCATAAAGAGCTTTTTGAGCTGTATTATAGCCGCTCATTAAATATTACAGAGCAAATCAAAGAAATTTTAGAGAACGAAGGTGCGGTTATTCCTTTAGGATTTACTAAACATGATGTAAACCTAGGAGTGCCGAAACTGTTCGACTCCATGTTTGAAATCATGTACGTACGCTTAATGTCTCAGATTGAAACAGGCCTATTTGCTTTGCATTCAACGATGTCCTACCGGGAAGATATACGGAGTTTTTTTGTAAATGCAACATCAGAATCGCAGAACATATACAATCAATCCACTCAGATATTATTAGAAACCGGCGTCATTGCAAAGCCTCCTTACGTTTCGATGCCAAAAGAAGTTCGGTTTGTCCACGAACAAAATTATATCGGTGGGCTAAGTTGGCTTAGTGAAAAAAGATCTCTTAATACAATTGAAGTGTCGCTTATTCAACATGCCGTTGATACAAACCTTGTCGGAATGCAGCTGATGATTGGCTTTGCTCAAGCAGCTGGCAACAAAGAGGCACAGCAGCATTTTGTCAGCGGGATGAAGCTATCAAAAAAAATTGAAACAGAACTCGGAGATATTTTACGTCATAGCTATATAGAGCCTCCTGCTACCCATGCCGGAAAAGCAACAAGCTCAACTGTTTCTCCTTTTTCAGATAAATTAATGATGTACAACACCAGTCTTCTAAGCACCTTTGGCCTAGGAAGCAATGCTTTAGGGGGTGCTTTTAGCTTAAGAAGTGATTTGCCGCTCAAAATGTTGCAGCTGGCTAAAGACATTTACTTTTTTGCAAAAGAAGGTGGAAAAATTATGATTCAAAACGGATGGCTTGAAGAGCCTCCTCAAATTGAAGATCGCAATCAGTTAACGAAAAAATAGGTTCTTGCAAATGGGAAAGCTAGCTGCTAAACGTGCAGCTAGTCCTATTTGTTTTTTTAGTATACTGTTTTTAGTGCTAGTACGTAACAAATGTTTGCGTTATTTAGAAGCTGTTCTTATGTTTTTCTTAGTCGTTTAGCTCATATTTCTACTTAATTTATAACAGAAAAATAAAAGGTATTTTCTCTGAGCTGACGAAATCTTTCTATATAAAATAGAAAGGAGAAACGTATGTTTCCTATTCTTCGTACACCTCGCACTACACTGCGTGAAATAACAGAAGCGGATGCAGATACTATTTTCGACTGCTTCTCTCAGGAAGAAGTTATCAAATATTACGGGCAAGAAAAATTCACAACTTTCCAAGAAGCTTTGGTGCTGATTGATATTTTTGCTGAAAACTACAGAAATCAAAAAGGTTTGCGCTGGGGAATCGAACGGCTCGATACGGGGGAACTAATCGGGACAGTTGGATTGAATCAGTGGAACCAAAAGCATAAGCGGGCGGAAATTGGCTATGAGCTACACCCTAAGTACTGGGGGCACGGCTATGCTTCGGAAGCAGCTTCGGCTGTTATGGCTTATGGATTTGATATCCTTCAGTTAGGGCGAATTGGAGCTGTTGTGTTTCTTGAAAACAAGGCATCTCAGCACGTGCTTGAAAAACTCGGGTTTCAACAAGAAGGAGTGTTAAAAAACTATATGTATCAAAACGGAAAAGCTCACGATACGTTTGTTTATAGCTCCCTGCCTCCTACATAATAAAAAAAGGATTCTTTTCTTAAAAAGAATCCTTTTTTTATTTTATTTAAATGCCGCATACCCATCATCAGCCATGATGACGCTGCCGTTTACAGCTCCCGCTTCTTCTAAAGAAAGCAAATAAACCATATCTGCAATTTGTTTTGGTGTAGTGAGCTCTCTGCTCATCGTTTTCGCTTTCATTCCTTCAATCATACCGTTGTCTTTATAGCCTTGAATAATAGGCGTATCAACAAACCCTGGCGCAACGGCGACGACGCGAATACCGTATTTAGCGAGATCTAGCGCAGCTGACTTTGTCATCATCACAACAGCTCCTTTTGTTGCGTGATAAGCATAGGTACCGGGTGAAGCTAAGAAGCTAAAAATAGATGCCGTATTAATAATGACGCCTTTAATACCTAACTCTCTCATTTTCCTGCCTGCTGCCATAATCCCATATGTAACGCCGTGCTGATTCACATTAATAATACGGTGATATTCTTCTAGGTCTTGATCTAAAATAGATGTAGGGCGTCCAATCCCTGCATTGTTAAACATCACATCAATTCGTCCAAATTTGTTCACCGTTTCCTCAATCAGTGCGTCCACTTCTTCAAACTTGGTGACGTCCGTTTGTACAAATAAAGCGTGGCCTCCAGCTTCTTCAATTTTTTGAAGAAGCTCTTTTCCTTTTCTTGCATCATAATCAGCAATGACCACCGCGTCTCCTTTTTGCGCAAACTTTAAGGCAGTTTCTTTGCCAATTCCGCTTGCTCCCCCTGTAATAACCGCTACTCGTTTTTGGTGCATGTTTCTCCCTCCTTGATAAAAATTCCTTTCTTTTACATTATAGCATTCTTTTTTTCTACCAGCCGTTTCTATTCATCACCTTATTGCTATGAAATTAGTTAAGTTAGGCATAGTTGAACGCCTTTTTTAATAAAAATCAGCATGTGTACAAGCAGTTTGGCGTTTTTTACATTTACTATAGGGTAAGGAGGTGATGGCTATGCATGAACACACAGGTAATGTATCTATTCCGCGTCCTCCGGATGTGGTGACAATTCTTTGGGAGCGAAATCCATTGGATAGACAAGCTCCTCGTACCATCGTAGAAGCAACGGTAATTGGCCGCGCAAATCCTTGCGGAGGCTCATTAGCTCAAGGCAAGCGCTACCGCACTGCAGCTCATTGTTTACTTGACAACGGCTTTGAACAAATTACTGCTGAAAGATTAGGGGTATTTGGAGTAGCTGTATTTGTTAGAGAATATTAAAATAGAAAAAGGGACTTTTCTGTAAGTTAGAAAAGTCCCTTCATACGTATTATGCGTGGAAATTCGTGCCGTCTGTTACAGCTTCAATTACTCCAGCGCGGATGACAAAGTCACCAAAGTGCTCGCCTTCTTCTCTTTCTTTTGCATAGCGAGGAAGTAAGACGCGCAGTTCATTTAAAATTTCTTCTTCACTGATATTTTCACGGTACATTTTGCTTAAACGGCTGCCGTCAAATGCTGCTCCAAGGTACATATTGTATTTACCCGGAGCTTTACCAATAAAAGCAATTTCACCTAAAGCAGGACGTGCACAGCCGTTAGGACAGCCCGTCATACGAATCGTGATTTCTTTATCACGAAGACCGTTTTCATCTACAATTGCTTCAATTTTCTCAAGAAGAACTGGAAGATAACGCTCAGCTTCTGCCATCGCAAGCCCGCAAGTCGGCAGCGATACGCAAGCTAATGAGTTGCGGCGAAGAGCCGAATAATGCTTGCCGTCTGTTAATCCATACTGTTCAATCAAGTCACTAATTTGCTTTTTCTTTTGAGTGGATACGTTCGCGATAATTAAATTTTGATTGGCCGTTAAACGGAAATCACCGCTATGAACTTTTGCAATTTCACGAAGACCCGTCATAAGCTTATAGTCTTCAAAGTCAGCAATACGTCCACCTTGAACAAAAAGAGTAAAGTGCCATTTTCCTTTCACACCTTTTTCCCAGCCGTAGCGGTCTCCGTTATGATCAAAGTGATAAGATTTTGCTTCGTCTAAGCTCCAGCCCAGACGGTTTTCAAGCTCTTCTTTTACCGTTTCTAATCCAAGACGATCAACCGTGTATTTAAAACGTGCGTTTTTACGCACAGAGCGGTTTCCATAATCACGTTGAATCGTAATGACTTTTTCCGCTACTTCTAGAATTTGATCAGGTCGACAGAATCCAATCACTTTTGCAAGCTGAGGATACGTGGCTTTATCTCCGTGAGTCATACCCATACCGCCACCGATTGCTACGTTAAATCCAACAAGTTTCTCGTCTTCTAAAATGGCAATAAAGCCAAGGTCTTGTGAATACACGTCAATATCGTTAGAAGGTGGCACAGCTATGCCAATTTTGAACTTTCTTGGCAAATAGAGCGGACCATACATTGGTTCCACTTCTTCTTCCACTTCCGGTGTGCTAATTACTTTCTCTTCATCTAGCCAAAGTTCGTGGTACGCTCTTGTACGAGGCAATAAATAATCACTTAATTTTTTTGACCATTCAAATACTTCAGCGTGCACTTCTGACTGATATGGATTCGGATTGCACATTACGTTACGGTTTACATCTCCGCAAGCTGCAATTGTGTCTAATAAAGAAGCATGAATTTCTTGAATCGTTTTCTTCATGTTCCACTTTAAAATTCCGTGCATTTGGAACGCCTGACGAGTTGTCAGCTTTAACGTTCCATTTCCGTATTTTTGTGCTAAATCATCCATCACTAGCCACTGTTCTGGTGTTGAAACACCGCCTGGCGTACGAACGCGAAGCATGAATTGGTAAGCTGGCTCTAGCTTTTGTTTTTGACGTTCATTACGAAGATCTCGATCATCTTGTAAGTAGCTTCCGTGGAACTTCATCAAACGATTATCGTCTTCAGAAATACCTGAGCTGATGCGGTCTAGCATTGTTTCTCCTAATGTACCGCGTAAATAATTACTTTCATCTTTTATGCGCTCAACGTCACTTGGAGGACCTTCGGGCGCTTTTAAAATTTTGTTTACCATGTTGAAAATCTCCTTTCAATCCTCAGTATACATCACGCTGATAACGTTTTTGTTTCTTCATTTCAGCAAGGTAAGCTTCCGCCTCTTCGCGGCTCATCTTGCCTTCTGTTTCAACAATTTCAACTAGCGTGTTGTGCACGTCGCGTGCCATATTTGTTTTATCTCCGCACACATAAAAAGATGCGCCTTCTTCTAACCACTGGAATAATTCTTTACTATGTTCACGCATACGGTTTTGTACGTATACTTTTTCTTCAGTATCGCGTGAAAACGCCACGTCCATTTTCGTTAGCACGCCGTCTTTTAACCACTTTTGCCACTCTGTTTGGTAAAGGAAGTCTGTTACAAAGTGCTGATCTCCAAAGAACATCCATGACTTACCTTTTGCTCCTGTTTCTTCACGCTCTTGCATAAATGAGCGGAACGGAGCCACACCTGTACCAGGTCCCACCATAATAATCGGCGTTTCTTGGTTTTGAGGAAGCTTAAAGTTTTTATTGCTTTGAAGGTATACAGGAATCGTATCACCTGGCTGCAAACGTTCTGAACATAGGACTGAACAAACACCTTTACGCTCGCGTCCGTGCGCTTCGTAGCGTACCGCTCCGATTGTTAGATGAACTTCATCAGGGTTTGCTGATAAGCTGCTTGCAATCGAGTAAAGGCGCGCTGGCATTTTACGTAAAATGGCTACAAACTCTTGTGCTGATACGTTCCATGGGCCGAAGTCACGAACTAAGTCAATCACATCACGGCCTTGTGTGTATGCTTTTAATTCCTCGCGATTTTCTACAAGCGCTTTTAACTTATCGTTTCCAGTGAGCTCAGCTGCTTGCTTTAAAAGCGGTTTTGTTAACACGGTAATTTCAAAATTAGAGAGTAGCGCTTCTCTAAGAGGACGCGTTTCTCCTTCTTTATTAACCGTTACACTTTCACTTGCATCCCACTTGAATTCGTTAAGAAGAAGATCAACAAGCTCAGGATCATTTTCAGGATAAATACCTAAACTGTCTCCTGGTTCATACGTCAACCCTGAACCTTCTAGAGATAGTTCTAAGTGTCGCGTTTCTTTATTTGATCCGCGGCCGTTCAAGTTTAAGTTCTCAAGCACTTCTGCTTTAAAAGGATTTGTTCTTGAGTACGGCGAAGTTCCTGCAGGAGCTTCCGCCGGAACAGCTGCCGAAGCGCTGTGTCCTTTCGCTTCGCTTAATCCGTCAATAACACCTTTAAGCCATTTATTTGCGGGCTCTTCAAAATCTAAATCACAGTCAACGCGCGGATACAGTCTTTCACCGCCAAGTTCTGCTAAGCGCACATCAAATTCTTTCCCTGTTTGACAGAAAAATTCGTATGAGCTGTCTCCAAGCGACAAGACAGAAAAACGGAAATTCTCAAGCTTTGGCGCTCGACGGCCGTGAAGAAATTCGTGGAAAGATAGCGCGTTATCAGGCGGCTCTCCTTCCCCATGTGTACTTACAACAATTAATAAATTTTCAAGTTTCTTTAAATTATTTGGTTTGAAATCATTCATAGAAGATACAGTTACATTAAAACCTTTTGCTTCAAGCGTTTTGCCTGTATTTTCAGCAAGTCCTTGAGCATTTCCTGTCTGTGATCCGTAAAGAATCGTTACGTCTTTTGAAATCGTCTGCTCCGCTTGAGCAGGCGCTGCTGTAGAAACGTCTGGCGTTCCTTCGGCAGACGTAGATTGAGATGCTGTTAAATAACCACTCAACCACATTTTTTGTGCTTCTGTTAATGTCGGCAGAAGGCGATTAAGCAAATCTGCTTGTTCTTGATTAAAAGGGCTGTTTACTACCTTAAGTTGCAACACTGTCCACCTCACAAAAATATATAATTTAAATATGTATGCTTTTACGAATCATCTTCAACAACATGTAATACCTGTGTCTAATTAATCAATGATGTTTCCCTTCATACATTATTATTCCTATAGATTATATCAAATTTAATTATATAAATCATTAGAAAATTCTTATCAAATTCGTCTACCTGCATTTTATCGGAGAAGAATAAATTAGTAAAATACATATAATTGATAGCTAGTATTAAGATCATTAATAATTGAAGCTGTCGTTACGTCTTTTTGTAAATGCAGTTACTTCCATATCTGCTCATTCTACATCCTTCACACGAATATGAATATTTTGTAATTTTTAGAGAAGTTTTGTAGAAAAGGTTTTCTTTCTCATCAGAATGTTACATAATAAATGTAACATTAATCCTTTTAAAAAACACTATACGTAAAAGACAGTATATTCTGAAATTTAGGACAGTTTATAGGTAAGCTAGCAACCTTTTATTCGATCTATTCATACACATTGAAGAATATAAAGGGAAGCCTGCAGTACATACCGTTCCCTTTTGCTCATCTCAAATGAAAGGACTGGCTTTTAAATCAGGTAATCTTTTTTAAGGAGGCTTCTTGAATGTTTTTACGAGAATTAACGAAAAGTGGGACGATAACTGTTTCTTACTATAAAGATGGAACGTTGCAAACGTGCAAAGGCCGCGTGCACAACTTAAATCTCCATCAGCAAATTCTATCCGTAAAAGACGAAAATGAAGCCGTTGTTTCCCTTTTGCTTTCTGATATTAAATCCATTCATTAGTATGTAAAATTAAGGAGGAATTACTATGTGGAAAGATAATAAGCAAGCGCTTACAGATTTTGTGTCGGAAGATCGGTTTGAACTGAACTTATATTTATCGTATTTGCTTGATCAAATTTCGTATGACACGTCTAAACAATCCCCTTTTCTTCGCAAGCCTAATGAAACAACTAGCTAATAATATAGAAAAAAAGCGCACAAATTTGTGCGCTTTTTTTAATGTGATGGCTCTACTTCAGCAATGCCTTCTTCTGGTTTTTCTTCGGCTTTTTTATTTGAAAGCTTGATCTGTCTTAAGAACAATGTGCATACCGCTCCTAAAATAATAAAAGCTAAGCCCATGAAAAAGACGCTGTGCAATGCGCTCATTAGCGAGGTCTTCAAAATAGGCACAATGCTGTCTGAAAGCGCAGCTGGAATACTCTTTAGCGCCTCAGGACTAAACAGCATCTGCAGCACACTTTCAGGATTCGTATCAATCGCTTTTTTGAACCCGTCGGCAAAAGCGCTTGCTTGAGCAGGCAATGAGTTTAAATATGGAACGAGTTTGTCAGTAAGAAGCGTACCTGATTTGGCGTTCATTATCGCTCCTAAAATGGTAATACCGAACGTTCCTCCAATTGAACGGAAAAATTGACTTGATGATGTAACAACACCGAGCTCTTCTTTTGAAAAGCTTTCTTGAAGAGCAAGCGTTAAAATTGGCATCACAAGCCCCATTCCTAAACCGATTATGGCCATATAAGAAGTGGCAACAAGCTTGCTAGTATGAAGGTCTAATGTTGTTAACAAGAAGAACCCTCCTGCCATAATGAGCATACCCGTAACGATTTGAGGCTTGATACCAACTTTATAAACAAGCTGACCTCCAATAATACTCGTTACAATCATTGAAATCATCATCGGTGTCATAATGGTACCTGATTCTGAGGCACTTACTCCAACGATTCCTTGCATAAAGAACGGAACAAATGTAATAGCTCCGAACATGCCAATGCTCATAAAAAAGCCAATGATGTTTAAAAGCGTAAACGTTCGGTTCTTAAATAAATACATCGGAAGAATTGGTTCTTTAGCTTTGGTTTCCACAATAATAAAGCTTATAATCCCAGCAATAGCAAGTGCAAACAAACTAATAATCTGCCAAGAGTTCCAGTCGTAGTCTTTTCCTCCAAAACTCAGGGCAAGAAGCAAGCTTACTACTCCGATAACCATTGTGAACATACCAGCTACATCGAATTTAACAGGTCCTGTATGTTTTTTTCCTTGAAGTCCGAGCGCAATAAAAACGGTAGCGAGTATCCCTACCGGCAAGTTAATGTAAAACACCCATTTCCAGTTCAGTGAATCAACAATCCATCCGCCAATTTGCGGACCGATGACAGAAGCAAGACCGTAAATTCCTCCGAATACTCCTTGAAACTTTGCTCGTGCTTTTCCTGTAAATAAATCGCCGATTACAATCATTGCCATCGGCATCATAACGCCGCCGCCAATTCCTTGTAATGCACGGAATAAAATAAGCTCTGTCATATTATTTGCCATCCCGCATAAAGCAGAAGCCACCATAAAAATAATAAGTCCTGTAACATAAATTACTCTGCGTCCTACTAAATCAGCGAGCTTTCCTGCAATCGGAACAACCGTTGTTGACGTTAATAAATAGGCTGTTGTCAGCCATGTCATCATGCTTAAACCACCAAGATCTCCTACGATTCTTGGCATAGCTGTTCCGACAATGGTTCCATCAAGTGCAGAAAAGAACATCGCAATAATTAACCCAATTAATAAAAGCGTGCGCTTTGAATTTTTTTGATTTTCCATCGTGTGTCTCTCCTCTTTTTTGTTACTGCTGCTTATCTTTATAAGAAGCAGCTGATGTTGCAAGCTTTTTCGTAATAGAAGCCATCATGGAAAGCTCTTCTTCTGTTAGATGCAAAAGGTAGCGGTCCATAATGGCTTTTCGACCATTTAGCACGTCTTCAAGTTTGCGATGCCCAAACTCCGTTAAGGTAATGTCAACAACTCTTCTGTCTTCTTTATTGTGTTCTCTTACCACAAAATTGTGCTGTTCAAGACGATCCACTAAAAGAGTCACGGCGCTCGGTTTTACATCCATTAGCTCTGCAATTTGAGAAACCTTACTGCTCCCTACTTTCTTTAAATAAGAAAGAACAAATAATTGCGTAGGAGTCATCTCATGCTCATTTAGGCTCTCCATCATTTCGGGCTGCATTTTTTCAAATAGCACTTGAAGCGATGAACGAATCTCCCCAAGATACTGATTGCTTTTTGTCACATCTATTCCTCCAGGCTTGCTTATTTATTTCATATTATAAATAGTTAATGCTAATTAACTATAAATGCATATAAACTAAAAGTCAATTATTTCTTTTTTAGTATTGACCCTTACGCTGCGTTATATTTTATAGTAGATTTCAGAAGGGAGATGAAAGAATGAACAGAAAAGTAAAAGAAGTGGCTGACTTAGTAGGAATCAGCGTCCGCACGCTGCATCACTATGATGAAATCGGGCTATTAAAACCTGATGCTGTCAGTGAATCCGGCTACCGGCTTTATTCACCGGCCAATCTTGATATGCTTCAGCAAATATTATTTTTTAAAGAACTTGGCTTCCCTTTAAAACAAATTCACGAGATTATAACAGACCCAACATTTAATCGCACAGAAGCGTTGATACTGCAAAAAAACATGCTGATTGAAAAACGCAGTCGGCTCGATCAAATAATTGCAACCATTAATAAAACGATTCAATATGAAAAAGGAGCGATTGAAATGAACGAAAAAGAGCGGTTTAAAGGGCTGGATTTTTCGCATAACCCATACGAAGAAGAAGCCCGGAAGCGCTGGGGAAATCAGCGCGTAGATGAAGCGAATGAAAAAGTACAAAGCTTTTCACATGAAGAACAGCAGCGCATGTCAAACGAATGGGAAAGTATCTACACTCACTTAGCTTCTCTGCGTGATCTGTCACCATCCTCTACAGAAGCTCAAAAAGCCATTGAGCAATGGTATCAATTTTTAAATGAGAACTTTGGAACGTATTCGTTAGAAGCCTTTAAAGGTCTTGGAGAGATGTATGTACAAGATGAGCGGTTTACAACCAACATCGATCGCTACGGAAAAGGATTAGCGAAATTCATGAACGAGGCGATGAGTACATTTGCTGATGCTAAAAAACAATAAATCAAAAGAGAGTGAGATATAACTACATCAATTATATGAAGCCTACGTTCATCACCACAATGGAAAAATCCGAACGATGAATCGTTCGGATTTTCATTCACTTAACATACTTTTGTCTCAGCCTCTTTTTATAAGTGAAGACCCATAAGCATTGTATTGTAGTAGACGCCATTTATATAGGTGTCTTTTTCTTTTAATCCTTCTGTTTGAAACCCTAGCTGTTTGTATAAAGAAATAGCTCTTTGATTATCTTCTCGCGTTACAAGTTCGATTTTTTTTGTTTGTTTATTCATACGTGCCCATTCAATCAGCTCAATCATTAGCTGTCTTCCTAGCCCTAGCCCGCTATAAGCATTCTCTACCACGATACCAAGGGTACCCACATGCTTATTACGCGGGTTTTGAGACGAGGTGATGGATGCAATACTAATGATTTTCTCTTCTTTTTCAGTCACGACTATAAGAGAGTTTTGCTCTTGTTTTACAGAAGCTAAAAACACTTCATACTCTGAAACTGGTCTAAGAAACTCCCCTTCTCCAAATGAAAGAAAATCACTTTCTCCTCCCACTCGATTGTAAAAAGCAATCATTTTCTCTGCGTCTTTTGATTCTGCTTCTCGAATGGTGACGCCTATACCATTCTTTAATGTACGTAAACTCATATATCTATCTTCCTTTTAGTTATTCTTGTTTGCCTATATGGGTTTTAGCGCTGTTTTTCTCTCCACTGACCTAACCACATGCGATTTCCTAAAGCCGTAAAATCATTTTCGTCGGCGTAGCGTTCAATGACGGAAAGCGCGTTGTCCTCAAGCATTGGTGAATAGCTCATAATTTCTAAAATATGATGTGCAGCCCATAGGTCAATTCGATAAGTAGGATTCGTCAGCAGTGTTGAAAATTCAAAGAGCATGCCTGGATAGTATAAATGAATGAGCTGCGCAATTTTTTTCATATCTTCTGCAGCTCGGTTTCCTTTTTTTACAGATTTTTTATCTCGATAATCGATTTCATAATGAATTTTTGCGCTTTTTTGATAAAGATCAACTAGTGTTTCGTACGTACGATGTTTCTGCATTTCTCATCTTCCTTTGCTTCTAGATTTCCTCGTTTGAAGATGCTATAGTTCATTTTTAGGTTTCATATATTCAAATAAATGCAGCAAAAATATGATGCTTCCGCCAATGCACATCACAAAACTTAACGTAGCAGGATACTGAATAAAGAAACCGACAACACCAAAAATCAGCATAGCAAGCGCTCCTATCATCATAAACAGATGATAAGCCGGTGTATTTTCTTCATTATTCATACATAACTCCTTTTCACTATTTTTTAAGTTATTAAAAAGATATGACACTTCTTTTGGACTATGATCTTTTATTTTGCTGCCGCTTTATTTCTTTAGCTTAGCACGCAGTAACGTGAGAAGGCCTCCTCCAAACATGACGCCACCCACAATTTGATACAGGTGTATGTAGCTTTTTACCGTTTCAACATACAGATCTGTGTCTACATTCCCTTTACTTTCTAGCCATTTTTGGCCCATTGCCTGACCCGTTGCAACGCTTTTTAACAAAACGACCAGGCCTCCGAGCATGACAACGGCGGCGATCGTAAGCTGTACCTTTTCTTTGTCATCTAGCATTTTTTTGAATTCGTCTGCCATCTATCTCTCTCCCATCCTTACCTTGTTATGTATCTACTTGTTTGTAATCATGCTGTTTTTTCTCTATTATAACGCTCAACTTGGTCATTATAACACGGTTTTGCACTGCCTTTAGTCTTACTTTTCATAAATGAAGCCATTTTGGGTGATACTATTTTTGAAACACAGGCGTCTTTAACATCCCTTCATTATTTTTGAAGGGTTACTAATTGAGGTTGATACATGCTTATATTTTTAGGGATTTTTTTACTTTGTGCAGCTGTTTGTTTAGTGGAAATACCTTATTTAAAAAAAGTGAACAGTCAAAGAGAAAAGCGAATTTTTTGGAGTTTGTTCACAGTA
The DNA here is from genome assembly GCF_050846875.1 of Priestia sp. TRN 1309. Classification (NCBI taxonomy): domain Bacteria; kingdom Bacillati; phylum Bacillota; class Bacilli; order Caryophanales; family Bacillaceae; genus Priestia; species Priestia sp. TRN 1309. The sequence continues at coordinate 1,261,015 of NZ_JBOZGM010000001.1, read as the reverse complement.
AGTATTTTAATTGTTAGTTTAAAATATGGCGGTGTGGAAATCCCTAACCCTGGAGACGGCATTGCTTTTTTATTAAAACCTTTTAGTGATTTTTTGTTCAGTCTGTTGAAGTAAAAGGAAGTGAACAACGTGCATAGTCAGATAAAATTATCCGCAGCACAGTTTCGAATACTCGTAATTTTTTATAGTTTAGGCGACACTATTTTAGTCGTACCTGGAAGCTTAACGGCTGATTCTAAACAAGAGGCATGGATTCCAGCCATTTTAGGCGTAGGTGTAGGCGTTTTTCTTGTATGGATGTATATCAAACTTTCTAGCCTTTATCCGAATAAAACCCTTGTAGAACTAAACGAAGCCATTTTAGGCAAGTGGCTAGGAAAGTTTGTCTCTCTTTTATTTGTCGCTTCTACTCTTCTTTTTTGCAGTCAAGTTTTGTTTTACGTGGGCTCATTTCTAACAACTCGCATTATTATTCAAACGCCTATGCTTGCTGTTCATATTTTGTTTATGGGAATTGTGATTGTCGGCGTTCGTCTTGGCATTGAAACGATTGCCCGCTGTGCTGAAATTCTCTTTCCTTGGTTTGTTATTCCGTTTTTAATCTTAGTTTTTTCGATCTTCCCTCAAATTCATTATGAGAATTTGCAGCCTTTGTTAGAGGTAGGCGTTAAGCCTATTATTAGATCTATTCTGGTCTTTACAAGTATTACGTCTCTCACTTTTATTGTATTGCTGACCGTTTTCCCTGCTCACGTAGGGGAACCTGATCAGCGAAACCGCGCTTTTTTTACAGGAAGCTTAATCGGCGGAGGCATTATGATTATTATTTTATTACTTGGCATTCTTGTACTTGGAAATACGTATACACGTATCGCTTTATATCCAAGCTATGAGCTTGCAAGGCGTATCGAAGTTGCCGATTTTCTGAAAAATATTGAAGTAATCATGGCCATTATGTGGTTTTTATCTCTTTATTTCAAAACGTCTCTCTACTATTATGCGACCGTTTCCGGACTCGCTCAAATTCTTGAATTAAAAAACTATCGAATTTTAACTCTTCCGCTAGGCATTATTGCCGTTACATTTTCACTTATCGTGTATCCAAGCATTCCCTATGAACAAACGTGGGACAGAGATACGTGGATTCCGTACAGTCTGTTATTTGGACTATTTTACCCTCTTGGGTTATTAATAGTTGGGAAAATTCGCGTAAAGCATTCGGCGTCTTTATCGAAATAAAAAGAAATTGAGACATAACGAAATCCATCCAATCAACAGCTAGAAGGAAGCTACATGCATGGAACTTAGATTCATCCTACCAATAAAAAAATCCGAACGATGAATTGTTCGGATTTTCCCTCAACGAAACTACTTTGTTTTACCCTCTTTTAAAAGAACACGGTTATACTCACTAATCCATTCCACAGCATATGTAAAATCATAGATGGGAAAATAGATTTTGTTCGATAATAAATAATGGCGAAAACAAGTCCCATGACGGTAGCTGTAATCGGAAAGCCAATATGTAAAAGACCGAATACAAGAGCGGAAACGAAAATGCCCACAAGCACGTGATGGCGTTTGGTTAAGAAACCACATAAAACACCTCTATAAAGCAGTTCTTCTTTAATAGGCGTGATAACTGCTACACTTATAAAAAATATCCAGCTTGAAAGCAGCGTTTGATTAAAACTGCCTTGATTTAAATCTTTTTGCTGCTGATCTGCGCTTTCTACGTTTAAAAATGAAAGCATCACGTACTGCACCGCGGCTACAATTAAAAAGCCTACCACAATATATACATACGTTTTCCCTTCTTTTAATACCGAGACGTTCCACATAGGTTTTAAAAATCTGCGCACAGGTCTATAAAGCACCGCAACCCCTAGAAAAAATGCCGCGTCTACAAGCAGAGCATATGGGCCTTCTAATAAAATTCCTGTCATATTTGAACCCATAACTTCATCGTAAATAGCTACTCCAATTCCGGCTAGGATTTGCAGTCCAAAGCCCAACACGATAAATAGAAGCAATGTGAAGTAAGTAAACTCTTTTTTCTTTTTAGGCTTTAAAACCGGTTCTGAATTTGTTGATAACGTACTCAAAATAGCAACCTCCAAAAATGATTCTTTCTCTCTAGTGCTCTCAAAATTCTATCATAAACTCAGTTTAATTATGTTATTTTTTAGGAAAAAAGTTATATTTTTTCACATTTTATACACAAAGGCAGGGCTTCAAAAAATAAATGCGCTAACCAAATTAGTTGTCAACTTCCTTATATTTGATTACGCTTGAAGAAATCTTACCGAAAGTGAAGTGAAAAAATGGCAAACATTTTAATGATCAACTTTCCCGCTGAAGGTCACGTAAACCCAACGCTTGGAATGGTAAAAGCTTTTTCAGACCGAGGTGATACAGTTCATTACATTACGGCCGAGCGTTTTAAAGAGCGCCTTGAAAACGCCGGGGCTATCGTACACATTCACCCAGACTTATTAAGCGGTGTATCCATCAAGCCTGAAACTCCTCAAGGAATCAACGCTTTTTTAAACATCCACATCCAAACGTCTTTAGATACGCTGAAGCTTGTTCATATATTATCAAAAAAAATTGAATTTGATTTTGTGTTTTACGACAAGTTTGGAGCAGGCGAATTAGTGCGTGATTATTTGCGGATCCCTGGCATTGTATCATCTGCTTCTTTTTTAATGCCGAAAGACCGCTTAGCAATGATGCCTCTTCATCCTGATTCAGACGTTCCATTTCAGCCGGATGAACAAGCTCAGTACGGGCTCAGCCTGCTTAAAAATCAGTTTGGCATAGAGCCTAAAAATCTGCTTCAATTTATGAACAATGAAGGCGAATTAACGGTCGTGTACACAAGCCGCTTTTTCCAGCCGCTTCATGAACATTTTGATGACTCGTGTTTATTTATTGGGCCAAGCTTTCCAAAGCGTCACCGCTCTCATGATTTTCCGTTAGAAAAGCTGAAAGACGAAAAAGTTCTTTATATTTCAATGGGAACGGTACTTCATGACGTAGAAGGCTTTTTCAACCTTTGCATCGACGCATTTAGCGATTTTGATGGAAAAGTTGTGATTGCAGCAGGAGACCGGGCCGATTTTAAAAGAATTAAAAAAGCGCCAGAGCATTTTATTATTTTGCCCTATGTTCCTCAGCTTGACGTGTTAAAAGAAGCGGACGTTTTTATCACGCACGGAGGCATGAACAGCGTAAACGAAGCTATTCATTTTAACGTACCGTTAGTCGTTTTACCTCATGGCAAAGATCAGCCGATCGTTGCTCAAAGGCTCGTGGAACTAAACGCTGGTTATCGCTTAGCAAAAGAAACGGTAAATGCCTCTCTTTTAAGAAGTGCCGTTGACGAAGTTGTCCGCGACGATTCCTATAAAAAAGGAATTAAAGAAATCAACGCAAGTTTCCAGCAGGCATCTGGCCCTGCCGCTGCAGCCAAACAAATTGTCAATTACGTAGTGAAGCAACATTCATAAAGAAAAGGTGCACTGATGTGCACCTTTTCTTTATAAAAACAGCCATGTACAAACTGTATATATGCCGATGATTAGTAAACTGACGACTGTAAGGAAAATCAATGCACATCCAGCTACAATAAGTTTATCAGCTCATTTGGATACGTAACGAGCAAAGCGTGCAGGTTGTCTCTCACTTCCCCAAGTTCTCTTCTTTGATATCTCGTTGAGTATTTTGCCTTGTTTTTTTGATACTACATAGCTCATAAGCCTCTCCTTTTTAGGTGTTTATGCTCATTTTAACAAGGGTACAATGAACTATAATTGATTTTCGAAGGGGCTCGTTTATGAACAATGATCTTTTACTCATTCAAGAGATAAAAAACCGAAAGAAAGAAGCACTTCATCAGCTTTACAATCGATATGAAACGCTTTTGTATCGTCTTGTCTATTCAGCAGTAAAAGATCCACATGCTTGCGAAAGCATCTTAACAGAGCTATTCAAAGAAATTTGGCATTCCCCTGATCTTTTGGTCAAAGAACGTACTCTTTCTCTTTCCTTGTGCAAGCAGTGTGTAAAAAATATAAAAAAGCACAGCCAGAACTCAGAGAAGATTTCGTCGTAAATCATTTTTTGGCTGTACATACTATGAATACAAATCCATATGACTGAAATAATCGAAAATATGATGTAAATCTGTAATCTTTATGCTATGAGTGCTGTAAGCAACGATTATTTCAGCCAGCATAAGAACAAATAAAATGGCCAATAGCACCTTAACAAGCGGAAATTGTCGGAACTGAGGAGAAAAAAGCAGCTTACTGACTGTATACAAAAACAGCAGGATAAAGTAAATCATCATGGCATTGGTCGCCTGAAGGGGCACATTCCAGACAAATATGTACACGCTGAATGTCAAAATTAAAATAAACGACATTTCTTTCCCGCTAAAAAAATCACTCATTGCGTAACACCTTTTCTTGTTCATGAATGAATAAGAAATTATAAACTCACGAAACATTAACGTTATTTTTACAACAGTATACACGATTTTCCTGTTAATTTCTATATACCGGTGTATATACGGAGCTGCTTTTAGCGGATTGGCGTCATGTTTTTGAGTGCAATGGGTTATAGTAACAGGGAAAGCTCATAAAGGAGGTATGGATAATGGAAAACACAAATCAATTTGTTCAAAAGCTGAACGACAATCAAGAAAAGCAGCGTAAAAATAAGCAGGGTCAAGCTACTGGCCACCCGGAGAAAAAACTTCCTAACAAACAGCATTAATATTGTAAAAGCTGGCTGTCAAAACAGCCGGCTTTTTTTGTGATCATTTTTCGGAAGTCGAAATGTTTGAAGATAAAACAAATCCCCTGTTACAATAAACTGAACCCGCTGCAAAAACGTTCGCAGCTATACTTTCCTCTTAAGGAGCTGAATATAAAATGAGTAAATTTGAAAAATTATTCCAACCAACAAACATTGAAGCATTTGATTTACACACTCGTACAGCAATGGCACCGATGACACGATGCTTTGCTGATCCAGAGACAGGCGTAGTCGGTCAAGACGTTGTAGACTACTACCGCCGCCGCGCAAAGGATGGTATTGGCTTAATTATTAGTGAAGGAATTGTTATCAGCGAACGCGCAAAAGGAAATCCTGGCGTTCCCGGTATCTATACACAGGAACAAATTGATTCATGGAAGCCTGTAACAGAAGCTGTTCATGAAGAAGGCGGCACGATTATTGCTCAAATTTGGCACGTTGGCCGCTTGAGTCATCCTGAGTTAATCAATGGACATAAACCTCAGGCACCTTCTGCTATTGCAGCACAAGGTCAAGTGCCTCGTTTCCGCAAGCCGTACGAAGAGCCTGAAGAAATGTCAAAAGAAGATATTAAAGAAGTTGTAGGACAGTACGCTCAAGCAGCTAAAAATGCCATTGAAGCAGGCTTTGACGGCGTTGAAATTCACGGTGCTCACGGCTATTTAATTGATCAATTTAATTCAGACTGGTCTAACAAACGCACGGATGAATACGGAGGCGACCTTGCACAGCGATTAACGTTTATGAAAGAAGTGATTTCTGCTGTTATTGACGCTATCGGAAAAGAACGCGTTGTGATTCGCTTCTCTCCTCATAAGCTTGATAAACCAGACTATCGCTGGGATGATACCGAAAAAGCCATTCAAACGTATACAGAAGCTTTTAAAGAAACAGGCATTGAGATTATTCACCCGTCTATGCTTGATTTTTACGAAGATGTCCAAAACGGCCAAAACCTTTATGAAATCACGCGTAAGTACTGGGATGGACCAATTATCGGCGTGGGTGATTTAACGCCTGAATCAGCTGAAAAAGCGCTTCAAGCCGGCTGGATCGACGTAGCTGCTATTGGCCGCCCGCTAATTTCAAATCCTGATTATTTACAGCGTATTAAAAACGATGATGCTCTTGTCGAATACGATGCTAAAAAACATTTACCAGAGCTTATCTAAAAAAAGCTGAAACAAAAATATTTTAGCTCAAATGAAAAACGAACCACTGATCAGCATGTTTAATCAGTGGTTCGTTTTTTTGTTATGGTGAATGTAGTTTCATCTGTTTCGTTACGCTACGTCTCAACCTCTTTTTTATTCATTAACGTATGACTGAACTTCTTGTTTCCAAACAGCATAGCCTTGGCCTTTTAAATGAAGACCATCCACCGTGAAACTACTTTTTAACTGATTGTTTTTGGATACTTTCGAATACAGGTCAATGTAAGAATCATTATGTTTCTTAGCGAGACGCTCTAAATAGTTGTTTAATGCGATAACATCTTTATTGTCCACTGCGTCGCCGCATTTTTTATTGTTGACGGGCAGTACACTTTGAATATAGACTTTTGTATCCGGTGATTCTTTATGAATACGCTCAAGAATTTCAGCGTAATTGGCTTTGGTTTTTTTTACAGATTTTTGCTCATTTAAATCGTTAATGCCAATCATTAAGAAAATCTTTTTTGGTTTAGCATCTGTAATGCTTTTTAAACGATGCAATACCCCTTCAGTTGTATCATCGGCTACGCCTCGATTGACAATCTGCTTATTATGAAAAAGTTCGCTCCACTCAGAGCGCTGGGTAATGCTATCACCGAGAAATACGATGGACTCTTTAGGAATACTTAATTGCTTGAACAAAGTAGTCCGTTCAATGTAATAAGGATTGTCTCTATAGCTTTGCTTAGACGAACCCTTAGATGACAGCGGATTTTTCATCGCGCTGCTGCTTGTTGCATAAAAAGCAAAAACACCTATGAAAAGGACATTTAAAATAATGGAACTGATAAATACAACTTTCTTTGTTGAACTCACGAAAACGACACTCCTGTACTTTGTATGGTTTTTAGATAACTCTACGATGATATAGTAAAGCTTCCTGTTAACACTCTTTCCCTCCATACAAGACATTTAATCATTTTTTGTAAATAATGATTTTACATAAAAAAGAAGCGGCGCTCGAAAGCGCCGCTTCTTTTTCTATAATATAAGGGGTTAAAACGTACTTTTATTATAACATATAGTCTATGGTCATATTTTCCTCTATTAGAAAATAGTTCTTATGTCGTTTCTTTTTCCAGCTGTTTTTCTCTTTTTACTTGCCTTGCGAAGAAGAGTTCGTATACAACTGGAATAATAATTAAAGTAAGAAGAGTAGATGACGTAAGTCCTCCAATTACCGTGATGGCTAAGCCTTTTGAAATCAGCGTTCCGCTTGACGTAGTAAGCGCCAGCGGGATTAAAGCAGCAATGGTAGCAAACGCCGTCATTAAAATTGGACGCAATCGCGTTTTCCCAGCTTCAATAAGGGCTTCGCGGATTGTCATGCCTTTTTGTTCACGATTTTGGGTAATTCGATCTACAAGCACAATCGCGTTTGTTGTAACGATTCCAATCAGCATTAAGAATCCAATCATGACGCTGACAGACAGCGGTTCTTTTGCAATGACAAGACCAACTAACGAACCGATTGGCACAAAAATGAGTGACGATAAAATGATAAATGGAATACGCGCTTTTCCAAACGTAACGAGCATTGTTAAATACACAAGGCCGATTGCTGTTAAAATGGCTAGACCTAGAGATTGGAAGACTTCTACTGTCTCGTCGCTTCCGCCTCCTCCATCCAAGCTCACATCTTTCGGCAAGTCTAGCTTTTTCACTCCATCTACAACATCTTTGGTCACAGCTTGAACATCATCGCCTTTGATGTCTGCTTCTACTCGCGCAAATACTTTACCGTCGAGCTTTTGAATAGAAGTGAACGTATCAATTGTACGAACGTCAGCGATATCTTTTACTAACACAGGCCCTCTCTCTGTAAACACTTGCAGGTCTTTAATTTCTTTTACTGAGGCAAGGTCTTTATCGTACGAAAGCTGAACCGCTCGTTTTGTATTATCCAATTTTAAGTCTCCAACCGATACCGGTTTGGTTTGATCAGAGATTGTACCGAGCAGCTGAAATCCAGATACCCCGTACTCTGCGGCTTTATCAGGATCTACTTCTACTACAAGCTGCTTTTGCTTATCTGAGAAGTTATTTGTTACATATTTAAGACGTTTGTCTTTGTTTAAGTGGTTTTCCACTTGCTTAGCTGCCTTTTGCAAGTCATCTAAATTAGAAGAATATAAATCAACCGTCACGTTATTATTTGTAGGCGGCCCTCCTGTTGATGCTTCTTGCACATTAACTGTTGCTTTCGGTGATTCTTCTTTCGTGATGCTTTCCATTTTCTTTTGAACTTTATCAATAAACGTATCGACATTCACGCCTTCTTTTACATTCAAGAAATAGCCAACTTGGTTCGGACGTTTTACACCTGTTGAAAAGTCACGTGATCCAACTTCCGTTGTCACGTCTGAAATTTCGTTTTGGTCCGCAAACATCTTTTCAATTTTTAAGGATACATCGTTTGTTTTTTCAAGGGACGTAGATGCCGGTAATTGAACGTTGGCTTGAAGCATTTTTTGTTCTTCATTTGGAATAAACGTAAAGCCAAGTGAAGGAACAAGCGCAAATGATCCAAACAGTAAAATAAAGGATAAAATCAAAATTTTGATTTTATGATTAAGCGACCATGCAATTGCTTTTGCATACCCGCGCTGCAGCTTTCCTTCTTTTTCTTCAGGCGGTACTTTTTTAAATGCAAACTTTGCGAGAATCGGCACGATTGTAATCGCTACAAGAAGAGATGCTAACAGTGAAAAAACAACTGTTAAGGCAAACGGCAAGAAGAACTCTCCTGTAATTCCTCCTACAAAGCCGATTGGCAAGAATACGACAACCGTTGTAATCGTAGACGAGGTAATCGCTTTTAAAATCTCTTTTGTGGACGATTCGACAAGCTCATTGCTCATGCCTTCTTCTGAACGGCGAACGCGTCTGAAAATGTTCTCAATCACAACAATACTGTCATCTACTACGCGCCCAACGGCTACAGCCATTCCACCTAGTGTCATAATATTAAGCGAAATATCAAGCTGGTTTAAGAAAATAGCTGATACTAACAGCGATAATGGAATCGATATAATCGCAATGATTGTCGCACGGAAGTTACGCAAGAAAATCAGCACGGCGAGTGACGCAAATAATGCCCCGAGCAATCCTTCGCGTACTAATGTTTCAACAGACTTTTCAATGCCATCAGCTGAGTCAAAGCCAATTGCGTAGTCTAACTGATCGTCATATTTTTTCAAAATCTTCATCGTTTCGTTGGCCACTTCAACCGTATTAGCGTCTTGCTTTTTTGTGATGGCCATCGACAGCGCATCTTTGCCGTCATAGCGTGTATATTCGCCTTGTTCTGTTACGGCTTCGACTTTGGCAATATCGCCAAGTTTCACAGGCTGTGCTTCAGGGTTCATCGTGGATTTCAGCTGGATTTTCTTTAATGCATCGATCGTGGCAACTTTTTCTTCTACTCGCACTGGAATTTGAAGCTCTTTTCCGTTTAATGTTCCTGCTGGGAAGGAAACGGCTTTTTGATTAATTTGTTCTTTCATCCCATCAAGCGTTAAACCAGCTTGAGCTGCTTTTTCTTTATCGACCGTAATTTGTAAAAGGTCCTCTTTCACACCGCCAACTGAGACGGAGTTAATACCTTGAATTTTATTCAATTCAGGAATCACTTCATCGTTTAATACTTTTTCAAGATTTGCATCATCTTTTGCAAACAGTGAAATGTTGAAAATAGGGAAGGAACCAAATGAAAAACGGTTTACGTCTACATTTGATGACTCTGGCAAATCTAATTCTTTTATCGACGAGTTAATTTGTTGTTCAACTTTATCTAAATCCGTATTAAACGGGAATTCTAAATTAATAATACCGACGTTTTCATATGATACGCTTTGTACGCTTTTAACGCCTTCAATTCCTTTTACTTGGTCTTCGATTTTCGACGTGACACTTTCATTTACGTCATCAGGAGAAGCCCCAGGATACGTTGCTTCAATGGACAGCTGCGGAAATTCGATATTCGGCAGTAAATCAATTTTTAGTTTTGAAAATGAATATAGCCCCGCTAAAATAAGTAAAAATGAAACGATAAACACAGCTACCGCATTTTTTAAACTAAATCTCGTCAAAAAATTCATCTTTTTCCTCCGTTACGTAACTAAGTTATTTGAGAAGCCTTCATCCTTTAATAGCTGCAGACCCGTTTTATTTTTTTAAACAATTTTAGAGTACCCATGGGTCAGTTTTTCGTAAAAAAAACTCACCTCCTTTCATGTGCTGATGAACTGTCTATACAAACTGAAATTTGATGGTCGCACGCTCCCCCTGGAAGCGAGATAAAGGAAAAGCCGTCTTGACCATATAAATCCCAGCCTTCAAAAAACGAGCTGTCATGAAACATATCTAGCGCATACCCGTTAGAAAACGCAATTCGAAGTATACCGATATCTTCATACCACTGTATAGAGAGAATGCGCTGGCCAAGCAGCAGCGCTTCGACTTGCTGACGCTGCTCAGCGGAATGTAGCGATTTCCAGTCTGCTTGACCAAGCAAGATGCTGCGTTTGTTTTTTAGTCTCCATGGACATTCTGCCACAAGTCCGCCTTTACTAAATCCAAGAGAAAACGGCAGGGTGTTGTCTGTGTTTACCTTGGTAACGGTTTGTTCTTGAAAATATGAAAAATTAATTACTGTGCTGCTGTTATTCATCATATCCCTCCATTATCAACCAGTACCGACGAGTCATTTTTGGGTCTCAAAATAGCAACCTTCAATGTATAAGTTCACAATGAACTCCGCATAGTTCATGATATCTTCTTCTGTTATATCATCATCGGAAACGATATCCATCCTATACCCATTTAACATGCTGCAAAACGCTTTTGAGTGTAAAAAAGCGTTTTTTATTTTTTGATCTTCAATCAATTTAGCAACAAGCCCGTGATAATCCTCAAAAAATTGATGAAGACGACCCATCATTTCTGGCATTTGGTGAGGGGCTTGCCAAAAAGAGTCCGGATATTTTTTAGTTTCGTAAAAAAAGAGCAGGTGATGTTTCGCAACTGAATAGAGCTTTTCGTGAAACGTTTGGCATTTATCTGTTCTTCGCTTTGCATGATACAAAAACTCATCAAACGAACGATTATTAACAGCGATATAAAGCGACTCTTTAGACGAAAAGTACAAGTAAAGCGTTCCTTTAGATACACCCGCTAGTTTAGCAATATCAATCATTTTTGCTTCATAGTAACCTTTGGATCCGAACACTTCAAAAGCAGCATCTAAAATTTTCTCCCGCTGCTGTTTTCGGTTTGTCATGATAAAAATCCTCTCATACGTTTTCGATACTATACATATAAAATAATTAAAATAACTTGTCAACACGTAGTGTGCTTCTTTATACATTGCATCACAAGAGTATGTCAGTTTTTTAAACACAACACTTCTATAGCGCAAATTAAAGCGTTTTCGACTTTTTTGTGACAGATACAAATGATGCTTGTATATGAAGAGCTTGCTATGGTACATTTTTGTCATCGATACAGAAATTTATTCCGTCGTTACGGGAGGAGAAAACATGGTTCTTACATCACCAATCGGTCGCCTGCGCTTAGTAGGAATTTTAGAAGGAATTTCATTTTTACTGCTGCTGGGCATTGCTATGCCGCTAAAATATGCAGCAGGCATACCCGAAGCTGTATCAGTTGTAGGCGCAGCACACGGTGCACTTTTTGTGCTGTATGCTCTTGCAGTCGTTCATGTAAAATTCGCTCATAAATGGTCAATCGGCCGCTCTTTATTTGCATTTCTTATGTCGGTTATTCCGTTTGGTCCTTTTATTTTAGAGCGCCAGCTGAAAAAAGAACAGTAAAAGAAAAGAACGTCACGGACATCATGTTTCCATGACGTTCTTTTTCCTTACTGTTCCGCACTATTTTCGCTAAAGTGGTCAATCGTTTTCCACCACTTCAGTGAGTGAGGTTTTAATAGCATTCCAATTTCTTCTGGACTAATTTGCTGATCTATAATCATTTCATGCATTGCTTGAAAGAGTCCCGTTGTAACAGCTTCTTTCACATCAGATTCACCTTCTATATACAGCTGTTCAATCGCTTCAAACACATCCGGTTCACGTTCGAGCTGGCCGTTATATTCAAGAGAGATCAAATGACCCGCTACTCGGCTTAATTCATGCTGCAGCTCTTCTTTATCGTTGAAGTTGATTTCTTCGCTTGGCTCAAAAGATGGGCAAGCTTCTTTTAGTAATGGAATAACATTTTGTTTTGTAATCATATCTAAATTCCCTGCCTTTGCATGTGTGACAAATTCTCTATTCTTTACCCTTTTCTCTTTTTCTATAAACTTGTTTTACAAAACTTTACCGTTTTCTACAACTACTTCTCCTTTTTTCACTACGCTATCAATATGATTCAAACCATACTGATATTGAAGGGTTCGATAACTAGAGACATTAAAAATCGCTAAGTCAGCTTGTTTTCCGGCTTCAATACTCCCAATCTTATCTCCTTGATTAATAGCGTGAGCTGCGTTAATAGTTGTGGCTACAAGCACTTCTTCAGGACTCATGTTCATATTCATACATGCCAGGTTCATCACAAATTGCTGTGAAGTCGTTGGAGATGAACCTGGATTGCAGTCTGTAGAAAGAGTAACCGGAACGCCTAAATCGATCATTTTTCTAGCATCTGGCCATTTCATTCCAACAAATAAGGAATTCCCCGGTAAAAGTGTGGCTACGATCCGTTTTTCAGCCAGTTTCTTTAACCCTTCATCAGAAGCATACAAAAGATAATCTGCTGATATCGCTCCTACCTCTGCTGCGAGCTCTGCTCCTCTGCAGTATTCAAAGGGGTCGGCATGTATTTTAGGAAGCATGCCATGGCTTTTCCCGGCTTCGAGTATTTCTTGACATTGTTGGAATGAAAAAGCATTTGGAAGACATACAGCATCATTAAATGCTGCGAGCTTATAAGAAGAAATTTGAGGAATCATTTCGTGAATAAGTAAATTGACGTATTTCTGCGTATCTCTTTTATATGCTAAAGGTACGACGTGTGCTCCTAAGAAGGTGCTTATGACATCAACTGGGTGTGTATCATTCAGCATTTTAGCGATTTGCAGCTGCTTCAGTTCTGTTTCTAGTTCTAAGCCGTACCCGCTTTTGACTTCTACAGTCGTGACTCCGTGAGCTAGAAAAGACGTAAGACGCTCATAGCTCTGCTGATAAATCCGGTACGCATATTCTTCCTGTGTTTGAACGACAGTGGAGTGAATACCTCCACCTTCTTCTAATAAATCCAAGTAAGAAGTTGGTCTTTCAAATCGCCTATAAAATTCTTCTTCACGAGAGCCAGCGTACACAGCGTGTGTATGAGGATCAATCAGACCCGGAGTCACAATTTTATGAGAAGCATCAATAATGGTTGCGTCATTCCTTTCCCTTTCATATTTTTGTTCTAGCTCTTTTGTTGTACCTACGGTCACAATTTGATCTCCTTCTATCCAGACTGAGCCATTTTCAATCACCGTCAAGTTTCTCATTTCTTTTCCAGCTAAAGGACCTTTATTTTCTTTGGCCGTTACAACTTGCGAAGCATTTTTAATCCATAGCGCTTTTTTGGACATCGTTGAATTTCCCCCTTTTCTAGCGTGTACCACGTTTTGGGGCTCCATGTTTACCGTAAATTCATTTAGATTCACCTACACATTTCGCACCTCTGCCTTCTTTCTTGTAGGTAGAAATTCGAAAAAGCATGTCCATGGTCTGAAAAGCGTGTTTTTAAGTCTTTAAAGCTAGATAACTTATATTTTTTTCAATTATATACGCTTTTAGACCCTTTTTTTTCTCCGTTTTCTTACTTATTGACTGTTGTTTTATACAGATATATCCTTATATACTAAATCTTTTATCACATGTATTTTATAAACATCACGGCGAGGTCCCCTCAATAGGATAAATAATAGATTTCTAGGAAGAGAACGTTTATAATATTCTTTGAAGTTTTACTTTTAGAAAGATTCACTAATGGAGGAAGAAATATGATTGTCAACTATAAAAACCAAGCAACCGGCCATCGCATGAATAACGGCTGGAATCTTTTCTATGCGTCAAACTTAACGATGTGGCGCAAAGATGAAAAGTATTTGCTTTTAGATGAAAACCAAGATGTAGTGATGATCTTTGGCTTTAAAAAAGACGAAATCATTCTAGATAAATTGCAAACGTGGGGCTATACATTTGGTGTCCATCCAGAGAAAAAACAAATTTCCTGCTTGCAGCGTCAAGAAGAAATTGGTGAATAAAAAGAGGGCTGAAAAAATTCAGCCCTCTTTTTTATTAATGGGTTTGTTGAAACATAGCGCTCAGCTGCTTTTTTTCAGATGGTTTTACAACATAATACCATGTACCATCTACCATTTGTCCTTCTCCTTTTACCGTTACCGTTTCGAAATCAGGCCGTCCATTCTTAATGACGTTATACATCGTAAATGCATCGCTGACATCAATATTCGTTTGGATATGCTTTTTTGCGAGCGTGAGAAGACTTGGGATATTTTTCACCGTTGACATGTTCATTCCTTTATCTAATAGAGCTTCCACCACTTGACGCTGGCGATTGTTTCTTCCTAAATCACCTTTTGGGTCTTCATGTCTCATCCGTACATAGGCAAGAGCTTTTTCACCGTTCAACGCATTTTCTCCTTCAGGAAAGATAAATGAATCAAAGACAAAAGGAAACGGGTTATTCACGTTCACGCCGCCAAGTTCATCGACTACATCTTTGAACCCCTCCATATTTACTTTCACATAGTAGTCAACGTCAATATTTAAAAAATTCTCAACCGTGCGCACGGTTAAAGGAATGCCTCCGTATCGATAAGCATGGTTAATTTTCTCATCCGTCCCTTTTCCATCAATGTGCACGCGCGTATCTCTAGGGATCGGCATAACCTTTGCTTTATTATGGCTTTTATCTAAATTGACCACCATTAATACATCTGAGCGGCCCGTATCGCCTGGCCTTTCATCTACGCCCATAACGAGTACATTAAACGAATGAGGCTGCTCTTTAGCAGATGTTTGATGCTGATAGACAATTCCAAACCCAGCGGTTCCTAAAAGCAACATACATGCCGCTAAGACGCCTACTTTGTATTTTTTCATTCATACGGCCTCCTTTACACATCACTTACTCTCTATATGCCTTAATGAATGAAAATTTATACCTTCTTGAGGAAATTTAAGCACACGTCAAAAAAGCCCGCTTGTTGGGAAGCTGGCTTTTCACTAGTAGATGTTAGCTTGATTTTTGATGCACATCACGCTGTGCCCATTCACTTTCTAGCATACTCATTTCAATTAAGCTCCAGTACTGTCCATCTACAAGCCGGACATCTCGAAGAAGGCCTTCGCGTGTAAAGCCAATTCGTTCATAAGACTGAATCGCCCGCTCGTTAAAATCAAAGACGCCGAGCGAAATTCGGTGAAGGCCCAGTTCTTCAAAACCGAAAGCTAACACTTTTTCAAACATGTGCGCGCAAAACCCTTTTCCTCTATACTTTTCACCAAGCAGCACTCGGCCAATTCTTCCTGTTTTATGATAATAATCAATATGAGCCAGGGAAATATGCCCAATAAGCTGTTCATTGTCATCTATGACAGAAAAAGCATAGGTAGAGGCACCATCTTCATTTGCATATCGAATGTAGTGTTTTAACTGTCTAGGAGTAAGCGGAAAAGAAAAGCTAGAGCCGCTCCATTGCACCATAAATGACTCGGAGGGAATCCAATCCATTAGCTGTTTAAAGTCTTTTTTGGAGAACGGTCGTAGAGCTATCACATAATTCTCCCCCTTATTATTTCTGACTTTTCTAAATATATTACATTTATCATAATAAACTGTCAACTGTCTATGTAAAAAAAAGCCATCATTTCGATGACTTATAGCTGTAATGCTTTTCTGAGAAGAGTTAAATCATGAGTAAATTCAAAAAAATAGGTTCTATTTTCATTGTCAAATACCATCATGATTGGTTTTTGGTTCGGTTCAAGAACAAAAATAACTTCACTTGCCAGCGTGTTGACCGCACTATTTTCAATTTTCACGGCTGGATCAAGAGGTACTTTAACAAGATAGCCTTTTTTAGGAAGCGGACTTGCCTTTTTATATAAACCAGTAATGGACGCAATACTTTTTTCGGCTTCTTTTTGAACATTTGGAGGTTTGGGCGTTGAACGAACGACTCTGCCCGTTTCAATTTGAAACACCTCTACTTTTGGCTGTTCAGCACTTACTGCTTGTGGAAAAATAAAAGCAGCGAATACGACGCATACAGCAACCCATTTTCGTATCATTTTAAGCACCTCTTTCCATAGTGGATGAGATGGAGATAAGAATGGTCGTCTCTTCTTATACTATGACCTATTTTTACGTATTTATTTCACTAAATGAATGCCTATACTTCCATGTTTTTGTCATGTTCTCAGAACTTCCTCTATACACTACTAATAAGGACACGCTGTATGAGGTGATAAGATGTCGTGGTTTGAAGCATTTATTTTGGGAATCATTCAGGGGCTTACAGAGTTTTTACCGATAAGCAGCACGGGGCATTTGTATTTAGGGCGCCACTTATTTGGCTTAGACGATGCAGGATTGTATTTAGATACGATGCTGCACATGGGCACTCTGCTTGCTGTGTTTGTCTTTTATAAGCGTGAGCTATGGCATATTATTCGGCATCCGTTTAGCAAGCTTACAGGGCTTTTAGTGATAGGAACGATCCCTGCAGTTGCGATTGGTCTTTTGTTTAAAGACTATTTTGACAGCATTTCTAAATCAGGCTTAACGATCGGCTGGGAATTTCTTGCGACGGGACTGCTGTTATGGTTTGGTGATTCCGTAAAAAATAGCTATAAAAAAATGGATCATATTTCATACGGAGATGCTTTTTTTATCGGCTCGTTTCAAGCAGCTGCGATATTCCCTGCTGTATCCAGGTCTGGCTTAACGATGGTAGCTGCGTTAATGCGAAAATTAGACCGTGAAACAGCCGCTTATTTTTCCTTTTTATTGTCGACTCCGGCCATTTGCGGAGCAGTGTTACTTCAGTTAAAAGATGTAGTCACAGGTGAAGTCGAGCAGCTCTCCGTTTTCTTTTTATTCGTCGCTACCCTTTCATCTGCTTTATTCGGTTATGTAGCGGTAAAATGGATGATCAATTATTTAAAGCATCATTCGTTAAAAACGTTTGCGATTTACGTTTGGATATTAGGTGCAGTCGTGCTTGTTTGTCAGTTTACGGGGGTGTTTTAAGATGAAGATAAAAGTCCGGACGCTTTTTTTAGTATTGTTTTTTGCCGGCATTTTAGTCGTGACAAGCTATGTTGATAACAATTCCCAGCAGTCGTTTGACAGCTTATCTCACCTTTCACTTGATGGAGGAGCTGTTGAAACTTCTGCTGATGAAGACGCTGCGGAACAATTAAATATGTCGGTCAAAGAAGTTCATGTTAAAACAGAAAAAAGAGGCGGATACCGAATTGAAGTATACGAACAAGTAAATGTTTATAGAGATGATAAAGGAAAAGTAGTAAAAAAAGTGGCTACGGGAGAATATCAAACGTTGAAATATAAACTGAATGAAAAAAAATAAACCACTTACCGAAGTAAGTGGTTTTATTTTTAATGGTTAAAGTGAGCTGCAAGAATCCACAGTGTACCAACAACGATACAAAGTGCAATAAAGAAACTGTAAAGAATATTTGCAACCTGTACTTTACCATTTTCACTTTCAGTCATGTGCATGAACATTACTAGCTGCATTGCTGCTTGTAATAACGCTAGGATCATGATAAGAGTCATCGTAATGCTTCTTGATAGATCAGCTAGCACTACTAAACCAAGCGCTGCGAATGTTAAGGCTAGTGAAAGGATAAGCCCAAATACATGACTAAGCGGAAAACCTGCTTTTTGGCCTTGTTTATTTTCCATGTCTTATCCCACCAATCCGTTCAAGTATACAAGCGTGAAGATGAAGATCCATACAACATCAAGGAAATGCCAGTATAAACCGATAATAAATACTTTACGAGCAGTAACTGGTGTTAATCCTCGTCTTACTAATTGAATAATAATACTGATTGCCCAGAATACACCGACTGTTACGTGAAGACCGTGCGTTCCAAGTAGTGTAAAGAACCCTGATAAGAAGGCACTTGTTTGCATTGTTGCACCTTCGTGAACTGCGTACATGTAAAACTCACGAATTTCGTAGAAAAGGAATCCTCCACCAAGAACAAGTGTAATAACAAACCAAACTAAAAGTCCTTTTAAATCATTATTACGCATTTTAAAGATGGCAATTCCCATCGTGAAACTACTGAATAGTAGTAACAGCGTTTCGATCATAAAATCTTTAACAACGAACAGTTCTTCTGCAGTAGGGCCACCCGCTGTACGTGTATGGTACGTTAAGTACGTTACGAACAGCGTAGAGAACAACGCGATCTCGGCACCTAAGAAAATCCAGAATCCAAGGATATTTAGGCGACTTTGTTCTTCTTGGTATTCTAACGGCAATGATTTATCTAAATGTCCTGCCATTATTTGTCACCCCCTGTAATTCCTTCAACCTTCTTGATTTCATCTACTTTTACATAGAAGCCCGGATCATAATCAAATGAACGAGCAAGCATACAAGCAAAAATACCTGCTAATCCAACGATTGCCATTGGAATCCATTCAAATACTAAGCCAAATCCACCGATAAACCAGAAAATACCTGAGATAAACGGCACACCAGAGTTGCTTGGTAAGTGAATTGGTTTTAAGTCTTCTGCTTTAATTTCTGTTTCATTACGTTTTTTCATGTGCCAGAATGCATCCATTTCTTTCACATGAGGAATTACTGCAAAGTTGTAAGCTTGAACTGGTGATTTAGTCCACCACTCAAGTGTACGACCATCCCAAGGATCGTTTGCAGTGTCGCGTTTGTTTTTCCATGCACTGTATAATAAGTTAACTACTAATACGAAGAAGCCAAGACCCATTAAGAATGCACCGATTGTTGAAACTAAGTTTAATCCGTTCCAGCCAAGGTTGTCTGCATAAGTTTGCATACGACGAGTCATACCGTCTAAACCTAGGAAGAATTGTGGGAAGAAACATACGTTAAATCCAACAACAAAAATCCAGAATGAAATTTTTCCTAATTTTTCGTTCAACGTGTGACCGAAAATTTTCGGATACCAGAAGTATAAACCTGCGAAACAGCCAAACACTGTACCAGAGATTAATACATAGTGGAAGTGAGCGATTAGGAAGTAACTGTTATGATATTGATAATCGGCTGATGCCATCGCAAGCATAACCCCTGTTACCCCACCGATTACGAAGTTTGGAATAAACGCTAATGACCAAAGCATCGCAGTCGTAAATTTGATACGGCCTTTATACATTGTAAAGAGCCAGTTAAA
The DNA here is from genome assembly GCF_050846875.1 of Priestia sp. TRN 1309. Lineage (NCBI taxonomy): Bacteria > Bacillati > Bacillota > Bacilli > Caryophanales > Bacillaceae > Priestia > Priestia sp. TRN 1309. Next base: position 1,241,514 of record NZ_JBOZGM010000001.1, on the reverse strand, counting down.
GATTTTAACTCCGGTTGGTACTGCAATTAACATCGTTGTGATTGAGAAGAACGAGTTAACTGACGGTGAGTTACCCATTGTAAAGAAGTGATGCACCCATACAAGGTAACTTAAGAATGCGATACCGACCATTGATACTACCATTGCTTTATAACCGAATAAGTTCTTACGAGAATGTGTACTGATAACTTCTGAGAAGACACCGAATACCGGTAAAATAACGATATATACTTCAGGGTGACCCCAAATCCAGAATAAGTTAGCCCACATCATTGGAAGACCGCCGTTAGCCATTGTAAAGAAGGCTGTTCCGAATACACGGTCAAGTGTCATAAGTGCAAGCGCTACTGTTAATACAGGGAACGCGAAAATGATAATAATTGATGTGATGAAGATTGACCAAGTAAACATTGGCATTTTCATCATTGTCATGCCAGGGGCACGCATTTTTAAAATTGTTACAAAGAAGTTGATACCAGTCATTAATGTACCAGCACCAGCAATCTGTAGTGAAACGGCATAGAAGTTATTTCCGATACCCTCACTGAATTCTTTACCTGCAAGCGGGAAGTAACTTGTCCAACCTGCATCAGGAGCTCCTCCGATTACGAAAGAAAGGTTAAATAGCATTGCTCCCATAAAGAATGTCCAGAAACTGATTGCGTTTAAGAACGGATATGCTACGTCACGCGCACCAATTTGTAATGGAACGATTACGTTCATTAGTCCGATAATAAATGGCATTGCCATGAATAAGATCATGATAACACCGTGAGCCGTGAAGACTCCGTTGTAGTGATGTTCATCTAAAATGTTCATACCCGGGAATGCAAGCTGCATACGCATCATGATTCCATCAATTCCGCCGCGGAAAAGCATTAATACAGCTGAAAGGATGTACATGACACCGAGTCTTTTATGGTCAACTGTTGTTAACCATTCTGTCCATAACCATTTCCATTTCTTGAAATATGTTAAGACAAAAACGATACCGATGACCGTCATAGCGATTGCTGCGTCAGCAGCGTAAATCATAGGTTCGCCAGTGACGAAAAATTCATCTAGCTTCATTATGTCTTCCCCCAATCATTACGTTATTTAGTGTAATAAATGAATGTTATTCATGATTTGAGTGATCCATGTTTTCCATTTCTTCATTACTCGTTTTTTCGTCTTCTTTCATCTTGCTGTGATCATGTCCTGTACCACGTTCTAGCTCTTTGCCAGGAATGTATACATCTTTTGCATGGTCAATCCATTTTAAATGTGTACCGTTGTAAGTTTGACGACCAACAACGCCTGGGCTTAGGATTTGATCATATTTCTTTTCAGTCAATTTACCAGCTGTACCTTTTACGTCACTAACCCACTCTTTGAAGTCTTTGTCCGTTTGAGCTTGAACTTCGAACTGCATTTGAGTGAAATGTTCACCCGAGAAGTTAGCACTACGTCCCATATAAGAACCAGGCTTATCAGCTTCTAAGTATAATGGCATTGACATATTGTTCATCGAATATTTTTGTCCGCCAAGTTCTGGTACCCAGAATGAGTTCATAGGTCCTTGAGCCGTTAACTCAAATTTCACTGGCGTATCTGCTGGAATGTTTACGTAGTTAACCGTCTCGATATTTTGTTCCGGATAACTGAAAATCCATTTCCAGTTTGCAGATGTAACGTGAATCACGATTGGATCTTTATCCTTTGATTCTGCCGGTACTTCTTCTGCAGAGTAGATCGCTTTAACAGTTGGCACTGCTAATAGAATTAAGATGATGATTGGGAATGCTGTCCAAATAACCTCCATCTTTAAGTTACCTTCTTGCTCAGGTGGCTCATAGTCCATGTTTTCAGGTTTTTCACGATATTTGACAAGAACAAATATAAAAATAGCAAATACGACAACAACCACGATCAACATCATCCACATAGACCAAATGATTAAATCAGATTGCGTTTTTGCAACAGGACCTTGCGGGTTCAATACAGCAAGTTTTGAACAACCGCTCAAAAATACTAGTGAAAGCGCAGATAGTAAACCTACTAGCTTCCAAAATCCTTTTTTTGGTTTCACTTAAAACTCTCCTTTCTAACAACACATGATGCGAAGCCTATATTGATGAACATTCAAAATGCGCTATCTTTCGCTAGATAACGACATTTTTATACAGACTCTCTTCCCCCTTATTTGTAGGCCACTACTATTGTAATACAAAATGACATTTTTTTCGTCCCTTTTGCTTTATTTTTTTATATTAAAAATATTCTAATATAGTGACTGTACCAATGGGGTTAGAGTGCTTCAACCTTGCGATATTCTATCACATAATTTGGTATGAATAAATGTAAATAAAAGGATTAAGCTCCCATTTCTTAACTATTTCTTTAGGAATAACTGCAAAATTAGCTTTGCATGTTTGCTTCAACATTGATATATCAATACACATCGACATAATTGAATATTTTGTGACAAATTTTCAAAGAAAATGTGACGCCCTGTATGAAACTTATTTTGCCCGTTAATTCCCCTTTGTTTTGTAGCAAATATTTGATTTTTTTGCTTAAAATTCTTTCTTTCGAAAATATGAACAAAACGTGAATTTTTTTAAAAAGCTTTTTATTATAGAAAAAAGCCGCGTGTTATTCACGCAGCTCTTGGTCCATAAATTCTTTAACCGTGATATCATCCCCTGCTTTATCTAGCAGCGTTGTCGTTGCTGGAAACGGATGTTTAATATGACTCGGTATTTTTTCATACAGCACAAAATAATCACTTTTTGGAACCGCGGCATCAATTGTATATGTATCGTGCACCAAAGCCGCCTTTACGCGCTCAATTTGTTTACTTCTATTTGTTCCTGTAAACAGCGCATATGTACCTTTATTTGTATGGATATCATCATAATCCACTAAATTGCTCATTTTGGTACTGACTTCAATACGCAGGCGTTTGTTCCATCCTTGCTTCAATACGGCCATTCCTTCTTTATCACCAGGTATGGAGAATAAGGCTATGTATGTATTAGAGTGATCAACCCGTTTAAAATCTTGCAGCGTAATCCTTGCAGAACCATCAATACTTTCTTTATGCTCCCAATTTCGCAAATGCTGCTGCACACTTGCAGCATTGTTTTCAATCGGATATCGAATCATCTCATACGCAACAATTACAACCGCTATACAAATGAACAGAAATAGCAACCGCTTTATCTTTCGCACATCTATTCACCTTCCTTAGCTTACTCCCCTTTTATGTAATTGCCTAAATTATAACTTCCTATTAAACCTCTGTCTATGCACTAGTAGAACTACGTTTTTTTTTACCACAAAAGGGATTTTTCAAACCTTTTGTCATAAAAATACGCTAAAAGACTCAGTAGCTGTTGAACCAAAAGAAACCGATCTCCACTCCCCTTCTTAATCCTTAAAGCAAAAAAAGATACCCATTTTGAAATGAGTATCGCTTAGCTTATCTATTATATCCTTCTATATCAAAGTCGTTTAAGGCTTATTTGCCGTTTTTTTATTATACACATCTTTCCGCACACATGTATCCTTTGACCTGATATCCATGTTTTTTTAGCTGCCGAATGCTTAAATTTCGGGAAATGCTGTCAGGAACAATTACGACCACTTCTTTATATGGAATTTCCTCATGCTGTCTCTCTAAATAAGGAAGCGGAATATGGATTGCTTTTTGACAGGGGTTTTGTTTCATTTCATGAAAATGACGAACATCTACATACGAAATCGTTGTAGAAGCACAGTCGGCGGTCGTCACTTTCTTTATTCCTTGCACCGGCACATAGCGTTTATAAAAACTGTAACAAATTAATAAAAGTAAAATACCTATGCTCATATATAATATCGCCATGTTTTCCTCCCAATTAATTTCTATACCCCTGTATGTATACTATATTCAAAAGAAAGAATCAACACAGAAGTACTCTATCTCATTTCTCTCTGAAAGAAAAATGGTCTTTTTACACTTTATTATGAAACCACAATAAAGTGACGAAATCAATCATTATTTATTTTGATTTTTCGAAAGATTTAAATACTAGTAAACAGATCGTTTTTTCTTATTATAATGAAGAAACGCAGAATTTTTATCTTCATTTCCCCTTTTCTTTCCCGTTAAGGCTGAGGTTCGCTTATGAGTAATATAGTAGACCCAGTGTTGCAAGAACGTCAGAAAAATGATTCTAAAAACGAAGGATGCGAGATAGGATAGTATGAACACGTGAAGCGAAAGAGTATATTGTGATTGGCTCAGGAAAATACGAGTTAACTTAGAAATGCGATATACACAAAAAAAAGGAAAGCTTCGGAGACGAAAGCTTTCCTTTTCTAGATTAATCTCCGTCAAGGTTTGCACGACAATTATTATGAGACAAAGAGGTACTTTGTGCTTCATGCTGTTTTTTTTCACCCTGCATTGTCATATTTTCTCCGTCCTTGCTCCCTTTAGCAATATGTTTAGTTTTCTTTCCTTGGTTTAATGTCATGTTCATTCCCCTTTCTGGTGGATATAGTGTATGAAAATAACTCACACGCCATAAGAGGAAATGATATGAAAAAGCCCCTCTTAAATTGAGTGAGCTTTCTGCCTAAAACTGCTTTTCCTTTTATTGCTGAATCCGCATGAAAGGATATTCTCTATTTTAAACGTTCGTTTCTCGTTCCTTAGTAAGCACCAAGCTTTTACGCTCTGAGGATCAATTTTATACACAATGATAAATCGCTGTGTCAAACATCCTTTATCATCCATATAAATAATTTCAACAGGTCGTTTCGAAGAGTAGCTTTCTTGAAGTAGCCGTTCCATAGAATTCGCTCCTTTAATTTTTAGTTTACCGAACACACGTTCTTTTTTCAAGTGTTGTAAACTGAATAATTCGGTAGCTTTTACAGCTTAAAATGGAGAAAAGAGTGGGAAAAATGATAAAAATCATACAAATATTAGGTAATTGTGATATGGTAAAAGAGATTACTTAAGTTGGGAGAGGTGCATGATGGAAAGTAACATACTTAAATGGATCCCCGTTCCTTACTTTCAATTAAATCAAGAAGGTAAAATCCTGCATTTTTCTAGTCAAGCACATTCTTATTTTTCTTCAGTCTCCAGTCTGTGGAGCATTATTCATAAAGACGACCGGAAACAAGCAATGTGGATGCTGTCACAGCACTCTTCATCTAACCCCATCATCAGGCATTTGCGTTTGAGAACGAGCGATGATACATTTGTGAATTTTAAATGCACGATTCATTGGAAAAATAATGTAGGTCATTTAGTATGCACCGAAAAGAAAAATGTCAAGGATCCATTAGATGTTGTATTATCTGCTCAATCCTATTTAGAAAACTCAGACAAGCGATTAAAAGAATCGGACAAGGTGTTAAATAATGCAGCAGATTTATTATTTAATCGATTAAAACGATAACCAAATGAACATAATTTGCGCTGTATTCGGTTATTTCTCTCATTTTTAAAAGTCATTGAAAGGCTACCTATAGGGGTGGCTTTTTGTTTTGTTCTACACGTAAAGTCATTCTCTTTTTGTCCGCACCATTTAGTCCACAGTACATACACTAATAGGCATACTTTTCATATTTATTCTTTCTATATTTATGTTTTGCTCAGAAAAAAAGTCCGAATAATCAATAAATGTTTGAACATTTTTTAAAATTGACATATATTATAAACAAACAATCATTTGAATGTTTGAATGAAGGAGGAAATCATGCCAAAAGACCGCTGTGATATTTATTGTTTTAACGAAGAAAAGGTGAATCGTATTAAGCCTTCTATCGATGTTGAAGCTGTTCAGGATATTTCTACGATGTTCAAAGCGTTGGGAGATGAAACGCGGCTGAAAATCGTATTAGCCCTTTATAAAGGTGAGGAATTATGTGTATGTGACGTAGCCAACATTGTAGGCTCTACGGTTGCTACTGCTTCTCATCACTTAAGACTGCTGCGAAATATAGGAATTGCCAATTATCGCAAAGAAGGAAAGTTAGCTTTTTATTCTTTAAGGGATGCACATATTAAACAAGTAATTGATATTATGTTTGCTAAAAAAGAAGATGTAACCATTTAAGTTTTTCTTACCGTATAGGGAGTGGGACACAATGAAACACGAAGATAAAAAACATCATCACCATACCGGAAGCTGCTGCAGCGGCCCTTCTTCATCAGAAATTGAGAACAGCCCCTGCTGCTCCTCTTCTTCAGAAGCCGCACCTACTGAAGAACCTTCTTCCTGTAGTACAAAGAGTCACGCACACAGTCACAGCTGCTGTTCAGATACAAGTGCGTTAACGACCGATAAAAGCCAGCATTCTTGCTGCAGTGATCACGATATAGCAACAGGCAGTGACATAGAAGAAACGGCTGAATACCGCGTGTATGGAATGGATTGTCCTTCTTGTGCTGCTACGATTGAAAAAAGTTTAAAAACGTTAAACGATATTCAACACGTAGCAATCAACTACAATACAGGAAAGCTTCAAGTGGCGGCGGCAAGTGAATCAGCTCTGTCACTCATTCCAAACTCAGTGGAAAGACTGGGCTTTAGTATTGAGCCTATTCAATCAAATAAGAAAATGAAAACGTATTTGATTGAAGGAATGGACTGTGCAGCTTGTGCAAACACGATTGTGAATCATTTAAAAACAGTTCCTGCTGTCAAAGACGTACGCGTTAACTTTTCAACGGGAAAAGCACAAATTGAACATGATAATGAAGCTGATGACATTATTAAAGAAGTATCTAAAGCTGGGTATACCGCTACTTTAGTGACCAGCAGCAGGCAGCCCGCTGAATCTCGGCACCATAAAGGCAAAAATGGTCCGATTATTTTTTCAGGTATTCTCATCGCACTAGGTTTTATCGGTTCTCATACAGGAATTGCTTCTTATATGACAACTGTACTGTACGCTATTGCTATGATTGTTAGTGGATATAAGCCGGCTAAAAGTGCTTATTACGGAATCAAAAGCCGTTCTTTAGACATGAATGTTTTAATGACCGTTGCAGCACTTGGAGCAGCTGTTATTGGTGAATGGCTTGAAGGCGCTACGGTCGTTTGGCTGTTTGCTTTAGGTGTAGCTCTGCAAACAAGATCAATTGAACAAACAAGAAACTCGATACGAGGTTTGATGGATTTAGCTCCTTCTGAAGCATGGGTAAAGGAAAACGGGCAGCTGATTAAAAAAGCTGCGGAAGATATTTCAATTGGCAGCACGATTGTCGTAAAGCCAGGAGACCGAATTCCGCTCGATGGTGAAATTATAAACGGGGAATCCAGTATCAACCAAGCTCCTATTACAGGTGAATCTATTCCCGTTGATAAAGTAATGGGCGATGCTGTCTATGCCGGCACGATTAACGAAAGCGGATCTTTAGAAATTAAAGTAACAAAGCTAGTCGAAGATACGACCATTTCTAAAATCATTCATTTAGTGGAAGAAGCACAGGAGAAAAAAGCGCCGACTCAAGCATTTGTTGATAAATTTGCAACCATTTACACACCTATTGTCTTTATTTTAGCTTTATTCATTATGGTCATCCCTCCCCTGTTTGATGGTGCATGGAGCGAGTGGTTTTACAAAGGGCTTGAATTATTAGTTGTCGCTTGTCCATGCGCGCTAGTCATTTCGACTCCCGTCGCCATTGTATCTGCGATTGGAAACGCGGCGAAAAATGGCGTGCTCATTAAAGGCGGGACGTTTTTAGAAAAAGCCGGTGCAATCAATGCGATTGCTTTTGATAAAACAGGAACGCTAACAGAAGGCAAACCAGCCGTTTCAGAAGTTGTTTCCCTTGCTGCTGAAGAAAATCAGCTTTTAGCGATAACCAAAACGCTTGAAGATTATTCAAATCACCCTATTGCCCGCGCTATCGTGGATTATACTGCGGAGAAAAAAGTTGTTTCTTTACAAGGATCAAATTTTAAAATTCTTACGGGAAAAGGCGTGCAAGCAACAATTCAAGACACGGTTTATTACGCAGGTAATGCAAAATTATTCTCAGATTTAGGAACACCTCTAACACACTGCTGGTCTCAGATTGAAAAGCTTCAAAACGAAGGTAAAACGATTATTATTGTCGGAACAGCTAAAAGTGTTCTAGGCATTATTAGCGTAGCTGATACCATCAGACATACAACCGTATCTGCTTTAGAAAGCCTTAAGCAAAACGGAATGCAGCAAATTGTGATGTTAACCGGTGATAACGAAGGAACAGCTAAAATGATTGCTTCTCAGTCTCGGGTAGACCGCTATTTCGCTGATTTGCTGCCTGAAGACAAAGTAAAGGCCATACAGCAGCTTCAACATGAAGGGTATCAAACGGCTATGGTTGGAGATGGAATTAACGATGCCCCTGCCCTTGCTACTGCTGATCTTGGCATTGCAATGGGCGGTGCTGGTACTGATACAGCCATGGAAACAGCTGATATTGTCCTGATGGCAGACAATTTAGAAAAGCTTCCTCATACAATGAAGCTAAGTCGCAAAGCGTTAGCTGTTATCAAACAAAACATTTGGTTTTCTATTATTGTTAAAGTCATTGCCTTAGCCTTTATCTTCCCAGGGTGGCTTACTCTGTGGATTGCCGTCTTAAGCGATACAGGAGCAGCGCTACTTGTTATTTTAAACAGCCTTCGCTTACTCAAAATGAAAAAATAAATGGAATCTATAAGCTTTCCAGCATACGTTGGAAAGCTTATTTTTTAGGAGGGTTTACGTGAATAACCGCTGGAACCAATTTATTTATAAGTGCTGGGCCCCTTTTTATGATGTCTTTTTTAATAACGGGATGTTTTATCGAGCCAGAAAAAAAGTCTTTCAAGATGTCCCCTTTTCGTCTGAGCAGCGCATTTTATTTGTAGGTGTTGGAACGGGTGCCGATTTAGCTTTTATTCCTCATCAAGTAAATGTAACAGCCATCGACTATTCCAGTGAAATGCTTCAAAAAGCAAAAGATAAATACAAAAACCCGTCTATAACTTTCCACCAAATGGACGCTCAGCAGCTAACATTCGACTCTTTTTCGTTTGATGTTGTTGTAGCAAGCTTGATTCTTAGCGTAGTGCCTGATGCAAAGCAAGCTTTAAAAGAAATGACAAGAGTAGTAAAGCCCAAGGGAACGATCCTGATTTTTGATAAATTTGAAACCAAAAAGAAATCCGCGGCTTTTCCTAAAAAAATATTCCGCCTCTTCGTAAAATTACTAGGAACAGATATTGGCCTCTCTTTTGAACATATGCTTGAAGCAAGCCGGGATCAGCTTATCTTGAAGGAAAATTCAAGCGTCATGTTAAAAGGTATGTATCGGAAAATTATTTTGCAGAAAGTTGATGAATGACTTCAAAGACGAATGATGTCTTTTTAACGTGATGGATGTACATATTATTTTCTATCTTTAATTGAAGAAAGGATGAACATTTTGATGATGAAATCAAAGGTCATAACAGTTGTCCTTGCAGCAGGCATGGTGTCCGGCTGCGGAAACGAAAGTAAAGAAAGTTCAGCTAGCAAACATACAGAAACAACACAACATGAAGAACATCAGCCGCACACATTAGGGGATAAACGAGAAGAAACAAAAAATAGTGAAACTCTCCCTTCCTTTCTGAGTGACAAGCCCGAAGATATGCAGCTTATTTATGCAGCCGCTGCTAAGCATCAAACCTTACTAGAAAACATTCCTTGCTACTGCGGATGTGGAGAAGAAGCTAATCATCAAAACAACTACGACTGTTTTATCTTTGAAAACAAAGAAAACGGCGCAGTAACGTGGGATGATCACGGAACAAAATGCGGTGTCTGCTTAGAAATAGCGGCTCAAGCTGTAGTAGACTACAGCAAAGGCAAAAGCATCGAAGACATTCGCAAAGAAATCGATGATAAATATAAGGAAGGCTATGCTACGCCTACTCCTACGCCGGAAGTATGATGCTTCAGTATAAAAATCATGAAAAGACTTTGATTTCTTTATTCAAAGTCTTTTTTTGTCATTTTATTATTGGTTGATAAACTCTCGGTTGACCTCACCTTTTTAAGTCCTTGTAAAATGTCATAATGTAAAAATAACACATTTGGACGTTTATTTACTGAATCCTCAGGGAATATGCTTTCTAACACCCAAATATAACCATGAGAGGAGAAAAAAACTATGAGTAATTCTGTAGAAACAAATCATTCAGCAAAAGTTGAAGGAGCCATTAATTCTATGAGCGAGGAGAAAAAAGAGGATATTCTCTCTAGCTTCGAAGGATTTAAAAGTTATCTAGGGGACAAGGTCTCAAAAGGCGAAAAGTTAGGGATGAATGAGGAACAGCTGGCTAAAACAGCTCAGAAAGTAGCTGACTATCTTGCTAAGCATGAAGAGCCGCGCAACCGAGAGGAAAACCTGCTTCACGAACTGTGGAAGGTTGGAAACGAAGAGCAACAGCATCACCTTGCCCATATGCTTGTAAGATTAGTTCAATAATAAAAAAGATGACACGGTGCCGTGTCATCTTTTTTATTTACAGATATTAAACAGCGGGAATGATAATTTGCTGCCCAATTTGCAGTTTGGTAGGATCTACGCTGGGATTTGCATCCTGCAGCTGCTGAACAGTCATATTATACTTCTTTGCAATGCTATAGAACGTATCTCCTGCTTGTACAGTATACGTAGTGACAGGAAGAACAATCTGCTGCCCAATTTGCAGTTTGGTAGGATCTACGCCGGGATTTGCATCCTGCAGCTGCTGAACGGTGATATTATACTTCTTTGCAATGCTATAAAACGTATCTCCAGATTGAATGATATAGAATGTAACGCTAGTAGAAGGTAAGTTTAAATACGCAGCAATTCCACGCGCGTGTGCTTCTCCCACTTCACGAAGAAACGTCGCGTTTTTTAATTTTTCAGCGTCGGCTGTTGTATCGATAAACAAGTTTTCAGTTAAAACAGCAGGCATATTTGTTTCACGCAGTACAGCATAATTAGCTGTTTTTAAACCGCGATCTGCAATCGTTCCAAATTTGCACATGGTTGGTAAAATCTCTGCATGAAGCTCTTTTTGTAAAAGAGAAGATTGACTTCCCTCTTGTGATGGATAGCGATACGTTTCAAATCCAGTACCTCCGCCGGCATTAATGTGCATCGAAACAAATATATCTGCTCCCCATGCATTAGCTCGGTTCGCTCGATCTGATAATGAAACGAACACATCGGTTGAACGAGTTACTTGAACATCTACTAAATAGTTATGCTCTAAATACGCCCGCGCGTGTAATACAAGCTGCAGCGTAATATCTTTTTCACGCAAATTATTTCCTAAAGCGCCTGAATCTGTACCGCCGTGCCCTGCATCTAGCCATACTTTTTTCATGTGAACCTTTCCTTTCAGCCATAATATGAAAGAACTTGGGGTTAACACCGGCTTTGTCCGATGTTTTATCTCTCATTTTATATATATATGTAAGTGGACAAGAAGGGTTCGTCCTCTTAAAGGTTAGAGAACAATAACTTAAAAAACTGGATTTTACCATAAACATAAAAAATCCGAACGAATTGGATTTATCGTTCGGATCTCCCTTTAACTAACCTATGTCCACGCCTCTTAATAGAGATAAAAAACAGGTTCGCCACCTTATCTTCTGCTATTTCTCACTAAAAGCAATTTTTAAGCCAATAAGCGTAAAGATAGAGCCTTGCACGAGATTAAGCCGCTTAGACAGCGCCGGAGATTTTCGCAAAAACTCCCCTACTTTCCCTGCAAATAGACTAATTAACGTAAAGATAATCAGCGCTTGAACTAAAAACACAGCTCCATAAACAAGCATTTGCTGCGTGGTGTGTCCGGTTGAATGATTAACAAACTGAGGTAAAAGAGCAAGAAAAAAAAGCGAAACTTTTGGATTTAGCAGGTTCATAATCACTCCTTTTTTATATAGCACCTTGTACTCAATGGCTTCTTTATTTTCAACAGCGAGAGCGGAATCTTTGGCTGTAAACGTCTTATAAGCCAGATATAATAAATAAGCTGCCCCAGCGTATTTGACAATAGCAAATGCTAAAGCTGATTGATAAATAATAGCTGACAGACCCAACGTTGCCGCTGCTATATGACCAAGCAAGCCCGTGCAAAGACCTAATGAAGTCGAAATCCCTGCGTGTTTACCGTTTGATATGCTTTGTGCTAAAACAAATAAGTTATCAGGACCAGGCATAACCGTAAGCAAAGCGGCGACACTTAAAAAAGAAGTGATTGATACGATATCCATAAGTCGTTCTCCCCCTGCATGATTTTGCCAACCATTATAGCATTTTTTACTATCTAGTATTCAAAAAAAGAAAATTTATCCATAAAAAAAGGCTGGGACATAACTAAATCAATCTAATCTAAAGACGAATAAATTGTATACATGAGCTGAGCTGCTTGTTACACCGCTGTTGATTTCCGTGCAAGGCTTCGCTTTCCGCGGGCGGCCGCTGAGCCTCCTCGTCGCTTACGCTCCTGCGGGGTCTCATCTGTTCCGCTTTTCCCGCAGGAGTCTTCGCCTTGTCCTCCAATCAACTGCTAGAAGCAATTGAAAACATGAAATCTATCTTCAACATAACAACAAAAAACACGAACTACCAATTAAAAAATAATTAATAGTTCGCATTTGACTTTAACTGAAATACTTTTGTCCCAGCCTTATTTTTACTACTTATTTAATTTGTTTTTCCATGATTTGTTCTTTAGCCGAGGCAGTCTGTGCTTCCGCTGCTTTCATTTCATTATTAACATGAATTGCTTCTTTTAAATACTCTGTTTTGTACCCGCTTTTAAGTGCCCAAGCATAAAAGAAAAGTGCAACAATTGCAATAAGTCCCATATCCCAGCCGTATTTAATAATATTGAGTCCCCCGAATTTTTCACTTCCTATCCAGGAGATTGTCATCATACATAATAAGTAGACAATCATCCAAACGCCAGCTCGGAAGTTTTGACCAAAGCCTTTCCATTTTGATTTTGCTTGATAATAAAAATAAATTGGCAAACCAATTAAAATAATAAATAATACCTGTCCAGTTAACGGCCATCTCGCCCAATAAAGAGTAAGTGAAGCAAAAATAAAGCCAAGAGGCGCTATTACATTTAACCCTTTTATACGTAAAGGTCTATAAAGATTGGTCCCCGTTTTTCTTAACGTCATAGCTGTGATAGGACCAGTAAGATATGAAATTAACGTAGCTACAGAAATAATTTCGGCTAAAATTCCCCAGCCTCTAAATAAAAATAAAAAGATGAATGAGACAAATAGATTAAAAAACATGGCTTGACGAGGAACGCCGTAAAGCGGATGAACTCGTCCTAGTATATTCGGCAAGTATTTATTTTTTTCCATACCATAAATCATGCGTGACGTGGTAGCTGTATACGTAATACCTGTTCCTGATGGCGATACAAACGCATCGGCATATAAAACAATAACAAGCCAGTTAATATTTAGTGCAATCGCTAAATCGGCAAACGGCGAATTAAAGTTCAGATGACTCCATCCTTTTACGATTTCTGAAGGATTTACCGCTCCAATAAACGCAATTTGAAGCAATACATAGATCACGGTTGCAATCAAAATGGATCCTACCACGGCAATTGGAATAGAGCGTCCCGGATTTTTCGCTTCTCCCGCCATGTTAATAGGGCTTTGAAAACCGTTAAAAGCAAACACAATCCCAGACGTAGCAACAGCTGTCAACACGCTTGCCCATCCATTTGGAGCAACGCCTCCTGCAGAGGAAAAGTTTCCGCCGTGAAATCCTGCAAATAAAAGAGCACCAATTGTAAGCCCTGGAATCACAATTTTAAAAACGGTAATAAGTGAGTTAGCTTTCGAAAATAAGCCTACCGTCCAATAATTTAAAAGAAAATAAATGATTAATAGCCCTGTAGCAATAGCCAAGCCTTTTCCAGTAAGAATCCCGTTTTCTACTAAACTGCCTGTCCATTTCGCCCACTCCCACGGCCATGAACTCATGTACTGAACAGAGGCAACCGCTTCAACAGGAATAACTGATACAATGGCAATCCAGTTTGCCCAAGCCGCAATAAAGCCAAGAAATGAGCCGTGTGAGTACTGCGTATACTTAACCATACCTCCTGCTTCTGGAAACATCGATCCTAGTTCACTGTAAGAAAGAGCTATAAATAAAATAACAACCATTCCAATAATCCAAGAAGCAATTGCTGCAGGGCCTGCAATTTGAGCAGCTCTCCATGCCCCAAACAGCCATCCTGATCCAATAATAGATCCAAGGCCGACCATCATGAGAGAAAACGTTCCCATTTTTCTATGTAAGTTATTCATGTATCTAACACCTTTCTTCTATATATTCTGAGAAGTGAGTTATTAAGCGCTTTCATTAAATTTAAAAAATAAAATTCATTTTGATCTCTAAAAATGCTGCTTAAAAGTACTAACCAAAAGCTTTTACATTCATTCACGCGTCCCCCTTCTTCATTTATTATTTGCTATTATATCATCATCAAGTTAAAAAAGTACGCGTTTTGAATAAAAAATATTTTTATTTTTAGAATTTTGTGCGTTTTACCAATTAAAAGTGCGCGTTTTGAACACTAACATTTATAAAAACAGCCTTTTCATTAAAGTGATATACAAACGATTTTGCTGCAATAACCAGAAAAAAAGCAGGGTAAAATGAAGCGCTCATTTTACCCTGCTTTTTTAAATTATTTTACAACAGCTAACACTGTTTCTTTGAAGCTGTTATAAACATACGACCAAAGAGCCGGTTCTTCTTTATATCTTGTTCGTAACGCAGAAAAGACTTCTTTTTGCTTTTCTTCAAACGAAGGATCTTCTTTTGAAGGAAGTTCGGCGCGAAGCTCATCCACGATTTGCTGAACTTCAGGAGCACGAGGACCCCATTTACCTAGTAAATTTCCTTCATTATTAAAAATTAAAATAATCGGAATAGCACGGCCGCCGTTTGTTAAGTGACGATCAATTAATTCGGTATCCGCATCGCGCAGTGCAACACGCACATCGATACCGGCAGCTTCAGCTACTTTACGAATGATTGGGTTAATCATCATCGCATCTCCGCACCAATCTTCAGTAATCGCTAAGAAGTGAAGCCTGTGAGCTTTTAATTTGTCAGCCAGTCCATCTTTAGGAAGCTGAAATTGTTCATAAACAGCTAAACTTTCCTCTTTTAATGTACTCATGTCGTTCATATATGTTTGAATTGATTTTCCTTCTTCAAAATACTGCTGTTCTGTTTTCATCAAGATCCCTCTTTCTTTTTTGTATACGAATAGATGAGATATCCAATCTCGTTTTCGTCTTTTCTATACGCACTACTAGTATAGCTTTTAAGCACCATGAATCAAAATATAAAAGTCTGCGTGCTCATTTTGATCATGTTTTTTTATTCTGCGACGGAATTCATAAAACTTCAATTTAAAAACAGCACATTGAGATGTTATAAAAAAAGAGAATGGGGTACATGTACACTATCAATGTAACAAATTTTAAATCTTTGTGAATATTTGAGAATGTTTATTGTGTAACCGTCATCTTTTGATTATGATAATGATATGTTAGCTACTTGACTAAATATGGAGGATGAGGCGAATATGAATCAATCCCCGCATGAAAAGCGAAAAAAACGCAAACAGTTTGTAGAACGTTTAAGACTAAAAGGAATCAAAATAGAGCTGACAAAACCGCGCTCTCACTTTTCTTCACTATCCTTACTAAAATCATAACTCGTAGCCACCTTTTTCTAAAGCGGAACGGTATCGAATTTCAACTATCTATGCTAATGCTTACATATCATTTCAAAAAGAACAGCTTCTAAGTGCTGTTCTTTTTTGATGTTTCTTTATATTTCTGCTTTGTCAAAAAAATTATAAACCTTTTTCTTTATTTTCCCCTTTTTTATACCTAGGTCTTTCCGCTCCCTTCCATATGGTATTCTCAAAATATATAGTTCTATAAATACCTTAAATTACCACTATATTCAAGGTATATATAATATAAGTATATATTGTAAATTTATAACTCTTACTATATAATCTTGTAGAAAACGTAAAAAAAAGGAGAAAATTGATGAAAAAACTGGGGACAATTTTATTATCATTTCTGCTGTTTGTTGGCGTATTTCCAACGTCTTCATTCGCAGCCGCGTCAACATTTGACGCAGACTTCAACAAATATTTAAAATCGGTAAGCCAAACGCGAGGTTTTGAAGTAACCAAAGACGACGTTGAATATTCACTTTCACTGTATGACGATAGTCTTGAAAACTACGATACAATCGCAGATTTAGAAGATTTGTTAGGTGAACCGATTGCAGCTGACTTACATAACGTGCAAGATTTGTATGCAGATTTTGACTTAGACAAAACAAGCTTAAATGCGTTATTAAAAGAAAACGGCCAAAGCTTAGACGACTATGTGTACCTAGATGATTTATACGATGATGTCGGCTTCTATCTAGAAGGCGATGACTGGTATGAAGATGATGAGTCATATGACGAAGAAGACACTTCTTACGATGATGAATTAAGTGAAGAAGATTTAAGCGGCTTACTATCATTTATGCAGTCTGAATTAGGCTTAACTTCAGAAGAGTTAAATCGAATTGAAGCACATTTTACATCGTTAGAAGATGAGCTTTCAAATGAAGCAACGCTTAACCGCTTAGATCAATTAGGCGAGCGCTTAGCGGCATTCGAAGATTTTGATACAGCAACAGAATTATCTGCTGATCAAATCGCTGAATTAATGTCTATTTATAAAGAAATGCTATCAATCTTCCATTTAGACGCTAAATTTTCACTTGTACAAGGCGGAAATGAAAGACCGCTTTCTCTTACTGATTTAATCAACTTAGAAGAATTAAAAAATGCAAGTCTAAAAATTTCTCTTTATACAACAGACGGTAAATTTTTAGCAGACATGGTGATCACAGGCGATATGTTTAATTCTGATATCATCACAGATACAGGAAAAGAAGTAGAAAAATCTGCTGAAGCTGTAGCAAAACCAGCTCAAGCGCAAAAACCAGCAGTGGAAAAGAAACAAGAACCGGAGAAGCAACAAACGAATAGCGCTGTACAAAAAACCGTTAAAGGCGGAAAACTTCCGGAAACGGCTTCTAATTATGTAACAAATACATTAATTGGATTAGTGCTTGTAGCAGCTGGCTTTGTTCTTTTCCGCAAAGTGAGACGCGCATAAAATGGAACCAAGAAAAACAAGAAGAACAATCAATCGTAAAAAGCGGTTGATTGTTCTTTCCCTTTTAGCCGCTGTCATCTGCTTTGGTCTTTGGTTTACAACAACAAACGCCTATAAATTTGCAAGAGGCTATTTGGCATTTAAAACAATGGATACAGAAGAACCAGCCGCAGCTTCAGTCTCTAAAAGCAAGGACTCATCAACAGCAGACTCTTCTGCTGAAGCTTCTTCTGTTGAACCCAAAAAAGCGGTACACTCTCGTACTGCTAGCTCAGAAAAAAAGCCGAAAGTGTCAAATGTGTCTTATCCGAAACAGCCAAAAATCGGTGATTTAATGGGAGAACTATATATTCCTAAATTAAACGCGAAGCTGCCAATTTATCACGGTACGAACGAAGATGAATTAGAAAAAGGCGTCGGTCATTTTGCGGGAAGCGTGCTGCCTGGTCAAAACGACAATTCTGTTCTATCAGGACATCGCGATACGGTTTTTCGTAAGCTTGGCGACGTGGGTGAAGGCGATTCGCTTGTGGTAAGTACAGCAGCAGGCACCTTCACATACAAAGTAAACAAAGTACGAATTGTGGATGCGGATGACCGAACCGTTATTGTGCCCAAACCTAGAGCCACTTTAACCGTCAGCACCTGTTATCCATTTAACTACGTTGGTTCAGCACCTGAACGCTATATTTTAGTCGCTCACCTTGTTGCATCAACAACAAAATAAAAAAGCTGCCCTTAAAGAGGCAGCTTTTTTTAATGAATAGATTTCATTAGTAAATCAAACCATATTTTCAACGAAGTCGCCGTAATAACGACTGCTAAGATCACTTGCAGCGACGCTACCTTCGTCTTTTGCCCGACAAAAGCGCCAATAGGAGCTGCTAGTAAGCTTGCTCCAATAATCATAAGCGCCGGAAGCAAAAGGACTTGATGCGTCATTACTTTACCGAATGTTGTTCCCATAGACGAAATAAACGTCACGGCTAATGAGCTTGCAATCGTTACGCGCACAGGAATTTTTAACACGGTAATCATAATAGGAACAAGTAAAAATGCGCCTCCTGCTCCGACAATTCCCCCGCAAATTCCAACTAAAAACGCCAGGGCTGCTGCCAAAGGTTTTGAAAACGTCACTTCGAATGAATCGGCCGCTGGATTATTTTTTTTTGGCATAAACATTAATCCTGCAGCAATTGTTGCCATCACGCCGTAAATGAAATTGATCATTCCTTCTGAAAACGAGTTTGATAGCGTTGAACCAATGAGACTACCAACTAAGACACTGACGCCCATATATAAAATTAACGGTTTATTCAAATAGCCGCCCTTTTTATAAGCAAGAGCTCCTGAAACGGAGGCAAACAGCGACTGCACGGCCCCTATACCAGCTACTTCGTGTGCGCTGAATATTCCCACTCCTACAAGAGGCGGAACAAATAGCAACAGCGGGTACAAAACAACTGACCCTCCAATTCCAAGCATACCTGCTAAAAATGACCCGAAAAACCCGAGTGCAAATACCGTTATTAATAGTTGTACATCCATGTTTTTACCACCTGCTTTTATCAATCCAATATCATGTTTGTTAGAAAGTATGTATACATACAACGCCTTATCTCTTCTTCCATTGTATCACTGTATATGCTTCTTTTCTGTAAAAATATTGATAAAAGTGCTTTCAATTATTAATTTTTTTAATCATTAAAATCCTATCGACTTTATGCGTTATTTACGTTTAGCTCAAACTTCCTCGTTCTCCGCTCTGCTACTTGTGGTAGAATAAAGAAAAACTAGATGTTAGAACTGCCTACACGCTACGCTTATCTCAGCAGGCCCATCATCACAGGAGGCTTTCGTATGTTTGAATACAAAATTGATGACGAAGTTAGTTTGCATTTAATTGAATCAACTGACGCTTTCCCCTTGCTTTCTCTTATTAACGAGTCAAGACCTTACCTAAAAGAATGGCTCCCATGGGTAGATAGCATGCAAAGTATTGCTGACTATGATGAACTCATCCCTGAATGGAGAGCTCAATACTATAATAACCAAGGGTTCCAGGCGATCATTCGGTACTACGGAGAAATCGCCGGAATGATTGGTTTCCACGGAATTAATTGGGGAAATAAAAGTACAAGTCTCGGCTATTGGATTGGACATGATTTCCAAGGAAAAGGCATTATGACAAGAGCCGTACACGGATGCCTGAATTATGCATTTAATACGTTAAACCTTCATCGAGTCGAAATACGCTGCGGCGTTAATAATGAAAAAAGCAAAGCCATCCCTACGCGTCTAGGTTTTACAGAAGAAGGCATTTGCAGAGAAGGTGAATATCTATATGATCACTACCACGATCTTGTAATTTATGGCATGTTAAAACACGAGTGGAAGCAAGCTCCTTATGCTCCGTGGCTTCTTTCTTAAAAAGCAGGATCATTTGTACAAGCTATCGTTTAAATAGGGTATAGTAAAAAGATTAAAAGAAGCTGGGACAACAATATGTGAGTTGAAGAGAAATCCGAACGAGGTTGATTCTTAATGAAGAATCAACCTCGTTCGGATTTTTTATTGTGATGCTGAACACAGGTTTCATTCAATGCAGGTGATACCAGCTGTTGATTGGAGGGCAAGACGAAGACTCCTGCGGGAAAAGCGGAATAGATGAGACCCCGCAGGAGAGAAGGGACGAGGAGGCTCATCGGCCGCCCGCGGAAAGCGAAGTCTTGTACGGAAATCAACAGCGGTGTAACAAGCGGTTCAGCTCATGTATCCAATTTGTTCGCCTTTTGATTGGAGCGATTTCGTTATGTTTCAACCTATTTTTTAATTAAAATATTGAAGCTGTTCGCGGCGAAGCTTATCTTTTTGTTTGTCCGAAATTGAGTAGTCGTAGTTATAAATAGCTCCTTCCCAATCTCCATACATTGGATTTGGAAACACAATTAGCTTTTGACCAAATGCTTCTTTTTGTTCTTCTACAAGCTTATTTCGATCGTTCATCGACTTTTTATCAAAGCCGCTAAAATCAGATAAGTTATCACCAAACAGCAGGACTACATTATGATTCGTCGCTACTTTTTGACGGCGCGTTTCTTTTCCTTCGTCTTTTGGACCCGTCAACAGCACATGGTCTTTGGTTGCTTGAGGAATATGTAAATTCTTTAGGTTTTTAATTGTTGCCTCAAGCTGAGAAGTTGTACGGCCTGAAATGTAGTAAATATCTACACCTTTTTGATCTGCATACGTCAAGAAATCGACAGCACCTGGCACTGCTTTCGCTTTTGCTGCTTGCACCCATTCATCCCACTTATAAGGGAATCCTTTACCCGTTTTGATGGCTGAAGCTTGAAATGGGCTATTATCAAGCACGGTCTCATCTAAATCCAAAATAATGGCAGGCTTTTTATCGGTACTTTTTGCAAGCGCCTCATCTAAACGAAGCTTCCCTGTATTATAGCCTTGGTAATACAAAGCTTTCATTTCGCCGGATGTTTGGTACCAAGCGTCCGCCATAATTTGCTGATCAGCTAGATTTTGAACGGGTTCTTTTTTCTCAGCAGAAACCTCTTTTTCCTGCTGAGGGGCACATGCTGTAAGCGAAAAAGCAAGTACAGCCACCCCTGTCAACGCTGATAATTTCTTATTCATTTTGCATCCACTTCCATCTCTACATATTTTCATGCTAATAATGTTATATATTACCTCAATCAAACAAAAATCAACACAAATACGAATAATATTTTAATTAATAATTAAAATAGTTCGTTTTAACTGATATTCCTTCCCTTTTTTTTGACCATTATCCAAATATTTGTTTATACATTTTCCAAAATCCGTTTTTCTCATTCTTTCTTTTTAATCTTTTTTTAGAAACATATCGGCTTATCACTCATTTGCTCCAGAAGAACTCAATAAATCTGAATTATCTAACTTTTTATCTTGTGTTAGATTCTCTCACAAAAGTGCTTTTTTTTGAAAAGATATATAGTAAAATAGATTTTGTGAATTAAAAGACGGTGTTTTCTATCGAAAGTATTGTATAAATATACAAAAGGGGATGGAGATATGAATCACGTAAAACAATGGGGATGGATTACCTTTGGCTGCTTATGCGTTGCCATCGGAATTCAATTTTTAACCGCTTCTAACCTCGTTATTGGCGGAACGGCAGGACTTGGCATTGTGCTGCAGCATTTAACCGGTATTTCATTTGGGGTATTGTTCTTTATCATCAATCTACCGTTTTATTTTATGGCTCTTACACAAATTGGACTGCAGTTTACGATAAAAAGCTTCATCAGCGTTAGCCTGATGTCAGTGATGTCCGATTTATTAGCTGCCAACTTTTCATTTGCACTTCCGCATCCGCTTGTAGCCGCGGTTATGGGCGGCATTATCGTCGGCATTGGACTAATCTTTTTGTTTCGTCACGGCTCTTCTCTTGGCGGAATCAACATGCTATGCGTGTTTCTTGATAAGAGATTTGGCATTAATCCAGGTAAAACAATGCTTTTGACAGATGTGTTGATTGTAGGCTCTGCAACAGTGGTATTCGGCGTAGTTCAAGTTCTTTATTCGTTAATTGGTATTTTTATCATGACAGGACTGCTTGGACGCTATCACAAACGCTCGCCAATCGAACGAACTGGTGAACATATTGAAGAAGAAGCCAAGCAACAAACGGCTTCAACTATGTAAAAAAACCGTGCGGAAATGTTCCCGCACGGTTTTTTTACGCTTATTCTGCTACTTTTACAAGCTGTTTTCCTAAGTTTGCTCCTTCGAATAACCCAAGGAACGCTTCAGGTACATTTTCAAAACCTTCTACAACGTTTTCGCTGTACTTGATTTTTCCTTGCTGCACCCATTCACCTAACTGCTTAATGCCTTCAGGGAATTTGTCTGCATAGTCGGCTACGATAAAGCCCTTCATTAAAGCACTGTTAATTAATAAAGGTGTTTGAACACGTGGTCCAACATCTTGTTTTTCTAAGTTATACAGTGAAATTTGGCCGCAAAGTGGAATGCGCGCAAATTTATTTAATAAGCTAACAACTGCATCTGAAATCTCTCCGCCGACGTTTTCAAAGTAAACATCAACGCCATTAGGACACGCTTCTTTCAATGCTTCTTTCACATTTCCTTTTTTATAATTAATCACTTCATCAAATCCGAGCTCATCTTTTAAATAAGCAATTTTATCTTCAGAACCTGCGATGCCGACAACACGTGCGCCTTTAATTTTAGCGATTTGACCAACAACAGATCCAACAGCACCTGCTGCACCGGAAACGACTACTGTTTCGCCTTCTTTTGGCTGACCGATTTCAAGCAGTCCAAAATAAGCTGTGAGACCAGGCATACCAAGAACGCCGATAGCCGTTGTAATTGGCGCTAGCTCTGGATCAACTTTCTGTAAGTTTTTTGCTTCTGCGGCTGAATAGCGTTTCCAAGGAAGCATACCTGTCACGATATCGCCTTCTTTAAAGCGATCTGATTTTGATTCCGTTACGCGTGCTACAATGCCGCCTGCAAGCGGTGCGTTTAGCTCAAATGGAGGTACATATGATTTTGTATCGTTCATGCGTCCTCTCATATACGGATCAACAGAAAGGTAAAGTGTTTGAACAAGTACCTCGCCTTCTTTCGCTGTAGGCATTTCAATTTTTTCGTATTTAAACGTATCTTTTGTTGGCATTCCCTTTGGGCGTTCTGCTAATAAAATTTGTTCATTCATCGATATCGCTCCTTTTTATTTCTCTGTTTTTTGTAAAATGTGCTAAACTTACCTTTGTTATTTTAAATTATATATTGTGCACAACGCAAAAAATATGATTGTGCAATAACACCGAAGGAGAAAAAGACATGGAGCTAATTCGCTGTAAAGAAAATGTTGTTAAAAAACTAAACGAGTTTGTTGAAGTAACTCCCCCCGTTATTTTGTTTAAAAAAGGCAATATGTATCCGATTAAAATGGATATCAACTATAACTGGATTGCCACGGATGAACAAGGTCATGAGCATATTGTCGCTTCAAACACAAAGAATGTGCAGGACGACTACTGGTTTAGCTACCATTTTGACTTATATTAAGGAGTTTCCCGGATTTACTCTTCGTAAACGTTATATAAATAAAGTGTTGTATTAGTAAAAACAGCGTACTAATTCGCGCGCTGTTTTTATGTAATAAATAGAGCAACTTAAGCATGTGTTTGAAGCTTTGCTCATGTTCCATTTTCTGCATCGATATCTACTTAAGATTATGTTACAATCACGGTAAAGTAATTTATGATTGATAGAATAAAAGCTAGAGCTTGAAAAATTCGAGGTGGATTATGCAAGGTAAAGTTGTATATAAAGAAGGATTTTCAGTGATAGGCATAGCAAAAAACGGAGAGTATCAAAAAGAGAATCTTTTGAAGCAAATACTTAAAGAAAAAGAAATGATTACTTCTTCAAAAGAACCTCATATGATTACAGGCATTTGCATGGCTCCGAAAAGAGAAAATTATTTTTATATTGCAGGTACAGAAGTGGCTGATACGGCTTGTATTCCAAGCGGTATGAGCGTTCATACGTTTCCTTCGTTTACATACCTGCAGTTTAAACACAGAGGTCCCATTACATCGCTTGGGTCGACGTATAACAGCATCTGGAATGAATGGCTGCCGAACTCTTCTTACAGCATGATTGAAGGTCCTGCTCTTGAAATTGTAAATACAGCTATACACAGCAATTTATATAGTGATACATATGAAATGGATATTTATATTCCCATAAAGCTTGGACATTAAAAAAGGTGAACTTACGTTCACCTTTTTCCTATTTTTGTAGCTGTTTATATAAATGATAAAGAGTAAAAACGCACTCTGGATGCCGCTCTTTATGGTTAAAAAAGCCATGGGGAAACATGAATGAAAGATTCCCTTTTTCAATTCCGGTCACATACTTGTTTTCCATAAGCGGATATTCTTTCACAACCCAGCGCGCTTCATCAATCGTAGAAGTAACCACCTCACCAAAGTATACGCCCATACACTCTTCGAATTCTTCTTTTGTCATCGAAAAATAGTCAAAACAATTGCTGTCTTCTAGATCATAGTAAAGAAGCTCTAATATTTTCAAACTTTCATCTGTAAAATCAACGGTGAATTCAGCTACCGCTTTGCTTATTTCATGAATGTGATTCATGCACTGTTCGCGCACTTGATGATAGTAATAGCTAGCTTCAAACTGATGTTCACACGTCACTAGCGATTCTCCGTATGATGCTGTTAGATCATGATGTTTGCTCATGCTGACACCTCCACGCTAAGCTTATGGAGCAAGTATAACATTAACCAAGCTACTATTGAGCATCTTCCATTAACAACCTATCCGCGGCAATATTAGGTTCACTTTTTACTCATTATTCTGCCGTACACAAATCCTCCGCTAACAAGAAGAATACCGCTAATTAATACGCTGCTTAAAAAGATTTGCGAGTGCATCAAGTGATTATACATCATCCACACGCTCATTTCGTCATCTCCTTTTGGCCTTTTTTAACTAGTATCCCCGATTTTCTTACCGCACATGCCGGCATTTTCATCATTTTTTCATCAAATCCCTATATAGTGAAAATTGTGAAGCCAACTTTTTTTCATCGTTTTACTCTTTAAAAAGCCTGCTTATGACTCTAAAGCAGGCTTTTTTTATAGAGTGAAACAAGTAATTAAGCCGTCTATCCCCACTAATTGTGCACAGTAAGGTATAATTAAAGATAGTTTCACTTTTCTAAAGTGAGAAATACATAGGAGACATCAAAGGAGACATGCAAATGACAGAAATCGAAAAAGCGAAAATTCAGCACCGAAAGCTGTCCAAGGGACAGGTATTTGGAAGGGCCATCGCTATTGCGATTGGTGCCCTGCTCATGGCCACAGGACTTGAAATCTTCCTTGTTCCAAACCACGTTGTTGACGGAGGAATTACCGGTATTTCCATCATGCTTTCGCATATTACCGGCGTAAATCTAGGAATCTTTCTTTTTGTACTAAATCTTCCGTTTGTATTTATCGGGTACAAGCAAATGGGAAAAACATTTGCCCTTTCCACTATTTTTGGCATACTGGTTGTATCCATCTTAACTTCTAGGTTTCATGATGTCCCCGCGTTTACCGCAGACGTTCTTCTTGCTACCGTTTTTGGAGGGATTATTCTCGGAATTGGAATTGGACTCGTCATTCGCTACGGCGGAGCGCTTGACGGTACGGAGATACTTGCCATTTTAATCAGTAAAAAAATTCCGTTTTCTGTAGGAGAAATTGTAATGTTTTTCAACTTCTTCATTTTAGGAGCAGCGGGATTTGTGTTCACGTGGGACCGCGCCATGTATTCCATCCTTGCGTACATCATTGCCGCTAAAGCCATTGATACAGTTGTAGAAGGATTGGAAGAATCAAAATCAGCTTGGATTATTAGTGATCATTCTGATGACATCGGCGATGCGATTAATGCGCGTCTAGGTCGAGGCGTTACCTATTTGCACGGTGAAGGTGCTTATACGGGCGATGATAAAAAGGTGATTTTCTGCATCATTACGCGCCTTGAAGAATCAAAGCTAAAAACCATTGTTGAAGATTTTGACCCTACTGCCTTTTTAGCCGTTGCAGATATTACCGAAGTCCGCGGCGGACGCTTTAAAAAACGAAACATTCACTAAAAAAACGCGCAGAAAGCATGATGCTTTCTGCGCGTTTTTATGTAAAAGAGACTTTTTGAACCCGCTTAAACCATTCATAACAAAGAAGTACAATTAAACATAAGTCGATTAAATCGCCTCCGTAATACATCAGCATAGCCCCTTGCTGCGCCTCTTCTGCCGAGACGTGCATAGGCGGGTGAGCGTACACATATTTTGATAAAATACCGTGAGCGGCAAGAGCAAGAACCAATACGAACGCTCGGTGCGTAAAAGCTTTTTGATGCGGCGAAGGATCAATTGAAATCATCGATACGGTGAACAAATAGCCGGCTAAAAATACGTGAATATGTACAGCGACATGCACGAAAAAAGAGTGATGCATCATGCCATACAGACTTGTTGTATAAAGAAGCCAAAGTCCTCCTACGTTAAGAACAGAAGCTGTCACCGGACTGCTGATGAACCGAACAAACCGCCCTTTTAAAAATTTTGACACCTTTCTGGCTGCATGAACCGGAAGCGTGCGAAGCAGCAGCGTAAGAGGTGCTCCTAACGCCATTAAAAGCGGAGCTAGCATACCTAAAAGCAAATGCCCCGTCATATGCGCAGTAAAGTCCATATGAGCACGGGCTGCGAGCGGTCCTGCTACAGAAGATATGGCGCATAAAATACCAAGTGTCCAGCTGGACGTCCTATATAATGACCATTTTCTATACGTTACATTTGAAGACGTTACAGCCCACATGTATAAAAAAAAGGCAGCGGCAAAAGGCAAGGCTAATAAAAGCTGAGATAGTACTTCATATTTAATCATGATGTGCACCTTGTTTACGTGTAAACCATGTTAACATGATGCCAATAAGCAGCATCAAACATGCAAGTACATTCCACGTAATGTCGTAAGGTGCAATCTTCACTCCGTACCGAATTTGGTGAAGGCCCATAAGCTTATGCTGAACGGTCCCGTCATAAAGCTGAAACGCCCCGGCTCCAAGCAATACTCCTCCTATCCACCTTTTCACCCACCAGCCGCCCCGGCGCCTTAGATCTGCCACCATAAAAAGTGATGCGATTGTAGCGAACCAGCTGAATGCATGAAACAAACCGTCCGACACTAAACCAGCGGCCGTTGTGGACTTATCATAAAAATGATGCCAATGAAGCAGCTGATGAAACACTGCTTCATCAATAAAAGCAACTAACCCTACGCCAAACAAAAAGCCTGACCAGCTATTTCGAGCGCGGTGAACCACGCGCTGATTTGCAGTTGCTTCGTGCTTCTTTTCCATATATATATCCCTCCCTGCCAGTTCTTTAAGTTTATATCGATTCTAATGAACGTATACCCTATTAAAGAGAAATGAATCTATAATATGGAAAAATAGGAGCTATATCCTAATCTCGTTTTCACTATCTTTTCACCATAAAGGTATAGGATAGTATTTGCGAAGCCAATTAGCATATTTTTTCATAGTTTTACTCCCTTTCTAATGACCTGTTTCCCCAAAACAGGTCTTTTTTATATCCCGCTTCTCTTTTCACCATTTTTTCACCATAAAGGTATAGGATAGTACTTGCGAAGCCAATTAGCATATTTTTTTCATAGTTTTACTCCTTTTGAAGACCTGCTTCCCCAGAGCAGGTCTTTTTTTATATCCAGTTTCTTTTTTCATCATTTTTTCACCATAAAGGTATAGGATAGTACTTGCGAAGCCAATTAACATATTTTTTCATAGTTTTACTCCCTTTCTAATGACCTGTTTCCCCAAAACAGGTCTTTTTTATATCCTGCTTCTCTTTTCATCGTTTTTTCACCATAAAGGTATAGGATAGTACTTGCGAAGCCAATTAGCATATTTTTTTCATAGTTTTACTCCTTTGTGAAGACCTGCTTCCCCAGAGCAGGTCTTTTTTTGTTTGATGTTTCTTTTCACTGTTTTTTCACTATTGGGCGGTAAGATAGTACATGTAAAGCCAATTAGCATATTTTTTCATAGTTTTACTCCCTTTCTAGTGACCTGTTTCCCCAAAACAGGTCTTTTTTTATTTTTTCTAAAAGCTTCCATCTTTTCACCGTTTTTTCACTTTTCTTTTGTATACTAAGTTTGTCAAAGCAATTTCATCATTTTTCATAAATGACCCCTATTTATTCCCCGCTTTTTGTGAGCGGGGCTTTTTTTATAAGAAAAGCATATTTTTTAAAAAAGCTTTTCTCTTTTCACCGTTTTTTCACTTTTCTTTTATATACTGTTCTTGTCAAAACAATTTCATCATTTTTCATAGATGTACCCTATTTGCACCCGCTTCTTGTAAGCGGGACTTTTTTTGTTTTCAGATAAAAAAAGCTTAACCCGGAGGTTAAGCTTTTTTCATCTGCTTGCGAAGAACAAGCATCATAATCGTAATAATGGTAAACGCAATAAACGCTAAAAAAGGAATGGTGATAAATCCAAGCCAGTTAATATATTGACCTGAGCAAGGAACACCGCTTGTACACGTTTCAAATGCTTTAAGAGCCGGTATCTTCTGCAGGCAATAATGATAGCCTGAAAGCGCCATACCAATCACCGAAAACGGCAGGACGTATTTGTAGATGAACGTATCATTCCGGTACACGGCTACACCTAGCACAATCGCGAGCGGATACATTAAAATTCGCTGATACCAGCAAAGTTCGCACGGGATGAAGTGAAGAACTTCACTAAACGTCAAGCTTCCAAGCATCGCGATAAGCGCTGTAATCCACCCGAAAACCAAAGACTTGTTCATTATTTGTTCTCCTTAGCCGCATCTTTGACCATTTGATCAAAGTCATCGATTGTTTTTCCTTCGAATTTTTTGCCGCCTACATAAATGGTTGGTGTACCTGTGATGCCTAAGTCATTGGCTGTCTTCATATCTTGATTAAACGCATCTTTTCCTTTTCCGTCTTTAAATGCACTCGCTACTTTTTTCGCATCGGCATCGCTTGACACTTCTTTCAGCGTATCTTCTAAGTAGGATTCCGTTAAGACATCTTTCTTTTCGTCCGCTGCGTTTTGCTTTTTATAAAGAAGTTCATGGAATTTCCAAAATGTATCGTTTCCAAGCTCTTTGTATACCGTTTCGGCGAATTCTGCTGCACGAGAGGAGTCGTTGTTGATAAATGCATAGTTCATAAAGTAGAATTTCACTTTACCTGTATCCACATAATCTTTTTCAATCAGCGGGAAAAAGGATTCCGTGAAGTTTTTGCAAGCCGGGCATTTGTAATCTCCAAACTCTACCACTTCTACCGGAGCTGACTCTTTTCCAAGATACGGCTGATTATCATATGTAAGAGCGACCTTTTCATCTCCTCCGCCCTTTGACATATTCGAAAGGACGATTAACCCTAAAATACAGACCGCAATAATTCCAATCACCCAAAAAATCCACTTGCTTGAGGATGTTTGCTGATTGGGCGTTACTTTTTTCTTTTTCTTTGCTTTTGACACAATCTCATCTCCTTCTTTTCTTTCTCTCTTACAAACTTACAAAGCTGTTAGAGCTGTAAAAATCAGCGCACACAAAATAAAAAACACGTATAGCGACGTCAGCGTTAAAATAACAGGAGGCTGCATCGGCATTTTCGTTTCCGGATTTAAAATATATTGAATGCGATAATTAACCGACGTATCAGCAAACGATACGTGCGCACACGAGAGACTTGTCTGTCCCGTTTTCACCATTTTTAAAAGCGCGCTGCCGATGTGAGCAGGCGTGCCATTTTTCACAATGGCATCTTGATCAGCCAGCACTTCACGCATAACTTTGAAGCGTTTATGGCTCCATTTAATAAATGGAATATACCATAATGCAGAGGCAAGCGTACTTAGTAAAAACGTTTTGAGCGGGTCTTTGTTTGCAACGTGCGACTGCTCGTGATAAATAACGGCTTCGAGTTCATTTTCATCAAGCACCGACAGCAACCCTGTAGACAGGACGATATGCGGTGTAAACAGCCCCATCGTTAAGGCAATGGGCTGATCTGTTGTTAAGACCGTTAAATCCTTTCCGTACGCTTTTTGCAGGTCAGCCGTTGTTGTTTCATCTCGCAGCTTCGTAATCATTTTACGGACTTTCCGCATTTGAATCACTTGCTTTACAGCTTTAATGAACAGCACAAACATCGTGTGAAAAATAACGGCATTCAGCATGTATTCAATAAAAAACAAGCCGAAAAAGTGGGCTACTTTGTTACAAAGTAAAATTAAGTTAAACGATAAATTCCATCCAAACAGCAAATGCAGCACATACATCCCCATTTGCATAAGCAACGTCACGGCAATAAAAAAGCACAGGTTAAAAATAAGCTTAGAACGCTTTAGTATTCCTTGATTCATTGATTATTCATCCTTTTTTAACTGTTTGACTTTTGATTCGAGCATACTTAACAGTGAATCATCGACTTCTTCTAGCGCATCAAGCATATGAGTAACAGCAAGCGAGCCAAATTCATCGATCAATTCGTGCGTTAACTCTTTCGACTGAGCGTCGATAAATTCCTCTTTAGAAAGAATCGGCTGATACATCGACGTACGTCCTTTTAAACGCTTTTGCAACACGCCTTTTTCCACCAGTCGATTCATAACGGTCATAACGGTGTTGAAGTTAACTGTTTTTTCTTTCTCAAGCACGTGCTGCACGTCTTTAATGGACATTTCACTTCCGTTCCATAAAGCCGTCATAATTTTTGCTTCAAGCGGGCCAAAAAAGCGATTAAGGCCGGTTTCGTTAAATTTGAATTTTTCAATTTTCATATTCGACACCTCACACTACTAATTGTAGTGTGAGGTGTCAAATCCGTCAACTTTTCCATGACAACCGCCTTACAATTGTCATAATCACTTTTTTACTTCATCGGTTAAATGCTGAATGGACAGCACAACTGTATCGAGCTTGGCTTCGATTCGGTGAAGTAAATAAAGCGTCACCACAATAGGAAACCCAACGTCTGAAACAAGCGTAAACCACTCTGCCATCTTCCTCTCTCCTTTTAAAAAAGCCCTTCGCACCGAAGTGGAAGGACTTTCATTTTTAAATCGTAAATTCGGTTACATTTCGCTCGACAATTTGGGCGCCTTTTCTGGCAACGAGCGCTCCGCCGCTTGAAGTAAAGACATCGCTTGCGATCAGCGCGTTCATTGCTGCTGTGATGGCTGCTGCGTCTAACGTATCTTTTGGTGATTCAATCGATAGGCTTACTGCTTTTTGTGACTCATTCAAAAACTGCATCGTTAAAGTTTTCATACTCTACCTCTTTTCTTATTTTAAAAGTGAAAACGTGACAACTTCGTTGATTTCAACAAGCGGCAGCGACTGCAGGCTGGCGATGGTTTCGCTTGCTGTAATGAGTGCATCTGCAGAACTTCCGGGCTGAATGTTCATATAGGATTTTGTCTTTAAATCGGGTTTTCCATCCTCTTTTATTCCTTGTTCTAATACTAAGCGAAGCTGGCTTGAATGCTGAATTTTTTCTGCCATCTTTTATTCCCCCTTTCACTTTATATATAGAAATGGAAATAGGAAAGAGGGATGATGGAAACATAAAAATTTTTGGTTTATAATGGGAGATAGTCTGAGTTAGAAAGAGGCTTTGGTAATGAGAAAGTGGAGCTTTTTATTTTTTGTTCTAGCATTCATGCATCCAGCTTCAGCACTTGCTGATGACGGTGCAGATGAAAAAAAGCTTGGTCCGTTTTACTACACGGTTTCTCATGATTATAGTCGAGAAAAATGGGATGTAGGGGTGTTAAATCAGCAAGACAAAACGAACATTCCTGAGACTGATTTGAACGATGAAACGCTAAAACTGTTTCAAAGCACGGTTGATGATTTAGCAGAGCTCGCGATTCGATTTGCTGCTATGAGCGTACTGCTTGTATGTTCACTCGTTGTTTTTACGTACTTTCGCATTCAAAAAAAACGCCCTTTTCTCCGCTTGTTTTTTATTTTTTCAAGCGTTGGCTTTCTATTTTGCGTCTATACATCATTGGAGTTATTTAAAAAAACTGAACAAGCAAAATCTTTATTTTACTTACTATGACTTGAAACCAAAAAAAACCAGCCGATTGGCTGGTTTTTTCATGCATTTCTTACGGTTATGTAGTTCTGTTCATACGTCATTTCTTCCGTTTGCTTTTGCTGCTCCAAATGATAATAAGCAGCGCATACTCCTCCTAGACCAGCAAGTGCTAGGACAATTAGAAGTATGGATGTCGCTTTTTTCATTACTTTTTCTCCCCTTGTGTTTAACCCTACCTAGCAACGGCAGCTGTAAAAAAGAGTCCCCTTTCTCTTCTTTACTTGCTCATTACTTACGAAAGATATTATCATACTTTTTTTCATTTTTGTCATTTTTTTAGCTATTGTCAAAAAATTGTATATTTTATACTCGGTTTAACGAATGTTTAAGAAAGTCCATGGACTGGTTTTTTGAAAGGCCAAACGCCGTTACGATATAATCAACGTAGGCAAGAAGCTCGACGTTTCCCCCTAGTTTTGTTGTTTTAAATGATTGATTAAACCGATACTGCTTTTTATCTGAAAAGACGAGCCCTTCTTTCTCTAGAAATGTTTGAAACTGCTGATGCGGAAAGTAAAGCACATCATTTCGAACGTTCTCTAAATCAATTACAATAATCATGTCTTCGAGCTCAGTTTTTAGTTCCATCATACAATCGATGTATCCGCCGATGCAGCTGATTAAAGATGTAAGAAAAAAGGGGCCGTTTATATATTGAAACTGCTCAAAAATCGTCTCATCAATGTAGCTTGAAATGCTTGATTTCAGCACGTCATGAATTTGTTTTGGTTCTTCCATATACGGAATAGGAATGTGAAACTTAGCTGATCCGTTATAAAACTGCTCCCACGCAATTGTTTTATCGTATGCATCAATTACATCTGTGCTTCGAAAAATGATGGATTCCGCTGAATAAGAAGCTTTGACAAACGGTGTATGCAGCATCACCATACTCTCGTCGTCCAAACGATAGTGTTTTGGTTCGCTAGACTTGCTTAAAATATATTGCTTTAACCGTTCTTCTTCCATTTGTTCGATTAAATGCAAATCATATAGTGGCAGCACGTACATATTACACATCCCGTAATGAATATAGCTTTTCCCGTGCATCGGCCACTTTCTGTTATAGATAGACAGTTCTTTTGTGCAAAATTCCTCTATTCGCTGCGTTTGATCCTCCGATTTTTGATAAAGACGATCTAAATGATAGCGATCATCGATTTCCGTAACGGGAGATGTGCCGCTTCCAATTCTTCTGTAAATTTTCCCGTAAGACATGTACGGAGGGTTCGGACCTTCGGGAATCCAAATAACAAAGACACCTTGCCCGGGGTGATCTTCAGGTGATAAAAAGCGCGTAACGATACGAGGAATGGGGTTGGTGACATCTTTCAGCATATTATTAATAAACAGCTCATATTCCTTGCGCTCGAGCAGGTTAATGGAATGGTCGTCTTCATCTACGCCAAAAATAAGCCACCCTCCTTTTTCATTGGCAAACGAAGCGATGATATTTGGGATTTTCCGTTTGACCGTTGAGCTTACTTCGCGCTTGAACTCAAGCTGATAGCCTTCTTCTAAATGTTTTTCCATCATGCGCTGCACATCTGAAAACTCAATTTCTCCAATTGTTTTTTTCTTTCCGTCTTCGCTTATAAATGGTGAATAAAACGATTCTTCGTTCACTTGTCTTCCCCTCCTCACCACTTCTATTTAACTTATCCATATGATGAGAAGTAAAAAGACAGTCATATTTCTTTGATTTTTTTCAAAAAACAAAGTTTTTACCAAATTCATCCTGTTTTATATTATGATAGAAAAAGAGGTGAATAACATGATTGAAGCAATATTTTTAGACCGAGACGGAACGATTGGAGGCAGTAATGACATTCAATATCCAGGTGATTTTCAGCTGTTCCCCCAAGCAAAGCAAGCGATTAAAGACATAAAAAAACAAAACATTCCGCTGTTTTCCTTTACGAATCAGCCCGATGTTGCAAAAGGAAAGGTAAATAAATCACAGTTTATCTCTGAACTTTTAGCTTTTGGATTTGATGATGTTTACCTTTGTCCTCATGAAGATTCAGACGCCTGTTCGTGCCGCAAACCAAACCCCGGCATGCTGTTAAAAGCAGCGGAGGAGCACAGCTTAAATTTGGCTAACTGCATCGTGATTGGCGACCGGTGGAAAGACCTAGTAGCGGCCAGTGCAGCAGGCGCTCACTGCATTTTAGTGTTAACAGGTGCCGGGCATGACACGTTACATGAACGAGAAAAGTGGGCTGATGTACAACCAACTCTTATTGCAGCCGATATACAGAAAGCTGTTGAATTTATCTTTACATCACTGAGTTCACAGCCGATACTATCGCATTCACATACTCGTTGAACAGCTGCTCATCCTGTAATAATTGTTCATACTGCGGAGTGGTGATTTCAAGCTGCAGTCCTTTATGCCGCTGATTGTCGTTGGCGATATTTCGAGGTGAAACGCCTTTTAAATGTACGGGCGTTTCACTGATCGGAAAATTAGAAAGTGCTTGACGCACCGCTTTTTCTAACTTTTCGTCTCTTCCTCCAATATAAGTTGTGCAGACATCGCTATAGGCACCGTGAAGAGAAATTGTGATCTCTGATTTTTTCACAAGATGACGCGCCATTTCTTCATCGTAGTTTGCAGACGTAACATGTAATTCAAACGGATTTTCTGTTTTCAGCGTTTTAAATACATACACCGTTGCGTTCAGCTTTTCTGCTATTTTTTCCGCTACTTCTTCTGTCCCAATTTCCATCGTTCCTCCGTGAATCGCAAGCACGACAATTTCTCTCCGGCGAATGACACATTTTATTTCGTAATCAATTCCGGCTCGTTCGCACTGTGATAGTTCTTGAAAACTTTGATACACATCCCTCATCGGTTTCTTCACACCTTTCTTTTATCTTTCATATACCCAGGCTTTAATTTTCCTTTTTCTTCATATAGTAAAAGTAGTAAAGAGATTAACCCTTTGTTTACGCGTTCATTTTTGTTTTTATACTTTATATTTTAGTGTGCACAAAAAATTTTTTTGAAATTCGAAATAAAAGTATTGCCAAACAAACCGTCCAGACGGTAAAGTATTCTAGGGAAAATCAAAAAGGAGGAAATTCATGTGTCTACATATGATGATATATTGCTTGCGGCCACTCAGGTTGTGCAGCGTGACGGCGTTGGAAATTTGACGCTTGAAAAAGTAGCAAAAGAAGCCGGTGTTAGTAAAGGCGGCTTGTTGTACCATTTCTCATCAAAAGATGAATTGATTCAGCAAATGCTGCATTCAGTCACAAAGCAATATGATGACGGGCTACACGTGCAAATTGAACATGACGATGCTCCTGGCAAATGGAGCCGGGCTTATCTCGCTGAGACGCTTCATGACCTTCAGCGTGAACAAGCGATGAGCGCAGGGTTGCTTGCAGGTATTGCAACGAATCCTGAACTTCTGCAGCACCTTCAAAAACACTACAAAAAGTGGCAGCACCATATTGAACAAGATGGCATTGACCCTGTCCTTGCTACCATTGTGCGCTTAGCAGCCGATGGATTATGGTTCAGCCAAATGTTTGGGCTCGCACCCGTGGATCCAGACATGCAAAAACAGATTCAACAACAACTTCGGAAATTAACAGAGGAGGGTTTTCGATGAAAGCCTATTTATTTTTAGCAATTGCAATTAGTTCAGAGTTATTTGGTACATCTATGTTAAAAGCATCAAACGGATTTACAAAATTTTGGCCTAGTCTTGGTGTTTTATTAGGATTTGGTCTTGCTTTCTATGCGCTTTCCACATCGCTTCAGCACATTCCGCTCAGCGTTGCATACGCCATTTGGTCTGGTGTAGGAACTGCTGTAACAGCTGTGATTGGTGTAGTCATTTGGAAAGAAAGCGGCAGTCTTACGATGGTATTTGGCATCGTATTAATCATTGCAGGAGTCATTCTTTTAAATTTAAAATCAGTGGCTCACTAAAAAAAGAGCCAGTAAATACTGACTCTTAAGCAAAGGAGGAAAATCGACTGTCTACTTATGAAAGTAGTATGTATCGTTTTCCTTTTTTTATACACTTTTATAGATTAAACGGATCTAGGAATTTAACAGATGGATATTTGTCCTGGAACAAACGCCATACAAAATCGTTTTCAAACATAAGAACAGCATGCTTATCACGATCTTCTACTAGCATCACGCGAGAATCTAGCATGCGATCTTCAATTGTTGCTTTGTCTACCCATTTTGCAATGTTGTGAGACATGCGTGTGAATTCAAGATCGACATTGTACTCACCTTTCATACGATGTTCAAATACTTGGAACTGAAGTTCACCGACTGCTCCTAAAATATAATCTCCAAAGAACGGCGTACGGTAAAGCTGTACCGCCCCTTCTTGTACAAGCTGATTAATTCCTTTTTCAAAGTGCTTGGATTTCATTGCGTTTTTCGCACGAACTTTTACAAACAGTTCAGGCGGGAACTTTGGAAGAGCGTCGAATTCGAATACTTTTCCCTCTCCTACAATGGTATCGCCAATTTGATACGTACCTGAGTCATACAAGCCAATGATATCCCCTGGATACGCTGTGTCTACTGTTTCACGGCTTGATGCCAAGAACTGATGAGACTGCGCTAGCTTCATTTTGCGGTTCGTTCTTGCTAATGTTACGTTCATTCCACGCTCGAATTTTCCTGAACATACGCGTACGAACGCAATGCGGTCGCGGTGAGCTGGGTTCATGTTCGCTTGAATTTTAAAGATGAAACCTGAGAAGTTTTCATCCGTAGGCTGAACGGTGCCATTCGTTGATTCACGAGGCTGCGGCGGTGATGTTAATTGTAAAAATGAATTAAAGAAAGACTGTACGCCGAAGTTCGCAATCGCACTTCCGAAGAAAACAGGCGTTAATAAGCCTTGCTTTACTTTTTCAATTGAAAAATCATTACCTGCTTCGTCTAATAGAGATAAATCATCCACTAAGCCTGGTAAATACATTTCATCGACGTGTTTTTTAATTTCATCGTCGATATTTTCACCGTCAAAGTCTGCAAAATAAGACTCTTTGTTTCCTTGATACACTTCAATTTGCTTTGAAAAACGGTCATACGTTCCTTGGAATCGTTTCCCCATGCCAATTGGCCACGTTACAGGGTATGATTCGATACCAAGTACATCTTCAATTTCTTCAAGCAGCTCAAGCGGCTCTTTTCCTTCACGGTCTAATTTATTGATAAACGTTAGGATGGGAATACCGCGCATACGACAAACTTTAAAAAGCTTAAGCGTTTGTGCTTCAATTCCTTTTGTTCCGTCAATAACCATGACCGCACTATCTACAGCTGTTAAGGTACGATACGTATCCTCACTGAAGTCTTCGTGTCCTGGTGTATCCAAGATGTTAATAAAGTGATCTTTATACTCAAACTGCATAACACTTGATGTAACTGAAATTCCACGTTGTTTTTCAATTTCCATCCAGTCAGATGTAGCAAACTTGCCTGATTTTTTTCCTTTAACCGTTCCGGCTGAACGAATCATTCCGCCCAGTAACAGCATTTTTTCTGTTAACGTTGTTTTCCCGGCATCCGGGTGAGAAATAATGGCGAATGTACGACGTGAATCGACCATCGTTTCTTGAAGTTGGTTGCTCATACGTTTTAAAATCCTTTCTGCTCTACAATTCCTATTTTCATCATTTCATTATACGCTTTTTTTATACTGCGTGACTAGTTTTTTTCATATTTGAATACTTCTGCAAAATCAAAGAAATCGTCAACAAGGTGTAAAAAGCGAACAAGAAAAGACCCCTTTTATAAAAGGGGCCTTCTCCCAGTTTAGTTTAACGACCGACCAGAGAAACGTTCTGCTGATCGGCTTAAACTTTATAAAAAAAATTACTTTTGAACGTTAGCAGCTTGTGGTCCACGGTTGCCTTCAACGATTTCAAATGTAACTTCTTGACCTTCTTCTAAAGTTTTGAAACCTTCGCCTTGGATAGCAGAGAAATGAACGAATACATCGTCTTGTCCTTCTACTTCGATGAAACCGAAACCTTTTTCAGCGTTGAACCATTTTACTTTACCTTGTAACATATCTCTTTTCCTCCTTGTGTGACAATCCACACATTGTGTATTACTCTATTCCTGCTCTTACAATAAGTCAAGACGAACACTTCGAACTATCCTTACCGAACAAAAATAAGCACCTTTATTGTAACAAATCCTCCAAAAAATTTCAAAGGAATTTGCACATTCTTTTTGTTCGCTTCTATGCCTTACCTACAGCCTTTCTACCCCTTTTTAAGCAGCCGAATATGAACGAATTATCCGCACTTCTTCTTGATGTTTTTTCTTGTATAACGATCCTTTAAATGGATAACGCTATAGAGATAGATACTCTTTCTATTTATGAGAAAGCAGGTGACATCACAAGCGATGGAAGACATTCTTTTGTCCCTTCTTAGAACCTTTGTTTCTTTTATTATCTTAAGCATTACAACTTTCCTGATTGGAAAACAAATTAACACGCATAATAATCATTTTACATTTGCAATGTCCATCATTATTGGATCGTTCATCGCAAATATGGGATTTGATTTAAAATTAAAATTTCTGCCGATGTTTGCTTCTTTTGCTTTTCTTGTGGCCATTCATTTTCTTTTAGCATCAACAGCTCTAAAAAGCAGGCGCTTACGAAAATGGATTACAGGCCGCCCGACGGTTATTATGGAAAAAGGAAATCTTCTTGAAGCAAATATGAAAAAAGTCAAATATTCTATTGACGACTTGAATCAGCATTTACGAGAACTAGGAACGTTCAACATTGCTGAAGTAGAATTTGCTGTTTTAGAAGTAAGCGGAAAACTGTCAGTATTAAAAAAAGCGGCTTATCAAAACATTGCCAAACAGGACGTTTTGTCTAAGCCGTTTAAAGAAATGAATTTACCGGTAGAACTCATCATGGACGGAGAAATTATTCATAAAAATTTAACATCTCAATATACCGAACAATGGATCAACCTTGAGCTTTCAAATCGCCAGCTTCAGTTGAACCAAGTGCTGTATGCAGTTGTGTCAACAAACGGCATGCTCTATGTAGATGAGTATAAAGATCAGCTGTCCGCTCCTACAGACAGAGAATAAGGTTGAGACATAACTAAACGAGTTTGATTCTCCATAAAGAATCAAACTCGTTCGGATAAAATACGTTTACTGTGCCATTTCTTCAACTGTTCCTTCTTTTAAGCCATAATAGTTCCGCTCAAATCGCTTTATTTCTTGATCATAGCGGCGTACTTTTGCATCGGCTAGCTGGCGGCTTTGTTTTGTTTCTTCAAGCAGCTCGACCTGCTGATTAATTTGAAAAATAGTCGTCGTCAGCTCGTCTTGATAATCATAAATTTCATTTTGAATATCCACGCATACGGGCAAGCGATTTGCTAAAATAAAGTCCGTCATTTGCATAAGCACTTTTTTACGCTCTACTTCTTTCACTTTGCTTTTGACAGCTCGTTCTGCAGAACGGAACGTCAGCCTTACTTTAGAGAAGAAGTCACCTTTAATCGAAAGCTTGCGCTGCAGTTCTTCTACATCTTGTTTTAATGATTCATGCTCTTCAATCATTTTTTGAAGCACAAGCCCTCCGTTTAACGATGTGAGCTCCATTTCATCAAGCTGATGGCGAATGGCTGTTTTGAGCGTTTCAATTTGTTTCACCGTCTTTTTCTCCGTAGCGCGGAGCTGCTTAACATACTGCTCTGTTTTATAAATAAAGCTGTCTAACCGTTCACGATCAAACAGTGACTGCTCTTTCTTTTTTACATAATCTTGATACGTTGTGTGTACAGATGACCACTTGATCAATAGAGACTGATAATTCAACAGCTCATCCTGATGCTCAAGCTTGTACGTCCACATCAGCTGAACAACTACTAATAACAGCGGTAAAAACGTTCCAGCTTCTTTGCGTTTTGCAATAATTTCATGACTTTCAAAGCTCGCCATTAAAAAAAGCGGCGCATTCATACTAAATAGCAGTGCTGGCGGGTAATTAACGGGAATAAAGATACTCATTACGGTTGCCATAAGGCCTGAAATAGCAGGGTATGCGTGCGGAGGAAGCTGTTTGTATAGCTCGATTGTCCCTTTTTTTTGCAGCAGTTTCACAAGCGCTGCCTGCTGATATTCTCCTAATACATCAATCATTCTTTCCTGATACATGGGAGGAAGCTGCTCAATCCAATTCATCAGCTGCTGCTGAAACACAGCTTGCTGACGATTTGTAGCAATCATGTATTGCGAATCAATTAGATGAAAGAACAGTCGGATTTGATGGCGCATTACGTCTTCTAGCGTATGACAGCGTGCAATTGAAAACAGCTCATTGTATTTAGATACAAGCAAATTTCCAATGTTATCGCTTAACTCGTACAGCTCACCGTTTGTTGTAGCATGAGAAACGGGAAGTTCAAAAAACTTCGCCATTTCAAGCAAAATATGCAGATGCATGTCTACTTCAGGCTGTTTTTCAAGCAATTTCATTTCTTCTACCAATGATGCTTGAAAATCCGTATGCTCCGTATGCTGATACTGTGCTGACATTTCCGTATAAATGCGGTGGTCACATAACACATAAGCAGCTCTTAGGATATCGCCTTTAGACGTAAGCAACCCATACAATAACTGTTGTCCGTTCATCTTCACACCGTCCTTCATTAAATTTTCTTACTATAGCTTTCTATCATTTTATACTTTTTCTATAAATTCGATGCAATAGTTCAAATTTCCTGTTATCTTTCTTCTTGTTTCCTTAATACAAAAAGTGCCGTCCAACATGACATCAGCGCAGGCGGAATGGTCCAGGTCATATATCGCCACTCACCGGTCACAAGCGCCATAATGAGAAAGATGAGCGGAAAACCTATTAGTACTATGATAACACGTGCTCGGCTTACCGATTTTTTCATCGTGCATCGCCCCTTCTGTTCGTCCCTTATTCTTATAATACCCTTTCGCTTCTATAGCATTAAACACCTTTATAAACCGTTCGTACATTTCCTTGTTTTCTAGACAGTCTATGACATAAGTTTTAAAAAAGAACAGAGGATACCTCTTACTTTGATGAATCTCGTAAGCAGCTTTTATGTTTTGACAAGCTAAATCGAGAAAAATGTGTTATGGTAAAAGAAAATTTCGTTTTTACTACCTACATTGAAACGAAAGGGTTGATCGTATGAACATTTTTTTGATTGGCGCAAGCGGCAGGACCGGACAGGAAGTAATCAAGCAAGCGATTAAAAACGGACATTATGTAAAAGCTTTTGTGCGAAATCCATCTAAGCTTAAGATAACGCATGCGAACGTACACATCATACAAGGCGACGTGCTTGATTATTATGAAGTGTGTCAGGCTATGCGAGGGTGTGATGCAGTCATTTCTTGTCTGGGAACCGAAAATCTAGGGCATTCTACCCTTTTAGTAGAAACGACAAATCTGCTGATTCAATGTATGAACGAAAACGGAATTCAGCGTATCGCCTACACGGCTTCAGCCGGAATCGACAGAGAAATTCCAGGCATGACGGGCTGGCTTGCTCAGCGTATTTTAAAAAATGTGCTTCGCGACCATCACGAAGCCGTGAAGCTCTTGAAGGTAAGCGGACTCGACTGGACCGTTGCTCGGCCAATGGGTCTAACGAGCGGTCCGTTAACCACGTATTATCGTATAGGAGAAGCTAGCATACCAGAAAACGGACGCAACATCAGCCGTTCTGATGTCGCTCATTTTCTCCTTCAAGCCGTAGAAAACAACAGGCACATAAAAAAATCACTAAGTCTTTCGTATTAAGTGTTCTAAAGGAGTGTTGATAGTGAACCTATCAAAAATTTTTCTAAAAATAAGTCTTGTACTTTTAATGGCATGCGTCTTTATTGAAGGTAATTTCCAAGTGGCGCTTGGCATCTTTGCTGCTGTTTGCATGCTTGTCATTATTTTTGCCAAGCCTCTTGCAAAATCGCTGCTTCCTGCTAATAAAAAAACAGGAAAAAAAGACCGCGAAACGTTAATGATGATTATTGGTGTGATCGTTTTTATTTCAGGAAGCTTTTTTATTGCGTAGTACTGTAAAGAAAACAGACTTAAATCCACATTTTCAATCATATAAAGGGCTGTGCTGTAAGTCGAATGTTCGACTTATGACACAGCCCTTTTTTAGTTTTAATAAGGTCTCTTTTTACAATAGCTTCTGTTCTTTTATATACATACCATTCCATTATTTAAGCAAATTACCTACCAAACCCTCTTATGCTTTTTTCATCAGCTCACATAATATATGTAGAAGATGTCAGAAGACAAGCGTCAAACGATTTATATCTAGAAAAAGGAGGAAGATAAATGAAATGCCCCCATTGTGCTTATTCTAATTCGGAAGGGGTAAAATTCTGCTTAAATTGCGGCCATGAAATCGTGGACCACAACGAAAACTACAGCATATTCTACTTGTTTGCCCATCGTGTTGATAAAATTCCGAGAAATGAACGTTCCGTTGAACCTAAGTTTCGAAATATATTTTCTCGAGTCTTCCGACAGCACAGTGAAATGGAAGCTGAACGGCTTTTTATTGTAGGAACAGGGCTTACGACTCCTAAAATAGAAGAAGTTGTAAATACATGGCCAAAACCTTGGCTTTTTGCAAGGGTCTTTCTTATTGCGCTTGTCGCATACTTAGGCCTATATTTAGGCGTAAGTTTGTTCGAAAACATCAACTTCATACCAGGTCTTATTGTAGTCGGTGCTTTTGCAGTGCCATTTACTACGCTCATTTTCTTTTGGGAAATGAACGCTCCGCAGAATATTGCTATTTACAAAATTGTTTATGTCGTTTTTATTGGCGGAATCCTCTCACTTTTATTAGCACTTGTGTTTTATGATATTCTTGGAAATAACACAAACGTGATCGTGATTGGAATATGTGAGGAACTGGCTAAAGTTATCGCTGTTATTTATTTTGTACGCAATCTTAAATATAGATATATTCTTAACGGACTTCTCTTAGGAGCTGCAATAGGAGCTGGTTTTGCTGCTTTTGAAACCGCTGGCTATGCTCTACGGGCACTTCTTTCCGGCAGCTTTCACATGCTTTATTCCACAATACTCTGGCGCAGTATTTTCGCTCCTGGGGGGCATGTGGCTTGGGCTGCCTTGACAGGAGCTGCCATATGCATCGTACAAGAAGATAAGAAATTTCAGTGGAACATGCTGGTAAAACTGAAATTTCTCGGTGTATTTTTGCTTGTCGTTTTTATGCACGCTCTTTGGGACTCACCTATACTAGGTATTTTCCCAGCAGGACATACGATTTTGACGGTTGTCTTATGGATTTTAGTATTCAGTATGATCCGTATTGGTCTAAAAGAAATCGCGGATAAAAAGTTGGAGTTGACCTACTACAAAGAAAATCCTACACCCTCTTAGGAGATGTTCAGCTTGCGTTAAGCTGCTCGTTTTAACTTTTTATTACCTTTATGTTTCATTTTGAAAATTGGTGTTACAAATTGTAAAAAACAGCATTCAAATTACCTGTACATGATATGATAACCTCAATAACATGAAAGGGTGACTTGGTGAATGAACCTTACTGAAATTAAGCATATGATAACAAATTTAGTAAATTATAAAGATAGTGACATTACTCATACTCTTGCTAATAGGTTTACACTGAGTTATTCAGAACAATTAAACAGTTTTCAAATCTGCGACATTGAGAACGATATCATTTATCGTTATGAAGAACTGGAAACAGCTGCGTTAGCTTTGTTTAATATGATCCATAATCTTCCTAAGACCATTAATAGACATATTAATTCGTTTGAGCAAGTTTAAAACAGACAAAAAAGTTCATTTATTAACTAACATGAGCTTTTTTGTCTGTGTCTATCTATTTTAGTTATTTATAACCTTTTTCAAAAGCAGAATATCCTTTTGAATGGCCCGTCTAATTTCTTCAACTTTACAACGTTTATATTCTTGTACTAAGCGATAGAGCTCTCTTTTAAACAAAAATTCATCTTGTTGACTACTCATAGCAGCATGCCCCTTATTAGCTTTCTATTACAAGCGATTAAAGAAAGTATTCCCTTTTCTTCTTGTAAAAAACAATTAAATTAACAAATAGATGTAGAACAAACATTTCATCCGGAGCTTATGCAAACGACGAGATGTTCTTACCTTTAGAGGAATG
Organism: Priestia sp. TRN 1309; assembly: GCF_050846875.1. NCBI lineage: Bacteria > Bacillati > Bacillota > Bacilli > Caryophanales > Bacillaceae > Priestia > Priestia sp. TRN 1309. Next base: position 1,197,247 of record NZ_JBOZGM010000001.1, on the reverse strand, counting down.
ACAGTTGAAGAAACATAAAAAAACATTGACTACTAGCTCTCAGTCAATGTTTTTTTATTTACTTTAGCTCTAATTCATTAAAGCTAATTGGCATACTTTTATGCATTCATGTCTCCTGAACCTGGAGCGTGCTCATTTGGCATTTCAGATAAGTGAGGAACGGGAAAAGCTTCCGGTGGAGGCGTTACGCTCAAGTCTCCGCCATTTCTGCTTGGCGTCTGCCCTTGGAATATTTCTTCCATTCTGTGCGGATCTGACCTAAAATCAAATTGCGTGTTATGATAGCCCATCTCGACAAATTTTCTTCATTCAGGGTATTTATTAATATCATAATTTGGTACAGGGAAAAGCTTGCCCCAGTCCATGCACAAAAAAAGGAGCTGGTTAAAACCAGCTCCTTTTTCTCTATTATTTCTCTATCCCTGCTTTGATTTCTTTAATCATGCCTGCCATTGACTCAAGGCCTCCTCCAGATAAATACCAAAGACCTGGATCAAGATACACAACGTGATTGTTTTTCACTGCATTGACTTCTTTTACATACTCATTTTCAACAATTTGTTTAGCAGATGATTTTTCACCAATTGCTGCGCCGCGGTCAACCACGAATAAGTAGTCCGGGTTTTGCTTAACTAAATATTCATATGCAATGCTTTGACCGTGCTTAGCCGATGGATCTAGGCTGTCGTCTGCTGCTTTGATACCAAATACATCATGAATTAATCCGTATTTAGACCCTGGACCAAATGCTGTCATTTTGCTGTCATTTGCCATCATTACAAGCGCTTTTTTATCTAGTTTGTCCGCTTGTTTTTTCAAATCTGCAATTTGCTTACCAATTGCTGCTAGATCTTTTTTCGCTTGATCTTCTTTATCAAAAATTTGTCCTAGTACTTTTGTGTTTTCTTTAAATGACTTCATATAGTGCTGGTTGTCCGTATCGATATAGATCGTCGGCGCAATTTTTGAAAATTCATCAAACGAATCTGCTTGGCGGCCTTGAATAATAATTAAGTCTGGCTTTAGTTCTGCAATCTTTTCGAAATCAGGTTCTTTTAAGCCACCTACATTCGCATACTTATCATCTTGATACTTTGATAAATACTCAGGAATCGCTTGTTTTGGCAAGCCCGCTACTTCAACGCCTAGTTTATCTAGCGTATCAAGTGCACCCATGCTGAATACTACAACTTTTTTAGGATTTTTCTCAATTTTAATTCCGTCTTTATTGAACTGATCGGTTACCGTTACCGTTTCTTTTTGCTTACTTTCTCCACCTGTTGTTTCTTTTGCTCCTTGATTACCGCAAGCGGCCACAACAATCGCCGTTAAGACTGCTACAAACATTACTAACACTTTTTTCACTTTTGTCACCTCATGAATAAATTTTATGAAAAATAAACGCAAATACGCTGTCCGCCAACTGTTTCGATTGGAATATCCATATCGTATATATCCTTTAATACAGATGTTTGAATGATGGTTTCTGTTGGGCCTTCACGGATCACTTCACCGTTTTTAAGCGCCACGATGTAATCCGAATAGACAGACGCAAAATTAATATCGTGAATGACAATCACAATGGTTTTGCCTAAGTCTCCTACGAGACGTTTCAACAGCTTCATAATTTCAACAGAATGCTTCATATCTAAGTTATTGAGCGGTTCATCTAAGAAGATATACTCCGTGTCCTGTGCGATGACCATAGCGATAAAAGCTCGCTGACACTGTCCTCCGCTCAGTTCATCTAAGTATTTATCTTGAATACTTTCAAGCTTCATATAACTCAGCGCCTGATCAACCGCTTGTTCATCGCTTTTTGTTAACCGGCCTTTTGAATAAGGAAACCGGCCAAAATTTACGAGTTCACGTACGCTAAGTCTGATATTCAGCTGATTGGACTGTTTTAAAATGCTCATTTTTTTGGCTAAATCCGAGCTGTCAATATTCTCTATATTTTTTCCTTCTATTGATATTGATCCTGAGTCGGCTTTAATAAGACGGCTCATAATGGAAAGCAGCGTACTTTTCCCCGCTCCGTTTGGGCCGATAAATGATGTGATTTTCCCTTTTGGAATCACCACAGATGTTTTTTCTAAAACGGTTTTTTCTCCGTATTTTTTACTGACATTTGTTACTTCTACCATGATCTATTCTCCTTTAGCAGCAAATAAATAAAGTAAATTCCGCCGGCAAAGTCAATGATGACGCTCAGCGTGGTGCTGAAGGTGAACACTTTTTCAACAATAAATTCTCCTCCGACGAGGGCTATAACACTAAGCAGCAGTGATCCCATCATTAGATAGGTGTGCTTGTACGTTTTGAACAGTTCTCTCGCAAGGTTCACTACAAGTAGTCCAAGAAAGGTAATCGGCCCAACTAAAGCTGTGGCCACTGAGACAAAAATGGCGATCACAATCAGCATTTTTTTGACAAGCCTGTCATAATCAATACCTAAATTTACCGCATGTTCTCTTCCTAACGACAGAACATCAAAAATGGAGGTAAAACGCCATACGTAAATGCCAAGCAGGATAAAAATAACCGCTGCTATGTATAGCAAATCAGTATTGACATTGTTAAAGCTTGCAAATGATTTATCTTGTACAATTTGAAATTCATTCGGATCAATCAGCATTTCCATAAATGAAGACATGCTTTTAAATAACGTGCCGAACACAATTCCAACCAGTAAAATAAAGAAAATATTCTTACCGGCTTTTTTGAACATCAGTATGTAAAGCAAGACCGAAAAGATAATCATCAGCGAAACGCAAAGAAGAAAGTTAAGATTTTTGTTCATGATGACAATATTCGTCGAGCCAAAGATGTACACAATAAACGTTTGCAGAAATAAATACAGTGAATCCAGTCCTAGAATACTAGGAGTTAGAATTCGATTATTGGTAATCGTTTGAAAGATAACGGATGAAAACGCAATTGCTCCTCCGGTTAAAACAATCGCAGCGACTTTTTCAATTCTTCGCGGCAGCGTGTACTGCCAGTAGCCTAAATCATAGCTGATAAACAGCGCAGCCGACAAAATAGCCAGCGCGGCCAGAATAATAATTTTATATTTGTTATGCATAACGACCTCTCCTTATCAGCATAAAAAGAAAGATCGCACTTCCTATTACACCGACCATTAACCCAATAGAAACTTCATAAGGGAAAATAATGACTCTGCCTAAAATATCGCACGCAAGTACGAATACAGCTCCAAGCACCGCTGTATGAGGCAGGCTTTTTCGCAAATGATCTCCACGGTAAATCGATACGATATTGGGGATGATTAATCCTAAAAAAGGCAGCATGCCAACGGTCAAAATCGTAATCGACGTAATAAGCGAAACAATGACTAATCCAATGTTTACGATTTGTTTGTATTTCACGCCTAAATTGATTGAAAAGCTTTCTCCCATACCAGCAACCGTGAACTTATCTGCGTAAAGATAAGCAATTATTAAGAGCGGTATACTCAGGTATAAAAGTTCATATCGCCCTTTGACTACTAGCGAAAAGTCGCCTTGCAGCCATGAAGAAAGGTTTTGAATCAAATCGTATTTGTAAGCGATGAAGGTAGCTAGGGAACTTACGATACTGCCGAGCATTAAACCAACTAGTGGAATATAAATCGTATCGTTAAATTTAATTCTGTCTAGTATTCTCATAAACAATAGATTGCCCGCAAGTGAGAAAATGAAAGCAATGCTCATTTTTAATAGAGGACTTGCTGAAGCAAATACTAGTAGAGAAATCAACACACCAAGTCTTGCCCAGTCCATCGTTCCTGCAGTTGTTGGAGAGACAAACTTATTTCGCGTAATTTGCTGCATAATTAACCCGCAAATACTAAGGCTCATTCCCGCCATAATAATACTCAAAAGCCTAGGAAAACGACTAAAAAACAGCGTTTGGCTTTCTTCTTTTGTTAAATGAAACAGATCCATCGCTGACAGGTCTTGTACTCCTACAAAAAGAGACGAAACCGCTAGTACAGCAAACACAAGAATTAACTGATAAAACTTCAACTTTCCTTGCTCCTTTCTTTCATCTAGAAGTCTAGTTATCTCCTCCTCTATATCATATGTAAATGATTATCATTATCAATTGACTACCCCTATAATACCATTACTCTCTAAATAATCAATGGTTTTCTTAAAATTAAAGCAAAAAAATGCCTTAACAGATGGATCTGTTAAGACATTTTAAGGTTCAATTAAACTTAAAAAGAGCTATTTCTCTCTTCATACATAAGAGATTAAAACATACCTAACTCGCCCTCATTTAAAGACGAATAATAGGAATAAATGATCTGGACTGCTTTTTTCACCGCTGTTGCTTTCCGTGCAAGGCTTCGCGCTCCGTGAGGTCTCATCCCTTACGCTTTTTTCGCAGGAGTCTTCGCCTCTAACCACCAGCTAGAAATAACTACATACATGAAATCTACGTTCACCATAACAACAAAAAATCCGAACCATTAATAATTATTAATGGTTCGGATTTAACTTTAAGCAAAATACTTTTGTCGCAGCCTCTTTGTATCGCAATTACATATATATGAAATATATGTTTATGTTTGAAAGAAATCTACTTATTTTGCAAATACATGGTTTCCGATAACTGCCGTTACTTGCTGCGTTGCAACCCATTGGCTTTCAGCGATTTTCGGATTATAGAAAAACAGCGCATCGTTTTCATGCGGGTTTGATAATGCTTCGCTTACCGCTCGTTTTGATTCTTCTGATGCAGGTTGATTAATTGCTCCGTTTGCTACTGGTGAAAATTGATATACGCCGTTTCCTAGCTGCTGATAAATAACGTCGTGAATGCTATTTGGGAATTCCGGTGAAGCTACACGGTTTAATACCACAATTGCTACCGCTACTTTTCCTTGGTACGGCTCACCTTTTGCTTCTGCCTCTACTAATCTAGCTAGTAAATCTTGATCTTGTGCAGAAACCGATGTAGACGGAGCAGTTTGTGCCGGCGCCGGTGCTTCTCCTTGAAGTTTTAATGTTTGTCCGATGGTAATGATATCACTTTGTAAACCGTTAACAGCTTTTAACTGATCCACATTCATGCCGTTTTGTGTTGCAATATGATATAACGTTTCGCCTTGTGCTACTGTATGTACAGATGTTGCCGGACTAGCGGTAGATTGTGCTTGGCCTTGGTCAGGAATCGTTAATGTTTCTCCAACGTAAATCATGTCGTTTTGGCGGTTATTAGCGCCTTTCAGCTCATCTACCGTAACCCCATTTTGTTGGCCAAGCCCCCACAAGGTATCTCCTTTTACGACTTTGTGCGAAGCTGCTGCTGATGCTGTTCCTTGACTTGCTAGAAATGCTACAGACGCTGCAGAAGCAACTGCCCATTTTTTTACACGTTTTTTACTCACAAAAACTACCTCCTAAAATTTGAACCTGTTATTACCTTAGCACATAGATTCGCCTTTTCATTAAAAAAAACAGTAACATTTGTTCTAATTGGATTAAGTTTCTTACAGTGCCATTCATTATGTTACAACTTTTACATGACCCTTAAAGAATATGTAGAAATATGACGATTTCATTGCGAAACGCGCTTTTTATCTGTTTACTTACATTCCTCTTTCTGTAAAAAACTTGATTTAATTATGATTAATCGCAGAGATTAAAAGGAAAACAGCAGTCAAATAGAGAAATAGTGTAACTATTGAGGAATGATTCAGCGCTTCTTTGTCAATTTACGTTTGTTTATTAATAAAGGAGGTCCATTTGGATGTGTGCAAATAAAATGTATGTGACGTATAATACGGAAAAACCAGCTATTACGATTCAAGGAGCTTTTTATCATACGGGAGGAACGCAGGAAGAGTTTTTGCGGGAATTCAAGTACTGGCTTGAATCTCACGGCTGGTCATTTATGGGCGTAACAAATGAAACGACCATGACAACGGCGAACAAAGAGTTAAAAGAAACGATGGAACAGCATAAAATAGAAGGCAAAAAAGTTCAAAGACTAGAAGATTTATAACGATTGCTTCTATGACCCTTCACACATGTCCAAACGCCAATACGTAAAAAAGCCTTTAGATGAGCTAAAGGCTTTTTTACATTAACGAGAAAGTGCGACCACCTTCTGATTTTCTACTCTCTCTTCAACAGGCTTTCTCATTTCTTTTTCCGTCCATACGCCAATGCGTTTTTGTCTTTTCCCAAGAGGCTGTTTTTCACATGCATAGCAAATTTCTGAAATATCATCAAAATGAGCTAACGACATCTTTATCCCTCCTTTTCTAAATATACACAGGCAAGTTAGTATGCTTTTTCCCTTATTTTCCAACGCTAAACTGCTTCATGTTGGATTTAAACAATTTATAAACAAATGGAATAAATAACTTCTACTTCATTATCATTTAGATTGTTTTATTTACATATAGGGGGGTAAACAAAAACTATCCCACCTCACACCCTGAAGTTTGAAACTGTCACGTAAGAAAGCTGCTTTGTATAAAGCAGCTTTTTTATGTTTTTACTTTTCCTAGCTCCATACCTGATAAAATTTATATAACATCTAAAAAAGCATTCTCACAATTAAAATTGCTGCTTGATGTGCAGATCCTGTAAGTGCTCAGCAAGCTTATTTTCAAAAGATTCCAGTTAAACAAAAAACACCTGTAGCATTTAAAAAAAGATAAATACTACAGGTGTTTGTGCATGAGTCATAATAACAGGCAGCGCTAACTCACATCTCTTTTACAAACATCGCGCTATGTTTTTGATACATCCCCGGTATTTGTTATAAAGCAAGTATGACAAATATCTTCAATGCCTGTACAACTGGTGATGATGTCTTTCTTTCCTTCTTTTTTAATAGAAGAAAGTTCTAGATTTACGAGCCGATCCGTCACAGGGCAATAGGCAACCCAACGTTTATTTTCTAGTCGTTCATCCATCCCATACCTTCACCTTCTTAGACTTTAAAGTAAAGATACGTGTAAGTACTGCTTCATAATTCATTTCATATCGGAGAACTATTTACTATACCCTTTCCTTAAACATCCAAAACATGATTTTCAAGGAAATCATTTATATAAAAATTTTAAGAGCAGCAGTTCATTTTTTGTATCGGTGAATAGTACGCATGGATTCGTTAAAATCTTTTATGAGACGATAAGGCTTGCTCACTAACCTTATAGGAACTCCAATTAAAAATTTATTTATATCTTTTTTATATTTTTTTGATACTCGGTTAGGTTTCGTAGAGACACGCTTATAAACCTCTTTATAAAACTCTTTCAAAACATCAACTTTAAATACCATTGTACGCCTACATTCTTGACACTCTACGCGTACAATTTTGCCGTTAATATAGTAAACGTGGTGAGGAAGCTCTTCTTTGCAACTGTTACAATATAAACCGGCTTCCATTTGCGTATCTTTCACACTTCCTCCCTCCCCTGATTTACATTATTTATATAGTTCATTTCTACGACTGAACAAGTACTTTTATTTCATTACCTGATAGAACGGCTTCGAATCCTTGACGCCAATAATCTAGAGGCACAATTTTAGTGATCATTTTCTCTGTATTAATTTTCTTCTCTTCAAGAAGTTTCAAAGCAATATGCCAAGAACTTGGTTTCTGAGAACGCGTGCCGATATATGTAATTTCTCTTTGAATGATAGATTCTTGATCTAAAAGGTTTAATTTTTCGGAGAAAATCCCTACTTGTACAAACGTTCCTTTTTTCTTAACCAGAGGCAAGCCTTGGTTTAACGCCTGAACAGCACCTGAACACTCAAATAATTTGTCAACACCGTATCCGTCTGTATAGGTCAGCACCATTTCTTCTAAGCTTTCTTTTTGGATATCTACCGCTACGTCAACTCCTAAGGACTTAGCTAGCTCCAATCGCTTCTGATCTTTTGTAATACCTGCTAATATAACAAACGCGCCTTGTGCTTTTACAACTTGTGCTTGCAGTAAACCAATGGGTCCTGGACCAAAAATTAATACTTTATCTTCTTTTTTAACAACTGTCTTTTCTAAAGCTGCATGGACGCAGCAAGCTAGAGGCTCAGTTAAAGCAGCTGCTTTTAAGTCGACTGTATCCGGCAGCACATGGACACTTTCTTCACGTGAAATAACATATTCAGCAAAGCTGCCGTTTATTTGTGTACCTATTCCTTTTCGATGAGCGCACAGATTATAGTCTTTTTCTAAGCAGTACTCACACTCTCCGCACGTCACAAATGTTGTTTCACTCGTTACTTTATCGCCAACTTTTACTTTTGTTACATCTTCTCCTACCTCAACGACTATACCGGAAAACTCATGCCCGAGCACAACCGGCGTCTGGGAATTTTTATATTGACCTGTAAACGTGTGGATATCCGTACCGCATATTCCGGTATACGCTACTTTAATCTTCACTTGGTTTTTCTGAACTTCTGATTCAGGGATTGTTTTTAACAGCATATTATCGTAGCCTGGCTCTACCTTCATGACTGCCTTCATTTTTTTCACTCCTTATTTGGAATTATTAATACTTTTCCATAAGCTTCTTCTCGATTAATAATCATATTAAATGCTTTTTGCGTGTCTTCTAACTTGAAGCGATGAGAAATTAACTCTTTTAATCTAATCTTTCCATTTAAAACAAAGTCAACGCTTGTTTCCCATTCTTTCCCAGGGAACGGTGCAGAATAAGAGTTCCAGAAACCTTGTAACGTAAGTTCTTTTCTAAAAATACTCTCAAATGCTGCTTCAGATAAACACACATCTGAATAAGCAATACCTAAATATCCAACTTTCCCTTTTTTACGAGTAACGAGCAGGCACTGCTCTTGAGTGACAGGGGAACCTGCGCATTCGAGTGCAAGATCCACCCCTCTCCCTTTTGTGTATTCATTAATTTTTTCAAAGACATTTTCATAACGGGCATGAATCACTTTTTCGCAACCCATGGCCCTTGCTTCTGCAAGCTTTTCACTAGAAATATCGATGGCAATGATTTCTTTTACACCTGCAATTTTCAGCCATTGAATCGCCAGCATACCAATGACTCCTGCTCCAAAGACCGCTGCGGTGTCTCCTATTTGCGGATGAATATTAAGTACTCCATGAAGCGCTACTGCTAAAGGTTCTATCATCGCTGCTTCTTCAAAGTCCATCTCTCCTACTTGTATAACATTAGAAGCTGGAATATTGACATACTGAGCAAATCCACCAAATGCTTGAGCACCAATCATTCCGTAGTTTTCGCATAACGAATACTGCCCTTTTTGGCAATATTCACATGCGTTGCACGGTTTAAACGGAATAGCAGCTACTCTGTCCCCAACGTTCAAATCTGTTACTTTTGCCCCTTTTTCAACGATATATCCAGCAAACTCATGACCCATAATGGCAGGCAACGGATACTTCCATCTGCTTGTCATTTTGTGTGTATCTGATCCGCATATTCCTGCTGCCATTACTTTTATTTTGACTTCATTCGCTCGGCAGGAATCAATGCCAATATCTTGATAAATAATTTCATTTTTTTCATGCAGCACGGCCGCTTTCATTGTCTTACCTCCTGTTTATGCCTATTTTAAAAAATAGAAGCCCACAGCTGAGAGAACTTAAGAATAAGCCAGTTAAATAAGTTTCCTCCCATGTCTAAACTTGAAATTCGTGTTGCACCTTCCGGCATCGAAAACTGAGCTCCTGATAACATTTGCGTATGCACATCTGCGAAATTCGTTGCCATGTAAAGTGATAGCGCTACCATAACGGTGCCCGAAATAAGAGAGTGTATAATATTTCCTCTTAATGAGCCCACAACAAAAGCTACATAGAAAGGAATGGTAGCCAAATCCCCAAACGGCAATACTTTATTCCCAGGCAGAATGACAGCTAAAAGTAATGTAATGGGGACAAGTAATAGTGCTGTAGCCATAACGGATGGATGTCCTACTGCAAGAGCGGCGTCTAACCCAATATATATTTCACGATCACCATATCGTTTTTGAAGAAAAGAACGAGCTGCTTCAGAAATTGGAATAAGTCCTTCCATTAAGATTTTAACCATTCTAGGCATCAAAAGCATAACCGCTCCCATTGAAATACCTACCTGAAAAACTTTACCGAGGTCATAGCCTGCTAATATACCGATTACACATCCTAAGATTAACCCCATCATCATTGGTTCACCGAAAATACCAAAACGTTTTTGAATAGATTCGGGATCTGCATTCAACCTTTTAATCCCTGGAATCCTTGATACACCCATACCTACCAAAATACCAATTGGTCCAAACGCAGCTGTAGAGCCCGTAGGAAGAGAAATTCCTTCTAACCCGTAAAATTTTTGAACCATTGGCGCCGTCTTATCTGCTACAAATAAAACAGCAATTTCATACAGAACGGTACACAATATTGCAAACCACCAGCTTCCTGTGACGACGTATCCTGTTGCACCAGCAGCGATAAAGTGCCAGTAGTTCCAAATATCAATATCAAGCGTCTTAGTCAGTTTTAATAAAAGCAAAATAATATTTACAAACAAGCAAACAGGAATTAGTATAGCTGCAACGGGAGATGCCCAAGATATTGCAGCGGCAGAAGGCCATCCTGTATCAATAACAGTTAGGTTTAGACCAAATCGTTCAACCATTGCTTGTGCTGCTGGTCCTAAGTTTTTTACAAGTAAATCAATAACTAAGTTGATCCCGACAAAACCGATTCCTATTGTAATTCCGGATTTAAACGCTTTTTTTGCACCTGTTTTAAATAACAGGCCTAAGATAAAAATGGCAATTGGTAAAATAACTGTAGGTCCTAGATTTAATACTGCCTGCACACCTGATAGAAGTTTATCCATATCCATCCCTCATTTTTCTTTTGTCATTTTCTAAAATGGAGGCAACACGTGATACCTATGCTTGTAAATGCGTCAGAATTTTTTGATCCAGTGCTTCCATGCCAATCCCTGTGATATAGGAGGTTGCGCTTAATGCTGGAATGCTGTACGTTGTAGGTAAAATCGTTGTCGATACAATTAAATCTGCTCCTTCTTGACGAGAGGCTACCTCAGCGATCTTACACTGCACAACTTCCGCGTTAATCCCGTTGTCTTTTAATAGATTTTCTACTCGTTCACACACCACTGTTGATGTTGCAATTCCTGCTCCGCAAGCTACTAATACCGTATATTTTTTCATTCTACTCATCTCCCGATTTATTATTTTTAATTTTCTGACGAATCAATTTGCAACTAGTTTATTTAAGGCATCTATTATTTTTTGGTCCAGTGCTTCCATGCCAATCCCTGTGATATAGGAGGTTGCGCTTAATGCCGGAATGCTATATGTTGTAGGTAAAATCGTTGTCGATACAATTAAATCTGCTCCTTCTTGGCGAGAAGCTACTTCGGCAATTTTACACTGCACAACTTCTGCGTTAATGCTGTTGTCTTTTAATAAATTTTCTACTCGTTCACACACCACTGTTGATGTTGCAATTCCCGCTCCGCACGCTACTAATACCGTATACTTTTTCATTTTACTTCTCCCCTTTTGTAATAATTTTTTCAACTCCGTTAAAAATAGCTTGAACATCCCTTTGATTTTCAGCCTGTAATAATTGCTCTATTTTTTGCTGATCTTGAATTGTTTGCATCAGCTCCTGAAGTACTGTTAACTGGGTGTGAGGCTGGTTTAAACCTAATAGAAGCACAATGCGCACATCCACTTTTTTTGTATTGTCATCCATTAAATAAAACGATACAGGTTTTTGTAAGGTAACCAAACTAATAAATTGTTCAAAAACGTGCTCTGGATCTGTATGAGGGATTGCTACGCTGTAATCGCCTATTTTAAGACCTGTCGGAAAAGATGCTTCTCTTTCTTTAATTTTTGTCAGAAAATTTTCACTGACATACCCTTTGCCAAATGCCTCTTTGTACACCATTTCAAAGATATCGGTTTGATCTTTACATACACTATTTAACTTCAGTAACTCTTCTTTTAAAAAAGGCTGTAATGTCACGATTGTATCCTCCTTGCTATACATTCTGTACCATGATTAGATAGAGTGCGTTTTAATTATTTCATAGATTTTGTATTTTTCATTTAGCCGTTTCATCTCATTTATTACCCCGTTCATTTCCGCTAACTTCATCAGCTGCAGCATAGCGTTTAAATGTTTCTTTTTATCAATAGCTGCGATAACAACAATAAAATGAACTTTTTGCTCTCCGCATAATAAGCCTTCTTTTAACTTAAGTAAGCTCATGCCTACTGCTTGAACACCGTCCTCAGGGCTTGCGTGAGGTATTGCAACATTAAGTCTTAGTACAATATGTGGAGACATAGACGGATATTGTTCCTGCATTTTATCAATATAAGCTTCAGTAATAATACCTTTATGTAAAAGCGGGGCAGCGGCTATTGAAATAGCTTCCTTCCAGCTTTCCACTTGATCGCGCAGCACAATTGTTTCAGGTGTAATTAAATCTGCTAAACTGTATTCTTGATTTTTACTTGTTTCGTTTAATACTTGGAGAGAAAAATAATCTTGCAGTGCTTTTTGAAGTTGAGACTTCTGATCAACTTTTGCGTATTTTTCAATGACACTTATTAACTGTTCAATGTTCACCACGGATGTATTTAAACCGAATATGGTTTGAATGACTCGCTGCCGAAGCTGGAGCTTTTGAAAATCGGAAATAAATTGTTCCACAATAAATAAATGTTTAGAAGTCTGGACAGGAACAGGAGAAAATACCATATCAAATTCAGCTTTTGATTGATCAAATTCTCGAATCGAAAGAGCTTCGTAGAAATAAAACTCTGGAAATAAATCGCGCAGCGTGTGCTCCATCAAATGTGAAATGGATACCCCGTTAGGACAAACAACCACCGCTCTCTTTTTCAGCTGTATCGTTTCGCCACTGTTAATTAAATGTCCGCCAATAAAAACGGTAATGAACATCACTTCGCTTTCAGGAATAGGGCAGCCAATATAAGTTTCAAAAGGCTTTAATGAATCTTTTACAATGTAGTGAATGGCTTCAAACTCTTCACTAACTTTTTCAATTATTGAATAGTTAGTAGTTAGCTGATATTTAATGCGGTAGTAAGCTGGTTTCATATGCAGCACTAATTTTTGAAGCAGCTTCTCTTTTTCTTTAAAAGTAATACATGCTTTTTTCTCAAATAACGCAAGGCTTTTTTTTAATGAAGATTTTAATTCAAGAGTTTCTTCATCTCTTAAAAATTGGGAGGATAGAACGTTAGAAGTAAGCAATTGTAATGTAATAAATAAACGTTCTTCCTTTGGGATACAAGCAGCATCTTCAATTAAAATTTCGGCAGCCTCAAACTCTTTTGTATCCGACAGTTCTTCATAGTCGATATGATAAGAATCTTTAATTAAGTTTCCTTTTTTAATTCGTTTTAACAAAATAGCTATTGTATATGGAAGAAGTTTTATTTTTTGATCGATAAATTGAAGTGCTAAACGCTTTTCTACTTTTTCCATTTGCTCTTTTAATCTCTTAATTTCTTCTCTTGAAATTCCTGTATATGCCTGAATATACGTCTCGCCTTGATACATGTCATATACGGTCCGGAGTACTTCAATAAGCAGCTTCCTTTTATTCCACTCACTTCCTACTATGTCGTATCCGTACATTCGCGAATAAATAATTTCAAGATGATAACCATTTACAATTCTCTGTGTATATTTCATATCTCTTAATACCGTATTCTTACTCACTGATAGCGAGCTGGAGAAATGAAGTAAAGATAATTCTTCTTCGCTGCTTAATAGCATTAGCAAAACCAATTGAGCTCTTTCTTTTTCAGACGGAATATAACTTCCAGCAGAGTGTTCGACTTTTTCAGTAAACAGTTCCATTAGAAGAGGATCAATAATAAATTTCCCCCCGTTCGTTCGCTGAATTTTTGGGTAGTTATTACTCTTTAACCAGTCATTAATTTTTGTAAAGCTGTAGCTAATCTGCCTCCGGGAAAGATGATATTTTCTCTCTAATTCCGAATTAGAAATACCTGGATTACTAACCACTCGTTTTAAAATTAAATTGCTCCTTTCATCTAGATGCATCAATTGCTCCCCCCTTGCTTGAATTTATTCTATCACTGATCTCCGCCAAAATGTTTACGCTTTCATTACCACTTCTGGTCGAATTGTTGTGCAACTTGATGGTTAACTCTTCCTTACCATTGTAGACATTTCTCTAGTACTCAGAAAGAAAAAGAAAAACTGTTTTTGACTACGATTTTTGTGTCAAAGGGAATAAAAAAACCCGACTGTTTAGTCAGGTTTTTTGTAGATATCGATTTTTATTGGCGCTCTCCTATTCCAAATACTTCTGCTACATGATTTTCTAATTTATGCTTGTAGTGATCAACGTTTGGATGTTTAACTACATCGTGAATAGAGTACGTTGGAAGTGGACTCATACCGACGTACTGATTCATTTTATGCAAATGCATAATGGCTTCGTCTAAACTTTTTCCTTCATAGAAAGCTTCTTCATTATTAAAAATAGCTTCCGGCGCATTCCACGTGAGAGAAAACATGTATTTTTTCCCCGTTAATAAGCCGCCTCGCCCGTATTGATTGGAGCCTTTAAAGAAAATATTATCCATATACACGAGATCAATATATTGCTTAAACTTTCCGGGAATGCTGAACCAGTAAATAGGCGTCTGCATAATCACAACATCAGCCCATAGCCACTTTTCAATTTCTTCTTCTACTTCGTAGCCTTGATCAACCACCGTTGTTTTAATGTCAAATTGATCAGTGAGTAAATGCTGCATTTCGTTAAAAATCGTCTGATTTAACTCTCCTTTTGACTTTTTATAATACTCGTGTCCATTAATGATTAATACGTTTTTCATGCTGACCTGCTCCTTTCCAAAATCCTTACTTCTTTATCTTCATATATCTGTATACCCATAAAAACTGCTTATCTATCAGTATCTACTCTTACTTTGAAGTAACATAGGTACCTAGAAGTCCCTTTTTAAACACCTTTATGATTTCCTAAACAAAGAAAAAAACAAGGCCTAATTCACTAATTTTTCAGCAGATGTTCAACTCACATAAAGCAAATCGTTTTTTAAAATCAGTTCTTTTCACCCAACAAAAAAAGACTGACGGATTAAATTTCGTCAGTCTTTCTGTCTTTTTTATTTCGGTTCGCCTACTTCATTTAACGGATAGTAGCGAAACTGCACTTTTCCGATCACTGATTTTTGTGAAATAAAGCCAAATGCTCGTCCATCATGGCTTACAGGACGGTTGTCACCCATGACAAATAGTGAATTTTTCGGTACCTTCACTTTGCCATCAGTTGCAGGCAGCGTTTGAAGCGTAAAATCTTCCGTGAATTTTTCATTAGGTGCAAGAGATTTTTTAGATTCTTTTAAATACGGCTCTTTATAAGCTTCGCCGTTAATATAGAGAACGTCGTTTTTCATTTCTACCGTATCTCCTGGCAGTCCGATTACACGTTTAATATAGTTTTCATCTGCATCCGGTGCATGAAATACAATCATATCAAAGCGATCAACATCACTGATTTTATTTAAAATAACGCGGTTTGAATCTTCAAACGTTGGATACATCGATTCACCGTGAACCGTAGTTGGCGCAAATAAAAAATGGCGAACTCCCACTACAATAACCAATGCAATAACAATGGACTTAATCCATGAAAACACTTCTTTTTTTACGTTATTTTTGCTCATTTCAAAACATCCCTTACGTCAAAATATACTTTCATCATAGCATCAAATAGAGGGAAAGTATAATAATAACCGAATAATCTTATTTATTACTCACCGTTTGTCACTGTGCCTTGATGGAAAAACAAGCGCCACTTTTCTTCTCTTTTTCGCCAAATAGAACTGCGAAGCGTCTTTTTTTCTGCCGTATGGTTCATAAGATGATAGGTAGTTAATACGCAGTCAGGAGACAATACGTCTACATGAAAATGAGAGATCTCAAATACATCTGGCGAAAGTACATGATTGTTATTGTAATCTTTTCGTTTCCATAACCTTCCTGAACTGCCAAATTCCACGTAACCATCTGCAAGAATGTTTGAAAGCTCTTTAGCAGAGGTTCGTATCGCTGATTTTAAGTGGCTGCATTCTAACTCATAAAATGTTCGGGTGATATTCGCTTTTTCCACGTTCACAGTCTCCTCTCATTCTTTCTTACATTTATTATAAAGGAATACTACCGTTTTCCTTTAAACAAATAATACTCCTATCTCAAATAGACAGGAGTATTATTTGTTTAGCTAACCCTATAACCTCTCTTCTTACCTGCCATCCAATCGCTAATCATTTTCACGACAATTCCCATGACGAATACGGTAAGAAATGAATAAAACATCGACCAGTTCAGCAATTGGTACAAATACAGCGCTTTGAATATCGGAATGCCTATAAAAGCAATAACGGCAGACGTAATAATATGTGCGATAAAGAAAAATTTCCATTTGCTAAAAAATTGGTAGACGAGTGCGATACTTACCGGAATAATAGCAAAGTCAACCGTATTGAAGCGATCTGTAAACGGCAGCATCTGGTGAGGATAGCACCACAGGTTAAAAAATTTCCCGAATTCATCTACTAAACCGACTATGTCAAAGCTGATAAAAAAAACGAGAAGCATAAAAAAGAGGCGCTGTCTATCAATGAAGAAGTAAAAAAGCAGCAGGAAAAGAGCATTTATTACCACTATGAGCCACCATTGAAAGCTAAAGAGATCTTGATGAACCCAATAAGAAAATTCCTTTTCGTTTAAGACTTGTTGCATCATTTTTAACATTTCAAACATAGAAATCCCTCCTATCTTAGAAAGTCTTTCCATCAGCGTTTTCCTTCATACTAAAATAAAACATCGCACACAGTGCTTTTGCACCTCCTCCTTCTTCAAAAGCAGATTGTACCTACTTAGAGATTTCTATCTGTCTAGTAAAAATTTTTGTAAGAGCGCTCTTTTCATCTCAGAACCTATTGACTATTATTTTCATTTCATACAAAATTAACAATTGTGCATGGTTTACATGTTAATACGAGCAAAAAGATACTGTTTTGCAACATTAAAGGAGGAACAACATGAACATCGGTACGATTAAAAGAGAAGCTAAAGCTTCTTTAAAGAATCGCTGGGGACTTGCGATTCTACTGACGGTGGTGACGTACGGAGTATATACGCTTCTGCCTATTCCATTTGAAATTGTGGCAAGCGGAGGCTATGACAATTGGATGAAAGATGAATCTGATTCCGCTTCATGGATTTCAACTGCCTTTGCTATTGTCTTCTCGCCTCTTCTGATGGCGAACTACTGGGCATTTTTAGGTCTAGCACGAGGTGAATCTGTTCGATTGGGGCACTTGTTTAAAACATTCCAAGACTTTGGCCTTTATGTAAAGTCATTAGGAATTTATGTACTTATGACTCTTTATGTGATGCTGTGGTCGCTGCTTTTACTCATTCCTGGAATTATTAAAGCACTGGCATATTCACAAACGTACTATATTTGTAAAGACAATCCTACTTACTCGATGAATCAAGCGATTACAGAAAGCCGTAGGTTGATGAATGGTTATAAAGGACAGTACTTCCTGCTGCTGCTAAGCTTTCTTGGCTGGTTTTTATTAAGTATTATTACAGTAGGAATCGGCTTTTTATGGTCTATTCCATACCTTTCTGCTTCACTTGCTCGTTTTTATGAAAATTTGTTAAACGAACGTTCATCGCATGCTGAATAATAAAAAAATCCTCTTCATCGTGAAGAGGATTTTTTTATAAGAACACGGTTTGCATAAGTGAAGCTCTTATGTCATAAAGCTTACTAAGAGTATAGAAGAAAGGCAGGGGCTTATATGTATACTACAAGTGAGATATGTCAGCAGTTTGGCCAGATTTTAAACGCTAAAAGCAAAGTTAGTCCAACAGGATGCTCAGTGTCGCTTAAAAGAAGCTTTCAGGCTTCTGTTCAAGGGCGGAAAAGCAGCTCTGTCGTTCCTGTTGGCGTATCATTTGAGGCGATAGACGCGCAGGGAAACGCGTTAAACTTGGCTGAGATTGCTATTTTACAAGAAGAAATCCCTCGTTTTACAGAAGCTGCTGCGCGGCAAGGTCTTATCGTAAGCGCTTTGCATAACCATTGGCTTTTTACAGAACCCGTCCTTATGTATCTTCATATTCAATCTGTAGAGCCTCCTTTGCATTTTGCAAAAAAAATGGCTTTTTGTTTTACAACGCTAAGCAGCTTGCCTGTTTCAACAAACGTATAATAAAAAAGAAGCACCTTTTAAAAGCATGGTAGAGCTATAAAAGATGCTTCTTTTTTATGAATGAACATATTATGAGTAGACTCAATTTTATCTTCAACTAAACGAAAACACTCTTTTATGAAAATAAAAACAAACGAAGCAGCGCCATCATTCCAACTCCGCTAATAACGGTGAGAGATAAACTTTTTGTTTTCAGCGCAATCAGTAAGGTCGGAATGACTACGATGATGACGGGCCAGTTAATTTTCACACTGTCATTTGTTTGAATGATAAAGTTCTGTACAACAAGTGCTGTTAAAATACAAATAGGAATATAGGACAGCCATTTTAATACGGGTTCTGGCAGCGCGATGTTACGCACAACTAAAAACGGAACAATACGAGGAACTACGGTAACAAGGGCACACCCTAAAATAATGATAAGTGTTGAATAGTGGATACTCATTTATCCGTCACCACCCCAATCGTCGCTACAATAATCGTTGAAATTAAGACAGCTACATGTGAAGGTACAAAAAAAGACAGCACAATCATAATAATCGCCATATAAAGAATTAAACGTAAATAATGATTAAGTTTTGAAGGTAACACGCTTTCGATTTGTAAAACAAGCAGAGCTAAAAACATAGCCGTTAAGGCAAAATCAAATCCAAAGGCTTCCGGGTCAGATAGCAAATGCCCAAAAATGGCTCCCATCGTACAGGCGATAATCCAGCTGACGTAAGCCGTTATATTTAATCCGTTCATCCAGCGGTCATTAATTGGCTCCCCTTTTGCAATTTTATTTGAAGACACTCCAAATGATTCATCCGTCAGAAGTGCTCCAATTCCAACGTTTTTTAATAACGAATATTTTGTGAATTTAGGCGCGACCGTAGCACTCAAAAGAAAATGTCGTAAGTTAACGATAAATGTTGTGAGAATAATAGCTGAAATCGAACTGTTCGCAACCATCAGTGCACAAATAATAAACTGAGCAGCCCCGGCATACACGAGCGCTGATAATAAAGTAACTTCCATAACGGAAAGATGCGAGGACACGCCGACAATCCCGGCGGCAAGCCCTATGCTTATGTAACCGAGTAGCGTAGGGACACAGTCCTTGGCCCCTTGTCTGAACGTTAGATCCACTTTTTCTCTCTGCTGTACTGCTTTTTCTGCGATCACCGTACTCCCTCCTTTTCTGCTATATTATACATCTATACGTTATATTAAACAACGGTATGTTATACTATCTTTATAATCATTAAAGGAGTACAACAATGGACGCGATTCAAGATATTATTGCTAAAAATCTTGTTAAACTACGAAAAAATCGAAATTTGACGCTTGATCAAGTTTCTGAATTAACAGGTGTGAGCAAAGCAATGCTTGCACAAATTGAAAAAGGTAAATCCAGTCCGACAGTTACTACGCTTTGGAAGATTGCGAACGGCCTTCAAGTCTCTTTTTCTGTATTTATAAAAGAAGACACTCCGGATGTGCAGAAAGTAAGCATAAAACAGCTAGATCCCATCACGGACAACAAAGGTGATTACTTAGTGTATTCTTTTTTTCCTTATCACCCGGAAAAAAAGTTTGAAATTTACATTGTCACATTAAAGCCCGGATGCGTGCATGAAGCAAAAACTCACTTAGGAGATGAATACTTACTGATTAAAGAAGGAGAATTAACGGTTCGTTTTGAAAGTGAAGAACATGAATTAGTCTCAGGAGACGC
Organism: Priestia sp. TRN 1309; assembly: GCF_050846875.1. Lineage (NCBI taxonomy): Bacteria > Bacillati > Bacillota > Bacilli > Caryophanales > Bacillaceae > Priestia > Priestia sp. TRN 1309. The sequence goes on along the minus strand of NZ_JBOZGM010000001.1, from coordinate 1,177,207 downwards.
TCTGCATTTTTCAGGAAATACCTCTCACAGCTATATCAATTCATCTGAAGAAGAAGCAAGCTTTTTTTTACTTATGCACTATCCCGAATCATAAAAAAGAGCGTACGGATCATCCGTACGCTCTTTTTTTATTAAGCTGCGTGGGCTTGTTCTTTTTTCATTTTTTTGTTTTTCATGTATCCAATACTTACAACCGCAATCGTTAAGATAGCTTGAACAGCAAGATGTAAAGCTGTACTTGGAACAAATCCACCAATAATTTTATCTTCAACAATCATTTTTCCAGCAGACCATGAGAGCATCGCCGCTCCAGCGTAAATGATAATCGGAAATTTTTCCATTGCTTTCATAATAAAGCTGCTTCCCCAAATAATAATCGGAATTGAAATTAATACACCAATCATAATTGGAACAAATTCATGAGCTACACCAGCTAGAGCTAATACGTTATCTAATGACATGACCGCATCTGCGATAATAATCGTTTTAACCGCACTCCATACCGTTGCTCCACCTTGAGGGTTATCGCCGTGTTCGTGATTATCGGCTAATAATTTATACGCGATCCAGACTAGCATCAAGCCGCCGACCGCTCCGATTAATGGAATCTTTAATAATGGGACAATAATAGCCGCAAATAATAATCGAAGACCAATCGCGCCGCCTGTTCCAATTAAAATCGCTCTTTTTTGTAAGTCTTTTGGTACGTTACGAGCCGCCATTGCAATCACAATCGCGTTATCTCCGCTTAAAATTAAATCAAGAAAAATAATTTGCAGCAAACCTTGCACTGATACGCCAATTAGTTCCTCCATAGTTACCTCCACCTTCTCTTTTTATGTAACGTTTCTCCTCTAAATGTCCGAGCCTTTTCCTCCTTTTTTATAATTGAATACAAAAAAGACCCTTACCAAATAAGCGGTAAAGGTCTTGCTAACAACATAATGTCGCCAACAAAGCCGAGAGATAATCTCTGTAATGACGACTTTGCTGTTAAAGCTACTCCCCTTTAGGAGATACGTTCAATTATTTGTTTGTATTTACACCATTCATACTATAGCATCTCCTACATTCTGTCAATCATTTTTTATGTAAAACGATTGTCAACGCTTTCTCTTTCAATCAATTCATAGTTCGAAAGTGTAAGCTTTTCAACTTCTTCGCCGTTAACTAGCTTGATAATTCGCTGTGCTCCCATTTGGCCCGCTTCTTTATAGTAATATTTTACGGTTGTTAAGCTCGGATGAATCACACCTGTAATTTCATAGCCTCCAAAGCCGGTAATGGATACATCTTCAGGAACGCGCAGTCCGTTTAAATAAGCTGCCTTTAACGTCCCAAGCGCAATGTTATCGGTCGCACATACAATCATGGACGGGTTAAATTCTTTCATCACTGCCGTAGCTGCTCCGATTGCATCGCTCATGTTAAAGCTTGTTTCATAACAGCGGATCTCGCAATCGCTGTCTTTAAGACCTTGCTTTACCCCTTCTTTTCTCTTTACCCCTACAGCTATGTCCTTTTCAGTTACGCCTAAAAAAGCGATTTTTTTATGCCCTTTTTCCCCTATGTACCTTCCAATGTCGCATGCAGCCTCGTAATCTTGGTGAATTAAACTGTGAACTTCTTTATGCTCCTGTCCAATTAGCAAAACGGGAATTGAAATCGTACGGAACGCTTCCAAATGAGCTTTTGTAATCTGAACGGCAAGCAAAATAATACCGGCTACCTTCTGCTTAGCCAGCGTATAAATATTTTCAATTTCTCTTTCTAAATCTTGATTAGAATTGGAAACAATCATTTGATAGTGGTGGTCTCTAAGTTCTTGGTCAATACCATCTAATGTGCGGGAAGTCGCAAAAGAACCCATGCGAGGAACAATGACACCGATGATATTTGTTTTTTTTGCTTTTAAGCTTTGAGCAAAAGCATTTGGGCTATAGTTTGTTTCTTTAATAATTCCTTCAATTTTTCGTTTCGTCGCATCGCTCACAGACCCTCCGTTAAGGTAGCGGGATACAGTGCTTTTTGCTACTCCTGCAAGCCGAGCGATATCTGCAATAGTTGTCATTCTCTCATCTCCGTATTTTGTTGCTGCTTCTTTCACAGTATACACGAATATCGTGTGTATATTAAGTAACTACTTTACTTTTTGATTCATAAGCGGTATGATAATCTAAACATGGATAATCATTATCCACATTGTACACATATGGCAGGAGATGATGTTTTTGCATATGAAAACAGGCGTTGAGCAATCGGTGTATGCCATTTTGCTGCTTACGTTTTTACCTGAAAAAGCTGTGCTGCCAGGAGATGTTATCAGCACTCAGCTTGGGGGTTCGCCTACGTATTTTCAAAAGCTTCTTCGCAAGCTGGTTAGCGCTGATTTACTTGCTTCCGTTCCTGGTAGCAAAGGTGGATTTCGCTTAAAGAAAACGCCGGAAGAAATTCGTATTTATGACGTATACGTAGCCATTGAAGGCAAGCAGTCTCTTTACTCATCAAGCGGTATTTTTCACGATATGCTTAATTTAAAAGACAAAGATATTTGCTTATTATCCGATTTAATGGAAGAAGCCGAATCTTCATGGCAGTCCATTTTAAAACGGCAAACCATTGCCACGCTTACAAATGAAATTCATAAAAAATGTCCAAAAGAAAACCTGGACATGCTAAAAGCAACTGTAGAAGAAAAAATGGTGCTGTAGCACCCAAAGGAGATTATCATGGAAAACTTAAATAGATATTTTGATTTATTCGATCAATCACGTACAAGCGAACAAGCATTTGAAGAATTGGTGAGCCTTTTTTCAGACGATATCGTATTTGTCTTAAATGGCCACGAAAAGCAAGGCATTGAAAACTGGAAGCTGTTTGTGAAAATGGTTTTTAAAGAAAATGCTGATATTAAGCATATGTTTGAAGGCTGGAAAGCAGTTGAAGGTACGGACATGTTTGAAACGCTTTGGGCAGTATGCGGAAAACGTGCATCTGGTAGCGTATTTACTCAAACGGGAAAAGATATTGCTAAACTAGATGACAGCGGGAAAATCAGCTATTTAGAAAACGTGCCAGACGATACAAACATGTTTGATACGTATAAAAATTAATATAAAAAAAGAAGAGCTTTACTGGCTCTTCTTTTTTTACGGGGCAAATCCCTCTTGAGAAAGATAAATCATCGAAGACGGATAAAATTTTTCAAAATAACGAATGGCTTTGATATGAATGTCTTTGTCATACCAGTCTAGGAAACCGTGCTGATCAAATAGTTCCGGCATCCCTAGCCTTTTAGACGTTTTACCTAAGGAACCGTCTCCTAAGTACAAGGTATCAATGCAAATCCGGTCCATCGTTCCGTCTATTCTTTTAGGAAATTCAGGCGTGAAAGGAAGCAATGGAGCAATGGCTACTTGCGTTAAAATTCCGCTTTCTTTTACTTTTTTTAACGCATTTATACGAAGTTTCATCCCCGGAGCATAAGGAGAAAAAATTTGTTTTACATCTTCTCGGTCTGTTTCAATAGTCATCGATACGCGAAGGTCACATACTTTTTGAAGCTGTAAAAGCAAATCAATATCTCTCGTCACAAGCGGCGATCTTGTTTGAATCAGTAAAAAATCAGGCGGATGATTGATCATTGTTTCTAAAAGAGCCCGAGTGATGCCTGCTTTACGCTCAGCCGGCTGATAGGGATCTGTCGCTGAAGACATAAAAATGCACACCGGCTGCTCTTTTTTTCGCAGTTTTTGTATTTCTTTTTGATAGACTTCAGCTGCGTTGACTTTCAGCTCTAACCACGTCCCCCACTCCATTTCTTTAAAACGCTGAATTGGCAGTTCTCGCACGTAGCAAAATTTGCAGGAGAATGTACATCCAGCATACGGATTTAAACTATGAGTATAACCGGATGCCAAAAAGCCGGTCGCTTTTGTTAAAATACTTTTCGAAACCACGTCTTTTTGGTTCATCTTTCTCACCTCTTTGTCCAATAAGTATATCAAGTTCACAAATAAAAAAACTACTTCCCACATGGAAAGTAGCCCTTTATGTTTTCAACTCATCAACTTTGATTTTCTTTCTTTTCACTTGTCGTTTCAAGTAAAGAGGTTAAATATGAATTTAACTCAAATTGGTCCTTTTCAATAAAATCAGATAATACCGGCTGCTCTTCTTTTCTCATCTTTCTCCACTCCCTTTGTTTTTTATGTATGTGTTTTCAATCATCAATGGATAAAAGTAATGTACTTAACTCTACCCGTATCTAAACAAAAATAATCATGGTATTTTATACTATTTTTACATTTATGCACGTTTTATTTGTATATTTTTTACAATGTAACGTAAATTAATAGCAAGATTAGTAAACGTATAAACTTGATTAACAGCTCACTTCATAGAAGGAGGAATGACAAACATGAATCATGAACAAAAATCCACGCTGTCTCCTGTTTCACAAGAGCAGCAAAGCCCCGATACTCAACTAACGGAAAAAGAAGAGCGTATGCCGGAGTATACGCATACTTCGCTTAATCCAGACTCATAGAACAAAAAGAGAAATGCCTCGGCATTTCTCTTTTTAATGTTTCTATACTTTTCTGCATTAATCATGACGTTGTGACAAATAAAGGTAAAGATAATGAACATGGCGAATGAATACCATTATCTATTAATGACAAAGGAGAACGAGCATGAAGAAAAAAGTGATGGGAGCAATTTATGCTCTTTTAACGCTGTTCATTTTAAGTGCCTGCAGTACCGAAGACGTTGTGACAAATAATTCAGATCCAAAAGTTTCTGTTTCTACTACAGTTAAACCGCTGACGAAAAAAGAATTTAGTGAAGTTGGAACATCAGGGTTAACAGGCCCTTCTAAAAAAGATTTTCACAAAGTACATATGACTCTTACTTTACGCGGTACGAACTACCTGTCGGATATTCAAGTTAAGCTACCTAACTATAAAGAAGCTTTTAATAACATGAAAGACGATCAGCAAACAAGATATTGGTTTGGCAGCGGTGCAGATGAAGAGCAAGAAAACAAAAACATCTATACAAGGGAATTTGTCCTTTATACGAAAGGCTTAACCGATAAGCAAATCAAAGATATTTTAGCAGCAGCTAAGGTAAAGACGTCCTGGGTGGTAAAAGATACAAAAGCGAAGGATCAATCCGAATTTGCAGCTGGTAAAAACATAAAATTTGAAGCTAAATGAGACATGCACCAATTAGCAAAAGCCCTCTTTATGAAAAGAGGGCTTTCTCTTATTATATGAAGAAGAATTACCTTGTCACCTGCAGCTAACGGTTTGGATTTGAGGCCAGACTTTCAAAGCGCAGCATATCTTCTAAGCTATCTACCCGTTATAAACGCTAGCGCATGTTCCAGGCTTTGGCTCATAGTAGCAATGATTTTTGTATTGACCAGAAGCGGGTTGACCGTACCATGTTGGAGGGCATGGAGCGGATGGATTAAAGTACCACAGTGCATATTTCCCCGGGTGTTCTCTCCAATAATCCAAATTCTTTTTGGCTAACCTTTTTTCAACACCTCTTGCTCGTTGATAAAATACATTTCCTTTTTGAACAGCCTCGAACGAATAGTTGCCTCCCTGCACCTGATAAATAACTTGCGGAACGGATCTTAAATTCTTGAAATCTAAACAGTTTGCTTTAAGGCGATTTACAATGACATTTCCAACATACAGCATGCCTTGTTTTCCTTCGCCTTCAGCTTCTGCTCTCATCATCCTTGCCATTAAAGCAACGTCTGAATCTCGATAATTTACTCTTGGCATTTTTTCACCCCAAAAATATACTATGAAAAAAAGCCGGTCTTGATGTCACTGTCCCTAAAATAACAGGAATTGAATGCTCCGCAAAAGGCTTATCCTCTTTTGTAATACAGCTGAGCAATTTGTCCGTACTGCTTCATATTAGTGAGCTTGAAGTTCATTTCTGGAATTCCTGGCTTAAACAATGGAATACCAGCTCCAAGCAAAACGGGAATAACCGATATAATAAATTCATCCACCCTGTTTGCTTTTAAGAAATCAGCGAGAATATCAGCACCTCCCACCAGCCATATTTTTTTCGTATCTTGATTGAGGTTGTGGAAAAATGACGCCACGCTTTCGTTTATAAACTCCACATACTGATCTTTTCCTTGAGCTGAGCGGCTAAACACGTAGCACTTTTTATCGAGATACGGAAACTCGGGTGTGAGCTTCAGCACGTGATCGTACGTAGCCTTTCCCATAACGACCGCATCACACGTTTGATAAAACGCTTCGTAGCCGTTGTCTCCCTCTCCTTCTACACTTTCTAGCCAGTCAATCTCTCCGTTTTCTCTTGCGATATACCCGTCTAAGCTTGCGGCAATATATACGACGATTTTTTTCTTCATTCCCTTTTCTCCTTTCAACTTTACTGTTTCTGTATGATATCATCTTAATACGACACTTTTTGTCATATTAAAAGAAAAAGGTGAAAATAAATGGCTAAGTCTAGACGGCTTGTTGATATGCTTATGTTTATTAATACAAAAAGAACGTTTACGGCAAAAGAACTAGCGGAGGAATTTGGCCTTTCTGTACGGACCGTTCAGCGCTATTTGCTGGACTTAAGTGAATTAGGACTGCCTCTTTACAGTGAAAAAGGACGGAGCGGTGGTTACAGAGTGTTAAAAAACCGTATTCTCCCTCCTATCTTGTTTACGGAAGAAGAAGCTATTTCGATCTTTTTTGCTTATCAAGCTCTGCAGTATTATCATGACCTTCCGTTTGATGCAGAAATTCATGCGGCTCTTCAAAAATTTTATGTGTACCTGTCTGAAGAAACGAAGAAAAAAGTAGATAAAATAAGTGCTCATATTGCGTTTTGGAATCCTAAAAGAAACTTAGACACTCCTTATTTAAAAGAGCTGCTAGAAGCAAGCCTTACAGGAAAATATATTGAATTTCTTTATGATTCAAAGACGGGTCAAACAAGAAAAGAAGTCAAACCCCTTGGCATTTATGCTCATAACGGCTTGTGGTACTGCCCCGCTTATTCCTGCGATAAGCAAAAAGTTTTATTGTTTCGAGCAGATCGTATTCACTCGTTAAAAGTTTTAGAAAAAGACGAAAAGATGTCTCTTACGTTAAAAGAATGGCTTGAAACAGAACCAGTAAACTCACAGCCGATTTCGTTAAAAGTAACCTTGACGCACGAAGGCGTTCGTCAGTGTAAAGGCGTTCCGTGGCTTGAAAATCACGTGAAGGTAACGGAAGACGGGTGCGGCTATATCGGTACGATAACTGATGGAAATGAATTAAGCTACATGGCTTCTTTTTTCTATACCTTAGGTGCTCATGCTTTAATTGAAGAACCTCAGGAGCTAATTGAAAAGATCTGCTGTCACGCAGAAGAAACGCTAAGGCGCTATAAAAATGAGGTTGGGACAAAAGTATTTTAGTTGAAGGTGAAACAGAAATATTAAGCGAAATCATTGGTTAATATTTCTGTCAAATTTGTTCGGCTTTAGATGATATGGGTTTAGCTATGTCTCACTCTCGCTATAAAAATAACCTCCGCTAAATAGCGGAGGTTATTTTTTATTTACCCAGCCCACACGTCTTTTGCGTATCGGCCCTTTTCTTCTAGCTGCTGCAGCCATAAGCGAGCATCTGCTTCACTTACTTCATGAACATCAGCATAGCTTTTAATAAGCGTTGCTTCAACGTCAGGTGCCATTTGGCTTCCGTCTCCGCAAATATAGAAGTGCGCTCCTTGATCAAGAAGTTCAATCAATTTCGTGCCGTCTTGTTCCATAACGTGCTGAACGTATGTTTTCGGCTGATTTGGTACGCGTGAAAAAGCGGTATGAAGCGTAATGACATCTTCATTTTGTGCGTTTTCAAGCTCTTCTTGATACAGATAGTCTTCATGAGGTGAACGGCAGCCAAAGTATAAATGCGCTTCTCCAAGCGACTGTCCTTGTTCTTTTAACTGCTTGCGAGCCTGCACAAAGCCTCTAAACGGCGCGACGCCTGTTCCTGGTCCGACCATGATAATCGGTGTTTCAGGATCTTTTGGCAGCGTAAAGCCTGACTGCGGTGTGGAAACAAAGCACGTAATTGTATCTCCTTCTTGCAGCTCAGCAAGATAGTTCGACGCAATTCCTTTATATTCTCCATATCCGCTCCACGCCTCTCCTGAGACGACGCTAACCGTGATGCTTGCTTGTTTTTCATCGACACGAGGTGATGAAGAAATGGAGTAATAGCGCGGACGCATGCTTGGAAGAAGAGCGATAAATTCGCTGAATTCCATTTCACACGCCGGATATTTTTCAAGCAGTTCAAGCATTGTTAAGCGTTTTGCCAGCACCTTTTCTTTATACGCTTGCTTTTCAAGCAAGGCTTCAAGCTCCACTTTATGCGGCGGGCAGACCGTTTTAGCAGCCATTGCGCGAAGCTGTGTGCGCGTAACAGGATCTTGAAGCTCCACATATTGCAGAAGCTCTTCTACTGATACGGTTTTACCGAGTGGCAAATGCGCTAATTTTTCTTCTTCAGCTTCCAAACGGATTTGCTGTGATGCATCTAGACCGAACCTTGTCGTTACACGATTTACTATTCCTTCATAGTTGCGAGGAATAATACCTAAATGATCTCCTTCTTGATAAGAAACTTCTTTTGGAAGCTCAATTTCAAGATGACGCGTGCTTCGTTCACTGCCTGGTTTTTGTAGTTCTTTGCTTGCTACAACGTTCGCCGAAAAAGCACCGTGCATTTTCGCAAGCGGCATGTCCGCAGCGCTGTCGACAAATTGAAGTGAAAGCGTAGATTTATTATCTTCACTGTTTTCTATGTCGAGGTTAAAGTAAGCTGCTACGTCACTCCACATATGTTCACGCCATTCTTCGTATGTGCCTTCAAAGTCGTCGCTTGCATCTGCTTCGCCGCGTTCAGCTATGTTTTCTGCCCCTTTAGCTGCAAGCGTTTCATCGATAAAAGCAGGCACCTTTTGATACGTAGTAGCCCAGTTTTTATCGCCGCATCCAAATACGGAGTAGCGAACGCCTTTGACTTCATCAGCAGACGCTTGGTCTAACCAGTCGACAAACTGCTTTGCGTTATCAGGCGGATGTCCGTTATAAGAAGCCGTTACAATTAAAACAGCTCCTTCACGCGGAAGATTTCCTGCATGGGAATCCAGCGTTGCAACCTGAGGTGCGAATCCTTTGCTCATCGCAATATCTGCTAAATCCCTCGCCGTTCCTTCAGCTGTTCCCATATTTGAACCGTATAACACAAGCAGCGGCGTATTATGAGCGTTCTCTACCTTTTTGCGTGCTTTTTTAGCAGGCTGTTCCGTGCTAGGTGAAGGAATGCCACCAAGCGGAATTTTTTTTGATTTTGCTTTTACAACAAAGCCTTCAGGTTTTAACGTTAAAGTTTCTTTAATATCCATCTCGTAGTTTGTATGATCTTCAAAATCAAAATGTTTTAGCATCATACCAAGTACAAGCGTTGCTTCATGAAGAGCGAACTGCTGACCGATACACGCACGCTGACCGTTTCCAAACGGTTTAAACGCATGTTGCGGAATCGCGCTTGGATTTTCAAAACGCTCTGGGCGGAACTCTTCCACATCGTCTCCCCAAATCGTTTTATCACGGTGAAGCTGAGGAATCAGAACCATCAGTTCATCACCTTTTTCTAACGGATATTCTCCTCCAAGCACCGTATCCTCTTTTGCATATAGAGAAAATGCAGGAGCTGTCGGCCATAAACGCAGCGCTTCGTTTAAGACCATGCCGACGTATTTAAGCTGTTTCACTTGTTTATAGCTTGGAACAGGATCTACTAAAACTCGTGCTGCTTCTGCTGCTGCTTTTTGTAATACATGTGGATTTTTCACTAAGAAATACAGCGCAAATGATAAAAGACCACTTGTTGTTTCGTGTCCCGCAATTAAGAACGTAATAATTTGATAGCGAATATTTTCATCATCAAGCGGCTCACCTGTTTCTGGGTCTTTTCCGTTTAGCATATGCGTTAATAAATCATCGCTTTGTTCACCGCTTGCCTTGCGATCTGCGATAATTTTATCTACTAAATCGTTCATTACCTTAATATCTTCTTGAAACTGACGCTTATTTTCATCGTAGGCAGGGTCATCCGGATTTGCTCGCTGCAGCTTGTTCATCGCTTCGTCCAGTGCACGAACCATACTTGTAATAAACGGGTGCGGCTGATCGCGATAAAAGCTGTTAAAGCGGTAATTAAAGCCGCAAAGACCGATTGTATCAAGCGTTAAGCGCGTCATATCTTCCGGTACTTCAATATGCTCATCTGCATTTAGACGCTCCCACTTTTGAATAAGCTGCACGGCGATATCGACCATCATCGCGTGATAGCCTTTCATCGCTTGCTGACTGAAGCTTGGAAGTAAGATATTATGCGCTTTTTTCCAGTTTTTTTCGTGCGTCCAGCTTGTAAATAAACCGTCTCCTGCAAAATCACGCACAAATTTAAGCGCTTGACTTAAGTTTTTATCAAAGCGGGATTCATCGCATGCTTCTTTAATTAGACGCTGACTGGATAAGTAGCGCGTCACACGTCCAGGCGCTTCAAATTTAAAGATTTCCCCTAATTCATCTGCAATTTTCATCAGCGTTTGAATCGGTTTATCTGTGTTTAATAACGGTAAGTTTTTAAGCTCTCCAAATGTTTTTGGCTGAGGCATTTCTTTAATTGTCATGTTATCCCTCTTTCACTTGTTAAGTTTCATGATTGTCTGCTAAGTGCTGCCCACAGACTCTCTTCTACGCCGGCAAGAAGTTCATCAGTTAAAGATAAATAGTCATTTTCAATCATTTCATATACTTCCATAAAGCTTCCAAATAAAATAGCAATGAGCGCATTTTCAGGAAGGTTTCTAATAATGCCTTGCTTTTGTCCTTCTCTGAAGAACGTGCAAACAAATTCCACCAGCTTTTGATAGGCTAAGCGACTCTCTTCTGTTAAAAAAGCTCCTTGACTATGAGTTTTAATAAAGCCAAGCGCACGAGGATGATTTTTAGTGAATGTCACCATACCTTCAAAGATATGATGAAATCCATCTCGATATCCTTCTCTTTCGTTAGCCAGGCCGCTTTCAATACACTGTAAAAACTCGTTTACATGCTGCTGAAACAGTTCGTTTACAAGGCTTTCTTTATTTTTAAAGTAGCGATAAATTGTTCCTGCTCCTACTTTGGCATTTTCTGCAATCATTGGCATCGTGGTTGCATCAAATCCTCTTTCTGCAAACAGCAGAAGCGAAGCAGAAAAAATCGCTTTTTGTTTTGTTGGAGTAGATTCCACTTTATCACCTCTTTCCAAAAACGGAATGAACGTTCATTCCGCTACAATTACAAGTATAAAAAACTGCTTCTTAATAGTAAAAAGATAACTAAACAAGTGGAAAGAAAAGGTTCTTTCACTCTAATTTTATACCATTTAAAGGTAAATAATGGAGTCTTTCAGAATATTTTATGCTTACAGAAAATTAGTCCACTTATCCCCTTTATTAACATAATTTAACACAATCTATTAAAGGAAGAAGTTTAAAGGAAAAGTAAGGTGGAAATAGAAAAGAGTTACACAAGGCGTAAAGGAGGATTAAAAATGAACCAAGCAAGAGTGATAGAATACGAAGAAATGCTTCGCTCAGCCATGCTTTCTAATAACGTAGAGTTATTAGAAGAATTACTTTCAGATGAGCTTATTTTTGTGAATCACTTTGGGCAATGGTTGTCAAAAGAGCAAGATATAAATGCTCATCGTTCAAAAAGTCTTGATATAGCGGGCATCGAAGTGTTGGAACAAGAAATTAAACTGTTTCAAGAACTTGCCGTTACCGTTACAAAAGTAGCGGTAAATGGGTCGCTGGCAACTGGTGAATCTATTGGAGGCGAATACTGCTATACGCGAATTTGGAAAGATGTTGAAGGAACATTAAAGGTTGTTTCTTGTCACTGCAGTTCTAGCGCATAATCAACGCTGCCATAATAAAAAACATCCCTTCTTTCATTTGCATTCGCAAAGAGGGATGTTTTTTGCTAGTTAAAAGATTTTCTTCCTGTCTCTGTCATCTTTTAAAATCTCCACGGCCTCACGGAAACGCTGTGAATGAACAATCTCTCTTTCTCGTAAAAATCGTAAGCTGTCGTTTAAATCTGGATCATCTGATATATCAATTAACCATTGATATGTAGCTCTTGCTTTTTCTTCTGCCGCTATGTCTTCATAAAGATCTGCAATCGGATCTCCTTTTGCCTGTATATACGTAGCTGTAAACGGAACGCCAGCAGCATTATTGTAATAAAGTGCACTATCATGGTTTACATAGTGTTCTGTCAATCCAGCTGCCTTCAGCTGCTCCGGCGTTGCATCTTTTGTTAGCTTATAAATCATCGTCGCAATCATTTCAAGATGAGCAAACTCTTCTGTCCCGATATCGTTTAGCAGTCCAACAACTTTATCGGGAATGGTATAGCGCTGATTCAAATAACGAAGTGCAGCTGCAAGCTCTCCGTCCGCTCCCCCGTACTGTTCCATTAAATATTTGGCAAGCGTTGGATTACACGTACTTACTTTAACTGGATACTGCAATTTCTTTTCATACACCCACATATAGTTCCCGCCTTTATCTGCTTATATTTGCCATGGCCAAGGGCTTGTTCCCCAGCTCCACTTCCCGTCGGTATAGCTGTTTCCATACTGCTGGAGCGGCCCGTACTTTGTTTCAAAGTTTCTTTTTAACTGCATAGCCTGCTGCGCGTATTCGTTAAACTGCTGCATAGCCTGCTGGTCATTTGGATGGGTATCTAAATACAGCGTTAATTCTACAAGTGCAAAATCAATCGCCTGTATTTCTTCTAAATCCTGATAGTACTCCGGAGGTAGTTTTTTCATTCTTCATCCCTCTTCTTATCTTTGTATGGATTTTCATAGTAGTCCCAAAAAGCCGGCCACAGCGTTCCTTTTTTTAGCGCTTCTTTCGGTGAAAACTGCTGCAGATTCGCGGGCTGAAATCCCATGTATAATTGAGGCGGCGTAGAATAATATTTAACTCCTATCGGCCGGCACGGATCATAGATACTGTGGAAAGGTTGATAGGTCTTAACCGGTGTAAACATCTTTTTTGGATTATTATCCATGAAAAGTCCTCCTCTAAAAACACACTCTGTTTTATCCTATTCAGTTTTTATCGAGTTCATGAAGGAATTCATTCCCGACTTAAGAACCAAACTTTTCTTCATAAAAAAGACCTATGTAAAAAAAGCTATAGTTGCCCAATCCCTTTAGGCAGCTTTCTCATACTTTATAAAATAGTGATTAAGAAAATAGAGGTGCTTAAAAAATGGACATTAATTACATGGATTTTTATTTTTACCCAGCACGATTTCCTGGACCTCAACTCCCGCCCGGTCCACCTAGACCACCAGGCGGTTTACCTACACCTGACCCGCAGCAAGCTCCAACTTCCCCTCCGCCGGCATTTATTCCAGCTCAGCAAACGGCAACTCCATTTGCTGTTGACCCGGGAGCCATTTCTCTTTGTCTATTCCGCAATACGTTCATATGGCTTAGAAACGGCTCTAGCTTCTGGTATTTCCCTATTTTTGTAGGACCGCGATCGGTTGCAGGATTTAGATGGAACGGACGTTTTTGGACCATTTTCGGTGTCGATACACGACAAATTGTTTCGTTTACGTGTTTTTAAACGTTAAGAAAAGAGATTGAGATATAAATAAATCAATACAATTTAAAGACGATAAAATTGAATACATGAACTAGTATCGGTGGCTTGTTACACTGCTGTTGATTTCCGTGCATGGCTTCGCTTTCCGCGGGCGGCCGGTGAGCCTCCTCGTCGCTTGCGCTTCTGCGGGGTCTCACCTGTTCCGCTTTTCCCGCAGGAGTCTTCGCCTTGCCCTCCAATCAACAGCTAGAAATAACTGAATAAATATATGAAGGCTATGTTCACCATACTAATAAAAAAATCCGAACGAGTTTGATTCTCCATCAAGAATCAAACTCATTCGGATCTTCCTTCAACTAACATATTTTTACCCCAGCCTCTTTTTTGCTTACTAGCTACTATTACACGATTGTTCTTATTCCAAAACCAATCAGCAGCACTCCGCTGCATCTCTGAAAAACTTTTTGAAACATCGGTTTTTTAAGCCATTTTTTCACGTAATCTACTACATACACTAAGATTAAAAACCAACCTACCGCTATGAGTGTAAGAATAAAACCAAGCATAAGCAGCTGCTGATTCGTGTGAGCATCCAAGTTGATAAACTGTGGCATGAATGTAATATAAACCAATACCGTTTTAGGGTTAAGAAAATTACTAAGAGCTCCCTGTATGTATGATTCTTTATAGGCGTGATTAGATGAAGGCTTAACAGCTTTTTCTTCTTCTGAAATGTGCTCCAATGAGAGCGTATTTTTTGTCAGAAATACCCTGATACCTAAGTAAAATAAATACGCGGCACCTATATATTTAATGGTGTTGAACAGATACACCGACTGCGCGATAGCAACAGACAAGCCAAGCACAGCAATTAACGTCCAAAACGTGAGGCCTGTAGCCATGCCGAGTATGGTAAAACGTCCTGCTTTTGCTCCGTGATGAAGCGTATTTTTCATGATAAGAATCGTATCAGCACCAGGTATCATTGACATAACCAGCGCCATCAGCATATAAGCAGCTAAATGATCCACAGCTCTTCTCTCCTTTTTAAGCTATTACTAGCATTCTGTTTTCTTTTCACTTTCAAAGATTTTCATGTATTGTTTTGGCGTTAGCCCCACCTGACTTTTAAAAAATCGAGTCAAATGACTTTGATCACTGAATCCAGTTAAAAAGGAGACGTCAATCGGTTTTTGTCCCTGTTCTAGAAGCTTTTTAGCCTGATTGATTCGAACTGTTTCTAAGTAGCTGTATGGAGAGATTCCTTTTTGCTTTGTAAAAGAGCGCAGCAGCCGGTATTTACTCCATCCAATTAGCTGACTTAATTCATCCAGCGTGATCTTGTTTGTATAGTTGTCTTCCAAATAGCTGCAGATTGTTTTGATTTCATCAGACGTGTCAACGGCTGATGAAAGAAAAGAAAGATTTGAATGATCCTGCATGAGCTCTTCTAGCAAATATAAAAATAACTCTTCTTTCTTAAACTCCCGTTCACCATTTAAAATTTGTAAATGAAGCTCTTTTAAACTAGAGACAGCCTCACTTCTTTGTACCACATTGCTGTTAAAACGCGGAAGACTTTCACTGCCGTTAATGTCAAAAACAGCTTTTTTCATCGCGTCTGGCGTTACGTTAATACAGCGATAATCAAGCGTTTTGCCGTCTATTTGTTCACAGCTATGGACATCATACGGATTAAACAGCAGCAAATCGCCTGGATTAATGATGTATTCTTTGCCTTGGCAGATTAAATGACGCTGACCTTCTTCAATAAATCCAATCACATAATACTCGTGAAAATGAGCAGGAAACTTTTGCATAATTCCTTTAAAACGGTAAGCTTCAATATGTAAATCAGCGTCAACGTGCGCTGTCCGAATTTCTTTTGCCATTAATAAATCACTCCTTGTCACATACTAAGCTTTTTAACCATACCATTGACTCGAGAATTTTTCTTGTATGATATTGCAGATAAGATTTTCTTTATTAACTTTATCCACTCACCCCTAAGAGTGATTTCTATTCTTTCCTCTAGTAATTTTCCGCTCAAATGATAAAATATAGACACATTTTATGGATGAAAGAAGGGATACCGTGAAATATAGACAAATTAAATGGCTGATTTTGCTTCTTCCAACTCTGACCATCGCACTTTGGGAGTATGTTCGCCATGCCTTTTTGCTCCCTTACATCTCAATGGACATGGGAAATGTTCTTTCTCCGCTGCTTGTCTTTTTTGTAACGCTTGTCTTTGTCCGCTATTTATTTTCTATTTTAGAAAAAATGCAAGAGGAACTAAGGCAAGAAAAAGAAAAGAAAGCTGCGCTTATTGAGCGTGAAAAATTAGCTCGTGAACTGCATGACGGCATTGCGCAGTCACTGTTTCTCCTATCTGTTAAAATGAACAAGTTCGGAAGAAAAAATAACTTAGAGCAGGATCCTGATTTTATCCGAATGAAGCAAACTCTGCAGCATGTTCATAACGATACGCGCCAAGCGATTACAAATTTAAAGCACTCTCCTTCAGACTCTTCAGAAAGCTGGACTGAAAGCATTCATCAATACGTCGATGATTTAACACATACTCATTTACTAGATGTCAATTTAGATTGGAGACTGTCAGAAACAACGCTTTCGAGAAAAGAAAAAAATGAGCTGTTTGCCTGTGTGAAAGAAGCTGCTATGAACGTCATTAAACATGCAAAAACAAATAAAATCTGGATTACAGCCGGTGAAACGGCCGGCGGATGGATTTGTGAAATTACAGATTTCGGTATAGGTTTCACCTCTGAATCTCTTAAGGCTGGTCTTGGTCTGCAAATTATGAAAGATCGTGCTAAAGATATGAACTGGGACTTTTCCATTCAACGAAAACAGAACCAGACCATTGTTAGTATTAAAAAGGAGGTTACGTAAATGCAGCCGTTTCGTATTTTGATTGTAGATGATCACGCTCACGCAAGAGAAGGCATTCGTGATATTTTAGAAGAATATGAAGATTTTATGATTGTTGGCGAAGGAACCAACGGGCAGGAAGCAATCGAACTAACCGAAAAATTAATGCCTGACATTGTGCTAATGGATATTAAAATGCCCGTGATGAATGGATTAGAAGCGACAAAACAAATTAAGCTTCAGTTTCCGTATGTTAAAATTGTGGTCATCACGGTTTCAGACGATATTACGGATTTGTTTGATGCGTTGAAAAAAGGAGCCCAGGGCTATTTGTTAAAAAACCTGCAGTCTGAAGTGTGGTACGACTATTTGCGTGCGTTCGCTTTAGATGAAGTTCCTATGTCAAAAGAAATTGCGTTTCAAATTTTAAAAGAGTTTCCGCAGGAAACATCGATTACAAAGCCAGACACTCCCCTGTCTGCACGGGAGCTTGAAGTGCTTCAATTAGTGGCTAAAGGACTGTCAAACCGCGATATCTCGGCGCAGTTATTTATTTCTGAACACACGGTAAAAAGCCATTTGAAAAATATTTTAAGCAAGCTTCATTTAGAAAACCGCGTGCAGCTGACAAGCTATGCGTTTCAAAATGGCTTAATGAACTAACAGCTTTTACGAGCTGTTTTTTTATCAGCACCTTTCTCTCATAAGTCCCAACAATCACTCTCAGGGGTGATGGCTAATTCTCCCTTTCCTTCTATAATAAAAGCACGTTAGTTAGTAAAAAGGAGGAAAAAACGATGCAGGAAAAGCGCGAAGAATCAGCGAGTACAACGAAAAAAAGCACGGCGCGTTCTCAAGGTCTATACAAAGCCATATGGCGCTGGCATTTTTATGCGGGTTTAATGTTTACTCCGTTTCTTCTTATATTAGCTGTTACGGGCGGGATGTATTTATTCAAGCCTCAAATTGAAGAAAAACTGTATCACGACTTCTATCATGTACAAGCTCAGTCACAGTCCGTATCCCCTTCAGCACAAGTACAGGCTGTAAAGGAAAAGTATCCAGACGCTGATGTGTTGACGTATAAGCCCAGTGATCTCTCTACTCGTTCGTCAGAAGTAGGAATTTCATTAAAAGACCATACATATACGATGTTTGTTAACCCTCACAATGGTCACATCATAGGAAAAGTAGATGATTCCAGTCGCTTGATGAATCAAATTGAAGAATTTCACGGAGAGCTGATGGCGGGAACAGCAGGTGATCGTATCGTAGAACTTGCGGCCTGCTGGGCAATTGTCTTAATTGTAACCGGCGCTTTTTTATGGTGGCCGCGCAAAAAAGACAAAATAAAAGGCGTGCTGATTCCTCGTTTTTCAAAAGGTAAAAACGTACTGATACGTGACCTTCATGCAGTACCGGCCTTTTGGATTTCAGCGGGGATGCTTTTTCTCATACTAACAGGACTTCCGTGGTCAGGACTGTGGGGCAATGCGTTTCAGCAAGTCGCCACAAACGCAGGTGTTGGGTACCCTCCGTCTATTTGGGTAGGCAGTGCTCCTACTTCAACCGTGCAAACAAAAGATGTTGCGGACGTGCCTTGGGGAGCTGAAACGTTAGAAGTGCCAAGCTCCACAGCTTCGCAATATACAAAAGTATCGCTTGATGACATTGTCACGATTGCAAAAGAACAGCATATGCACGACGGCTACACCATTTCTATTCCGCAAGACGCTCAAGGTGTGTATACGCTCTCTGTTTTTTCACCAAGAGCTCAAGATGAAGCAACCATTCACCTTGATCAATATACCGGAGCTGTGTTAGCCGATTATCGGTACGACAACTATGGATTTATGGGCAAATTGATTGCGCTTGGTATTACGCTTCATAAAGGCACACAGTTTGGATTTATCAATCAGCTTATGGGCCTTATTATTTGTATCGGAATTGCTGGTATCGCTATCAGCGGATCCTTACTGTGGTGGAAGAGAAAACCAGCTAAAAACATGGGGGCTCCTAAAGTTCCTGAAGGAAGTGCAATGCGAATCGTGACGTGTATAATCGTCGTGTTTGGTATCCTCTTTCCTTTAGTCGGACTGTCCTTAGTTATCGTGTGGCTTTTAGATTTCTTTGTTATCAAACGAATTCCAGCATTGAAGCGATTTTTAAACGCATGATTGATGAAACGATGTGAGGTGCAGTAACAATGAATAAATGGAAAATGTCCGGACTAGTCATACTCAGTACGCTTGTGCTTTCCGCGTGCTCCGTAAACAGTGACGCAGACCAGCTCTACAAGCAGCAAAAGCCTCTGTCGGCGCATGTGATGCTTCCTGAAAATATAGAGCCACAGAGCACACAGGTGTTAGAAGTCCATGTGATGCAAGAAAATAAAACGGTGGATGACGCCAAAAGCGTTCAGTTTAACGTGTGGAAAAAAGATGCTCCCGGTAAAGTTGAAACAATAAAGGCACATTATGACGGCAGTATGTATAAAGCAAAAGCAGCCTTTAAAGAGGATGGTATTTACTATATTAAAACCGATATTAATGCTCGCGGTGAGCACATCCTTCCTACTCAGCAAGTCGCAGTAGGCAAATTATCAAAAGAAGAGTTACGTTCACTACAGCCAGCTGAAAACGAAACGCATCATCACCACTCTCATCATTAGACATAAGCTCACGTTCAGCAGCTGAACGTGAGCTTATGTTTGTCTTATGAATTCTAGCTAGTTCCATTATATGTTTTTACATTTTTTTCTTATTACTTTACAATAAGAGTGATAAACGTTTTATAAAGGAGTTTTACAGGTTGAAAAAAATTGTTTCTGGTATTTTAATTTTAGTAATAGCCGTTATTGTTATGATTGAAGGAAATCCGTTAGAGCAGAACTCTTCAACGAATCCCTCCTACGATGAAGTCATTACCTTCCCTGCTGATCGTTACCCTGAAACTGCAGCGCACATTCAACATGCAATCGATAAAGGAAAATCGGCTGTTTGTACAATCGATCGAGACGGTGCTGAAGAAAACCGCCGTGAGTCTTTAAAAGGCATTGCGACTAAAAGCGGCTATGACCGAGATGAGTTTCCGATGGCCTTTTGTGAAGAAGGCGGAAGCGGCGCAGATATTGAATATGTAAAGCCTTCAGACAACCGAGGCGCCGGGTCTTGGATTTCACATCAAGTAGATGAGTTTCCAGACGGTACGAAGGTTTTAATTGAAGTGAAGTAAAAAGAATGGTCATTGCGACCGTTCTTTTTTTATGTTGAGAGCCTGTATAAGAAAAAGAATAAAAAAGGAAGAATTGTTCTTGCCTAAAGATACTCTTCACTTTTAAAATAAAAATGTATGTTATACATATATGCATCATCGTTTTATAGGAGGAATGAGTTTCTTGGACAATCTATGGCAGCAGTTACTTCCTGCCTCATGGCAATTAACTTTATTTATTTTCTTTTTTGTCTATATCTTGCGCTACAAACAAGAGAATAAATTCAGCATGCAGCTTCACGTGCTGCTTAAGTTTCTTTATGCCGTTATTTTGATTTTAAATGCGGTGTTGTTTTTAGTGGAAAGTCAGCGCGATTTTCTTTTTTATGCAACGCTTTTCATGAGTATCCTGACAATTATTTTGATGGAGTTCACGCTTTCTGCAAAAAAACAGAACGAGCTTGATTTTATTTCAGCCGTTTCTTGCTGTGTTCTTCCGATTTTTATTTCTTTACTTGAACTTAGTTAATGAACCAAAGGCCTCTGGTGATTCAGAGGCCTTTTTATGTTATTGATCTTTGTTGTTACGATCCATCATATCTTTTGGATCTTCTACAATATCTTCCGGATCACGGTTGTTGTCTTTTTCATCATCTTTATAGATGTTGTCATTTTTATCTACACCAGGTACGTTATTGTTGTTATTCATATTGTCTAAACCCGTGTTGACAAACGCCACGTATACTTTGTCAATTTTACTATCTGCTTCTCTCACACGGTCCGCAATTTTTTGCTCAAAATCAGTTGAAACTTCATGATAAGTATCGCCGTTATACGTTACGGTGTTCACCTTGCCGTTATCGTTGTTGTCCGCTGCGTCATTTCCAGCTAGGTCTACTGTTACATAGGCGTTGTTATTATCACGAAGCACATATGCATCATCAACTTCCTTCATATCTTCTACATTTTGCGCTGCTTCAACTGACTTGGTCGGCTGATCAGTATTATCCATTGGGATATTGTTATCAACTCCGTCGTTTGTAGAAGTGTTGCGTAAGTCATTTTGAGTATTGTCCATTGCGTTGTTGTCTTTATTTCCTCCGCACGCAGTTAGGCCTGAAAGGAAAAGAACCGAAGAAGCAATGATAAGTCCTTTTTTCATTTTTTCCATCTCCTTAAATATAGTTTGCAATCGTATTATGCTTAATTTTTGCAAAACTATTCAAAGCGAGACGGAGAAGTGACACACCATTTTTCTAAACATACCTAACACTGCTGGCAATACTAAGAGGAATTTTTAAGGTTGCAACTGTATTTATTCTCCTAACAGCTTTCGGACAGCTATTGACAGCGTGTTTATATGACGCTCTACGTTTGTCTCCTCTGCAGCTTGTTTCTGTCCATCTACGTTGTAGACCAGCGCTGGATTTTGCGTAATTCCGTTGATCGCTGTAGCCATAAAAGCTAGCAGGTCATCTGCTGGTACAGACGGAGAGAAATTCTTTACTTCTATTTGTTCCGTAATAAAGTCGTGAAGCTTTTTTTGAATATATTTAAGGTTTGATACTTCAACTAGCTGATCTTCAATTTTCATAAAACGCTGAGGGTCTTTTGAATACAACGCTACTAGTTCAAAGTAAATTTCTCCTCCTGCTGTCATTGATTCTTGGATATGCTCTCCAATATACATAATGAAATCATGCAGCATTTCAAAGGAGTCTTTCTTGGTCTGAAGCAGGGCTTCAATTTTATCTTTTACTTTATAGCTGACACTTTCTTGATTAAGAAGTCCGACAAATACTTCATCAAGGTTTGAAAAATATTTGTATACGCCTCCTTGACTCATTCCAGATTCCAGAACGATATCTCGCATGGCTACATCATGCACCGGTTTGCTCTTGCATACTCTTCTGGCGGCTTCTAAAATCTCTTGCTTCTTTTTTTCAGCGTATCCTTCCCTTACTTTTGGCATTTTTTTCACGCTCTCTTACTTTTTTATTTATTCCTGAATCTCTCGAGTGTATTAATAATTACCTGAGTTGCTTTTTCGGCTCCTTTTTCAGCTCGGATTTGCTTTCCGATTTCTTGTGCTTTGGATTGAATTTCATTAACTTGCGTATAGGAAATAGCTGCGGATAATTTTTCAGCCGTCAATTCTTTTCTCGGAATGGCTTTTGCTCCAGCTCCCAGCTCATAAATTTTTCTTCCCCAAGCGAATTGGTCATTTCCATAAGGAATAATAACACTTGGAACGCCAGCTCGAAGGTCTTCGGCTGTTGTTCCCGCTCCTCCATGATGAACAACGGCAGACATTTTAGGAAACAGCCACTCATGAGGGATATCTTTTACAAATAAAATGTCTTCTGTTATCTCCCTCGTGTGATTCATTCCACTTCCTCCTATATTGATGATACCTCGTTTCCCGGCAAGTTTTAAGGCTTTAATCACTAAAGCAGTCGTTTCGTCTGCGTTTTTTTTATCCCCAATACTTCCAAATCCAATATAAACCGGCGGTTCTCCATTCTTTAAAAATCTTTCCAGCTTCTCTTCCGGCTGATAGCTATGGTCACTGTCCATAAACCAATTTCCGTAGGAATGAACGTGTTCAGGCCAATCTTTAGATACGGAAAATACGGCGGGGCTTGATGAAATAATAGTTGGGTTAGCTGCTGTACGCTGCTTTGGGTACGGACATAAAAAATCTTCAGGTCCTTCTCCATACTGCTGAACCCAATATTTTTTTAAAGGACCACTTACTACTTTCCAAAATCCCCATTCAAAAATGCGATGCGTCAGCTTATTGTATATTTTCCCAAATCGTGGTCGATCATAAAAAATTAAAGCTGGATAGTCTTTTGTTGGTGTCATTGGAAAAGGGCTGGCTAAGATACTTGGTATATTCATCTCTTTAGCAGCAAAGTAACCAATTGCCGCACCTGGATGATATACAATTGCATCGGCTCCTTTGCATGCTTTGTGCAAATCTTCTTGTATATTAATCATCATACCCATCATCTTTTCATTTTTTAAGCTTGAAAAAAATTTGAGAGGATTGTCTGCATTAATTGCGTCGTCTGCTGCTCCGCTCTCTATAATTTTAGAAACATCTCCTCGAAGCATGGCATATTCAAACCCGTACGATTCTATGAAGTTTTGGTAAGCTTCTGAAGCGGCAATTCGTACACGGTATCCTTTCTTTTTTAGCTCTAATCCTAAAGCCATAAAAGGCTGGGTGTCTCCTCGAGTTCCTGTTGTTAACATCGTAATAAGCATCATTTCAGCCTCCTTATATTAAAACGACAACTATGTCGTTTTAATATAATGTACCCTTCCCCGATTAATTCGTCAATAAAAACGACAATATTGTCATTTTTATTGCTGTCCTTTCTTTTTCTAAGGCTCTTTTCGTAAAGTTACATAGTTGAATTTGCTTGTCTTAAGTCCAAAAACGCAACATAGATGTCTTTAATCATTGAGAAAGCGCCTCCTGAAAGAGTATTCTAAAGATAAATTCTCTCTTTATAAAGAATGAAAAAAGATGCTTCGTGTTTTAAACGAAGCATCTTTTTCTATTGCAGCTATGAATGCCTACCTACTTTTTTAAGTTAAACTGCTCGTGAAGCAGCTAATTTCTCTATTGGGGCTTGTTCAATGTCTTCTGCTGAAATATGCAGCAACTTTTCTAAAATAGCCGTTATGCCCTCATTTGTTTCATTACTTTTTTTGCAGTCATTAATATGCTGGTTTAATTGCTTTTTATAAGCCTCGGTATGAATGAGCCACTGACTTAAAAGCGCTTTTGTTGCCGTTCTTTCGTCTTCGCTTTTAGCTCCAAATAAACTTTCCATATCAGGTTCTTGAATAATTAGCTTACTAAAATCTTCGCTTACTGCAAGCCAAAAATAGTTTTTTTCGTATTCGTAATATCTGTGTTCTTTTAATAAAAAGTACCCGATTTCAAATTCAATGCGATAGAGCGGCTGGTTAACTTTCGGCGCATGAAGGCTTTTAAAGTTAATATGCTCTGCATCGTCTACATAAACTTCTGAACCGTATTGGGTTTTAATAATTTTAGCGTCTACTGTATTCATGATGTTTACCTCTTTAGGGATATTATGAGAGAACGCGTGCATTCTTTTTCTAGAATGCGCACGTTCTTTATCTTTTACTTAGTTTTGAACAGCGTTTTTCCAATCAGCCGCAAACTTTTCAATTCCTTGTTCGGTTAAAGGATGTTTAACAAGCTGCTCAATTACTGAATACGGAATAGTTGCAATATGAGCGCCGGCAAGGGCTACGCGTGTAACGTGGTCCGGATGTCTTACAGAAGCCGCAATGATTTGAGAATCGATATTTTGAATGCGGAACAACTCGGCAATTTTAGCCACAAGCTGTACGCCGTCTTCTGAAATATCATCAAGGCGACCAAGGAATGGAGATACATACGTTGCACCTGCACGGGCTGCTAAAAGAGCTTGGTTTACAGTGAAAATAAGCGTTACGTTTGTTTTTACACCTTTTTTAGCAAGGTAGCGAGTCGCTTCTAGTCCAGCGAGTGTCATCGGAAGCTTAATCGTAATGTTTTGATCTCCGCCGTTAATTTTGATTAATTCTTCTGCTTGCGCAATCATGTCTTCTGCTGTTTCGGCATCCGGCGTCACTTCTGCTGAAACGGATTCTACTTCTGGAACGGTTTTTAAAATTTCTTCAATACGATCTTCAAACTTTACGCCTTCTTTGGCAACAAGAGAAGGGTTCGTTGTAACACCAGATAAAACGCCCAATTTGTATGCTTTTTTAATATCGTCAAGGTTTGCAGTATCAATAAAAAATTTCATTTTTTCATTCCTCCATTAGTTTTTTTTACTATACCCACTATTTCACTTGTTATTTCTTTTCCACAGCATGACCGCCAAACTCGTTTCGAAGCGCGGAAACTACCTTTCCTGTAAAGGTATCATCTTCAAGCGAGCGATAGCGCATCAGTAAAGACATCGCAATAACCGGCGTAGCTGTTTGAAGGTCTAGAGCCGTTTCGACCGTCCACTTCCCTTCACCAGAAGAGTTCATAACTCCTTTGATGTCATCTAGCTTAGCATCTTTAGAGAATGCATTTTCCGTTAATTCCATGAGCCATGAACGAATAACTGACCCGTTATTCCATACTCTCGCCACTTTTTCGTAATCATAGTCGAACTGGCTTTTTTCAAGAACTTCAAATCCTTCTCCGATTGCTGCCATCATGCCGTATTCAATGCCGTTATGAACCATTTTTAAAAAGTGGCCGCTCCCTGCCTCTCCAGCATATAGATATCCGTTTTCTACTGCTGTATCGCGGAAGATAGGTTCAACAATTTCCCACGCTTCACGATCTCCGCCAATCATATAGCAAGCTCCGTTACGAGCGCCTTCCATTCCGCCAGATGTGCCAACGTCCATAAAGTGGATTTTGTTTTCTTTTAACTCGTTATAGCGTCGAATAGACTCTTTGTAATGAGAGTTTCCGGCTTCAATAACGATATCTCCTTCAGCTAAAAGAGGCGTCACTTCACTAATAACAGAATCAACAACCGTATGAGGAACCATCAGCCATACAACTCTTGGTGTTTCGAGTGACTGAACAAGCTCCTGTAAGCTTGATACTCCTGAAGCACCGTACCCTTTCATTTGTTCAACTGCGTTTGAATTTACGTCAAATGCTACAACGTCATGACGCTGATCCAGTAAGTTTTGTCCTAAGTTAATCCCCATTTTCCCTAAACCAACTAATCCTACTTTCATGTGAACCGCTCCTTCTATTTATCTTTTTATCTTCTTGTTTAAGCCTTTAGTAATTCATTTGCCTGTGCCACTACGTTTTCTTCTGTAAATCCAAACAGCTTCATCACATCAGCTCCGGTTCCTGAAGCACCAAATGTGTCAACTGCTAAAACTTTTCCTTTTGGCCCTACAAAGCGTTCCCAGCCAAGTGAAATTCCCATTTCTAGAGAGATTCGTTTTGAAACAGATTCAGGCAAGACGCGTTCTTGATACTCTTTTGACTGCTTGTTAAACAGCTCCCAGCTAGGCATCGCTACAACTCGTACGGATGTACCTTCACGTTCTAGCTGAGCTTTTGCACTGACCGCTAGTGCTACTTCAGAACCTGTGGCGATGAAAATCATCTCCGGCTTATCGTTTGTTTCGGTTAATACGTAAGCACCTTTAGCTAGGTCGTTGATATTTTGTTTTGTTTCTTCAAATACAGGCAAGTTTTGACGGCTAAGTACTAAGGCTATAGGACCTTCCGCTTGCTGAAGCGCATAAGCCCAAGCGCTTGCTGTTTCGTTTGCATCAGACGGACGGATAACGGTAAGCCCTGGAATTGCACGAAGAGAAGCTAAATGTTCAACCGGCTCATGAGTTGGTCCATCTTCTCCTACTGCTATGGAATCATGAGTAAACACATATGTGACCGGCAGCTTTTGCAGTGCAGCTAAACGAATCGCTGGACGCAAGTAATCATTAAAAACAAAGAATGTGCTCACAAACGGCTTCACACCGCCGTGAAGGGCCATTCCATTACCGGCCGCTCCCATTGCATGTTCACGTACGCCGAAATAAATATTTCGATTACCGAAATATCCGGGTGCGTAAGGGCCTTCTTCTTTAATGTCCGTCATCGTGGAATGCGATAAATCAGCGCTGCCTCCAAAAATAGATGGCACAGATTTAGTGAAATAATTAATCGCTTCTCCGCTTGCAACACGCGTCGAAATCGCTTTTTCCGATGAGAATGTTAAAATATCATTCACTTCAATTAACGCTTCGCCCGTGATGGCACGTTCTAATTCATCAGCCAGCATAGCGTATTCTTTTTGGTAAGAAGCAAACAGTTCGTTCCACTCTGCTTCTGCTTTCATCCCTTTTTCTTCTAGCTTTTCAAAATGAGCTTTTACTTCTTCTGGAACATAGAAGTTTTCTTCCGTTTTCCAGCCGTAGGCTTGTTTTGTTGCTTTTGCTTCTTCTTCTCCAAGCGGATTGCCGTGTGCTTTATTTGTTCCCGCTACTTTTGGACTTCCGTAGCCAATAATTGTTCTCACTTCAATGAGCGTTGGCTGTTCCGTGTGCTGTTTCGCTTTTTCGATGGCGCTTGTGATTTCATCCACGTCATTTCCATCTTCTACACGTAAATACTGCCAGTTCGCAGATTCCGCTCTTTTTTGGATATTTTCGCTAAATGAAAGATTTAATTCCCCGTCTAACGAAATATCGTTGGAGTCATATAAAGCAATAAGTTTACCAAGCTTCATATGGCCAGCCATTGACATCGCTTCATAAGAAATGCCTTCCATTAAGTCACCATCGCCTACTAACGTATACGTATAGTGATCAATAACAGAGAAATTTGGTTTATTAAATTTTGCCGCTAAATGAGCTTCTGCCATTGCCATTCCGACTGCATTTGCAATTCCTTGACCTAAAGGACCTGTTGTTGCTTCTACGCCGTCCGTATGGCCAAATTCAGGATGACCCGGTGTTTTACTATTTAGCTTGCGGAAGCTTTTTAAATCTTCTACTGATACATTGTATCCGCTTAGATGCAGCATGCTATACAGCAAGCTTGAGCCATGACCGGCTGATAAGATAAAACGATCTCGGTTAAACCAGCTTGAATTTGCCGGATTATGCTGTAAGTGATTCGCCCATAGCGCATAGGTCATCGGAGCCGCTCCCATCGGAAGTCCAGGGTGTCCTGAATTAGCTGCGTTCACCGCGTCAATTGACAGGGTGCGAATCGTATTAACTGCGAGTGTATCTATGTTGGTACTCATGTGTCATCCTTCTTTCAATTTGTTTGTATTAAACTGGCTGTACTTCTCGTGATTGACTTGCTGTTTCTTCATCCAACCACCATTTAAAACCGTCTTTTTCTAAAAGCTCATTTGATGCGTCAGGGCCGTGTGAACCAGCAACATAGTTGTGAAGCGGCACTGTATTTTCCTGAAATGCTTCAAGAAGCGGCTGAACCCATTCCCAAGCTAGCTCTACTTCTTTCCAATGAGCAAAAAATGTAGAATCTCCGGCGCATGCATCTGCAATAAGGCGTTCATATGCTTCCGGTGCTCCTTCTTGCTGACCTGAAAAATTAATTTGTACAGGCTCAATATGACCATGATTAAATGGATTTTTGCTGTTTAACTGCAGCGTAATATTTTCGTGCGGGTTAATTTCAATGATCAACAGATTTGGAGATGTTGTTTCTCCTTTGTCTAAGTACAACTCTTTTAGCGAGTCTTTGAATTCAATAACAATTCGCGTCGCTTTTTCCGCCATTCTTTTCCCTGTACGAATGTAGAAAGGAACGCCGTTCCAAAGCGAATTATCGATATATAGTCTGGCTGCTAAAAACGTGTCCGTCTGAGAAGATGGTGATACACCGGGCTCATTTATGTAGCTCGGCACTGAAGCCCCGTTTATTTTTCCAGCCTCATATTGACCGCGAACAACGTCTAGATCCATATCTTCTTTTACAAGCGGACGAAGCGCTTTTAACACATTTATTTTTTCGTTTCGAATATCATCAGCGCTAATGCGGGCCGGTAAGTGCATAGCCGTCATCATCAGCATTTGCAGCATATGATTTTGAACCATATCTCGAATGGCTCCTGAATGGTCATAATAGCTTGCTCTTTCCTCTACGCCGACCGTTTCACTTGCTGTAATTTGTATATTCGCAATATGTTCGTTATTCCATAATGATTGAAGAATAGGATTAGCGAATTCCAGCGCTTCTAAATTTTGTACCATCGACTTGCCAAGGTAGTGGTCAATGCGGTAAATCTCTTCTTCTTTAAACGCTTTGCTTAAGTTTTCGTTTAATTGACGAGCTGACTGTAGATCATGGCCAAACGGTTTTTCAATAATTAACCGTTTCCAACCTTTTGTAGCACCTAAGCCACTGTCTTTAATATGCTCGGCAATCGTACCAAAAAATTCTGGTGCAACGGATAGATAAAACATTCGGTTGCTTGGAATGTTTCGTTCCTCTTCGCGTGCTTCTACTAGATTTAACAACTTTTTATAATCTTCAGCATTCGTTGCATCCAATGGGCTGTAGCGAAAAGCTGAAAGAAAATGCTGCATAAGAGATGAATCTTTTTCGACGCGACGTGAAAAAGTATGAATAGACTCTTTTACTTTTTCCTGAAAGTCAGCGTCGGACATCTCCCTTCTGCCTAGTCCTACAACAGAAATTGATTTAGGGATTTTCCCGTCTACAAATAAATTATAGAGTGCAGGATAAATTTTGCGTTTCGCTAAATCACCTGTTGAACCGAATAAAACAAAAGTCATCGCTTCCATATCTCTTCCTCCTGTTAGGAAAAATATAATCTTTAAAAAGTAACTTTTCTTTCATTCGTTACTTTATGTAACCTATCTTATTCCTGAAATATTTTTTCGTCAAGATATAAAACTCATAAAAAATCATTTCAATTTTCTTTTGTTCTTTAAACCCTATAGCCGCTTATCTTAGATAATTTATGGAAAAATAATGAAAATACTTTTTAGTTGAATTTAGAAAATAAATCTGCTTTAATGGATTTGATAGAATTGTATGAAAGTAAAAGCATACATAATGTTTGCATATGTACCAAGGGAAAATATCAAAAGGTGGAAGTAATATGGAAGCTCAGCTAATCAAGATGCCTGAAGATCTATCTGTTTTTCACATAGAAAAATCGTAGCTCAATCCAAAAGAGTCACCGGAAGTTGACCTCTTTTTTTGAGCTACACTCACACTTTAACTTTAATGCGTCACTGCGACAAGAAGCATAAGCATCATATAGAGGTTAAAAACAGCAAGTAAAACAAGAACGATATAGACTAGTTTTTTACCTAT
Organism: Priestia sp. TRN 1309; assembly: GCF_050846875.1. Lineage (NCBI taxonomy): Bacteria > Bacillati > Bacillota > Bacilli > Caryophanales > Bacillaceae > Priestia > Priestia sp. TRN 1309. The sequence continues at coordinate 1,147,476 of NZ_JBOZGM010000001.1, read as the reverse complement.
CTTACCTAAAAAGTAGACGTTGACTAACATAAAATACACGCCTGCTGCGCATAAAACGAACGTAAGAAACTCTTTACACTCGTTCAATGTCATTTGAAAATCTTGATTATAGTAAATTCGGAGATCTTTACTAATAGCGAACGGCACGGTCCACCACCTGATCAAAATTCCAATAAACATAAGTATCCCTATTGTGTTTAAAGTGGACTGAAGTGTTCTCCGCTGTTTCTTTCTCATATCCACATCCGTTTGTGCGGACCTTTTAAAGTTTGTTCGCATGTATTTCCCCCCATGATGTTTTTGCATACAGCAAAAAGGGTCATCAGCCATACACAGGTCTCTCCCCCGGCTATTTCTTACACCACCAAAAGGTGCGTAATGATCATCACGCAAGGCTTCAATGAAGCTACATTCTTTATCTATATTCACTTTATGCTGCATTTGATGCTTTCACAGCTTCTGAGCATACCAGCTTGTTTTTCGTTTCGTATTGAATTATATACATACACAAAAATAAGCCCTGGCTGATAGAGCCAAGGCTTGGTTCATGTTTTGATTAAGTTATACCCCACACATTGAAGAGCTTGTTGAATATTTTTCACGACTTTTAACTGTAAGTTTCTCAAATCATGATTTTTAGTTTGCTCTTTCGCAAATGTGGGGGTTACACCTGTTATAACTGCTTGAGCACCCATGAGCTGAAGTGCTGTAATCATTTTCAAGAAGAAATTCGGAAACTCTTTTTCTCTCAGAAGCAGCTTCGATAAATCAATGATAAAGTAATCTATTTCATTATGAGCTGCATCGTGAAGCACATCTGTCATAATCTGATCCGCACGCTCTTTATCAATAATACCTTGAAGAGAAAGAATCGAAACCCCCTCTGTAATCGGAATAATTGGGACGCTTAAAAATCCCATCTGATATCGTGTTTCATCCAGATCGATCATATGGGATAAGATACCTGCCATTGATTGTAAAAAAGCAATATCTTCTCCTGAAAATTCTTTTTCTTCCTTGTCCATTACACAGAGTGTTCCAAATACATTTCCTTTTAAATCTTTTAATGTAACACCTAAAAAACCTTTTACCTGCAATTGATCCGTTACTTCTAGCTGTCTTGTAACGGCATCCTTCATCAGATTTGCCGTATGCATAACGTCTCCGTCATTCATAATAATTAAGCGGCAGTATGTACCTCCGTATTCAACGCTGTATCCTTCAGGAATAATCTCTTCCTTCTCGTTATATGAGCTGAGGACCGTCATCGCTGTTTCTCCTCTTCTAGTTACGTACGTTGTGCTGACATTCAGCTGTTTGGTAATAACCTCAAATAATTTTCGCGAAACAGACCGCAGTGAATAAAAATGAGGAACTTTATTTTCTCCATCAACGTTCATTTAGTTACCTCCATCGCAACTATCATTCTCTCTGCCATAAGTGCATTCTTTCATAAAGATACGCACAGCTTGGCTATAACTTTTTTGTAGTATGAGAGAGGACAGCTATATTGCCTATTTTCTATCTTATACATACCAGATTTGACATATGACATGATTTCACATAAGAAAAACTTCTTCCGTTCATGAAGGAAGAAGTTTTAAATTATATAAAAATCTCACACGTCCCCATTTTCCCTCTATTCCCCATATTAGGATATATCAAACTAAACTGCCTAGTTCAATGACAACATAGCACAAAGGGTATTAGAGCTCCTGCTTCATCTTTTTGTTCCATTCTCTTCGCAGAATTCCCATTTTGACGCTATCAAAATATTCACCGTTTACGATACGTGCTTCTCTGATTCTTGCTTCTTCTTTCATACCTATTTTTGCCGCTGTTTTGATCATTCTGATATTGCCTGACCACGTAGACATGCCGAGTCTATGCAAAGGTGTAAACTCAAATAAAAAGTCGATCCACATTCCATAAGCTTCTGATCCATATCCTCCGCTCCAATAGTCTGAATCGTAAATGACAATTCCAGTTTCCATCCAGTTTGTACGTTTGTCCACCCAGTAACAGTTCACCGTTCCTACAGCTATTTCATCAATAATAACCGCAAGCATTCGGGGAACTGATGGATAAATCTCATACTCTTCTTCCCATGAATTCATATACTTTTCTTTCGTCAGCTTTCGATCTGGTATGTACGGAGCATTCCATTTTTTCGCTTCTTGTTTTTTCTCTTCGTATTTCCAGTAATAGAGCGTATTAACATCTTCCTGTGTCGCTTCTCTTAATAACACTTTTTCTCCTATTAATTTTATCATGAGAGGCATTACTCCTTGATTTATGAAATGGCTTATTAAATTTTAGAAACTTAAAGCGACTCTTAATACACGTTTATACAATCATAGCGTTAAATAATGAAGAAAAGGAGTAAATTTATAAAGAATAGTATTGCTACTGCCAATCAGCAGATGAAAATGAAAAGTAACTTATCCTGCTTTGCCTGTAAAACACCGAGACAATATATATGCTCCCGGTATTTTTTGTTTTTGCTCTATTTATTATTCGCGTTTTCCATAACTGCAAAATAGTTACCTTCACTGTCTGAAAAATTAAAGACTTTTCCTGAAGGCATCGATACAATTTCTCCCACCGTTACGCCTTTAGCAGTTAAATCTCTATATAATTCATCCACATTCTCCGTAAAAAACAGAAGCGAAGGTGTCCCGACATTTAATTCCGGCTGCATTTTTGCTATTAGCTGTTTGTTATGAAGGATAATGGTTGTTTCAGCACCCGCTACCGGCGCTAGCTCAATCCACTTCATGCCTTGTTCATTATTTTGTTCGGACATAACCTGAAATCCCATTTTTTCTGTCCAAAACTTTACCGCTTGATCTTGATCGTTTACATACACCATAATTTGACCGATTTTTTTAATCATTGCTTTCACTCCTTCGATATAGATGAAATAATTTCTTTTGCTACTGTATCTGCCGACTTTTCCTTTGTGTAAATTGTTTGCTTTGCCAGCAGCTCATTTGACGGATGCGTTACAAAATGTTTGTTAAGCTTAAAAACATCTTCATCATCCGTTATTTGCTGCAGTCTTTGATGTAATAGTTGTATGGACTCTTCTTTATCAGCACTGGGAAGCAATAAAAATAGAGACTGATAAGGTTTTAATATCTTTTCTACTTGCTGAAACAGTCCCATGTCTTCGTAGACCGAGTGACCGGCGCCAAAATCAATGACCGCATGTTTGTACTCTTCTAGTATTCTTTTAACGGCATAGGCTTCGAACGGCTTCCAATAGGCGTACATACCCTGAAACCCTTGTTTTTCTCGAATGTCCTGCTGTGTTTCTTTGCTGAAACCTATTTCCTCGTAGTAAGAAAATCGCACTTCGTCCATTGAGCACTGAGGAATACTTAGTTTTTGCGCTACTTTTTCACCAACCGTCGTTTTACCCGCGCATATAGGTCCAATGAGAATAATAGGGGGTTGCATAGGCTCTCTCCTTATTTCACTTCCAATACAAACGCGTACGATGCATCTCCATTAGATACATTTTTTTGACTTTCATCCATCCACCACACTGAATATGAGTAGTAGTACGTGCCTGATTCAGAAGGTGCTTTCAGCTTATTTTTCTTCAGTGGTATTTCCACTTCATGGCTGTTTTGTATTTGTGCCATATGCTTTTCGTTGGGCTGCCGCTTATACTTGATAACAAGCGATAGCGATTCATTTGCTTTTACTTTAATCGGCTGTTCTGTTTTTAACAATTCTAAAGGGCCTGCTTTATCCACACACGTGTTTTTCCAGCAGTAAGTGCCAACTTTTGTGTCATAAAGACGATTGCTTGCTTCAAGATACGCTTTTGGCGGAGATTCTTCAAGAACTCCACTGCTTGAACACCCGGAAAAGCTTGCTATAATAAGTCCAAACGCAGTCACTTTCCATGTTCTCATCCTTTCATCACCTTTTTACTATTTCTTCACGGTTCGTTTATTTCCTCCTTCTTACTTTCTCCCTTTTTAAATGACGTTACATATGCCAATCGTTTCATTTTCGCTACACGCTTTTCACGAAAACGGAATATGAATAACTAACTGACTTACTAACAAAGGAGTGAGCGTATAGAGGTGCCGAATCGAGATAATAAATATGCACACAACGAAGAACAAGAAAGTACGTCTCCATCTCTTAATTTTATACCGTAAAAAAGTGCTGCTCTTGTCAAGAGCAGCACTTTTTTTAAACTTGCACGCTAGTTGATTCTGCTAATTTCCCATCTTCCATCCACACAACGCGGTCACATAAATCCAACATTCTTTGGTCATGGGTAACCATTACAGCCGCTTTTCCCCTTAGCTTTACTTCATCTGCGAGCATTTGCACGACCGCTCTTCCTCGCTCTGAATCCAAGCTTGCCGTAGGCTCGTCTGCAAAGATAATTTCAGGGTTATTCATCCACGCTCTTGCAATCGCTACCCGCTGACGTTCTCCTCCGGATAGACTTTCAGGATAGTGATGCTTTCGATGGGCAAGCCCGAGCTTTTCAAGCAAATCATCCGCTCTTTTTTTTGCTTCTTGATTTCGATTTCCTTCTAGTTCCGTGACAAGAAGAAGCTGATCGCGAACCGTTAAATACGGGATTAAATTAGCTGATTGAAAGATAAAGCCGATTTTCTTGAGACGAATGCTGTTCATTTGTGATGGAGACATTTTATTAATCTCGTCTCCGTCAATAATTACACGTCCGCTAGACGGTGAAAGCAGCGCCCCTGCAATGGATAAAAACGTACTTTTCCCAGAACCAGAAGGCCCGACTATAGCCACAAGCTCTCCCGCTTTTACACGCAGCGATAGGTCATTTAACACGACTACAGCGTTTTCTCCGTCTCCAAACGACTTGCTAACATTCTCTAAAACTAATTTTTCTTCACTCATTAAACAGCCCTCCCAATCGCTTCAACCGCATCTACTTTTGCTACGCGATACAGCGATAATAATGAACTCAGTACAGAAACAGCTACAAACAGCGCTGAACACCCTGCGATTAGCGATACGTCTAAGTGAAACGGCATCGAATCCGGCAATACGGCTGCTACTCCGTACGTCAGTCCAATACTAATAGCGAGACTGCATAAAGTTAACACAACTACTTGAGATAAAATTGTTCGCGCTAAATAGCTTGTTTTTGCTCCTATCGCTTTTAACACGCCAAACTGATTCATTTTTTGAAGCGTCATCACGTAGAAGAAAACGGCTAGCACAAAAGCGCCAATGATAAACAAAAATGCGACCATCATTAAAAGCGAGCCTTGTTCTTCTTGATAACCTGGAATTCCTTTTAACGCTTCATCTTTACTAATCACGTCAATGTCAGACTCCTTTTTTTGAAGAACATGTGCTTTTTTATCGTTCATGTTTAACACCACTGCATTAAACGCACCTGTGTTTTCAATTGTTTTCCACTCTTTAAGATTAATATGAATAACAGGCGCGTGACTAAACGACTGATTTTTTGTAAAACCAACAATTCTAAAGCTTTTTCCTGAAGCTGTATCTTTTATCGTATCACCTAGCTTTACTCCTTCTTCTTTTAGCGAAGAGTCCGCCACGGCTTCATGTTTTGCATCGTCCGTAATCATCTTCCCTTCTGTTACGTTCGGAGCTAAAAAGCCGCTTGTGCTTATAGCAAAAAACGAGGCGTCTATTTTTTTCGCTTTTCCATCATTTATAACGGCTGTCATCATCACACCAAGCGGCTCAGCTTTTTTCTTGCCGCTTAGTTGTTGAATATCTTCTGTTTTGTTTATGGATAAAACAGAGCGCGTCAGGCGCTGATCCGCTTCTTTTTGAAGCACAACGTAATTTCCTTTCATTTCTTGAACAGCTGAAGCATTGTCAGAGGAAAGCCCCTTTGCTAAGCCCGATACAAAAAGTACAAGCCATACAATTAACACCATAATCACGCCAATGAGTAAGTAGCGCAGCTTCGCATGTTTTAATTCACGTAAAGCCAAAAACATCTTTCTTTCATCTCCTTTTTTCATTCTATTTAAAGTATAAAAACAGAAAATGAATGGAAGATGAACGGCTCATTACATTTTCGGAAGATAGACGTGAAAAGTGCTGCCTTTTCCTTTTTCGCTTTCAACGTGAATGGAACCTCCGTGCATGTCGACGATTTGCTTCACAATCGCTAAACCAAGACCGCTGCTTCCTTCCGTCCGGCTTCTTGCTTTATCTTCCTTATAAAAACGATTAAAAATATGCGGTAGGCTTTCTTTTGACATGCCGATTCCCGTATCTTGAAACTCCACGTGGCAATACGTATCTTCCATACCAACGCGAAGAGACAGCGTTCCTCCTTCTTCGGTGAACTTTACGCTGTTAGTAATCAAATTTGTCCACACTTGATGAAGCAGTTTTTGATCGCCTGAAATTATCGTTGAAGGAAGATCTATTTCAATGGCTAATTCTTTTTCACGCCAGCTCCACTCCGTCATAAACAGCACTTGCTTGATTTGAGTTGCAACGTCAAACGTTCTTCTTTCGATATGCTCACTTTCTTTATCAAGTGAAGCAAGCGTAAGCAGCTGTTTGCTGAGGGACGACATGCGCCGGCTTTCTTCTTCAATAATAGACAGATACTCATTTCTTTGTTCATCTGAAAGGTCAGCAGAACGGAGCGTTTTCGAAAACCCTTGAATGGACGCCAGCGGAGACTGAATTTCATGTGACACGTTCGATACAAATTCTTGGCGCATCTCTTCAAGCTGCTCTAAACTTTTAGCCATTTCGGAAAAATGTGAAGCAAGCGCGCCGATTTCGTCTCGGCGCTTTACGTAAAGCTCAACGTTGTATTTTCCTTTCGCCACTTGCTTTGTTGCTTCCGTTAGCTTGACGATTGGTTTTACTAAATAACGGGTGCTAATAAGTACAAACAAAATACTTAATACAATCATCAGCAGTAAAATGACCGAGAAAAAAATGCGCATTTCCCCGAACTGCAGCTGAATATCAGGGCGAATAAACAGCGCTTGCTGCTTGTTACCCTCTCCTTTTAACGGCACGCCGATGGTATTAGCTAACACATTATCAAAAAACCCCGTCACAAACACCTGTGAAGGAAAGTTTGCAATTCCGTGATACATTTTGCCTTCTAACACTTGTTTGACAGCACTCTTTTCTAAGCGCTGGTTTCTAAACTCTCGTCCGTAAAACGTCTCATGTCCAGTGCTGTCCACTACATATATTTGATAGCCAAGTTTACTAATATGCTGTAAATAAGACTGTTGATCTACGCCTCTATTGCTTTCGTAAAAGCTCGCAATGTCTTTTGCCATACGCGTAAGCTTTTGATCGTTATAAGGTTTTAAGCTGTACTGATAATAAACGTTCGCCACAATAAACGCGAGGAGACTGCTAAATACCATCACAGCAATGGTTGTCAGGACAATCCGCAAATAGAGCGTCTTCATTTTGCCGTCACCTCAAGCTTATAGCCGACGCCTCGAACCGTCGTAATGACAAAATCATCGGTATGTTCAAACCGCTCGCGCAGCCTTTTTACGTGTACATCGATTGTACGGTTATCTCCGTTAAAATCCGCTCCCCATATCAGATGAATTAATTCTTCTCTTGTGAAAATTCTTCCTGGATAGCTCGCGAGCTGAGCTAATAATTCAAATTCTTTCATTGGAAGAATGAACAGTCGTCCGCTGCAGTGCACTTCATAGCTTTTTCGGTCAATAGAGGTGCTGTTCAGCACGATCATCTTTTCATTTACCACTTCGTATCGGCGAAGCAGTGCTTTGATTCGGAAAATCAATTCTTTTGGTTCAAACGGCTTTGTCACATAGTCATCCGTTCCTGCTAAAAAACCTTTTTCTTTGTCTTCGAGCTGATCTTTTGCTGTTAATAAAATAATGGGAAAATCATAGTAGCTGCGTATTTCTTCGCAAACTTCATATCCGTCTTTATGAGGCATCATAATATCGACAACCGCTAAATGAATGTGCTGCTTAGCAAGCAGACCCGAAGCTTCTTCCCCGTCTTTTGCTTCATGCACCATATAGCCTTCAAGCTGCAAATAGTGACGAACCAATTGCCGCATATGCTCATCGTCATCCGCCAGTAAAATGTGAATCATTTCTTCTGCCACTCCTTTTATCAACCATTCAAAATGGCGGCCTTTTGGCCGCCATCATTTATTCTTTCAGTATCTATCTGTTTACTAGTGTAACCAAACGCCGTAGTCCTATTGCGTTTTTATTAGGATAAGGACTTATTGTGAACAGCAGATGAACAGCTTGTTACAAAATCCATTCACCGCGCGCAATCATCTCTACTTTTCCGCCTACTTTAATGTAAAAAGCCTCTCCATCATAACTAGCTTTTACATACAGCAGTGAAGGTCTTCCGATTTCGTATCCTTGTTCTACACATATGTCAATAGCTTGCTGATTAAAATAACCGTATTTGACTAAATATGCTGCTAAACAGCCGTTGGCGCTGCCGGTTGCCGCATCTTCTGGAACGCCGTAATAATCAGCAAAATCTCGCACATTTACGTGATGATCTTGGTGATAGGTTTCCGGCGAAAAGACCATGATTGCTTTTGCTTCCGTATGTTCTATCAGCTTAAAATACTTTTCTTTGTCTACTTCTATCGATTTAGCCGCTGCTAACGATGTTAACGGGACAAGGATGACCGGCAGACCCGTGGATACTTCTTGAACGGGAAAACGCATATCGATATAAGTTTCATCAAGGTTTAACACGTCCGCCACCTGCTTTTTATCTAACACTTTCCCAAACGTCGGCCGACCTTGTGTCATCCACAGTACATCTTTTTGTTCATCATATGTAACAGGCGTAGGACCTGCTTTATAATGAAGAATAAGCTCCTCTGTATCTTTTTCTTCTAGTTCTTCTCGGATAAGATAAGCGGTACCGAGCGTCGGATGGCCTGCAAATGGTACTTCTTCATTAGGTGTAAAAATCCGCACGTCATATTCTCCTTTTTGCGGAGAAGCCGACGTAATGAACGTCGTTTCAGAGAAATTAATTTCTTTAGCCATTTGCTGCATCTCTTTGTCTGAAAGGCTTCCTGCGTCTTTAAAAACGGCGAGCTGATTTCCCGTATATTTTCTCTGTGCAAATACATCAACAATGGAATACTGAATAGTTTTCATTCCTGTGTTCCTTTCTAACGCAAATTTTTATGTACAAAATGGGTCATTACTTTTTTCTTTAAAGCCTCATATTGCTCCTCATTCGTATCCATAAACGCTTCTTCCCGACTGGATAAAATGTCTGCGTAATGGAGAGGCTCACGAAATTGTTCTTGTGTAAAATCATAGCGCTGTTCGTTGAGCTGATTATAGAAATGCCAGCCTTCTTTACACGGAGTTTTTAAAATATCTCCTCCTTTGATATCTTGAACGACAAGCGCGGTCACTCCGCACTGTCCTTTAGCAGGATTGTCAGCCGTCCACTTCGTGCTTGAATGAATTGACCACGATTGATGCAGGGCTTTCTTTAAACGATTCACGTTGGGGAAGCTCCTTTTTCTTCAAATCTACCATATTCTTCTTTTTTATGAAAGTTCTCATTAAAAAATTGACAGCGCAAATATTCTTACTTTAAAAATAATTTAAGGAAGAATAGAAAAATACTAGAAATAATGTATAATAATAGAGTCATTTTAGATGATAGATTATAACCAATGAAAGGTGTTTTAAAACAAATATTAAAGATGTAGTTCGCTACGGCGACGAAGCAATTACGCTTGAAATGTACAACGATCATCCAAAATGGACCTATATTAAAAAAGAAGGCCGTCATCACGTTGTACAATTTACCGGCTACGATTATACAGAAAAAGAGCATGTACGCATTGTGTTTAACGTTTATTTGGATAAACAAATTTACGAATGGAACAAAATTTACATCAACGGCAAAAAGTTAAATAAAAAAGATGCGGAAGACTATGAATACTGGATTGAAGACAGTTCAGCATATTAAAAAAGTCAGCAAAAAAAGAAAGGATGAGTGCTTGCTCTCCTTTCTTTTTTGTTTTATCTTAAAGCGTCAAAGGCAGCTTCACCGTCACCACTGTCCCGTTCTCATCACTTTCAATCGCAAGCGTACCGTTATGCTCGTTGATGATCGTTTTACAAATAGAAAGCCCTAACCCCATGCCTGTTCCATCTTTTGTTGAGAAAAACGGATTTCCTACTTTATTAATAATGGATAGCGGAATCCCAGAACCGGTATCTTGAATGTCAATAAGAGCCCAATCTTCCCATTCTTTGATAATAAGATTTACTTCCCCGTGTTTCTTTTTCTCCATTGCTTCAATGGCATTTTTCAAAAGATTCATAAACACTTGTCTCATTTGAGCAGGATCGATTGATACAAGCGGAATGGCTCCTTCTATTCTTACGTTCATTTCGACATTATACAGCGCAGCTTCACTTTTCAAGAAAGCAACGGTATCATGAATAACTTCTACAATCGATACGATTTCTTTTTTAGGCGCTGTTGGCTGCGTGACAAGCAAGAAGTTGTTAATAAGTTCATTCATACGATCCAGTTCATCAAGAACAATTTTTTGAAAAGGCTCTGCCTGCTCATTTTCATTAAATAAAAATTGAATAAAGCCGCGCACCGACTGCATCGGGTTTCGAATCTCATGCGCTAACCCTGCTGCTAGCTGCCCTACGAGTGCCAGCTTATCAAGCTGCAGAATTTTCTCTTCAATTTTCGGCAAAACAGCCGCTTGATTTTTATAAATAATATGAGACAAAATACCAGCCAGCCGGTTTAACCCTTGAATTTCACTTTCGCTAAACGGATAAGGATCCGGATCGACCGCACATAAGGTACCAAACATTCTCCCATCTTCTAGCACAATAGGTGTTCCTAAATAAGAACCTACCCGGGCACCATCAATGATGGCTAAATTAGACGTTCTAACATCGCGTTTTGTATTGGGAATAACAAGGGGTTCATCACACGTGACTAAGTTGCATACCGCAAGCTCTAACGGTAGCGTCAGTCCATCCTCTACAAGGCTTCCCCCTTCTTTATTAAAGGCTTTCATAACTGAAAATTGTTCGTCGAAAATCCCTACAAACAGCGTCCTGCTTCCGACTACTTCGCTGGCCATCTGCAATACATCCCAAACGGCTTTTTCATTGATGTTCCTCTCTTCCATTACCTTAGTCACCTACTATTTAAATATAGACTGTTCTATTCTCTTATTCTCATTATAAATTTTAAATGTACAAACGTATATCAAAATTTTAAGAACTCGTTTATTTCTTCTATTTTGTCATTAGGGTTAAGGATAGCTAAGACTTGATGATCTTCCCATATGCCATTAATATTTACATTTTTTCTAGCGATTCCTTCTCTATGAAACCCAGCTTTTTCGAGTACGCGCTGAGAAGGCACATTACGTGGCATGACGCCGGCTTCAATGCGGTGAAGATGCAGCTCTTCAAACGCATAGTCAACAAGTGCTTTTATGGCTTCTGTTGCGTACCCTTTCCCATTATGATGGTGATCTAAAAAATAGCCGATAACTGCGCTTTGTAAAGATCCCCGCATCACTTGAAAAAGACTAATGGTGCCAATTAATTTATTATTCTCTTTTTGAAAAAGACCAAAATAGTATTCTTGATCGTTTTTCCTATTCTCTTCGTGACGCTGAATTTTTTCTACTTGGCTCTCTAATGTATAAAAAGAATGCTCTCGACTCATAGAAAACTGCTTAAAAAAGTCTCGATTGTCCTTTTGCAATCGGAGGCTGTCGTGCGCATCGCTGGCAGTCAACGGGCGCAAATAAATAGTGTGACTTTCAATCATGTTATGTCTCTCCCTCTTTTACTTCTCAAAGAAAGTTGTGTAAAAAGAATGCTTCGTTAACATCTTCCATTTTCTCACATAGTAAGCGTTTCTTACTGTAATGTAAAGAACAAATCGCGCGGTTCTAATCTCTTTTTTGATTCTTTTGCTATGTGAAAGTGAAAAAATTACGCAAAAACCACCTGGAGAAATGACCAGGTGGTTTTATATATGAGATGGGGTGTACGTTCTGATTCACTGTGGATGGATATAATGCCTTACATTTCAAAACAGACTTCCTTATAGAAAAGAATGATATAAAAAATACTTCTTCTGAGATTTTTCTTTTATTTATATTTAACAGCCGCAGCCAAAGCCATAACCGCCGTAGCCGCCATACGGATAACCACCGTAACCGTATCCGTAACCGCCATAGCCATATGGTGATAACAGTGAGCCTGCTACTAGCCCACCTGCTAATCCTCCTAAAAATGGACCTCCAAAGCCAAAGCCGAATGGTCTGCCAAAACCATAACCAAACGGGCGTCCAAAACCAAACGGTCTGCCAAAGCCAAACGGCCTGCCAATAAACCTTTCATCTGCGTGTTGAAGTTGATGATCTTGAGAATACATAGTGGGTAAAAAATGCATTTCTGAATTCATAAGAGAAACCTCCGTTTTTTTGTTTTTTGCTTTCACCCAAGAATATGCATTTACCTATTCGCTGTCTTGGGCAAATATCTTGGTTATGCTGAAAATAAGGGAAAAGAATTACAAAAAAAAGCAAATGACTAAGTTTATATGAAAATGAGCTTGATTTGTCTTTAGTACCTAATACATACAAAAGAAGCGGTTCCTGACTTAGAAGGGTATACGGAAAGTACTAACATGTTTACTTCATCGTAAAAAACAAGAAGCCGAAGAAAAAATTCTTCGGCTTCTACTTCATTATGTACGCAGGCTAAGGAGGAAGTGGTATTAGCCTGCTTCGTTATAACATGGGGGCTCATATATGAGATCTTGGGATGATTCATCCTATGTAGAAAGTGAAAAAAAGTACCGTGTCCATCTTATTTTCTTATCTTTTTTTATTTTCATTGAAATCATTGGATATTTTTGGAGCACTTTTGCATTTCAGGCATATGTTAAAAATGTACTCAGAACTTGGAGGTGAACTATATGGGCTTCTATGGTGGCTGTGGTTATGGCGGTTACGGTTACGGCGGTGGCGGCTGCGGATTTGGCAGTGGCTTTGCTTTAATCATCGTATTATTCATTTTATTAATCATCATCGGCTGTGCTTGCTGGGGAGGATTTGGCGGTTGCTAATCATTAGAAATAATGATGACCAGCTTCATTTCCACTAATTTTTTACCAAAAGCTAGCTTTCCACTTTATTATGAAAAAGCAGTGTCCACATAATGGGCACTGTTTTTAAGTGTGCTCATAATGAGACTCACCACTGAGAAAAAACCACGGGCTTTTTAATCTACCGTTCCTTGTTTACGCCTTCTCATTACCTTATTTTTCTTGTTCATACTTCCCTTTCTTCTACATATTAATAGGTAAAAAGAGTAATTAAAAAGAGAGCCACTCTGCAACTCTCTTCCCGCTTTATGTACAAAATTATACAAACGATTTTTTCAAGACGACCCGCTGATCATTTACAGTATAGCCGTTTCTTTCATAAAAAGCCTGTGCAGCTCCTCCAGTCGCCGTCAAGAGATACAAGCTGTTGATATCGTGTCTTTGAAGTTCGTTCTCAAACCGGCTTAAGATAGCTGAACCATATCCTTTTCCTTGCACGCTTGCACTGACGCAAAGCTCGGCCACGTAAAAGGTCATACCGCTGTATGATTTTTTCGCGTGACCTGCAATCATGCCAATTAAATTTCCTTTGTCATAAAATAAATAGCCCATAAATTTAGGCGTGTTCAGTAAATCAGTCAGCCTTTCTTTAGCTGATTCTTCCGTCCATGGTTCATCCCAAGGCTTTTTTGTAAATACATCTAGATACAAGTCAATGCACTGCTGTATATTCTCTGCAGTGAGAGGTACTACTTTTTCGATCATTTTTACGCTTCCTTTTTTGTTTAGTTTGAAGGCTTGTTCACAATTCGCTCGTACATTTCCGGCAGGTGCTTAATTTTATAATCAATCGTCTCAAGCTTGTGATGGATTTCTTCGATTTCTTTTTGCACCGCTTTTTTATGGTCCATCAGCATTTGCAGACTTTTATCAAGCACGGCATTTTCAAGCGTACAGTTTTCAATAAGCGTTCGAATATCCTTGATTTGCATACCCGTGCTTTTTAAACAGCAAATTAAATCAATCCATTCAATATCTTGTTCTTTAAAAATACGATTTCCTGACGCTGTACGATCTAAAAATGGAAAAAGCCCTTCTTTATCATAATAGCGAATGGTATAAATTGTCACGTTCAATTTCTTCGCAACTTGTGAAATGGTATACGTCATACTGCTTCCTCCTACATCTTAACCTTCTCAGAAAAACATCATGATTTTGCCTTGACCTCTAGTTATCTCGAGGATTTATTCTTTTAGAGTCTTCTTCATTGCGCTTTTTATGCTGCAGACTTTTTGTACAAGCAGCAACATACATTCAACTCAGAAAGGATGATACGATGAATACTGCTCACATGATGCTTACCATTGTAATCGGCGGTTTTATTGCCTTTTTATTAGGTTTTGGCGTCACAAAAATAATTGAGCTGCTGCTAAATCTTTTTCTAGCTTAACCAGTAGTTCTTATCGTAAAACGCAGGTAACTCCGTTCTATGTTCGAACGGAGTTACCTGTTTTATTTTAGAGACTAAAGCGGTTAAGGCACCATGTTGCCAGCGGCTTTATAAATATCGTACCATTCTTGGCGTGTTAACTTGATTTCTGAACCTTTGCTTGCATCTTTCATACGTTGAATATTTGTCGTACCAAGTACTACTTGAATATTTGCAGGATGCGTTGTAATCCACGCAACGGCAATCGCTGTATTCGTCACGCTATATTTACTTGCGATGCGATCAATTACTTCGTTTAGCTTTCCAAATTTCTCTTTATCACCTAGGAAAGGACCTTCAAAAAATCCGTTTTGGAACGGCGACCATGCTTGAAGCGTGATATCGTTCAAACGGCAATATTCAAGCACGCTGCTGTCGCGGTTAACAGCTTGATCAATTCCCATGTTTAACGAAATACCAGAATCAATGATTGGCGTATGTGCGATGCTGAACTGCACTTGGTTTACGACAAGCTTTTGGTTAATATATTTTTCAAGCAGCTGAATTTGCGCTGGGTTGTGATTCGATACACCAAAGTGACGTACCTTTCCGCTGTTTTGCAGTTCGTTAAATGCTTCTGCTACTTCTTCAGGGTCCATTAGTGGATCTGGACGATGCAGTAATAAAAGATCTAAGTAATCTGTTTTTAAACGCTCTAAGCTGCCGTTAACAGAGTCTATGATATGCTTCTTTGAAAAGTCATAGTAATTTTCCGCTGCGTTAATGCCGCATTTGCTTTGAATCACCATTTTTTCACGAAGACTTGGGTTCATTTGTATAGCGTTTGCAAAATATTCTTCGCATTGCCCTACATAATCAGGACCGTAAATATCAGCATGATCAAAAAAGTTAATTTCTTCTTCCATCGCTGTGCGGATTAGCTTCTCTGCTTCTTGTAAAGAAAGCTCTGTTAAACGCATGTTTCCCATAATTAAATTTGATACGTGTAAGTCAGTATTAGCAATTGTATGATACTTCATGTAAAGCCCCTCCTTGAAATGATACTACTACAAGATAAACCATAGAGTTAACTCTAGGTCAAGCAGAAAGAATAAAAGATTTTGCAAGCAGCGGCGGTAAAACACCCTATCTTTTTTGGTAAAAAGATGAAATACTAGGTTGTGGTGTGATAAAAGTCACTGCCGCTTTGCATTTGATTTAGTAGTATATGTTACGTTCTTTTCTTCCTTTTTATCAAAGCTTATTTCATAGCAATACATTAATTTATCAGGCAAAGGAGTTTATCACCATGGAGAAAACGAAAACAAAACAATTTGAAATACATTATTCCGTTCTAAAAGATGAAGCCAAAATCAAAGGAACTTTTGTAGTAGAAGCTGCTAAAAACCGAGATGACGCATCAAGACTTGCTAAATTAAATGTCTCTACAAAAGAAAGAGTGTTTATTCAATATGTAAAGATTTTAAAAGTCAAACGAGTTTCTACAGATTCGGCGGCAAAGTGACATTGGTTTGCTTCTTCTTTTAGCAAGCCCCCATTTATGCTGAAAGTGTCGTCTCAGAAGATACTTGTTTCGTTCGTGTGAGTAATAAAACTAATCCAATAATACAAGCTGTGCCCATCCATTGATAAAAACCAAAAGGCTCTTTCAGCCAAACAACGGTTGTGATAACAGCGGCTAAAGGCTCTAAACTTCCAAGCAAACTCGTTTCTTTAGGTAAAAGACTTTGCAGACTTTCTACATAAAACCAAAAAGCAAGCATCGTGCCAAAAATAATGACAAATAAAATATATCCCCAGGTTATTGGTGATAAGCTTGACGCTTCCCAAGGAGGATGAATAAAGCTCATTGCGCTTCCCCCAATTACCATTGACCAGCCAACGATGACAAGCGAACTGTACTTTTTGATCAGCGGAACTGCATACAGCGTATAAAAAGCAGCCGCTACGCCTGACAGCACTCCCCAAACAACGGCAGATACAGGAACAGACAGCTGAGAAATAGAGCCGTTTGTTAATAAAAAAAAGCAGCCCCCCAGTGCCAGCAGAACAGTGATGACGTCTTGTCGCGTAAATATAGACTGCTTGCGCAAAAGCAAATAAATGATAATCATCACCGGTGATAAATACTGCAGCAGCGTAGCTACTGCTGCATTTCCATGCTTAATAGAAGCCATATACGTATACTGAACGGCGAGCATACCAGCTATGGCAAAAACGACGAGCTGAAAAGCTGACTTTCGGTTCTTCCATACTCCAAGTACGTGAGAACGATTCCTTTTTATACATGAAATCATTAGCAGCAAAAAACCCGCAGTGAGCAGCCGTACTGAAACAAGCCAGTCTACACTGATTTCAAATTCTTGAAAAAGCTTTTGAGCAACCGTTCCTCCCATCCCCCAACATATAGCTCCCGTTGTTACAAAAAAGAACCCTTTTTTTCTGCTGAGATCGTTCATCTTTCATCCCTCACTTTTATTATAAGAATAGTGTTATAATAAGTGAAAAACGGGGCAGAAAATACGCATATTGCATTAAAAAATATAAATATATTGAGGTGACCATGTATGCCAGCAGCACATTTTAAAATTGATGAAAACTTAAAAGAGCTAACGACCCATCGCACCGTTGAGCTGCCAGTAGCATGTTATCAAACAACGATCAGTGATCACATAAACGGCTACATCCCTCTTCACTGGCATGATGAGCTTCAATTTGTATTGGTTATAAAAGGTCATGCGTCTTTTCAAATAAATGAAAAAACAGTGACTGTAAAACAAGGCTACGGACTGTTTATTAACAGCGGATGTCTTCATATGACTGAAGACATAAACAAATCCGGCTGCGTGTACATTTGTTTAAATGTTTCTCCTCATTTTCTTGTGCCGCAAGAGCTTTTTACAAATTACGTTTATCCCTACATTCATGCAACGAATCTACCACATTTATTCATCAGTCCAAAGCAAGCGTGGGGGAATAACGTGTTAGAGTCTATACATAAGATATACACATGGATTCATAAGCAGCCGCATCACTATGAAATAGAGATTGCCTCTGCACTCAGCATACTGTGGAAAAATGTAATTCTTAACGGTTTGCAGCTGAAATACAATGAAAAAGAAATGATCAAAAATCAGCGGATGAAGCAAATGCTTAATTGGATTCATTTGCACTTTGCTGAAAAGATTACGCTCGATGATATTGCCAAAGCGGGACAATTAAGCCGTTCTGAATGCTGTCGATATTTCAAGAAAATGTTAAAAAAATCTCCTTTGACCTATGTATTAAACTATCGAATTCAGCAAAGCTTAGTTATGCTGCAGCAAGCAGAAGCAAATGTGACGGACGTCGCCTATCAAGTAGGATTTAATAGTACAAGCTATTTTATTAATCAGTTTCGAAAAGAAATGAAGATGACTCCGCTCATGTATCGAAAAAAGAAGCTGCATATCTCATCACATCACTAAAAAACGGCGGGGCACTCACCCCGCCGTTTTTTATGAACTCTTTTTACTCGTTGATTTTGCATCAGAAATCTTCCCTAAGAAGAATCCGTCTACTTCTGCTATTTTTCCTCTCCAAAAGATCTTTCCTTTTGAAGGAGTAGACTTACTGTCTCCACAGTAGATCTTTGTATTTTTCAAATGAATAAAATGGGCTTCTGCTTCTCCGTTTGATTCGCTCGCTTCGCTTGCTAAAGAGAATTGTTCGCTTAGCGCCTGAGCCACTTCACTGCCTTCTTCAAACGTTTCGCTTAAGTAATCAAAGTATTCTTTTGCTGAAATCATGGTACCGGAAATCACAGCGCCGTTTACATTTAATGAAATATCAAGTGAAAAGCCGTGTTTATTAGAAGCTTTCACAAAGTATTCAAGCGTATTGTCTTTAGTTGAAAAAGAAGGGCCTGTACTCATGTATTTCTTTCCTCCTTTACGTCTTAGGCTGTTGTATCGTCTTCACTAGAAAGAGATGTTGCGTCATCATCTTCTTCATCCGTGTTTTTCTTTGCTTTTGTATTTTTTGATTTTTTAGCTGTTGACTTTTTTGGTTTCGCTTCCTTTTTTTCTTCTTCACTTTCCTCTTCTTCGTCTTCTTCTTCTGTTTTTACTTTTTTATTTTTTTTGTTTGAACGAGAATCTTCCTCTTCTTCCTCGCTGTCTTCGTCACTTTCACTTTCTTCTTCCTCTTCTTGCTCCTCTTCTTTTTTGTTCTTTTTACGAGGCTTAGATGTTTCTTCTTCGTTTTCATCGTCCTGCTCGTTTTCTTCGTTCTCATCGTTCTCTTCTTCGTCAGAATCTGTATCTTCCGCTTCTTCATTTTGATTTTTATTGAGGCTAAGCTCAACAAGCATGTTCATTTTTTCTTCAAGCTGTGATAAACGGTCTTGAAGCGTTTGATTTTCTTCTTTTAACTCATCGTACTCTTGAACGTTATCGTCTTCTGTTTCGCTACTAGAAGAATTTACGTTTTCTTCATCATCTTTTGATTTATCTTTATCTTTTTTAAACAAGCTTCCCGCAGATGTTTTCAGGCTGGCCACGCTGCTTTTTGATTTTTCTTTTACCTTTGTTCCTAAATCAGATGCTTTGCTTTTTAATTCGTCTGTATCGATGCGGTCAAGAAGGCTTTTTCGATTTTCAGGAGTCGATACATATCCAATCGTTGCACCGATGATACCTCCTGCTACCGCTCGTTTGATTGGCCCGCTGCTTGTTGTTTTGCTTGCTTTTGAATCGTTCTTTTCTTTTGAACCGTTTTCCGTATTTTTGTTTTCCTTGTTTTCTGCCTGTGTGTTATCTAATTTTGTTTCAGTTGCCATTGTAAATCCCTCCATTTTTTAAGTAGCGTACAGTTTTTAACGTTCTGTTTCTATCTTTTCTTCAAGCGTTTTTAACCGCTCATGCAGCATTTTATTTTCTTCTTCGAGCGCTTTACTATTGGCTCCTTTTGAACTGAGATAGGGATCATTTTCCCACCAGTCCATGCCGATTTCTTTTGCTTTATCAACCGAAGCCACAATCAAGCGGATCTTTATCGTTAATAGCTCGACATCTGCAATTCCTACGGTGATGTCCCCCGCTATGACGACTCCTTTATCCAAAATCTTTTCGAGCACATCTACAATCGTACTTGACTGCATATTATGTTCGACTGCCATACTGTTCCTCCCACTGACCGCTTAAAGCAGGCTGCCTAGCGGTCCAAGATCAATATTTAAATCTTCTGCGTCCAGACCGAACACCTCTTTCAACTCGTCCATTTTTTCTTCTAAGTTCATTAGTGCAATTCCTAAGTTTTCAATTTGTTCGTCCGTCAACGTTCCACCCTCCACCCGCCTCATGGCATGACGTTCAACGATTTGCCTCAATAGCTCAATAACTGTCATCACAAGCTGCGCTAAGCCTTGTTCAGCTTTATCGGGATCCAAGTGGATTCGTCCATTTGCTTGGCTGACCGGTTGCATCCAGTAATTCCTCCTTTTGTTTATCAAATTGTTCAGAAGTGATGGGTTTGCGATTTCCTTCTTTTGCTTGCACAAGCGTTTCAACCGAAGAAATAAGCACCCGCAAATCCAAATACACTAAATCGACGCCGGCTATGGAAATGATTAAGTCTCCTTTAATGGCGACTCCTTTATCTAAAATGACATCTAAAATATCAATAAGAGCAATATCTTTATTCTCCATGGATTGTTTAAGAGACATAATGTTAATTCCTCACTTTACGCAAAGCTCGAGAAATGATAGGGTGGCCATGGTCCCGTCACTTCAAATTTCCAGCCTTTATTTTCAAGCTTTTGCTGAAGCTCTTCTATTTCGTTTACAAACTTAGTGATCTGCAGAGACGGAAGAAGAAACACGCTGTTCCACGCCATCTGTTCAGCTGCGCCCGTTACGTCCTTGCTCCAATTCTTTTTAACAGAGTCGTAAAGCGACAGTTCTTTTAGCTTGTCATGTATCTCTTCACACACTTTGTTTTTGTGAAGCTCTAATTCTCTTTCAATCAGCTGATCTATTTTTTTCTTTTCAAAAAACTGTCTTCCTGGTGACAATTCACTAATTTCTTCTTTTTTCGCTTTCACGCTTTCATTCGTTTCGCTGATTCCTTTTTTAAGCTCTTTATCATCACAGTAAATCTTCACGTTCCACTCTTCATTTCCTTGAAGCAGCGTCAGTGAATTCTCTAGCTTTTCTTTGTTAAGCTCAATAGCTGCCTGCAGACTTTCTTTACTTTTATAAATGGTGCAAAATTTTAATGGAATGATCGTAAATTCTTCGTACAAAGCGGCTACCGTTTCGTGATGATGAAATGCTTTTTCCTGCAGCCAGCTCATATCCTGCTCCATTTTTTCTTTAATCACTTCTTCTGAATAGGCGTCAGCATCCAGCTTAGAAACGACAGCCGTCACCTGATCAATCGTTATTGGGTACAGTGAATGTTCTCCGTCAAACCCTTTATAAGATGGAAACGGCTCTCTGGCTGCTGCTTCTTTTGTTGGAATTAAACCGTATAAATACAGTAATTCTCCCATCTAGGATTCCTCATTTCTTTTTTTTGTCAGCTCTTCCCATTGTTCAATTTCTCTGCGTTTCGCGATTTCGTACCTCATTAACAATTCATCTTCTTTTTCTTGAAACGCTTCTTCCGGAATTTCACCAAGCTCAAACATCATTTGAAGCTGAATGAGTTTTTGCTGAATCGTCGGAAGGTCATATAGCTGTTTATCAGCTTCTTCCTGTACTTTTTCGCCGATTTTCACTACAAGGTTAATAGGTGCGGTTACTAATTTGTGAAGCACGTTATTTCTCTTCTACTTTTAGGCGAATGTTCACAAAATTATAAGCAGGCCATGGACCGCTGTAATGAAAATCGGCTTTGTCTTTCCAGTTTTCATGCGCTTCATTCACTTTTTCATCAAACCTCGCTTCGTCTTCTCGGTTAATTAAGAAAGAAGCGTTTAAAAGCATCGTTTCGCCCGTTGGCTCATTTGCTTTTGCTGCTTCAGCTGCTTCTTCAAGCGGAGAAAACACATCTGTCTTGACTTCTTTTTGCAGGGAAGTAAACATCTTTTGAGCCATTCCTCCAAGCTGAATACGCTCATAATAACCGGCTGCTTCTGATTTTCCTTTTACGGATGCTGATACTTTTTCAAGTTCAGGATTTTCGTTTACTTTTTTCTCGAGCCATTCTTTTTTTCCAATTACTTTTAAACCAACTTCAATTTTTCCTTTGATGGCTGGAAACAGCTTTTCAAACTGCGGATAAAGGTTTTCTAAAAGAACTTTTACGTCTTCTTTTGATTTGAATACATTCCCAAAGCTGATTGGAATAACCGTATCATTTTTGTCCATAATCGCTGCTACTGCGTGTTGATGCATTAATAGATTTTGACGATTAGGATGATAAATTTTCATCGGCACTTCAGCTGCTACCATCGCCGCGTCTTTGTAGCGAATCAAAAACGTTTCAGCTTTTGTTCCTTCTACTTCTACCGATCCAAAATCTTCGTCTTTATCCGTTTGAATGGCGCTAAAAATATAAATGCCCGTTTCGTTTGTTTCACTCATGTTTTCAAGCTCCTTTACTTTTCTTCAGTGTCTATATTCTTACACTCTTCTAAAATGATTTTTTCGGCTTTGCTTTTTGCATTTTTCTCGTCTAAACATTTGGTAAGCGGATGATGCAGAATATCCATACATAACGTTTGAAAATCTTCATCATCTCCATCGATAGCAATGTCTTGCTGCGTAGCAAGGGTAGCGATCATAAGCGAAGCCCGCAGGCTAAGCCCGCTACTGTTTTCGTCTCCAGAGCGGTTTCGCACGTTTGCTACGAGCGTTACAATTGTGCGCGCTTCGTCTTCTTCTACATCCGTTTTCTCCGTTAAAATCGCTGTCTCTCTGTCGATGTCTTTATAATCAATAAACATAGTAATTAACCTGTCAAGAAGCGCATCTTGCGTATCATATACGCCAGCATACTCAGCTGGGTTGCTCGTGAAAATGACGCGGAAATCGGGATGCACGCGTACAAAAGGATCGGTCATTTTCACTCCATACAGCGGCAGCACGCCTTCTTCTAATATCGATAGAAAGATATTATTCGTCGCAGGCTTAGACCGAGTAAATTCGTCGTAAATCAGCGTATAGCCGTTTTTTACGGCTTCAAGCAACCGTCCATCCTGCCAGTTTTCACTTACTTGTTCATCTTTTTTATAAACAGAACGAACATACTGGTCGATTACTTTTTTGCTCGTATAGCCCGTAAAATCGCCAATTAAATCTTTGTTGTTGAGCTCGTGATTCCCGTGCATCAGCATCACAGGACGCTTTCTCTTTTTAGCAAGCGCTCGCGCTAAAGAGGTTTTACCTCCGCCGGCAGGACCTGTAAAATGAATGGAATAGCCGGATTTTAAATAGCTCAGCGCTCTTGAAAGAACCTCTTTTGTCTCGTCATCTTGTATAAAAGCTCCACTGCCTTTTTTCCTTTTGTCTGTTAAGACGGTCATTTTTACGTTCCTCCTGCCATCTTATCGTTTATGCTTCAATGCCAATGGCGCTTCTATATCTGACGTCGAGTCGTTTGAATGAAATGACTTCTTTTTCTTTATTTAAAAAGCACTCGTATGTTCCAAGCATTTCATCTTTGGCGTATTTTTTCATATATTCTCGTTCTTCAATGACTTCAACAATAACTCTCCAGCCTTCATCTTCAGTAACTTCCACCGAGGTAATTTTATGAGGAGGAGCTACGTTTTCAGCAAAAAAGTCGTTCACGGCTTGCATAATTTTTTTAATTTCCATCTTTAGTAGCCTCCAATAGTTAGATCTAAAAGCTGGAACCACCCTCAAAAAGGAAGGTTCCATACCACTTCATATTAAATACTAAAACGCGGCTGCCCTTCACTTGAATTTGAACGTTCAGGAAGGCCGTTTTCTTCTACGTCGTCACGAAGAAGCCCCACTGCTTCTGCATAGCGTAACCATGTATCAACACTGGCAATAACCACTCGTGCTTCAATTGTTAAAATTTCAATTCCTACAACAGACACTCTTGCAAACGCATCAATAACAATTCCTTTATCTAAAATACGGTCAATGACTTCTGCTAAACTTGAACTATTAGTACTTTTTTGAATAGACATATCCCATTTCTCCTTTCGCTTATGATCCCATTGTTTTTAAATCTGTAGATGATTTAATATCATTGGAACTTTTAATCTTAGTAGAGCTTTTAATATCCGTTGCTTTTTTAATCTGATTTACGCCTTTTATTTTCCGCTTGTTTTTTGACTTATCTTTATCGTCTGAAGAAGAAACTTTTTCTTGAAAGTCTTCTCCAGCTTCTTTTACATCGCTAAGCTTATCTTTTACTGATAATAAGACGTCTTGAAGCTTTTCTTTTGCGTCTTCTCCTTTGCCGTGTACCTTTTGGGCATTTTTTTCTTTCGTTTCCTGCAGTTTTTCTGACGCTTCATCCGCTTTTTCCTGCAGTTTCCCTTCGGTTTTTTCGACAAATTTTTCTTTCGCTTTTTCTTTAACCTTTTCTTCTACTTTCTCCTTAACAGGTTCAGGTGTGTGCTCAACTATTTTTTTTCCTGCTTTTAAGGCTGCTTTCTCCACATCTTTTTTATCCATGAAATTCCCCTTCAGGACGGATATCTTACTTCTTCGCGTCCATGAGTTTGTTTAGCATCTCTTCAATGCGCTGCAGCTGATCGTTCATATTTTTATTTTCTTCTTTTAACTCTTCGTACTGAGACGTTTCCATTTCTGCGCTTGCGCTGACTTCTTCCTGCGCATTTCCCTGTTCATTTGATGTTTCTTCTTTTTTCTTTTTAGGTGCCAGCAGCTTGCTTAAATTGTCTTTTTCAAGATAGCCTGTAGCCGTCTGTCTTAACGCTCCCATCGCTTGCTGCGTTAAAATATCCTGTGCGTTTCTTCTTAACTCTTGTCCTGTCGCACGTACAATTTCTGATTGTCCTAAGCGACTGAGTACTTTTTTACTCGTTTGCGGACTTGAAAGAAGTCCAATTCCCGCTCCTACTACGCCTCCTAAAATGGCAAGATTCAAAGAGTTTTGCGTTTTTTCTTCCTGCTGCTGATTTTCTTGTTTTTCACTTTGTACATTCTTATCAGTTGTTGACATGTTTCATCCTCTTTTCTCTTATTATTATTTATTTAATGAATTTTCTTACGATTAAAAGACTTAAAAACTAAGCCCTGCTCCTCGCTCCTCTGTTCGGCCAGGCAGCCCTTCTTCCTCTACTTTGTCGGTTAATAACCCGACCGCTTCTGCGTAGCGAAGCCACGTATCGACACTTGCAATAACGACTCGTGCTTCAATCGTTAAAATTTCAATTCCTACGAGTGATACTCGAGCAAAAGCATCGATGACAATTCCTTTGTCTAGAATTCGATCAATCACTTCTGCTAAACTTGAACTATCTGTACTTTTTTGAATACTCATTTTTTAGCAGCTCCTTTCGAGATTTAACTAAATGAATGATGCTACTAAACAACCTGCTTAACTTTTTTAGTAAACATACTTTTGAAATATACTTTTTAGCCCTCTTTCAAACATGAATAATTTGCTAAAAATTAATTCTTGAAAAATAATTAGAAAATTATTCTACTTCGTATAATAGTTTACAGTTAATTTATGGATGTATTTTGCGCGTAAATCCCGTTGTTAAAGCTTTTATTGAAACTAAAATTCCAAAATAAAACAATAAATACATTATTGTTACAATAATATTACATTATAATTTAAGGCATATTATCTTTCAGGTTACCCTCAAACACTTTGATATTTTTAACTATTATGGAATATTATTGTGCATGTAGTTCTCTTAAATAAAACCAGCGCATAAAAAAAGCTGCCGCACTGCGACAGCTTTCTCCTATACATAATAAGTTCTATAAAATCATTCCGGTTAAAGGCGCTTTCGGGTTTCCATCATGATCCCAGTCTTCTTTGTCTACTAAAACAAGCAGGCTGCCTTCTTTGACTGAATCATTATAGTGCTCGGCCTGCTGTTTTGGAATTCCCATACCGACTAAAATACCAGACAGACCTCCTACACTCGCACCAGCTGCTGCACCTGTTAATGTAGCTACAATCGGACCAGCCGCTACAATTGGGCCTATTCCCGGGATTGCAAGAGCTCCGGCACCTGCTAATATTCCGGTCAAGCTCCCTAACGTACCTCCGGTAAGCGCTCCAGTTGCTGCCCCTTCTGCTTTTGTATTCGTTTCTTTCTGAACTTTTTTGGTCTTTTTATGTTTACCGATAATAGATATTTCTTCTGATGCGTATCCTTCTTTTTTTAAATTCTCTACAGCATGAATTGCTTCTTGTTCCGTTTCATATACTCCCACAACATTCTTTGCTTTTGCTTCCATACTATCTCCTCCTCATTAATGTTGTGTGTACCCGGGAGCATGACTTTGAAACGTTTTAGAGAGTAAGAGGTCTTCTCTATTCTTAAATAAATGGCCCTACATCACTTTTCATTTAGTGACGTTTTTATTTAAAAATGAATGAACTCGCTCTTTTTTTAACCATATTCCTCCACAAGCAATGATGCATGCAGCCGTACTAAAAGCCAACGCGTAGCTCCGGAGCCAATCCACAAGGAGCCCAAACCAAATCGGTGCAAGCACAATGGCAAATTGATTGAGCGTTAACGCAATGCTTACCGTTAAACCGATAAAACGATCATCCGCTTTTTCTGCTATTAACACGATAAACAAACTAAACCAGCCAATTGCAAAAAAGCCGAGGCTAAAACAAAAAATAGTTAGTAGCCAAAAAGGCAAAGTAAATCCAATATAAGAAATAGCTATGATTAGTCCTACAGTCACCCAAACCGTCGCTTGCAAAGGTGTTCTTCGATTTCCGTTATACACATGATCGCTTAGCCAGGCTAAAGCAATTCTCCCAATCATTCCCCCTAACAGTGTGACGCTCAACAACATGCCCGCTGAAGCAAAATCCATCTTTATGGCTTTCGTTAAATAGCTTATAAAGTGCGCCACAATGATCATTTGAAGAGAAATCATTGAAACACCTACAAAGAATAAGGGATAGAGCGTTTTATCTTGAGAAATACGCATGATTTTTTGACGAAGCGTAAATGTTTCTTTTTTTTCTGGCGATGATGGGTATTCTCGATAGAATACTAAAAAAAGAAGACCTCCCCCGATAGCTGCCGCAGCCTGTATGAGAACAGCCCCATGCCACCCGTATTGATAAAACACCAGCGGTAATGCCGCGGAAGCAACAGCGCCTCCAATGGGAATTCCCGTTTGCCGAATCCCCATGGCAAGGCCTCTATGATGAGATGGAAACCACTTCACCACGGCTTTACTTCCTCCTGGCTGTGCTGTTCCATACCACACTCCTGCTGCGAGAAGTACGCCTGTTAGATACAAATAATGATCAACGCTATAGGCAAAAAGCATGCTTATCCCCAGCAAAATAGATCCTCCTCCTACAAGCCACCTTTCTCCATATCGATCCATCCAGTTTCCAAAGAACAGCATGGAAAAAATCGGACCAATTTGAACAGCTGATACGAGCAGTCCTGTTTGAAACTGCGATAAATCATATAGTCTTTGCCAAAGCGCTGCCAATGGTCCCGCGCCGTACGTGACAAACGTTGCACACGCCTGAGAAAGGGTGGCAATAAATAAAATCATCCACTTATAAGAAGCTTTTTGTCTGCTCATTTTCTCTCCTCCACCTTTACTTTCAGTGTAGAGTAGCGGTGATATCATGTAAAATAAGCAATAAAGATAAAAGTCATCAATAAAAATGATAGCTGAAGGAGGAGATTTGATGGATATAAAAGATTTGCTTGTTTTTACAACGGTAGCAGAAGAAAACAACATTTCAAAAGCTGCCAAAAGCTTAAGTTACGTGCAGTCGAATGTGACGATGCGAATTCAGCAATTAGAAGCGGAGCTGGGTACAAAGCTCTTCCAACGAAGCGGTAAAGGGGTAACGTTAACTTCCAGCGGAGAGCTGTTGCATCGTTATGCTGAACAAATTCTTCGTTTAACCAATGAAGCCACGGCAGCTGTGCAAAGCAGCTCGCACACGCCGATAGGACCTTTAAAAATAGGTGCAACTGAATCCACCGCGGCTCTTCGGCTGCCGCCTTTGCTTTCTACTTATTGCACTGCCTATCCTAATGTAGACTTCATCTTAGAAACACATACAACCGATGTTCTTATTCAACTGGTTTTAGAACGAAAACTTGAAGGCGCATTTGTGGCGGGCAGCTGTGACCATCCCGATCTAAACTCTTTATTTATTCGAGATGAAGAGCTTGTACTTGTGAGCCGCCATCCTCTTCCTTCTCTTTACAGCCTAAACGATATGAATTTATTAGCATTCAGCAGCGGATGCGCATATCGACATACGTTAGAAATGCTCATGACAAAAGATGGCGTGTTTCCAAAACGCATATTAGAATTTGGTACGATTGAAGCTATTATTGGGTGTGTAAAAGCAGGTATGGGCGTAGCTGTAATGATGAAATCCATTGTATCTAATCACGAACATTCATTAACGTTAACTCCGCTGCCGCAGCCATATAGAAAGGTTCCCACTTTTTTTATTACGCGAAAAGATGCCTTTGTATCGGCGGCTTTGCGTGAATTTTCTTCTCTTCTGACTGAACAGCTTTGCACAACAAAACCCTAAGAAAATAGGCGTTCTTAGGGTTTT
Source organism: Priestia sp. TRN 1309 (assembly GCF_050846875.1). NCBI lineage: Bacteria > Bacillati > Bacillota > Bacilli > Caryophanales > Bacillaceae > Priestia > Priestia sp. TRN 1309. Next base: position 1,119,158 of record NZ_JBOZGM010000001.1, on the reverse strand, counting down.
GACTTAAGCCGTTGCCGGATTCTTTTTCACAAATTTCATAAACAATCCGCGAACTAAAGGTCCTATAATAAGAAGCTGAAGCGGATAGGCTACGATAAAGTTTTTCATAACGATCAGTGCATAGCTTGAAAGAAGCGGCTCTCCGTCTAAACCTTTCGTAAGTGACATCGTAATTAATCCGTATACAGACATGGAAAGCACCATTCCAATAACCATGCATGATGATAAAATCAACACGACTTTTAACTGTTTAGACTTATCAAACGGCAGTGAAAATGCTACTTTTTTTGCTACGGGACCTACTAAGAAAGTTTCGACAGCCATGGCAACTACAAATGTGATAACCAAGTTTAAAATACCTTCTGCAAGTGTGATATGCCCGATGACATCATTTATGAACATGTTATACATCGTCATCACAAGCACCATCCCTCCGCACATCATCATTCCAAAATACATACTTTCTTTTTTAGTTGTGGGCATATTCCTCATCCTTTTCATCTTTTTTACTTGGCTTAGTATAGCTTTTTATCTTCCTTCTTCGTAAGTGAACATTTTGTGAACATTCATCTAAAAAAATGCCCTGTGACCAAAAAACAGTCACAGGGCTTTTTTTTTAGACTTAAGCGGCGCGTCCTCTTTTTTTGAGTAGGGCTGAGTATGACAAATTACTCTAGTCTACATCGTTAATGATTTAAGAAAAAACCCCCGCTCTATGAGCTAAAGCGGGGGTTGGTTTTATAAAGATTCCGTGTGAGATGCAGGCGGAATTGGCGTTTGGGTTCGAAATACTTTTTCCCATTTCGAGACGACGATACAGGCAATGGCGTGGCCTGGAACGTTGACTCCTGTTCTTGCCATATCCATGATGCGGTCCACTCCTGCAATGATTGCGACTCCTTCAGCCGGCAGACCTACTGCGTTGGCTGTAGCTAAAAGAACAACAAGTGAACCTGACGGGACAGCCGCAATTCCTTTACTTGTCATTACGAGTATAAGCATCATAAATAATTGCTGAGTTAAGGGCATGTCAATATTAAAAGCCTGTGCTAAAAAGACGCATGAAACGGATAAATACAAAGTAGATCCATCACAGTTTAACGACAGGCCGGACGGAATAACGAACGACACCACTCGTTTAGGACATCCGTACTTTTCCATACGCTCCATCAGCTGTGGCAGCACCGTTTCTGTACTTGTTGTTGAAAACGCAATAAGAAACAAGTCCCAAATCATTTTGAAGACTTCAAAATAGTTGAATTTGAACAAAAACCCAACAAGCGGAAATAAAACAAATAAAATAATAAAAAGGCCTAAAAAGACGGTTCCAATTAGCTTCAGCATCGGAAGCAGAAGGACAATGCCGTATTGCCCCACAGATGCAGCCATTAGCGCTAGTACACCAAGAGGCGCTGTGACCATCACAATTTGCGTTAATTTAAACATAATTTTAGCGGTTGATTCAAAAAATTTCATTGCAGGTTCGGATGCTTTCCCAACTCCTGAAGCGGCAACACCGAATAAAATAGCAAAGAAAATCACGGCCAGCAAATCATTTTTTGCCATCACATCTACGATATTCGTTGGAATGATGTTTAAAATCATTTGTTTAAAGTCCACGACCTTGTCGGTATACTGAGACAATTCACCGATATCTTTTTTAACAAGATGAGAAAGATCGAGGCCTACTCCGGGCTTTAGCAAATTCACTAACAGCAGACCAATCCCTAATACGATGGTAGTAATAATTTCAAACCAAATAATCGTCTTTAACCCTAGACTTCCCATTTGTTTCATACTGCCGCTTCCCGCAGCACCTATGACGATGGTTGAAAAGACAATCGGCACTACAATCATTTTAATGAGCCGGATAAACCCGTCTCCTACCGGTCTTAAAGCCATCCCGAAGTCCGGAAAAAAGTGCCCGATAACAGCTCCAATTACTAATGCAATTAAAATTTGAAACGCTAAAAATTTTTTCACATTTCTCCCTCCCCTTTGTCTTCATAAAACGGACATAAGTTCCATTAATATCCAAGTTCTCAGACACTTTAAGTAAATTCGGGACATTTAGCTAAATCCCTTCTAAAATAGACAAAACGGTCTATATATTTCACTTTGTCCGTTAAGATACATAGAAAAAAGCCAGGATGAAAGTCTTCTTCATCCTGACTTTTTTATCGTTATGCTTTTTTCACAAACTGAGATTTTAAGCTCATCGCTCCAAATCCATCAATCTTGCAGTCAATGTTATGATCGCCTTCTACTAAACGAATGCTTTTTACTTTCGTTCCGATTTTTACAACCGATGAGCTTCCTTTTACTTTTAAGTCTTTGATGACAGTAACTGAATCTCCGTCTTTTAAAGCATTACCGTTTGCATCTTTTACAGTAAGCTGTTCTTCCGTGCTTTCTGCTTTTTCATCTTGACCCCATTCATGCGCACACTCCGGGCAGATGAACAGGTTTCCATCTTCATATGTATACTGTGATTGACAGCTTGGGCAATTAGGTACATTCATTTTCTTTTCCTCCAGCAGCAGCCCGTAACCAATGGTACGATCACGAGATTACGTTTTTTATCTGTTTTATACTGTCACATTTTTATACGTTTAACAAGCTTTTCTATTTTCTCTCTGCTGATGTTTTCTTTTCCAAATAAGTGAGCCGATAAACAGAACAAAACCCGCTCCAAAGACAAGAAGCTGATCTAAATAAAGGTCACCTGTCTTTACATACCGTATAATAAATAATCCTCCAAACAAGAGCATCAGCATACATGAAAACCGAATGAGGTATGGATTGATTTCCATTTTTCATTCCTCCTTTTTGTAAGACTTTTTTGTTACGAATAAAACGCGAACCATATGCCGAATGTAACTGCGTATAACGGCAAAATGACGGCTAGTTTTTGCTTCCACCCTTTAAAAAAAGAAGAATTACGAGGTGCAAACCAAAGCTCTAACGTACCGTATACCAGCAGTGCTCCCGCTGCTAGTATCGCAATCACAGTCTCTCCCAAGCCCATAAACACTCCTCACTTTCATTCTACGCACTTGAAGCTAAGCGCAGCGTATATAGTAAATCTCATCATTACAAAAGACCTTATAATCGTGATGCATGCGGATTTTGAGTACTTTCTAACAATACATTTATTACCATTATATCATAATAAAAGCATTTTTGAGACTTTTTATATATGTAAATTATTGTATAATGAAAAGTAGACACAGAGAAAAAAGGGGAGGATTTTTTGAAGAGAACTCAGCTTATTTTTGTTATTACCCTGCTTATTGAAGGGGGATTAACCTATGCGTGCTCATCATTTTTGTCCGTTCGCTTTATTGAGCTTATGTTTTTTAGCGGACTTTTGTTTTCAGTTTTAACTTTTTGGTTTTCAAGCAGCGGAAGCAACAGCGCTCATTCTCACTATAACACTCACTCCATGAGGTTAATGTCTGGAGCCAATGTCGAACATAATCCGTTTCGTTTGCGCTGGACGGCTTATTTTCTTGCTTCTTTAAGCTTTACGGGAGTCGGCCTGATTTTTTTCATTCTGTTGCTGACGGACGTTATTCCTCCAGTAAGCTAAAAAACCTGCTCTTCACAGAGAGCAGGCACTTACGAGAACAGCTTGAGGAGCAGGCATTTCCGCCTTACTTTATTCGCAACAGCTTGAGTCACATGATCTTTTAAAGGCCGAGTCAATATTCGTTTCAGCGGATGTTTTAGCATTCGTTTGCTAATGGGAACTTTAAAAATGATGCTGAGAACGACTGTTGCAAAAACCGATAGCAGCAAGACCGCAAAAGGCTTTTTTTGAAACCATCTCGAAAAGATAAGCATCATTACATAAATAAGTGCTGACCACCCCAAATGCCAGCCGTGTCTAAATGTAATCCCCTTACACCTCAGACCAAGCCATTCTACAAATGAAGCTGTACATACCCATTTTACGATATATTTTACCTGTTTAAGAAGTGTAGACGGATAAGTAGCTAAGAACGACAAAATCATGAGAGGTGTAATAAACATAAGGTGTAAAATACGCAGTACTTTTAATGAAAGATGAGAAGATTTAAAATCCCAAAGCAACTTATCGTTACATAAAAAGTAATAAAGAATATTAAAAAAGCTCACGTATAAAACCCCAGCATATAGCTCGTGAATTTTTTTCCACGTTTTCTTCTGGATATTTTGAAAAATCAGCCATAGAAGGACAGAAATATGCACCTTTGTTCACCTCTCTAACGTCGTTTTTAGAACCAATGTTATGTTATTTTATTTTCATTTCGTCCTGCTTCTTTTCAATTTTCCGAATCCATCCAATCAGCAGCCGGTTAAGGTAGGATTTTAACGTTACGCTAATAAAGGTGTGGTACCACATCCAGCCTGTTTTCCATTCGATGAGCTTCGTTCGTTTTTCAGCCCATAATTCAATAAAAAACATGGGAATCGTAAAAAGTACAATTTTATATAAAATCTTTAACCCTTTATCGTGATACGTAGCCTGATTAATCATAACGGATATGCTAGGATACAGTAAAAAGTCGAACAACACATTAATTCTAAACTGTTTTTTCAGTAAGCGAGTTGGATATCGAAGAAGGCCGTGAGAGACAATAAATTTATCAATAATACCATTTGTTAATGCATTAAATGCATAAGCCAGCAGCCAGTCTTTGATCGGTGGTTTTCTAAATAGAAAAGGGAGCATTCCCAGCCCTATAATCAGCATTGTACGTAAAAAATTCACTTCAAATTTTTTATTTCTCATAACCTTTTCGCTCCTTTCACCAAGTGTTGTTAGTATACCTTCGTGTCGATTGGCAGCTTAAGACGGTTGTTCTAATCCCGTTCTCTTTACGTACATGTTTGTTTTAGTTTTCAGTTCTTTGAAGAGATTTATACATATGGTTGAGACATGAAAAAAGCCCGACTCTAATCAGTACGGGCTTCTTTCTTGATCTATTTTGTTCTTACCATCCAGCTACACAACCATCCGTTCGTGATTCACTTCCTCCGCATAGCACGCCGCTTTCAGCGTCTCTCCAAATAATCTGTCCGCGCCCAAATGCCATCGAATCCACGGCTACTTCAATTTTATGTCCTTTTCGTTCAAGCGCTTGTGCTACGTGTGAAGGAAAAGTCGGCTCAACAAGCACCGTTTTATCTTTTTTCCACTGCCATCTTGGCGCATCTAAAGCGGCTTGAGGATGAAGGTGAAAGTCAATCGTATTCATGACAACTTGCATATGTCCCTGCGGCTGCATAAACCCGCCCATCACGCCAAAAGGTCCTACGGGCGCATTATTTTTAGTGAGAAAGCCTGGAATAATGGTATGAAACGTTTTTTTATTAGGAGCAAGACAGTTATCGTGATTAGGGTCCATTGAAAAATTGTGACCGCGGTTTTGCAGAGCAATTCCCGTTTCTGGCACAACAATTCCAGAACCAAAGCCCATATAATTACTTTGAATGAATGAAACCATGTTTCCTTCTTCATCAGCCGTTGCTAAATACACTGTTCCGCTTCCGACAGGTTCTCCTGCTTCAGGCTGCAGAGCATGTTCTTCTATAAGGCTGCGGCGATAGCTTGCATATGTATCAGACAGCAGTTCCCTGACAGGTACGTTCATTTTCGCTTCTTCGGTAATGTATTTTGCTCCGTCCGCAAACGCAAGCTTTATCGCTTCGATTTGTTTATGATACGTATCGACGGCGTCTTTTTCTTGAAGCTCAAAACCTTTTACGATATTTAATGCCAGTAACGCAATAAGCCCTTGTCCGTTCGGAGGAATTTCCCAAACATCATATCCACGGTAGTGAGCGGAAATAGGATTTACCCACTCCGGTTCGTAAGCTGCCAAATCTTCTTTTGATAAAAAGCCGCCATATTTTTTGCTGAATGCATCCATACGTTCTGCAAGCTCACCTTTATAAAAGGCTTCTGCATTTGTCTCACCAATGAGCTGAAGCGTATGAGCATGATCAGTAGACGACCACATCTCTCCTGCTTTTGGTGCTCGTCCATTCGGCGCAAACGTTTGAAACCACGATTCAAATTCTTCGCTTGTATGTACTCGTTTAAACGTATCGTACGCTTGTTTCCATTGTTTAGCGAGTGTAGGCGCTAACGGAAATCCTTCCTTAGCATATTGAATAGCAGGCTCCAGCACTTGAGAAAGAGGCAGTTTACCAAATCGCTTTGATAAAGCAGCCCAACCAGCCGGAGCACCGGGAACCGTAACGGGCATCATTCCGTACTTAGGAATTTCTTTGTATCCTTTTTCCTTCAGCGCATCAATGGAAATAGACTGCGGAGAAGGTCCGCTCGCGTTTAGTCCATACAGCTGATTATTCGTCCAAACAAGCACAAACGCGTCTCCTCCGATTCCATTAGAGGCGGGCTCTAATACGGTAAGACTTGCCGCTGTCGCGATCGCTGCATCAATAGCATTACCTCCTTTTTTTAAGATATCAAGACCTGCCTGCGCTGCAAGCGGCTGAGATGTGGATATCATTCCTTTCTTTGCATAAACGGGAACTCGGTAAGATGGATATGGATGATAATGCGGATCATAGGTCATAAAAGCTCCTCCTCTTTTACACTTCTAGATTTATTTTAATTTTCTAAATAATTCAACTTCTTTATTTTACCATATTTACGGCCCAGCTCCTTTCTTTTTATCTCAGAATGACATGACTCCATTTACCTAAAATTGGTATACTAATAGAGTACAAGAATTGCCAAGGAGGATGATGTATGAAAAAAGTAAAAGCTGCCCTTCCACTCGCTGTTTCTTTAGCTCTCGGCCTTCAAGCACTCCCTATGTCCACTTCAACCATTCAAGCTGAAGCAGCGGCGAATGCTGCTCATCACTCAGCAAAAGTTGAAGTCAAACGAGCAAACGTATTTTTAACGAATGTAGCAAACGGAAAAACAAAAGAAGCTACGCGCTACTTTTCCCGCAGCCTGCAGTCAAAAATGAGTGAAGACAACCTAAAAACGTGGTGGTCATCTCTAACGGCTCAGTTAGGTGCTGTAAAAAAGATTGGGACAGCTGTACAAGGTGAAGTCAATACCGTTCATCGAAATGTAGAAATCCCCATTGAATTTGAACATGCATCAGCTACTTTAACCGTTCGCTTTAGTCAAAATCGTCAAATTGATGACTGGCGAATTGTACCGGACGAGCGCCAATTTTCATTTTCCACACCGCCTTATGACACCCCTAAGAATTACAGAGAAACACGACTTTTAATCGGCAAAGCACCTTACGAACTTCCAGCAACGCTCACTCTTCCAACACGTTCAAAGCATCAAAATGTACCCGTTGTCATATTAGTTCACGGATCAGGTCCTTCTGATCAAGATGAAACGTTTATGAGCTTAAAGCCGTTTCGAGATCTGGCTTCTGGACTGGCTTCTCAAGGAATCGCCGTTTTACGCTACAACAAGCGTACATACGAACATACAGCTAAAATGTCCGGTGAAAGTAAGATAAGCGTTGACGACGAAACAACGAACGATGCCGTACTTGCAGTCAAAGCAATGGCGAAACAAAAAGGCATCGACAGCCGCAATATTTTTATACTAGGACACAGTCAAGGCGGCATGATGATGCCTCGAATTTTAAATCAAACGCCTGATAAAAGCGTGCGGGGCTCTGTTTTACTTGCTGCACCGAGCCACACACTTCCAGAGTTAATGCTTGAACAATTTGCCTATCTTGTATCGCTGAATCAGCTTCCGAAAGAGCAGCTTTCTTTTTTCCAGCAGCAGTTTGCCATTTTACAAGACCCAAATTTTTCGCCAGCTCAGCCGCCAAAAGAATTTTTGCTTGGCACGCCTTATTTTTGGTATGACTTAGCTCACTGGCACCCTGCAGAAGTTGCAAAATCTCAGAACACGCCGCTGCTTTTTTTACAAGGAGCGCGTGATTATCAAGTAACGACCGAAGATTTTGAAGGTTGGAAGCAAAGTTTATCTCAGCGTTCCAACACTTCTTTTAAGCTTTATCCAAAGCTCAACCACTTTTTCACAGAAGGAACTGGTGAAAAAAGCACGCCCGATGAATATGCTGTTTCAGCCAACATCCCTTCTTATGTCATTGATGATATTGTCAAATGGGTTCGTGAAACGCAAAAGTAACGAAACAAGGCGCTGTTTTATCAGCGCCTTGTTCTCTTACTCTTTAAACCTTCCCATTACAACCGTACTATAGTACTTCCCGTCAGACAGCACCTTGTCATTCTTTAATACTCCTTCTACTTCAAATCCGAACTTTTCATATAAATCAATGGCTTTTTTATTCGTTTCTAACACATTCAGCGTCATTTTCTTCATGCTCGCGCTCTCTGCCCACAGTATGGATTGCTGTAAAAGCTCTTTGCCAATTCCGTATCCCCAATATTCTTTTGCGACGCATACACCAAACTCTACTTTATGAGCCAATCGCTTCAACTCATTACCTTCACATCTTGAAAATCCGACAATTTCATTATGTACAACCGCTACTAAAAATAAGTTTCGTTTACTTTCTGTGTCACGTTGAATAAGTTTTTCAAAGTCGGATTCGTCCATATACCCTTCTCCTGATTCACGATCTAAGTTTTCCGTTTCTCCATCTAGCTGAACTCTTAGGTGAGACAGTTCGTTTGCATCGCGAATGTGAGCTGAACGAATGATGTACTGAAGTCCTTTTACATGGTAAATCTGCTGATTGATGACCATCCTATACCTCCAAATGTATTTCTTTCATTCAATCTATCAATTAGTTTTAATTTCCTTTATTATAAATATTATACATAAAGAAATGAAAGAGAGTTGAAGGAATTGCTTTGGTTATTGCTTTTGATTCTATACGGCATTTACAAGTTGTATAAATCAAGAAGACCGCTAACGAAGTTTGGTCACTTTTATGAGAAAGCGTTTGAGCTAGAAGAAAAAAAGCGATATGAAGATGCGCTTGATATACGCAACCAAGGGATTGAACTCCATACCCTTACCGATTTAGAACGAGCTGATTTACATTTAGCGAACGGGCGTATGCTTTTAAAACTAAAGCAATATGAAGAATCAACGAAACACTACGATGCCTCATTTAAACTCGCAAAATACGAAAAGTTTCCTTATTCAGAAGGATTTGACGAAGTCATTGAAGCCTACTTGTATGCAGGGCGTAAAGAAGATGCGCTGATAATAACCAATGACATGTTAAAACGGCAAAGCTATGATCAAAAATTTAAAAAGCTAGAGCCTTTAAAAGAAAAGCTTCTTTCATATGAAGACTCATGGTAAAATTAAACAAATGAAAGCGTATTATTCAGAGCGATTGAGGTGAGCATAGTGGTCATAACGGTTATTGTAGGAGTGCTAGGTCTAATTGGTTTAATTGCAGCAGGATTTGCGACGAATTATAAGGATACAAAGTAAGATGTCGTAAAGAAGAGTCGGTGGGACAAACGTAGTTTAGTTGAAAAAAGATCCGAACCATAAACAGTTGGGATCTTTTCATTGTGCTAGCGAACGTAGATTTAATCTATGTAGTAGCTTCTAGCTGTTGGTTGGAGGACAAGACGAAGACTCCTGCGGGAAAAGCGGAAGAAGTGAGACCCCGCAGGAGCGTAAGCGACGAGGAGGCTCAGCGGCCGCCCGCGGAAAGCGAAGCCTTGCACGGAAATCAACAGCCGTGTCACAAGCAATCCATACGAGCTCCTTTGTGCCTTTTTTCGTCTTTAAATTGGGGCATTGTATGTCTGAATCTCTTTTTTTAACGAGCCAACAGCTTTTCAGCAACGCGCAAAAACATCTTTACTCCAACTTCAAGCGAGGCTTCATCTACCGTAAACTTCGGATGATGATGAGGGTATACGATGCCCTGTTCTTCATTTCGCGCTCCAATGTTAAAAAATGCTCCTTCCGTTTCCTGCAGGTAAGCTGAAAAGTCTTCTCCTCCCATTTTAGGAGACAGCGTCTTTACACGGTCTTTTCCGTATTCTTCAATGGCTGTTTCTTCAATTAACCTTGTAATTTCTTCAGAGTTAATGACAGGGTGATAGCCTTTTTCATACGTAAACGTGTACTCTGCGCCGTAGGCTTCTGTTAGTCCTTTTACAATCCGGTCAATTTGTGCCGGAACTTTTTCTCGCAGAGCCGCGTCAAAGCTTCGAACGGTACCATTCAGCTCCACTTTATCAGGAAGTACGTTGTGCGTAGTTCCTCCGTGAAATTGTGTAACCGATACGACTAATTTATCGATTGGATTCGTCGTTCTTGAAACAATCGTTTGAAGGTTCGTCACAATTTGCGCTCCTACAACGATCGCATCAACTGCTTCATGAGGCGCTGCGGCGTGTCCTCCTTTTCCTTTAATCGATATGTTAAACGTGTCAGGCGAAGCCATCATAGGACCTGCAAGCACGCCGATTTCTCCGACGGGAAGACCAGAATTCAAGTGCGTACCAATTACATAATCCACACCTTCCATCACGCCTTCTTTCACAAGCTCCTGGGCTCCTCCAGGCAGCAGCTCTTCTGCGTGTTGAAAAATCAAGCGAATTTCTCCTTTAAATTCATTTCCTAACTGAGAAAGCACAGAAGCTACTCCTAGCAAAATAGCCGTGTGACCGTCATGTCCGCATGCATGCATCACGCCTTTATGAACCGAAGCAAATGAAAACGTATTTTCTTCTTCGATCGGCAGCGCGTCCATATCCGCTCGAATTGCTACTACCTTTCCCTCTTCTTTCCCTATTAATCTAGCTACCACGCTTGTTGGTGTAGGACGCGTAATGATAAAGCTTCCAAACGAACGAAGCGTATCTTCCACAAACTGAGCCGTTCGGTGCTCTTGAAACGATAATTCAGGATAGCGATGAAAATGTCTTCTCCATTCAATTACCTGCTTCTTCAAGCTTTCTGTGACGCTGTATTCACCGATTGATTTGACTGTCATAAACAAATTCCCCCTTTGTTTGACTATATCGATTGGCTGGAACGGAAAGATTTAAATTTCCGCGCAGCGTATCGCTTTCATATGAAGTGTCGTAAAGCCCGCGCTCTTGCAAGATAGGCACCACTTTTTCCACAAACTGATGAAACGTCTCGCTCATAAACGGGCGAAGCACAAATCCATCCGCTGCTTCCTGCTCATACCATTTTTGCATTTCATCCGCTACGTGCTCTGGCGTTCCTGAAAACGGCGAACGAGGCAAAATTGTTTCAAGCGCGACCTCTCTTAACGTTAACTTTCGAGCAGCCGCCGCTTGTTTAATTTTATTCGTGGTGCTTTGAAAGGCATTGGCTCCGATATCCCCTAACTCTGGAAACGGTGCGTCTACGTCAAATTGATGAAAGTCATAATCATCAAAAAAACGAGCTAAATATGTAATGGCATGATCAATTGGAATTAAAGCGGCAAGCTCTCCATATCTTCTTTCTACATCTTCCTCGCTATCTCCTATAACTAAATCAATACTAAAAAAAAGAGATGCTTTGATTGTTCAAAGCATCTCCAGTCGTCTGGTCAATCGGTTTTAAATAGCTGTTTAGTTGACTTATCTGCATGTTATACCTACTATCCGGGTAAGTCAAATCATCTTTTCAAATATGTAGTTTTATTACTTTAAAACTACAACCACATTTCCTACCTTATGTCCGGTCTCTACATACTCATGAGCTGCTGGAATTTGTTCTAAAGAGTAGCATCTATCAATGACTGATTTGATCCGGCCTTCTTCCATGAGCTTTTTAAGAAACAATAAATCTTCCGTCTGCACTTTCGCAATTCCTTGTCCTTCTACTGAAACAAAGCGCCCATTTAGTGTTAACGCTTCCTTACACTGGTTTTTTGTAAGTTTTCCAACGGCATCAAAAATAAGATCATATCTTTCTTCTTTTTTAGTAAAATCTTCGTTTTGGTAGTCGATGACGTAATCTGCTCCTAAAGATTTTACTAGTTCCCTGTTTTTAGCACTGCTCACGCCTGTCACTTCAGCTCCGTAATAGTTAGCAAGCTGTACAGCGGTAGTTCCTACGGCACCTGACGCACCGTAGATAAGCACTTTTTGTCCGGCTTGAATGTTTCCTTTTCTAAAAAAATGCAGAACCGTTGTGCCACCAAAAGAAATAGAAGCCGCCTCTTCATAGGTTACATTTTCTGGCTTTACAGCTATTGTCCCTTTTTCACTAGCGTTCAATATATGTTTATAAGCTATGCTCATCAAAAGCTATTCTTTCACATTTTATAAAGAACGCCGGTGAATCTACTGTCACATATGGTAAATAAAAGGATATTGCTATAAAATAAGTATAAAAACAGAAAGCGTGGTACGTGTTATTGTTTAAACTTCTTTTAATTGAAGATGATGTAACGCTGTTTAACGAACTGAAAGAGCGGTTGGAGCAATGGTCATATGATGTTTATGGCATCCGTGATTTCAGTAACGTTATGCAGGAGTTTAGCGAGGTAAAACCTGATTTAGTGATTATGGATATTCAGCTGCCGAAGTATGACGGATTCCACTGGTGCAGAATGATTCGCTCTCACTCGAAAATCCCTATTATATTCCTATCTTCACGAGATCATCCTTCTGATATGGTCATGTCTATGCAGTTTGGAGCCGACGACTTTGTGCAAAAGCCGTTTCATTTTGATGTGCTTGTAGCAAAAATACAAGCCCTTCTCCGCCGCGTGTATAATTACAGCGTTGAACAAGTAAGCCTTCTTTCGTGGCAAGGCGCAACGATTGATTACGAAAAAAATAAAGTATCAACGGAATCTAAAGCTATTGAGTTAACCAAAAATGAAATCTTTATTTTAAAATGCTTAATATATAAAAAGAATACGATTGTAAGCCGAGATGAGCTGATTAATAGTTTGTGGGAAGATAAACGGTTTATCAGTGATAATACCCTAACGGTAAACGTCAATCGCCTGCGAAAAAAGTTAGATGAAATTGGACTGGGAAGCTTTATTGAAACAAAAGTCGGTCAAGGCTACGTAGCGATTGAAGAGGAACGCTATGATTAAACTCTTTATTCGCGAGCGTCTAAGCTGGATCCTTTTCTTTTTTATCATACATTTTTTTATGCTATTTATCGCGTATATTGATGAATCCATTCCTCTGTCTTCGATTCTCTATATCGTGTTTTTATCATCGATTATCTTTCTTATTTTTTGCGTCTTCCGCTATCAGAAAGAAACGAAATTTTACCAAGGGTTAAAAGATGAAGAGGATTTCTTTGATTCTTCTACTCTTTCTCATCCGCTGCGCCCCTTTGAAAAGATTGTTCAGCAAAATCTGATGCAACAATTAGAACAGGCGAAAAAAGATGCGGTGCAAACTCAGCTGCACGTGACGCAGGAAAAAGATGAAATGTTAGCTTGGATTCACGAAATTAAAACGCCGTTAACTGCAATGCATTTAATAATTGAACGCTTAGAAAATCGAGAAGTTAAAGCAAACTTGACGTTCGAGTGGCTCCGTATTCACTTTTTACTTGATCAACAGCTGCATCAAAAGCGCATTTTCTTTATCGAAAATGATATGTATATTGAACATCTGGATTTAGAGTCCCTTATTTTCACTGAAATCAAAACGCTGCAAGCTTGGTGTATGCAAAAAAATATTGGGTTTGATGTGGACATACAGGCAGAACGTGTACTGTGTGACGCAAAGTGGTTTTCGTTTATTATGAGACAGCTCTTAACAAACGCAGTCAAGTACAGTGAAGCATCTGACGTAATGATTAGAAGCTACAAGCACCATGGTCAAGTGTACGTCGAGATAAAAGACAGCGGACGCGGCATTTCTCCTCAAGATATGCCGCGCATTTTTGAGAAAGGTTTTACATCAACCACTCAGCATGAAGACAGCCGTGCCACAGGTATGGGTTTGTATCTCGCTCAAAAAGCTGCGCACGCTCTTTCTATTCACATTGGCGTGCAGTCAGCTCTTAACGAAGGCACGACGTTTACACTTGCCTTTCCTAAATCAAATGATTTTGTTGATATGAAAAGCATGTGACAAAAATGTCACATGCTTTCGTTATTTGTTCGGTGAATCAAAGGAAAAGCTAAAGCCCTTTTTCTATAATAAACGTATCAGATTAAAGGAGTGAGTACATATGAACATATTAGAAGCAACTAATATTCATAAAAGCTACGGAAATAAATTTAATAAACAAGAAGTATTAAAAGGTGTAGATATTATGATTATGAAAGGAGAATTTGTAGGAATTATGGGGGCTTCCGGCTCAGGTAAAACGACGCTTCTGAACGTGCTTTCCTCGATTGATAAAATCAACGGCGGAACCATCAAAATTGAAGGAAATGAAATTAGTAGAATGAAAGAAAAGCAGTTAGCAAACTTCCGAAAAACACATTTAGGCTTTATTTTTCAAGACTATAACTTGCTCGATACACTGACAGTCAAAGAAAATATCCTCTTGCCTCTTTCTGTTGTCAAAACTCCTTCGGCAGTAGCTCACAAAAAATTTGACGCGCTAGCCAAACAGCTCGGCATCTATGAGCTCAAAGATAAATATCCAAATGAAATTTCGGGCGGACAAAAGCAGCGTACTTCTGCTGCAAGAGCCTTTATTCATGAGCCAAGTATGATTTTTGCTGACGAACCAACCGGTGCACTTGACTCAAAAGCAGCCAGCGATTTGTTAAACAAACTGACCGAGCTTAATGATAAAAGAAGCGCAACCATTGTGATGGTAACGCATGACCCAGTGGCAGCCAGCTACTGCAGTAAAGTCATTTTTATAAAAGACGGACAAATTTATACGCAGCTGTATAAAGGCGACCAAACGCGAAAAGACTTCTTTGAAGATATTATGAAAACGCAAGGCGTACTAGGCGGAGTCCAAGATGAATATTAATCAGCTCGTTTTCCGCAACTTCAAAAAGAATGTAAAAAACTATTATTTGTACGTTTTTGCACTGATTTTCAGCGCAGCTTTATATTTTGCTTTTGTCACGCTTCAGTACGATCCTGCTCTTGATGCAACCAAAGGCTCCATTAAAGGAGGCGCGGCGGTTCGGGCCGCTTCTGTTTTACTTGTAGCCATTGTTTCTATCTTTCTATTATATGCGAACACCATATTCATCAAACGACGCAGTAAAGAAATTGGCTTATTTCAGCTAATTGGCATGACCAAAACAAAAATTTTCCGTATTTTGACCGTTGAAAATTTTATGCTGTATTTTGCCTCACTGATTGTCGGCATTTTAATTGGGTTTTCGTTTTCAAAAGCGGTCATTATGATTTTGTTTAAAATCACCGATACAAAAGGCATTGCCAAGCTTCACTTTTCAGAAGAAGCCTTGATTCAAACGCTGATTGTGTTCGGCGTCATCTATTTGTTAATCATGACGATGAACTATCTTTTTATTAAAAGACAGACCATTTTAGCCCTATTCCGCGTTACGTCATCTACAGAAAGCAAAACAAAAAAAATCAGTATTCTTGAAATTATTATTGGAATTCTTGGCATGATCTTTATTGCTTCCGGCTACTATATTTCTGCTAAATTGTTTGACGGATCTTTTACAAGCATGAATGCTTTGTCCATCGCAATGGTATCTATTTTAGCTTCGGTTATCATCGGAACCTATTTGTTTTATAAAGGCTCAGTTCGCTTTTTATTAAATCTGATGCGTAAAAGCAAAAAAGGCTATTTATCGATTAACAATGTATTATCTCTTTCTTCCATTATGTTTCGCATGAAATCAAATGCACTGTTACTGACGGTTATTACAACCGTATCGGCTCTTGCTATTGGTCTGTTGTGCTTGAGCTACATCTCTTATTATTCTGCTGAAAAGTCGGCCGAAGATTATGTGCCTAACGATTTTTCAATCAATAATACAAAAGACGCTGCTTCATTTAAAGCCGCGCTGGATCAAAAGAAAATAGCATATACGGAAAAAAAGATCGACGTCATCCAAGTAAAAGCAAACGTAAAAAACATCTTAGAAAATAATTTGGAAGGCCCGATGGTAGACTCGTCCGCTATGGTTTTTTCAGTTGTTAGCGAAAAATCTGTTAGTGGTGTAAAGGTAGCTCAAAATGAAACTTTGTTTACCGGCTATAATGATATGCTTCAACGAGTAAATTCATTTAAAGATTCCGGAGAAATTGAGCTAATAGGAAAGAAAAAAGTCATTCCGCAAAAGTATATAGGTTTAAATCGAAAATTTCTCTTATCTACCTATTTTACGAGCGGTATGCCTACTGTGATTGTAGACGATTCTGTGTTTAATGAACTGGAAAAAGACGTGAATCCTTCTGTGCAAAAAGAATCTTCTGTGTACACAGGGATAGATATATCACAAAAAAATGACTTACCAAAAGCAAATGAGATTTTCAAAGAAATGAAATTGGGAAATCATACTTTCAATGATTCGCGTATCGAAACGGTAAAAAGCCAAAAGCAGACTATGGGTCTAATTATGTTCATTGTCGCTTTTCTAGGACTGGCATTTTTAATCACGTCAGGGTGCATTCTTTACTTTAAACAAATGGACGAAAGTGAAGATGAAAAGCCAAACTATACGATTCTTAGAAAACTCGGCTTCACTGAAAATGATTTACTAAAAGGCATAAAAATAAAGCAGCTTTTTAATTTCGGCATTCCGTTAATCGTAGGGTTGCTTCACAGCTATTTTGCCGTACAATCCGGCTGGTTCTGGTTTGGAACAGAGCTTTGGACACCTATTATTATCGTCATGATTGTCTATACGGCGCTGTACTCTATTTTTGGTATTTTATCTGTTCTTTACTATAAAAAAATGATTAAACAAGCTCTCTAAAAATAAAAAGCACAAGCTATAGCTTGTGCTTTTTATCTTTACATGCCATTAATTGCTGGCGTTTTCTTTATTTTCCGCACTGGCTTCATGTAAAAAATTTTCTAATCGCTTTTTGACAAACGGCCATTCGTCATCGATTATACTGAAGATGACCGAATCTCGTACGTATCCATCTGGTAAAAGCATATGTTTTCTGCTAATGCCTTCTTGCGTAGCACCTAACCGTTTAATAGCCGCTCTAGACCGCTTGTTTCGCACATCCGTTTTGAATTGAACGCGGTGAAGCTTCAGCTCTTCAAAACAGTATTTTAATAATAAATACTTACACTCCGTGTTGACTCGCGTTCGCCACACGGATGGATGATACCACGTCCACCCTATTTCTACGCTTTTGTTAGGAAGTGATATATCTAAAAATCTTGTGCTTCCTACAATTGAATGTGACTCTATATCAAATACAGCAAAAGGCAGCTCTCTTCCTGCCTGCTTTGCTGTTAAAGCACTTTCAATCAGCTGTTTCATATCACTTAGACGATGAACTTTTACCGGGAGATGCTCCCAAATTTCTTTCGGTTTTGCAGCTTCATAGAGTCCTTGCTCATGCATGTTTTCAAGCGGCACTAGCTTTACCGCTGTTCCTACAAGTTCAACTGACTTTAGCATAACCTCACTCCTTTTTGATACGTTTAAAGAAAATGTTAATACAGGTATACGTACTGAAAAAGGGTCAGTTTCTGCTTATTGCAAGGTATCACTTTCAGCGTGTATAGCTAGTGATCAGCTAAGTGCTTTTCGAGAAAGTCACTTACTGTTTGGAAGGCTTCGTCCGCTGATTCTTTATTAAAGGTTTGTGAAAAAGGATTCATAAACCCATGAAATCCATAAAACTTTTTGATTTCCAAAAGCGGCTCTCTTTTTTGCTCTAGTGAGTTTATTAAACAGTCTACATCAAATGTTTGCTCTTCAGCGGGAAAAATAAGAAGAGTTGGACACACAGGACGTCTATTTATATAGTCTCTAATGCGCGATCCGTAACAGCCAATCACAAAGTCACACAAATTGTTTTCACTGCATAGCCACGATATTGTGGCTCCTACACTAAATCCCATGATCCCTACTTCTTCATATTCTTGTTTTAGCTGAATTAACATGTTATTGATTTGTCTTGAACCATCATCAATACCGATGTTTTGAACAAAGTTCTGATAAGCCATTCCTTCTTCTTCATAACTATAAGGAATGGCTCTAGATAATAAGTTAGGGCAGATAATATCTGCCCCTAACTTAGACAATTCCTGTTTTACAAACTTCATATGATCGTTCACACCGTATATTTCATGAATTAATAAAATGGCTTTATTTGATTTTTTCATTTCTTTTATAAAACAGTCGTTTCCCTTGTCAGTTCACGGTGCAATACGTCTCCCATGCGCTTCATGCCTTCTACGATTTGCTCCGCAGACATATTGGAATAATTCAAGCGCAGCGCGTTGTTTCTTGTACCGTTTGGAAAGAAAGGAGTTCCCGGCACGCAGGCTACGTTATTTTTTAGACATTCTGAAAAGATATGTGCTGAATCGATTCCTTGGGGCAGTTCCACCCAAATAAACAATCCGCCTTCTGGCTTACTGTAAGACAAATTCTTGGGGAAAAATTCTTCAATGCACGATAACATTTGCGTACATCGCTCTTTGTATACGGCTTTGATTTTTTGAATGTGCTCTTCGATATCGTAAAGCTCCATGTACTTAGCCGTTACGCGCTGAGCAAAGCTGTCGGTATGTAAGTCAGCCACTTGTTTAAACGCCACGTACTTATCAATGAAAGCTTCATCTGCGCACACCCAGCCGATTCGAAGACCTGGCGCAAAAATTTTAGAGAATGTGCTGATGTAAATCACTCTGTTTTCTGTATCAAAATGCTTAACCGGGGGCAGCGCTTCTCCTGCAAATCGGACTCCTCCGTACGGATTATCTTCTACAATCAGCACGTCGTATGCGTTCGCAAGTTCGATCATTCGCTGACGTCTTTCTGGCGTTAAGGTGCGTCCTGTAGGGTTTTGAAAATCTGGAATTGTATAGATAAATTTAGCATGCGGATTTTCTTGAAGTTTTTTCTCCAGCTCTTCCATAATCATTCCGTCTTCGTCCATATCTACTTCTACAAACGTTGCATTGTAAGATTTGAAGACGTTGATGGCTGCTAGGTACGTTGGACTTTCACAGATTACCACGTCTCCGTCATTAAGAAACAGTCTTCCTGTAAGATCGATTGCCTGCTGAGATCCGGACGTAATTAAAATGTTCGAAACAGTGGACTCGATGCCAATATGCTTCATTCGTGTCGAAATGGCTTCTCGTAAAGGAATATACCCTTCAGTTGTACTATATTGGAGCGAAGCGGCTCCGTCTTCATTTAATACGGCGCGGCACGCATCGTTCATTGCTTCAACGGGAAATAGCTCCGGCGCTGGAAGTCCTCCTGCAAACGAAATCACTTCTGGTCGTTCCGTTACTTTTAAAATTTCGCGCGTTTCAGAGGATTTTACAAGACTAGCTCGTTGGGCAAATTTATCTTTCATTGATGATCATTCCTTTTTTAGATTTTAAACTTTTGCAGTGACTCAAACTTTCAATGGTAAAACTAATTATTCGAATAGTCAGAAAAATTAAGACGAATGCTTCTATTCATGAGATTATGCAGCTTTTACAGCTTGCAAGATGCCTTTTTAACAGACAACTAGCATGTGCGTCCTCTCTGACTCTCCCTTTCTCCTTTCAATATATATTTTTCTTATTCCCTATTTATAATACAAATCAAAGGTCGTACGATAAATGTGGCCTTATATTTAATGTATGTTAAAAAGGATAACATAAAATTCAAATAAATAAACAATAAATTCTACAAATTCTTAATTTTTTATACAAATATATTTATCTTAGTAAACTATTATGTAAGATTCCTTTCCCTTTTCATTGACCTTCCGTATAAAACTCGTTATAATCCTTATTAACTTGATAAGATTTAAAGGTTTTAGTACAGGAGTGATGAAAAGTGAAATGGTTTCATTTACTGTTTAATGAACGATGCCCAAAATGTAAGCAAGTGTTAAATACATCAAAATCTAATGCACTTCACGCGACTATAGTGAAAGTGTGTCCGTCTAACCACTACCAAAAAGAATTTCATCCTGCGCTTGAAACGTATGTGGAAAGTGATGAAGTGCTATAAAAAAAGCTATGGGAATCCATAGCTTTTTATAGTAGCCCCCACCAAATCTTAATTGCCGTTGCTAAAATCAAACCGGCAAGGATCCACTGAAGCACTTTTGTATTCATTTTCTGACCAACTTTTGCACCGACTGGAGAGGCAATTAAACTTGCCGCAACTAAAATAAGTGCCGGTATAAATGGGACTTGATGGGTCACCAGCTTTCCAACCGTTGAACCAATGGAAGAAATAAAGGTAACGGCTAGTGAAGTTGCGATGGTTATTCGAGTTGGAATTTTAAGCACCACAAGCATCACAGGAACTAAAATAAAGGCTCCCCCTGCTCCTAACACGCCTGCTACGGCTCCGATAAGCAGTGATAAAATAGAAGCTAATCCTTTATTGAATTGAAGTTCGCCTTCTTTTATCTTATCTACATTTTTCTTTGGAATAAACATCATCATAACCGCAATAAGAGCTAAAACTCCATATACAACATTTAATCCTTGTTCACTCATATAATGTGAGAGGTAGCTTCCAAGCATGCTCCCAATTAGAATATTGCTGCCCATGTATAAAATTAATGATTTGTTTAAAAATCCGCTTTTTCGATACGCCCATACGCCGCCTAATGTCGCAAAGAATACTTGAATGGCTCCTGCACCTGAGACGTGATGAGCTGTTAGTGCTCCTACTCCTACTAATGGAGGAATATACAACAGCATCGGATAATTAATAACAGACCCGCCAATACCGACCATACCGGAAATGAACGACCCAATAAATCCAATAAGAAAAAGCGTGATGATAAATGTAAGATCCATCTATAGTCGCTCCGTTTCATATAAGGAAAGGGTACCTTTTACAAGAGATACCCTTTTCGTCTATTATTTCTTATCCTTTTTTAATCCAAAATTTAAGAACGTCGCCTTCTTCTGTATGAAGAAGCTCGTGACCGCCAGATTTTGCCCAGGCTGCAAGGTCATTTTTTGCCCCTTTATCCGTTGCGTGAATTTCTAACACTTGACCTGCTTCTAGTTCATTCATTGCTTTTTTTGTTTTAACAATCGGCATTGGACATGCCATCCCTTTTGCATCTAGTACTTTATTTGATTGCATTTCTCTCTCTCCTTTGTTTAGGTTTTAGCGAATCGCACAGCGGTTTGGTCCAATTTCCATTTCACGCTGTTTTTCTTCATCTGGGCTTACTTTTCCCATGTTTGTTTCACGAATTTCTTGATACGCATTTGGCTGCGGCGGTAAGTTGTCTGTTACTAAGTGTCTGAACTCTGCTTCGTCTTTAATATTTAATCCGTGATTTTCCGCAAACAACGTACCTAACTTTTCAGCTACGCTGCCGTTGTCATTTAGCTCATCAATAATCATAAAATGAGCTGGCAATACGATTAACTCGTCTGACAATGCTTTATAGCGTGTATAAAGCGTCTCGCGCAAATCGCCTACCCAGTCTTCAGCCATACCAGCTAAATCAGGACGTCCAATTGAATCGATGAACAAAATATCACCTGAAAGCAAGTATTGATCGTCTACGATAAAAGAAGTGGAACCAATCGTATGACCCGGTGAATAAAGAGGCTGAATCGTAATCGTTGTGTTGCCAATTACGACATCACTGCCTTCTTCTAACGCCTTGTAGTCGAACATCACTTCTTCTGCATCTTTTGGAGGCAGCCAGTACACTGCATTTGTTGCTTCCGCAATGACTCTTCCTCCTGAAATGTGATCTGCATGAAGGTGCGTATCAAACACGTGCTTAACCGTGACACCAAGCTCTTTGGCAAAGTTGATATACACATCCGCCATACGCGTTGCGTCAATAATAGCCGCTTCCCCGTTTGATACAATCATATAAGATAAGCATCCTTTACCGATACGAACAAACTGATAAATTTCTCCGCCGTCTTTTAAATCTCCAACTTTAACAGGCTCTAAATATTCACTCCACGCTTTCATACCGCCTTTAAGGTACGATACGGTAAGTCCCGCTTCTGAAAGCATGTCAGCTACCATCACGGATGAACCTTCTTTAGCACAGACAACTAATACTTCTTTATCAGAAGGGACTTTTTCTAAGATTTCTTCTACTCCGTCTAAAAGATCGAAGTATGGAACATTTAAATGCTGAAATTGATGACCTTCGATTTTCCAATCGCTAAAATCACTTTCGTTACGAACGTCCAAGATAAATAACGCTTCTTTATTGATAATTTTAGATGTAACTTCTTTTGCAGTAAGTACATGTACTGTCATATTAAAATACCTCCTTAGGTATATGAACTATCAAAATTGTTTAATCCATTATAATCGATTGGTTATTCTACTTTACCCGTCCAGTCACGCATACCGGGAACCACGTTAATTAAATGTTTAAATCCTTGCTTTTTCATTGTTTGGCCTGCCATTTCACTTCGTCTTCCAGAGTGGCAAATAATATAAATTTCATCTTCTTTATTTAACTCATTGAAACGTTTTTCTACTTCACCAAGCGGAATATGAACCACGCCTGGAATATGAGCTTCATCGTATTCTTCTACTTCACGAACGTCTAAAATGTGAAGATGTTCATCATTCTCTACTTTTTTCGCAAATTCTTCTAATGAAATTTCAGGAATTGGCGTTACGTTTTCTTCAGCTCCGCCTTTACGAAGAAAGTGGTGAAGAACGTCACCTGCTGCCTCGGTACCTAAATACTCATGACCTGTGCTTTTTGCCCACGCTTGTAAGTCAGCGGTAGAGCCTTTATCCGTTGCTTGAATTTCTAGCACTTGACCTGCTTCTAATTCATTCATTTTCTTCTTTGTTCTTACGATTGGCATTGGACATGCTAACCCTTTTGCATCTAATACGAAGTTTGCTTGCATCATTTCTTTTTCCTCCTTGGTTTAAATACTGACAGGGGTATATTTTTATCTAAAAAAATTAGACCGTTTCCCCTTTCCACTCCATCATGCCGCCGGTCATATTCGTTACACTGTAGCCTTGCTGCTCCAGAAAACGAGCTGCCATTCCGCTTCTGCCACCAGAACGACAGACAACAATATAATTCTTTGCTTTATCTAACTCATGCATACGAAATTCTAATAAAGGAAGCGGGATATTTAACGCGTTTGGAATTTTACCTATTTTTACTTCCTCTACTTCACGCACATCTAAAATGTGAATTTGTTCTTGTTTTTTTACTAGCTGTTCTACTTCTTGTGCTGCTATTGTCTTCACGCTGCGTCTCCTCCTTCTTGATTTATCTCCACGTATTCATGCCGCCTTTAACGTTGGTAATGGCTATAAAACCTTGCTTTTTCAACAGCTTACTTGCTTTCATACTTCTCATTCCGCTTTGACAAATAACGACTACTTCTCTGTCTTTTGAAAGCTGACCTGTTTGCGCTGGCAATTCTGATAAAGGAATGTTTCGAAACCCTTTAATATGTTTGGTACGAAATTCATGTGGTGTTCGCACATCGATAAACTGGTTATCTTTATTTTTTAACTTTGCTTTTAACTCCGTTGTGGCTATTTGCTGAATACCTTTTACTGTTGCAAAACGCTGATACAGAAACCACAGCAGAAAAACGATAATAAGCGCATTGACAATCATATTGACCCTCGCTTCATGAGTTATCTTTTAGATGAATAAGTTTACGTTTCCGTCTTCTGCGTCGGCTAAATACGCCGCTACGCCCGCATATTCAATATTATCTAACAGTTCTTTTTCCTGTAACCCTAGAAGATCCATCGTCATCGTACAAGCCACTAGCTTCACATCTTGTTCTTGTGCCATTTCGATAAGCTGCGGTAGCGTTAGAGCATTATGCTTTTTCATTACGTTTTTAATCATTTTAGGTCCCATACCTGCAAAGTTCATTTTAGATAAGCCCATTTTATCCGCACCGCGCGGCATCATTTTGCCAAACATCTTTTCTAAAAATCCTTTTTTCACCGGCACCATTTCTTCTTTACGAAGCGCATTCAATCCCCAAAACGTATGGAATATTGTCACTTCATGGTCATAAGCAGCCGCTCCGTTGGCAATAATATAAGCTGCCATCGCTTTGTCATAATCACCGCTAAATAATACAATTGTTGTTCGTTTCTTTTGTTCAGTCATGTTGTTCCTCCTCTTACCCCATGGGGTATATTTAATTCCAAAAAAATTAGCCTTTTTGAATGTAAAAGATAAATGTA
Organism: Priestia sp. TRN 1309; assembly: GCF_050846875.1. NCBI lineage: Bacteria > Bacillati > Bacillota > Bacilli > Caryophanales > Bacillaceae > Priestia > Priestia sp. TRN 1309. The sequence goes on along the minus strand of NZ_JBOZGM010000001.1, from coordinate 1,094,916 downwards.
CTGCCTTCTTCTTTAAAATCAATAAGCTCGTGTCCTGTTGATTTTGTCCAAGCTGTTAAATCACTTTTAGCACCTTTATCTGTCGTTTGCACTTCTAATACTTGACCTGTTGTTAAAGTATCCATTGCCTTTTTTGTTTTGACGATTGGCATTGGACAAGCTAATCCTTTTGCATCTAAAACTTGATCAATTTTCATCGTATTTATCTCTCCTTTTTATATACATATACCTGTAAGGGTATATTATACTAAATAATGATATTCGTCAACCTTAAACAAGGTGACAATTATTAACGACTTTTCACTAACAGCTGTACAGCTTCTTTCACTAAACCTTCCGTTGGCTCTCCTTGCTCCAGGCTTTCTCTGACGCACTGCTCAAGATTGTTGCTCACAATAACTCCCATTGTGCGATCAATGGCACTTCTTGCAGCAGATAATTGAGTCACGACGTCTCGGCAGTCTTTTCCTTGTTCCATCATGCTAAGCACGCCTTTTAACTGCCCTTCAATTCGGCGCATGCGATTTTTCACTTGTTGATTATACTCCATAATCGAATACCCCTTTCTTTCCTTTACTTTTACACGCTGCTAACTCATAGCTGCGTACTTTAAAACCTTTTTTTCGTAAGAACCGTACGCCTAAATTTAACTCCACTCTATTTTCGGCAATTACATGAACGCTGCCCTGTGGAATTTCTGAATAAAAGCGTTTGAGATACGCATACGGAATAACTATACTAATCGAATCATGAACTTCATGATAATGACGAATATCTACAACCGTTCGCCCAAGTTCTTTTGCTTCAGATTCCCGTATGCACTGTATTCCTTTAACAGGATAATAACGTCTGTATGCAATAAATGAAATAGCAAGCAACAATACTGCTATATAAAGCATAACAATCACCGCCTTGCTATCGAATTGATGTTGGTTACATACTCCATATTATACCCCTACAGGTATATTGTCAAGCGAGAAAATTATAGTTGATTTTGCTTATTTACATGGATCCTTTCATACGAGCCAATCCACTTTATACAGTTTAGGAATCATGAATGTTTTCTTTAACCTGCTTTATTGTGTGTACCCCCTACCCTATAGATCAAACATACTTTTCCGTTTTCATTCATCACCTGGGCTCATATAAATGACTAGAAAATAAGCTTACTGCGTCATTCACGTCTACACACAAAAGGTCCAGTTCCTAAGGAGAACCGGACCTTTTATGGTAAAAAGCTGATTAGCTTTGATGATAAATATTATGCCATTGATTCCATGAACTGTGTGGATGCTGCTGGTGCCACTGATTCCATGGCACATATGGATTTTGCTGGTGCCACTGATTCCACGTACCGTGCGGATACTGCTGATGCCACTGATTCCATGGTGTGTATGGATGTTGTTGATGCCATTGATTCCATGTGCCGTGCGGATACTGTTTGTGCCACTGCTCCCAAGGGACATGAGGATGTTGCTGATGCCATTGATTCCACGTGCCTTGAGGATGCTGGTGATGCCATTGTTCCCATGGAATATAATGTTGCTGTCCTTGATGCATGTTTCTTCAACTCCTTTTCCTTTGCCACATCATATGTTCATGTTGGGATTTAGAGCTTATCTATTTTAAAATATAGGCGTTTGATTAATTATAAATTAAATAACACTTTTGTTTTTATATAGTAATATTAATATAAAACATCCAGCAAGATTTCAGCTGGTTAAATGAACATAAGTAAAAGAAGCAGGTTTCTTATAAGAAATCTGCTTCTTTTTCCTGCTTTTATTGAGCTGGTTTTTTTCGACTTCTTTACACCAAAAGATGCCTATAGCTCTTTATTCGGAAGGAGATGGAAATCTTGCTGCTTCGAAATGCGACACATTTTCTGTTGTGACAATTGTGCCGTCAACATTACTTTCTGCGAAGACTTCAACTCGGTCTCCTTTTTCTAAATTATAAATAGTAGAGACAGATACCGCATTAACAAATACAGTGTTTCCTCCAAAGAAATCGTTATCAATCGCGATAACCGCCGTGCCATTGACACGAATTTCTACGCGTGCTCGATAATCGACAGTCGTATCATTAGGAAGAAATCCAATTGTAGCAACAAGAGAATATACGCCATCTTTTTTAGGACGAAAAACAGACGTAACGGGGTTGTATTCATTTGCTAAATCAAACTGTTTAAACTGATAAGAAACTTTTACAGACGTGTTTGCTGATACTGGCTGATTTGTAAGGTTAAGAGCACGAAATGCTGAGTCTCTTGTATTTCCTTGCTTGTCTTGTGGGCAAGAACTATGGTGATGTTTCTTAGAAGAATAAGATCTTTCTACATGATATTTATCATCTTTTTTAATCGTAATCATCCTTTCTTTGTGTGTCTATCTATTTTATTCATTCGCAGGAAAAATGCTTGGATGCTTGTCCTTTGACTCATAATTTTTAATAGAGGAGAGGAAACGATAGATTTCTGAATTTCCCACAAAAAAACACCTTCTCATTTGAGAAGGTGTTTTGCAATTAACCTACAATATTATAACCAGCGTCTACGTGTACGATTTCTCCTGTTACGCCGCGTGAAAGATGGCTCAGTAATACAACCGTCATGTCGCCAACTTCTGCTTGCGTTACGTTACGCTTAAGAGGTGCTTTTTCTTCAACTTTGTGAAGAATTTGGTTAAAGTCAGAAATGCCTTTTGCTGCAAGCGTACGAATTGGGCCTGCTGAAATCGCATTTACGCGGATGTTGTCTTTTCCTAAGTCTAATGCTAGGTATTTTACTGAAGACTCAAGTGCCGCTTTCGCTACGCCCATTACGTTATAGCCTTCAACTGCACGTTCTGCACCAAGATAGCTCATTGCTACAAGAGAACCGCCTTCTGTCATAAGAGGTTTTGCTGCTTTTGCTACAGCGATAAATGAATAAGCGCTTGTGTCTTGAGCAAATGCATATCCGCTTCTTGATGTATTAATGAACTCGCCGTTTAAATCTTCTGAGTGAGCAAACGCAACAGAGTGAATAACTCCGTGAACTGTACCTGCTTCTTCTCCGATTTTTTTGAACGCTGCTTCAATACTTTCGTCGCTGTTTACGTCACATTCAGCAATTAATGATGCTTGAATTTCATTTTTTTCTAAAAGCTTGTTCAATTTTCCTAGTGAACGTTCTTTACGGTATGTAAAAATTAAGTTTGCTCCTACTTGATGAAGGGCTTTTGCAACACCCCAAGCAATACTTCGGTCGTTGGCAACTCCCATAATAACGATGTTCTTGTTCTTTAATTGTAATAAATCTTCCATATTATCCTCCAAAAAAAATTAGTCATCAATGATGACTAATAGGTAATTGTATAGGTTTATTATAGCATAAAGATGCGCTTAGTTCCTAAGAGTCTTATGAATTATCCATTTTTGGTCTATAAATGACCTCTTACTTGTCCGAATTTTGCAGCCATGCTTGCGTTGTTTCAGCATATTTTGTGGCTGCAGGTGAAAGATGATAACGAGTTCATTCCTGACCATAACCGTTTGCTTATACCCTATATGTATAAAACTTTTTATCGAAAAAACGTAAAAAAGCGCCTCTCTCTCGTTCCTTACTAATTGAGAGACGGGCACTTTTTTATAAAACATGACTTGTTGCTTGTAAAAAGAACTGCGACTGTTCGTAGTTATACGTCACTTTTGAAAAGTCAAACGGCTGGCCATTCGCTAAGTGAAAAAGTGTTTCAATAAATAATTTAGGATCGCCTTCTTTTAATCCTAAGTACTTTGCTTCTTCTTCGTTCAGCTTGCCGACGTGAAGATATAGATCAGAAAACCCGATTTTTAAGCCAAGGCCTTCTTTAATGTAATGAAAAATAGACTGAGAAACAATTTCGTTATTTAAGTACGTAACGATGGATTTATTATAAAACGATTCTTCCAGACAAAGCGTCTGGCCGTTAATATACCGTACTCTTTTTACATAATAGACGTCGCTATTTTCTTCTATGTTTAAATTTAACGCCGCTTCTTGTGTCGGTTTCCGTACATCTAGCTCAATTACTTCCGACGTTAACTGAAAATCTTCAAGTTCACTTGTAAATCCTTGATTGGAAAGCAAGCCAATATATCCTTTTCGTTTATGACGACGGACAAAAATGCCGCTTCCTCTTACTTGAAAAACAACGCCTTTTTTCTCCAGCAGATCTAAGGCTTTTGTTACGGTGCTTTTGCTCGCCTTAAACTGTGCCATCAGCGTTTCTAATACCGGCAGCTTGTCTCCTTGCTGAAGCTTGTGTTCTTCAATATAGGTTTCAATTTCAATTGCAATTTGTTGGTATTTGATCATAGCTATACCTCTTTACTGATATTTGTCTCAAGAATAACACGATTATACCATAATCTAACTCCAACCCATAAACTTAAATTATTTATTGATTATTATTTTATTTGGGTATTGATAAATTGTATCGGTACAATTATACTGAAAGCGTATACTCAACAAGGGTGTTAACAATCACACCGGTTATTATCACACATTCAAGCGATTATCGAGAAGTAATCGTTGAAGATATTAAGAATAGCGGACTGAATCAAACATTATTTACCGTAGTGAAATAAGGAGGAACTAACAATGACAAAGATGCCAAAAGATTTTTTATGGGGCGGCGCATTAGCAGCTCATCAATTTGAAGGTGGATGGAATCAAGGCGGAAAAGGACCGAGCGTAGTAGACGTTATGACTGCAGGTGCGCACGGTGTACCGCGACAAATCACTGAAACAGTGGAAGATGATAAATTTTATCCAAATCACGAAGCGATTGATTTTTATCACCGCTACAAAGAAGATATCGCACTGTTTGCAGAAATGGGCTTAAAATGTTTGCGAACGTCTATCGGCTGGAGCCGTATTTTCCCTAAAGGCGATGAAGCTGAGCCAAACGAAGAAGGACTAAAATTCTACGACGATGTATTTGATGAACTGTTAAAGCACGGAATTGAACCGGTTATTACGCTGTCTCACTTTGAAATGCCTCTGCATTTAGCTCGAGAATACGGCGGATTTAGAAGCCGAAAAGTGGTAGATTGCTTTGTGAAATTCGCTGAAGTTTGTTTCGACCGCTACAAAGACAAAGTCACGTACTGGATGACGTTTAATGAAATCAACAATAAAATGGACGTAAACAATCCTCTATTTCTATGGACGAACTCAGGCGTTTCTGTAAAGCCTGGTGAAAATGCAAAAGAAGTGATGTATCAAGCGGGACATCATGAACTTTTAGCAAGCGCTCTTGCCGTATCAAAAGGAAAAGAAATTAATCCAGATTTCCAAATCGGAGCAATGGTGTCACATGTGCCAATTTATCCGTATTCTTCAAACCCTGAAGACGTGATGTTAGCAGAAGAAACAATGAGACAGCGCTACTTCTTCCCTGACGTTCAAGTTCGCGGCTATTACCCGAGCTACGCGTTAAAAGAATTTGAACGAGAAGGCTATCATATTCCGTTTGAAGAAGGCGACGAAGAAGTTTTACGAAACGGAAAAGTCGATTATTTAGGCTTCAGCTATTACATGTCCACAACGGTTAAAAGCGACGTTGAAGCTGATAACACGGGTGATATCGTAAACGGCGGCTTGCCAAACGGCGTAGCAAACCCTTATATCAAATCAAGCGATTGGGGCTGGTCGATCGATCCAACGGGCTTGCGCTATACGTTAAATCGTTTCTACGACCGCTATCAAATTCCGCTATTCATTGTAGAAAACGGATTTGGCGCCATCGATACGGTTGAAGCAGACGGTTCCATTCATGACGCATCGCGAATTGAATATTTAAAATCGCACATCGAAGCGTTAGAAAAAGCTGTAACGTACGATGGTGTTGATTTAATGGGCTACACGCCGTGGGGAATTATTGATATTGTTTCCTTTACAACAGGCGAAATGAAAAAACGATACGGGATGATTTATGTCGACCGTGACAACGAAGGAAACGGATCGATGAAACGCTACAAAAAAGATTCTTTTAACTGGTATAAACATGTGATTGAAACAAACGGTGAAGAACTGTAAGAAATCAGAAAAGCCGGGTACCTGCGTGAAGACACAGGAACCCGGCTTTTTTAAAACGTGTAAAAATAAATGCAAATACGTTATCTCGGTTTATCTACTAGCTGTGTTTGCGCAATTTCTGTTTGCTTAATTCCCGCTCGTTGAATTTCATCCGCAAACGATTCATGTTTCAGCGTTTTAATTACCTTTTCGCTTCCATCTCGAAGAGTATACACTCTAAATTCATACATACTCTGCCCTCTCCTTTAAGCTGTGATTGATGCGATACATTAGATGCGCTCCTGTTCAAAGCAACTCCTAATAGAGGTTACTTTTTACTCTTCTTTACTTTACCCACTTTTTAGGAAACTAGACAAAGAGATTTGCTCTGACGCGATAAAAGACACATAAAAAGCCTTTGCCGTAAGCAAAGACTTTTATCTATTGAATATTATTGTTCAAAGATGGTTCCTTTTTTGAACTTTGACTGTTTAAAAGCGAATTTCGTTAAAAGAATATACGCAACTCCTGCGACTACTACTCCTATAATCCAGCCTAAATCAACTTCAATAAACGCAGCGCCTGCACCGATGAGCATCGCAAGCATGGCGCACGGATTGTAGCCGGAAAACGGCCCTTTTTCTTGATACAATTCCTCTACATTCACTTTTTGCTTCCGTAAAATATAGTAATCGACTAGTAAAATAGAAACAATCGGCCCTAAAAAAGCAGAGTAAATCAAAATGAACAAACCAAGACCTGCAGCTGATGAATCTTGAACAAGCACCCAAGGGAACGAGCAAAAGGCAAGCAGCCCGGTAATCGTAACCGCTACTTTATAGTTTGCTTTTGTCAGCAGCGTAATGACATACGTAGGCGGAATAATGTTTGCCACCATGTTTACGGCAATCACGCCAATCACAATAAATGCTGATACAGCAACAGTGATATACGAATTATCGACTACAACCGCGAACGCTTTAACTGGATTGGAAATACCCGTAGCAGAAGCAAGCATTGCTCCGATTGTCAGAACGAATCCGTAGGCTACTAGAATCGGTGTAAAGTATAAAAATCCGCGCTTCTTGTCGCTAATGCCTGGCTTTAGCTCTCTGGAGTAATCGGCTGCGCTTAGAAAAATCGCCGCATAATTACCCATAAACATCATAATGAAAGAAAAGAACGGAAGTCCCCACGAGCCTTTTGTATGTACCCACTTCTCCCCTACTACTTCACTATGAGACGTTAAAAGAACACCAAATACATACACAAGACCAAGCAATATAATGATTGACGCAAGCATCTCTACCCATTTAACCGCGTGGAAGCTGTACAGCGAAAGAACAATTTGCAGCAGTTGAATGATAATAAAACAAAGAACAAGATTGTCAAAAGACCCTTTGCTCACAATTTTACCAATTTCGTTTAAAGCTGTACCGCCTGTCCAGCTTTGGAAACCATACCAAATGATAGCTGGAATACCTCGTAAAAGAGACGATATAACGGAGCCTTTTATGCCAAAAGACATTCGAAGCTGCATCACATACGGTATACCCGTCTTATAGCCAATTCGATCGTTTAACACAAAAAAAGTAGAAATAATACCAATAGCAATAATGGCTGCCACAAACGTTTGAAAAAGATTTAATACCGCTGTACCCGCAATTACTAAGCTCGCACCAAGCGTCATATTTCCTAAATTAACGCCGTCTCCAATCCACATAAACATATAGGACAGCGGAGTTAGCTTTCGATCACTTTCCGCTTTTGGCTTTAGCGACGGATCAAGACCCCTATCTTGATGAGAATGTACCTCTTCTATAACGGTACTTGTTGCATTTGTAGACACTATACACTCAACTCCTTTTTTATGGTGCTTACACGTCCTAACCTAACATCAAATGTAAGTTAACTTAACATGTACATAGTGTATACGAATTGCAGTGTAAGTTCATCATTATTTATGTGAATTTTCTGATATTAATTTGTGCAACTTGACTAATTGTTGACCTCAGTTCGTAACAAACAAAAGTTGATAACAAAAAATCCAAGCGCTTACAATAAGCGCTTGGATGAGTCACTCAGTATTTATTTTTCACAGGCAATGTAGTCTTTATCTCGATCTAGCTTTGTATTGGCATCATACAATGCTTTTGATACGTACGGCTTGTACTTTGTTTTGCCGCCTTTATTTTTCACATTAGCCGCACGAGCTACGCCGCCTTTGTAGTCTTTGTTTAATTCGGTACAGTTTTTGTAAGATTTAGCTGCCGCATCTACGTTTGAAACCGTGCCAAAAGATACGCTTGTTAATAAACCGAAAGATAGAACAATTGGAAAAATCTTTTTCATAACAGATACTTCCTTCCTATATTTTGTCTCATTAATAATAGAATGTTCTATCAATCTTTTCAATCTTTTTTTTACATTTAAACTACTATTATCCAATTTTTTTATTTATAAGTAGCTTTAAGAGCCTTGACCGCTTGTTTAGCCGCTTCTGCAATCAGTTTATCATGATACTCCGCATCTTTTTCCGTACGATCGGAAAGGATCGCAAGAACAATTGGATCTCCATTTGGCGGCCAAAGAATGGCAATATCATTTCGCGTCGCGTAGGAGCCTGCGCCTGTCTTATCGGCTACTTCCCAGCTTTTTGGCACGCCCGCTCGTATCAAGGCATCCCCTGTCGTATTTCGTTTCATCCAATCCGTTAAAAGTGCACGTTTGTCTTCAGGAAGTGCCTGTCCAAGTACATACGTTTGAAGACTTGAAGCAAGTGCTCTTGCTGTACTTGTATCGTGGGTTTCTCCTGGATTCACTTCATTTAAATCCGGCTCAAACCGCTCAGGCAGCGTTACATCGTCTCCTATGTTTTCTAAAGCTTCTTTAAATCCGTCCGGTCCGCCCAGCTGCTGCAGAATTAAATTCCCTGCCGTATTGTCGCTGTAGCGAAGCGATGCATCCGCGAGTTCTTTAAGAGTCATGCCTGTATCCACGTGTTTTTCTGTAATAGGGTTATAGTTCACAAGGTCATCGCGCGTATAAAAGATTCGCTCGTTGAGATCTTCAATTGATTTCTGCTGTAAAAGTGCACCGACAGCAAGCGCTTTATGAGTAGACGTATAAGCAAAACGCTCGTCCGGGTGATACGTTACCGTTTTATTTGTACCGGTATCTAATGCATAAATGCCAAGATTCGCATCATATTTTTCTTCAAGCTTAGCAAACTCTCGATCACTTTTAGTTTCTTGTTTTTGACACTTCACCGTTTCAGCCTGTACTCCGCTGCTTGAAAAGCCTACAACCGCCGCGCATGATAGAGCCAGTGCAGGCATCATTTTTTTAAGCTTTGAAGTGTAAAACATCTCTTTCCATCTCTTCATTACCTTTCAACACCTTTCCAAAAAGTATTTAGTATGTAGTCTCTTAGGTAGAGATTACCAACAATTCTATTTTATCAATTGTTTACTCTCACAAACATGATAGTTTTATCACATTTATATAATAAAGTACCCGATAATGAAGAATAACTAGCATACCACCTATTAATAAATTTAAAATACCGGCGGCGTAACGGAAAATAAAATAACGGCTTTCTCATCAAACGGATTGTCCCATTTGTGCTTAAGATGCGAAGGGATTTTGACGCTATCTTCTTTTTCTAGCACGTATACTTCCTCGTCCAAATACACTTTAATTTTTCCTTCTAAAACGTATGCCACTTCCTCCCCTTTATGTGCTAAAGGAGTTTCAGATGAAGACATCATGGGAGGGACTTCCATAATCGCCGTAGCTAGATTTCCAGTAAAATCTGGTGATACTAGCGAATACGTTAACTCTTTTACCTTCATCGTTTTACGCTCGTTTGACCGTACGACTAAATGAGAGGTATTTATGTCTTCAAGCAAAAAGCTAAAAGTAGGCACGTCGAGGCATTTAGCTAAAATCTTAAGCGTTGAAATAGATGGATTAGCTAACCCTCGTTCAATTTGACTTAGCATAGACGGCGTGATATCCGCTAATTTTGCTAATTCACGACTGCTTAGTCCCTTTTCTTTTCGAAATTTCTCTACTTTTTTTCCAATATCTATGTTTTCCATGATGATTCCTCCGTAAAAGATGTTTAATTATATTTAATTTTATTAAATTAAACTTAATAAACTGAGTTAAGTGTGTTAAATTATATTTAATAAACTGAGTTAAGTGTGTTAAATTATATTTAATAAATAAAGTATATTTTAATTTTATCACAGCGAGGAGGAAGAAAAAAATGAATGACATCTTGACCTTTTTGGTTCTTACATTGTTTGTTATTATGAGCCCTGGTATCGATACCGCCCTTATCACGAAACGAACGATGGCAGACGGACAAACGGGCGGCTATAAAATGGCTTTAGGATTAGCGAGCGGCTCCTTAGTTCATACGCTCGCCGCCACGTTTGGCTTATCGGCTCTTCTCCTTCAGTCAGCTCTGGCATTTGAAATCGTAAAATACGCAGGAGCCCTTTACTTAATGTACTTAGGCATCTCTGCCTTCCTTTCTAAAAAAAGCAATGCATCTTCTTCTGAAAAAGAGGAGCAGTCAAAAGAAACATCCGCTTTTCGTCAAGGCCTTGTCTCAAATGTTCTTAATCCAAAAGTAGCGGTGTTTTTCTTAACTTTTTTACCTCAATTTGTTCAAACTGATCAAAACGTAACGCTTCAATTGCTTCTTATGGGAATAACGTATACGATCCTTGCGATCACGTGGTTTTTCGTATTCGTCTTTTTTATTAACTATTTACGAAAATGGCTTACAACACCTAGCGTGCAGCGCTTTATGGATAAAGCAACGGGCGTCGTGTTAATCGGATTTGGATTAAAGCTCGCTTTTGAAAAACATAAATAACAAAAGTATGTTAGTTGAAGAAAGTTCCGAATGAGTTTGATTTTTGATGGAGAATCAAACTCATTCGGATTTTTTTATTAGTAGGGTAAATGCAGGTGCTTCTAGCTGGTGATTGAAGGGCAAGGCGAAGACTCATGCAGGAAAAGCGGAATAGATGAGACCCCGCAGGAGCGCAAGCGACGAGGAGGCTCAGCGGCCGCCTGCGGAAAGCGAAGTCTTGCACGGAAATCAACAGGCGTGTAACAAGCAATTCATACTCAATCATTTATCTCAATTGTTATTTATGCACGTCAGGTTCATAGAGATAGACTTTAAGATCAAGTCTTCCATCCGAAGAAACGAGTATTCCTTCCGCTTCGAGTGAAAGTTTTTGGACAACATGCATTTCTTCATCTTTAAATCCAATTTCTCCTTTGGAATTGATGACTCGGTGCCAGGGAAGATTATGTTTCTTACTCATTGAGTGCAGTACTCGTACAACTTGTCTTGCACCTCGAGGGCTTCCAGCCAGGCGGGCAATTTGTCCGTATGTCATGACTTTCCCGCGAGGAATTTGTTTAATAAGGGCTACTGCTCGCTCTGTAAAACTCATGCTGTCCCTCCTTTTATTGTTTAGTACAACATTACCATAATTAATAAACCGTGAAGTAATCACTCGATTTTTCTTCAGCAACATTATAAGATAATACATAAGAAGTACGCTCATCATTGTGCAACATTCTTCAGGTAAATGCTTGTATTTCCTATTCTTCAACTAGCAAATCTTTGCGCGAGTGGCAGCTTATCCCTTATTTATGACACTATGATTATAAAAACGTTACAGAAATCAACACAGCAAAGTACGTAGAAGCGTTACATGATAAGATAAACAGTAGATACTAGTACAATTTCAAATTGATGCTGACGAATAAGTAATCATTTAAAAAGTGGTGAGAAAATGACAAAATGGCTTAGTGTAAAAGAATTATCTGAAGAAACGAGTATTCCTACTTCAACTATCAGAAGATACATAGATAAATTCGAAGATTTCTTTATACAAAAAGAAGATCATCGACCAAAACAATATGAAGCTGCAGCTGCGACCGTTTTACTGAAAATTAAGCAGCTTTATGATGAAGGCTGTCAAGCAGAAGAAATCAATGAAGCGCTGCAAAAAGAATTCTCTTTGACTACAAGCGAGGATCAAGCTGCCGTGTCTCTAGACGAAGACAAAGAGGACACAGCAGAAGCAGCTGACCAGCCCGAGGCCGATGACCAGCAGCCGACACCTCCCGAACAGCCGGTACAGCCTTCACCCCAACAAGAGCCTGATACAAAACAAATTCTTCAGGAAAAAGATAAGCAGCTTATTCAATCTTTGCGTAAAAGTCTGCGTGAACAGCAGGCCATTTCAGAATTAGTAGAAGCTTCAAAAGAAAGCAGCGTAGTAGGTAAAAAGAGATCGATTTTAAAACGATTATTCCAACGAAAAAAGGACTAAGTTTGTAAACAAGCCTAGGCCATGAAGCATCTTTATTTCTGATCATTAAATTTATGTAAAACAAAGTTTCTAAACTGTTTAACAGCCGGTGATAGATATCTTCCTTCCATCCATGCTAGTCCAATGACTCGGTGGCAGTTGGCCTTAGCTAATGGGATTTTCACTATTTTGCTTTGATCGATTCCGTGTAAATCTGGAAGGATAGAAATTCCTAAGCCGGCTCCTACTAGTCCCGCTACGGTATCAGCTTCCTCTCCTTCAAACATGATGTGAGGCATTCTTCCTGACTCTTCAAATAACTGCTCAAACGTAAGACGAAGAGAAAAGCCTTCTTTTAAGTGAATAAATGATTCCTCAGCAATTTCTTCTAGTGCAATACATTCACGATCAGCATACCGGTGATTTTTCGGTACGATTACAAACAGCTCTTCACTCCAAAGATGCTGCCATTTAATGAACGATTTCTCTTCCATCGGCGCAATCAAACAAAGATCCAGTTCGCCGAGCTCCAGCTGTTCAAGAAGCACGTGCGAAGGACTTTGCCTCAGCTGAAAATTCACCTTAGGATATAAACTGCGAAACGAAGCGATTAAATCTGGAATCAAATCCGTGCTGAGCGTATGTAAAAATCCAAGTGACACCTGCCCTTTTTCAGGATCTAGCAGCGCTTGAATTTCCTCTTGTCCTTTATCAAATTCTTTCATTATGTTATCTACACGCTTTAAAAAAACTTTACCATATTGATTTAATATAATGGAACGTCCTTGCCGGTCAAATAGCGGTGCTCCTACTTCCTCTTCAAAACGAGCGATTGAACGACTGAGCGCAGGCTGCGTAATTAACAGCTCTTCTGCGGCGCGCGTCATATGCTGCGTACGTGCTAGCGTTTGAAAATATTTAAACTGCTGCCATTCCACTTTGTACCATCTCCTTATCAAGCGGCTCCACTCATTACATAGATGTATGAAAAATATGATTATAATGAATTATACATTATAAATAGCAGGTGTTACGATAAAAAACGGAAACATACTCGAGGATGTTTTTAGTTTCTTTTAACGACTGCTGTATACAGCTCCTACAAAATTTTATGATCATCATTTTCTAGCAGAAAGAAGGATTTGTCCTGAAACGTAAGGGGATTATTAAAAAGCTAACTAAGATATCATAGTAACTACACAGCAAAAAGACCCTTCTATCACACTAAAAGAAAGGTCTTTTTTGAGAATCTAAAACACATTTTTTCTTGTATGTACCCCTTAAAGTAGACTTTTTTAGAGTTTAACCCGTTCTACTAACTGCAGCAATTCATCATTAGGTCCGTGAAATAAAATCATCCGTCCGCCTTCAAGCGTTGGCTGAGGCTCAGATGATAAAAATTCAATTCCTTTGCTCTTATAATGTTGAATCGCCTTATTTATATCCTCTACCGTAAAGGCAAGATGGTTAACAATCCCGCTTTTGGTATACTCGCCAATCGGATCAATATCTCGAATGAGCTCAATTTCAATACCCGGCTGTTCTTCAAGATACAAAAAAGCCATCTCTCTTTTTTCGGTAGAGCCTTGAAGGCGAACTTTAAAGCCAAACATATCTCCGTAGTAGTGAATCGTCTCATCCATATTTCCAACAATAATTGCTGTATGCTCCATTTTCTTAATCATTCATCTTCTCCCTTTCCCCATGTTTAGTAAGTACAAGTAAACTATACAACAATTTAGGCAATATGTATTTACATATAGTAAGGGAATTCAAGCACTCTATCAATGAGTCGGCTTTGAGTTGAAAAATAACAAACAAAAAAACAAACCCCATTGGTTTGTTTTGGTTACATAATTATAGTTAAACTCTGTTTCAACAACGTTCGATAAGCCATGTTTTGTACCTTTGTACTGCAAACGATTTTAATCTCGTACTCAGGCGGTAATCATCTATCTACGATTACGCATGTAACCGTCCGTCTCTCCGTTAAATTCCTTCAAGACAGTTCCCCTACCATTGTTTGGGTTTCTCGCTCGTGGGGTTTACCGCGTTCCACCTTTGCTGTTTCCAGCAAAGCTTCGTCACTGTGGCACTTTCAGGGATACTCGACCATATCCGAGGACTTAGGTGGTTTTTCCCGCCGTCAGCTAAGCTATAAGCCAAGCTGCCCTAGCTTATTTTTTCACTAGGCACGAACACTACGGGCATCTCAGCACCGTGCGAGCATGGACTTTCCTCTACATCAAATGATGCAGCGATTACCTGAACGTTATTTCAGATCGTGTATGAGTAGTATATGCGTTTTAATAAGCCAAATCAAATGTAACTTTTGGAACGGATTCCAATTCAATTTTTACAGCAAATTAAATAAAATAACTTGTTTCTGTACACTCTTTTTAGTAGATGAATCACCCGCAAATTCAAGAAATATTCTCTTCATCCATTTCTACGAGGGATACTTTGTTTCTTTGTAGAATATTCTATACACCACACAAAAAGATGACAGAGGTGATGAAACATGAACGCTGAGTTAAAATTTGATTTTCATACCCATCACGACCGATGCGGACATGCTCGCGGAACGATTCGCGATTATATAGAAGCGTCTATTGATAAAGGCCTTGATATCATTGGGATTTCGGATCATTCTCCTTATTTTGCGAGCAAAGAAGACCAGCCGTTTCCTCATATTGCGATGGGAAAAAGCGCATTCTCCGGATATGTAGCTGAGATTTTGAAACTAAAAGAAGAATATAAAGAGAAAATTGAAGTGCTGTTAGGCGTGGAGTCTGATTTCTTTCCCGAGCATGCGGAAATATATCAAAGCTACTATAAAAAATATCCGTTTGACTACATAATCGGCTCTGTCCATCAAGTTGATGAAATCAGTATCTTTCATAAAACGCGTTGGGAAGGACTTTCTCAAAAAGAAAAACAACGCACGAAAGAAACGTATTATCAATTGATCGAAGAGTCCGCCCGAAGCAGAATGTTTCAGATTCTTGGCCATATTGATGCCATGAAAGGATTCTATCCCTCCTTTTCTTCTATCGAGACAGCTGTAATCGATCAGACGCTAAAAGTGATTTCGGCACATGACATTGCTATAGAAGTGAATACATCAGGCAAAACCAAAGACTGCGGAGGCTGGTATCCTGCAGACGATATTTTAGAAAGAGCCCTGCACTACGGGGTACACATTACATTTGGTTCCGATGCTCATGATCCGGAGCGTATTGGCGACGACTTTGAATTGGTAAAAAAGCGTCTTAAAGAAATCGGATTTACAGATTGGGTCTTCTTTAGACAGAAAAAAATGCAGGTGGCATCTTTGTAAAACGGTGAACTTAAATAGACTGTAAATACAAATATGCCTGAAGACACGCAGATGAAGGACATCGCGTATTTTCAGGCATGTGTTTTTTTACTGAGAAACTTTGACTTTTGTAGCTGAAGATAAATTTTCTCCGTTCGTTTCAATTACTTGTTGTTTAGGCACCATTTTTCCCTCGTCTTGACCTACCCTTATAGTCCCTCTACCATCTCGAACACTACTAAATTCCTACATAAAATATCCACATTTCATTTCAACTGTGCTACATTTAACTAAAAATGCTTTCTTAATGAGGGATACAATTGTGAATTTAGATTTAACAGCTTATATAACGCTTATCTGTACGTCCGGTGTTCTTAATCTATACTTATGTTTTTACGTATTTATTAAGCGTCACCACTACGCTAACATTGCCCATTTATTTATTCTTCATACAGGCTTCACCTCTATTTATTGTATGGGTGCGGCGTTTAGCTTACTATCCGTTAACCTCGGAGAAATGAAATTTTGGACCGCTATTCAATACGTGGGCATGCCTTTTTCGCCTCCTGCAGGACTGCTGTTTGTTATGCAGTATGTCGGCATAAAAGTAAGGAAAAAACATATTTTCACCCTTTTTATCATTCCTTTTATTAGTTTGATTATGGTCGCAACAAATGACTGGCATCACCTTCATTACCGCGTGTTTGAAATTGATCCCGTTCTAGGTGCTCCTTACGTTCATCAAGAAATTGGACCATGGTACACAATTCACGGCATGTTCATCTTTTCGTCTATGTTCGTTGCTTTTTTGCTAGCCGTTTACCGCTGGAAAGAAACAGCCAAAGCTTACCGCCTGCAGTTAATTTCATTAATGGTCGGTCAATTAGTCCCTATCGTCACAGCTTTTATCTATTTAATGGGCTTTACGCCGCAGGGAATTGATCCAGTTCCGATGGTTTTATGGGTCTCTTCATTTTTATATTTATGGTCCATCAATTCATCGCGTATGTTTACAGTCATGCCTGTTGCGAAAGACGCGATATTTAACAGCATCAATGACGGCGTTGTCGTGCTCGATGAAAGCTACAGATTAATTGAATTTAACTTAGCGTCTAAAAACATGTTTCCGCAGCTAAAAAAGTCGATGCTTGGAAAACATTTTGCTGATATTTGGGTGACGCTGTCCGGCCGTTCGTTTCCTTTTGCATTAGAAAATGCAAAAAGCAGTCATGAACTGGAGCTTTTTTCTGAAGATCAATCTTCGTATACGTATCAAGTTCGCACTTCTCCTTTGCAGTATGCTAACAACAGTCACGGCTTGCTGCTTATTTTTACAGATATCACGGAGCTAAAAAGACTTCAGCTAAAGCTTGAAAATCAAGCTTATTACGATGAGCTGACGCAAATCTATAATCGTCGGGCATTTTTTCAGCACAGCAAGCAAGCGTTCGATGAAGCAAAAAAGTCCGCATCTTCTTTTACACTTCTTTTACTTGATATTGATTATTTTAAAAAAGTGAACGACACGTATGGTCATTATGCCGGCGATCAGGTGCTTGTACATGTCGTAAAAGCCTGCGAGTCCGCATTGCCGCAAGGAGCCCTTTTTGCTCGGTACGGCGGTGAAGAATTTGTACTCGCGCTAAAGGGCCATACTTTATCTGAAGGCGAAACGCTTGCTGACCAAATTCGCCGTCACGTCGAGACTCAGCCCTTACTGATTAATGAAACAACCATTTCTGTTACGCTAAGTCTTGGAGTAGCACAAGCGGAAAAACAAGAAAATGAAACGTTAGATGAGCTGTTGAATAAAGCAGATATCGCCCTGTACGCTGCCAAACAACATGGACGCAACCAAGTACGTGTATATAAAGAAATAAAAGAAATCTTAGAAAGAACCTAAACAGCACTGTTTCGGTTCTTTTTTCTTTTGAGTACTATTCTTTCATTTATCAAGTAAAAGTGCTAAAAGACTTGATTTTGTTTATGTATTTGAAAACAGCTCATCCTATAAACTAGAGGTAGATCAAAAAAAGGAGAGATAGAGATGAAGATTACACACATTCGAAATGCTACTTTACTTGTTGAATACGGGGGAAAAACGTTTTTAATTGATTCTATGTTAGCGGAAAAAGGCACGTACCCTCCCTTTCCAAATTCGATCAGACAAGATCAAAACAACCCTTTAGTGAGCCTGCCGTTATCCGTTGAAGAGATTATTGAGGGTATTGATGCCGTCATTCTCACTCACCTTCATTTGGACCATTTTGACGATGCCGCTAAGCAGGCGTTGCCAAACGATATCAAAATGTTCGTTCAAAATGAAGAAGATGCCGCAGTAGTAAGAGCTGATGGTTTTAAAAATGTAGAAGTACTAACAAAGAACACGGTCTTTGAAGGCATCCAATTATCCAAAACAAAAGGTGAACACGGAAGAGGAGAAATTTTAAAGCGTACCGGTTTAGTATGCGGCGTTGTTTTTAAACACAAGAGCGAAAAAACGCTTTATATAGCTGGAGATACGGTATGGTATTCCGCTGTTGAAGAAGAAATCAACACCCATCAACCGGATGTCATTGTCGTAAACGGCGGCGATAATCAGTTTTTAGAAGGCGGTTCTCTTGTGATGGGGAAAGAAGATATTTACGAAGTACACAAAGCGGCCCCTCATGCTACGATTCTTTCTGTCCATATGGAAGCTGTCAATCACTGGACGCTATCAAGAGAAGAGTTAAAAAGCTTTATCAACGAAAAAGATATGGCGTCCCGTGTCTTAGTTCCAGATGATGGCGAGGTCTATACTTTTTAAGAGAGAAGATGAGACAAAAGTATTTAAGTTGAAGAAAGGTCCGAACGAGTTTGGTTCTTAGTTGAGAATCAAATACGTTCGGATCTTTTCATTGATGTAGTTATGTCTCCCTCTCTCTTTTATAGCTCTTTAATTTATCAAGTAGTAGTCGTAGTAGCAACTGCTGAAGTGCTCGCAATAACCGCTAGCATAGCTGCTTGCTGAGCTTGAATAATCGTTTCAATCGTTGTATAGATGCCCGTTTCGACCACTCTAGAATCCTTCAGTTTTTCACTGATAACCAAATTAACCCCCAGCATAACGTTGATGTCTTTCTGCCATTTAAAAAGTTTATCTGCATTTAACTGCTTCACCACTTCATGGATAAGTTCAATTTCAGTTTCTGGTTTTTCAAACAGTGCTAATAAGCCAATGACCGGATAATGCATCGCTTTTACTTTCATGCCTGCCGATTCACAGGCTTCTTTTACTGATACGCATCTTTCAATAAGGGTATCTGCATCTAAATTTTTATCGATTGAAAGAATATGACTTAAAAATTGAAGGTCATTTCCTTTTTTAAATCCATGCTGCGCCAATGTTGTATAGAAGTGTTCAATTTCATGCATGAGATCATCAGTAGACTCGCTCGTTTCAGCTAATAGAATGGCAAGAGGTACATCGCCGCTTGAAGTAAGGAAAAGGTGCTTTCTTTTCATGCCTTGATAAATTTCTGCGGATCTTCGGACCATTTCTTTATGACTTCGGCTTGACTCATTCGACAGCATAGCCGAAGCCGCAATGTACGTAAAAGCGCCTCTCGTAAATCCGCCTTGTATCAATTGATCATATACGTCAAGAAACTCATGAAACGTTTCTTTTGGATTCTCATAGCGAGTATCAAGCATAGCTGCTATTGTAAAACGCTGTGATGATTTTAACGTAGAAAACATCCCTACTTGATTTTTGATATAGTCGCTTAACTCGAGGTAATCCTGAAGCTCGAGCGATTTACCTTTCACTGCATACATAGAAGCGATAGCCATAAACTGCTTGTGATCTGCCGCTTTCCATTTGAGCTCATTTTTTAAGCTTATATAAAAACCTCTATACTGATTTATTTTTTGTTGAATATTCTCTGGCACCATCTCAACACGTCCTTTATTAGGTGTTAGCTTATATACGTAACACTTCAACAAAAGTTTCAATATTTGGTAACTATCCTATACATTTATTACATACAAAAAAGACCCCGGAATATTCCGAGGTCTTTTTTTGTTCAGTTCTATTTATTAACCTCTTCCCGCTTGGAAAGAAGGATATTTTGTCATACCGCCATCCGCAAATAATGTAATACCTGTTACATAGCTTGCTTGTGATGATGCTAAGAATGCTGCAACTGACGCGATTTCTTCCGGGTTACCGATGTAGCCCATTGGAATCATACTTTCTACGTCTGCACGCTGTTCTGGATCAGCGAATTTTTCAGCGTTAATTGGTGTATCAATTGCCCCAGGTCCAATGTTATTCACGCGGATTCCTTTTGGTGCATATTCAAGAGCCAATGTTTCTGTCATTAGCTTCATGCCGCCTTTACTTGCTGCATAGTGAACAAATAATGGCCAAGGAATCATTTCGTGAACGCTAGACATGTTAATAACGTTTCCTTTGATATCATTTTCAACAAAATATTTAATCGCTTCGCGGCTGCCTAAAAACGCGCCCGTTAAGTTTGTGTCGATTACTTGATTCCAGTTTTCTAATGATAATTCATGAGAAGGAACCGGGTTTTCAACACCAGCATTATTAATCATAACGTCTAATGTGCCAAATTCTTTAACAGCTGTCTCTACAAGGTTCACAACGTCTTCTTCTTTTGTTACGTCGCCTCGAACAATAATTGCTTGACCGCCAGCTTGTTCAATTTCTTTTTTTACTTCTAGCGCTTCGTCTTCGTTGCTGCGGTAGTTTACAACCACTTTTGACTGCTCTTGACCAAAACGAACGGCCATTGCGCGACCCAATCCTTTTGATCCGCCTGTTACAACTACTACTTTATCTTTTAAATCTGTATACATCTTGAAGTCCTCCTACTTTTCCTGTTTAATATGTCTTGTTATACTGTACTAATTACAAATACAGTTTAGGTTTTAAAAAGAGAATAAACATTTTTCTATCTCTTCTTTGTCAAACTGTCATTCATTTAAAGAGCAGTAAATTCAATTCTGCTCCCTTTTCGTTACTTATCGTAACCAAGAGAGATAAAGTAGTCAAACTTTTTGTTTGATCATTTTTATCATTTCTTTTTTCCTTACTCTCTTTATAGTTGTTTGTTCCCTGGAGAATGAGTCTTCACACTTCCAATTCACACCACTTCAAAAGTTTAAACTTTTTCCCTTGCAATTCTTAAATCAATGTATTATATTGTTGATGTATCAATTATTGATATGTCAAACAATTGTCCGCAATCAAAAATATGGAAATGACAATAAATATGTTTAACGCCTAAAAAGAAAGGAATAATGACTATGACTACAAAAGACTTTAACGAAATTGCTTTAAAACGTCGTTCAATTAAAAAATATGATCCTTCAATAAAAATTAGCCGTGAGGAAATGGAGGAAATTCTTACAGAAGCTATGCGCGCTCCTTCTTCTGTTAATATGCAGCCGTGGCGCTTTGTTGTAATTGAAACACCGGAAGGAAAAGAAAAGCTAGCTGAACTTGCGAAATTTAACAGTGAACAAGTTCATACATCTTCAGCTGTTATTGCCGTGTTTGGTGATATGAATAACGTTGAATATGCAGATGAGATTTTCGGCAAGGCCGTAGAGCTTGGCTATATGCCTCAAGACATTAAAGAACAGCAGCTAAATTTCTTTAAGCCGATTTACGAAAACATGCCAAAAGCAGATATGAAAGACATCGTGCTGATCGATTCAGGTCTTGTGTCTATGCAGCTTATGCTTGTGGCTCGTGCTCACGGGTATGATACAAATCCAATCGGCGGATACGAAAAACACTTAATCGCAGAAGCATTCGGTCTAGATAAAGAACGTTATCTTCCAATTATGCTTATCTCAATCGGAAAAGCAGCAAGCGAAGGCCATGCTTCTTACCGTCTACCGGTCAATACGGTTACGACTTGGAAATAAGCAGCTAGTTCTATTCAATAAGTAAAGAGCTAAAAATGTGAAGTAAAAGGAGACTTTCTGATGAATAACTATCAAGAACTTACAAAAAAACAGCTTTCATTCTTTAATAGCGGTAAAACAAAAGACGTTGCATTCCGTATCGAAACGCTAAAGAAATTGAGAGAACTTGTTGTGGGTCATGAAGACGACATTTTAAAAGCAGTAAAAGCTGATCTTAACAAACCAGAAATGGAAGCAAAACGTGCAGAAGTTGGTCTTGTACTAAGCGAAATCGACTTTGCAGTTGAGAATCTTGCAGAATGGGCAGCGCCAAAAGAAGTAGAAACACCATCTACTCACGCTGGAGCAAAAAGCTACATTTATCAAGATCCATACGGTTTAGCTCTAGTGATTGCACCTTGGAACTATCCGTTCCAACTTGCTGTATCACCAGTAGTAGGCGCGATTGCTGCAGGTAACTGCGTGGTGTTAAAGCCTTCTGAATTAACACCTCATACATCAAGCCTTCTTGCTAAGATGTTTAATGAAAACTTCCCTGAAGAATACTTGACTGTAGTCGAAGGTGAAGTGGAAACAAGCACGGCTTTACTAAAAGAAAACTTTGATTACATCTTCTTTACAGGAAGTACAATGGTCGGCAAAATTGTAGCAGAAGCTGCAGCTAAACATTTAACGCCTGTTACGCTAGAACTAGGCGGAAAAAGTCCTACAATTGTACACGAAGATGCTAATATTGAAGAAGCAGCTAAACGTATTGCGCGCGGTAAATTTGCAAATGCTGGTCAAACGTGCGTAGCGCCAGACTACATTCTTGTTCAGCGAAATGTAAAAGACGAACTGCTAGCTAACCTAAAACAAGTCGTAACAAACACGTACGGCGAAGATGTTTCACAAAATCTAGACTTCCCTCACGTAGTGAGCGAAAAGCATTTTGATCGTCTTAACAGCTTCTTAACAAACGGAGATATCGTTTTTGGAGGCAAAACGGACCGTTCTCGTCTGTTTATTGAACCAACTGTTCTTGACAACATCTCATGGGAAGACAATGTGATGCAAGATGAAATCTTTGGACCAATCCTTCCAGTCATCGTATACGATGAAATCTCAGAAGTAATCCAAGCAATCGTAAAACGTCCAAAACCATTGGCACTTTATCTTTTCTCTGAAGATGAAGCAATCCAAGATCACATCTTAAACAGCGTGTCATTTGGCGGCGGTTCTATTAACGATACAATTAATCACATGACATCTCACTACCTTCCATTTGGCGGCGTTGGTGACAGCGGAATGGGTGCGTATCACGGAAAAGCAAGCTTTGATACATTTTCACATGCTAAAAGCATCTTAAAACGTTCAAATAAATAAAGAAAAAGCCGAAGTCAGCGTCTGACTTCGGCTTTTTTTATTCTTTCATTTGTTTGGCGATTTGTTCATACTGCTCTTCTTTTTTTGTTGAAACCGCTAAATCGCAAAGAATATGTAAAAAATATTTTTTATCTTGAACAAATAAATACTCTTCTTCAAAGCCTTTAGAAATGTATACGGCAAACTCCCAGATGTCGTCATAATAAGCTGGCCCAATGGCCTCAGCGAGATTTCCAAGCGTTTTGAGCAGCTCCATCGTAATGATAATATTCCGTCTCGCATAGTGCCGGATATTCGCAAATCCATCATATAAAAAGTCCTCAAACTTTTTGTCAGGGATCACCATTCGTATCACGCCTTTATCATCAACTAAGTAAGAAGAAAATTGACTCGCGGCACAAATTTCCCGAAGAATATCGCTAATTTGGTGAATGGAGTTAACTGCCGTTTTGAAGTCATCATTTCCTAGTGATTTAATCGCCATCTCCACAAACTTGGTAATAATATACGTCGTGTCTTGAATATCAGTCTGGGATTTCCCTACATGGATATATTGGTGAAAGACGGTGCAATCCATTTCATCTTGCTCCGTCGAATCTCTATGCCAATAATAAAACAATACGGTTCCGCTGAGCACATAATCCCCTACTTCACGCTCCATTTTTATCACTAAATTATGCTCTTTGGCACAGTGAATCAATTGGCTATAGTTCAATGTTTGAATATAGCCAGATGTTTGAATACATACCGGCTTTTTCTCTCCTTCTGGAAAGGAAAATTGTTCGCTATGACTAGACTGCGTTCGATGAATCTCCAGTTCCTCGCGAATCGTTGTCTTAATCGCTTTTATGGACGCTGTTTTCATCGATTGAGTCATATGATTTACTTGCAGCCACTTAACAGAATGATTAATGAAGTAGACAAACGTGCCCGCACTAAAAACAGAAAGGGCTGTCGTCACAAACGGAATCGCAAAATATCCGTCTACTTGAGAGCTGTTTAAAAATAGAAAGACAAAAAGTGTATATAAAAAACTACCTATAAAAATGCCCAGAATTCGCTGAGTAGATTTTGAAGAAGCAAAGTTTTTTAACACGCGAGGAGAAAACTGAGCTGCAAATGATGTAAACACAACAAGCATTAAATTAAAGGTAAATGTGGTAATCGATAAAATTCCGGGCATAATCGTACTCACTAACGTATTGGTTAAATCCATGTTGATTGAAAAAAATGAAGGAACCTTCTCTCCTACTTTGCAATAATAGTCAAGAAACAGCGTTAGTGCAGCTAAAAGAACCGAAAAGAAAGCATAAATTAAGGGACTAAACCAGATTTGACTAGTTAACTCATCTTTAAACGCACGAGGAGAGAGCTGTTTTCTTGCCGCTATCCATCTAAATGTATTCATATAAAACCTTCCTTTTTATTTGTAAATCTCTAACTTTTTTCTTAGTTCCCTAATTTTTTTTGATTATGCTTATACAATGGAAAAAATCTATTTTTTAAGATATAGGCATACAAAGCAAAAAAGAGGTTGAGATACCCCTAATTATTTCATCTAAATGAGTACAAATAGAATACATGAGCTGAACCGCTCATGACGCGGCCGGTGAGCCTTTCCCCCCAGGAGTCTTCGCCTCGCCCTCCAATCAACTGCTAGAAGGAACTGAATGAAGATATGAAAGCTATATTCACCATCCAAACAAAAAATCCGAACGCGTTGGATTCTCAATCAAGAATCCATCACGTTCGGATTTTCTTTCAACTAACCTCATTTTATCTCAGCCTCTTTTAACTCTTACCTTTTTACCAGCCTCGGCTTGCTCCGCCGCCTCCGGAGCTGCCGCCTCCCCCTCCGCGAGGACCGCTTCCACTGCCGCCACCTCCGCCGCCTCTTCCTCCAAACATGACAAGGAAGTTTAGCAAAAATTGAGTGATGGCTCCTTTAAAAAAGACAAAGTCAAGGATAAGCAAGCCCACAATAACAGCTGCAATCAGCAGCGTTTGAAGCGTTGTGAAATGAACACCGCTATCAGAAGGCGGAGCTGCTTTTGGCACTTTTTGTTCAAAATCTGTTCCTAAATCATACTCTTTTACGACTTGGTTATAAACAGCTTTATATGTGCTTTCTAGCGCCGTATCGTATTTGCCGTTTTTTAAGTTAGGAATAGCATAAGAGTCAATGATTTCTCCAGATTTGATATCGGTGATAGCTCCTTCTAATCCATACCCTACTTCGATTCGGATTTTTTGTTCTTTTTTAGCGAGCAAAATAAGAACGCCATTGTTCAGCTTTTCATCACCGAGTTTGTACTTTCGAAACGCTGCATTTGCGTACTCTTCTACATCCGAATCACCTAATGAATTCACCGTAAGAATCGCTACTTGAGCTTTCGTTTCATCATCTAACTTTCTGCCCATTTGATTGATATCCGCTTTTTCCTGGTCATTTAACAGATGAGCAAAATCTTGAACGTAAATATCGCCTACCGGATTTGGGATATCAGGTGCAGCAAAAGCAACGCTTACCGTATTACATAAAAGAGATAATAATAAAGCAAACGAAGCAAGAAATTTCATCACTTATCGCTCCCGAAATCAACTTTCGGCGCTTGTTTTTCTTCATTTGTTACTTCAAAATATGATTTTTCATCAAACCCAAACGTGCGCGCAAACATGTTTTTAGGAAATCCCTTAACGGATTTATTATATTTTGCAACTTCATCATTATAGTCTTTACGCGCTACAGCGAGTCGATTTTCCGTTCCTTCTAAGCTATCCATCAAGCTTCTGAAGTTTTCATTTGCTTTTAAATCCGGATACTTTTCAACCACTACAAGCAGGCGATTTAACGCGCCGCTTAATTGCTGATCTGCATCAGCTTTATCTTCAGGCGTTTTCGCTCCCGCTAGCTGCGCTCTTGCCTGAGTGACTGAATCAATTGCTTCCTGTTCATGCTTAGCGTAGCCTTTTACCGTTTCCACTAAGTTAGGAATTAAATCAGATCGTCTTTTTAGTTGGTTATCCACTTGGGAAAATTTATTATCTACATCTTCCTCTGCGCTAACGAGGCCATTGTAAGAGCTTATTCCGTAAATTACAATAAGCACTAACACAACAATCGTAGCGATCAAACCTTTGTTTCTCAATGTATTACCTCTTTTCTTCATCAAAATTATGTATCTATTTACTAGTACGAATCATACCCTAAAAAGATTCATTTTTTTCCAATTTTATTTATGATGACCACATGTTTTAACGATCACTCTCTCTATAAGTTGAAATACTTTTATACTACTCTCACCGCAAACTCCTCATTTCTCAAACACGTTTCTCTATCTAGTCTTTCTATAACCTAGTACATGTAATCCTTATCCATTTTATCTTATTTCATACATCTAAAAAAGGAATGACTAAGAACCATTCCTTTTTCTACTTAAGACCAACCTTCAATCTTGTATGCGACTCGGTGAAATTCAGGAACCGTTACAAATTGATAGTCGTTCTTTAGTAAATACTTAATGAGTTTCGGCAATGAAGCAACAATTTGGTCCCGCGCTCCGCTGCCATACCGATCCCCGTCGTGCATGACAATAAGATTCTTTTCTTGTAGATTTTTAATCGTATGTTTGCATATTGCCAGTGGATCTTCTTCACGCCAATCCTGGCTATCTATATTCCATAGAACAGACGTCATTCCCAATTCCTTAATGGCAGCAAGAGCTGTATCATTTATCGAACTGTAAGGTGGACGAAATAGCTTTGGAGAATAGCCGATAATTTTTTCTATTTGAGCATTCGTCGAAGTAATTTCTTTCCACAGTTCACGCTTAGAAAGCGTTGTGATATCAGGATGATTCCACGTATGGTTTCCAATTACGTGATTTGCTCTATGAATACGCCGAATCAGCTTTGGGAATTTTTCTGCTTCTGAACCTACGACAAAAAAGGTCGCACGTACATGATATCTTTTTAAAATTTTTAAAATAGCAGCCGTGTAAGCTGAAGGTCCATCATCAAACGTTAACGCAACATACTTTGGTGAATTTTGATTCATGTTTTCTCCCCTTATATAAAATAGATATAGAAATAAACCCCTCAATTTTTTTGTGTAAGCTGAGGGGTTTTTACGGCGGGACAATTTTCACGAGTTGATGTTATAGCAGCTTTTGAATGTGATAACCACTATAGGTAATAGATTTGTTCAAAAGAACTCGCCAAGTAGTCAAATCCGCGAGGACGCAGTGTTTCAAACTGCTGATGAATTTTCATTCTTTCCTCTGAGTCTTCAGGAAGATCGTAAAGTTTCGTGACAGGCTGTCCATTATTTAAATATTCAATAATTCTAAAAAGCATGGTGCGAAAAGCATGTGTAAGTTCATTATATTCATCAGGAAAACGTTCTTCCAGCTCGTTATATTCAACTAATGTTTGATGCAGGTGCATAAACGGAAGCTCTTTCCATTCAAGAGATAGAATAAGAACGTCTATATTTGGATGCTTTTTCACAAATCGATAGTGGTTACCCCATTGCTCTTTCACTTTCCGCTTCGATATTCCATGTTCTTGATGATAAGCAACTGTAGAGGGATCTAAAACAAACTGTACGCCATTTTTATACAATCGATATCCAAGCTCCCAGTCTTCTGCCCCGTAGCCGACAAACGTCTCATCAAAAAGACCGGATTTTTTTAAGTTCGCTTTTCTTACTGATACGTTTCCACTTAAAAATGCAATATAAGGTAGCGTAAATCCTTCAAGCCGCTCTCCGAAATGTTTTAACCCGCTGTTGAGGAAATAGCGATTAGGAAAGGATAAACGTTGAAAACGGTTTGTATCAATATCTTCTTTTGTTACAAGAGAACAAGGAACATTTAAATGCTGCTGCGTCTGTTCATAGTTTTCATACAATCTTTTATACTCAGCATCGTTATTTACTAGTTGTTTTAAATGAGCCACTTGATCTTCATTATAGTCTGGCATAATAAACGTGTAGACTCCTTCATAATGCATAGCTCCGGTAACCACAAGATTGGATTCATGCACATGATGTTTATAGTGATTTTCAATAAAAGCAGGAGGAGCCAGCATTTCTCCATCTAAAAAGATTAAAAGATCTCCTTCAGCATGATTAATTCCTATATTACGTACTGAGGAACGCCCTTTATTTTGTTTCATTTGAATATATTTAAATTTGAAC
Source organism: Priestia sp. TRN 1309 (assembly GCF_050846875.1). Classification (NCBI taxonomy): domain Bacteria; kingdom Bacillati; phylum Bacillota; class Bacilli; order Caryophanales; family Bacillaceae; genus Priestia; species Priestia sp. TRN 1309. The sequence continues at coordinate 1,066,696 of NZ_JBOZGM010000001.1, read as the reverse complement.
GGGACATCCACTTCTTTTAAAATATCAGAAGTGTTATCAGAAGAAGCGTCATCTACTAGAATGACTTCATACTCAGCGTGAGAAAACGTTTGCTTTGATAACCCGTAAAGCGAAAGAGAGGTTTGATGATATTTATTATACGTAGGCATAACAATGCTAACTTTAATAGGATGGTTGTGATTATTTTTTATGCTCATTCTATACAATGAATGCTCTGTTATATCAACTTTACTCATTTTTTCATCTAATTTATTCGTTTCGTTCATCTCATCAGCTTTGTCGTAGAATTGATTCATGTCATTCACTGTATCAGCTCTGTCCTGGGCTTTATTCGTTTCATTCACTGTATTAGCTATGTCGTGGAATTGATTCATGTCATTCACTGTGTTAGCTCTGTCCTGGGCTTTATTCGTTTCGTTCGCTGTATGAGCTCTGTCGCGTGATTTATTCGTTTTGTTCGTTGCATCAGCTTTGTCGCGTGATTTATTCCCTTTATTAGCTGCATCGTCGGACCTATTCCCTTTATTCCCTTTACTTGTTTTATCTTTTCTATCCTTTTTATCCTTGGACTTATTAAGTTTGTCTTTGATCTTTTTTAAGGGATGTGTACTATTTTTTCTCTTTCTAATGTAATACTTTCCATCTTCAGGGTTGTAGTAGTATTCATAAGAGTCTATTTTAATCATCCTTTCTTTCTTTTTCCCCTATATACTATTCAATAAGTAACAAGGTGCTTGTACAATATGTAAAAAGTTTTAGAAAAGGCGTATATAATAGATTCACGAATTTCTATCAGGTCGCTCTATCATTATTTTTATTAACAAAACGTTCTCTTCCCATAAATAAACCTCTTATTCTTCAACATAAAAAAGCTGCTTACAACTTCATGTGTTATAAGCAGCTCTCTTTTATAGCTGATTTCCATATACCCCATCAATATTCGCAACAGCCGTTTGATCAAATATATCTGCATCCATATTTGTATTTTTCATTCGCGCACAAGCAGCTGAAATGTCTCCATAGGTTGAGTTGATTCCAACAGATTTAACATCCGCTGTGTGTCCGTTGTGAAGAACTTCTCCAAAATTCATCGATCCGTTTCTTGCCATACCATTAATTCTCGTGTTACAGATGTTAATAACTCCTGCCATGACCATACCACCTTTTCTTAAAGAGAATTTGTACATCATATGTTGTGACAAGCCTATGTGTGAAAAGTTTTTATAAAACAAAAGGCAAGGTACAAACATTAGTGAATTTATTCATTTCACCCTGCTTCACCCAAAGTTTCCACATGTTTTTATGCTTTTTCTGTTACAATAAATGCATAAGTTATTTTTCATCCATATTGTTTGAAGGAGGATACGTAATATGGACGAACCAAAAGATATTCAACCTAAAGTAGAAAAAAGTTTCGAACTGATTGGCAAGAAGTGGACAGGATTAATCATCTATGTGCTTATGAGCGGTCCTAAACGCTTTAGTGAATTAAATGAAAGTATACCAGCTTTAAGCAGAAGGCTGTTGACAGAACGGATTAAAGAGCTTGAAGACCACGGAATCGTTGTCCGAAATGTCATTCCCGACCGCCCTATTCGTTCTGAATATTCGCTGACTCAAAAAGGAACAGAGTTAGGTAAAATACTAGGACCGATTAGCCAGTGGGCAGAAAGCTGGGTCCAAGATTAATAAAACTACTCCATAGAAAGGATGAGCATCATGGCAAATGTTCTCTATATTACTGCACACCCTTTAGCTGAAGACGAATCGCTTAGCATGGCTGTAGGGAAAGAATTTATTGACGTGTATAAGCAAACCCACCCAGAAGATGATGTGGTTCATTTAGATTTATATCAAGCAGATATTCCATACTTAGATGCAGACGTATTTAACGGATGGAAAAAGCTTCGTTCTCACTCCTCCATCCAGGATTTATCAACGGATGAACGATTAAAAGTGGGACGGTTAGCCGAACTAGGCGGACAGTTCGTACTCGCTGACAAATATATTTTTGTCACGCCAATGTGGAATTTTTCTGTTCCTGCGATCATGAAAACGTACATTGATGCGATTACCGTGTCAGGTAAAACCTTTACATATACAAAAGAAGGCGCTCAAGGATTGCTTAAAGGAAAAAAAGCAATTCACATTCAGTCCCGCGGAGACGTGTATTCAGAAGGCCCTGAAATGGCAAGAGAAATGGGTCACCGCTATTTAGAAATCATGATGGACTTCTTTGGAATCGAAGCGTTTGAAAGCATTATTATTGAAGGGCAAGTAAAATTCCCGGATCAAATTCCGCAAATTAAAGAAAAAGCACTCCAAAAAGCACATTCAATGGCCAAAACGTTTTAAATTCAATAAGAATCAAAAAGACCTCGAAGCTGACCGGGGTCTTTTTCTTTTCTTTCCTCTTCCCTACATTATATTTCCCTTGAAATATTCTTCTCTTTCTGTCTCGTTTTGCGCTAAAAATATATGTTAAACAAACGGTTAAACGCTGTTATTTTTTGTTACTATTAATAACGCATGAAACAAAAATATATAATTTTTCTTTTTCGTTTTTTAATTATCTACCTTCAAAAAAAGATAGTTCCTCTAGAAAAATAACGTTTAAAATCACACTTCAACCTGAAAAAACCCTTATTTTTAAAGGATTCAGCCATAAAATCCAAAAGCGTAATACTCTTAAAAATGTTTGTGAACATGATAAAACCCAATAAAAAACCTTTGACTAAATTTGTTACGTAAGTTACTATTAATAACGTAGTAGATGTTTTCGAACATATTATCTTTAATTCATGAAACAACATTTATATATTGAAGACAGAAAGGTGAAAAGAATTATGGCAAAAGTATTATATATTACAGCAAACCCTAACGATGCTACGCAATCATTCAGTATGGCTGCGGGAGATGCATTTATTAATGAGTATAAAGAAGTAAACCCAACGGATGAGATTGTTCACGTTAACTTATATCAAGAGCATATCCCTCACATCGACGGCGATGTATTCAGCGGATGGGGCAAACTTGGAAGCGGCGCAGAATTTGATACACTTACTTCTGAAGAACAGCGCAAAGTTGCTCGCTTAAACGAGTTAAGTGACCAATTTGCTCAAGCGGACAAATATGTATTTGTTACACCAATGTGGAACTTCTCATTCCCTCCAGTGATGAAAGCATACTTAGATGCTGTAGCAGTAGCTGGAAAATCATTTAAATATACAGCAGAAGGTTCTGTAGGTCTATTAACAGATAAAAAAGCGTATCATATTCAAGCAAACGGCGGTATCTACTCTCGCGGCCCTGCTGGTGAACTAGAAATGGGTCACCGCTATATGCGCATTATGATGAACTTCTTCGGGGTTCCTTCTATCGGAAGCCTATTTGTAGAAGGACAGGCTGCAATGCCAGATAAAGCACAAGAAATTAAAGAAGACGGTATTGCTCGCGCTAAAGAAGCTGCACGTACGTTCTAATAACAAATATAAGCACAAAAAAAGGAACATCTCCCCATGTTCCTTTTTTTTGTGCTTACAATTATATCTTTGCTTCCCCGCACAGCAGCGAATAAACATATGTATCAAACGGGATATTGTTTTGATATAGGTACTCTCTTAACGTCCCTTCTTTTTTAAATCCTACTTTGCTTAACAAAGCGATAGATCCGCTATTTTGCGTAAATACAATCGCTCCTATGCGATTGTATTGAAGTTCGTGGAAACCATAAGAAATCGCTTCATGAACGGCTTCCGTTGCGTATCCTTTGTTCCAGTGCTCCGGAAAAAGTGCATAGCTTATATTTGCTTTTTTATGTTCTGCAGACCACTCTTGAAACCCTATTGTGCCAATCAGCTTTTCGTTTTCTTTTAGCTGAATCCCCCATTTAATCAACTGCTTTTCTTCGTAGCCTTTGGAAAAATTCTTAATGATCCCTTTCACTTGGTCAATCGATTCTAAAGATTTTTGCCCGTAATAGCGCAGCACGTCTTCATCAGAAAAGCATTCTAAAATCTCACCCGCATCATTTTCTACAATTTTTCTTAATATCAGCCGTTTTGTCTCTAATTCCGGAAACATTTTCTTCCCTCTTTTCTGCGCAGCTTATCTATCTACGGTAAACCATACTATTCTCCTCTCAACTAGCAATATCCTGCTAAAACCTCACCCGTTAGGGCTCATTTCCTATCCAAATAGTCGATTTACAGCAGAGATAGTGGTATTTTATATAGTGGGCATACGTTGCTTGTTATCAATACAGAGGCGGTGAACGCAGAAATGAACCAAGATAAAGAATTGCTGTCCACGATACACGCTCTTCAAAAGGAGCTGCAGCAAGAAAAAGAAAACCGTGCGTATATGCAAAAAGATATGGACGAACTAAGAAGCGCTTTATTACAATCAGAACAAGTAAAACAAAACTTAATCGATCAGCTAGAAAAGAAAGTTGATTTGATTTTAACGTTGATTCAAAAAGGAGACGCATAAAGGAATGGATTTTTTTAAAAACAGCAAAATACTATACACCATTGTAGCACTTGTGATTGCTCTCATCGCTGTATTTACCAACAATTCGCCTATTTCCCTCATTCAGCAGCATGAAAATTCAAGCAGCACATCCAGCAGTACATCGGGGAGTACATCGGACCCTACATCAAGCAACGAATGCTCTGCAGAGACTCAAAGCGACAGGTTATTTACCGGCAAAGAGCTTGTCTTACAAGAAGGAAATGATAAATACGGATATTGCCACATTGTCGCGCATATGCAAAAACCAGGAGCGGACAATTACCATGGTAAAAGCCAATTCAGCAAGTATTTAAATGAAAAACAAGCCATGTCTATTGCCGAAGAAGTCATTAACGAAGGTGAAGACGGCACCAATAATAAATCTGGCAATTACGTTAAAGAAAAGTACATTAGTTCTTTAAACCAAGAAGTTAGAGTTGTGTATACCGACTACAGAGGCAAAGACTACGACTACAGTGTAACGACCATGTATCCAATAGGTCATTAACCCTAATATATACAATGAAAAAAGCAGGCCCACGCCTGCTTTTTTTCATTGTACCTCTTCTCATTATCTACAGCTCTAGAAAGTTAATAATTGATTTAAAGTCTATTTGATATGTAAAAAACCCAACTTTAAACTGTTAAATTTTGGAGATATGACAGTAGCACTTTTACCTCTTGGACATATTCTAAATATAAAAAAGAAACAGTCCTTTGCTTCTTTTTTAAGAAAGAGGTTTAAAAATGAGTAACAAATATAAAGTCAGAAAAAACGTATTACATCTTACAGATACCGAAAAAAGAGATTTTATTCGTGCCGTGCTAATACTAAAGGAAAAAGGAATATATGACCGCTATGTAGCCTGGCATGGTGCAGCAGGTAAATTTCATACTCCTCCGGGCAGCGATCGAAATGCAGCACATATGAGTTCTGCTTTTTTGCCGTGGCATCGTGAATACCTTTTGCGATTCGAACGTGACCTCCAGTCGATCAATCCAGAAGTAACCCTTCCTTATTGGGAATGGGAAACGGATGCACAGCTGCAGGATCCATCACAATCACCAATTTGGAACGCAGATTTTATGGGCGGAAATGGAAATCCCAAAAAGGATTTTATCGTCGATACCGGGCCATTTGCAGCTGGGCGCTGGACGACGATCGATGAACAAGGAAATCCTTCGGGAGGGTTAAAACGTAATTTTGGAGCAACGAAAGAGGCGCCTACACTCCCTACTCGAGATGATGTTCTCAAAGCTTTAAAAATAACTCAATATGATACGCCGCCTTGGGATATGACCAGCCAAAACAGCTTTCGTAACCAGCTTGAAGGATTTATTAACGGGCCGCAGCTTCACAATCGCGTACACCGTTGGGTTGGCGGACAGATGGGCGTTGTCCCTACTGCTCCGAATGATCCTGTCTTCTTTTTACACCACGCAAATGTGGATCGTATTTGGGCTGTATGGCAAATTGTTCATCGCAATCAAAACTATCTGCCGATGAAAAACGGACCATTTGGTCAAAACTTTAGAGATCCGATGTATCCTTGGAATACAACCCCTGAAGACGTTATGAACCATCGGAAGCTTGGGTACGTATACGATATAGAATTAAGAAAATCAAAACGTTCATCATAACCAGTTCTAAAAACAGCGGTATACAATCAAAAACAGGTAAACCCCCTCCCTTCTGACATAACTTATAAGGCCATAAGCATCGTAAAGCTTTCACATAAAATCATCGTAAAACTCACTGCATCATTTCCATTCACCATAAAATATAGTTAATCAACCATAATTGGGCTGTGAATAAGCTTCATATGAGGACCTTCGAACATATGAATAAGTTATCAAAGCTTTATAAAAGTTTTATAAATGAAGGGAAGATATTAAAATGCATAATAACGTAAACGCACCTTTTAGTTCTAATGAAAATATGCCGTTCTCACCTGCTATGGCTCACCACGCCTATACTGCTCCTGCTTATGACCATATGATTCCACACTGCGGATATACAATGCCGGACTATGGATATATGGAATGTGGATATAGCGTTCCTTGCCACAGAGGTAGTGGTTTTGCCATTATCATCGTACTGTTTATTTTACTCATTATTATTGGTGCATGTGGTTTCGGTTTCCATCACGATGATTGTTAACCTAAAAAACTCCAGTATAAATACTGGAGTTTTTTCATGTCTTAATCGCTGCAAACCTTATAGCGTTTCGTCCAAATCTAGGGGTCTCAGCTTCTCTTCAATTTCTTTGCGCTTCGGCTCTAAAAATGGGGGTAGCGCTAGTGTTTGACCCATCGTTTCAAGCGGTTCATCGGTCGCAAATCCAGGTGTGTCCGTTGATAATTCAAATAAAATGCCGTTTGGTTCTCTGAAATAAAGTGCTTTAAAATAGTATCGTTCTACTTTACCGGAATTCGGCAGACTGTTTTCATTTAATCGAGTTGCCCACTTATTGTATTCTTCTTCATTTGGCACACGGAAGGCAACGTGATGAACGCCACCGCGCCCTAAGCGAACTTTCGGCAAATCGGGTCTCGTTTCAATATGAACTTCGGCTCCGCTTCCGCCTTCACCCGTTGCATAAACCAAAATATCCTTTTGATTTTCTGCAAAAGATGGATAAGAACCCACATAGCGAAATCCCATAATGTTTGTTAGTACATCGACTGTTGGTTCTGCCGTGCCCACCGTTAGCGTGACCGGTCCTAAGCCGATGATCGCATGTTCTAACGGAATGTCTTCGCGCTCCCACGGCACGCCTGCTCTTACCCCTTTTTCACCGTTGTCCGCGACAAGAAGCAAACGTGTACCTTCATAATCTTTAAATGCTAATGTATCACGATTAGCTCGTTTAGCTATTTCTTCATATTCCACTCCGTGCTGCTCGAAGCGTTCTTTCCAAAAGTGTAGAGAATCCGTACTTTTAACGCGAAGCGACACAGTCGAAATGTCAGATGCACCTTCATGTGTTCTTGCAAGCCCTGGAATATCAAAAAACGTTACTTCCGTTCCTGGGGTCCCTTTTCCATCTGCATAAAATAAGTGGTAAGACTGAGTGTTATCTTGATTCACCGTTTTTTTTACTAATCGCATGCCTAAAACTTTAGTGAAAAACTGATAGTTTTTCTCAGCTTTCCCCGTCAAAATAGATACATGATGCAACCCTAACAATTCCATCTGCTCCGCCTCTTTTCATAATGTATAAATTTTTAACTTACGCTAAAATTATCTTTAATTTAATTATCTTTAATTAAAGATAATTTTAAAGGATATACAGCCTGTTTGTCAATAACAAGAAAAGTACTGTGGACATAAAAAAAGAAACTAAACACATAGTTAGTTTCTCTTTATCTTCCCTTCAACAAACTGCTGATCTTTTCCAACAGCGGTTACTTCTTAAGCACGCGCTGCACATTTTGTTTCATCAGCTCCGCAATTTTTGTTTCATTTTCACGCGACGTCTGCTCTAATTTTTCTATAACTAGCTGCTGTCTCTCTGCTGAATGATTTTGACTTAGCTTTTGCTTGCCTTCCATTTTAGTAATATCGATCTTAAATCCAACGATTCCTTTGCTTAAACCATTCATATAAGCAGGGTCAACGTCATTTAGTGTATATGTACTGCTCGGGCTTTCATATTTTTCTACCATCTTACTCAGCAGCCCAAGCAGTTCTGTTGGTTCTTCAATCATTTTCATGGTTCCATACACGTGAACAGCTTCATAATTCCATGTTGGTACAGCTTGATTCGTTTCATACCAAGACGGTGAAATATAGCAGTGAGGCCCTTGAAACACAATCAAAATTTCTTGATTTTCAGCATCTTTCCACTGCTGATTCGGACGAGCGAAATGCCCGTATAAAGCTTTTTCTTTCGGATCTAACATCAGAGGCAAATGAGTAGCATAAGGCTTTTCATTATGATATGAAAACAAAGTGGCGAATCCATTGTCTTCAATAAAATCATACATGATTTGTTCATCATTTACTTTAAAATACTTTGGAATATACATCGGCACTTCTCCTTTATCTTTTATTTAGTAAAGAATATAATAATACAGGTGTTTGCAACAGCGTCAGTTATAAACTTTTTATGGAGGTCAGCAAACATTTAATCGTTTATGAATCGATTTTTTAAGAAGCTTATGCTACACTGCTGTGATGTAAACCGCTGATTTTTAATATGTATTTATTTAGCACATGATGCAATTAGATAGTTGTTGGTTAAGCAAAGCGTTGGGGATCAAAAAAAGAAGAGCCCGTTTAAAACAGCTCCTTTTTCTCGCTTATCTATACAATTGAGGATTTTTTTCTCGTTTGATAGGTCCGCCTTTGGCTATATGCCACTCAATGACGCAATCCGTCAAGCGATCGTATACGTCGTCTTCTAAATACGGAGCTTCTGCTGAAGTAAGCAAGGTGTGAACATCGGCTTTTATTTCGGCTAGCATAGCTGCGCTGAATACGTCCGGGTCATTTAATACGTCTAATATATATAACACCAGCATCTCAAACCCGCTGTCCCAATTGGCATTTCCGTTTCCTTGAGCTTCACAGCGGAGCTTTTCAATAGCTCGGATAACCTCTCCTTCTACAATATCCGACTGCCCATTTCTCGGGACATAGTTTACCCATAGTTCTTTTGCTTCGTCAAAATATTTCATTCTCTACTCCTTTCTTCAGAAATCTATTCCTTATTTTTTCTTTGATTCATCGTCGTTCCAAAAACAACGCCTAATGAGGTCCCAATCGCAATACCAAACCCAATATTATCCATCATCATCCCAAGAGAAGCCCCCATCGCAATGCCCAGACCTAATCCCATTCCTAGATAATCTGTCTTTTTCTTTTCTTCAGACAAAAAACCACTCCTTTTTCTCCTATTTTATTGATACCTTTTATACGTAAAAACCACGCTAAAAGTTTCATAAAAATGGAAAAAAGCAGCCGCTGTAACTGCTTTTTAAATGACGAGCTGATAAACGGCCTCTCCGAGCAGCAAAATCGACGTAAGCATGCAGATTACACCGAATACATACATCGTTTTACGTGCAAACTTCTCAAACGATACGCCAAAGCATCCTTTAGCTATCCAGTACATGGGGATAAGAAGCCCTCTAATTCGAACCCGCTTCATTGATTCATCGGATAATGATCGAGATAAAGAAAGGATGATTAACCCAGCCATCATAGAAAAAACCGCTATCACTATGTTTAAAATAGAACTATCCATACGTTCCCTTCTTTTTCCTTTTTATACCTCCTATTTTAGCATAAAGGCCAGTTAAACTGTACGTGCAGAAAAATACAAACAACTCAACAGGGAAAGGTATCCAAACCTTAAGAAAAGGGCAGTTTAAAAATAAAAAACTTTTCTTACTTAAAAAGGATGGATCACGTTGACAACCAATCAAAAGAAATATCTTGAAAAAATACATAGCATACAGGAAGATCTCTCCAAAACGTGGGCTGAATATTGGCATCACTACTCGAGTCCAAGCTCTTGGCAGTTTTGGGTGACCTTGGGCGCTTTTATTTTGCCTTTAGTCATTCTCTATTTTTTTATTGATCGAAAAAAAGCCTTTCATCTAGGGTTTTATGGATTTAACGTGCACGTTTGGTTTCACTATAGTGATACCGCTGGCGTTTATAACGGGCTGTGGACGTATCCTTACCAAATCAACACAATCATACCCGTAAGCTTTAGCCTAGATGCTTCGCTTATTCCCGTTGCTTTTATGCTTCTCTATCAATGGACGATCAACCATCATAAAAATTATTATTTATATGCAACGGCTCTTTGTTTATTTTTTGCTTTTATTTTCAAACCATTATTAACAGGGATCGGCTTTTTCCAGCTGCATGAATGGGCTACTTACGGTTATTTATTTGTATTTTATCTCGGGGTGATAGTGCTATCAAAATGGATTACCAATCTGTTTCTTTATTTTGAAAAGCAGCATTCAATATGATAAGTGGCATCAATAAAAAACGTAAGCACCTTCAAAAGACCTTACGTTTTTTTGCTTATTTTCTTTACTAATTGTCAGCTTCCTCGAAAAACAGCTTTCTTTTTTTATTGTTAATTTAGAACATGCTGCATCTAGCAATAATAAAACTTCTGTTACTAAGGAGAATGAATTTTCCTAAGCCCTGCTTAACTTAGCGTTGTATAAGTCCATTAAACTGCTTAAATCATCTAACAACGGGCAGTGGCCTACACCTTTCATGATTTTTAACGTTGCATTTTCCCCTATGCCTTTTGCGATGTCAGATGCATCTCTTGTTGAAACCATTTTATCTTCATCTCCTTGAATAACCATAGTAGGAATCGTGATTTTTTCCACCTCTCCTGTCCCTTGAACAACACCGTTAAAATCGTTTGAAATGTTAAATCTCATGAGTGCGTAATTGATATCAATTAAGTTTCGCTGCTTGATCGTTCCTTCTAAATACTTTTCAAATTGATCAGCAGACGGCTTATTTTTTGTATATAAAAATTGACGCAGCATCATTTTTAAAAACCATGTGTTTTTTGTTTCTTTCGCGTTTTCTACCATTCTAAATGCTTCTTTTACTTCTTCTTTGGTTTGTATAAAATTGTTAGGAATAGGCAGTTCTAGAAACGTTCTTCTTGGAATGGGATAGCCTTTGATGTTGACGGAGCTTAATAGGATTAAATTTTTGGCATCATTCGGATGATCAATCACATATTGCATAGCAACTGCTCCTCCTAATGACCACCCGCTTATTGTAAAAGCAGACAACTTTAAAGCATCTGCAAACAGTTTGACATCATCTGATAAGTCTTTGATTGTGTGGATAGGTGTATGATAAGTGGAGTCTCCAAACCCTCTTAGGTCGATGGCATAAGCTGTGATATGTTCTGGCAGTTCGTTCATTAACACATCCCAGTTAAGGGAAGAATTCATGTTTCCGTGAATTAACAAAAGCACCTCTTTTCCGCCTTTTTTCATTCGGTAATTTACTGTTTCTCCATTCGGTAATTCTACTTTTGCTTGTTCTAAAGCAGATACGGTCATCGCTATTTTCCTCTTTTCTTATATGATTAGAACGATAGCTATCTTTAATTTTTACATACCCTATTTATCTAGAGTTAAGCAGTTCAAAAGAAGTTGTACAAACACCAAGATGATTGTGCGTCATTCTATTTGCTAAAAAAAGCAGCCAAATACGCGATTCGGCTGCCTTTTTATTATGAAGAAATATACGAATGAGCAACAAGGCCATTACTTTTTCGGTGCGTCTAATGCTTGATAAGCAAGCTGATATTTCCCGCCTTCAGCCACTTCTGCATGGTAGAGAGCTTTAAGAGCAAAGTTTTTTTCAAGGCTGTGCTCTTTCATCAGTCCATTCAGCTTACCTTGCAGTTCCTGATTGTCTTTAATGAGCTGCTTCATCTGTGATTTTAGATATTTCATGGTGTTTTCCGCTCCTTTCACTTGATGAATATCTATCAAGTATATCACTTAAGGATAGGATAATGGTAAAACGACTTACGATTGACGGATTAAATTTGTACCGCTCTGTTCTTTAAGCGCCCTACAAGCGGAACGACAATGATACCGGCGATAACAACTTGCATCACATTGCCTGGTATAGAGCCAAGCGGAAGGATCCAGTTACCGTAAAGAATCACTTCGGCAAAATAGTAGCCCACGATTTTCACAATCAGCGCAGCAACAACTGCCAGTGTGTTGACAAGTGCTCTTTTACCAGGTGCTTTTTCAGAGATAAGACCTGCTAAAAAGCCCATAGCCCCTACAATAATAAACGTAAACGGTGCCCATGCTGTCCAGCCCGAGATCAGATCGAATAACCCCATTCCAAAAGCGCCGGCGATGGCTCCTGTTTTTTTACCGTAAATAAAGGCCGCTATAAAAAGAGGAACGTTGCCTAAATGGATGAGACCTCCGTTACCCATGATTGGAAGCTTTATGTTGATAAACATTGTCGCTACAAACGTCAGTGCGATAAAAAGCGCATGCATGGATAAAGCTTTGATTTTGGTTGATTCTCTTGGTGAGTATGTTGAATTCATCTGTTGACCTCTTTCTTTTTTTACTACTATCATACTCCTAATTGGACACTTAATAAATATGTAAAACTATTTATTTAGTAAGGTATATCATTCTAGCAGCACACAGAGATCCGCTAACTTCAAAAATTGCCCTATCCCTTCTTTAAAAAATAAAGCTGACTCTGCTTCTTTTAGCAGACTGCGGCGCCTAATTTTTGTTATGGCAAAGTGTCTGTTCGGACATAATATGAGCAAATCGTTCTTTTTCAAGAGTTGACGAAGGCTGATAAATATGAGAAGTTATATGTTTGTAGAAATGAATGGAACAACTTAGAATTCCAGCGGAACCTGTTACTATAATTGTACTGATATTGACCAAGTCCGTTCAGATTGTGGCAGTCATAATTTTTACATACAGCAAGCAAGTTATAGGAGGAGCAAGAATGGATAATAACGATATTTTAATTAGATTACGATATGCCTTGGATTTAAAAAATACAGAAATGGTAGAGATCTTTAATCTTGGCGGAGAAGATGTAACCAAAGAAGACGTATTAAAAATCCTTACGAGAACACCGGATGAAGAAGACGAGGATGCAGTTCATGCGGACGATCATATACCGTGCACGAACAGTATGTTAGATTCTTTTTTAAACGGTTTTATTACCTTTAAAAGAGGAAAACAAGATCCTAAACCAGGGCAAGCACCTCCAGCGCCGGTTCAGAGCAATCAAAATATGTATAATGTCTTATTAAAGAAAGTGAAAATCGCTTTATCCCTAACAAGCGAAGAGATGTTAGAAGTATTTGACGACGGTGGAATACGTGTATCTAAAGCAGAATTAGGTGCTTTATTACGAAAAAAAGGCCATAAAAATTACAAACCGTGTAAAGAGAATTTTGCTCGAAAATTCCTAAGAGGCTTAACCGTACAATATAGAGGATAACATGATACACACTTTTTCAAATCAGAGTATCCATTATGAAATACGATATAAAAACCGAAGTTCTTTTGCAATTAAAGTAGACGGATACGGAACGGTCGAAGTCCTTGCTCCTAAAGGAACCTCTACTGAACAAGTACGTATGTTATTAGAGAACAACTGGGCATTGATTCAGCAAAAAATAAATGAAATAAAAGATAGAACGCATGGACCCAAGAAAAAAGTCTATGAACACGGAGAAAGCTTTTTATATGTAGGAAAAAACTATCCGATACAGATTCATCACGATTCGACCATTACAAAGGATTCTGTAGTGTTTGAAGCGAACACGCTTCAGATTTATGTCAATCAGCACGACGATGAAGCGATAAAACAAGCGCTCAAACGTTTTTACTATCAACAATGTAAAGCGCTCGTAACCAAAAGTATCTCCTCCTATCAAAAACATTTTAAAACAAAGCCGCGATCCATTTCGATTTCCGATAGCAAAAAAGCGTGGGGCACGTGTGATTCTAAGCGTCAGCTAACCTTCAACTGGCGGCTGGCAATGGCACCGCAGCACGTCATTGATTACGTAGTCGTTCATGAAATGTGCCACATGGTTCACATGAATCATGATCGTTCCTTTTGGCGTCTTGTCGGGAAAATTATGCCCGATTATCGTGAACAAGAGCACTGGCTGGAAATGTCGAGCTGGGAAATGACCGTGTAAAAAAGAGCAGGAGCCTTTAGGCATCCTGCTCTTTTCGTATTTTTAACTATAGCGATATTTTCTTAAATCTTTTAAAATCGAAATTTCTTTTAACAATTCTTCTCCGACATTTGTTTCTAAAACCATTTTTCTTTCTAGTTCTTTATCAACCAATCGCTTTACGGATAAAACGTCCGTTCCTTCTAATAAAATCTCTTCTTTTGAATTAAAGTGTTTGTGAGCGACTAGCTGCATGCCGTAAGAATTATATAATAATGTATATCCAGCGATACCTGTTGTGGATTGATACGCTTTTGAAAAACCGCCGTCAATAACAATCATCTTTCCATTTGCTTTGACCGGGTTTTCTCCTTCGATTTCTTTGACAGGCGTATGACCATTAATAATATGACCGTGATCAGGATTCAGATTAAATTCTGCGAGGATGTTTTGGCAGACTTCCTCATTTTCCCGTAAATAGTAGTATGGATTCTTCTTCTCTTTATGCGTTGCTTTATCACTGATAAAATATCGTTCAAACGTCGTCATGGCGCGTTTCCCAAAGAGTGATGAATATTCTCCTGTCCATAGGTACCAGACCATATCTGTTGCCAAATCATCCGTTTCTTCAGGGTGAGCAAAAGCCTCTTGTAAATAATGTTCAAACACATCAAGCAAGTTACGGCCTGCATACGTTTTATCTTCTATCGTCATTTTTTCCATGTTTCCTTCTTCATCTAAAGGAATGCAGCCGTGTATTAATAAGTTTCCGTTATATTTCAAATAAAGGCTGCCTTTTTTCATAAGAAACTTCATATGTCTCGCCAGCTTTTCCGAATGCTGCACGGAAAGCAGCAGTCTTTCCATTACCTGCTCTTCTTCTTCTAATAGCTGATCAGGCTGCGCCGGATCCACCGTTGCAAAGCAGCTGTTTTCTAGCGGATATGTGTTTCCGTATATCGTAATTTCATTTTTATCATAATCAATTTTTTCAAGCAGCAGCCTTTCTGACATATTAAAGAAAGGACGTCTTTTTATAATCGGACTTTCAAGCTTGAACTGAATCATCGCAATGGCCTGATGAATTTTCGTGATTTGTAGTCGCTCGTGATCGGATAGCTTGTCACTCGAGCTTACTTTTGGTCTAAAAGCAGGATTATCATCATAGTATTTCTCCGCCAAGTTAAGCAGCGGTCTCAGGTTAATGCCATATACGTCTTCAATAATATCTAGATTGTCGTATCTCGCGCAGATCCGAATAATATTGGCAAGACACACTTTCGAGCCCGCAAAAGCGCCTAGCCATAGCACATCGTGGTTTCCCCACTGAATATCAACGGAGTGATAGTTAATCAGCGTATCCATAATTTTATCCGGTTCAGGTCCACGATCATAAATATCCCCTACTACGTGCAGATGGTCCACAACCAATCTTTGCGTCGTATAAGCTAGCCCTATAATAAGCTTATCGGCTTGCCCTAAAGAAATAATCTGCTGAACAATCTTTGTATAGTACTGTTCTTTATTTGTAAATTCATCGGTTTTATATAGCAGCTCTTCAATAATGTACACAAATTGATCCGGCAATGCTTTACGCAGTTTAGAGCGCGTGTATTTAGAAGAAGCGTACGAGATTAGATTAAGCATACGGTCAATGATTTCTTTATACCATTCATACAGTTCTTTTTTGTTTCGAAACTGCGCTTTAATCAACGGCAATTTTTCTTCAGGATAATACACTAATGTCGCAAATTCATTGATTTCTTGGTCAGATAATACATTTTTAAAAAGATCTTTGATTTTCTCTTTTACATTCCCTGAACCATTTCGCAGCACGTGCTGAAAAGCTTGATACTCGCCGTGTAAATCACTGACAAAATGTTCAGTCCCCTTTGGCAGATGAAGAATAGCTTCAAGGTTAATAATTTCGGTTACCACTTTTTCTTCCGTATCATACTTTTGTGCAAGTAAATCTAGATATTTTGTGTTCAAAACTATGTATCCCCTTTCAACGTTCACCATTTAGTACAATCACTCATCAAGCTTGTGATTATGATGTTAAATACCTTTTATTTAACTCTTCTCTTTTTTCTCCACGCCTCACCCCTTTATTTTAACCTATTTTACGTACGGGTAAAATGGTATAAAGTCTATTTGTCTATAAAGATTAAGCGGTCTTGCCCCCTTGAAGATGATAGCTAGCTGGTAACAAAAAAAACCTGCTGATCTTAGTCAGCAGGTTCGATACATATGAAAGAAGCGCACATAATTAAGAAAGTTTACTCCGACCTCTATACAATAGCAGAGTTTTTCTTCCCTCGCTGTGAGAAAACGCACAGCGCCAAGTCCTTGGTGGTGGTACGATAAAGATGACCTTTCTGAGACAGGAAAAGTCATCCTTTGTATGATATAAGAATCATCATTCTGTTGAATCTCTGTTCTTCTACGTTCAGAGATTTTTTCTGTTGGCTTTGTTAAATACAGCACAAGAGGAAAGTGAATACAAATACATATGGTACACGTAGGCTATCTGAGTCTGCTGTTTGACGGCAGAAGAAGTTGCATGTGGCTTTTCCGAGTAACAATTGCTTCTATTATAATATGGAACGCTGTTGTCAAATTTCCAAGGAAGAAATACAAAGGAAAAATCATTACGTGAATGTATGCAGGTACCCTATCCGGCTTCATTCTGACCGTTTCACTTTTTCAAAGTATCGCTTTTTTAAAAACCTCGGCTAAGTAAATTAGCTATCCAACAGGCAGCTTCTCGCAAGTGGATGTTACGATACAAAAAAAAGCAGCGGATGCAAGAATCACGCTGCTTTTCTTATCTCTACACACCTCAGTAAAAGAGGATATGGTAGAGTGTTTGTACAAATGCAGTGATTGGTGTACTTAGTGGATATTATTCTTTCGGAAATTACCGCCTTTAACTTCGGCTACGTCATATACCGTAACAAAAGCCGTCGGGTCAATTTCATTGATAATTTCTTTCATTTTGCTTTCTTCCAAGCGGTTGATTACACATGTGATTTCCTTGAATTTCTCATGGGAGTATCCCCCGTAAGCTTCTTTATATGTAGCGCTCCGACCTAAACGATCACGTATTGTTTCTACCATTAACGCAGGCTGAGAAGTGATAATTTGGAAGGTTTTCGATCCGCTTAGACCTACTTCTACGATGTGAATAACTTTGGATGCAATAAAGTATGCAATTGCAGAAAGAATCGCGCCTTGCAAACCAAATACTAATGAAACAAAAATAAAGACAAACGCATTTAAGAACAAAATAAGATCACTTGTTCCAAACGGCAGTTTTCGAGAAAGCAGTACAGCTAGCATATCGATGCCATCTAGCGCGCCGCCATTACGCAGTGCAATTCCCATTCCAAAACCAAGGATAATACCGCCGACAACGGTTACGAGTAGTGTATCTCCTTCAATAATCGCTGGAGTATGATGCATGAGGCTTGTACCGACAGCTAGTGAGACGATTCCGAGGATGGAAAATATAGCAAAACTTTTCCCGATTTGTTGATACCCTAACCATACAAAAGGAATGTTAATAATGGCAATGAGAACTCCTAGTGGTAAGCCAAATAGGTTTGAAGCAACGATACTAATGCCTGTTACTCCTCCATCTGAAACGTGGTTTGGAATTAAGACAGTTTCTAAGCCGTAAGCTGCAATAATCCCTCCGATAATGACCATTAGTGCTCGGAAAGCAATTTTTAGGCGCTTAGGCCTGTGGTGTTTTTTAGTTGTGTTCATATAATTCCTCGCTTTTAAATGTTTTTTACTATTTAAGTGTACCACAAACATTCTCTTTATTTGAACTGAGGAGGCTTACGTATCGGTTTTTAGCTCACATAGTGAAAAATAGACAAAGGAGAACTTCTAGCTGTACAGACTCTATCCTTGCAATACGTCATCATTTCTGTTAAGTTTAAGAAGAATTATTTTTGTTCGGCAAAGATTGATAAGTTACATAACTTTCGTCTATAGATTTGAGCAAGGATAGTAACACAATGTGTGCGTGTCACACTAGGAGGCAACAATTATGGAACAAGGTAAAGTAAAATGGTTTAACGCAGAAAAAGGTTTTGGATTCATCGAACGCGAAAACGGAGACGATGTATTTGTACATTTCTCAGCAATCCAAAGCGAAGGCTTCAAATCTTTAGACGAAGGTCAAGAAGTTACATTTGAAGTAGAACAAGGTCAACGCGGCCCTCAAGCTACTAACGTTCAAAAAGCGTAATCCATCATAAATAGAAAAAGACAGACTCCATGGAGTCTGTCTTTTTCATTACTTTGAAAATGTAATAATAAAACCCTATCCACTGAGGAATAGGGCTTATTAATACAAAAATAGTAATCGGTAATACAAATGGTAAACTCAGTATAGCATAGTATTGGCGTAATCCAAACTATAAATCAATATTTCTTCATAAATAATTATGATTCGTGTTTCATTAACTCTTCTTCAAAGAAAAATGTACTTGGATATTTATCAACTGTATAAGAATATCTTTTCATATTTTTCACATACTGACTTTTTACAATGATCACTATTTCATTAGATGCTTTTATACTTACTGTTTCTCCATTAGCAAATAAGCTTATAGTCATATCCTTCATCCTCTCTTATATCAAAACCAATTAAATTTTTAACTTTATTTATCGGGAAATATAATGTGCAGCTTATATTTGAGACGTTATCAGCATTCTGATAGTCAGCAACCTTTTCCAACGGCTAGTCCAATGAAGATTTCTTTTTTAATTATTAGAATCCAAAGCAAAAAGACCCCTATGTGGAGTCTTTTTACGTTGGATTAATTATGCTACTTTATGAACGTTAGCAGCTTGTGCTCCGCGTTGACCTTGTTCAATGTCAAACGTTACTTTTTGACCTTCTTCTAACGATTTAAAGCCTTCACCTTGAATAGAGCTGAAATGTACGAATACATCGTCTCCGCCTTCAACTTCAATAAAGCCGAAGCCTTTGTCTGCATTAAACCATTTCACTGTACCTTGTTCCATAATATTGCCTCCTGGTGTGGAATACTCCACGCTTGTATTACTACCCTTGTCCAACCATACTATCTTAAGATAAAAAATTCTATAGAAGAGATTTCTCTTCTCTCAATCCTATACCGAACAAAAATAATTAATTTAAACGTAACATACGGAACCGCAGATAGCAAATACAGGAAATGGAATAAATCATCGAACGATAAAAAGAGCCTTCTCTTTGTAGCTCTATACAAAGAGAAGGCTCTTTTTGAGTGTTCCTATTTTACACAGCAGTGAATGTAGCAGCTGCTTATTATTTACTTTATTTTTCTGTTTGCTCTGTGTGCCACCATAATGAATCTTTTGGATTTTCAACCGCTTCATTGTACTCAGACTTAGAAGCAACTGTAGGGTATGAACCTTTCAGTGATTTTCCTGCCGTGTTCGCGAACAGGAACAAGATTACGAAAAATCCGATGATGCTCACGATGGTTAAATAGAACGCTGGAGCTAAGTGATTGCCCGTTGCGTGAACTAACCATGTCGCAACTAATGGCGTCGTTCCACCAAAGATAGAAACTGAAACATTAAACGTAATCGCTAATGTTCGGTAGCGAATATCTGTGTAGAACATCGTTGGCAGCGTTCCAGGCATTGTTCCTTCATACGTGGCAAGGAAGATACCTAGAATAAGAATACCGATTGAAACAAAGACTAAACCATTTAAGTTGATTAAATAGAACGAAAAGGCTGACAGTAAGCTCAATCCGCCTAAACCGATTAAGAAAACTTTCTTGTTTCCGATTTTATCGCTCAGTTTTCCAAACATAAGGGCAAGCGGCACCATTAAAATCATAACTGCCGTAATTAATACCGTACCAACTGTGTTTGATAAACCAATAATTTCATTTAAATAAGAAGGCATATAAGATAATAGCATGTAGTTTGTAATGTTAAAGAAAGCCACGGCTACGAAACAAACAAACACGTCTTTTTTGTGATTTTTTAAAATAGAGAGGAAGCCTTCTTCTTCCACTTCGTCTTCGTTAGAAAGTTCATTTTCAAAAATAGGTGTTTCCCCTAAACTTCTTCGTAAATAAAAACCAATAAGTCCTAAAGGCAATCCTAATAAGAAGGGAATTCTCCAGCCCCATGAGGCCATCTGTTTATCCGACAGAAGAATAAACAGCAAGCTAGCTAGCAGTGAAGCAAGAATATAACCAACAAGTGTACCGATTTCTAGTCCACTTCCAAGCATATTACGCTTATTATCTGGAGACGACTCTGCAATATACACCATCGCACCAGCATATTCACCACCAGTTGAAAAACCTTGAATGATTCGTGCAATTAATAAAAGAATGGGTGCCCATATACCGATTTGGTCATATGTAGGTAATAAACCAATGAGCAATGTGGAGAAGGCCATTAAAATAATGGTGGTGGTTAAAACGACTTTTCTTCCTAACTTGTCTCCAATTTTACCGAATATAACACCGCCCAATGGACGCATTAAAAAGGCAATCGCAAATGTGGCAAATGTGAATACTAATTTGAGCTGATCATTTTCAACTGCACTAAAAAAGTTTTGACTAATAATCACGGCTAAATATGAATACAAGCCAAAATCAAACCATTCCATCGCGTTTCCTACTCCTGTAGCAAAGACGCTTTTTTTAGCTTTGTCAATATCTACGACGTTAATTTTTTTCTTGTTAAACTTCATTTCATCACGTCACCTCCGCGGTATACGATTATACAAGACTGAGTAGTAAAGTCAAATTTGACTTACTGTAATTCATACGTAACTGTCTTGGAACACTACTTATTTTTAAGTAAAAAACAAAAAATATTCATCTGGCGGTAAATATAAAAAAGGTTGCTGCTAAAGGGGTTAGAGAAAAAATGCTAAAGAATAATCGTTGATAAAGAAATTAATTAAAAATAAAATAATTTTTCATTTCAACGTACAATTCACGGATCATAATTTCCACTCAGATCACCTGACAATTATTGTCACAACCCATTAGATACAAGCTTCATTTTTGCAATGAATACACGGTTTTCATTACAAAAATTATGTAAACTTAGTAATAAATTATAAAGCTCGTTCTAATAATTGTAACAGTGTATGATTCTGCCCTTAGAACAAAATTTCAAGAGTTGGCTGGGTTCGGGGGATAAAAATTCAGCTCCTTTCTCCCTATCGTGGTTCGTGGCTTCATGGAAGTTTTCTACCGTAAAAGCAAACTGGTTTACAGCGCTGCTTTTGTCATATTCTTCAAGCTTTGTAATATGCTCGCTCAACCTCCTTACCAAGCTGTTTTTCCAAATTGAAAGATATCCTCTTTCTTCTCTTAGATACCCTCTAAGACAAACTTTAAACCTACATTCACTCATATAGTTTTGAACATAAAGATTCACATTTATTACAATTATTTACATTAAATAAGCGTGAGTGTGCGATGACATAAAAAATAGACCTCCACTTAGACGGAGATCTATTTTTTCACTTGCTTTATTTTTTAGTAAGGCTGCCATTTCGCTCTAAAATTGGTACTTCAATATCTACCGTATTTGGATATTTAACTCCAAGCCCTGTATTTAAAGCAACAACCGTTTCGTTTTCTTTAATCCAGCTTTCTTCTCGCAAACGGCGTGCAGCTAAAAATGTAGCCGCACCTTCCGGACAAATAAACGATCCTTCAAGCTGCGCAACCTTTTTTTGTTCTTCCACAATCTTATCTTCATCGACCGCAATTGCACATCCATTTGTATTGTATACGGCTTCTAAAACAAGAAAGTCCCCGATTGCTTTTGATACGTTGATACCAAAGGCGATGGTTGAAGAATCCGGCCAAAATTCAGATTCTTGTTTTCGTTCATTCCATGCTTTTACAATAGGTGCGCAGTTTTCAGCTTGTACCGCAACTAAACGAGGAAGATCACCTTTAATCCAGCCGAGCTCTTTTAACTCATTTAACGCTTTATAGATTCCAATTAAGCCAACGCCTCCTCCTGTTGGATATAAAATCACATCAGGAAGATTCCAAGAAAACTGTTCAGCAATTTCTAGGCCCATTGTTTTTTTACCTTCGATTCGGTACGGCTCTTTAAGCGTAGAAGCATCATAAAGACCCCAGGCTTTAATAGCCTCACCAACAATCTTCCCTGCATCGCTGATGAGTCCATCGACTAAGTAAAGGTCAGCTCCAGCGACAGCACACTCATTTCGTGTAATAACAGGCGCATCTTTTGGCATCACAACGGTTGCTTTTATGTCAGCGCGTGACGAATACAGCGACCAAGCAGCTCCGGCATTTCCATTTGTAGGCATCGCTAACTGTTCAACGCCAAGTTCTTTTGCTTTTGACACGCCCACAGCGGCGCCTCTAGCTTTAAATGATCCCGTTGGAATAATGCCTTCATCTTTCATATATAAGTTTGGAATGTCCATTTCTTTCCCTAGCTTAGGCATTTTTATAAGCGGAGTCATCCCTTCACCTAAGGACACGACGTTTTTAGGATCTTCTACTGGAAGCAGCTCATGATATCTCCATAAATTTGGTTCCCTGCTTTGAACATCTTCTGGAGTCAAGTTAGCTTTCAATCTCTCTAAATCATACGCTACCAATAGCGGTGAGCCACATTCACATAATTGATGTTTTTCTTTTGGACTATATTCTTTTTTACATTTAGGACAATATAAGTGAGAAACATAACTAAACGGCATCATACACACTCCTTTAAATTCTGTAAACGTACTATATACATTATAATTTATATTATTTTTATCAGAATTGTAAGGTATGATTTACCCATCATTTTATTGAATATTTTAAAAAGCATAAAACCCTATTAAATTAAGATTTTATGCTTTTTCCTACGTTGTTTATATTACTTTTTTAGAATTAACCTCAGTAAATTTAAATAAAAACGCGAAAAAGAAACGCACTTCACACTTTAAATATAGGAATAATTATTTTAGTGTGTTAAAAAGCGACTTGAAGGAGGTAACGAAGGGCAGTGAGTGCACTTTCGATGCTGAACAAACGTAATAATAGAATGTACACTTATATAAAACTCCACCTTCACTATTATTCAGAACGAAACTGTTTCAAAAAGACCTGTCTTAAACTATTTGACAATGCGTCTGCTTGCAGAACTCTATCCAGCTTCTCTTTATTAAACCGGTCTTTGAATTTTACATCATTAACTGCTGCTATAGACACTTTGTTCGGATCTTTTTCAAACAGGATCAACTCATCTCTCACGGAGACGATGCCTTCTTTCAAAACGCGAAATAAAAACCCTGTATAGCCCGTGTCTCTCATTTTCACGACGATATCCGGCACTTCGTATTTTGCAGCAAGCTTGTAACAAGGATTTCTAGGTTCAGATATTTGAATAATAGCCTCACCAAATGCAAATATATCCCCGACGTGCGCGTTTCTTTCTGTTAATCCAACGGTTGTGATGTTTTCTCCAAACAACGCGATTTTAACAGGGTTTTGGATGATGTTATTCCAGTATTCATAATAATCATAAGGATACAGACATAGCGCTTTGTCCACTCCTCCATGATCTTTGTACGCCTGCTCGTCACCTTCTAGCCCCAACTTACTTAAAAAGACGGGTTCATCTGCTGCTGTTTTTCTAATAGCTGATTGAAACGTTCGTTTTCCATACGTAAGTGTTTCAATTTTTCCGTAGTTCAGCGACTGAACTTTATAGTGATCTGCCATATGCTCTCTCCTTCTTTCCACTCAATAGACTTTTTCATCATGTAATAACTCTTTCCCCTCTGACCGCTAGTGCATGAATGCAGTAAGCACTAACAAACAAGCTGTTAACACAAGTAAGATAAGAAATAACGGCGTATTTGTATGAAAGAGATCGCGCACAAAACCAGATAAAACCGGAGCGCATCCTCCTACAATATATCCCCCTGATTGCATCATAGCTGTCCATGAGCTTGCTTCTTGAGACGAACTTGTCTCGTTTAACGGCAGCATAAGTGCTAAAGGAAAAAGTCCTCCAAGCCCTATTCCTAATAGTATCGAAGAAAACCAAAGACTGGTTAAAGGATAGAGAATGAACACTAAACCCGCTGATGCAAATAATGTACTGCTTACAAGCCAAAAGGTTTGGTTTTTATAATAATCAGCTAGCGTTGGAATTAAAAAGCTAAACGCCATTTGAACGAACGTAAAAACGGTAATAAGCGTACCCGCTTCTTGATTACTCATGCCCAAATCGTGTGCTGCTGGCGCTAGCCAAGTGGTCACAGAGTAAAAAATGCCGGCTTGCAGCCCAAAGAAAAGCGTAAACAGCCAGGCTTTTTTATTTTTTAACGGCAGCTTGTTTTTTCTGGAGCCAAACGCTTGCTGAGATTTACGCGCAATCGGAGACCAAACAATGAGAGCAATCACGGCCAGCACACTCCAGCTAGCAAGAGCTACATTCCACGAATCGTGCAGTACATGCTGCAAAGGTACCGTCAGCCCTGCGCTTAACGAAGCGCCCGTTCCCATGCCCACGGAGTAAATTCCGATCATGAGGCCTATTCTATTCGGAAATTTCTTTTTGATAAATCCCGATAACAGCGGTCCAGCGATGGCAATACCTACACCTAAAAGAAAAGCACTGCTTAAAAGAACAGATATTGAGTGTGCGGCCACTCTCATACACGTCGCGATTCCAATCACCACTAAGCAAAAAGAAATGACTTTTTCAGCTCCCCACAGCCCTTCAAGCTTTCCTGTAAACAATGCAAACAACCCCATACATAACACAGGAATAGCTGTTAAAAAACTAACGGTAACATTGCTCAGTCCCAGCTGATTACGTATGGTCTCAAGCACAGGCGATACCGATGTAATGCCGATTCGTAAATTAATTGAAACTAAAAATAAAGCAATCACATACACATATATTCTCTCTTTTGACTTCATGTAGTATTCCTCTCCTCGTTAATTCAGTATATCATCTGATGTTTAGTTTTTTAAAAAAGGAACTTAGGTAAGCTCCAAATTTTGACCGGCATATTTTTTTGCTTGTTCTGTATCTCCATTCAAAATAGCGGTAAATAAGTTTTCATGAATGGTGGAATTATCTTTATAATCAACCGTTTTTAAAATGAGCTGACTCAGTGTGTGTCGCAGCACAGGCACAAACGATTGATATAAATCCATTAAAACATTATTTTTACTAGCTTCTGCAATCGAAAGATGAAACTGAATATCCGCTTCTATATATTCAGCGTAATTGCCTTTTTCAAGCTCTTTTTTGCGTTTATCTAAATGCCCTTTCATCTTTAACAAGTCTTCATCCGTTCGACGCTGCGCCGCTAACATCGCCACTTGCAAATCAAGCATTTCACGCGCTTCATAAATATGATTTATATCTGCCGTTTGAAGTCTTGTTTCAAACGAATCCTGTGTGAAGCTAAGAGACTTAATTCTCGTTCCTTTTCCTTGTTTCACTTCTAATACATTTGCATGAACAAGAATTTTAACCGCTTCTCGCAAGGTAGATCGCCCTACCCCCAGCTCTTCCATTAGCTGAGGCTCCGTTGGAAGCTGATCTCCTACCTGATATTGACCTGAAAAAATTTTCGTTTGAAGCTGCTCTAGCACCTCATCCACTAGCTTTCGACGCGGTACTTTTGAAAACGATTGTTTATTATGTATATTCATCTGCTCATCTCCTGTTTATATCACCTTTATCATAAACAAATTTATGTTGTTTGGCAAGGTTGTTAGAGCTTTAGGAATTAATCCAAGCGAACTGCTCTGATAGACTTTCTAGAAGCTCGGTACAAACAGGGTGCTTTTAATTTCACTTTAAATAAGAGCAGCATCTTTTAATCGATATAATAGGTATGCAGTATAAGGCGTAACTAAAAGAACAGCCGTATATAAACCTGGCGTATATGCTTTAATAAATAGTGTTTGTAAAAGATGAATAAGGTTATGTACTAGTACGAAAATAAGAAAACCCACAAAAAGAATTGAACTCCAATAACTTTCTAGATAAAGAACTTTCATAAAAGTAATGAGAGACATAAACAAAAAGATAAAGACATCTCTTTTTGCAAAAGCATATGAGCTTATGTTCCAGAATTCCCAAATCTTGTGGCTAATCCATTTGTTCTGTAATTTAATTTTTACCTCTTTGGCTTTAGCCCATTTCTCAACTGTAATAATTTCTTCAAAATCATGTAGCATAAAAACCACAACGAATAACCAAAGAACATTGTATAACTCAAGTTCAATCAATTATAAATCTCCCCTTTTTCTACATAGACTTATTTACATTCTCTTTCTTAAAAATCCCTATTAACAGCGTAACGAGTCCTACTAAAAAGAAAAACGGAAACAATAACATCATTAAGGCAACTCCTGCAAAACCTTCTTCCTGGCTAATTGCAAACAAAATTGAAACGGCCCATGAAAAGAACGGAGCTATGATTAATATAGTTGTTGTTCCCCACACTATATATTTTCTTTTAGCTGATTTTCCTTGGCTTAGTCCGCTTGCAAACATCAGACCTAATACTAAAACAAGTAATGCCACTCCAATTTCCATTTTATCCCCGCCTCTAGCAGCCATTTTGTTTTACTTTACAGCGTTTTTTTTTAGTCTCTTGCACCGCAATAAATATGCTTGTAATAACGAGTAAAATTAAACCTTCTCCGATAATTATTATCCCTTTTATCTGGATGTCCATCGCATCAAATCCGCTTATTTTGGCAAAAGCGTAAAAAAGTAGAAATAAACCGAATAGCACCGTAACGAAGGAAAGAACCAGCGCGGCTATTCTATTGTTAAACACAATACTTACAAAAAGGATCACCACAAATATGATACTAATGGTCATGCAATTATTAAGTATGAAAGACATACATACCTCCTCGAAACATCTTGTTATATCGTTTGAACATATTCGACCTGTCAGCTATTCTAATTAGCAATGAACGGAGTTTTACCTATGTAAGATGGATTATGTATCTGCTCAATCATAAATCTCGCAATATCACGAGAAGATATCTTAAACCCTGGCATATCAAATTCATCCTCTTTTATGGCTTGAGACTTTTTGTTTTCTTTAACAAAAGGAAGGCGTATAAGCGTCCAATTTAGTTTGCTTTTTCGAAGAAGCTGCAATTCTTTTCTTTTATCTTCCATCATTTCAGCGTACAGAATACGAAATACACTAGCTCCTACCTTATTAAGAATTGATTTTTTATCTCCTTCTATATCTAAAGATCCCCCAGTTACTCCAACATATCTCCTTATTTCAAGCTCTTTCATAGTCTGAATAACTAATGCTGTAATTTCGCTATATAAAGGTATAGCTTTGTTAGGCTGACCGAATGTATTGATAACGGCATGGCATCCACTTAATAAGGAAAGAATGACATCTTGATCTCTAGCATCTCCTTCAATTAAAGTTATGTTTGGATCGTCAAGTAACGATTTTTTTGGAGTTCTAACTAGCATACGAACGCGATAGCCTTCTTCTTTAGCTGTTTTCACTAAAAATCTACCTGCTCTTCCGGTCCCTCCAATAATCGCAATCGTATTTTTCATATCAATCATTCCTCCATATACATAGCAACAAAGTTTAGTTGATAACCACATTATACGATTTATGTATTTAAGTATGTGATAGACTCTAAGAATCTAGAATATGTTAAGATCCATTTTTTAAAAAAGAGCCCTAACTCCAGAGAGTAAAAGATTTGTGTTTGTTATCACTTACTCTTACTCAAACCTAAACCCAATCCCGCCGTCTACAATAATGTTTTGACCCGTAACAAACGATGCGTCGTCCGAAAGAAGCCATTTTACTGCTTTTGCGGCTTCAAGCGGATCACCAATTCTGCCTAGCGCGTTTAATTTTTGATAGGATTCATTGAGCTTTTCTTTTTCCTCTGAAGATAGAGCTAAAAACTTTTCTTCTAGCATAGACGTCCGAAATGCACCTGGACACAGAGAGTTAATTCTTATATTTTGATGGCCATATTCCTGAGCAACTGACTTTGTTAAAGCAATCACACCGCTTTTCCCAGCCGCATATACGCCTGTCCCTGCTGAACATAAAATAGCGTCCATTGACGACGTATTCACGATGACACCGCTGTTTTGTTTGGTCATGACCTGCAGCTGATATTTCATACAAAGCCATACGCTTTTTAACGTAACGTTTATTAAATGGTCAAAGTCTTCTTCTTTGAATTCATGGGTAGCATTAGAAGCTGCCTCCGTGTTAGCCGCATTATTAAAGCCCACATCAATTTTTCCAAAAGTAGAGTATGTGTGGCTCACAAGGTTTTTGACATCTTGACTATTCGTTACATCCGTTTTGATAAAAAGAGAGTGAGGAGACCACTTTCTTAATCTAGAAAGAGCTTCTTCTCCTTTTTCACTATTTCTAGAAGCAATCACAACATGCATGCCCTCTTTTGCGAGTAATTCCGCTGTTGCTAAGCCAATCCCCGACGTTCCACCCGTAATAATCCCTACTTTTTCTTCAAACATACGTTTCTCCCCTTTTGCGTTTAATAAAATCTCAACAAATTAAATTGAGTAACACTAGCCATAGAAGTTATTCAGCTTTGGGTAGATTAATCCCTGCTTCGAAACACTAAAAAGAGAGTGAGACGCAACTAAAGCAATTCAATCTAAAGGCGAGCAAATCGGATACATGAGCTAGTTTGGGTCACACGCTACACCGCTGTTGATTTCCGTGCAAGGCTTCGCTTTCCGCGGGCGGCCGCTGAGCCTCCTCGTCGCTTACGCTCCTGCGGGGTCTCACCTATTCCGCTTTTCCCGCAGGAGTCTTCGCCTTGCCCTCCAATCAACCGCTAGACGCACGTACCCACATAAACGAAATCTACGTTCATCCCAATAACAAAAAATCCGAACGAGTTTGATTCTCCATCAAGAATCTCCATTCCTTGTTCGGATTCACCTTCAACTAGACTACTTTTGTCACAACCTCTTTTAATTAGCCACTAACCTGATGTTGAGAAACAGATAAAGTAGATTTTCGATTCCATAAATAAAAGGCATATCCGCTTAAAAATAGAAGCAGCGCGTAATTAACAAATAAAGAATCATTTGCGTTGACAGGGCTTGTAAACTGGAGAAAATTATTTAAGCCATGAAATACAATCGTCACCCCAATCGATTGACCGTTAACGATCAGTAAAGCCAAGACCACCCCAATAACAAATGCAAATAAAATTTGAAAAATTGTATTTGCTACCGATTGACCGCTTAACATATTCAAACTGTGCGTAAAGGCAAATAGGAACGATGATAGAAGAACCGCTACTTTATAGCTTTTTGATAACAGCAAATTCAGCATAAATCCTCTAAATACCATCTCCTCTACAAATGCTATGACTAGAGTTTGGGTAAGCAAAATAAGAACAATATCTGCAATGGAACTTCCGTGTACACCTTTGTTCCCGATGAGGATAATAAGCAAATACAAAAGAAGCGGAGAAAGAAAGAGGATTCTTGTTCTAAAGGACATGTTTTGTTGAAAGGAGAAAAAATGCTGCCATTTTTTTGTTTTTGTTAGATAAAAAGCTATTCCTATTGCTAAAGGGACAACTCCTAAAAACTGAAGATAATGTGCAGTAGGATGCGTCATGCTCACGTATGCACCGTTTACCACAAACCAAAAGATAACTAAGATTTCTAGGCCAATAACTTTCCATAAAAGCTTTGACTTGATCATCACTACACTACCTTTCTACTTTAGGTTTCATTGATAACCTATATTCGTTTTAAGGATTTTATATGTTTTCACCTTTTTATCATTCAAGCTCAAAGACCATGTGAGGCAACGCTTCTTCCTTTTAAAATAAGAAGATCGTTCCTCCTTTTTTACTGTGATTACACAAGGTACAAAAATGCACAAAAACCTGCCCATGTGACGTAATCACTGAACTCCATTTTTTTATCGCCTCTCACGAGTACATTTACAGCCCAATTCAAAACACTTCCCTCAGACGTTTTATCTACATATTTTCTCGCTAAAGCGTATGCTCCCACTCGAAATAAGTAATAGCTGATTAAACATAAAAAAGAGATGGTCATAAAATTTAAATTTAACTCTTTCACCTTGTACACCTCATCGTTTTTGTGTTATTACATAACATTGTTTTTTATTTCTGTTCATAAAAATCTTTTTTGACACCTTTCAAAAGCTTTAAGATTTCTTTATAAAAACAGATAATTAACATTCCAGCGATGTTTGTCACCATCATAATCATAAGATTGCCGATGATGAGACTCAGAAAATTCCCAAAAAACATGAGGCCAATTCCGATATAAAAGCCTGGGTGAAGCAGCTTATCGTCGTCTTCTTTTTCTTCTTCCTGAATGTTTATTCTGTTTTGTAACGCAGCATCATTTTTAATAAACTCATTAATAGTTGTTCCATAGATGTCGCTTAAGTTTAAAAGTTGTTGGATATCAGGGTAGCTCTGATTACCTTCCCATTTATGTATGTGCTGTACCGATACACTCAGCTGTTCAGCAACCTCTTCTTCTGACATTTTTTGTTCTTCTCTTAATTTTTTTAATTGATTTCCTAGCCTCAACTCATTCACCTCTATAACTGTGGCAGCTTGTAAACAAAATTTGTTTGCACTACGTTTTCTCGTTTTCTACAATTCTAACATATTGTGGTAAAAAAGAAAGAAACAGTAATGAGACGTATAAACCATAAAACGATACCCCTAAAAAATAGTGAGAATTCTCATGTGTAAAAAATGAAAGAATGCACTTTTATCTTCATCCTTTTATTGTTTATACTAAATAGTGGATTGTACGAACGTAGAAATAAAAAAGGAGGCAAACTGACGATGGAAATGCTACTGATTTATCTATTTGTTATCGCTCTTATTGGATTCATTATTTGGAGAAAGATGAAAAAGAAAAATAAGCCCATTAAAAAGAATGGACTTGGTATATTAGCACCTATTTTTTTCATATTAATTGCATTTTCTCTTAGTCTAAGTCAACTGATGCACATACCGGGCCAGCCCTTTCACTTACCACCCTACTGGGAAATGCTGATTGCTGGTGTATTAGGTATTATGTTTGGACTTATTATGCTTAGCCAAACAGACTATGAAGTAAGAGAAGACGGCTTCATTTATTCAAAGCCAAATAAAAATTTTAAATATGTGATTATTGCTATTATCTTCATAAGAATGGCTTTGAGTCAGTACTTTAAAGGGTTAGATTCGATAGACTTCGCGGTCTTAACGATGACGCTAGCCTTTATATATATTGTTATTTGGAGAGTTGGCAGCTATTTAAAATTCCGTAAATTAAATGGTGATAATTACAGTGTAAATGCTGGGTAATCATCAATATAACTAATCCTTCTTCCTGTTTGGAAAGAAGGATTTTTTGTCATAGTGAGTAAAAGTCTCGCGTGTTGTGTAAGACAACATATATATTGTATAATGCAATATGTGTTTTTTATAACAGAAGTCTATATATAAAAACAGATTATATGAAAACTGTACCTAATCATCCGCTGTTTGATTTACAGGTAGATTATGAAAGGAATCATACTATGACATTTATCAATTCTGTAACAGGCCCAGTCAGCACGTCAGAACTAGGGCTAACACTAATCCATGAGCATATGCGCGTTCGTTCTGAATCTGTTCACGCACAGTTTCCTCATTTATATGATGAGAAACAAGAAGTGGCAAAAGCAGTCGAACAAGTAAATCGTGCGAAGGCGCTCGGAGTCAAAACAATCTGTGATCCTACGGTGATGGAACAAGGACGCGATATTCGTTTTATTGAGCGAATTGCCCGTGAAACGGATACTCAAATCATCGCAGCCACAGGAATTTATACGTATAACTACATCCCTACTCACTTTCAAACTCGTAGCATTGACTATATGGCAGACCTGTTTGTTCGAGACATTGAAGTCGGCATTCAAAACACATCGATTAAAGCAGGCTTTTTAAAATGCGCTACGGATGCACCTGGCGTAACGGCTGATGTAGAAAAAGTAATGCGCGCTGTCGCACGAGCTCATAAAAAAACGGGCGTGCCAATTATGACTCATTCACATCCTGCAAGCGGCACAGGCTTAAAGCAGCTGGACATCTTACTCGATGAAGGCGCTAATCCAAATCAAATTCTGATTGGACATACGGGAGATACGGATAACCTTGAGTATATTTCAAACATATTAAGTCAAGGTGCCTTTATCGGTATGGACCGCTACGGCCTGACAAGAGAATGTTCAACTGAAAATAGAAATGAAACGGTCATTGAATTGGCTAAACAAGGCTATTCAAACCGCATGTTTCTCTCACAAGACTACTGCTGTACAATGGACTGGTTTCCAGAAGGCGTGATTGAAGAACGTTTTCCAAAATGGTCGATGAGCTTTGTATTAGAAGAAGTCGTGCCTGAGTTAAAAAGAAAAGGCGTAACGGAACAGCAGATTCAGCATATGCTTTTTGATAACGCCCGCTGCTGGTTTGAAGGAAAGTAATTAAAATATTATAAAAAACCCCCACTGTGCAAGCTTACAGTGGGGGTTTTCCGCGTATTATTCTACTTTACGTTAACCTGTTTTTCTTAATAATTTCTGCTTTTCTTTGCTCTTTTTTATCATAAAGTGGGCACCCGACAGGCATAATCCAACGGCGATTCCTATCGTCAAGTTTGTAAACACCGTTAGCGAAAATGTCGTAAGTAAAACCACTGAATGAAACGATTTTTCTTTTATCACCTTTGCAAACTGCTCTTTTTTACTGATATTCCACGCTACGACCATCAAAACTGGGGCGAGACTGGCAAGCGCTACGTATGAAGCATACGGAGCAAGCACTAGCAGCACAATCAACACAAAGATAGCGTGCGTGATTCCTGCAATTGGAGATGAAGCGCCGTTTTTAATATTGGTAACGGTTCTTGCAATCTCTCCTGCCGCAGGAATACCTGAAAACATCGGTGTTACCATGTTTACGATTCCCTGGCCAATCAGTTCTTTTTTGCTGCTGTGCTTTGATTTTGTCATTTCATCCGCAACGCGAGCTGTCAGTAAAGACTGTAGCCCTACAAGTATAGCAATGACAAATGCAGAAGGTAAAAGAGTGACCACCCTCTCCACTGTTATATCTGGAAACGCTGGCGCCGGAAAATGACGAGGTATCTCTCCGTAAATCGAACCAATCGTTTCAAACTGATTGGAAAAGAAAAAAGATGCCAAGCCCGTTGATACAATGATTCCAAGTAAATAGGACATCCCAAGCGACTTTGGTGAAAAATAAAGAACAATTAAAATCGTAGCTAAGCACAATCCTGCTGTAGCGATACTATAGATGTTGATGAAGGGTAAATTACCAAAAATCTCTTTTATATTCAAATGAAAAAATTGAAATTTGTCAATCGCGTGCAGCCCAAGGAAGTTTGGTATCTGCCCGATAAAGATAATCAGCGCAATTCCTGACTGAAATCCTACAATAATAGATGATGGAAAATACTTGATTAAAGCTCCTACTTTGCATAGCGCAAAGATAATGAGGAGAATCCCTGACATAAAGCCGGCAATTAATAAGTTTTCATAGCCATATTGCAACACAATTCCTAATAAAACAGGAACAAACGCACCCGTAGGTCCAGCGATTTGAAACCTACATCCACCTAAAATAGCAATTAACAATCCCGCTACAATCGTCGTATAAAGTCCTGTAACAGGCGATATTCCAGAAGCTATCGCAAATCCTAACCCTAAAGGTATAGCTATAATGCCAACAACAATACCCGATAGTATATCTTTCTTCAAGTGCTGCAAGGAGTAATTTCGAAAAACCTCTAGATTCATAAGTGTACATCAGCCTCCATTTT
Source organism: Priestia sp. TRN 1309 (assembly GCF_050846875.1). Classification (NCBI taxonomy): domain Bacteria; kingdom Bacillati; phylum Bacillota; class Bacilli; order Caryophanales; family Bacillaceae; genus Priestia; species Priestia sp. TRN 1309. The sequence goes on along the minus strand of NZ_JBOZGM010000001.1, from coordinate 1,032,560 downwards.
AAGTAGTGAGGTTACCCATTCGTATTTTCGTCATACAACCTTATTGAGCTTTCTCAAAATAAGGTGGGCTACTCGATTACTTCTATCTTAAAGGAGACAACTTACAAAAAAATAAAGAGGAAATTAGAAGTTTCTTAGACAGTTATTAAAATTTTCTTAAAAATTCTTACTTTTTATTCTTTTAGTTATTTTTTAGATAAACTGCGGTTCTTTGTTGTAAATAAAGCAAGATAACTAGACCCTATAGTAACGATAGAATGAATGGATGTGGACAGGCTGTGTTTAAAAATCTTTAAGTTTAAGTAGACGACACGCCTACCTCCATTCGTTTAACTATATTCGAATTCATAGGAAGCTCGGTTACATAAGGCCAATTAATTACAAACGTGAACACTAAAAGACAGGAGCTTTGAATCATAATTCAAAGCCCCTGTTTTTACTAATAAGATATATAATACCAATTCTTTTGTATCTTTTCTATTTCATCAAACTTCATCCCAAAATCGCCTGATGAAGGTTTACGGTTTTTTGGGTCATACACAAAACCCGAGAAATGGCCGAATAGTCCACTGCTTGTAAAGAAAAGTACGGAGGTTGCCTTTCCTTTGGTTTTTACTGCAACATCATCTCGACCTCTGGACACACTCGCATACTCTTTCGGTAGATCAATTAGCGATGAGTTGTCGGGTTCATTGGAGAAAGGAATGAGCGATGGGTAGTCGACTCCATCAGCTTTCAAGACGCCACTTTGTATGTGAGCTGCCACTTCTTCTCTTTTCTGTTGATGGAGTTTAAAGTTTATGTCTAAATTAAGCTGCTCAAACGGAATGAAGAACCACAGCACAACGGTTATCACTTGAATAGCCAGTGGTAGCCACTTTCTACTACTAAAGAGATAAATCAATGTCCACAGCGTTAGTAATAAAAAGAAAGGAAGGACAAAGAATAACCATATATATGGACTTACGTATTTCCCTATACGATCATCTAAATCCCATTGAAACAGGGACAATAAAAAAATGAACAAACTGCTACATAACGATAAAAGCAAAGTTAAATGACGTTTCACATATTTCCCTCTCTCTGAAATAATTCTTTTTAACCTTCACTCTTTATCATTCATTATTTACTATAGTTCTGTGAATCCGTTTTAAGAATTCTCTTATTATTCTAGAAAGCCCATTATTGGCGTTATAAAAATACCCAAAAGAATAAGTTTTATAGTGCGGAGGAGCAAAGTTAACGACTACATATTGATCACTTCTAGATAAACCAGCATCTGTTTTAAATGCGTAGTCAAATCCTATATTTATTGCCGTATTATTTTCCAATGTATGACGAATTGTATCTACATTATTGGTAGTAAACAAGATATCACATGGCAGTGAACTAAAACCTTTCATAAATTCCTGAATATACTTGTCGTTATATAAAACAATTGGCTGGTTAATTAACATCTCTTCAGTAATGAGTGTTTGTTTGGCTAATGGCGACTTCTTATTTACTGCAGCTACCATATGACCATCCAATAACTTTTTAAATACCAAGTTCCGATACTTTTTTTCTTCTTTTTCTGTATAAGTAATGAAACCTACATCTACTTCCCCATCTAGAACTTTATCTATAATATACTCGGTGCTATTTTCATAGACAGAAGCCTTTATGTTCGGATATTCTCTTTTAATTTCTGTTATTAAGCGAACGAGAATCTCCATTGGTCCTGGGTAGGTTGCAATCTTTATTTCACCATTCATTGTATTTGTATACGCTTCTGCTTCATCCATAAATTCTTGAATTTTCAATAAAGCAGCGCTGGCCTTTTCAATTAACCTATGACCTTCTTCAGTTGGAATAGATCCTCTTCTGGAACGATGAAAAATCATTATATTTAGTTCTTTCTCTAAATTTTTTATAGATTGGCTTAATGCAGGTAACGTAATATGCAGGTTACCAGCTGCTTCTTTTAGTGAACCCGTTTTATCTATTTCCACTATATGTTTTAATTGTTCAATATTCATAATGCCCTCTTTTTCTTTTAGTTAAGTATTACTTAACAATCGTTAATATTAACTAAATTTACCATAAGTATATCTGGTTGTATACTGATAGATATAGTAAAAGAAATGACACAAGGAGATGGAGTATATGAAGGCGCTAAGATGGCATAATCAAAAAGATATTCGTCTTGAAGAAATAAATGAACCAGTTGTACAGGCTGGTCAGGTAAAAATGAAAGTTAAATGGTGTGGAATTTGCGGTAGTGATTTGCATGAATACTTAGGTGGTCCCATCTTTATTCCAGTTGATAAACCGCACCCTCTCACTAATGAGGTTGCTCCAGTGACGCTTGGACATGAATTCTCAGGTGAAGTAGTAGAGGTTGGAGAAGGTGTAACCCATTATAAAGTTGGTGATCGTGTGGTTGTTGAGCCAATCTTTGCTACACATGGACACCAAGGCGCTTATAACCTAGATGAACAAATGGGATTCTTAGGTTTAGCCGGAGGCGGTGGCGGTCTTAGTGAATATGTCGCAGTAGACGAAGAACTTTTATTCAAACTTCCAGATGATTTATCTTATGAACAAGGTGCTCTAGTAGAACCAGCGGCAGTAGCTCTTTATGCAGTACGTTCAAGTAAAGTGAAAGCCGGAGACAAAGTTGCTGTATTTGGATGTGGACCAATTGGACTTCTTGTCATTGAAGCGTTGAAAGCAGCAGGTGCAACTGATATTTATGCAGTTGAATTATCTCCAGAAAGACAAGCGAAAGCAGAAGAATTAGGAGCCATCATCATTAATCCTGCTGAAGTTGAAGATACGGTAGCCGAAATTGCTAGATTAACTGACGGTGGCGTAGATGTATCATTTGAAGTAACAGGCGTACCTCTTGTATTACGTCAAGCCATCCAATCTACGGGAATTGGCGGAGAAACGATTATCGTTAGCATATGGGAAAAAGGAGCAGAAATTCTACCGAATGATATTGTAATTAAAGAACGAACTGTTAAAGGAATCATTGGCTATCGTAACGTGTTCCCAGCAGTATTGTCTCTTATGCAAAAAGGCTACTTCTCAGCCGAAAAGTTAGTAACGAAAAAGATAGCTCTAGACGATATAATTGAAGAAGGGTTTGAAAGCCTGATTAAAGAAAAAAACCAAGTTAAAATTCTGGTTAAATCGGAACAGCAATAACAATCATCAACAATGAAGATTTCTCTAAGCCACTGATCGTAATTAGTGGCTTTTTATTTCTTTAATCGGGTCCAGCCGAGAGATGTGTAAAATTTCACCAACACAATTTGACAGTTTAGAAGAATGAACGAGTCAACTACATAACGATGCCCATTGACTTAATTACATTTGAATCCGTGGGACGCTTGGTTACATGAATCCCATGGATTACAGAATTGATCACCTAAAAAACTTTTCTAGTCTAGTGTTGACGTACCAATGGGTTAATTGACGAGGACCAGACAGATATAAAATACATATGCCCGCCCTTTTTAACCACCATAATAATACTTTAAAAAGTTTAAAATGGATAACAGGATAATCAAAATAACCAAAACTCCCCCTATTAATATCCTTCGTCCTTCTTTTGGAGATGTCTTTTGTTTTTTATGGGCATACAAAACCAGTTTTCGAAAGGCAATGTGAAGTAAAATAACGAAGGCAAACAAACCAATCTTCACAAGAATAAACAGATTATCACATCCATTTCAACAAACTCAAGATCTAAGAGACATTCGGCAAACAACTCAGCTATGAAACTTTTTATTTTCTTTGTTCTTTTGATACTCTACAAAAAAGGATACTGGAACTGCTCCAATACCTATACCAATCGAAATAAACAGCGACTGGTTCAGCTGAAGACTCGGATTTGCCGCTGCCTTACTATAAATGATAAAACACACAAAGCTTAAAAGGCCTATAGCTAAAGGAATGAGCGCATGCTTGTACCATTTCATTGTATTAGCCTCCCCTCTTTTTCACCCCACCTAGCTTGATAGTCTCAGCATACGATTTATTTGTCAGCATTTTTCAGATTAAGAGATGCACCGATTAATAGCACAATCCTGTTTAGGTAAAATGACTTCCCGTTATAGCGCCGGCTAAAAGAACGATTACGGCTAGCCCTCTTATCATATAGGTTTGGCTTTCACTCAAAGGTTTCCCCTTTCTTTCACTCATAACAGGGTAAAAATAAAAAAGGTAAAAAGATAAAAGAAAACCCATACCCGCTGTCACAGCTATGATCATTTCCAAATTATCACATCTCCTTTTTCTTCCTTTTCCTTCTTTTCTTCTTGTTAAACAAGTTTAGCCAAATAGTCAGCGGCGCCTCTCCAGAACATACGAGTCCTCTTGAAATCATACAAAAATAAAAAAGGCAGGATTTCTCCTGCCTTTTTGCATATGTAATTCCTCTTCACTATGTCAACTCAGCGCTTTTAGCGAGCATAAAAGCAGAGATACTAAACAAAACAATCAATAAAGAAGCGGCATGTAACAGTAAAAAAAGAAATTTTTGGCCGCCTTTAATGAAGCACGAATAAATCATTCCTAGGATTGTTACTAAGATTAAAAGTGCTGCTGCTATTTTAATTACTATAGCAAAGAAAGCTCCTGAAAATACAATTGACGGAATAAAACACGCTACAATAATTATGTACAAAATCAGTGTAGCAATAAAAGCGGTTTTTGATACGTTTGAAGCCCGTTTAAACAAATTCCCCATATAGTCTCCTTTCACATTTTAAAACTGCATCTTTTACTATAATACATGTGCTTAGAGGACACAATTAACTTTTTTAAAAGTGCCCATCACTTAAGCTTTATCACCAATAATATCGGTTATATTTTTGAGGTCTTCTTTGCTTGGTTTATCAAACGTTGTGGCTGTTTTTTTATTTGAACTATTGGTTGATAAATAGCCTTAAAGAACGCTTTGTAGTCTTTACTTCAAAATCAATTCACACTAAAATTCTCTCTTTTGGTAGATAGACAGCGCAATAAAGTAAGAAGCAATATACATCACCACTCCAAAGAGAGTATATAAGATAGGAACATGCAAAGAAGAAGCGATCGGTAAGCTGGATGCTGCTAATATTTCAACTATATACCCAACAACTCCTTGTAAAGCAATCGCAACGAAAAGACCTCCCATTCCCCCTCCAAGTACTATTCCGTCAGATTTCTCTGCTCCGAATACATAAAGAAGCGGATAAGCAAGTGCACCGGCAAAAAGGACGATAAATGTACCAAATGAAACGATATTTACTATATTCTCTACTGCACTCTTAGAAATAAGCGAATACATTGAGAAAACACCATAGGACAGGATGGTTCCGATGACGACAATTAAAAAGTAAAAAACATAGTGGCTTTGCACCACATTTTTTCGGCTAATTGGAAGGGTAAGCACGTATTTGTCATAGCCGGTCTTACTTTCTAATTTGATCACTTCAAGCGCGGGCATTGCCATTAATAAAATAATTAACATAGCTATAATACGGTAAAATGAAGGATCCGCAAAATAAAAGATGACCGCAGAAATAACTATGGCAAGCGCTGTGTACGTCAAAAAGCTTCGGTGAATGAGGTAGTAATTCGTTAACAATAGACCTTTCATTTACGTTTCACTCCTTGTTAAAAGCACGCTTAGTTCTTCCATCGACATCGGTTCAGTTACAGTTCCACTTGGCAGCTGATGTTTAGCTGATACGAGTACATGGACAGATTTATCATACGTTCTTTTTGCTACTACTATCTCTTCGGGAAGTACGTTTAGCTGCTCTTCGTTCATAACGGCAATTGCGTACTCCTCAAACACTTTCTCTTTTTCTTCATTTAATAAAATTTCACCGTTTTTAATCACAACAAGGTGACTAGCTATTTTTTCAACGTCGCTCATAATGTGAGATGAAAGCAGTATTCCGCTGTTACCGTCGCTCACAAAAGCTTTTAACTCATCTAATATTTCCTCTCTAGACGAAGGATCAAGTCCTCCTGTCGCTTCATCTAGCAGCAATAGTTTAGCACCGTGAGACAGCGCTACCGCTAGAGATAATTTCATTGACATGCCTCGTGAAAACGTATGTATTTTTTTATCTTCCGGCAGTGAAAAAGAATGAATCAGTCGGTAAAAATCAGCTTCTTCCCAAGAATGAAATAGCTTCTTAAAAACGTTGTTTAGCTGTTTTATTGTTAAAGAAACCGGCAGATTAATCGCGTCAAACACGACGCCAATGTCTTCTTTAATCGTCGCATCTTTATTTAAATTGTCTTCACCAAATATTTCGACCGTACCGCTATCTCTCGAAATCAGTCCTAACACTGCTTTAAACGTCGTAGATTTCCCCGCTCCGTTATCACCAATAAATCCAACAATCGACCCAGGAGGAACATGAAAAGAAACATCTTTTAAAACCTCATTTCGGCCAAACGATTTTGCCATGTTTCTAACTTCTAAAAGATTTGTCATGTGCTCACTTCACTTTCTCTATTAGTAGTTAGTGTAATCTAATCGCTATGATGATTTGTAATATCACCTTTTTTTTACAAAAATGACGATTCACTACCAATTATAGCTAGTAAACTATAAAAAGTCGATGATAACATAAAGCTTTGTTTCTAACTCATTCATTTTTTATGACCGTAATATGTATGACAACATCTGCCTGTACTATTCTTGCCTTACCTTTTTACCCAAATCACAAATAAAAAAAGGATCTCCCATAAAAGATCCTTTTCCTTCACTATAATTGATGACGCTGCTTTTTTTCTTTTTCACTTAATACGTAGTCTGCTATAAAACCAAGAATAAGTCCAACGGTTACCGGTATCAAACCGCCTTTTGCTTCCATTTGAAAATTTTCCGGTTCATTTACATAAAGCCACTGAACTGAAAGTAACGAAATATGAAAGGTATTGCCAATAAAAAATAAAAGTGCTATCGTGCCAATTGTTACGCCGAATGAAATGATGTATTTCTTCACTGTACCCCTCCTTTCATTAAAAGGCTGCTTCAAGCAAAGCAACCTTTTAATTTATTCATTTTGCTTCAAGCACTGCCTTTTCTTGAAAAACCTTCTTTAATACAAGAGACTGAAAGATCATAAACAAACTGCCTGTCATCCAGTATAAAACGAGACCAGACGGTGAAAATATCCCAAATGAAAGGACCATGACAGGCGAAGGAATTTGGGCTAGCAGTGCGTGGGATGAATTCATTCCTTCTACGCCTGTTTGTATAACTCTTCCCTGTAAGTACGTAGCAACCGCTGCAACGATCGGAAGAATAAAATACGGATCCGCATGTCCTAAGTCAAGCCACAAAAAAGATGATGCGCTAATTTCATCTATTCGTCTAATCGCGTAGTACACAATTGAAAAGACCGGAAGCTGGACAAGTAAAGGAAGGCAGCCCATAAGAGGATTGGCTCCATTTTCTTTAAGCAGTTCCATCATTTCACGCTGATATTGCTGCTGACTCTCAGGATCTTTATTTTTGTACTTCTCTTTTAGCTGTTGAAGCTGAGGCTGTATACGTTTATTGCTCAGCTGATTTTCATATTGAAGAACGTTTAAAGGCGCCAGCAGCATACGTACGCCCACCGTCACAAGCATAATTGAAAAGCCAACGCTTTGATGAAGCCACGTATTTCCTACAAACAAAATGAGCAGTGAAAAAGGATAAATAAAATAGTGATCAAAAAAGTGAGTGTGCGAACTTTGAATCACGTTTGCTGAATCACATCCGGCAAGTAGAAAAATGGAAACAAAGATAAAGAAAAGCTTCTTTTTATGTTTTAACATTTATATTCCTCCAGTATTTTTTTAGTTAAACGAAAAAAATACTGGCGAATGTGGACCTTCATCATCTTGTTCACCTATTGCTTCTTGTCTGTGAACAGAATGTATAAATTTAAATTTATGATACACACAGTATATGAGATTCTGAGCGCGTAACAGATTTACGTTTTGTATGAGATACATGTCTTTTTGCTGCAGGCAAACATGCTTATGTAGCGTTTGAAAGGTAGCTAGTTTAATAGCCGCATGTACAAAAAAGGCCGTCATGATCGCAAATGACACATACAGAAAAGCATCCGGTATAAACAATTCCATTTATTCACATCCTCATGGATTATTGTATCATATTTTCCTTAATTTAGGTTAATTGATTTTATGGCGCAGAATCTGCTATCTCAGTAAATATACTCTACAGAGTCGATTTCCTTATAGGAACGTCAAAGAATAAGTTTCTTTTTGTACATATCATCTTACCTTTAATAAAACGACGCATAGAAAATATACAGAGACACATATAATTCTAAAAATTTCTACTTTTATTAGTAAAAAGGATATTATTCCTTTTTATGGTATAATCAAAAAATATAATTCATAGGGAGTGAATTCATTGGAAACTAATACAAAACCTCAAGTAAACACCAACTCTATTGTTTCTCTAACTCTAGGTATCGTATCTATTTTCATTCCAATCATTGGGTTTATTACAGGGATTATTGGAATTATCTTCTACAAAAAAGCATCTAATCAAATAGCTGCTACGAATCAAAGCGGTAAAGGACTCGCGATTGCCGGTCTGATTTGCAGTATAGTAGGCATGATTTCTCAGCTACTCTTTATATTAGGAATTATTACGTTTATGTTTGGAGGAACAACGGTTGACTATGAATAAAACAGGTCAATTAAAAATGTAAGAAAATCGGGATTTAGATAGGGTTATTGAAATTTCTATATGAAAGAATAAAAGCTTGATTTTCGACTATCCGAAAATCAAGCTCTTGAAATTTAAACGTTCTGACTCATTGTTACTACGTCTATAGCTTTTAATGTAAATTGCAAAGGAGAATGAAAAATTAAATCTATCGTTGAATCTAGAATAAAAGAAATCATAATTGTTCTACTTACTTTACTACTAGTAATCTCTGTGTTGATTAACTGTTCTAGCTATTTTAATAGTACAGAAATAAAAACTTTGACCTCAAAATGTTATGATAACGGCGGAGAAGCCATAGTAGAAATACATAATTCAATTACCAATGATTATTCTTTTGAATGTAAATAAATGAGTTAAAAAACAGCTGGTTACTTAACAAGCTTACTTAAAAGAGGGATAACGATGTAGCCCTCTTTTATACGTTAAAAAGCTGTATGAAGTCAATGACAAAGTAAACACCACAAAAGTTCTTATCCACAACGATTCATAATTTCATCGTTGTACTTCTTATGTACGAGCTATGAAAAAAGATAGCCGGTAAAGATAATAAACCCTGTTACTAGGATTAATCCACCGCTAATTATTACTGTCAAAATACTTCTCAGAGCCGATACCCAATTGATTATTCCAAAGAACCCTGCGATACCAATACAAAATAGAATAATTGCTAAACAAAGATTGATATTCAATAACGCTGGATAATAAAAAGCGATGAAAAAGAAACCAACGCACAGTAGCGTAAAGATAAATGACCAGAAATTAATAATTCGCGCCATCTCACCTATCCTCCTCTACTTTTAAAATTTCCACGTTTAAACACACTCTTAGATTATTTATTTCAAATCTATTTTTAAACGCTGCAATAAAAAGTCACACACTTCCATTTGAATACACTGCTTCTTTAAACTGCACAATAAATATTCTAGTTCAAATTCCTGATAAAAGATTTTAGCAACAACCGATTTTAATTCCTCTAAAGTTGGTTGTTCTGACGCATATAATTTATCCAACGGAAGATTAAATTGAGAGAACAGCTGATCATTTTGATAAAAGGTAGAAATGTCTTCACCTTTGATTCGACAGCTAAACACACCTAGCATGTTTAAAAATGCCTTTACTTGGTTTTCTTCAAATTCATGATCAATCACAAACATAAAAAAAGGATGTTCCTCTGCGTTCATCATGTGCTTCATGAGACTCATTTGATATTTTAATAGCTTCACTTCTTTTACGACATCCAACTTCTTCCCATCTTTCTTTGAAAAATGTTCCTACTATACTCTGTGAATTTTACCATAATCTAGTAGTGTCAATAAACCGTTTATAGAAAATTACTTTGTAATGAATGGAATAATAAGGTATATTGTTATAAATGGTAATAATTTCATAAACCGAAAGCGAGGATACATATGGGCCTGTTACTAATTGCAGTTATTATCACGCTATCCATCATTTTAGATTACTTTATTTTTGACTATGAAGATAAGCACTGGGGCTGGTTGAAGAAAGCTTCTACACCCGTTAGAAGAAGTGTTATTGGCTGTTACTTGCTTATGTCGTTTGTTATTTATTTTGGTTTGAGCCTTCCGTATATTAAGCCTTTTTTATAAATATTAGTCTGCCTAAACTGGTTAGCCTATAACTCTTATTTAAAGGTTATAGGCTAATCCCCTCATTTCACCACCACTACAAATTGTTTGTCTTCAAATTTGAACATTTCCCCTAATTCATAGATATACTTCTTTTTGTCTAATTTATAATACTTTCCAAAATACAGCGTTTTTAAGTTAATACTCATATCTAGACTTAAATCTTTTTCATCCGCTTCATCACCGTCTAAGCATGAATATAATTCCATGTGACAGCCCTCTATCAGCTGTTCTTCAATATAAGTAAACAGCCCTCTTATCGATTTAGGATGTGTATCACAAGATAATTCATAGATATATGGCAAGGTGAATACGTGGTTGATGTCGCTATACCCGTCGGTTAAACGATTAACACTAATACCGTACGCATCTTCTTCTTTTTCATAGATTGTAATTATCTTTTCTTTCTTTGAATTTCGATTAAAGGAAGAAACTTCGGATAAAGGCACCAGCGTTTCTTTTGTGCCAAAACTTCCTGTAGGCAATTCATAAGGAGATCCTATATAGTGATGTACAGTCATATTCGTCACTTCTCTTTCTCTTTGCTTATGTAAAATACTATTATTCTATCACTCTTATTAAGATTACATACAAATACAAGGAAAATATGTATAATAAAACCAGGAGGTGACAACATGAAAAAACTATTGCCTTTTCTATTTCTAGCGGCTCTTTATTTGTATGACTCGTCATACAATCATACTGCTTTTTTACATAAACCGGTTGTTTCAGCGTTTTTATATGCAGCAGCTATTTTAGTCTGTGCGCTATTATTTGTAAATGTAAAAAAAGATAAAGCTGTTTAAACAAGGAGATTACTATGAGTTATAAAATTGTATTCTTTGACGTAGATGGAACCCTTACGCATCACGAAAACGGGACTATTTCCACCAAAACTCGAGAGATTGTAAAAAGTTTAAAGCACAAAGGATTAAAAATCGTAGCCGCTACCGGAAGGCCTTTATCTCTCTGTGAAGAAATTAGAGAATTAGGTATAGATACGCTCATTACCGCGAACGGAGCGTTTACTGTACACGATGAAAAAGTTATTCATAAGCTGTCCATGGATAAGGACGTTGCGCGCGAAGTCTTTGAATACGCAGCCTCGCAAAATCACGGTCTTTCGTTTTATACAAAAGAGCTCAGCATGAACGGGATTAAAGATGATAATATTTTAAAAGCCCTGAAGGAAACGCTATCGCTCAGTGATTATCCTCAAATGAATGAGCGTATTTATGATGAAGATATTTATTTAATGTGCTTATATGCCGATGATAGAACCGCCGAGCACTATGCACAGCAGTTTCCTCAGTTACTATTTAAAAGGTGGCACCCTTTTATCGTAAGTGTGCTTCAAGAAGAAATTACAAAATCGGTAGCTATCCTGAAGGTCTTAGACTATTTTAACATCCATCAATCCGAGGCTATTGCATTCGGAGACGGAGAAAATGATATTGATATGATAGAATTAGCCGGCCTTGGAATTGCGATGGGCAACGGATCTGATAAGTTAAAAAACGCCGCTGATTTTGTCACGAAGAAATCGGGTGAAGACGGTATTGAATTTGCTCTTAAAAAGTTTAAAGTTCTATAAAAAATCAGCATGCTTGGATAACTCTATCTAAGCATGCTCTTTTACCTCCATAAATTCTTCGGGTTGTAAAGCCTCGGATTGAATGACAATGGCCGCCATGCCTTCTTCACTTCCCGACGTATGCCACTCTCCTTTTTCCCACATCGCCGCTTCTCCACGTTTAATGGATACTCGTTTTTGATCTCCTCCTGTTACCCATCCTTCACCTTCGACTACGATAAACAGCTGAGGTATAGGCGCTGGGTGATGTCCTACTGTTCCTTCTCCATCTATATACATATAGCCAATCGTAGCCGCTTCGTTTGTTTGAATCATTTTTACGTAAGTAGCTAAATGCGACTGATATTTTTCTACTTTTTTGCCGTTTTTTTTGCTGCATGTATAGATTTTCAATATGCGTGACCTCTTTTATTTATAATTAAATCTTTAAACCTATTTCATTGAGTTTTAGACGATTAAGGAAGAGACTTCACCATAGGTATTGAAAGTAATTGTTCTTATTATTTCTAATTTTAAACGAAGGTAATCATTATGTATTATACGATTTAATTAATAACCACCCTTATGGTAAGAAGTGGCCAGCTGCTCCTTTACCAGTCCTTTCATTTACCTGTTGTATCCATTGTAACAATTACAAACAAATAGAGGTAAAACTAAAAGGCCTGAGTACGTTGGTATATTACGTTCAGGCCTTAAAAACTCCTTGGCAACACAACATCACCTGTCCTATTTTCTACATTTCTTTAGATAATGGGTTGCCTTTATGATACAGATTCCAAGCTGTAAATCTCTCAATTGTTCAATTTATATATATAGATTGATACTTTAAAGATTCATTATTAATATTACTATTTCCAGACAAAAGACTCCTATCACAAAGATCTAGTATAAATAGCTTTTCTTTTAGCAATCATCAATTCTAACCGATGTAGTGGTCGTTGTTTCAGAAAATTTTGGAAGAAGAGCTTTAATGATTACAGTTCCTGATTCGTCCGTTGCTGTAAATGTTGCGGAAAATTTACCTGAAGCATCCGTTGTCACTACAGAAGGAGTCACACTACCAAGCTTAGGATCACTTACTGATAAATCAACCTCTACTCCTTCAGTAGGGATACCATTTACTAACACTTGACCTGAAAGGTTTGAAGTGCCCCTTTCGTTACATATTTCAGGTGGACTAGCTGCTAACGTAACACTAGCTGTAGACCTACAATTGTTAATGGAAATAGAGGTATTAGCTGTTGCTCCTGAAAATTCAGGAAGAGAGGCCGTTATGTTTACAGTTCCTGTTTCACTCGTTGCTGTAAATGTTGCGGAAAATTTACCTGAAGCATCCGTTGTTACGGTAGAAGTATTTAAAACACCGAGATTAGGATTGTTTACTGATAAATTAACTTTTACTCCTGCAGTAGCAGTCCCATTTACCAGTACTTGACCTGAAACAGTCGAAATATTACTACCTGTACCCACAGTACATACTGTAGATGGAGTAGCTCCTATATTCACGTTGGCAGAAGAAGACTGGCAATTAACAATAGAAATAGGGACACTCGCAGTTGCTTCATCACAACCGAGAACCTTTGCAGTAAGAAGAACCACTCCAGGACCATCATTGGCTACAAACACAGCTGTAAAGTTACCTGAAGAATTAGTAAGCGTAGCAAGAGGAATGATAGTGGCGAGACTAGGATTCACGGAGAATTCAACGATTACCCCAGCAGCAGGTTTTCCATCAACCAGCACTTGACCTGAAAGAAATAACGTGTTGTTTCCCTGATCTTGGGTACATACTGTATATTGGTCAGCAGCTAATGTAATAGTCGTTTTTTCGCCTTTGAAACAACAACAAGGATCAGAATGACAAGATGAACAACTTTTTTTCCTACTTGAAGAATCAGAAGAATGATAAGATGAACTTTGAACTAAATGAGATTTATAATAAGATGAACCGGCAGTACTATCATGTACTGTTTTTTTATAATGTGTTCGACGCTTCATTTTTATTTCACCCTTTCACAAGACTATATACAGCTTATGCTTATCACAATGAAAGGGGTACATAAGAATGCTTACGAACACTGAATAATAGAAATGGGCATACTAGCAGTTGCTTCACTACACTTAAGAACTGTAGCCTTAACAATAATCACTCCGGGACCGTCATTAGACAGAAATACAGCTGTAAAATTACCTGAAGAGTTAGTAAGCGTAGCAAGAGGAATTACGCTACCCAAGTTAGGTGTAATGGAAAATTCGACTACTGCTTCAGCAACAGGTCTACTATTAATAAGTACTTGTCCTGAAAGAACCGTTGAATTATTTCCAGTGTTTAACGTACATACAGTGGGTGAAGCGGAGACCAACGTGATGGATGTTTTCGGTGTTCGAGGACAGCAAGAACAATCTTATTTCCACATGAAGACAAAGAATTTACCTCCTTTATTCGTAACATACTATATTTATATTAAAATCTGAATTTTTTGTCTGTGTGCTCGTCCATTTTCAAGAAGAATGACCTATTATATATATAAATACTATTTAAAGTTCTTTTCATATTTCACTATTACAATAATGAGTAGCAAAAAGACCTTATAGATATCTCTATAAGGTCTTATCTTTCTAGAATTCTAGATCAGCTCATCCCGCTTAGCTTTCTCCAAACGTTCTTTGACTATTTTCTTAAACGCATGTGGATCATCTACGCGAATGGCGACCTGCTGGTATTTCTTTTTAATTCCCATAAAAAGCGTCGCCTCTACTGGAGATTTTAATGTTAGTAAAAGATCAGGATGAACGGTTTCAAAATCGCGTGCGATAAATTCAATCGTGGTGCTGGGTATTTTTTGTTTCAGGATGTGAGTGTCTTCTATTATTTCTTCAATATCTTTAAAAGAGATTTCCATACGCTTAGCTAAACCAAACGAAATGTATATGCGATCCTCTTCCACTCGTAAAGGGTTAAGCCTTAATGCTTGAATATCTCCTATAAAGAAAATAATGCTATAAATATTAAGGATCAGTAAAACGATTGAAAGAATTATAGACGTATTGTGCAGCAGCCAGTGAAGTCCTAATGTTTCAATAACAATCGCGTGAATAATCATAATTTGAAATGTGATAAAACTTGAGCGTTTATACAGAGTAAACGTATTCTCTTCAGTACTCGGCTGCTTCTTCCACGTTCCAAACACATAGTAAAACATCAGCATTTCTGAACACAGTACGTGTATAAACGGTTGTTTGGAGAACTTTTCGTTTACAGCCCGTGAAAAGGAAAATAACAGCGGTAAAGAGCTTGATTTGATCCTTCTTAAAATAGGCGGTACGTTTTTGACTAGCATAAATAGCAGTGAAAGTTCAAACAAAATAAGTAGTCCTTCTATGCCAACTCCTAGCCACATAACCGACTGAAAAGAAGCCAAGTATTCACTCGGAATGATAAAACGCGCAGCAATAAGGCCTGTAGCCATTAATACAATAAAGTATTTTAGACTGAACTTACGCTGCCAAGCTAGAAATAAGAGCGGAGCCACAAGGCTTAAGTCTAAAATAGAACCTACTACTACTCCGTTGAAATTACCAGGCAACGACTGAAGTCCAAAAGAAGAATGATATAACACGTAATTTGAACTTATTACTAACAGCAGTAAAAAAAGAGCGACCAGAGACACCGTTTTTTTATGAAGAACCAAATAACCCACCTCACTTTTAGTTGGTGAAACACAAAAATTCCTGTTACTTCCATTTTACCAATGGAGTTGATTTAAGTCACTTTGTAGCGTGACATTGTGTTATAAAATCATTTTTTATTTACCAATTCTTCTATACAAATAATTTACAATGTAAAAAAAGTTTTACATTTATTGTAAGGAGGAGTAAGAATGGATTGGGTTAGAATTGTGTATTCATTCATCCTGTTAGTTTGCGGTATTTTGATTTTTGTTACATCATCTTCTCGAAAAGGTGATGAAAGGAAGAAGTTTATCAGCACGAAGGCTCAATCATACGCATTTGTGGTAGTTATAGGTATGCTGATTTTAGAAGTTATAGAGTCCATTTATCGGACTTTTCAAGGGAAAAGTTCTTATGATGGCATTGGCATTTCGCCGCTAATATTTCTAACGATGATTTCAGTTATATATTTGATAACGTTTCTTACCTACAGAAAAAAATACGGTGATTAATTGAACGATCATAAGTAACAAATAAAGAAGTTCAGCTCGTCTTTCCTGGTGAAACGATAGATATAACCTTACCTTATAATTAGCTTTTAATACAGCCTCTAGATGACATACGACAGTAAGTGAGCTTGTTATAAGTGCTTTTTTAAAAAGTAATAACTAGACCTCCTACTGAGGTTTTTTTTATGCACTCTTAAAATAAAACATCTCCCTTAACTAAACTCAGGAGATGACACTATAAACGGTGAGTTCATTAGCGTTTTCTTACTCTCTATTCTGTTTCTCAAGTAATTCAATCACTCGATCATTTTGTTTAACAATCGTTCTTAGCTTTGCTTCTATCGAACACAAAGTGATAAAAACGGCTATAAATCCTATAACGCCATAAAACATAGCGGCTTCTCCCCTTTTTAAAGCAATTAAGCATATACGCTCTACATCTTAAAAAAGCTATGCCTTTCCACTTTGCACACTCTAAGCGAAAACGTTTGATACCATTCTGTTTTTCCTTTGTGCTGGGCTGCACGGTGGGCTGAGTTTTCTTTCCACATTTTGATTGATTCTAAAGAATCCCCGTACGAAATGGTAATGCCTAAGTCTTGATCTCTGGCACTTTCTATTCCTAAAAAGCCTTTTTGATTAGATGCAAGCTCTACCATTTTGTCTGCCATGATTCCGTAACCCTTCTCGCCTTCCGTTCTTTCAGAAGCAAAAATAACGGCATAATAAGGCGGTTCGGGGGTTTTAGCAATTCCACTCATATTGATTTCCTCCTTTAGACGTCATATTAATAGTAAAAAAGTATAAATGCATAATTAATTTTTCTATTACCTTTATCTTCTTTTAGTACTATTTTTATAAATTCCATTATAATACTTTTTTAAGTTTACCTATACAAAATGTAACATTTAATAGTATATAAAGATAAATATTCCATTTATATGATATAGTCTTTATAAGTAAGTAATAAACAAAGAGAAATGGAGTTTCAACATGAGGAACATAAGCAAGATAACAACTGGGACCATTACGATAGCTTTGGCGCTTGGATTAATGGGGTGCAGTCACACAACTTCAAACAATGAGAGCATAGATGGAAGCGAGGCAAAAAAAGAGCTGGCCATAGAGCTGAAATTTCTGCAAAACGAGTCCGAACGCTTAATTAATAATGACGGAAAGATAGAAGATAAAACGTTTCAAAGCTACAAAAATGATTTTAACCTGCTGTCTGCGTCTATTAATAGTACGTCAAAAGTAGAAACACAAAGTGATAGCGAGCTAAAAAAAAGCATAGCCCACTTAGCAAAAGACGTAGATACTTTAACAGAAAAAGAGTATGTAACATCCTATAAAAAATTCAATTCAAGCAAGACGATCTATGAAGTTACGCTCATGAACAATATGCATGACGTTATAGATGCAACAAAAACTTCGGAAGAAAGCAGTAACGTGTTAGACTCATTTGATGATAAACACTTTCATTCTTCCGAAGCACAAATAAAAAAAGATATGGGGCCTGCGATTAATCATATCAACACCACATCTAAATATAAAATAGAGCTCATGCAAGACGAAATCCAAAAGCACCGCGATAGTTTCACCAAGCTCCAGCTCGAACAATTAAAAAAAGCCACTCATAATTTTGATTTATCTCTTAACGATCAAATTAAATCGATTCAATCCTATAAACCTATAAGTGGAGATTATAATATAAGCAGAAACTTTCGCTATAATTCCTATGATAAATATACAAATGCCTGTGTGTACATTACTGACTTTGAATCTAATTTAGGAATTGCCAAGGCCGGTGATTTTTAAGAAAGCACTAATGCTCAAGATGATAATTTTTCAAAAAAGTCTCCCTAAAAGCAATGTTTTAGGGAGACTTTTTACTGTATCCATTACAAGTACTAATTCTTTATATCTTCTAACGCTCTATAAGCATTTGCTTCTCCTGAACCAAATAAAGCGTCGTGTCCTTTTTTTCCGTAGTCAACAGCTGTTTGCTTAATACGTGCTGTTACTTGAGCAGGTTTATACTCAGGATGAGCTGCTTTAAGAACTCCTGCAATTCCAGCTACTTGAGGAGTTGCCATGGAAGTACCGGCGTTTAACTCATAGGAAGTCCCTAAATAAGTCGGCCATGTACTTAGGATTAAATTGTTTGGATCAGCTGTTGCAGGATCATTAGTTTTTGCATATTTCTTTCCGAAATCTCCTCCTGGAGCCGCCACGTCAATGGCGCTGTTTCCATAATTAGAGTAGAAAGCAAGCTGCTGAGTCGACCATTTTGTGGAAGCCGAAACATTAATTACTCCTGGCATTTGCGCCGGTACGACAGTTGCTGGCCCTTTGACACTTATACCATATGGTTCATACAAGGTATTTAAAAAGTCGTTTACTTCCTTTTTATTATCTAAATTTAAACTTTCGTTTCCACTACCGGCTACGACCGTTACGCCATTTTTCACGGCGTACTGAATGGCTCTTTTCCAAAGCAGTGTTTCCGCAATTGATTTATAGCTTTCTCCTTCAATAGTCATCTTGTTATTATTATAGAAACGAAGAGACATATTAATCACATCGACTTTATCATTGGTTGCGGCAATAATTCCGTCTATAATCCAAGCAGGCATTCCAAGAGCTTGCTCTGAATACAGTACGCGATAAGAACGTATTCCAAGTTCTGGTCCTACTCCTTTTACTTTTCCATTCGCTCCAATGATCCCGGCAACATGCGTACCGTGTCCATTGCGATCTTTTATATCTGCGGGATCTCCAGTTTCAGATTCGTCCATTCCAGCCGGAACAAGATTACGTCCACCTAGTATATTATTTTTTAAATCAGGATGAGATGCATCAATACCCGTATCAATTACTCCCACCACTGCTTTATGAGTTGTACTACCGTCTTTATTTTTATATCCGCCTGTTTCTACATCATAAGATTTTCCGCCATTTGTCACTCGTTGAATATCCCACTGAGAGTCCCAATAATTATCTGCATTCTGTGAACTGATAATATTAGACTGATAGTTATAAGGACTACCTGATGTTTTGTCCAAGCTTAGAGGAATTTCCCTATTAGCAGCTTCGATCGAAGAATTCCCTTTTAAATTATTAAGAAAAGAAGCCTGTTCAGATTGAGCTTCTATCCCTCCTACTTCAGGAAGCGCTTTAGTCACTTTGCCACCAGCTTTTTGAATAATCTCTTGATAGTTGTCTGGCAATCCATTTTTAAAAGCGATTGTGTATGTGTTACTTACCTTTTGATCTTGACTCTTAGCTTGAGTAGGAACTCCGCCAACAGCAAATATTCCTGCTCCTACTGCCAGTGAAAGCACCGTATGTAGAATTTTCTTTTGCATATGTCTCCTCCTATATATGGAAATATTTATCATATACTATCTTATTACATACTCTTTTAAATTCCAAGTTTTTCTAATAGATTAGGATTATTCAAAATAAAACTGGGGTTATATTTCACAAATAATAACCAAAATAAGGGTTTTAAGAGAGCTTTATAGCTCATTTACCGCGTAAGGAAACCTTATTGTTTGATACATCAACTAATAAAGAGTAAAGTTTTTCTATAATAAAGGTTAAAAGCGAAAGGATGAGTAAGATGTTTAAAGACGGTTATGTAAAAGTAAATGATGTAAATCTTCATTATGTAACAAAAGGTGAAGGCGAGCTTATGCTGTTTTTACACGGATTCCCTTACTTTTGGTACACGTGGCACCATCAGTTAGAAGAGTTTTCGAAAGATTATCGCGTGGTAGCTGTAGATATGCGAGGCTATAACTTATCAGATAAGCCAGAAGAAATTTCTTCTTACAGCATGCCCATTCTAATGGAAGATGTAAAGCAACTAATTGAAGCATTTGGTGAAAAAGAGTGTGTGCTAGTGGCGCATGATTGGGGCGGCGCTGTAGCATGGGCATTTGCTTATACATATCCGCAGTATGTCAAAAAGTTAGTGATGTTTGATGCACCGCACCCTTACACATTTATAAGAGAGCTTGCTGAAAATCCTGCTCAACGAGAAGCAAGCAGCTATATGAGCTTTTTCCAAAAGCCAAACTCTCAGGATGAGCTACTTGCAAATCATAGTGAAAAATTAAGAAACATGCTAACGGAGCCCGGTATCAAAAAAGGCTATTTAACAAAAGAAGAAGAAGCTAAATACGTAGAGGCGTGGAACCAGCCGAATGCAATGAAATCCATGCTTAACTACTACCGTGCGTCTTCACATTACCCGTTTGAAGAGCGCGTTCATAAACCTGTAGCACTGCCGCATAAAGTATTCGAATCTCCAACTTTAATTGTATGGGGAAATGCGGACGAAGCGTTTGAAAATAGTAATTTAGATGGAATTGAAGAGTACGTTCCAAACGTAACGATTCACCGCTTAGATGGTGTAGGACATGCTCCTCAACATGAGCAGCCAGAAAAAGTGAATGAATTTATGAGAGAGTTTTTAAGCAAATAAACGAGAGAAAGACTGCAGAATACGGTATACCGCCGTTTTGCAGTCTTTTTTTAAATGCTAAAAGCTGATTTCATCTATTTTTTACATGATTGGTTTATTTTTCAACGTTTTAACAAGTGCATACCGGGTATAAATTTTACTGTACAGATGCAGTCCCCCCAAAGGAACATGTACATTTCTTTCTTACTTACCCTTTTTGGAACTCTCTTTTTTGAGGGTTCTTTTTTTACGCATTTACTCTTTCCTTATCGGAAGAACAATCTTAAATAATGCCCCTCCCGTCTCTTTATTATCGACCGTGATGCTTCCTCCGTGGTTTTTCACAATGGAATGAGCAATATAAAGACCTAGCCCTAAGTTTCCGTGGCCGCTTGTTCTCGACGCATCTTCTCTGTAAAACTTTTTAAACACCTGCTCTTTGTTCGATAACGCAAAACCGGGACCCGTATCATGTATTTCAAAGATTACTTCGTTATGATGAATGACGGTATTCCACCCTATCTCCCCTCGTTCAGGCGTATAGCGAATACAGTTTGTAATGATATTATCTAGCACTTGAGAAATACGCTGAGGATCTCCGTAAAATTGACTTGATGCTTCTGTTTCACTAACCGAAGATAAAAAGGCAATCTCTTTTTTTTGACATAAAAGCTGAAACTCGTCTGCTTTCTCGTGAACAAATGAAATTATATCAATTGGCTCACTTTTTACAGTAAAGCCCGGATTTTCGATCACAGATACTTCTTGCAGCTGATTTAACAGTTGAATCGAACGCTGTGTATTTGTGTAGATCGTATGTAAATATCGATTAAGCCTCTCCGGGTCTCTTTTGCTTCCTTCTACTAAAATTTCCGTATGTCCATGAATAATCGTAAGAGGCGTTCGTAAATCATGCGCAATCGCAGCCGTCATATCTTTGCGGTCTTCTTCTAGCTGCCACTGTTTAGCTAACGATTGCTTTAATTCTTTTCGCATTTCTTCAAAGGCATGAAGCAGCTGACTTAATTCTTTGGCGTCTTGAGTGACGGACAGCGAAAAATCTAAATTATTATGCTGAATATTTTTAGCTGCGGTCATCAGCTCATTAAAAGGCCGTTCAATTTTTTTGCTAAATCGTCTTCCAAACAAATAAGCAAACAAATAAAAGTAAAGAAACGGGCTGGCTAGCGATACAAATGTGACAAGCGCAACGATCCATTTAATATTCGGATTAGCAGAAGCCATATTTAATTGATATCTTAGCGCAATCGCCCCGTTTACTTCGTCTTTTGAATTAAAAAGCGGATAAACTTTTATAATATATTTACCTGAGCGGATATTGGTATTGACCTGAGAGTAAAAATCCCGTTTATTTTTTATGTATGAAGTGGACATGGACCCATACACAATTTGCCCTTTTTTATTTATAATTTGATAATCCATTCCTT
Organism: Priestia sp. TRN 1309; assembly: GCF_050846875.1. Lineage (NCBI taxonomy): Bacteria > Bacillati > Bacillota > Bacilli > Caryophanales > Bacillaceae > Priestia > Priestia sp. TRN 1309. Next base: position 1,010,471 of record NZ_JBOZGM010000001.1, on the reverse strand, counting down.
CTAGCGGAATCACCGCTTCTACTTGGTTTTTAGCATCTTTTGAAAGGAGCGCATCTTCTTTTTCTTTTACGAACTGAAGAATATCAGGAATTTGTTTTTCATAATAATTTGCGGGATTCAGTGCTCCGGGCATAAGAAACCAGTTTACTGCAATCACAATGCCCCACGTTAAAAGCGTCGCAAGCAGGCTGTACACCAAGATCAAATGAAACGATAACACAAACTGCGCTTTTAATGTTGCTCGGTTCATCCATTTTTTTATTTTACCCATTTGTAGCCAATGCCCCAAACGGTTGAGATGTAAGGCGTTTCGTCATATTTTAATAGTTTTGCTCTAATTTTTTTCACGTGTTCTGTAATCGTAGACGAATCTCCTTCCGCGTCGTAGCCCCACACTTTTTCATACAGCTGCTCACGTGTAAAAACCTGACCTGGATGAAGAGCAAGGAAATGAATCATCTCAAATTCTCTTGAAGTAAACGGAATCACTTCATTGCTATGTAAAATTTGATAGCCATTTAAATCAATGGTTAACTCTCCAAAGTGAAGCCTGTTATAGGAGTTACTGTTAATTCTCTGCTCCCGGCGCAGATGGGCGTAAATGCGGGCTTTTAGTTCTTTCATGCTAAAAGGCTTAACTAAGTAATCATCTCCACCCACTAATAGTCCTTTTACTCGGTCCTGCTCCGTTTGTTTAGCGCTTAAAAAGATAATGGGGCATGATATGCTTTTTCGGATCATTTCACAAAGTGCAAAGCCGTCCATGCCTGGCATCATCACATCCAGCACAATTAAGTCTGGATTTATTTTTAACTTTGTTAACGCTTCTTGCCCTTCGTAAGCAAACACCACCTCATACCCTTGATCTTGGAGCGCATCTTTCATAAAGGAAATAATGTCTTTTTCGTCGTCCACTAGTAAAATTGTTTGCTTCATCTCCATCTCACCCTACCCATTCCTTCTTTTTCCATACGAATAGGTTTATTATAAGGCTAATAAGTAAAATTGGAAATAATAGGTTCACTAAAAATTCAGAGTTTGGTCTGCTTAATTCATGAAAAACAGAATCGGTTACGGAGAAAAAGAAGCTTAGTTTATCTGACACATACACACTTCCAATTAAAGCACCAATGGTTGCGACGTAAGATAAAATGGAATTAGGCATAAGAACACTCAGGATACTCCCGATACTAATAACTGCTATAAAGATGCAAAAACAAATGCCGTAAAATTTCAACGAATATAGTAACGCCCCTAAAGTCCCTAGCGTATGTCCGCCTAAAAATGTGGTTTCATTTACATGAGGCATAACCATTTTCCCAAGGCATGTCCCCACTACCCACGTAATACAAAGAATAATAAAAACTAGTAAACATTGAACGGTCCACTTTACAAAAAACAGCTTCAAACGATGATGCGGTCGAATTAGTACCATGCGCAGCGCTCCCGACGTATACTCGCCGTTAAAACTATCTGCCACAAACATAGGAATAACAATAAACGTAATCACAAACGATAGGTCTCGAAGAAGCAGTGGTGCTGAATTTAAAGAATCAATTTTTACGTCATGAGCCGCATCAAAAAATGAAATGCCTCCCCTTTGAAAGAAAAAGAACCAACTAAAAGCAAGTAATCCTATGTACACACCTAGTATCACTGCTGTCTTTTTCCGTTTAAACGTTCGCTCTAATTCACTGACAAAAAGTCCTGTCATCATGTCTTCTCTCCTTTTATAGAAACGATTCTTTTTTTCGAATAGCTACATACGTTAAACCGCCAAAAAATAAAATATAAAAACCTAAAACGCCGACATTCCACCCTACAAACTGCGGGTTTTCTGCCATCATGACTGTAATGCCCTGCCATTGAATCATCGGTACGGAAGTAAAAAAAAGCTGTCCAAAGAGCTCTTCACTCATCCACTGCCTAAACCCTCTTAATAAAGTAGGATACGAAAATGATATTAGTATAAAAGCAACCCCAATTCCAACAGCCGTAGTAGTCGTTTTGCTGATAACAGAGATAAAAAACAGCACACAGCATATTGCAATCGTCGTTAAATAGGCATACCCATAGAATGCAAGATTATATACTAGCGCTTCTTTTATGTTGAAGACATGGCTGTGATAAAATACAAAGTAGCTTTGCGGGTGTTCAAACATTAGAAACCCTATTACATAGCTCATACAAAAATACGTGATAAAAAACAGTAAATTAAACAGCAGAAGCGCTATGGCTTTTGCGAGGATGATTTCTTTAAACGAATACGAGCGGATCATGACCATTCGCAGCTGTCCTGACCGGTACTCTTCAGTAACAACGAGTGTAATAAAAACTAAGAACATGGCATTAAAAACGGTAAATAACATTTCGGCTAAGCTCAGTACAGGGAAGTTTCCCGCAAACGTATACTGTGGTAAATCGACTGTGAGTGCTCCATTTTGTTTTTGGAGATAAGAAGAAGCAACTAACAGCACAACAGGAACTAATAAAAAGGTCAGCCACGCCACTTTTCGTTTCCAAAGTCTTTCCCACTCCGCTACTAACAGCTCCTTCATTGCGACACCAGCTCTACAAACGCATCTTCAAGATTTTTACCGGATGCTAACTGATCTAAAGCGCCGTCCCACATTAGCTCTCCTTCTCTCATCACCACAATTTGATCACATACTCGCTGTAATTCATCCAGTAAATGACTAGAGATTAGAATCGTTTTGTTATAGTCACATTTTAAGGTAAAAAGCAGCTCGCGCAGTTCACGTACGCCCATTGGATCTAAGCCGTTGGCTGGCTCATCTAGTATTAATAAGTCCGGGTCTCCTAGGAGGGCTTGAGCAATACCGAGTCTTTGCTTCATCCCAAGAGAATACGTTCGAACTTTATCATTTTCTCTGCCGGTTAATCCCACAATATCAAGCACTTCTTTCACTTTTTGCTGCCTTTCTTGTTTCGTCGAAAATGGATGCAGTCGAGCTAAGTTTGTCAGGTTTTCTTTTCCCGTCATATAAGGAAAAAAGATGGGTGACTCTACAATTGCACCAACGCTTTGCAGTGCTTCTTTTCTTTGTGAAACAATAGGTTTATTAGTAATAAAAACTTCTCCACCGGTTGGTTTAATCAACCCCGTCAATAAACGAATTAACGTCGTTTTACCAGCTCCGTTTGGCCCTAGCAGTCCGCATATTTCTCCTTCCTCAATTTGAAACGATACTTCTTTTACTAAGTGACGACGTCTCACTTTTTTTGAAACGCTCTTTACCTCTAAAATAATATTTTTCATCTTAAATCCCCCCTACACGTAGTATAGGAGGGATTTATAAAGAATTTATAAAGTTTATAAAAATTATTGTACAGGTTTTTTAGCTAAGATATAGGATACCACTGCGAATAAAAGCAAAAATACAGATAAAAACAAATAGCTAGCGCCTTCAAAGCCTCTTACCTCTACATAGCCAATATAAAGAAGAACAGCGGCAGCAATAACGGTTAGCATGGAAGGAATCATTCTAATGACCTTGTTCCATTTCATTTTTCTGAATAGCCAAGTTAACATGAGTATAAGTACACCTGGCAGCAGGGCAATCAGTAAAGGACCGCCTATCATCATATCTATCAACCTCTCTAAATCCTAATCATTCACCTATAATAAAAATAATAAACTTACGGCTCAGAAATTCCATTTGCAATCGCTAATAAAAACATCAAAGCAGAAAGCAACACAAAAAAGATGCTGTTTGCGATAATGCTAAACCACACAACCCTCTGCTTTTTCGTTCGAACTCCTAAAACTAACGCCACAATAAAACCAACGTCTATGGCAAAAAACAGCCACAGCGGAATAGTCAAATCACCGCTTCTACTTGGAAAAATTGAATTTGATGGGAATATCCGATTCGCAAAAAACACTACAAACGCAGCTGCCAGCAAAATAACGGTTAATAAAATCGGCTTATTTTCTTTGGAAACACTCATTTCAAATACCCTCCTAACTAAAGAAAATAATACCATATAGTACTAAATTGAAATATACAAATTATAAATTCTCAACACCAGAAAGAAAAAGAGGACATAGATTTTATCTACGTCCTCTTTTTTTATTCATCTGGTACATATTCTAAAATGTCCCCTGGCTGACAGTCTAGCACTTCACAAATGGCTTCCAGCGTAGTGAAGCGTATGGCCTTCGCTTTTTCAGTTTTTAAGATAGAGAGATTGCTTTTGGTAATCCCAACTCGATCTGCTAGCTCATTTAAAGATATTTTCCTTTTGGCCATCATGACGTCTAAATTGACTCTAATCATCTCTGACCTCCTATATAGTAAGTTCACTTTCCTGGGCAATTGCAACTGCTTTTTTAAAGAATGCCCCTAAAAGAAGGATAAAAACGGCTGCTATAAACAGAATACCATCTATTGAGTACGAAATAGTAATAGTTCCATGTTTAAGATTTAATAAAGGAGCTAATTTAGCAGCAATAAAAAACTTGGGAATTCCAGCCGCAAACGATCCTATTAAAAAGATAATACCTGTTGCAAAAATAGCTTTTGTGTTGCTTGAAACAAAGATAATTCCCTTAGCTGCATTTTTAAATAATACTTTAAAATTCCAAAGCATTGCAATCGATAAAAAACAAGAAATCAATAAGGCTACAATCCAAATTTGGACTAATGTTGTATCCGGAATTTCGTTCAGCTTAACATCAAACAATCCTTTTCCTAATGATAAATTAAAAGATGAGTTCTGTAAGATCGAGTCGTCAAACTGAAGGTAAATAACCATTATTCCCATAATACCTGCTACAAAAATATTAAACCAAAATAAAGTGTTGACCAGATAAAAAAGAATTCGATAACCATTTGTTCGTTTCATGTAAACATCCTCCATAACTGTTGTTAGGATTAATTTACCATGTATATATAAGGAAATCAATGATTATTTATCGAAAAACAATAAATTTTATATTTTTTTTGATAAATAATAGTCGTTTTAGATAAAAATAAGAGATTCTATTGTAATGACATATAGACTTAATTTATATAAACAGCAGTCTTAGCCATAGCTTATTCTAAATATTCTTCCGCTAAAGAAGGATTTAAATAACGAGCCATTCCGGTTTTCATTTTACGAAATCCTGCTTTTTTATAAAACTCTTCATTACCCGCTGTGGAAACAAGGTGAATGCAGGAAATATCGTCAAGCTGAGCCAGCAGATTTTCTATAATTTGCTGGCCAATTCCTTTGTTCTGATAGTGCTCATCAATCACAACATCATAAATCGCAGCATTAAACACCCCGTCTGAAAGAGCTCTGCCAAACCCTGCTATGTTATCTTCATCATAAGCAATAGCTACTACGTTGCTTGATTGAAATACTTTTTTAATTTTTTCTTCATTATGGTTCGTCCATCCTACCGAGTGATAAATTTCTTTCATTCTCGACCACTCAACGTTTTCTATAGAATGTGAAAAGGAAATTTTCATAGAATCTACTCCTTTTATTTTTTATAAACTATTTCTTTTTTCAAAAACAAAAGTCCTTGGTAGATTATTACGAGTATGTGTATACGATAAAAAGCATCATACATGTCAGTGATGATTTATAAACGTTAACTTCTATATTTAACCGCAAAAAAGGTACAAATCATCTGCGATTTGCACCTACAATAACTACGTTCGTTTACTTAATAATCATAACCGGACAGTGTACTCGTTTAGCTACTTTATGACTGACGCTGCCTAGCACCATTTCTTGAAGAGAATTTAAGCCTCGGCTTCCTATTACCACCAGATCAAAGTTGTTTTTATTGGCGTAGGCTACAATGGTTGGCCCCGGGTCGCCGCGTTCTATTTTAAGCTGATGCGCTATCTGCTTCTTTTCAAAGCAGCTCTTTATTTCTTCGAGCGCTTGCTGTCTTTTTTGTTTCAACTCTCCGTGTAAAATTTCGGTTTTCGCCTTTGATAAGTCAATAACCGAAATAATTTCTACTTTTGATTGCGGTATGAAAGAAGCAACTTGTATCGCATGCTCCGCGGCTCTTTTTGAATGTTCTGATCCATCTACAGCTAACAAGATTTTTTGATACATTCATTGTCCCCCTATCAATGAGCTGATGCTCTTGCATTTGACTTGTTGTAAGTCGCTAACCTTTGAAGCAGCTCCTCACTTACATCATTTAAACCTGTCAGCTTCACTTCAGCAGACGTTTGTTCTTTTAACTTTAATACGACTTTATCAATAGCCGCTACGGCTGAGTCATCCCAAATATGCGCTTCTGAAAAATCAATTAAAATTAAATCTTGTTTTTCTGTAAACGAAAACGAGTTAACAAAGTCTTCTACAGAGGCAAAGAACAGCTGACCTTTTACTTCGTAAACTGTTCGATGTTCGGATTCTTTTGCTGATACGTCTAGCTTTGAAATTTTAGCCGCAAAGAACACTGCACTTAAAATAACACCCGCAATAACTCCTTTTGATAAATCATGCGTTGCTACAACCGTAATCACCGTAACAAGCATCACAACGGTATCTGTTAAAGGAACTTTCGTTAATGTACGAAGCGAAGACCAGTCGAATGTTCCGATGGATACCATAATCATGACCCCGGCTAGTGCAGCCATTGGGATTTTAACAACCCAGTCCCCTAGCACCAAGATGAGAAACATGAGAAATATCCCCGCTACAAACGTTGATAAACGACCGCGTCCGCCTGATTTTACATTAATAACGGTTTGACCGATCATCGCACAGCCAGCCATGCCGCCAAAGAAACCAACGACCATGTTCGCAATTCCTTGCCCTCTGCTTTCTTGGTTTTTATTACTAGACGTATCTGTCATATCATCCACAATCGATGCCGTTAGCAGCGATTCCGTTAATCCGACAATAGATAATCCTAGCGCTGTTGGAAAAATGATAGACAGTGTTTCCATATTCCAAGGAACGTTAGGAATAGAAAACACCGGCAGTGATTTTGTAATTTCTCCTAAGTCTCCTACTGTACGCAAATTAAATCCTCCAAAAATAGCTACAATTGTCATGACGACAATCGCTACTAATGGCGAAGGCACTGCTTTTGTAAAGCGCGGTAAAACGTAAATAATAACAAGAGTTAACGCCACAAACACATACGTCATCGTTGAGATTCCTACAAAATGCGGAACTTGTGCCATAAAAATTAAAATCGCTAATGCATTCACAAATCCTACCATCACGGATCGAGGAATGAATTTCATAAAGCGAGCAATTTTAAAGATGCCAAACAGAAGTTGAATCACACCCGTTAAAATAGTCGTTGCCCATAAATACTCCATTCCATGCTCTTTTACGAGTGTCACCATCAGCAGGGCCATCGCGCCGGTAGCTGCAGAAATCATCGCAGGACGCCCTCCTACAAAGGCCATCACAACGGCGATACAAAAAGATGCGTGTAAGCCCACCATCGGATCTACTCCGGCAATAATGGAAAAAGCAATAGCTTCAGGGATGAGCGCAAGTGCTACGACAATACCTGAAAGAATATCTCCTTTCACGTTGCCAAACCACTCCATTTTTAATTTATTGAACATGATAACTAAAAACACCTTTCTCTCTATAGTCATAAACGTTTACTGTACGCTCGTCTAGATTTTGAACTATAAAAGTAGTAAAATAGAAAATAAATAGAACCTAAATGGAACGTTTATGGTACTTTCAATGCATAAAAAAATGAGTGAAAACAGCCCAACATATCCCATCTTCCTCAAGTATTATATTTACGTACATGAAACACGTTTATTAAAACGATGAAGTCAGCTTCTTTATTTTTTCCTCATTTAATCCAAACGCTTCTTTCACTTTATTTTCTAAGTCCTCTGTAATCCTCCTCTTCCCAACTTCCACTAATGCAATGAGTGAAAAACTGCAGTTTACTCTTTCAGCGAAATTCCGCTGATTCAAATTGTAGCTTTTCCGAATCAATTTGATGGTGTCTTTATCCATATTGTCACCTCGCTTTTTTTATATAAGTGGCTTCCAACTCTCATAGAAGCCGAGACGTTGTTAACAACTAAAACTCTAGCAGACCTAAACCAAAATGTCTATCACTTTTTGTTCCAAAAACGATCTTTTTTGGAACTATACTTCTTTCTATACTGAAAAGAAATGTTATGAGTGGAAGGAATTTGGTACAATAGGTAAATATAAATAAACAATCCATGCAGGAGATGGTGTAGTGATTATTGGTTATACCCGTCCATATAGCGAAGATGAAAACTTGGACAAACAGTTACAGGCGTTGCAGCCTTTTAATTGCGATAAAATTTATCATGAAAAAACAAATTCCATAAAAAAAAGAGTAGAATTCGATGAGATGGTAGTTTCACTTCAGCCAGGCGATACAGTCGTTGTATATAAATTTTACTGCATTGCAGACTCCACTCGGCACCTCATTGAATTAATTGAATATCTTTCAGATAATCATATTCACTTTGTATCGATTTTGGATGACGTTGATACATCCACCGAACAAGGAAAAGCCTTTTTCAGTACCATTAAACGTATTGGTGAATTTCAACATGACGTCATCAGTGAACGCACAAAAGCCGGTCTTCAAGAAGCAAAATCAAAAGGAAAAAGCGGCGGCCGGCCAAAAAAACCTGACTATAACGTCCACCGAGCGCTTGATATGTACTGGAGTAAAAACTATACGATTGCTCAAATTACAGAAGCTACAGGTATAAGCAAGACGACTTTGTACCGTTACTTAGATAACTAAAGCAGATGTAAAAAAGACGTCCTTTTATTCGGTAAAAAGGCCGTCTTTTTTTAGTGACTATATCACTGAAGGTATTTAGGATTCGGTTTAGAATGGTGATTAATTTCTTCAAATATATCTGAAGAAGGTTTAGACGACACTTTGTTATGTAAATCTTGCGCAGGCGCGCTGGTTTGAGAAAAAGATGACATATATAATTCCATCAACTGTTTAAAGTCACCTACAGTCAAAGGTTTTGCATCCTCTTGAAGTTCGTATCCTAACTGTCCATTTGGTTCAATTGTGGCGGTTTTAACATCTTTTATGTTTGATATGCCTGCATTTCGTAATCTCATTTCTAATTGATCGGCGGTTAAACGTAATTTTTTAAGCTGCTTAGTATCTAATTGACCATTATTTATAACGATTTTAGATTTACCTGTCAGAAATTTTTCAAACCCATTAAATTTTAATTGTAAGTACTCTAAAACTAAAATAGCAAGAACAAAAATAGCTGCCCCGCCAATGGCTTTTAGCATACTTTTCTCAACAATAGGTTGTACAATGATGGTACCTAAGGAAATCATAACGACCGTCTGAGCGAGCGTCATTTGAGCAATCGATTTCCTCCCCGCTATTCTTAGTAATAATATTCCCGATAAAATCAAGATTACAGATTGCCAAATAAAATTCATAATATCATCCTTTTTATTACAGTCTGCTTTTAGATTAGGCATCTGAAAGCAAATTATTCATGTATCAAAAATTTCGTTTCCACTCCTCATACCCTAATAAAGTTAGAAAACAAAAAGATACCTTACGTAAAGGTATCTTTTTGTTTTGTTATTTTCTTTCTCGGAATCACAGGACTTATACAGATTGATCAATGCAGCGTATTAATCTTGTTTCGATGTCTTCTGCTAGTGTTTGGAGCTCTTCATTATGAAGCATATTAATCATAGCCGTAGGCCTAGGCATGCCAATCTTTGTTTCACTTTCATCTTGATATACAACCATTTTACAAGGGAGAAAATATCCTACTAAAAGATTTTGCGAAAGAACACGCTGAGCTTCTTTCGGATTACACACTTCTAATACTGTAAACGGTGTATGAAAATCCTGCCCTTTTTCCTGTAGCTTTGCAGTTAAATCGAAATTCCACAACACACCGAACCCTTCGCTTTTTAAGTTTTCTTCTAGAGAACTAATCGCTTCTTCTAGGCTTTTCGAGGTTTTTACCGTGTAATCAAACATCCAATCTCCTCCTGTTAAGTTAGAATGAATTCCTTTCTTCTACGAAACTTGAAGTTCATGTTATTCTGCCCCATCCTTAAAGTTTAAATCTATAGAATATCAACGGCAGCAGCTCCAAATAAAATCTACATCGCATGCTTTACCCCTTTTTTAACAAGTACCCAGTTCGCTGGATAGCTTGTACAAAAGCCAATGATCATGGCGATTTGCATCATAAACCAAAAGACCGCGCTGTCTGGTTTCGGTGCTTCTGTAAAAAAGACATAATGTGATAAAGCCATCCAGCCGAACATCCCTATTTCAAACGCAATAAGCGACCATGTATCTGCTTTCACCGCGTTTTTCAGCTCCTCTTTTGAGCTATTATCTTTCATACTCATGCCGTAGTATTGAAAAGCAATTCCCGCTATATAAGCAAGTATAAATTCCACTACGTAATCTGCAAAAAGTACGCTTCCGGCAATCGTCCATCCCGTTAAAAATACGATTGGTGCGCCAATTAAATCTCCGACCGAGCACCCGCTGCTGCAGTGGGTCGTAGATACAAAAACACTTTGCCAAAAAGGCTTCTCACTATGATGGTGCTCGTGATGATGCCCCTCATGGTTATCATGCATATGATCAGAGGAATGATGAGCATGATCGTGTTTTTTTCGATCTTTACGACCTAATTTAAAGTAAAACCATATCCCGACGACAGGAAAATATAGCCCGGTGATAGGCCACACAATATTCATCACAAACATCATCTGCGGATGCTTGATCACGTCGATTGTAATAACTAAAAATTGAATAATTCCGATTGTAATAGCTATATAAGAAAGTATTTCTAGCCAGCTCATGTGCTACACTCCTTTAAGATTTATCTATCACCTACATACCCTCTACCCCTATATCTAAACGTAAAAAAGAGAAACTGCTCATTACTTAATAAGTTTTACAATACTGTTATCTTTTATTAGGTTTAATAAACTAAACGATAGTCTAATGTAATAGGGAGAAGAAAAAATAAGGAGGAATTTGACAATGTCTAACGAAAATTATCAAACTGTTATTCAAACGCTGCATGAATGTATGAGTGCCTGCAACCAATGTTTTGATGCTTGCTTAAAAGAAGAAAATGTGGGTATGATGGTGGACTGTATTCGCTTTGACAGAGAGTGTGCAGATATGTGCGGATATTTGGAACAAGCTTTAGAAAGAGGAACGCCTTTCGTTGCTGAACTGGCTGGAGTTTGCGCCGAAATTTGCGAAAAATGCGGAAATGAGTGTAAGAAACACGATCACGATCACTGTCAAAGATGTGCAGAGGCTTGCTTGAAATGCGCGGATGAATGTAGAAAATTAGCTGCCTAATCTTTGGAACATAAGAAAGCTAGAACCCTTGAAGCGCATTTCAGGCATTAAGGGTTCTTTTTAGTGATACGGGAGGAGAGAATCTATAGGCTTTCTAAAAAACGAATAAACTTTTTAAGACTTTGCGAGCGCTGCTTCCCTTTCTTTACTATAAAATCAATTTGAACGTCTTCTGCAAGCTCTTGGTATTCAATTCTTTTCATATCACCACGAGAATTTACTACGCTAGCCGGGACTACACTTATACCTAGTCCATCGCGGACGCCTTGTAAAATAGCTTCTAATGAATCAAATTCCATGATGCTGGGTATATGATGTTCCTTTGAAAACGCTAATAGTCTGTTTCTATAGATGCAGTTCGCATCACTATTAATGAGCAGCGTTGGTTGGTCTTTTTCTTCTCTAGCTTCATATAGAGATGAGATAAGCACCATTTTTTCTGCATAGTGATAAACTCTTTCAAACTGAGCCCCGTTATAGGTACCGCTAAGAAAAAGTCCATCAATTTCCCCGTACGAAAGCATTTCTTGCAAGACTTGTTTTCTATCTGTTTTGATTTTAACTTCAATATCCCGATGTTCTTTCAAAAAAGACGAAAATAAAGCTGGAACTTTACTAGCAGAAACTGTCTGCGAAGCACCAATAATTAAAGATGTTCTAAACTTATTCGGATTAACTTCTGCTTTAGCTTCCTCCATTAAACGTAGAATACGCTGGGCATAGTTAAACAAAGCTTCCCCTTCATCCGTTAACGTGACTCCTCTATTTGTGCGTGTCAGTAATTTAGTATCTAACTCTTCCTCTAATTTTTTTATGCGCTGGCTGATATGCGGTTGAACATATCCTAATACCTCGGCGGCTTTTGATAGTGATTTTGTTTCTGCCACACATTTGAAAATTCGTAAGTCTTGGCTTTCCAATTTCAATTCCTCCGCTGATATCATTTTAAATGATACCTCTCTTAGTATTACCTATTATATCCTTTTTTTCATCGAAGATATAATAAAAGATGTTGAGAGAAAGGAAGGTTTATAGAAATGAACGATTTTAAAAATAAAGTATTTATTATCACAGGCGGAGGCACTGGTGTAGGCAAAGCAACGGCTTTAAAGCTAGCTGACATGGGCGCGAAACTTGTGATAAACTACAGCAACTCAGAAAAGGAAGCTAAAAAAGCTGTGGAAGAAATTTTAGAAAAAGGAAGTATGGCTTTTGCTTTTAAAGCGAATGTAGCCAACGAGAATGAAGTGAATGAAATGATTCATCAAACGATTGCACAATTCGGACGGTTAGATGGATTAGTGAATAACGCTAGTATTACTGCTCAAATCCCGATGCATGACTTAGAGTCTGCAACGGATGACGTATGGGACTCTTTATATGATATAAACGTAAAAGGCATGTTTCACTGTGTAAAAGCAGCCGTTCCACATATGAAAAAACAAAAGTCAGGAGCGATTGTTAATGTAGGAAGTGTTGCCGGCACAACTGGAATTGGCTCTTCCATTCCCTATGCAGCAACAAAAGCAGCGATTCATACGATGACGAAGTCGTTAGCGATTGCCTTAGCCCCCCATATTCGAGTAAACTGCATCTCTCCTGGTGCAGTCGACACAAGGTGGTGGTCTGGCAACGAAGATAAAATGTATCAGCTTGCAGGAAATCTGCCTCTTCAGCGCATTTCTTCTTCTGAAGATATCGCAGATGCTATTCTTTTTCAGTTAAAACAAAAGTCCGTGACGGGCCAAGTGTTTACGATTGATAACGGACAAACTCTTTAAGTATATGAAAATATTCCTAAAAAACACCCCCCACTACTAGCAAGAAATAGTAGTGGGGTTATAATAAGCACTATGCTACTGATTGGCTCTCTCTTTCTCCAGTGAAAATCCTTCAAACAGCCTGCCTCCGTATGGTTCTAACACTTTATCAACCAGTTGAATCACTTTATCTTTACTCCCTGTTTTATAAAAGATTTCGAATGCCTCCACAAACTCTTTACTAAATCGTTCATTATAGTGATTCAAAGACCGGACAATCCATTTAGAATCCCCAATCCAATGACCGTTTGTTCTTAACACAAATTCATGCGTTATATAAGCGAGCGTGTTGGCAATAAAAAGGGCTTCACCTGTATTTGAAGAACCGATTAAATCATCCAAGGCATCACTTATAAAATATCTTTTTAAGATAATCGTCTCTTCCGACCATTTTTCCGGGCCTTTTTCTAGTAATTGTTTCGCTTCTTTTTTTATAGACTGGATTACTCCTTTATCCGCTAAAATAATTCCCTCGGAAATCATTCTTGGCAGTGAAGGTCTAGCCCTCTTACAGTCGCTTTTAAAAAAGGCTTGGTATGAAGTCAAATTATGAGCAAAAACTTCAATGGCCCATCCAAATTCAATGAGTGACTCTCTAAAAGAAGAAGGAAAATCATCATCAAAAATAACAAGATCAAGGTCAGACGTGTGTGTAGCCTCTCCTCTTACTACGCTTCCGGCGAGTAATGCGCCTTGACAATTAGGATAATGCTTAGAAATAAATTGTGTAGCTGCTTGCAGCGGTTCTAACCTTTTTAGCTCTTTCATCGTATTCCTCCAGAAAATGATATATATTGTTTTTCTGGTTAGAACGTGGAAATTCCTTTAACAATAAGTTCTTATTTAACCTTTCTGAACATGTCTACTGTATTTACTTTTAGTTACCGTCATTTAAATGACTCTTTTATCCAAATTCCCCCTTGCCTTAAAGTTAACTTTAACGTTTAAGCTAGTTTTATAGTTTTTAAAATACAAAAAAGGGGAAACACTATGCTAATTAAAAGAATAACGGTGCAACTTTCCGGTGGACTTCTAGCTAGACATACAGCTTTGTTTGTACGCGAAGCGTGTTCGTTTCAAAGTGATATTTTTCTTGCGAAAGATGGAAAATGTGTAAGTGGAAAAAGCATCATGAAGGTAATGGCTTTGGCTGTTAAGAAAGGAGATGAAATAACACTGCTGACAAATGGAGTTGATGAACAAGCTGCCGCTCGCACCCTTGAAGAATTTCTTTTAACTAAACATAGATAGAAAGCTGCCATGCTATTCCTTCCTTTCCTTTTTTCATAAAGTCATAGAACGAAATTTTTTTCAAAAAACTCTTGCTTTAAAGTCGACTTTAACGTTTAAGCTAGTATTGTAGTTTTTAAATACATCAAGCGTAGTCAGTGAATGCACGTTTAGTAGCAACTGGTTATGTTTAATACGAAAGGATTGTGTTTTTACTTATGTGTAATAATCATCAACATACAACAACATCACGTGTTTTAAGTGCACCGCACGCAAAGGCAAAATTTGAAAATACGACAATTGAACGCAGAGAACTGCGAGCAGACGACGTTTTAATTGATATTAAGTTTAGCGGTATCTGTCACTCTGATATTCATAGTGCATTTGATGAGTGGGGCGGCGGGATGTTCCCGATGGTTCCTGGTCACGAAATCGCAGGAGTAGTTGAAGCAGTTGGCGAAAACGTAACAAAATACAAGGTTGGCGATCGCGTAGGCGTTGGATGTTTCGTTGACTCTTGCGGAGAGTGCGAGTACTGTGTGAACGGTGACGAGCAATACTGTACAAAAGGCGTTGTTCAAACGTACAATTCATTGGATTACGACGGAAACCGTACATACGGCGGCTACAGCCAAAAAATCGTCGTAAAAGAAGGATTCGTTGTTCGTATTCCTGATAACTTAAGTATGGATGCAGCAAGTCCGCTTCTATGCGCAGGGATTACAACATTTTCTCCATTAAAGCACTGGAATGCTGGCCCTGGCAAAAAAGTGGCGATCGTGGGAATGGGCGGCCTTGGACATGTAGCGATTCAATTTGCACATGCAATGGGTGCTGAAGTGACGGTATTGAGCCGTTCTAACAATAAAAAAGAAGAAGCACTAAGCTTTGGTGCAGATCATTATTTTGCAACAAGTGATGAAGCGACATTTACTGAATTAGCTGGTCGTTTTGATCTTATCTTAAACACGGTATCGGCTAACTTAAACGTGGATCAATATTTATCTTTACTTCGCGTAGATGGAACGCTTGTTAACGTGGGCGCACCGGCTAATCCAGATCAATACAGCGTATTCTCCCTTATCATGGGACGTCGCAGCATTGCGGGTTCACTTGTAGGCGGCATTCGTGAAACACAAGAAATGCTTGATTTTGCGGCTGAACACGGCGTTGCTCCTATGATTGAAGTCATTGATGCAAATCAAGTAGACGAAGCGTACGAGCGCGTTCTTCGCAGCGACGTTCGCTATCGATTTGTTATTGACATTTCTACACTATAAGTTTTAAAAAAGCGGGCAGCTAATTGGATTAGCTGCCCGCTTTTTATTTTTTTATAAAATAAAAAACAAACGGTAAATTAGGCTTTAGATGAAAGCTCTTCCTGATACTTTTGCTCTAATTTATCATAGTAGTCAATTTTCGTTTCCACTTTTCTAAAAGCTGCGTCCAGCTCTCTTTGTTTTTCCATCATTTTCTCTCTATGCTTTTCAAATATCTGCTTGCGCAAACCGATTGTATCATCACCTTCTTGTGTTAATTCAACAATTTTACGTAACTCTAAAAGAGAGATGTCTGTTTTTCGTAAGCAAATAATAAATTCCAGCCACTCGATATCCGACTCGCTAAAAATACGATTTCCGTTTTCGTCTCTTTTTATAAAAGGCAAAAGCCCTTGCTGCTCGTAGTATCGAAGCGTATGCGTAGGCAGCCCTACCTTTGCAGCGGCCTCTTTAATATGATATTCCATTCCACTATACCCTCCATCGCCATTCTTAGTACGGCGTTTGCTTTACGTATCTAAGCTTCCCTTTTCACGGGCGCTTTCAACTCATCTTCTAGGTTTCTACTATACGATATATATAATCAAATCCGCTATTTTCTTTGCTATGAGATAACTGTATAAATAGTATCATAAACATTAAAGCAAACGTGAAGGCAACTTATAAAGAGCTGCCGTGAAATCAGCAGCTCTTTTCATTTATATATAAAATACGATTAATCTGCGGCCATCACTTTACTTAGTTCATTTAATAAATAATCCAGGGTTTGACTGATTCGAACTGTATTACGACTTGTAAGACCTTCTGTAAGTCCCAACATAACCATGTGCTCTCTTGCTGTTTCGATTTCTGTCATTAAGACTTGCATGACAACTCCTTTATACCACTTCACAGCTCATCACCCCTTTTTACTATACATATATCTCATATGCGGCAATCTTAAACCTATCATACAGGTTTTTGGGGGTGAATAGCGAGTTTTAGACCTTCAACAGCTGTATTTTTTATGAAGTAAATATACTAATATACTTATTGAAATAGAAAGTATCACTCCACTTACTACTAGAAGTGAAGAAAAGGCCCCCTAAATGGAGGTCTTTTCTTATTTCTTATAAAGCAGTCTAATACAAAGCCTTAGCCTTTAAAATATTCTCGGTAATACGAACCTTTCTCACACTCTATCTCATAGCGCAGCCTCGTTTGCTTCCTGTAAAGCTCTTCGGACAGCTCATTAAATTCACCTTCTGTGATAGATCCATGAATTAAATTGTTGAATAAATTATTAAGATGTTCAGTTAATTCTTGAAGTTTTTTTTCTTTCAATGAACGTCACCCTTTAAAATAATTTTCATCTTCTAAAATTATATCAAATAAAACGTTTTCATACGATATATTTTTTACTGAATTATCGTATTAAAGTGATGAAAGTATTTTTTAACCACCGAAAAACAATCAAAGAGCTCAGAGAAATCATTAATTACATGATTTGGGCAAAAAATAAGTGGATAAAGACCGCGGACAAAAAGGCAAATGGTATCAACCGTTTTGACAAAAGCATAGGATGAAAAGAAAAATGAAACGAGAAAAGGAGAATGAGTATGCACTATGCACCTTATTATCATCAGTGGCAGACCCCAGTGTACTATGGCTGGCAGCCATATAGTTATTATGTGCCGAATCACTATCACACCAGCGAACAGTTTCAACAAAGAAACGGTAAATTAAAGGACTACGGACCAAGGCCATTTGTTATTAACATTAATGAAGCGTCAAAGCAAAACAATACGTACCGCACTGCTTTATGGACGGGAACACATTTACAAGTGACGCTAATGAGTCTCAAGCCCGGTGAAGATATCGGCTTAGAAATCCACCCTAACGTTGATCAATTCCTGCGCATTGAACAAGGGCAAGGCGTTGTTCAAATGGGCAAAAGTAAAAACAACCTAACCTTTAAACGAAAAGTCTACGATGATGATGCGATATTTATCCCTGCCGGAACGTGGCATGATCTCACTAATACGGGTACCACTCCGCTAAAGCTTTACTCCATCTACGCTCCTCCAAACCATCCGTTTGGCACAGTTCATGTGACAAAAGCAAATGCCTTAGCTGAAGAACATTAACTAACATAAGCTCGCTAGAAAATCGGTGTACTACCTTTTCTAGCGAGCTTTTTTTAACTTGCTATACATAAAGGATTTTATAGCCAAAGAAAGAATTATAGAATAAACGAACCTTTTTAAACAGCTTAAAATAACTGAAAGGCAAACGGGCGATGAAATTATTTTATAAAATTCCTAAATCAAACGTAAATCCTTCCCTTAAACTAGCAAGAAAAGTTCTATATATATCGGTAGAAGCAGTCATTATGACCATGCTTGTGATTAAATCTTTTACTGTGGCCTATGAAAACGACATAAATTTAATTCTCAGGCAGCTAAATGAACTAAAAGCTTCGATTGGCGGATTTGGCATAAACGAAGCTCTATTTTGGTTTATGATAAAATGCAGTATTTGTACCATCGTTACATTTGATATTTGCTTATATTTTCAAAAAAAGCTAAAAAGAAACCAAAAAGATTTATGATGTATCCGCTAAAGCTTTTACATCGGACCGCTGTTAATTTCCGTACAAGTTGGATTCACAATCAAGAATCAAACTCGTTCGGATCTTCCTTTAGCAAAAATACTTTTGCCCCAGCTCCATTTTTAATAGAAAAATAATAAAAGTAGAGGCATATCACGCCTCTACTTTCTGTTTAAAAATCTACATCGATATCTTCTTGAATGGTTCCGGTCACTTTTTCACTTTTAATTAATTGACCTTCTTTAAACGTTTCTTCCTCATCTGTAACGGGCTTCAGCTGCTTATAAGAAGGAACTGACGCAGAGCCAAGCTCTTTTTTAAGCAAGTGAATTTCTCCTAACAGCTCGCTTCTCAATGAATGAACTAACGATTGAAAATCTTCTTCGCGGCTGTCTTTCTGCCCGTTTTGTTCCACAAGCTTCGCTACATAATCCTGAAGTTCATTTGACTGCTTAGACTCATACTCCTCACGATTTGCAGCAAAACGTGAATTCATTTCTTGTTTTAGCAAGTCAATTTCGCCCAACAGCTCTTTTCGAAGTGAATGAACGAGCGACTCGACTTCATCTTTTTTATTCATTTTTTGCAAGTCTTGCTGTATGAGTCTCACTATATAGTCCTGCAGCTCGTTTGCCTGCTGTTTTTCTTTTAGAAATGAAGACACTTCTGACGGAATGTCAGCAGTTTCAATTGTAAAACTTGCATGTTCATCTCTATTACTTACGGTTTTTCCCCTTGCTCCCATCATATCTGCTGATAGATTCCCAGCTGTTAGAAACGCATTTGATAATAAGTAAAATGGTGCAGCCACCTGGGAGCTTAGCTGACCGTACCAATCGTCTAGTGCTTCCTTAAGGCGAGTGTGTTGATGACTCATGTATGCTCCCCCTTTTTAAGCGTGAACCGCTGCGTTTGTTTCATGTCTGCTTAAAATTTCAAGACCGTATAAATTTAACTTTCGTGTCTCCGGCAAGAAAAGATGGTTTTCTTCTCTGATTTCTTCCCCGTACATGTTATCAATCTGCTCTGCAATAAACTGTTGAAGGATAGGAGCCAGTCCTCCAATATAAATATATTTATAGACTTTATCTTTTGGCGATGGAAATAGATTTTCAACTTTTGTTAATAAAATTTGCGTGTATTCTCTAAGCGAAGCGTGAATAGGCTCCGTGAGATCTACTTTTTTCCCGCTGTTGCCGTCTCTTTGCTCCATTTTTGCTTTATGGATATTGGCAATAATAAATTCTTCTAATGAACGAACATCATCAAAATACTCAAGCAGCTTTTCATTTCTTAGCTTTTCAATATGCTTCAAATATGAAATATCCGTAAGACACTTCAACGAATTTCTGCTTTTAGGAGCTTGAAGTCCTGCAGGAAGCAGTGCCAGGTCAACCGTACCTCCGCCCAAATCTACAATTAGTGTTTCAAAATGTTTGAATGCATTTGCTTCTTCTCTATCTTGTAATTCAAAATCTTTTTTGATCGCCCAGCGAGCCACTTCGCTTTCAATACGGCATTTGCTCGTTTCAATGTTCACAGTGAGCGTTTTTTCTAATCCAGGAGTCAATACTGTAACCGTATGCTCTCCTTGAAAACGTTCGGCCATCTTCTGCTGCATTTCACTGAATTTATTTGTTTTCTTAAGCAGCCAAATCGGAAGCATAGTCGAGAAAAAATTAATCGTCACATGATTATCCTCTTTGTCTTTTCCTTTAAGTATGTTGTAATAAGCAACTGAAGCTAAAAACATCACATAAGGAATATCAGATTCAGTTTTATTATGTAACTTATTAATATGGATATTGCCTAGCACGTGTTTCTCAGCGGCGTCTCCTACTAAATAATACTTTTCTACTCCTTCAATTGTGGTAGAAATCAGTAAATTTTGAAGAAGTAATTCCGGTTCATTTACACTTGAAGGAAAATGCCCCTCTGCCTGATCTTTTGTGATTTCTACTACGTTTGTAGGAATTTCATAGTAATAACCATCCACTAGCGTTTGAAAAATTGAGTTACCAAAATCAACGTTTTGACGTTTGATATCCATCCTTGTTTCTCCCCTTTATCTTTTCGTGACAACACTAATAAGTATATATTTTCCTCATTTGTTTGTCTAAGTATTTAAATAATTTATGTTATTCGAAATTGACAATTAATTAATTTTAGACGGCTACTGTAATTGAAAAGCGCTTGAAATGCTTCTTTTTACCAGTACCCCTTTTTACAAAGAATGTAACATGTGACGCTGTGACTTCCCCTTAAATTTTTCGTAATATAAGCCGTTCTTTTATTTTTTAGAGACACGAGAAAATAAAGAGGTGGAAACATAATTAAATCAACCCAATCGAAAGACGAACAAATGAGATAAATGAGTTGGACTGCTTTTTACACCGCTGGTGATTTCCGTGCAGGACTTCGCTTTCCGCGGGCGGCCGGTGAGCCTCCTCGTCGCTTATGCTCCTGCGGGGTCTCACCTGTTCCGCTTTTCCCGCAGGAGTCTTCGTCTTGCCCTCCAATCACCAGCTAGAAGCAGTTACATACATGAAACCTACGTTCACCATAACAACAACCATAACAACAAAAAAAACCGAACCATCAATCAAATTAATGGTTCGGGTTTGACTTCAACTAACATACTTTGTCTAAGCTTCTTACTTTTTTTATTTATTGAAAAGGCCATTTGTTTGGTTTTCTTTGCGGATTTTCTGGCAGTTTACTGAAGCCTATTTCTTCAAGACCTTTTTCTAACGTCGCTCTTGTTTTGATTGTTCCAAAATCGACGCCTAAATCAACAACGGTTTGCGCGATTTCCGGACGTATTCCGGTAATCATCGTTTTAGTACCGATAAGCTGTAAAGCTTTTACAATTTGAAAAATATTGTCCGCTACCATCGTATCGACGATCAAAACACCTGAAATATCAAATATTAAATAACTCAGCTGCAGCTGAGCACTTTTTTCTAAAGCCGTTTCCATAATAAGCTGCGAACGATGCGTATCAATTTGTCCAACGATTGGCATCACAGCGATTCCTTCAGAAAGAGGAACGATGGGAACTGATAATTCTTCTAGCGCTGCATAAGCGCGTTTTATGGTTTCGGTATTATGTTCTTCGTAAATTTCGACAAATATATGATTAAGCTGATCAAGCATCGGATCAATTTTTTTACTTACATCAAGCATCGTAATAGGAGCAAACTGCTTCTGCTGCAGCTCTTCTGTAAAAACGCCCCATATCACTGTTCGAAACAGCGCGAGTGATTTTAACGTTTGACTCAACGAAAGTCCGTTTTCCACAGCCACTTTTCCTATATCTGTACCCCACTGAATGATTTTCTTTAAAACGACCGAGTGCTCTTCGAATAGCGACTCGCCTAAATACTCAATGAGTTCTGCTCTCCATTTTAAAACGTCGCTTTCTTCATGGTAAACAAGCTTCCGCTTATATTCAGAGTCCATCAGATCAGAAAATTGTATCGCTAATTCCTGTTTATTATCGATAATTTTCTTCCCTATATATAACAACTCATCCCTCATTTTTTTCTTTATCTCCTTTAGTTAGCAGAATTAACGATTACATTTTATAACAATAGTTATGTCACAGACAATATAAAAATATAACCGAAATGAAAAAATTGTTAAGCCCTCCCTATTTGCTCTTCCCTACTCTTCTAATCGGTATAACGACCATAAAAATGATTGAGATTTCAGCGTTTGGGTAAAAACCTATTAAGAAATTATTTCTATACTTATAAGGGGGATTTATCAATGAGCAAACATAAAGGAACCGTTAAATCGTTCAACGAATCAAAAGGATCTGGATTTATCAAACCCGAGGACGGATCAAAAGAAGTGTTCGTTCACTCTAATGCAATCGACCGTGAGGAATATAAAAATCTGTCAGAAGGACAAAAAGTAGAGTTTGAAATCCAAGAAGGAGCTAAAGGACCCAGCGCTACAAAAGTACACCCAGTTGACTGATAGAGTGATGTTTACATACAGGTTATGAGTAGACTCTCGAATCGAATACTCTTCGAATAAAAACACCTCTTCGACTTTCGTTCGAACGAGGTGTTTTTTATATAATGCAACTAATTCTACATTCAAAATTAGTTACTAGTAGCTATTAAAAAAACAGTTCTAAAGTTGTCGGACAAGTATCCAAACATTTCCTCTATGAGTGAATATAGTATAGAGTACTGCAAAGAAAGGGTGATTATTATAAAAAAGTATTATTTCCATTACAATGATAAAGATGATAAATATTATGTAGAAAAATCTTATCCTCACAAGAAGAAAGCTTCCCTTAACAATAAGAAAGAGCAACATCAAGAAGATGCTCCTGAGGAAGCACGCGGCTGGGCTTATGGTCTCGAAGAAGATAGCTCTGAAGAATCACAAGTTTGGACTTATGGACGCGCAGAAGATTTCTATGAGGAATCACATGATTGTGCTTCTAAATGTAAAGAAGATAAAGACAAAAAAGGAAGCACGCGGGAGTCAGCATTTAGAGCGCTCAATTTAACGATGCCTCAAAATGTTCCTGCAAATACGTTTGTAAAAGCCGTTTTCCCAACTGAACAATTTGATTTAGCAAATGAATATAACCCGATTACTTCTACCTTCCGCCCCAAAAAAGATGGCGTATATTCTATCATTGCTACAATTGGATTCTCTCCTAACGACCAGATGCTAGATTATAGAACTCGCATTGAAATACGTGTAAATGGGACAACCGCTATCGCTATCGATAACGATTTCTTTGGCGGGAACACACCGTTTGTTAATGCGGTATCCGTGTCTACTATTTATAATTTAGAAGCTGGAGACCGCGTTGAAGTTTTTGTTCAAAGCAGCATAGCCGGTACAATCGTCACATCCGAAGATGGCTCACATTTTGAAGCAGCAAGATTTCCTTCTCCAACAAATAACTAACACTAGCTTTTAGACAAAAGCATCAATCCCCTCTTTTTAGATCGCTTCATTTCTCTAAAGGAGGGGATTGATATGAATATTAGTGGTCTAAAGGTCCGTAGAAACTTTTTAAGCGTTTGTATGTACATAATTCTTTAGTAGATTTATAACATTAATCCAGTGTATAAAACCATGTACTTCTATGTAGTAGTCCACTACTCTGCTTCACTCACGCTTGCTTCGCTAACTTTTCCGTTACGCTGCCAAGCTCTTCAACTAACCCGCTTAAAAATTCCGCCGTTTGGTCAATGACCTGCAGCGATTGCAGCTGACGGACGGAAGCAGAAGAAATGCTGGTACTGCTTGCAGCCGATTGGTTGGCAAAAGCGGTCATATCGCTGACGGCATGGAGCACCTGCGTAGATCCGGCTGCTATTTGCTGTGCGGAAGCAGCCGTTTGCTGAATTTGTTCGTGAACGTACGTAGATGCGTCGGCGATTCGATTAAAAACATTTTCCGCTTCGTTGGCTAGTAAAATACCGTTTTTTACATCAGAAGTTCCTGATTGAATGAATGCTACGGCTTGAGACGTTTCTTGCTGAATATGCTGAATGAGTCTTGCTACTTGTTCGGCTGACTGATTGGATTGTTCTGCAAGTTTGCGAACCTCCGCTGCTACGACCGCAAACCCTTTACCATGTTCGCCTGCGCGCGCTGCTTCAATTGCAGCATTTAGCGCCAGTAGATTTGTTTGTGCAGCAATGCCTGAAATCACACTCATAATATCGTTGATTTCTGCAGAACGTTCTTTTAACTGATGAATAACGCTAGCTGCATGCTGAACAGAAGAATCGATTGTATGAATTTGTTGAATGGCTTCTTGAATTTTTTCTTTTCCCTGCACGGCTTCATTTGCTGTTTGATCAGAAGCTTCGCTGACTGCCGCTGAAGCCTCGGCTATTTTGGTTACGCCTTGCGTCATCTCTTCTAGAAACTCACTGCTTTTTTGAGCCATTATTACCTGCTGGTCCGCTCCTGCCGCTAGCTCTTGCATTGAAGCCGTCGTATGATGACTCGCTGCTTGCGACTCTTCTAAGCTTTCCTTTAAGTCAGCAACCGTTTGTCTTACCTGACCATTCGTTTCATGCAGTTTTTTCATCATGTCATAAATGATATGCTGCTTTTGTTTATTTTGCTGCTGAAGCTGTTTTGTATAATTTTTCTTTGAAGTAATTTGCCAAGCGGTCGCCCCTGATGTAAAAAGCAAATACGCCGCGTGAAGGCACACCATCGAAAAGGAATAAGAAGACGTTCCGAAAATAATCGGCGTGAAAAATGGAACAAAAAATCCCACTAGATGCTCGATGACAAAAATACCCGTCATTAACAATAAAAGCTTTACATTTTCATAGTAGGAAAGAATGGCTATCACCATAAAAATTGAAAAGTGATACTCAACCATTCCTCCTCCGCCTATAACCGTGCTGATGCTTGAAAACGTGAGCGTTAGCGTCACAAACGCAGGTACTAGCTCATGCTTTTTAACATACAGTACAAGCAGCACACCAAGAAAAACAATAGGAAGCATCAAAAAGATCAATGACACTTCGCCTGGCGCTGAATTATGTTCCATCGACATGCCGGACATCTCTATCGGCCAAATACGATGAATGATATGTATGAGCAGAGAAAGTATCACTGCTCCGCTTGATAAAACAACCATTAATTTATGTTTATTCATATTTATCCTTTCTATATTAAACAATACTTTCTTTATCTATAGAATCGGCTACAGATTGGTTTTTTTTATAGAAATTCACGTTATTTTTCCCCTGTCGTTTTCCTTCGTACAGCGCTTGATCCGCCTGTTTTAGCAGTTCTTGAAACGACTCTCCGTTTTCTGGATAATAAGCGGCTCCAATGGTCGATGTAGCTGTAAAAATGCAGGATTCAATACTCCATTCTTTTTGAAGCTCTCGGTGAATTCGTTCCATGATCTGCTGGATTTCCTCGCGCCTTTCAATGTGCCGAAGCAAGATAACAAATTCATCCCCTCCGAGGCGATAAGCTTCGTCACATGTGCGAATGCAAGACGTTAAGCGATGTGCGTACTGGATTAAAAATGCATCGCCGATATCATGACCAAATTGATCGTTCACTTCTTTAAAATTATCACAGTCTAAAAACAGCAGGCCAAATCTTTCCTTTTGCTCGATCGCAGCCTGCACTTGTTTTTGCAGCATCATTCGATTCGGCACCCCCGTCAAACTGTCATGAAACGCCTTAAACTTCAGCTGATTTTCTAGGTTTTTTTGCGCAGTAATATCAGTTTGAATCAGCACGTAGCTTGAGATTCGGTGATGAATATCGGTCAGCGGAACAATGGTCTTATGGCTCCACACGATGACGCCTTCTTTTGTTATGCTTTTGACTTGCCCTCTCCAAACCTTTCCTTGGCCAATACTTTCAAGAACACGAAGGTCATAGCTTACATCAAATAACTCGTATGATTGTCCGATTAGCTCTTCTTTTTCATAGCCAAATATTGTACAGAACATATCATTGACATACCTAATCGTTCCATATGGATCCAGGACGCTTACGATTGCGGACTCATCAAGGGCATACTTCATGTTTGCTAAATCTTTCACCGTGTTTTCCAGCTTTATTTCAGCTACCTTTTCTTTCGTAACGTCCTGAGCAATCAAGTAAATACCCATCCATTCATTTTCCACGATGATGGGCACGTTTGTAACATATAAATAAATCATTCCTTTTTCTTTGTGCCACGCTTGGATTTCTTTGCTGTAGCTTTGGTCGTATATGATGTGATGCAAAGGCAAAGCACGGACATCAATCTTCAGCTCTTTTAGAAGCTGCATGTAAGAACTATTGATGATCTCTTGCGTATCGTAGCCGAACATTTGCTCACAGGCAGGATTTGCTTGAACAATTTTACCGCTTAAATCCATCATACATATGGCGTTTTCATGGTTCATAAAAAGCGACTTATACCGCTCCATACTTTGGGCTAAATCTTTTTTTAACTTTTGGATATTTTTACTCATCACTAATAAGTGCGTACTATTGTCGGTATCATCAAAAATGGGGGTAAGCGTTGTTTCAAACGCTTCAGCTGCATCTGAGAAGGTATTTATGTCATGGTAGGTAACTGGCTTTTTTGTTTCCATCGCTTTTATATAGTAAGGGTAAAGGGAGTGATACGCCCGCTCAGGGAGTACGCTTTCTAGCCGCATGCCCGCTTCTCCTTGGTACCGTACAAGCTTAGCAGCCGCTTTATTCATTTTTTTATAATAAAGATGCTGGTTCTTTACTTCCGCCAAAAAAACCAGCTCATTCATTTGATCAAAATAAAATTCAAACATATGATCTTTCAACATGATAGGATGCATCTCCTTCGTTTTTTCACAGATGAACGCCCCCTGTACTTTACACTTCTGTATGAAATATACACTAGATCTTTTCTCACACAAAATCAACTTTAAATGTACAAACAGTAGTTCTTTTGTATCACTACCTACCCTCCTTCACAAGAAAGGTAAACATGATGAACAAAAATAAAAGAGATTGAGGCATAACAAACCACTAGAAACACCTACATACATGAAAGCTATCTTTACCACAACAATAAAAAGATCCGAACGCGTTTGATTCTAAATCAAACGCGTTCGGATCTTCCGTCAACTAAGCTACTTTTATTCCAGCCTCTTTTTTAAACCTACTTAATTCCGTAATATTCTTCAAGCGTAATGCCTTTACTCTTAATCGCCTGCGCCACTGGTTTGCCTACATAGCGTAAATGCCACGGCTCATATTTATAGCCGGTTACCGCGTCTTTCCCTTTTGGATAACGAATAATAAATCCATATTCGGCTGCGTAGGCATCGAGCCAAGCTGCTTCTTTTGTTCCGCCAAAGCAGTCTTGAGCAGCACATGTGCCGTCTCCTTTTGTTACATCAATTCCAAGACCCGTTTCATGTTCACTCGTGCCTGGCAGTGCGCTATAAGTTGCCGCTTTATCATAACCGTCTCGTTGAACATACGAACTAAAAAGCGCGCTTTGCGTTGCATGTGAACGGTAAGCTGATACGCCAAGAAGCGTAACGCCTTGTTTTTTCGCACCCGCAAATAACTGTGCAATAGCAGCGGCTGCTTCACTGCGCATTTTTTTCTTTTCTGTTTGTTCTTTGAATGTAAACGGAATCGTTGTATATACTAAATCTTTCGGAACGTAGTTTTCCGGAAGCTTGTTTTGTTTATTCACAACAACTTGTATACTTTCAGGGTTCGAAACCACTTTCATCCCAGCTAATGCTCGTACGTATTGACCGCTTACATAGCCAACCTTCCCTTGATACGTAATTTTCAGCCAGCCGTTTGCTGCTTTAGCCGTTACGTCGAGCTGTGTGCCGGCTTTCAGTGTTGCCATAACCGCACCAGAAGTTGAAGCTGTTGTTCGAACATTTAAATTCGCCGTTGCCACATAGACAGAAGCCTCCGGAGCTGGAGCTGGAGC
Organism: Priestia sp. TRN 1309; assembly: GCF_050846875.1. NCBI lineage: Bacteria > Bacillati > Bacillota > Bacilli > Caryophanales > Bacillaceae > Priestia > Priestia sp. TRN 1309. Next base: position 982,756 of record NZ_JBOZGM010000001.1, on the reverse strand, counting down.
CGGTTCAGAAGAACCCGTTGATTCTTTTACGTACTGCGTGCTCACGTAACCCGTTTTGCCTTGATAGCTTACTTTTAGCCAGCCGTTCGCTGCTTGTGCTGTCGACGTTAGCTGCGTGCCTTGTTTGACCGTTACAACAATCGCGCTTGACGTCGATGGAGCGCTTCGAATATTTAAATTTGCCGTTGTTACATAAGTTTTAGTTGTTGAACTCGCTGACTTTTTAACATACTCACTGCTTACGTAGCCCGTTTTGCCTTGATAGCTTACTTTCAGCCAGCCGCTTGCTGCTTGTCCAACTACCGTTAGCTGTGTGCCTTGTTTAACTGTCGCAATAATCGCGTTGGACGTCGATGGACCGCTTCGAATATTTAAATTCGCCGTGGTTGTATATGTTTCCGCTGCTGCGCTTGCGACAGTTGGCTCACCCGTAAAATGTAAGGAATGAAGACCTAGAGTTCCAGCTCCTACAAGTGTAAAAGCAAGACCTGTTACCGCTAATTTTTTGTAAAATCTTTGTTTGTTCACTTCTGTCATTTTTTATACCTCATTTGCAAAATATAATAGAAATACATGTTGCCAGTTTAATAGATTAAGTGAAAACAGGATCCGATGTTTAAGCTCAATCTTAAACTAGCCACACTAAATAAAATCATTTGACGTCTAGAGGCTCTGTACATTTGTTCGTTCCAGCTAGCACGTACTTTTAGAATACCGGATAATCGTGTCAAAAGTATATCAAAATATTTCAAACTTGTTTCCAAACTGATACATTTTCAACAAAAATAGAATAATAGAGCAAAAACAGCAAAAAAACCCTTACGTTTACTACCAATGGCTTAGGGTAAAAAACAATTAAAAACAAAGATTGAGATGGTGATAAAATGAACACGGCAACGGATTTTTCCTCAACTGCGTTTCGAAAACCTCACACATTAAAACAGCATATTTTTGATACGCTTCATTTCTACTACCCCGCTTGTATTGACCAAAAAAACGGCGGGTATATCCATGAATACTACGACGACGGCACCGTCAACAACACGCATTCAAAGCACTTAGTAAGTACGGCGCGCTTTATTTATATCTTCAGTGTAGGGGCTCTTTTAGACGGACCGGATTGGTGCAAAGAAGCAGCTCAGCACGGCATTCGTTTTCTACAAAACAACCATTATGATAGAGAGAACGGCGGGTATTTTTTTGAAATAGCCGATGACGGAGAAGTCAAAGATGATTCTAAACAAGCATATGGCCACGCTTTTGCTCTTTTAGCTTCTTCCATCGCATACCAAGCCGGAATTTTAGAAGCAAAAGAAACAATTGAACAGGTATATGACGTGATGGAAAAGTACTTTTGGGAAGATGCGCACGGCTTTTACCGAGACGAATGGGACGCATCGTGGTCAGCTTCTTCTTTGTACCGCGGCCAAAATGCAAATATGCATATGTGTGAAGCGATGCTTTCTGCCTTTGAAGCAACAAGAGATAAAAAATACGTAGACCGAGCGTACACGCTTGCAAAAGGCGTTACTCAGCAGCTTGCTGAACGATCTGGCGGCATGATTTGGGAGCATTATGATACAGACTGGCAGCCGGATTGGGACTACAATAAAAACAATACAAAAGATGAATTTCGTCCGTACGGCTTTATACCAGGACATCAGTTTGAATGGAGCAAGCTGCTTTTATGGCTTGATCGGCACCGTTCGGAAAACTGGATGACAGAACGTGCAAAATATTTGTTTGATAAGGGCTGGAACAGAGGCTGGGATGCTAAGTACGGAGGTCTTTACTTTGCGCTGTCTCCTCAAGAAGAGGTCATTGACCCCGATAAAAACTACTGGGTGATGGCCGAAGCCATTTCTGCGGCTTCACTGCTCGGGGTAAAAACCGGAGACAGCGGATATTGGAAAGCATACGACGCCCTGTTCTCCTACTGTCAGAAACACTTTATCGATCACACATATGGAGGCTGGTATCAGCTGTTAAATCAGCAAAACGAACGCTACAGCTCGAAAAAAAGCCCGGCTCCTAAAGCCGATTATCACCCTGTGGCAGCTTGCTATCAAACGCTGATAGCGCTGAATTCTCTCTAAGATCACAACCATAAAGAAACCGTTTTCTTCCAGATGCGTTTATTTTGTTTATTTAAGGGAATTTACTTACTAACAATCAATGTTTCTACATTTCAGCAAAAGCACGACTATATATATGTAAGGAGTGAGGGCGATGTATTTTTACGCGTTAGCACAAGGAACAGATTCTGGAGATCCAGTAACACTGCATCATGAGAAAAAATTTTCAAAAAAAGAATTTTTAGAGATGTTTAATGAAGCGTTAGATGAGCTTGATACCCATCCAGCTCCAAGCGAGGTCGGCGAATACCTTTGCCGTGCATACGGATTTCAAGAAATTGAAATCGAGACGGGTGTTGTCTGCTACTGCGCTCCTTTTAGAAAGCTAGATGACTCGGATATTATAGAAGACCGCACGTACATGGACGCCACGACAGGAACATTAAAATACAACTAATCAAAAAGAAAGGTTGGATGCGTGTGAAGACTGTACAGAACATTTATCGAACGAGTGAAGCTGTACCAGAATCGGGCGCTTACATTTGTGCGGAAGGTGAAATTAAACTTTTTCAAAAAGATGATCTTTTTACACCTTGCCCGCACACACGTGAATCAACGACGTGGAAGCCCGTAGATGATGCCTTTTCAACCGGAGAATTGGTTCCGCAAACCGGTCGCTATACCGACGAAAACGGCAATCAAGTAAAGCTAAAAGAAAACGATTTATTCCCAAGATGCCTTCGTTCAGGTGAGCCTACGACGTGGAGGCGAGGATAACAAACAACAAAGAGGCTGGAACAAAAATAGTTTAGCCAAAGTGAAAAACGAACCATTAATCAACATGTTTGATGAGTGGTTCGTTTTTTGTGATGGTGAATATAGTTTGATCTATTTTGTTCCTTCTAGCAGTTGATTGGATTCATTTCGTTATGTCTCAACCTCTTTTATTAAAGCTTATTTAAAAAATGAGTTCTTTTTTCTTCCTTTTAACAGATCGCCCGTCCACCCTTTCATTCGTAAATAGAGATAAATGGCAATGGTCGAAAGAACGATTAAAATGAGTGCATAGATATAGCCAAACTTCCAATCAAGCTCCGGCATCCCTTTAAAGTTCATTCCCCAAAGGGCTCCAAAAGCCGTTAAAGGCGTACTAATTGCTGTCAGCAGCGTTAAAGCTTTCATAATCTCATTTCCTCTGTGAGTAGACACAACTTCTTCTAATTTAATTAACGCGTCAAATTCTTTTTGATATTGTTCAATTAGCGTGAGGCCAATTTCTATTTTTTTACACATCCGCTGATATTGAATCGTTTGGTTAATTTTTTTATGAAACGCTTCTTCGATTCCCATGGTAACTTCTCGAACAGAACTGATTAAATTTGTCCATATAAGCAGGTCATAGCGCGCTTTATGAATGTCATCTAACACGTCGATGTTATTATTATGGCGCACTTCCCACAGAAGCTCTCTGAAATGACTTTCAAACTGATCAAACCCATTTAAGTGCTTTTTCATAATTTCACCTAAAAGAATAAAAAAACTTTCCGCCGTATTAGCAGACTGCTTCATGCGTTCAATCATTCGTTCATGTTTGGTGTCCTCAAGGATTTTCAAATCGATTCCTGCCGTTATAATAAACTCCTCGGTAATATAAAAATGAAACGAATCGTAATCCCTTTGATCAAATGACTTCTTATGATAAATGAGTGAACCATAAATGAGCTCACTTTCTCCTATTACATCTACTTGAATATGATTAGAGTTTTTCTTTTGAAGCTGATGGCAAAACCATTCATCTCTTGGATACTGATAGTCTTTGATTATATCAGCTATTCCATCGGCTTCTTCTAAATCAAACTGATACCATTTCCACTGATCGCTCGTCACGGTATTCATACTTTCCCTCTTTCCCCTTTTATTAAAATTTTTCCCTATATACAATCACTTAAAACCTCACACGCAAAATAAACATACATTTCATATCCATCTTTATAAAAAAGATGCTATAATAAATACGTTGCGCACCTGCGCATGTTTTATCAGTTTGAGAGGAGAATAACAGTGAAGAAAGATATCGCTTTACGTTCTTATCTGCTAGAAAGCGCACCAACTATGACGGAAGAATGGTATGAATCTTTGGATAAAACATCTTCTGAAGGCGTATATACCTCTAATGATCCTGACGTCATTCAACGCTTAAAAGCGCAAAACTATGAATTTCATTTATATATTAGCAACGTCTTTATAGAAGATGAAAAAAGCTTTTTTGACTCTTTTAACACGTGGCTAAATAAAGTTGCCAAAGACCAACAGCATCTCAGAACCCCCATTCAAAGTATTATTAAAGAATTTATGAACGTCCGCAAACAATACTGTGAGTATATTCGCCGATTTGCAGAACTTCATGATGACATCACTCAGCAGCATATCGATATGTGGAATGAAAAAGTAGTACGGGTATTTGATATTATTATTTTGAAATTCATCACAGAAGCGCAGGAATATGCCTCAAACCGCCTTCGCTCTCAGCAGGAAATGATTCATGAATTAAGTTCACCTGTTATTGTGATTAAAAAAGACGTGGCTCTTTTACCGTTAGTCGGAGATATTGATACGGCAAGGGCTAGAATGATCCTAGAAAGCACGTTAAAACAGTGTGCCGAGAAGCAAATCTCTCATTTGTATATTGATTTGTCAGGCGTGGTGATGATCGATACAATGGTCGCGCACGAGCTGTTTCAGCTGATAAATGCGCTTGATTTAATTGGCGTTAAATCGATTTTATCGGGCATTCGTCCTGAATTAGCCACTACTGCGATGCAGCTTGGTTTAAATTTTGACCATATACGAATTAAATCGAATCTTGCTCAGGCATTAGAAGATGATTCAAAAATTGTCATTGCTTCTAATGCTCATTAATATAGAAACACAGATAAAAAAACAGCCTTAGAAGGCTGTTTTTTATTTTCGATGATGAATGTTTTCAGAACCCGATTCATCCTTTGTTTTCGTTTTATTTTTCTCTTCTTTTTGTTCAAGTCTTATATCTTCCATTGGCATAGGATCCACTGTTTCTTCTTCTTTGAAACGTTCAAACAACGTTTCGTCTTGATCTGTTACACGCTGCTCCGTTTCATCTCGTTTTTTTGGTGTATTTGAAATAGATCTTTTCTGGCGCTCTCCCATCGTTTTCTCCTCCTCTATAATAGGTGAAGCAATTATGTGTTCATGAAATCTCCGCCGTTGACATGAAGCGTTTGACCCGTCATATAAGATGAATCATTTGAAGCTAGCAGCACATAACAGCCCACGTGTTCTACAGGATGTCCAGGTCTGCCCATTGGTGTATCTGTACCGAATTCTCCTACTTTATCACTTGAGAAAGTAGACGGGATAAGCGGTGTCCAGATTGGTCCCGGCGCTACGCCGTTCACACGAATACCGTCTTTGACAAGCGCTTGCGCCATACTGCGCGTAAAGCCGTTGATTGCACCTTTTGTCGCCGTATAATCGATCAGCTGAGGATTCCCGCGGTAAGGATTAATGGACGTTGTATTAATGATGGCACTGCCTTTTCCTAAATAATCAAGCGCTTTTTTCGTAAAATAAAAGTATGAATAAAAGTTCGTTTTGAACGTTCGTTCAAGCTGTTCACTCGTAATTTCTTTAATGCTTTCTTTTGGATGTTGCTCTCCTGCATTGTTCACAAGGATATCAAGCTTTCCAAGCTCACTCACCGTTTTTTCTACCGCTTCGTTACAGAATGATTCGTCTCCTACGTCTCCTGCAATTAGCAAGCATCTTACACCTTCTTCTTCAATGCGGGCTTTTGTTTCCTCGGCGTCGCTATGTTCGTTTAAGTAAACGATGGCTACGTCCGCTCCTTCTTTCGCATAAGCAATGGATACAGCTCGTCCAATTCCGCTGTCTCCCCCGGTAACCAGCGCTACTTTTCCTTTTAATTTTCCTGTACCAATGTAATTGTCATCCTCATAAATAGGGAGAGGATTCATCTCACTTTCGATACCCGGCTGGCGGTCTTGCGTTTGCTCGGGCTGGCCTTGTGTTTGTTGATCTTGTAAATTCATTTTAATCTCCTCCTATTTTTGATGGAACTTTTTAATATAGTCTAGGTTTAGCCTTCTGTTTTGAAGTTCAAACATCTTTTTTTGAAAATTTATGATGTTTCTATTCTCTTTTACTATCTGAGAAAATTCATAGAAAACAAGTTTAAAGTTGGAAACAAAGGCTACATGATGAGTAGAAGATGTATTTCGGAAATATCTTTTATCAGGAGGTTTGGTTCGTGTATGAAACACATTCAAGTAGCAGAAAACCAAGAGGAGGCAGTCTGCGTCATCCGTTCTTTTTTAAAGAAAGGATTTACAAGCAAAGAGATTTATCTGCTGGCCTACGATAAAGAATGGGCTCAGCATTTAACGGAGGCAACACATACAAAAAAGTACAGAATGGCAGAGCAAGGTATTTTTGAAACGGCGGTCAATATGCTTCTTTCAAGAGAAGATGAGCTTCTTTCAAAGATGGCTTCACTCGGCTTATCTAACAGGGAGGCAAACCGGTATATAGAAGAGATGAGACAAGGTCATGTCGTGGTTGTTGGCGCACAGAGTCAATCCATTCCCTACTAAAACAGCTGAAACGTTTTCTATTAGCTCATAAGGGTATTTAGTAAAATAAACCATTTTTTATCAAGAAAGGAAGTTATGATAATGTTAAACTACTTAGGCATTCAGATAGGCTCTCTTTACTTTCCTACTAGTATTCTTCTTATTACACTTCTTGTATTAGCCGGCTTTTTTATTTATTTCTTTTCTAGAAGAAGAAAAAAACGACAGCAGTCACGTGATCATAATGAAAAAGCGTGAAGCCAAGCTCCACGCTTTTTCATTATTTACGGGATTCTTTTTGCAAAGGCGATTTTTCAATGGAACGCGTAAACCGGTAAACATCAAGTTCTTGTCCTACTTCTGAAGGCAAATAACCAAACGTTGTGAAGCTGTCCACAGATTCTGGCTCAAGCGATAGAGACAATAAATTGTTTTGCGGCTGAGACGTTAAAAAGACGTAGCTTCCTTTTGGGAACGTCACCGTTTTTGACTTGACGATTGTTTGCACGTCCACATTTGGTTTATTTTCGTAGACTTCATTTTCAATGCGGCTGCTGACATTATATGCTTCTACTGAAAGAGCCGTTTCTTTCGTTAACTTGAAGCCTTTTACGCCTTGTCCCTGCAGTTTTTCTGCTAACTCTTCATGTCCCGGTTTTAAAAGGTAAGCAGTCGGACGTTCGCGTACAAGCGTCGGCGTTGCTTTCTTTGCACTGTAGTACGTCACAGGAATCTCTTTAACAGACGCGCTTTCCACATCAACCATTTCTAACGTCGAGTTTGGTATTTTTTTATTTTCGCTGTTCACCACAATTGGATCATGATCATTTGCATTTTTGCCTTTTTTGACAAGCGCCGCTTTTTCTTTGGCAATCAGCGCTTTAATTTGTTTGGCGTGATTGGCTGTTTGTGTAATCAGCTTTTCTTGTGTAGCAATTTGCGCACTCACTCGCCGCGGAAAATCTTCTCGACCAATGCCGATTCCTCTGCTTTCGACTAAAAATGAAAACGATGGATACAAGCCTAGTGAGTTTCGGCCGATTCGCGGTTCAACTGAGCCTTCTTCTACTTCCAGCTGCCCTTGTTTATTCACTTGAGACGTATAGTATACTTCTCCTGAATAGCCCTGCTTTTCAATGGCTGTAAGCGTACTGTTCACAAACAGCTCATCCGACACGTCGCGAATGTTCTGCGGAATATTTAAGTTTCGACCGGACTGCAGTAAAATGTCGTGATACTTCCACACGCCTTCTTTACCGATATTTTTAAATCCGCTGCTGTAAGGCGTATATTCATGAGCGTCGATGACGACTTCTGGTGAAAAACGGTTAAATTCAGCTCGTACGCTCTGTACTTCCGGGCTTTCAAGCTTTATGTAGTCGCGGTTTCCGTCTAAATTATTTGCTAGCTGACGTTTAAATGCATAAGATCCGTCAGGATTAATGCGTGGCACAATGACAATGTTGACTTTATTTAACACATCTTTTCCAAAGTCTTGTGTCAAACGCGTTGCAACGGCGAGTACGGATTCACCGCTTGCCGGTTCATTACCATGAATTTGACTTTGAAGCCAAATCGTTGGCTTTTTAGATGTCTTTCCATCAGCAAACTTCTTTTCCTTCGAAAAATATAGAGCTGGAATGTCTCGCCCTTGCTGTGATTTACCGATAATCTTTAGCTTTACGTACGGACTTTTACGAGCAAGCGTTTGAACATACCTCATCATTTCTTCTTGAGTCGTAAATGCGTCTTGCCCTTTCAGAAATGCCGGCGTTGCTTCATCCACCTTTATTTCTGGATAAAGCGCTTTAATTTTTTCCGGCTGACTGTAGTCTTTTCCGTAGTAAGGCATCTCAGCTTGTACCGCAAGCGGCGACAGCAATAATCCAATTGACAAAATCGTCGGCACGGCCGTTCGTTTTACAGTTTTTTTCATTCATTTACTCCTCCCCATCCCCTTGATTAGACATTTTAAATTTTTAAAATATTTAAAATGTTACATAAATAATTATACCGTTTAAGGAAATAACTTCAAGATAAGGGAGCTGAACCTTTTTGACTATTTTTAATGTATCAAATGAGTGCATTTATATAAAAAAGGATTGAGACATAGCAGAATCAATTCAATCTGAAGACAAATAATCTGGATTAACAATTCGGACTTCTTGTTCAACCGCAGTTGATTTCCGTGCAAGGCTTCGCTTTCCGCGGGCGGCCGATGAGCCTCCTCGTCGCTTGCGTTCCTGCGGGGTCTCACCTGTCCCGCTTTTCCCGCAGGAGTCTTCGCCTTACCCTCCAATCAACTGCTAGAAAGAATGAAACACATGAAATATACGTTCATTCACCCTAACAAAACAACGAACCCCTAATCAAACATGTTGATCAATGGTTCATTTTTCCCTTCGGCTAAAATACATTTGGTCCAGCCTCTCTTTTATGTATGAACTGCTATAAACTTTAGCCCTTCATTGAGCCCCCACTGTCCGTAATTTAGCTGCCATACTCCATGCAGCTATCGATCATTTCTTTACAGATTCTAACGTCTCTAAATCATATCGACCAATTTCTTTGTTATTTCTTGTAATGACGAGCTTTCCATGCCTCGCAACTTTTTGGAGGTTTTTTAATTTCTGATCGGAAGGAGCGAGAGGCATTTCTTTGTTTTTAACAGTCGCACCCAGATCGTAGTGCACATCGACCTTCCCTTTTTTCATATAGTTAAACTCTTCAATTCCCATACCTGTACCGAACTGCTCATGCCCTTCATCAAATACATTAACACCCACTGTATTGATAGATGCCTTCTTTAAATCTTCATTCGGGATAATTTTAGCTTCTATTTCGTCTTTATCATTTTGATAGAATTTATGCTTGCCTTGCTGCTTCATTTTAAACTCGTAATACAGCGCTTTTGGTTTTACATCGACCATTTTTCCTTTGCTATCTTGTATACCAACTTTTCCAATTAAATTGGCATCATCTGTTATCTTGACTTTCACTTTTTGAATGCTATAGCCGCTCTCTTCTTTGCTAGCAGAGTTTGAGCACGCTACCAATGACATTGCCAAAAAAGCACTCAATGTGCCCACCATAAATTTCTTCACTTTACCACTCCTCGAGGATTAATATACCATAAAAGGAATTTAAATGGATGTTTCTCGGTCGATTTTGTAAATAAGTAAAGAGGCAGCAACCTATTGATTTAAGTTTCCTTATCAACTCTATAGAAACATAAAAAAACTCTCTCCATAAGGAAAGAGCTACTCGATCACAAAGTCCGCTTCTGCTTTTACCACTCCGTTTACAATAACAGAAAGCGTATGCGTACCGCTGTAATGTTTTCTTGTACTTAAATCTTTAAATGCATGCTTTTTTGTGACGGTAAGCGTTTGGCCTGCTTTTGCTTGAACATTTTTTAGCATAAACACTTTTTGAGTGCGGTTTCCTTTTGCTTTTACGTAATGAATTCCATACTCTATGCGAAGCGGCATGGTTTTTTCCACGGATAGCTCAAATGAAAAGTCAATGCTATCACCGATTGTAATCGTATGTGGATGTAAGCCAAGACCTGTGACAGTTACGCCTGGGTCATCTCCATAGCCAAAAAGAGACAGAGCTTCAGAATCGCCTTTTTTCAGCAGTGAACGGCACGCGTGTTTAACAATCCAGTCGGTTTTAGCGTCTTTTCCGTACCAGCTTTTCATCACATCAAGCATCCAATCTTTTTCTATGTACGAAATATCGTTTAAATGATTGGCTACGCTTTTGCGGACATAGAGCGATTCATCGCGTTTTAACTGCTCTAAAATCGGCAGCGTTTGTTTTGGATCCTGCTTTAACGCAGGTACTGATTGTCCCCACGGAAGTCTAGGTCGGCTCCCTTCGCTTGCTAATCTGCGAATATGATGGTTTTCATCTCCTGCCCACTCAATCATTTGCTGGAGCATTCGTTTTTGATCTTGAATCAAAAATGGACGCACCGCAAATTCTGAGGTGGAAAACGGTGTAAAAAACGCAAGTGCTTTTATGGAAGCTTCCCAAGCGTTCAATCCGTAAAGTTCCACGTAATCTGGAAAAATCGTGCCTTGAAGCCCTCCTACCGTTGGAGCCGCTTTATATAAAATATGAAGCGCTTCTTCATAATCATCCGGCAGCACTTCATGCATGGAAAGCGTAATTCTTCTCATGCGCTCTTTCAGCGCTAAGTTTTCCCAGTCCTGTTGAAAAACCAGCTCATGAAACGCTTTTTTATCAAATGAACTCATTTCACGTGAAAAAGCGTCGCCTAAGTGGGTAATCAATTCTTCATTAAATACGCTTTTACGTAACTCTTCAGCCATACCTATCCCTCTTTTCCAGGCAGTATTTTATTTTCTTTTGAATAAAGCGCCCGCTCGTACATGCCTTTTTTAAAAATTTGCATAAACAGCTGTTTGTTTTTGACTTCTTTGAATCCGTACTGACTGTACAAACCGTGAGCATCTTTTGTCGCTAGTAAAATTTTTCGTACGTGTTGAATCGGCTGATAGCGAATCATTTCTTGTACCAATGCTTTTCCAAGGCCGTTGCCTCGCGCGTGCGGAAGAATAAACACATCCGCCAAGTAAGCAAACGTCGCAAAATCTGAAATAATCCGTCCAAACCCTACTTGTTTATCGCACTCATCATAGACGCCAAAACAAACGGAATGTTCAATAGATGTTTGAACAAGATGAAGCGGAATTCCTTTTGCCCAGTATGATTCATGATGAAGGTACGAGTAGATGACATCTATATCAAGCTTTTCTTTATCTGTATGTATGGTAAACTGATGATTTTCTTTCATGCTGTATCCTCCTTGCTTCTCTATCATAGCACAAATGTTCGCTATAGAAAAAAGCCTTTTGCAGAGAAAAGGCTTTTTTCGTTAGTATGATATTTTTTTGGAAACCGAAGGATTTTTTCGATAGCGTCTTCCCACTATGTAAATAAGCGGACTGCAAATAAATCCAACGCTCTCTCTCCTTTTACGCACTTTTCTCTTATATCTTCGGCTAGCGTACTTATTTTTTAACAAAATATCCCTATTTTCTTTCCAACTCTTTACTTACATGATGCATATGCTCCACGTTAAAAAGCGCATACTAGCTGTAGAAAAGGAGGCGGATGGATAGTGGAAAAAGCTCGAATCAGCGGATGGCAGCTGTTTGTGTTAATTACGCTCTTTGAGATTGGCAGTGCCTTTTTAGTCGGCTTAGCTATGGACGCTAAGCAAGATGCTTGGATTGCTATTTTAGTTGGTATGATCAGCAGCTACGCACTCATTTTTATGTATTATCGCTTGCACCGCTATTATCCGCATTTAGCGCTGACGGAGTATATCGAAAAAATTATTGGAAAAGTGCCGGGACGCATACTTGCTTTTCTTTATGTATTATATTTTGCGAATGGAGCCGCGCGGGTGCTGCGCGATTTCGGTGCGATGCTTCTCACTTTCGTCTATCCCGATACGCCGCTTTTTATGGTGAACGCTTTACTGATGCTCGGAATTATCTATACGATTCATAAAGGAATTGAAGTAATGGCACGTTCGGCAGAACTGCTGTTTTTCTTCATTTATATACTCGCCGTCGCTGGCTTTATTCTTATCTTTGTTTCTGGCCTTCTTGATTTTTCAAACTTAAAGCCCATGCTTGAAAACGGCATTGTGCCGGTACTGAAAGTTGCCTACAGCCAAACGCTTTATTTTCCTTTTGGTGAAGTGATTGTATTTTCCATGATTTTCCCGTATACAAAAAATGTGAAAAAGACCGCTCTGATTGTATTCAGCGCAATCACGTTAAACGGTATTAATCTTATGATCACAATGATTGTGAATATAGGTGTGCTGGGCGTTACCTTAACGTCGAGGTCTGCTTTTCCACTTTTAAGCACCGTTCAAAGCATTCAATTTGCAGGGTTTTTAGAGCGGCTTGATGTATTTTTCATGGTGGCTTTAATTACTGGCGGCTTCTTTAAAATCGGTCTGTTTTTCTACGCCACCGTGCTAGGTCTTTCTCACGTGTTTGAGCTTAAAAACCCGTCACCGCTTGTATTTCCAATCGGCTTGGTCATTTTGTTTTATTCATTGTCTCTTGCTCAAAACTATTTCGAACATATATATGAAGGGTTAAACATCATTCCGTTCACTTTACACCTTCCGTTTCAAATTGTCATTCCTGCTTTTTTACTAGTGATCGCATTTTTAAGAAATCGAAAAAAAGTACAGTCCGTCACTGTGAAAAAGACCGCAGAAAATTCGTAGTATGTCCATTTCTCTATTGGATTTAATCTCCTAAAATTATACAATATAGTCAAGAAGCCAAAAGGAGAACCAATATGATTGGATTAATTCTTTCTATTTTAGTATTTAACGTTCTTGCTTTTAAAACAAACAAGCGCTTCACAGCAAATCAAATTGTACACATTTGGATGTTCACCATTGCTGCTCAGCATATCTTTGACGTCTTCATTAATTTCAAATTTCACGGCTACTGGTATTTTACACAAGAGACGGACTGGCAAGGTATTTTTGCCTATACTGTTCTCATTCCGCCTGTAAACATGCTTTTTCTTACCTACTATCCCCTTGCCGGGAAACTCACAAAAAAAGCCGCCTATATTTTATTTTGGTCGGTTGCTGTTTTACTTTATGAAGTAGTGGCTCTTCTCCCTGCTCCTTGGGGTTATTTTCACTACGGATGGTGGACGTGGTGGTATTCGCTTCTGCTAAATCCACTGTTGTTTTGGATGGTGGTGCAGTATTACCGGTGGGTGTGTAAGTTGGAGAGGAATTCTAGACCAATATAAGTAATTAATGAAAGAACAGCTTTTCTGCAAAAGAAAAGCTGTTCTTTGATGAAATCTATTATTTTAAAGCGCTATCCTTCTTCTCCCTCACGAACTCCACCACAGGCCCGACAATAATACAAATCCCTGCGATAATCAGCCAGCCAAACGCCAGATACGTCCAACCTTTAAAAAAGGAAAGCGTATATTGATAGCCCGTTAAAAACATCACGCCTGGAAACAAGAGGACAAATAAGAATGTAAGTCCCAGCGCCCAGCGCGTACATAGCTTTGCGTCTTTATTTAACTGTTGTTGTGGATCCATACGCCACTTCCTCCCTTAATGGTTCATCTCCATGTTCATCAAAGCTTTTGAATTTGTCTTTTAGTTCATCAAAGTCAAATTCTTTTTTAGCAAGCAAGCCGTGTCCAATTGATATGACCCCACTGATGATAAAAACGGTAGAATTTCCAATAAGCATTGGATACAGTCCGCCAAGGGCTTCCACATTAATGTGACCATTAATCACGTAAGCAGATGTGTTCCATGCGATAACGCCTCCGATCATTCCTAACAGCGCGCCGTAAAATGCACCTGTGTTCGTCGCTTTTTTCCACATCAGTCCAAGCGTGACGGGAATAACGGCTCCGCTGACGAAAATACCCATGGCCATATACACAAACCCAAGGCTAATTCCTAAGTAAAACAGTAAAATGGAAAACACGCCCATCGCCAGCCCAAAGCCAAGCGTCACTTTTCGCGACGTGCTTAAGATTTTTTTACTGCTTGCTTTCGGGTTGATAGAACGCAGGTAAATGTCCGTTACGATAATATTCGTGATTGCCGTTAATTCAGCCGCTCCTGTCGACATTACTGCCATAAACAGCATCGTTAAAAACAAAATAGAACCTAGATTTCCAAGCACGTGTGACGCCATAACGGGTGCAATGGAATCTGGTGAATCAACCGCAATTCCAAGACCAGCGGCACTTACGCCAAGGAAAGTGGCAACGGCAAAGGGAATCGAAAACCAGGCAATTCCGCCGTAAATATACGCTTTTGAAGCAGCGCTGTTTTTACTTGCGATGGCACGCTGCCAGTAAGCTTGATCCACAAAGACCGTACCGAAGTTCCCGATAATATTAATCATCCCAAACAAAAGGCCCGGCACCGATGCCATCGTAAGCATATGCTGTGACGAAGGCAGATTTTTCAGCCCTTCGTACACGCTTGTTACGCCGAACTTATAATAGACGGCAGCAGCAAAAATAAATAAAATAATGAAAATAAAAACAGTGTTAAAATAATCAGCAACAAATGAGGCTTTTAAACCGCCAATCATGGTGTAGATGGTAAACGTAAGAGGAATTAAAAAAGCGGCAACAAAAATATTCATCCCAGTAAGAGAGTTTAAAGCAATGGCTCCTCCTAAAATAACCATGGCGGTCACAATAATATTTGTCATAAGAGCAAAGCCAAGCATTAAACGATGATTTTTCACGTCGAAACGCTGTGCAATAAATTCTAAAAACGTATGAGCGTTCGGTGCTTTTTTCTTCAGGTTAATCGCTACAATGGCAAACAGCAAAATTTGAATGCTTGCTCCCGCTGCGTACCAATACGGTCCGCTAATGCCGTACTGATACCCTGTGGAAGAAGACATCATTAACGTAGCGGCCCATGTCCACGCGGCAATAATGGACGCACTCGCCAGCCCAACGCCTACATTTCTTCCGGCTGTACTAAACTGCTCAGCCGTCATTTCCTTTCCTTGACGGCGCTGCATCATAATTGTAACGGCCGTAAATCCTCCTCCAAAAATCAGTAAAATCAAATATCCGACGCTTGATGAAAGCATCTTATCCCTCCTCTTTCTATAAATGTTAGATTTACTAACATAAGTATGTAAATAAAAGTAACATTTGTTAATAAAATACCACGTCGTAAAATTATTAACAATACTGTATTTTCTGATGATTAAAGAGTATAATTAGATATTTTCTCCTTTCACACACAAAAAAGCCGGCACATTTGCACCGGCTTAAGCATAAATTTCCGTTTTCATCGTGTGCTATTTCCTCACATGAATGGTCTGATTAATAAAAAACGACAGCCACTCGGGCTGTCGTTTTTTTATTATTGAGATACCATTACTTTTTGGCGAACGTGCTCTAAGTGATCACGAACCGCTTCTGCTGCTTCTTCTGGCTCTCCATTTTTAATCGCTTCAAAAATGCGTTCATGGTCAGCATCCGTTTGCTTGCGATTTTCTTTTTGGCTTTTATTTAACGAATAAGCAAGCGCTTTTCGATATAAATGCCCTAAATCTTCTACAGCATGAAGAAGGAATGAATTATGAGCTGCTTTCACGATATCATGGTGAAAACGATAGTCTGCTTCATGTCCAATTTCTTCACTGTTATGAACCGTCTTTTTAAATGCTTCTAACGATTCTTTAATTTCAATCAGTTCTTCATCTGTGCGGCGCAGCGCGGCTAGGCTTGCTGCCTGCGACTCAATGATAATACGCATTTCAATTAGTTCAAGAACCTGATCTGCTTCAACCATTTCAAACGTCATTGGATCAAGCATGCCCACTAAGTTTACACGCTTTACGTAGCTTCCTCCGCCTTGTCTTGATTCAATCAATCCACTGGCAGAAAGAACGCTTAGCGCTTCACGAATCGGTGCGCGGCTCACTCCAAACATTTTTGACAGTTCATGTTCCGACGGTAAACGAGACTCTGGCGGGAACGTTTTCTCTTTAATCATCTTCTTTAATTGATCAAGCACTTGACTAGATACTTTTTTACGCTCAATAGGTACAAACATACTTCTATTCCTCCTCCAAGTAATTATCTCTCTCTCTTTTTTTAGTGTTCATCGGACCCAGATTAACTATGTGTATTCCGATTTATGTAAACGCTTCAATCTTTGTATTACAAGTATACATTATTTCAATTCAAATGTGTTGATAAAATTTTACTATTATTGTTATTATACCATGAAAACAAGTTATAAATGAATAACGATTCATGGTTTTTTGATATAATACCACTATCTTACATATAATCCGTATACAATCATAATCGCCGCATCCGCTAGCGCATGACTGATGATGGCCCCTTTGATACCATATCGCTCTCTTATATACGCCCACATCATACCTGCTGAAAAGACGCCTATTACCGAGATCACATTAAACGGAAATACAAAAACAGGAAGGATAATGAATACGTGATAAAGCGTATAAAAGCTTGATGTGATAGAGCTTGAAGCAAGTACAGAAACATGCTTTTTCACTTTATTTTGTATATACACCCGCCAATACATTTCTTCTAAAACAGGATTAATAAAAATCAAAACGACGGCTAAAACGGCAACTTTCCACCCGCTAAATCCCCATATTTGCAAAACCGCTTGCATATCTTCCACATGAAAGATTTTACCAGAAAAAAGCAGGCTGCTTCCAATTATCACACCGGCACATAGAACTCCGCTCAGAGTTCCCACATACAGAGATTTTTTTGTAAGCGCTACCTTAAAGTTAATTTTATTATTCGCATATAAAATCATAAACATCCAGCCGTAAAAGCAAACAAATGTTACCAACACATTTTGGATAAGCCACAAACCGAAAAAAACAAAGATTGTAGGCATGAACAGCAAAAACAAAAATTTTATCACGTTTATGGCGCACCTTCTTTAAAAGCCGCTTTTCTTTTACCAAGTAAACCTTTCGTCTTCAAAAGGTTTACTATCTTTTATCTTATAAAAGTCCAGTGGTATTTTCAATTATTTTTTAATTCTTGCTCCAGCTCGCGAAGACTTTCTGCCAGCTTTTTCTTTTCTTCTTCAAAGTGAGCATCGTCTTTAAAAGCTGAAGCTAAAGGCGCTGCCTCTTCATTTTCTCTTAGCCAATCCGGCGTCAATTCTCTGCGAACTACACGCTTTTTATTGACGTAGGAAATCGGCTTTTCAGTCTGTTGACTCGCTAGCGTACGCTGTGATGTTACATAATGCTTATGAAAAAGATGCTGTTTGATATAGGCAAACGCTCGAATCGTATCACCGCTGTATTTAGGCACGTAGTGATCGAATGCTTCATGCAGTCCTGATAGTGCCGTTTCTAGTGGTATTTCGCTTTTTGCGACTTCGTACATATGCTTTAAATCACTGGCTGAAGGATACATCCCTCGGTTTCTTCTAGCGATAAAAGCGCCTTCTAACGTTTTAGCGTAAGTGTCATGCGCGTCTTCTTCTTTTTTTATTTGAGTTGTATTTTCTGCTGTAGTCTCTGTTAATGATGCCTTCACTGTGACCGGCTCCGCTGCTTCAATTTGACTAGCCCTTTCTGTCAAATTGACATCTTCGAGCTCTTCAAATTCATCGCTTGGCATAAGCTTTTCTAATTGCTCATAATCAATTCGGTACCAAACCGTGTTGTTAAATTTAGAGCGGTTGTATTTTCCTTTTATAATTAACCCTTCTTTTTCAAGCTTTGAAATGATGCGTTGAATCGTTGAAAGCGACCAAAACGGAAACTGCTGCAGCCACTGCTGATTGGTATTGTATACCCACGTATATCCGTCCTGGACGTTTACGCTTTTTTCAAGCCAGTAGTGAAGCTGCTGAAGAAACAGCGCTCCGTTCACCCCTACTTTGACTGCAAGAGCCCGCAGTACAAGTAACGGCTGATCTTTTAATAATAATTTACTCATTACGTCATCTCCTTTGTTATGTAAAATAGCTACTATATATATACAAAGAAAACGGAAAAGCGGGGATACCACCTTTAAATTTATGTTAAAATATAGAAAAAAACGAGGTGAGCAGATGATACGTCAAGGGAGAATTGGTGATGAAGCGGGCATTGCCCACGTACATGTAGAAAGCTGGAAATCGACTTATAAAGGACTTGTTCCGGGTTCTTTTTTACATTCGTTGAACGCTGAAAAACGAAAAGCCATCTGGAAAAAGCAGCTGGAATCAAATTCTGTTTTCGTTGCAGAAGAAAACGGTCAAATCGTAGGCTTTGCTTCTTATGGTAAAGAAAGAACCAACAAGCATCCTTCCTATACCGGAGAACTGTATGCCATGTATTTACTCACAGAGCATCAGCGAAAAGGAATTGGCAAAGCGCTTATGCATAAAATAGCGCAAGAGCTTGTAGACCGTGATATACATGCGATGCTCACATGGGCTTTTGAACAAAACGGAGCCTGTCAATTTTATGAAGCGCTTGGCGGAAAAAGAATCGATCGCGCCGACGTTATCATTGATGGTACATCTCTATCTGAAGTGGCTTTTGGGTGGGACACACTTGAAAATTTGTAGGACAACTCTCTGGACAGATTTTTTTCTTCACGGTAAACTGTTTAGTTGGTATAAAAAGAAAGGATGACTTACCGTGACGAATTCTACTTATCGAAACATTATTTTGCTCGTTCTTTGCGTAACAGCAGGTATCGTCGATGTGATTGGCTACTTAAGCCTTGGCCATATCTTTACTGCAAATATGACGGGAAACATCGTGCTGCTTGGGTTAGCAATCGGAAACTCGCTTGAAACAACTGTTTTTCATTCCCTCACAGCTTTAGGAGGTTTTATTGTAGGAGTTGTAGGAGCTGCAATCCTAGTTGGAAACAAAGAAAAAACGTTTTGGCCTAAAGCCGTAACGATTGCCCTTGGAATAGAAGGATTGATTTTACTTGTTTTTGCACTTTTATCTTCGTTTTCTCCTTCTTTACACTTAACTTACTTATTTATTTTCTTATTAAGCTCAGCAATGGGTCTTCAAACAACGGCTGCTCGAAAGCTTGGCGTAGCCGGAATTTCTACAACTGTATTAACAGGGACGCTTGCTAACTTCTTTGAAGACGTAACGGCACGTTTTCGCAGCTCTCGCTACCGCAAAACGTTTAACACCGATGCGATTCTTCGCGCGCTGTCTCTTGTGCTTTACTGCTTTGGCGCTGTTATCGCCGCACTTGCAGAGCCTGCTTATAAATTTGAAATTATTTGGCTGCCAATTGTGATTCTATTAGCCATTATCATTTTTGTCAGCACAAAGTTTCGCTCTGATTCAGAAAAATAATAATAAAAGACCCGTTTCGATAAAGAAACGGGTCTTTTATTTTCCGGATAGTGCCGCTAACACGCCAAAAATAATGGCGACCACAGGTCCTACAATAAATAGTCCAATTAAAATCGATCGTATAGCTTCCCATAGAAACCATAAAGGGCCTTGCTTAGACTCTGCTTCTTTCACTCTTTTCTCTAGGTGTTCGACTCTTTGCTGAAGCTTCGCTAATTCCTGCGTAACATCTATTTGTTCGCTCATCGCTCAAGCTCCTTTTTACTCTACATTACCATATACTTCCTTACCAAAACTACTATTTATTTGTGATCACTTCAATGCCGATTTCGCGATAAGCATTTAACACGGTTTCGTTCACATGTTCTTCTGTAATGAGCCAATCTAGTGAGTTGGCTGAGCTGAACGTGTACGTTGAAGACGTATTGAGTTTTTTAGCTGTTACAATAGCCGCTACTTCACTCGCGCTTTTTATCATTTGACTTTTGATGTGCATTTCTTCAAGCAAAGGAATGCTCATACCGATTTTAGGATCGATTGCGTATACGCCTAAAAAACAAAGATCCGCTCGAATTTGCTTAAGCGTATCAACCACGCTTTGTCCTACCGTGACCATCGATTCTTTTCGAAACGTTCCTCCAAGAGAAACAACTTCTACAAAGTCATGTTCCGCTAGTGCAACGGTAATTAACGGACTGTTTGTAATAACCGTAACGTTTAAATTCTTTGGAAAAGCTTTGACGAGCTGAATATTTGTTGTACTTCCGTCCATCAAGAGCACCTGCCCGTCTTTAATTAACGGAAGCGCCGCAACGGCAAGTGAATGCTTAACATCCATCAATTCACGTTTACGCTCTTTGTAATCAACCGCAGACGTGGAACGCGGAAGTGCTCCTCCGTGTACGCGCTGCAGCAAACCGAGCGCGTCCATTTCCCGAAGGTCTCTGCGGATTGTATCTTCTGAAACGTTCAGCGTTTGGCTAAGCGTCGTAGCTACAATGCGCCCTTCTTTTTCAAGCAAATTCATAATTTGTTTGCGTCTTTCTTGTTTTAACATTGCTTGTTCACCTGTTTTCTTTCTGCTTTTTACTTTATTATACTTGTTTCTTTTGTAAAAACAATGTAAAAACGCTTGATTATCAGTGTTTTTTCGTTTATTGTAGGATAAACAAGATAAAACATGCAAAAACAAGTAATAATAGTCAAAGGGAGAGATAGTTTATGAAGATGATTTTTACAGACTTAGATGGAACTCTTTTAAATAGCAGCAGTGAAATTAGCACAATTAATGCAGAAGCAATTAAAAAAGCGCAAAAACACGGAGTTGAAGTCGTGGTTGCTACAGGGCGCGCTTATTTCGACGTGCAGGAAATTTTAAAAAAAGCTGAGCTTTCCAACCTTTGGGTGATTGCCGCAAACGGAGCGACTATTCATGACCCGGACGGACAGCTCAGACATTCTGTTCCAATTGATGACCAGCACGTAAAAGAAGCGCTTCAGTGGCTGGATGCAAACGAATTTTATTATGAAGTGTTTGCTGAACATGCGATTTATACACCAAACTCAGGCCGTGAGCTGCTCGCCATTGAAATTGACCGGGTAAAAAGCGCCAACAAAAACGTGGACGAACAAAGACTTCATCACGCGGCGGCTAAGCAGTACAGCCAAACGGGATTTGCCTTTGTTGCATCGTATGAAGATATTTTAAATACAAGCGCTGAGCTTTATAACGTATTAGCTTTTTCATTTGATGATGAAAAACGAAAAAAAGGCTGGGATCACTTTAGCAAGCAGCACGACATGACCCTTGTCTCTTCCGCTGATCATAACTTTGAACTCGAACACAAAGATGCGTCAAAAGGAAACGCATTAAACTACGTTGTAAAAGAGCTTGGCGCTTCTCTTCACGATACCATTGCCATTGGAGACAGCTTTAACGACGTATCGATGCTGCAAAGAGCTGGAAAAGGAATCGCTATGGCAAATGCGCACGCAGAAATTAAAGCACTAGCTGATGACGTTACATTAACAAACGATGAAAACGGAGTAGCTTCCGTTATTGAAAACGTGTTAGAAACGCAGCTAAAAGCACATTAAAAAAACGCTTGGCAAATGCCAAGCGTTTTTAAATCGTCATGCGATAAAGACCGGCAAACCAGCTGAATAGCGCAACGAAAAACAGCAGCCACGCGCTGGTTTTCTTTCTTTTTTGCCACTCAATTGCTCCTAAAACTAGCATCGTTAAGCCTAGGAGTATATTTAAAAGCGAAAGGAACTGGTCATTGTGAGTGAGCATCATATAAAGAGCCAGTCCAACCGTAATAATTGAAAAAATAAGCTGTAATGCTTTTAACAAAAAATCTCTTCTTACTTGTAGTTCACTTCTTCATTCACGCACGTCACTAAAGGCTTTTTCTCAAGACCTAAAAGCAGGTTCTGTACGGCTAGATCTGCCATGCGATTGCGCGTTTCGTACGTAGCGCTTCCAATATGCGGCGTTACTAGCACATTTGAAAGCTGCAGCAGCTTGTGATCTGCCGGAAGCGGCTCTGGATCTGTTACGTCCAGTGCGGCATACGCAATTTCTTCATGTTTCAGCGCTTCGTACAGTGCTTCCGTATCCACTAATCCCCCGCGCGCTGCGTTCACAAAATACGCACTGTTTTTCATAGCTTTAAATTCCGCTTCTCCAAACATGCCTTTGCTTTCATTTGAAAGCGGCACTAAGCATACGATACAGTCAGCTGTGTGAAGCAGCTCTTCAAATGAGAGGTATACGGCATCAAGCTCTTTTTCGGCTTCATGCTTGCGGCTTCGGTTGTGGTAAACGATGTTCATCCCCGATGCCTTTGCTCGTCTGGCAACGGCGCTTCCGATATCGCCCATTCCAACAATACCAAGCGTTTTTCCAAATAAATCAACGCCAAATACCGTTTCCCAGTTTCCTTGTTTCACTTTTTCATAGCCTTCATGAATGCGGCGAGCTGCTGACAATAAGAGACCAAACGTTAAGTCTGCCGTTGCTTCTACTAGCACTCCTGGCGTATTGCTAAACGGCACCCCTTTTTTGGTACACGCTTCGACATCTACACTGTCATACCCGACACCCGATTGAGAAATAACGCGCAGATTCGGTGCTGCTTCTAACAGTTCTTCATCTACTGTAATGTGGCCGATATTAAAAAAGCCGTCAGCATCACGAAGCCAGTCGCGCAGCGTTTCTTGTGGAATCTTCCCTTCTCCTTCCCACATTTGAATATCGCAGTGTTCCGCTAGCTTTTCGTAAGCGTTTGGCCACGTCTTTCCAGACATAACAACTTTGTATTTCCCCATGTTGATCTCTCCTTTTCCTTGTTCACTCATATGTATGAATAGTAACTAGCTATCCTATCATAAGACTACTATAAAGATGAAACTTTTTCCATTCAGGAACCGTATTTATAGTAAGGGGGAATACGAATGTTTGAAGATGAAATGATATTTGAAGATGACCCGTCCGGAGATGACATTGTTTTTGAAGGTGATGCTGACCTAAGCGGAGGCGCTTTTTTTCCAGACGATGCGTTATTTAACGGAATGCCTACGTTTGTTATGCTATTTTTTGTTATTGTTATTGGTATTTTCTTATTTTCTATTTTTAAAGGAATCAGCACGTGGAGAAAAAATGAGCAGTCTCCCCGTCTATCTGTAAAAGCAAAAATTACGGGCAAACGGACAAACGTCCAGCACCATAACAGCCATGCTCACGAACATCACCACTCTCATACGTCTACAACTTACTACGTAACCTTTCAATTTGAAAGCACCGACCGCTCTGAATTTACTGTTTCAGGCAGCGAATACGGCAAGCTTGCAGAAGGTGATGAAGGAATACTGACGTTTCAAGGAACTCGTTTTTTGGATTTTCAAAGGAATCCAAGTAAAGAACATACAGATGCTTAGCTTATGACCTCGTGCTTTTAGAGGTCTTTTTTACTGGAGTGAGGCATTTATACAGCAAACGAACTTTTTGTGCCCTTTTTACACTTTAGAAGAACGTTAATCCGTATAAAAACATACCGTGTAACACATTCATTTAAGCAGGCAGGTGATTTTATGTATTCTCCTTATTCAGGCAGCGGTATCTACTACGGACATTACGGAGAGGCCCCTCATTCGCACCCTATTCAAACAATACTGACGCAATACTGGCACGAAACACACTATCCAGGCCCACACAAAAAATATGTTCACGTGTATTATCTCAACCCATCTTCTCTTCATTATTATTCAGCTTATCGAACATTTTTGTAAAAAATTGGTGATTTCCAGACTTTTATATTGTAAAATTAATCCATATACTTTTAATTTGGAAAGGAGGTTAACAAACAGTGCGTAATTCTACAGCAAAAAATAGTGTGGCGATCACCACTTTGCTTTCCGCCCTATTTTTCTGCTCTATCATAGTTCTTGCTTCGCTTTCTCCTTTAGCAGATTCAGGCCCCAACGTTAATACGTTCGGCTCAGTTGGGATGTGGTTATCTCTTGGCATGATTCTATTTTTATATCTGTTGCCTTTAGCATTTTATCTGCTAGGAATGCATTTCTTAAAATTTGTGATGGCTGCTTTTTGCAGCATTGGACTTTTAATCGCTGCTAGTACTCTATTACTAATGCCGGCTCTGTTTTTATTTGGACTGGAAGATTTCTCAGGAAACTTAGCTTCCATCATAGGTGTAGTGATTTCTTGCTTAGGCTTACTGATTACGAATATTGTGTGGTTTGTTGCTGCGTTTAAAAGACCGTCAACCACTATGCAGGAAAGCGTTTAAAATGGTGAAGAGATGGCATACTAATTTTTCAGTTAAAGACGAATAAAATGGAGAGATGAGCTGAACCGCTTGTTACACCGCTGTTGATTTCCGTGCAAGACTTCGCTTTCCGCGGGCGGCCGGTGAGCCTCCTCGTAGCTTACGCTCCTGTGGGGTCTCACCTGTTCCGCTTTCCCCGCAGGAGTCTTCGTCTTGCCCTCCAATCACCAGCTAGAAGCAGCCACATACATGAAACTATCAATAAAAAATCCGAACGAATTTCATTCTCTATTAAGGTTCTCCATTCATCGTTCGGATCTTCCTTCAACTAAAATACGTTTATCCCAGCCGCTTTTTATAGCTCGGTAGGCAAGTAGTGCAAATACATATCCAAGCAGTCTTCGTGCTGAGACAACACGTCCATTGTTTCTTTGCGAGGTTTTGTATAAATAGTCGCATAGTCTACTTCACCCTGTGTAGGATTTACTGGAAAAGCCAGTTTTTCTTTTTTTAGCGAAAAGTCGGCTTGCACTCCTTCTTTATTTCCTCTCGCGTCTAATCGAATCCATTTCTCTTCACTTTTGATGTAGACAGCATTTAACGCATGAATACAGTAGCCTGTGTCTATCGTATCCCCAAGGATTAATCTTTGATAACAAAAGCCTGTCGGAATCCCTTCTGCACGCAGCAAAGCGGCTAGTAGATTAGATTTGCTGTAACAAATTCCTTCCTTTTCTTTTAAAGCCTCTGAAGCCGTTTTCGTGATGATTCTGCTTTGAATATCCCATGAATGAGAAACTTCATCTCTCACAAACTCATACGCTTTTTTTATGTACGCTATTGGAGAATAAGGCGAACCGCTTTTGAGTTCACGTACCTTTTGTTGAATCAAAGAATGTGTAAAATTCACTTCAGGAAGTTCTTGCGTGTAGTCTTCTTTTTTTAACGATTCACAAATTAACTTCATTTACTTTTTTCCTCCTCTTATCTTCACTGTATGTTTTTTTATTCATAATATTGAATTTTATTACATATTTTTATATAATGAAAGACCACTTAAACGGAAAACGATAGTAGATACGAGATTGAAAGAGGTTTTGTTTTTGGTGACGTTATTTTTAACAAATGTGCTGCTCGGTCTTTCGATTGCCCTTCCCGTTGGTACGGTAACGATTGAAATGACGAAGCAAGGTTTAAAAAATGGTTTTCTTCACGGCTGGGTTGTGGGACTTGGAGGCATGACGGTTGATTTGTTGCTAATTGTGCTTCTTTACTCTGGACTGGCTTCTTTTTTGTCTGCTCCTTTTATCCAGCTTGTTATGTGGCTTGTAGGGGCACTTTTTTTACTTTATATTGGCTATGACAGCATTAGACACGCGGATCATGATATAACGGCTCCTGGAGAACACGTAAAAAAGTCGTTTGCCTCTTCTTATGTGAACGGAATCTTTGTTGCGATTTCTCCGAGCAATCTCATTTTTTGGCTGAGCGTGTTTGGGACGGTGCTGACAAATTCGCTTCAAGCCTCTCACTCGTTTCATTTCCTAGTGATTGCTGCCGGAATATTAACGGGAATTTTAATTCATGATCTGGGCTTAATGACAATTGTCTCTGGAACTAGAAAAGTGCTGAATCAGCTTTATATCAAATGGGTTTCTATTGCAGCTGGATGTATCTTAATTGGCTTTTCATGCTATTTTCTCTACCAATTTATCGGGAATCTGCGCATGTACTTTTAATGTTTCTACATATTTTATGGTCTACTATATCCCCTCTTTATCTAGTATAGAGAGGGAATTTTTATAATCTATCAGGGACTATCAGACAAAAAGTTCACAATTTCGTCACATTTCTATTGATTTTTTTCTCTTTTTATACGAAAATATAAAAAAGGGAGGAAATATCATGAAAATCAAAAAAGCACTTCGCATCTTTATTGGATCAAACGTCCTTGTATTATTAACATTTGGCCTTCTTCCAGCACTGTTAGTTAACCCTGATATTGACCTAATTCAATCATTTATTAATTATATAGGCAAGGATTAATTCCACTTAAAATAGTCAAAATTTTCAATCTATTATTTTTATAAAAAAAGACAGCGCAGGCTGTCTTTTTTAGTAGGTTTTTTATTTAGTTGAAAACAGCTTTTTGACATCTACTTTTTGATCTTTAACAATCGTATACGTCGCTTGTTTTTTATCTTCAAAGTTAAACGCTTTTATGTAGTCATTATCGTAAATCGTTAAGCCGTACGCATCTTTTCCGCTTTCGACGATTTTTACCCAGTACGCCTGGTCAAACTTTGGGTCCAGCTCCTTGCTTTTTTTCACTTCTATTTTTGCCAAAGAATGTACGATTTGCTTTATCTCTTTTTTATCATCTACTACACGTTTTCCTTCGTCCGTATCTATTTCAATACGCGTAACGTTTGCTTCATCTACTTTTATGACGTCTTTTAACTGATAGGCTTTCCCGGTATATGTAAAATAAAATACGATGATAAATAAAAGTGCAGCTATAATAATCGTTCTTTTTTTCAAAAGGAACCTCCTTTTCCGCATCACTCTGCATTCAGGTGATACACCTTTTTATTCCTCCTGTTCCGCATCCTTTTAGTACAATGCTGCTTCCTACAAGTAAACTATAGATTAATCCCGGAACAGGAAGTATTAACGTTATCATCAACAGTAACATGCCCGTACTTGTAAGAGCTACTCGTGCAGCTCGATTTTTCATTCATTTCACCGCCATCTCTTGGTGAATTTTTTATATGAAGCAATAGAAATAGTATTAATCTTCTACCTACTTATGTATTGTTCGCTTATAGGTCAGAATCGTCAACACGCCTACTAGGAAGATCGTTGCTTCACATTACCTTTTTTTACTAACTTATGATTTATGAAATAAAAACAGCTCATCTACTGTTGCTCCCAGTTCTTGGGCCAGCTGGAAAGCCAGCGCTAAGCTTGGATCATACTTATTGTTTTCAATTGCATTAATCGTTTGTCTAGATACGCCGCATACTTTCGCCAGTTCATCTTGAGACATCCGCTTAACTTTACGCAGTTCTTTAATTCGGTTTTCCACCATTCATCACTCATCTCTAAAATGTAAAAAACTTTTTACATCCATATCTTATATTATCTTCCTTGTTACTGTCAAATATGTTTGACAAATTAATGTCTCTTACCTACCTAAAAAAGAGATTGAGATATAACAAAATTAATTCAATCTAAAGACGAGCAAACGGGATAAATGATTGAGGATGAATCCCGCGGTTGCTTTCCGCAGGCGGCTGCTGAGCCTCCTCGTCGCTTACGCTCCTGCGGGGTCTCACCTAGTCCGCTTTTCCCGCAGGAGTCTTCGCCTTGCCCTCCAATCAACCGCTAGAAGCAACGAAATAGATTAAGCACATGTTCACCATCACAATAAAAAAACCCGAACAAATTTGATTCTTCATTAAGAATCTCAATTCATCGTTCGGATCTTCCTTCAACTAAAATACTTTTGTCCTGTCCATTTTCCCCTTATTGTTATACATTTATTAAAATTAGTTAAAAACCCCTCACTTCTTACTTTTCTATAATGCCTACAACGAACAAAAACACTGCTAATGAAAGCATCCAAAAGTTTAAAACAACTCCGCCAATAATTGAATACCATTTTTTCGACACAGACGCAAAAACAATGCCCACCAGCGAAAGAATCCCCAGCACTGCAATATCGACATACATATTCACACCGGGACCTCTTCTTACCATAAAAAATGAAAAGCTGATGATTACTAGTATAAAAGAAAGCACGCCGTACTTATTCATGTAAACACCCTCACTTTTACATATTTACAATAATTATACATAATGAAGAGTAAAAAAAGCACAAATTCATTAAAAGAGAACTTGTGCTTTTTTTATATCATTTTATTTTTCGTAAAAATTAAAGCTCCTTACTCATATTAAACCACTGCACGCCTGCATGCTGGGACTGCGCAACTCCTTGATTCACATATCCGTTTTTTTCATAAAACGGAATCAATTCTTCTTTACATGTTAAAGTCACCGTTACGCGCTGTTTGTTCCGCGCTTGTTTTTCAAACTCTTTTAGCAGCATACTGGCAATTCCTTTATGATGATGCTTGGGGTTTACAACGATACCTAAAATACTTTGATGACCACCTGTTTCAGGGTTCGAAATCGTTTTTTCAAACAAATCATCCGTAATAAACGGAGCTGAAATGACGGGTCCGTTCACATATCCAATTATTTCGTCATTTTCTTCAGCGATGATAAACGTATCAGTAATGGTTTTGATCCGCGTGATAAATGCATCTTTTGAGGCAGCTTCATCAGGTGTAAACCCTTTGTTTTCTAACGTAATTAATTGGTTTAAATCTTTTTCATCCACTTGTCTTATAATCATTGAAACGTTTCCTTTCATTAAAAGCTACTATTCTCTTTCTCTCTTTCTACTATATATAAAAACGCACAAACAAAAAAGGATTGACCTCTGCATCATACAGAATTCAACCCTACTTCGCTGTTTAATGAACGTCTTGATTATTTAATAAATGCACCAAATGGCTTGCCCACCGGAAGCACAACTCGACCGTAGTGAGTATTTAATACAGCCGCTGCAGATCCATAGAATGAAAACAAAGCGATTAATAGCTCTGACACTGCTGCTAGTAAGTGCGTGTATTCATATGCCACACCAAATGTACTTAGCGATAATCCAATAAATAAGAAATCAATTAATACAAAAATAATAAATAATACTTTATGAGTGCCCATTGCTCCAACTGTCATAAAAACGCTGAAAATTAAGTAGCCGACAAAAGCAAATGCGAGCTGCTTCGGATCCGCTTCTTTTGCGAGCGCTTCTCCAAATGCGCCAAGCTGAATAAGCCATGTCATAGCTACACCTAGCCAAAATAAACCGAAGGCACCAAAAGCAGTTGCGCCGAAGGTATTATTATGTTTGAAATCTTGCATAGACGCAATTAGCTGCCCTATTCCGCCTAAAAAAATTGCCCATGGCAATACCAATGAAACACCATCGGTTACCCCAAGCTTTTGAAACGATGCAACAAGTGTCACCATGGCAAGTCCGAATAGGCCTAGCGCTGATGGATCCGCTGTTACAATTTTAACGTGCTGCGTGCTGTTGTTACTCATGTTGTACCTCCCTGATTTTAAAAACACCTTTAAAAAGATACAAAAATCTACGGGAAGTGTCAATGGATATTTTTGGCCTTTAAAAAACCCATAAGACCAAGCAGTGTAGCGTTTACACTGCTTGGTCTTGACTTTCTTGTTATTAAGCGTTTTGTAATAAATTTTTTCTTGTTTGTTTTGCAGACTCAACCATCACTTTTAAAGCTTCCACCGTCTCGCTGATTCCTCTTGTTTTAAGACCGCAGTCGGGATTAATCCAAAACAATGCAGGATCAAGCACTTTTAGAGCGCGGTCAATGTTTCGTGTCAGCTCTTCAAGCTTCGGTACGCGCGGGCTGTGGATATCATATACGCCAAGTCCAATTCCCTGGTTATACGTATGTTTTTCAAACGCATAAATTAATTCACCATGGCTTTTGGACGTTTCAATGGAAATCACGTCGGCATCAAGCGCTTTGATCGCATCAATAATCTCTTCGAATTCCGAATAGCACATATGCGTGTGAATTTGCGTCTCGTTTTGCACCGATACTGTGGCTAATTTGAACGCGTACACCGCGGCGTTCAAGTAGCTTTCCCAGTTTTCTCGTTTTAACGGCAGTCCTTCACGCAGCGCCGGTTCATCTACTTGAATCATTGAGATGCCCTGACTTTCAAGTGCTTCCACTTCTTTTCTAAGAGCAAGCGCAATTTGATTTGCCACGTCGTAGCGCGGGATATCATCACGCACAAATGACCAGTTTAAAATCGTAATCGGCCCCGTCAGCATTCCTTTAACAGGCTTATTGGTTAGAGACTGTGCGTAGACCGTTTCTTTGATCGTCATCGCCTGCTCGTACGAGACATCTCCGTAAATAAGCGGCGGCTTCACGCAGCGAGAACCGTATGATTGCACCCAGCCAAACTTCGTAAACTGAAAACCTCCTAATTTTTCACCGAAGTATTCAACCATGTCCGTGCGCTCAAACTCTCCGTGCACAAGGACATCTAAGCCGATGTCTTCTTGAATTTCAATCCATTTTTTGATTTCAGCGTTAATGTACGCTTCATATGCTTCATCGCTTAACTCTCCTTTACGCCACTTCAGACGCTCTTTTCGCACTTCTTTTGTTTGCGGAAAGCTTCCAATTGTTGTCGTTGGAAGAAGCGGCAGTTGAAACGCTTCTTGCTGAACGCGTTGACGTACGTCAAACGACGCTTGGCGCTGTGCTTTATAGCTGTGCAGCTGCTTCAGCTCTTTTTGCACGTCTTGATGGTTTCGAAAAGATGATCCATTTAATGCTTGAATCGCCTGTTTACTTTCACTTATTTCTTTTTCTATTGCTTCTTTTCCTTGCTGCACCGCTTTTGTTAAAAGCGTGATTTCCTTTAGCTTTTCATCTGCAAAAGACAGCGCGTTTTTTAGAATTGGCTCAATGGTTTTTTCGCTTTTCACCGTGACAGGAACATGTAATAAACTTGATGAAGGCTGCAGAATCAAACGGTCTTTTGATACGGCTTCTTCAATTTCACTGATTGTTAAAAGCTGTTCGTCCAAGTTTTCACGCCAAATGTTTCGTCCGTCAATCACTCCTGCTGCCAGCACTTTATCAGTTGGAAACCCATATTTATTAAGCGCCGTGAGATTTTCGCCTCGGTCATGTACAAAATCCAATCCAATTCCGTGAACAGGAAGAGCAACTACTTCTTTATAGTAATCTACGCTGTCAAAATACGTCTGCAAAATGACTTTTACATTCGGTGCCGCTTTTTTCAAAGCTTCATAGACTTCTTTATACAGTGCCAGGTCTTCTTTTGATAGCGTTGTAGCTAAAACCGGCTCATCTATTTGTACCCACTCCACGCCTTCTGCCTGCAGCTCCGCTAAGATTGTTGCATAAAGAGGAACAAATTGTTCAACTACTTTTTTAAACTCACTTTTTTTATATCCTTTTGACAGCTTCACAAATGTTACTGGACCTAAAATAACGGGTTTGCCTTTGATATTCAGCTTTTGTTTTGCTTCTTTGTAAAATTGAAGCGGGCGATTTTCTACAAGTGCTGGCGTACATTCCTCAAGCTCGGGTACAATGTAGTGATAATTTGTGTTAAACCATTTTGTCATCGTAGAGGCTACCGCACCTTTTGTTCCTCGGGCGATGTCAAAATACGTTTCAAGGGATACCGGGCCTCCGCTATATTCAAAGCGCTTTGGCACCAAACCAAACATAGCGGCTGTATCTAACACGTGATCGTATAAGCTAAAATCGCCGACTGGAATTAATTCAATTCCTGCGTCACGCTGTTTTTTCAGATGCCCAAGACGAAGAGCTTCAATTTCCTGAAGAAAGATATCTTTCTCTAGCTTTCCTGCCCAAAACTGCTCAAGCGCTTTTTTCCATTCTCGTTTTTCACCAATTCTTGGATAACCTACATTTGAACTTTTTACACTGCTCATTTTTTCCACTCCCTATATATTTTTTTATCGCTAAACTAAAAAATCTCCCTTTTCGAAATGAAAAGAGAGATGATACGCATACTTAACTAAAGTTGAGATAGCCTGTTTTTCTCAACACGTATTCCTCACTCCTCTCTATATCCCGTAGAGCTTAAGTGCATACAACAGGCAGGTCTCCTGACTTAGGTTCATCGCTTCCTATCCCTTCCCATTTCAACATGAAACAGTGGTTAATAAGTTGCTCCCCATTACAGTGGCGGGACCGCGCCGGCTTTTCACCGGTCTTCCCTTTTAAGCTGCGTACATTCGTTACACAGCACCTGATGCATTTCTATGAAATTGTTCATTCAAAACATATTCACATAAAATAAAAAGCCTCTCTATCATGAATAGAGAGGCATAGTATCTATGAAATCCTCTCTTATTTTTCAAAGCTGTACGCTTTGCAGGATGTAGCACCTTTTTAACAAGATTGTTAAATGGTTGCCGGGCTTCACAGGGCCAGTCCCTCCGCCTCTCTCAATAAGAGTTTTAATTGTTTATAATATTTTGAATGTAGAGTCATCTTAACACCTTACATTTATGTTGTCAAAAGAAATTTCAAAAAAATTAGTTTTCAGGAGGCGTTGACGCTAATTTTTGCCTTAATAATTTGTAATCATCTTTTCGATGTGTTTCGATCAAGTCTTTTGCTCCTTGATGATACCCTGAAGAATAGATGTACTCTACCGCCGTTTCGATAAGCATTCTCTTTTCTTCCGCACATTCTCGGTCCATTAGGGGGAACAGTCTACCTAAAAGGTCATTTAAATCTTCCTTAATAAAACGATTGAGTCCTTCTTGCATCTTTTCGTTTGCCATGATAGCTCCTCCATTTGCTGTGTATGTTTTAAGCCTCTATAAACACGCATTTCACTGTGAATGTTAAGATAAAGTTAAGTCATTAAACAGTATATCAAGTGAATATTTTTCTTCAATTACATATGTAATACAAATATATGACAAATATAGAGAATATATCATCATTCACTATCTATTATAACGCTTGACTGGGCCTTCTGCTACAAGGTTTCGTACGGTTTTCCAAAAGAGGTTGAGACATAACCAAGTGAATCCAATCTAAAGGCAAATGGGATACATGAGCTGAATCGCTTGTGACACCGCAGTTGATTTCCGTACAAGACTTCGCTTTCCGCGGGCGGTCACTGAGCCTCCTCGTCGCATAAGCTCCTGTGGGGTCTCACGTGTTCCGCTTTTCCCGCAGGAGTCTTCGTCTTGTGCTCCAATCACCTGCTAGAAAGACCTATACACATGAAATCTACGTTTACCCTAATAAAAAAATGAACCACTAATCAAGATGCTTGATTAGTGGTTCATTTTTCATTTCGCCTAAAACCCTTTTTTCCCAGCCTCTTTTTTTTGAACCTAGCTTTCTACTTTCTTGTTTTTACAAACAACTTCTTCGAGGTCGTCCAAAATCCTTCCAAAGAAGAGGTCCTAAAATGTCGTACCGGCTAACAAAAAACTCCGTAAAATTATAATTATTTAAAATTAAAGGCGGTTCAAAATCAAGGGGTGCACCCGCGCCTCCTGATAATACAAAATCAGTACCTCTTCCAAGCGTAAACGACCCGTTTCTGTTTTTTCTAATAAACTGCTCGTCATACGCATGCACGTGGCTGACTAACACTTTTTTCACGCGATGTTCTTGAATTAAATCAAAAAATTCTTGACTTTGAGGAGTCGTTACAGGAAAACCTCCCAGGTCTGACCACCGGCCAATATTTGGCTGCGCATGCATGGCTACAACGGTATTACGAGGAGCATCCTCTAGCTGCTGCTCTAAATAATTCAGCTCTCTATCTGTAAATCCATATATTTTATTCTTGGGACTGATGATATTATTTAATGCGATGCACCGGAAGTTAAAGACAGGAATATCAATGACCCAGTGCACTTTTCCGATAGTGGCTCTGAAGTTTTCGAGGTTGCTTTCTTCAAGGTTTAATTCATCATGATTCCCTACGCATACAAACACGGGAATGTTTGGTGCTATTTTTTCGACAACTTTAACAAAGTGCTCCAAATACCTCTTTTCTCCTGTATACACGGTGTCTCCCCCATGAATAATAAACAGCGGATTCAATTCCACCGCCTTTTTTAACACAAGCTCAAATTCACCGCTCATCGTGTAACAATTATCGTTTGGTCCGTCACCTCTACTGTCGCCCATAAAAACAAAGTTGAATGGATCTCTCGGATTTAATTGTTTAATTCTTTGCTTTAATAACTTTTCAGAACGTTCATGAAGCGTCAAATTCATCAACTAGTTAATCCCCCTATTACTAAATAAATTTAGTTAAAAGTAAACATGCTTACTTATTTATATGGAAATTTGCTGATGAAGGTCACTATCTTCTTGTAAGAAGAACGCACATTTAAATTAGTTTCCATAGCCTATCTATTCTTTCATTTTGTTAAGCACGGATAGGACAACATAAAAGCTAGAATCTCAGTATCTATTAATAAGAGCTGGAGCATAATCCAAAGACGAGCAAAGGCCGACATGAGCTGAACCGCTTGTTGCCCCGCAGTTGATTTCCGTGCAAGGCTTCGCTTTGCTCTCCAATCAACTGCTAGAAGAAATGAAACAGCTGAAACCTGCGTTCACCATAAAAAACGAACCACTAATCAAAGTGTTTGATTAGTGGTTCGTTTTTCACTTCAGCTAAAATATTTTTATCTCAGCACCTTACATTTAAAACATTTACGACAATTAAACGTATTTATTACGCTCAACTGGACTTAACGAATTTCTTTCAGAACGAGCTGCCATGTCTGTTTCAATTTGCTCTAGACTGCGCCCTTTAGTTTCGACAACTACAAAGCGTATGAAGAATAATCCGAGAATACAAATGATCCCAAACGTTGAAAAGATCACACCTAAGCTAAACTGATCGGCTAAAATAGGAAACACAAGCCCTACTGCAAGCGATCCTGTCCAGTTAAAGGCAGATGAAATACCAGCACCGATTCCGCGCACAGAAAGCGGGAAAATTTCTCCTACAATGATCCACGTAAGGGGCGCCCAAGAAAACGCATAGCACAGGATAAAGCAGCAAAGTGCAATTAACGTAACCCAGTTAACAACGGATTCATTAACGCCTACTGCTCCAAGAATAGCCGGTGTAAAAAAGGAAAGAGCCATTCCCGCTCCGCCAACCGTAAGAATGGTACGGCGGTTGAATTTATCAACAAACTGCAGAAAAATAAGTGTTGTCACAACGAAGATTACCCCAACAATAACCGTAAAACCAGCAGCTACCTGCGGCGCTAAACCAACTTGACGGGCAATGCTTGTTGCATAATAAACAATTGAGTTGGAGCCTTGAATCTGCTGAAAAGTTGCCATTCCGACACCGATAATTAAAGCTAAACGAAACTTTTTCTGAAACAGCTGTTTAATGCCTGATTGTTCATGCACAGCTACGCTTTGAATTTCAGATACTTCAGCTTCGACTTCAGCTGCTGAGGAACGAAGCGTGCGCAGCACTTCACGCGCTTTATCTGCCATTCCGTTTTTAATTAAGTAGCGAGGTGACTCCGGAAGCTTGATCATCCCGATGCATAAAACGATCGCAAAAATACCGGCGCTTCCAAGCATTAATCGCCAGCTGTTTGGAACCGGCTCAAAAATAAAGGCTACGATATAGCTTAATAATAATCCAATTACAATCATTAGCTGATTCAAACCTGAAAGCTTCCCGCGAATATGAGCGGGTGCGATTTCTGACATATAGGCAGGAACTAACGAAGAAGCCGTTCCTACTGCTGTACCTAAAAAGACGCGCGCAATCGTTAACGTAATTTCCTCTGGTGCAATCGCTGAACCGATGGAGCCTAACAGAAAAATGATAGAGGAAATTAAAATTAACTTTCTTCGTCCAAACTTATCACCTAATAATCCGCTTAAAATAGAACCGATAATGGCTCCACCCATTAGCGATGAAACTACAATCCCCAGCCACAGCGGACTTAAATGAAACGCTTCACGGATATGACCTTCTGCACCAGCAATAATCCCAATATCATAACCGAATAAAATACCGGCAAATGAGCCGAAGAAGAAGATAAACTTACTTGATACTTTACTCATGATTATATCCCCTTTGTATTGTCTTAGTTTTTCTTCCTGCCACACTTATTTAAAACGCTTTCATTTATTTCTAAATACGGCGTTCTTTTACTGACGCTATATTTTCACTTCCAAGGAAGCAGCGCTCCCTTGGAAGTAATGATGCTTACTTAATAATGACGTACTCTAAATTCACAAGCTTTGCATAGCTCACAATTTGATCCGTAGTTAAATTTAATGAAAGAACTGTATGATGTCCTCCTCCGTTTTCAATCCACGCTTTAACGCCGTCTTGGAAGTTCGGCTTAATGTTCCAAAGCACGCGCGCTACCGGAAGATGTGGAGCTGGAACTTCCGGCTCAAATGCCGATACTTCGTTAATTAACAGCTTGTAATGCGTGCCGAAGTCAGCCATAGAAACGACTACGCCTTCTCCTTGTTTACCGTCAAACACTAAGCGGGCCGGATCTTCGCGGTTGCCGATACCTAGCGGAGAAACGATTAGTTTTGGCTTGTTTACTGCTAGCGTCGGGTCTACTTCAAGCATGTGTGATTGAAGCACTGACTCACGTCCGGGAGCCAATTCATACGTGTAGTCTTCCATAAAGCCCGTTGACTGATTATGGCTCATCACTTTGAGCAGGCGGTCAAGCGCCGCTGTTTTCCAGTCTCCTTCACCAGCAAAGCCGTATCCCTGTGCCATCAAGCGCTGTACCGCTAGACCAGGAAGCTGCTTCATGCCGTATAGATCTTCAAAGTTAGTCGTAAAAGCGCTGTAGCCGCCTTCGTCTAGAAAACGTTTAATCGCAATTTCATAGCTTGCCTGTACTTTTACGCTAGATTCCCAGTCTTCTGCAGAATAATCGCCGTAAACAAATTCATACGCGTCGGCATATTCAGCAAATAAATCATTGATTTCTTCTTCCGTAACGGCATTGACATATTGAACAAGGTCACCGATTCCAAAGTAGTCAACCGTCCAGCCAAATTGAATTTGCGCCTCGATTTTATCTCCTTCTGTTACCCCCACGTTGCGCATATTGTCACCGAAACGCGCAACTTTAATGTTGAAGCTTTCGTTATAAGCAGCGGCTACGTCCATCCACTGTGCAATTTGCTGCTGTACGTCGGGGCGCTCCCAGTAGCCCACTACAATTTTATTTTGCTTGTTCAAACGCGCGTTGATAAAGCCGTATTCACGATCACCGTGAGCGGACTGATTCAAGTTCATAAAATCCATATCAATCGTTTCCCAAGGAATACTTTCGTTAAATTGTGTTGCCAAATGAAGCAGCGGTTTTTGCAGCAGTTTGGTGCCGCGAATCCACATTTTTGCAGGCGAGAACGTATGCATCCACGTGATTACACCGGCAACTTCATCTCGGTAATTCACTTCTTTCATCATGCTTGTAATCGTATCAGCACTCACAGCTAAATCTTGCAGCACAAGCGGATAAGGTAAGACACCGCTTTCATTTAAAGCATCAGTCATACTTTGCGCGTGTGCTTTTACTTCTGCTAGCGCTTCTTTTCCGTAAAGGTGCTGTGAACCAACAATAAACCAAAATTCTTTTTGAGCTGTTTTTAACATGATAATCCCCTTTTCTGTATGTAAGTCTTTTAATTCCCTTGCCCGTAATACGCGTTTTGTCCGTGTTTTCGTAAATAATGTTTGTCTAATATACGCTGCGGCAGCTCTTCAGCCAGTCCGTTTAATTTTTGTGTAAAGAAGTTCATTTTTGATACTTCGTCTAATACGACGCTGTTCATTACCGCCGTTTTGGCATCTTTTCCCCACGTAAACGGCCCGTGTCCTTGAAGTAAAATTCCAGGAACCGCTAGCACATCTAAACCGCGCTTTTCAAACGTTTCAATAATCACCTTGCCCGTTTCCACTTCATATCCGTCATTTACTTCTTTTTCTGTCAAAAAGCGCGCGCACGGTACGGAACCATAAAAGGTATCGGCATGAGTCGTTCCCATTGCCTGCACATCAAGTCCTGCTTGAGCCCAAATGGTCGCCCACGTTGAATGCGTATGAGCAATACCGCCAATTTCGGGATAGTGTTTATATAGTACGGCGTGTGTCAGTGTATCAGAGGACGGATTAAGCTCACCTTCTACCACGCGGCCATCTAGGTCTACGACTACCATATCTTTGGCCGTCATTTTTTCATACGTCACCCCGCTTGGTTTAATCACAAACAAACCGCTGTCTCGATCAACTGCACTTACATTTCCCCACGTGTACTTGACCAGTCCGTGTTTTGGCAAATCGAGGTTTGCTTGAAATACTTCTTCT
The DNA here is from genome assembly GCF_050846875.1 of Priestia sp. TRN 1309. Taxonomy (NCBI): domain Bacteria; kingdom Bacillati; phylum Bacillota; class Bacilli; order Caryophanales; family Bacillaceae; genus Priestia; species Priestia sp. TRN 1309. Next base: position 944,309 of record NZ_JBOZGM010000001.1, on the reverse strand, counting down.
TTTAATTTATCTAGCACAGTAACTCCTCCCGTTCTTCGCTGTGATGCTCGGCAGCTGCTTTTTCAATGACTAGCCCTTTTTTATATCTTTTAATAAATGCTTCAAACCCTTTTACATCGAGCTCATCAGGATAAATTTCTTGTGCGGTCACTTCTTTAAAGACTTTATCATCCAAGAAATCTTCTAAACTTTCATTCTCACTTTTATTGAGCATATAAGAAGAAAGAATAGCCATTCCCCACGCGCCGCCTTCTCCCGCTGTGTCCATGACGGAAACCGGGGTATTAATTGCCGCTGCCATCATTTTTTGACCCACTACCGGCGTTTTAAATAATCCTCCGTGCGCTAAAATGCTGTGAATCTTTACGTTTTCTTCTTTTACTAAAAGATCCATTCCGATTTTTAAAGCGCCAAAAGCTGTAAAAAGATGCGTTCGCATAAAGTTTGCTAGATTAAAATTGCTTTTTGCTGACCGGACAAATAGCGGACGTCCACTTTCTAATCCGGTAATATTTTCACCTGAGAAATAGCCGTAGCTAAGCAAGCCCCCTGCATCTGGATCAGCTTCTAACGCTTTATTTAACATCACTTGGAACAATTTATCCGACTCTACTTTTTGCCCCATCGCCTCCGAAAATTCACGAAACAATCCGAGCCAAGCATTCAAGTCGCTTGAACAGTTATTCGCATGAACCATGGCAACTGGACTGCCGTTTGGCGTGGTAACCAAATCAATTTCCGGATAGACTTTTGAAAGCTTTTTATCTAGTACAATCATCGCAAAAACGGACGTTCCTACTGAAACATTTCCCGTACGTTTTCTTACGCTGTTTGTCGCCACCATTCCCGTTCCTGCATCTCCTTCTGGAGGACAAAACGGAATGCCCGGCTGCAAATTTTTTGATTGATCTAAAATACTAGCTCCTATCGCTGTTAACGTGCCTGCTTGCTCGCCTGAAGTATGAACTGCAGGCAGAATATCTGATAGTTGCCACGGATATCCTTTGTAAGAAATAAGCTCATTAAACTTCTTCATCATATCTTCACTGTAATTTTGCGTGCGTTCATCAATTGGAAACATCCCCGAAGCATCTCCAATGCCAAGCGCCTTAGTGCCCGTCAGCAGCCAGTGAATATAGCCGGCTAACGTTGTTATGTAATGGATGCGCGGCAGGTGTTTTTCTTGATTGATGATTGCCTGATACAGATGCGCAATGCTCCATCGTTCAGGAATATTAAAGTTAAAATGTTCAGTTAATTCTTTTGCTGCTTCGCTTGTTGTTGCATTACGCCACGTTCGAAACGGAACAAGCAGCTCACCCGTTTTATCAAACGCCATATATCCGTGCATCATAGCTGAAACGCCGATGGAGCCAACTGTTCGAATGGTGATCCCGTAGCTTCGTTCCACTTCTTGCTTCATTTCACGGTAAGCACTTTGCAGACCTGTAATAATATCGAGTAAGTTGTACGTCCAAAAACCGTCTTCTAAGAGATTTTCCCATTCATAACTGCCTGATGCGATCGTTTCAAAATTTTCGTCAATCAGCACCGCTTTAATACGAGTAGATCCAAGTTCAATTCCAAGGGACGTTTTTCCTTTAGCAATTGCTTGTTTTATGGTTTCTTGAGTTGTTTTCACGTTTAATCTCCTTTCTGATAGCTATAAAGATACCTATAGCAGTAAGGAAGCGCTTTCCGTTTTATGTAACGCTGTTTGAATTTGTTAACAACTTAAGTATATTTATTTGTACGTACATTTGTCAATAATAAAATTATATATGCACACAAATACTCAAAACACCCTACTATTCTCTTCTTAAACTTTTAAAAAATCGGTATTCAACCCTTAAATCATTTTCCTTTTGATTAAAAATTACGGAAATCTTTTCATTTATTCACGTTCATGATAAAATATGTCCATACAAATTTTATACATAAAAAAAGTTGAATGTATACAACTACGAAAGAAGTGAAAACATGAAGCCAAAATATCAGGTGATTATTGAAGATATAAAAAGCAAAATTCTTTCAGGCGATTACAGCATTGGCGAGCAAATCCCGACTGAATCGGTCATGCAAGAAACGTATGGTGTCAGCAGACATACGGTTCGAAAAGCGATTTTAGAGCTGTCGAATGAAGGATTTTTAAGAAGCGAAAAAGGGTCTGGCACCTATGTAAGCAACCAGTATCAATCCAAAGCGAGCGGGGCTTCTGCCAACAAAACGATCGGCGTAATTACTACCTATATTTCCGACTATATTTTCCCTTCGATCATTCGCGGAATTGAAAGCAGGTTAAATAAAGATAATTATTCCCTGCTGCTGGCGAGCACGAATAATGATGTAGAACAAGAAAAAAAAGCCCTGGAAATGATGCTTTCCTACGGAGTAGACGGCTTAATTGTTGAACCTACAAAAAGTAATTTGTACAATCCAAACATCTCTTATTATTTATCATTCAAAGAACAAGACGTTCCGTTTACGATGATTAACGCCTACTACGAAGAATTAGAGGTTCCGTTTTTTTGTTTAGATGACGTTCAGTCAAGCTACCTTGCCACAAATGAATTAATTTCAAAAGGACATACACAAATTGGACTTATTGCCAAAATGGATGACCTGCAAGGAAAATACCGAATGAAAGGCTACATAAAAGCGCTCGGTGATGCAAAACTACGCTTTCAGCCTGAGCATATTTTGTCTTTTAACACCGAAACAAAGCTCGATTTGTACGCTAATTTAAAAGAGTTTCTCACTGAAAATCAAGACGAAATGACCGCTCTTGTCTGCTATAACGACGAAGTCGGATTAGAAGTTGTAAATGTATGCAGACAGCTTGGCATTTCCATTCCGGACAAGTTGTCAATTATTGGTCAAGATAATTCGTACATCGCTAAAAATGCGACGATTAATTTAACAACGTTAACCCATCCGCAGGAACAAATGGGACACGACGCGGCTGATTGGATCATTAAAAAGCTGCAGGGCAAAAAAGAGTTACCAAACGAAACTTACTATCAGCCGGTGTTAGTTGAAGGCGAAACGATTAAAGAACTAACTGCAAAGCGTGATGAAGTTCGTTAAGAGAAGGCTTCTTTAGAGGTCTATAAAACTTCTTATAAGATAAGGGGATGCACATTATTGCATCCCCTTTTTTATGTAACGATTCATTTTATAACGGAGCCTGAACGATGATATATACTCCTTTTTCTATCCTTTGTTTCGCTTGCTCTATTGCTCTTTTAGCGGTAAGTGATAACTGAGATACAGGAGCCGCCCCATCTGAACCAATGACGAGAGGATCAACCCAGCGCATTTTTGTCGTTTGGTAAACATCATAACAAGACGCCGTTCCTGTTTCTGCTTTGCTGTTAAAAAGAGCAGATAGCATCCCTTCAATGCTACTATCTCCAGCGTTTTTCAGCAACCGAACCACATCGTCATCCTGCTTTAAAAAATCTTCCATAGACACTATATCTTTCTGCAAAGCAAGCTTGATAATTTCCGTCAGCTGATAATTCCCAAACATATTAAGCGGATTCATAAAAAAGCCAATGACTTCTTTGTAGTAAGCATCCACAAACCACTCTGCCGCTGATAAATTACAGCACGCCATTTGTCCCTTAAATCCGACAAGCTGATCCAAAAACGCATGCACTTCTTGTAAAGTAATCTCGCCGCATACGTACAAATCCCGCAGCGTATAATCCACGCGGTCAGCGCATAAGCGCGGAGCGTTCTGTTCGAGCAGCGTCCACTGGCTTTCATCAAGTAAGATATCTCGCCAGTTTAAACCGGCGCTCGTTAAAATAGAAGGAATAGACGACCCGGTCACAATTTGTTCGTAAATCATTTCATGATAATTTTCTTCTTTTTGTTCCAAAACATAGTCAATCACATGAGAAAATGCCGTATGTGAAACGTCATGTAATAAAGCTGCTATTTGCTCTTCCAAAGAGCCTCCTAGCCTATGTACAAGCATCATCGCACCAACGGAGTGATCGTATCGAGTAGTATTCCATTTTTCATTTACAAACCGGCTCGCTCCGCCTTGGTAAATTCCTTTTAAACGCTGTACGGGGTCACTTTGAATCAGTTTTAAAAGAACACCGTCTATTTCAAAGTTTCCGTACAGCTTATCATTAAGTATAGGCAATATCCTTCTCCCCTTTTACTAACTTATTATGTTTAATCCTAAACGTATGGCACAATGTTGTAAAGCAGCTCTCACCTTCTTATCAATCGTAAACTCTCAGTATAGTTTATTAGGTGTTTTCGTATAAAAAAGCTGCCTGAAAAACAAGCAGCTTTTTACGAAGACTGACAATATATTCATTTTATCCATATTCCTATAGTAATTCTTTCTCAGTGCTGCAAAATTTTAATATCTTCAATGATTTGTGCATACGGCACATCGCTTACTCCGTTATAGTCTTTCTTTACAATCCCCTCTTGATTAATTAAATAAAAGCTTGTTCCATGTATAATTTGGTCCGTATCTTTAGGCTTTTGAACAAAAACTTTAAAATTGTTCATGGCGAAGGATTTAATTTGTTTTTGAGAATAACCTGTTAACAAATGCCAGTTTTCTAGATTACCATTAAACTTCTTTACATATTGTTTAAGAGCCTGCGGACTGTCATTTTGCGGATCAACGCTGAAGGAAACGAATTCTATATTTTTTATTCCGCTCTTCTTCACCTCTTCTTGAAGCTTAGTCATGTGAGCTGTCATAGGAGGACAAACGGTTGTACAACTAGTGAAGATAAAATCTGCTACCCATACTTTTCCTTTTAACTCATTCAGCCCATATTCTTGCTGATTTTGATCTTGATACGAAAAAGTATTCATCTTGTAATTGAGTGGATCTTTGACATCCTTATCACAGGCGGATAAAGCCAAAAGAAGGATCGTACCAATAAAGACCAGCCATTTTTTCTGCTTCATATATGTATCTCTCCCCTTAATTGAAAACGCTTTTATAATAACTAACAACAAACCTAATGAAAAACCCTTTCTTCCTTATCCTATCATTTATAAAAATATGGTAAATCACTCAAAGGAGGTATTTATAGCATATTTTATAGATGTAAAGGACGCTGCTATAGAAAAAAGCTTTTCCTTTAACAAAAGAAAAGCTTTTTTCTATAGCAGCACGTTTTTAACAGTGAACTTCTGTCTATTCTTTTTTCATATCAATAAATTTTTGCGGATTACCAATAATGTTCGTCCCTACACTTCCCGTTTTTAAATTACTAACAAATATCCTATCGTTTATGTTCATATATTGAAACAGCTTATTCCGTATTTCCTGGGGTGAGTCAGCCGTTTCCACTACATAACAGGACGATGTAATTTTGACATTATTATACCTTTGAATGACCTCCAAAAAAGGTGAATCCTGCTCGTCCGAATGTAAAAGGTCATAGGTGATAATTTTGGTTAAAGACATGCAAATAACCCCTTTTTATCTAAGTTGTTTTGCGTACTGAATCATCAAAATTTAAGAGATGGTAGACCAGCTGACCTTAGTCACTTCTTTTTAATTGTCTGTGTAAAGACAGAAGCTTCAGCGTAAATTCAGGAATATTTAAATAATAATTTTTTAGCTGTTTTACAACATGGCCATTGTCTAAAAACATGATTTCATCCCCTAACTCAGCTGCTACGTCCATCATGTGAGTAGAAAAGATAATGATCGTTCCATTTTTTTTTGCTTCTTTTATGATTTGAATAAACTGATTGATCCAATAGGGATCGAGTCCGTTAGTTGGTTCATCTAATAAAATAACCTTTGCCTCTGGCAGCAGTGCTTGACCAAGCAAAAGACGCTGCCTCATTCCTTTAGATAGCTCTTTAACCTTTGCATACTGTTTTTCTTGAAGACCTATCGTGTCCAGCACTTTATTTACTTTATCCTTTGAAACGCTTCTTAGTGATCCATAGAATAAAAGAAATTCTCTAACAGTTAAATAGCGCTGAGCGTGAAAGTCATCGGGCATATAAGAAATGTTTGTTAAATACTGCTTTCGATGATCTATTAAAGAGTCTTCTTCAAGAGTGACAGCACCGCTTGAAGGCATAGAGATGCCCGCCAGTATATCAATAAGGGTACTCTTGCCCGCGCCGTTACCACCGCACAAAACCAGGCACTCCCCTTTACTTACCTGAAAGCTTAAAGGAGCCAATGCCACATGCTGCTTATAGCGTTTTGAAATATCCTTTAAAACGTACATTATTTCCTCCTTTTTCGAGTCAGGTTTTTGTCAGAGATTAATATGCTTATTACCATCACAACTAGCGTGTAATAACATAGTCCAAGCCACGATATCCATTGATCGTAATTATAATAAGAGGTGAGTCCGTCATAGGCTTGTCCAAAAACGGCTCCACCGTTTAATTTGATGACAAATACAATCCTGAGTAGTTCTGCTGGGTTTATATAAAGCAACGTCTTTAAAGCAGCCCCAACCATAGGATAAGGCAGTAAATTCAACGTGCTAATTAAAGCCGTTGGCCATAGCATAATTAAAAAAAACCAGATAAATACCGAAATAGACAGTGCTTGCCACCGAGTCGAACTAAACGAGCCAATGACAACCCCCATTATTAAAAAGAAGAATAGCAGGCTGATCGCAAAAAAGTAGAGAGCAATTGCCCATTTGGCTGAAAATGAAACGCCAAACAACAGTCCAATGAGCAAACTAATTCCGTAGCTTAAGGTAAACATTAAGCACTGAGACGTAATCTGCCCTAGTATTTTCCCTATTACATAAGAAACGGTTGATAACGGGTATGTAGAAAGCAGCCTGAACTGCCCGTTTTCCATTTCGCTGGCAATCGAAAATGATCCATTAATAAGCATAAATAACGGAATGATGTAGAGCAGTAAATTCATAATTGTTCCAGTGATATTCGTATAACCACTAAATGCGGGTGAAGTGCTTTGAAGTAAAAACAAAAATGAGAGCACAACCACCCATAAAACCACGAAAGAAAAATATGTTCGTTGCCGAAAAGATACTGCCAGCTCAGAACGCCAAATATTCCACACTACTTCTCACTCCTTTTAATCCCGGCTGTCTAATTGATAAAAGACAACTTCGGTAGTTGTCTTTTATCTAGCTACTGTTTATTGATGACTGTGGCCATCCATCTCTGTCATTTCTCCGCTTTCATCGTGAGAATGCTTCATTTCCCCATCCATATCGCTCATCTGCTTCTTGTTCATTTCCCACTTATGAGATTTTAACTTCTCATAAGTTAGGGTACTTGTGTCGTACTTTTCAGCAAATTTATCCGCTTCTTTTTCACTTTCGAACGAGACAACGTTATAAGCCATTGGCGTTTTAATAGATTTATCATATACATAGTTGGCTTCCTCAGACGGTACCCATTCCTTCGTACGGTAGTCTCGTACAAACTGCGCTTTAATTTTTTGATCTTTATTTTCTTTCATCCACGTGTACATGCAGCCAATATCATCAAACATCATTGACTTTCCGCTATCTAACACAACCTGAGTCGCAAACTGATTATCCATTACAGCCATGTTACATACCGCACACGTGTCTGTTTTTTCGTTAATTGCTCGCGGCTCTATTTTTTGTCCGCAGGCACTTATTAGAAAGATTGTTGCTAATACCATAAGTAAGCTTATTTTTTTCATTTCGTTTTCCTCCCCATTTGGATACATAGAGCACTCAATAAAATCATGCCAATCCCCATTAGCAGAAGTCCTCTAGTTGAATTTAAATTTTGTGTTAATTGCTTGTGTGGAATGTTCACTAGCGGTAAGCGATCGGATAAAATCAATTGGTCCGGGCTTTTTAACATCTTTTGTAAAAGAACCATTCCAGGAGATTGAAAGAAAATCTGATATTCTGGCGTTTCTTTCGTTAAGCTAAGAAAGAAAGGATCTGCTTTATATGGAATAATGCTGGTACCATTATTTTTAGCATCTACCTTCCAAGAGCTGTCCCAGTAGTTCTTATCCATGTTATTATTTTTACTTGCAATAGCCTGTACATCATTTACATTGCCTAAAAACATATTAGTCGAGGCAATATTAGAAGATGCGTCATCAAACTGAATCCCAATGAAGTTCGTCTTTATGCTGTTTTGTGTAAGGCTGTTGCGTGCTGAACTCTGCAGTTTTATTCCAATTCGGTTACTGGATAAATCGTTTTTGACGACCTTTGTATCCGTTGTATCAAAAAGCAGAAGACCGTATGAATTGACGTTTTGAGCATTTTGAGTAAAAGCGTTTTCTTTAATAATACTTCTACTTGTTTCCATAACCATAGCTCCAATATAATTTTGCTTTGAGCTATTTTGATACAGAAACAAATGATTTGAGAACATCAAATGAAAGCCATATCTAGAATGTTGAACAGTGTTTTGTACAAAAGTATTGCTATCGCTATTTTCAATGTAAATACCGTCTAGCACCTCAGACACACGCAAATTACCAATTTTGTTTTTAGTGGAGTTTAAAACATTCACACCGTTTTCTTGCTGATTTCCTTTAACAATCAAATGAGAGAACATCGAATCATGTACATTATCTAAGTTTATTCCTAGTGAAGTAGTTTGTATTTTTAATTTTGTAGCTGAATTTTTTCTGCCTTTCACTTCAAGAGCCGGAACTTTTTTTTGTGAGGTAAGCTGCTTAATGTTAAATCCCTTAAGGTGAATTTCCTTCCCTTTTACAGTCACCACAGGGCTCTTCCCTTTAGATTGAAGCACCGTTTTTTCACTTCCCGTAAGAGTGATGGGCTTTGTGAGAGTAATAGGCCCTTCATAAACCTTATTCTTTAAATGAATAGTTTCACCCGGTTTAGCTTCGTCAATAAGAGACTGTAAATTTTCCTGTGCGAAAATATGATGTGAATTAAAAAACAGCACTGCTGTAAAAAAAAGAACACCTGCGTATAGCTTTTTCATTCCTCCTTCTCCTTTGCAATCTAGTATTTTCTTCTACAAAGAATTCATTGTTCAGCTACCTTCTTTGTCTAGTTAATTTTAGTATAGAAATAGTTTTCGTTTGATTACATCACCCCTTCGAGTGATTTTTGTCAATAAAAGGGATATTTTGTGAACACCGTCTTCCATCCGCTTTATCAAAAAGCAAATAAAACACCTGAAATACTCGCGCCCCTAATTTTACAATTTATAGAAATAATCGCTGCATTTTTATAAAAAAACCGCTTTGTAACAAAATGTTCAATTCTTCTTAGCGGGCACTGCTGAAAAATCACTCATTCGGATGATTTTATTTTAGTATTTCAGTGATAGAGTTTTATAGAAAAGCTGATTGACCAGCATGTGGAATAGCCTTTTCTATATTTATACGTTTACTGGAGGGTATACTTTGAAGAAGAACAACTATAATCGCTTCTGGCGATGGCACTTCTATGCATCGCTTTTTATTATGCCATTATTGATTACGTTAACACTAAGCGGAATTGGTTATTTGTTTTATACAAACGTCGAAAACAAAGCGTACGATCATTTATTCTTTGGAAATGGCGAAAAAGCAGTGCAGCTGACTATCGATGAAGGAATTCAAAAAGCAGCTGAAAAATTCCCGGATTACTCAGTTTCCAAAGTCATTGTACTAGATGATCCCTACAATAAACGCCTGACTATGACCAATAAAGAAGGCGACCAAAAGTATGTATTCTTGGACAAGCACAACGAAATCGTCGGCAGCCAAAATGCATCCTATACCTTTTCAAATGTTATGCGAAATGTACACAGCTCCCTGTTTGTCGGAGGAACCGTTGTAAACTATTTAGTAGAACTAGCTGCATGCTGGGCTATTTTCTTGATGGTTTCAGGGATTTATATGACATTTAAAGGAAAATTATTAAAGAAGAACAAAGCAGATAGTAAGCGGCAGAAAAATAGAAAGTTGCATGCACTAGTTGGCACTATCATCACTATTCCAATGATTATTATCATCTTTACAGGCTTGCCTTGGTCAGCATTTATGGGGAACTTTATTTATTCGGCTGCACAAAATCATCCTTCTATTGGAATTCCGACTCTAAAGCAGCAGCCACCAACTTCTGATATGAGTGAAATTCCTTGGGCGACACGAAAAAACGAAGCCCCTGCATCCGAGCATTCTCATGCCCACCATGAAAATATGGGAAATATGGCGGGAATGCTAGATCATGAACATATGCTAAGCGTTGATCAATTAATGAGCAAAGTGGAGAAAGCACATATTTCAAAACCTTATTCGATTGTCTACCCAACGAGTCAAGATGGTGTTTATACAGTTTCAAAAGGAAGCAATACGGGCGTAACAGGTTTAGATGTAAGCCCTTATGATGAAATGACAACCTATTTTGATCAATATAGCGGAAAGCTGCTTTCAAAAGTAAGCTACGATGATTATGGAATTCTAGCAAAATGGTTCACATGGGGAATCCCTTTGCACGAAGGACATTTATTCGGCTGGCCAAATAAAGTAATCAATTTAACCGTATGTCTAGCCTTTTTATTCGTTATTTTTTGGGGAATAAAAACGTGGCTATCGCGTCAGAGAAAAAAGAGTTTTTCACCACCGCCTAAAACATCCCATCAGGTTTCAATTGGATTTATTGTGCTTATGGTCGTTTTAGGTATAATGATGCCTCTATTCGGTATTTCTTTAGTGATAGTCGCTATCATTGAAATGATTTTATACATGATTCAGAAACCAAAAAAAGGTACTATTAACAGTTGAGGCTGGTTATCCACCCTATTGTTTAGGCTATATAAAAGGAGACAGTTATGAAAAAGCTTAGCATGCTGCTGATCATTTTAGTCATTGCCGTGGTCGGCTGTTCAAAAGGAAATGATCAAAGGTCAAAGGAAGTTAAAGGGGAAATTCAAGTGCTCCAAACCATTCACTCCAATAAACCAGTTTCTATCGAAGTGCTCGTTACACAAGGAGACCAAAAGATAGAAAACGCAGACGCTGTACAAATTCAAGTTGAAAAAGAAGGCTATATTAATCAAGAAATGATTGATGCAAAACACGAAGGTAACGGCGCCTACAGCACGGACTATACGTTTAAAGAAGACGGTGACTATACGATTACTGCTCACGTGACGGTAGACGGCGACATGAAGATGTTTACGAAAAAAGTGACGGTTGGCGAGAAAAAGTAAACCGCCTATTAAAAAACGACCTCTGCTTCTTATAAAGGATTGGATTAAGAGTAAAAAACTTAAATATCGTCATAATTTCAGGTTCAAACTACATGTGGTTTGAACCTTTTAGTTTTGCTGATTTTGCAGGATATATCGGTAATTAGTCTATAAATCAGCATACTAATAAGTTGGAAAGGACTAATGTCATGCACTTGAAAATCATGCTAGAATAAGCTTCTGAATTGTTACTACTATTGATGTGATAAAAATATTATTTAACTTAGATAATTACTATTGGGAGGAACGAATTTGACAGAACCTATTAAAATTATTCGTGATTTAGACTTCTTACAGGGGACTTGTTATGTGGAAATAAAACCTGGAAAATACACAGGTGAACACTGGACTAAAGAATCAATATTTTTCACAGATAAAACATTCACTTACTTTTCCAGTGCGATTGAAAAACACTACAAAATATATTCTCTTTGGGGAATGAGTGAGATAAGCCGAGTGACTTGGAAGTTGATTGTAGAGGAACTAGAAAACCTTAAATTATTTTTAATGGATAATCCAAAAGCTGATGAATTAAAAAAGCATATCGGTTTTTTCTATCTGGACAGCACGGAGAAAAAATTCAAAGAAAACCTCAACCAAAATGTTAGTGATTTAGTTCAAGTTATCAGCGAATTCCAAACTTGGATAACTGAAAAGTGTAAAAATAACGAGTACATTTCGATATTAGGCATTTAAGCGAAAAGGACCATCATTTGATAGTCCTTTTTGGTTATTTTAATACCGAAAAGCCTGCGAAAAAATCTGTTTTTGTGATATGCTATTTGTTACTTTTCACTTCAAAACCGAGCCCTCTATCCTTTCTAGAAGTCGTTTTTATTATTCCTTGGATTCTTTAATACGGTCAAGATACTGCTTCGCATGAAGCAAACCGAGATTTTTTTCTTTTCGTATGTATTTAATAGCCTGAACGTCACTTCGGCCATTCATCATCATCAAATTGACTCTGTTTTCAAAAGCCTCGTCTTTCTCTATTTCTAGCTGCTTCCACTCTTTCTCTAAATCACGTTTAGGTGTTTTGAGCAGGAATACCACTAGTATAACAAGAACGCTACTTGTGGTGATATAAAGCCACAGCCACTCGAGAAACCAGCTGTTAATCACATTGATTATGATGAGAACAGTGAAGCAAGAATACAGCCTTGTTTGATACTTACTCCTCTTGTTTGAATCTATTTTATTAAAAAATATCCCCACCGTCAGCCTCCTTTTAGCATTTCATTGGCGCTTTTTTCTATTAATCTCTTTTGCGCATTAAGCAAATCTATATCATACAAATTACCATTTAACCTAACAAATAGCAATCAAGTTCACCCTATCATACTCTTTATCTCATTGACTACTCATAAAAAATACAGGACTTTTCGCAAAGCCCTGCACGTTTATTTCATATTTAAATAAGGTTAAACGCTTTTACCACTTGAGCAACCGCAAACGTAACCCCAATCGCAATCACTGTTGGAATCGCAAAAGCAAGAAACGTCCACTTAACATTTTTGGTTTCTTTATAAATGTTCACAAGCGTTGTTCCGCACGGAAAATGCAGAAGCGAAAACAGCATCATATTAAGAGCCGTTAGCCACGTCCAGTGGTGATCAAGGAAAATTTGTTTGAGTCTTGTTGCATCTTCAATTTCAATTAATGAGCCCGTTGATAAATACGCCATCAGTAAAACCGGTACAACAATTTCATTAGCGGGCAAGCCAATAATAAAAGCAGCTAATATATACCCGTCTAGTCCTAGCGTCTTGGCAAACGGATCAAGAAACTGAACAAAGTGCATTAAAATACTCGTATCGCCAATATAGATATTAGCCAATACCCACGTTAACACCGCCGCGGGTGCTGCAACAATAATCGCGCGTTTTAACACGAACAGCGATTTATCCAGCGTCGCACGCACAATTGTATCTACAAATTTTGGCTTACGGTAAGGCGGGAGCTCTAGCGTATAGTGGGTTGGTACTCCACGCAGCGCCGTTTTAGACAGTGCCCATGATACGAACAGCGTCACAACAATTCCAAATAACACGGTTCCCACTACCACAAGCGCCGTTACGAATGTTTTAGCGCTTCCTGTAAAGCCTGTTGCCATAAATAAAGAAGCTAACAAAATCAGCGTAGGCCATCTGCCGTTACATGGAACAAAGTTATTCGTTAAAATCGCCATCATACGTTCACGGGGTGATTCAATAATACGCGTTGACATAATCGCTGCGGCGTTACATCCAAATCCCATCGCCATCGTCAGTGACTGCTTGCCGTGTGCGCCCGCTCGTTTGAACAAACGATCCATATTAAACGCGACGCGAGGCAAATAGCCATAGTTTTCTAAAAGCGCAAACACCGGGAAAAAGATGGCCATTGGAGGCAGCATCACGCTAATGACCCATCCCGTACCGCGAAACAGCCCTAATACAAGAATTCCGTGCATCCATTCTGGTGCATGCATCGCTTGAAAGAAAGCTGTTAAATATCCTTCCGCCCAGCCGAACCCTTCTGCAATTAATCCAGAAGGAACGTTTGCCCCTGCTATAGTGATATAAAAGATGACCGATAAAATACCAAGCATAATCGGAAAGCCCCAGATTGGCGAAGTGAAGACTTTATCCAATTTCTCCGTGCGCTGAAGCTTTGAGCGGTCTTGGTACACAACGGCTTTTTTACATATTTGCTGTGACGACTGATAAATGCTTGCCACCATATTTGAACGATGATCTTTTTCTTTTGCCTGCTGCGCATAGCGCGTTAGCTGTTCCATCGCTAATGAGTTTTCAGGAGTTAACGGATTTCCCATATGCGCTGTTCCTCCTTTCTGTGTGGCTGATATCTTGCTGCTGATGCTGCTGAATTGTTTCTAAAAACGAGGTGTCTCCATCAAGAACTCGTAAAGCAATCCAGCGGAGAGGAAATTGATTTCCCACAATAGAAGCAACTTGAGGTTCTAGCTCCTTTAGCGAAGCTTCAATTTCTTTTGTGTACTGCACCTGGTAAGGGTTAAGTTTTACCTGCCCGCGCACGACTCCTTCAATCGCATCCAGCAAATTCGTAATCCCTTTTTTATTGCGAGCTGATATAGGCACAACCGGTACCCCTAACGATTCAGCCAGCTTTTTTTCATTAATCACAATTCCTTTTTTCTTTGCTTCATCCATTAAGTTCACGCAAATCACGACGTTTTCCGTCATTTCCATTACCTGCAGAGCTAGATTAAGATTTCGTTCCATCGCCGTTGCATCGACCACAACAACCGTCACGTCAGGTCTTTCAAATAAAATATAATCGCGCGCTACTTCTTCGTCTGCCGAATTTGAATAAAGTGAATACGTTCCAGGCAGATCGACGATTGTGTAGAGCTGCTCGTGATGTTCAAACGTCCCTTCTGCTTTGGCTACGGTTTTTCCCGTCCAGTTTCCCGTGTGCTGCTTAAGACCGGTTAACCCGTTAAATAACGTACTTTTTCCTGTATTCGGATTTCCTGCTAATGCAATGCGATACTCACTCACCGTCGTCACCTACTTTTTTTACAAAAATTTTTGAGCTTTCTTCTTTTCTGAGACCAATCGTTGTATGACTGACTTGATAAGCAACAGGATCTCCCAACGGGCTTTTTTGAAGCACTTTGATGATGGCTCCTGGAATAAACCCTAAATCTAACAAGCGACGCTTTAAGGCACCTTCGATTTCAATTCGCTCTAGCTGCACCGTTTCACCTGTCGTAAATGTAGACAGCGGAGAATTTTTTACACTAGCCATCTATTTTTCACCCCTTCTTGTTTTTTATACAAGGTTATATTTTTTTCATTAGACCAACTTTTAAGGTAAAAAAATATACTCGTTGATTTGTAATAGGCTATTCTGCTTAAGCAGAAAAGTGAACCTGTCTGCATCAATTATTTAAAAATTTTAGTTTTCACTTATAATAATACCGAAAGTTTACCACAGGAAACTTTTTTAGTCCAGGGTAAATAACTGACTTTTTTCTTCTTTTTACTGAAGGCATAAAGTGGTAAGTGCTGGTCTATTTTTTCTAATAAAAGTAAGTCAAAAAATAATTACGTAAAAAGGAATTAATAAAAGTAAAAAAATGTAAAGTTGTGCTATACTAGTGAATGAGCTTTTTTGGAAAATAAAGTATGTATTAGTTTTAAAACCTACAAAAATCACTTTAGGGGGCTTTTATGAAAAGGTTCAAAAGGGTTAGCGCAGTTGTTTTAGGTTTTGCTTTGTTATTTTCACCGCTTGCTCCGCAAACAGTTGCAGAAGCAAAAGTCGTGTGGGGGAATCAGGAACTGGTTAAAGGGCAAATAGGACGCGTTACCGTTTTAAAGAACACGAATCTTTACAACATAAAAAACAACAAGTTAGCAGCGGCTAGAAAAGTGACAAAAGGGCAAGTATTCCGCGTGTATTCTGAATCTAGCAAATTTGGTGGTCTTTATGGGGTATCAAAGGGTACCTATGCTCAAAAGTCATCAAGTATTAAGTATGAAAAAGCCCCTATTGACAAAATTCAAGCCTTAGGGGTAACAGTTACGAAGAAATCTTTAGCAAGCAACATTAGTTACCCTCAGGTATCTGCTCTTATCAATAAACCATTTGAAGCTAGCTATAATCGAAAGTTCTTAAATATTGCGAAAGAAGCACAAAAAGAACATAACGAGCTAAAAGAACAAGAAAAGGAAGACCGCAAAAACGGCTGGACGCCAGGTCCTTATTCTCGTAATATGACATACTCTGTACCTTACAACCAAGATAATATTTTAAGTGTTGCTGTTACGAATGATGCGTACGCTGGCGGCGTTCACGGCAACGCTTGGATTGATACTTACAATTACGATTTGTTAAAAGCTCGACAAATTAGCTTAAAAGATATTATTAACAATAATACGAAGTTGAATAAAGTTAATAACTATATCCGGAATGAAATGATTGCGCGTAATAAAAAAGGTGCTCAGTTCTGGGTTAATGAATTTAAGTCTGTAAATTTAAAAGACGATCAGTTTTACTATACAAGTAGCGGCATTGCTATTATATTTGGTGAGTATGAGTACGGCCCGTATTCTAACGGCATTCATACGTTTAAAATTCCGTCCACCATTTATAAATAAGATAGTCGTACAAAAAAACATAAAAAAAGAAGCATGCGAACCATCAGTTCACATGCTTCTTTTTCTTTTTTTCTGCAGAATAAGCGGAGCAAAAAAGAAAGGTGAGCCCTATTCCGCCTCCAACCATCATTGAATAGGAAAACGTATCTCTTAACGCTAGGCCGCCTATCATTGACAATACAAACAGAAAATAAAACAGTAATGTGTAGTTCCTCTTCACAATCTCTACTCTCCCCTTCCTCATCATTTTCTGAAAACCAAATCATACAACCACGGAAGAACTCAGGGCCGCATGTATTACGCTTCTTGTAGCAGACGAAAAAACGCTTTTTAAGGTATTTTTATAGCGTTTGAAAAAGTGAAATGGTCAAAACTAACGTCAGCAAGGAGCCTGCGGATGTTAACATCATTATTTTTCGGTTACTCTGATTCTTTTCGGGCTTCAAAAACTCTTGAATGGCTACAAACCAGATAACAAAAGTGATTAAAGAAAGAATCCCCATAGACATACGAGCATCTCCATCCTTATATGTATTTAAATTTTTTAACATATTTAATCAACAAACTTTCCCGAATAAGTTATTAAAATAAATGCTACTCTTCATCCAATATTAACATAAAATTCCACAAACCTTTAATTGTGTAAAACCATAATATTTTAAAACAGGCTATTTATAAAACGCTCTTTTGAACTAAAAATGAACATAAAGCTGTCTCTGGCTATTCTCCACTTTACAAATGATATACTTATGTATAGAAAAACCTCTCAGATCTCACCCAGTACTTACCCTACCGTCAGAAGAAAAAAGTGTACCTTGTTAGGAGGAAACGAAATGATTAAAAAACTAGACCATTTTGTGTTAACAGTAAAAGACGTTGAAAAAACCATTCACTTTTATACGGTTATCTTAGGCATGCAAAAAGAAACTTTCGGAGAAGGAAGAGTAGCGCTTCGTTTTGGTGATCAAAAAATAAACTTACATCAAGCAGGGCATGAATTTGAGCCTAAAGCAAAGCATCCTCTTCCAGGTTCCGCTGATTTATGTTTTATTACAGAAGAAAAGATCGAAAGCATAATCCATCATTTACAAAAACATAATGTAAACATTGAAGAAGGGCCGGTCAAACGTACAGGTGCTTTAGGTCCGATCGTTTCTGTCTACATAAGAGATCCTGATTACAATTTGATTGAGCTGTCGAACTACGTAGATTAAGGCGACCTTCTTAAAAAAGGCTGTTTTCATAAATATTATTGCTATGTTATAGAGGTTCAAAAGAAAACTCGCAGTAGAAATTTGCGAGTTTTCTTTATTATATAAGGGACCCCGCTTCTTATAAACTGCGTCCTTACAATCTAATTAACAACCAAATTGATCGTATCTTTTTGTATTTCATACTGACCCTTTATTTCTCCAATACCAGTGATGAAAAGTGAATCACCCGTTTCCAATGGTTTATCCTGTAATACGATAAGTAATTTATTTATATTTTTCAATCCAACCGCACAATAGGCAAGGGATGGTTGTTGAATAAGGTATTCTTGGTTATTTATCCTTACTTTTATATAATTTTTATGTAATAACCTGCCTTCCAAAGGGATGATATTCATTGGATCAAAGGATACAGCAATGATTTCTCCTTCAATGAAAAGATGGGTTCCTATCTGTGCTTCGAATTCATCAAGTTCTTTCTTCCTTGATTCAACAGCAAAATTTACTGCTTCTTCTGTTTCATGGCTTATTTGAACATCTTCAATTGCCTGTTTTCGAGGGACAATATTAAGACGTTTAATTAAATCAAATAGTGTTACATTAATATCAAAAAAACTTTCCTTCCAATCAGGTGACAATTCATCCAGCAGCAAACACATAAATAAGCCTGAACTATAACAGCTCCGCCTTATATTGGAAGTGGATTCAACTACGTCTATTAGATTTTTCCCATATTTTTTTAAAATCAAATCATTAGCGAGCGAAGATTTTTCTGAAAAAGCCTTTATTTCAACATACCAGGCAGGTCCTTCAACAGATTCAATTAAGTTTTCATATGTTAAATGCTCTTTTATTCCTTCTGTCCTTTTTTCCCTTAGGCTGATAAATTCGTTCAAATACTGCTTCTTTTTACTGATATCAGTTTCTAACAATGCATTATAAAGATTTTTTCTTTCCCGATTTCGAATTTCTACATTCTCTTTTGTTAAGGGATAGGTCATTCCCAGCATTTCATCAGGAAAGCGTTTTTCCCCTTTTACATATTGATTTCCGTGGAATAATTCGTGAACCAATATCGAAAAAAGTCCTTCATAGTCATCGTACAGTTCCATATCAGCAATAGCCGTAGGATAGCCATCAAATAGAATAAGCGTATTTCCCACAAACTGCTCGTCCCGTTTTAAAATTTCATATGATTTAGGAGGAATGTCATTATACCTAGGATGATTGAACAGGAATACACTGTTTTGGTCGTACAATGCATAGGCAACAAGTTCAAAATTTGGCCAATACCTTTCTACGTTCGTATTAGTTAAGTCCTTGGCAATTTGATTCAGAAAATGGTTCATTCTTTTCATCCCCAATTGTTAATTCCCTAAGGAAAGAGAATATTCTTTTTTAGAAAAAAGGGTTTGTTCAACTTGACTGTCCCGTTAGTTGAATAAGATTACTGTTATTATCCTAATTTTAACATAGGTTTCCTAACGTTTGGTTTACTGTCTAGGAAGAAACGAAATGATTAAAAAATTAAACCATTTTGTGCTGGCGGTAAAAGACATTGAAGAAGCGACCTTATGAAAAAAAGAGAATGCACAAGGCATTCTCTTTTTAAATGGCTATATAAGGTACTACTCTTTAGACTTACCTACTTCTACTTTTTTCGTAAACATTTTCATGTCACCATCTACCGTAACATGAGCGGTAATCATATATTCGCCGTCTTCTTTAAACGTATAGTCCGTACTGTATACACCTTTTCCTTCGTGCGGTGCTTTTGTCATTTCTTGATTGATGTAGCCTTCTTTTTCAACTTGGAACTGCACGTCATCGGCGTTTTCCACTTTTTTATCTCCTTGCGTCACAAGGACTTTAAGCTTGACTTGTTCATTTGCTTGAATGGATTCCGGTACTTCAATCGTTCCTTTTACTTCTTTTGAACGTGAATCATTTGCCTTTGAACAGCCTACTATAGCTATCATTAAAACGAATAATACGATGCTGAGTTTTTTCATTATGTTGTTCTCCTTTGTTATGTAAATGTGAAGTCTTCCTGCAATTTCATATTATACTCATTTATCCGGTAAAAAGAGAAAAAATGATTATTGTCCACATAAAGTTCTTATTTCTACAGTAGCTTTTGCATCTTTTCATTTCTCTAATCGTCATTTCCTTCACAAAAAAGCTGAAGAAGCGTATTGCCTTCTCCAGCTTTACCTTTATCTCTGCGGTTCTTCTAGCGTATAAGCAGACAGTGCGTTTTCGACCCATCGTACAAAATCTTTGCTTGCTCCCCAGTCAATATTTAATACCCCTTCTGCGCTTCCTGAAGGAATACACTTAACTTTGTTTGGACCCGACACATTTTCTAGAATAATGGTTAGTGATCCTCTGCCGCCGGTGCGGAAAAAATAGCGTTCAAACACAAGTGTGCACAGCTGCTTGCCGTCTCCAAGGTCATAATATTCTTTGTATAGTAAGTCACTTTCCGAATTATTTGCGTTCACAAGCTTTTTTGCTCCATCAAAAGGAAGCAGCGTCGTTTTAAATTCAATTACCTTTCCCATCACTCAAGCCCCTTTCTATCGCAACAGATACCTACTACTTCTCTTTTTCCCTCTAAAAAACCTGCCGCTTCTCTTTATGTACAATATGGTACAATAGAAAAGAAAAAGAATTGTTTGAACGGAAAAAGGAGCATGCAACCTCTATGAATACACGAGATCAACTTATCCAAAATGTGGTTTCCACGATGCGAAACCAAACGAAAAAAATGCAGCTATCGGTTATCCCCACTTTAAAATCATATATTCCTTTAAATGAATTTTTAGCGCTTCGCCTGCTGTATAAAGAAGGCAATCATATCGTTTCTGAGATTGCCGAGCATATGCACATCTCAAACAGCAGCATGACGTGCGTCAGCGACCGTCTCATGGAAAGAGAATTTGTCACGCGCGTACGCAGTCAAAAAGACCGCCGCGTTGTCTACTTATCGATTACGGATAAAGGAAAAGCGTTTGCAGAAGAAATGGAAAAAGTGCTCACTAAAGAATACGGTGAAAAGCTTAGCCATTTTACGGATGAAGAATTACAAACGTTTCTTCGCTTGTTAAATAAAATGGATATTTAATAAAAAACCAGATGCCCGCTAAGCAGGCCTCTGGTTTTTATTTGTGTTAGTTGTCATTTACCTTCAAATTAAAGGCGTCTGAAGTTAAGTCTTTTGACCAGTCTTTTTCGTGATCACTTACATACGGAATAAATCGAAGCATAGTGACGTCCTTATCATTTCGGTACTCTCCGTCCATCTCTATCACTGTGTCTGTTCCTCCTCCACTGCCGCTTTCAGAAAGATTTCTTCCATTTTGATCTTTTATGTCTACACCAACATCCGTTCCGCCTCGGATGCTTCCGTTTGATGATGTAAACGTATAGTGCATTTTAATCGAAACAGGCGATACGCGAACTTCTTTAATAGACAATACGCCTTCTATTCCCTTTTCGCTAATCGGAATTTCCTTGTTTAACGGATACACTTTAGTATCAGCAATGATTTTTGAGCCGTTTACGCTTGTATGAACCGTCCAATTCCCTTTAATTTCTCCGTACGAATCCCGGTAGTTCCCGCTTTTCGTCTGACCAGGATTCTTTTCAAATTCGAGGCTCGTGAACTGCGCGCTGATTTGATAGTTTTTATTCGGATCAATGTGATCTAGCACGCTGTAGCCTTCAACATCAATTTCCCCGTCTCCGTCCGTGTCCGCTTGCGTTAATTTTAAAGCGTACAGATAGTCCCAGCTTCCGTCTTTGTTTTTGATTGGTTCCTCTCTAATACTTGAAGCAGAATCAAAAAACGACATATTGCCAATTTTCACGCGCAGCTCTCCCGGTCGAATTGGGGTGTTTCGGTTAAGACCTAGTGCCGTTCTTCTAAATTCATCTGCGCTAATCGTCAACCCAAGCAGCAACTGTCCGTCATCAAGCATCAGCTCATTTACTTTTACTTCGATGCCTTGATCCGTTGCGGTTTCATTTACCGTTTTTTTATAGCCGCTAAAGCTGCCTTCAGGCTTGTTCATAAGCAGCTCAATTTGCTGTCCAATTCGCGCAACCGATGCCCATACCGTTTCGTTTTGCATCATCACAGGTGTTACAGCAAGCAGCAGCACCGCAGCGGCAATCAACGGACGCGCTTTTTTCCGCGCGGGCTTTATTTCACGTTTTAAGCGCTTTTTCATTCGTTTTTTCTCGCTTGCCGTTAGCTCGATTTCTTCATATTCATCAAAGTCTACAGAAGATCCATTTAAAAAGTCGTACTCATTTTTCATCTTTGTCCCTCCTTATTTCTTATTTAAAAATCGCTTTTAATTTTTTTCGTCCGCGCGACAGCCGGTTGTATAAATTGCTGATGGTGGTCTCTTGTTTTTTCGCAATTTGCTTCAGCTCGATTTCCTGTAAGTAATACGCTTTAAACAGCTCGCGGTCTCCTTCACTTAAGTGACCTAAAAGTTCTTCCACGTCGTCCCTTTGAACGTTATGAACTCCTGATGTTTCACCAAACTCCGCTTCGCTAAGCGATTCATGCTGCGTTTTTATGTATTTGCGCTGATAGTCGATGGCTTTGTACTTAGCAACAGCCGCAACCCAGTTTTTAAACGTATTTTTCTCCGAATCAAAGCGGTGAATATGGTGCCATACCGCTAATAATACGTCGTTTATACACTCTTCTTCATAGCTTTTTAACGTGCCTAAATGCTTGCGGACGATGGCCGTAATTAATCCTCCGTACTGATCAATTAACAGCTCTAATCCTTTTTCTTTTTTACGCGTTATACACCCAACAATCCAGTCATCTTCCATGACATTGCTCCTTTCTCCTTGCTTTTACATCTATTAATACGGATTCTTTTTACAAAACCTATCAATCTTCCTAAATTAAAAATAAGCTTGTTTAGCATTTCCCTCGCTGGTAAAATAAGCTAAAACCTTTGAAGGAGGCCGCTATGATTACCTATCCTTTTCTTACATCTAACCCAACCATCGGCGTAACCGCACCGTCTTCTGGTGTACCGAAGCCTCTTCACTCCATGTTTTCTTTATCGTGTGAACGAATGGAGGAAAAAGGTTTTTCTGTTATACCCGGAGAAACCGTGTGGACGCAGCATAAAGCAAAATCCGCTTCTCCTAAAAAACGTGCAAATGAGCTTCAAGCCATGATAGAAGATAAAAACATTGATATCATTATCCCGCCTTGGGGAGGCGAGCTGCTGATTGAAATTCTTGAATACCTCGACTTTACAAAATGGAAAGCAAAATGGGTGCTTGGCTATTCTGACACCAGCGTTCTTTTGCTGGCTATTACACTTAATACGGGAATCGCAACGGCTCATGGAACGAATTTTGTGGATTTACGCGGAGAGTACTGGGATCCAACGACTGCGATGTGGCAGCAGGTATTAACGACCAAAGAAGGCGAAAGCGTGGTTCAAGTTTCTTCTGATTCCTATCAAACAGAATGGCAGCACGATAACCCGTCACCATGCGTGTTTCATTTAACCGAGCAAACGGCTTGGAAACATACAGAGTCACGTGACGTTCACCTCGAAGGGCGCTTGCTTGGAGGATGTATCGACGTGATCAGACACTTAGCCGGCACTTCTTTTGGAGACGTCAAAGCTTTTCGAGAAAAACATATTCCTTCAGAACCGGTCATTTGGTATTTTGACAACTGTGAACTGACGACTGTAGACCTTCGCCGTTCGCTTCTTCAGCTTAAGCTAGCGGGCTGGTTTGATAACTGCTCGGGTATTTTATTTGGCAGAAGCATAGCTAATGAACCCGTTGATTCCTACACTGCTGAAGACGTGTATCATGACCTCGCCTCTGACTTACATATTCCAGTTATCTATGACATCGACTGCGGCCACCTTCCTCCTCAGCTCACGCTTATTAACGGCGCGTATGCTCGTGTTAACGTAGAGAAGAATAAAGGCACAGTTGTTCAATGCTTTACGTAAAAAAAGAGGCTTGTATATAAGTAGTTTATTTAATTGAAGAAAAATTCGAACGAACTTGATTCTTGATGCAGAATCCAATTCGTTCGGATTTTTTTATGGATATGGTGCATGTAGGTTTGTTTCATATATGTAGGTGCTTCTAATGGTTGATTGGAGGGCAAGACGAAGACTCCTGCGGGAAAAACGGAACAAGTGAGACCCCGCAGGAGCGTACGCGACGAGGAGGCTCACCGGCCGCCCGCGGAAAGCGAAGTCTTGCACCGAAATCAACCGCGGTTCATTTCGTCGTTTCACAATTTTGTTTTACATATCTGTCATCAGTAATATAAACGTCCCAAACAAGAAAAAAGTTGCACCAAACCACGAGTGATAGTGCTCTTTTTGTTTTCTTTCAAACTTCCATTCTTCAAATCCTCGAATTACGTACAGGAAAAAAAAGAAAAGAAACATAAAAACGGAGGTATAGGCTGGAGGTATAACAAAGATCAGCACTAAAAACGCAGCAAGCATCACCATTTCAAGTGTGATAAACAGCGGACGCCTTCCCTTAAAGCTTCTCCAATAGCTTTTTTTCATCTTTGTATTCAGCTTCTTTCGCATGGCAAGATCCAGAAAGATATAAACGACTGCCAGAATCAGCAAATACACAAGCGTCATTTCCGTCCCTCCTTCCGACTTAAAATATCCTTATACTTCCATTTTAAAGGACTTTCCATAAATTTCAAGTCTCTAAAAAACTTTATCCAACTTATTAGTGCAAGCATTCATATATTTAAAAATCGCTAATATATTGACTAATGTACAGGTTAAATTCTCTGTATAAACTCACCTAGAGGGGGACATCAAGTTATGAGAATAAAAGAAGTGAAGCAAGGTGCACTCACAGCGCTGAAAAACCGCTGGGGATTCGCCGTACTGCTTACGTTCGTTACGTATCTAATTGCTGCCGGTATTCCAGGACTTATTGACTTTCTTGTTAACGGATTTCCAAGCGGGTCTGAAACCGAATACTCACAGTCTACCTTAGCTAATATTGTATCTCTGCTGCTCGTACCGCTCTTTTTTTCTTACTACTGGGTACTATTGCGTCTGGTGCGAGGAGAAAGTGTACGTGTAGGAAACGTGTTTGATTCATTTTCATCTGCGGGATTATACTTTAGAACACTCGGACTTTACTTGCTAACGATTATTTATACCGTGCTGTGGAGTATTTTACTAATCATTCCCGGCATCATCAAAAGCCTTGCCTATTCACAGGCTTACTACGTATTCCGCGATAACCCAGATTATTCGGTGAACCAGTCTATTACTGAAAGCAGACGGTTAATGAACGGCTACAAGTGGACCTACTTTTTACTCGTTTTAAGCTTTATCGGCTGGGGAATTTTAAGCTTGATTACGCTTGGCATCGGGTTATTATGGCTTGTTCCGTATGTAACGACTTCGCTTGGCGTCTTTTATGAAAAGCTAAAAGCAAATGAAACAGAAGTTGCTGAATAGAAGAAAAACCGTATTCGAGTTGCGAATACGGTTTTTCTATGGGTGATTTCAAGCTGCCTGGTCTCCTCCATCAGAGGGCTTTAACTTTTGATTCTTCGCTTTTTTATTCACTAAATAAATACTGATAATAATAAGCACCAGCCCTACAAGAAGTGACGACGTAAACGGTTCGTCTAAAAAGAGCGTGCCAATGACAATTGAAATAATGGGCACAAGAAAATTAAAGGACGCCACTTTGCTGGCCTCTCCTTTACTGATTAAATAAAAATAAATGAGCCACGCAACGGCAACGGAAAACAGTGCTAAAAATAAAAGCAGCAGCACAGATGATGAATTCCACACCATATGAGACCACCCTTCTACTCCACTGCCTGTCGCTGTCATAACCACTCCGCCGACAAGACTTTGAATGGTAATAAGCCAAATGCCGTCTACGCTGTCGCTAATACGTTTGATATAGACCGTTCCAATCGCCCAGCTCAGCGCTGTAAGGACAGCAAGAATAATTCCAACCGCTGAAGCATTAGCAGATAATTCCCCCATGCTGATAGTAGCTACACCTACAAAACCAAGAAGCAAGCCACCTATCTTGACAGCGTTCATGCTTTCTCCAATCCACATCCATGCAATGATGCCGATGAGCACCGGCTGCAAGTAGACAATCACGCTGAAGACCCCTGCTGGCATAAACATAAGTCCAATCGTTTGCAGACCGTAGAATAAGATTGAATTAAATAGACCTGACACCATATATTTACGCCAGTTCTGCTTCCAGTGAAGCTGTTTAGCTCTTGGCAGTGCGACTGCTAATAAGATGATTCCCGCACTTAACGACCGCAGTCCAGATAACAAAATAGGCGATGAATAGTCAAGCGCCAGCTTCGACATCGGCCACGTTAATCCCCAAATCAGTACAAGAGCAGCTAAAAGAATTCCATTAATAAAAGATGATGACTGTTTCATACAACAACCACTCCTACATATATGAATGTAAATGATTCACGCGTTCATTCCTCCTTGTATACTACGCTTCTTTTTTACTCACTTCAACTGGATGCTTTTGATGTAATTTATGTATAACAGTTATAGTAACTGAGCTTCTTTTATGACAGCGTATCTTTCTTCTCTATGTGTTCATTTAGAAAAAAATAAAATGCATCGCTAGTGAACAATATCATTTTTTACCTATAGCTTTTATATATCCTAAAAGCCTTGAAGCCATTCAGCTTCTGGGTTTCTGCTCCCCTTTTTCATTTAGCTTACATATTTTCTAATAAATCTATGAATCTCCTAAACATTTCTACCTAGATAAATTGTCAGAATTATTACAGAGAAGGTGACAATTCTACTTATATCGCTCTTTAATATTAAAACTATGTTACAAAATGTCGTAATTTGGAATTAGATGTTTACTTTTCCTGTCAGGATTGATAGACTCACAGTTGTGAATAAAACAAGTTATGGAAAGGGAGAAAGAACATGCTAAAGAAAGCAAATCGTACAGTTATGAATATGGGGTTAGCAGCATTACTTGTTCCCGCTGCCCTAACATTTAGCACAACTTCAGCAAGTGCAAATGACGGAGGCGCTGCACCAGCACCCGTACAAGAAAAGGTAACGCCAAGCGTACCTCAACAACAAGCAACTACTACTAATCAAAAAGTCATCGTAAACGTGAGTGCGTTAAATATTCGTCAAGGAGCTAGCTTTTCATCTCCAGTTGTTGGAACTGCAACACAAGGTCAAGAGTTTGCTATTTTAAAAGAAGCAAACGGCTTAGTTGAAATTGCACCAAACAAATGGATTTCAAGAAGCTCAAGCTACGTAACAATTGCATCAGGTAAACCAAGCGCAAGCCAAGTAAAAGGTGTAAGCACATCAACTCCTTCTACTTCTACAGCATCTGCATCTACATCAGCAGCAAAAGAAACTAGCACACCAGCACCTGCTCCAACAACAAGCACGGCTTCTGGAAGCACAGTAAATGTTGCACGTAGTTTAGTAGGATCACCTTACCAATGGGCAGGAAACACACCAAGCGGATTTGACTGCTCAGGCTTTATCGCATACGTGTTCAACCATAGCGGTCACAGCATTTCACGTACAAGTGTAGCTAACTACTGGAACATGGCGACAAAAATTTCGTCTCCACAACCAGGCGATCTAGTATTCTTCCAAAACACATACACAAGCGGCCCATCTCACATGGGAATCTACATCGGAAACGGCCAAATGATTCATGCTGGTTCACACGGTGTAGCTGTAGCTGACCTAGATGTTTCTTACTATCAAGATCATTTCTTAGGATACGGACGCTTCTAAGAAAAAAATGCCCTCCAATCGTTAGATACGTTCTAACGATTGGAGGGCATTTACTTTTTATCGCTGCGCGACAGAAAGCGCCTTTTCAATCCGCGTTTGAAATTTATTTTTCCAGTCTTCCGCAAGCTCAGCCACTTCTAAAGCCCGCTGCATTCCTTCTACATCTTTTGAATGATGGAAATATAAATCAAGCGTGAACCACACGGATACTTGGTCCGGATGAGCTTGAATTAATTTCACTTCCGCGTCTTTCGTAATCGTACCTTCTTTCAGCACGCGGCAAAGATAGCCGGTATAGCTTGTCTCAATCATTCGTTTTAAAATCCCTTTAACGCCCGTTCTCTTTGTAATCGTGTCACATGGGTTTCGCCCTTGCGTCACTTGAATAACGGCGTCTCCCACTTGATAAACGTCTCCAATACATACGTCTTTTTCAACCATGCCCGCTAAGACAAGATTTTCTCCAAACGCAGACATTGGCAGCTCCGTATCAAACTCTTCGTTCCATTTTTTGTAGTGCTCATACGGATACACGCACACCGCACGATCCGGTCCGCCGTGATACCTTAAGTCAGCTACGCCGTCGCCTTGAAACCCTTCTTTTGCTAAAAACGTTTCGTCTACTTGCTTTTTGCATATACCTGTCCGCATTTCTTTGTCAGAGCCGTATGCCATTTGTTCAGGCATGGCGGTTGCTAAATGAATCAGCCTTCTCTCGGGTGTTGTCATTATGTTTACACCTCTTTTATCATTTTTACTAGTTTACCACATTTATAGAGCGTTTTATTTACTGGATGTACTTATGAGCTGTCTCAGCGGTTTCCACTTAAGTCCTAATGCATAAGTAATAGCGGTAGCTGCGACAAATCCAAGCAGCACTCCTGAAACGGTCGGCATAAATAAAGATGGAAAGACCGCTACGCACGCTAGTGTTACCACAAAATTTCCGGTATACGACCATTTCGGATGCTTTGAAAAAAAGGTTTGAATACTATTCATTGCTAACTCCTTTATACAACTATTTTGTCATTACTCGTGAATATTCTACCATTAAAAAGGAAAAATTTCTCTTAAACAGCATATGATAAGTGATTTTGTCTCTTTTTTACTTCTCATGCTGTAATTCCAAGAACCGGAAGTATCATAAATTTTTAAAAATATTTCACAATTATATTAAAAATATCTTCATTTCCCCTTTTTCTTTTGTTCAAAATGATTTAAGATAGTAGAGGCTGTCGAAATATAAGTTATTATGTCAGTTCTGCATGTTTTTTTACATATTAGCACATAGTAAATATTATTTTACAATTACGTCATTTTTTATAATGGCCTAAAAAATTTTGCCCATTTTTAACAAAATTGGCGTAGAAGTTCCGTTTTTGTATAAAATAGAGGCCGATTTACATAGTCATTTCTATGCACGTCCCTCTTTTATAAATATAGGATACATGTAAGGAGAAAAGTAAATGTCAATTTTAATGGGAATTATCGGGATTGTAATTATCTTAGCAGTTGCATTCCTCATGTCAAACGACAGGAAACTTATCAACTATAAAGGCATCGCAGTTATGCTTGTCATCCAGCTTGCTATCTCTGCTTTTATGATGAATACATCGATTGGTCGCAAGGTGCTTGACTTTATCACAAGTGTATTTACAAAGATCTTATCATTTGGTAACGACGGAATTTCGTTCGTGTTTGGAGATCTTGCAGGAAAAGGCATTTTCTTTATCCAAACGTTAGTTATGATTGTATTCGTTTCAGCATTATTAAGTATTTTAAACTACTCTCGTATTTTACCCTTTGGGATCAAATATATCGGAGGACTTGTTTCAAAAATTACCGGACTTCCCCAAATTGAAAGCTTCACAGCCGTGAACGCTATGATTTTTGGTGATACAACGGCACTAATTGCGGTGAAAAACCACATCGGAGGTTTAACACCAAACCGTTTATTTATCGTTACAACAACGTCTTTAGTATCCGTTTCTTGTTCGATTCTAGGCGCATACATGCAGATGATTCCGGCGGAATACGTATTAATTGCTCTTCCGCTAAACGTATTCTCTGGTTTAATCGTTTCTTCTATCGTTGCACCTGTAAAAGTAGAAGATGAAAACGAAGTCGATATTAAAGCGCCTGCTAAACAAGGCACGCTGTTTGAAGCAATCGGTGACGGTGCCCTAGACGGCGGACGCGTTGCGTTAATCGTAGCAGCTATGCTTGTAACGTACGTTGGTCTTTTAGCATTAGTGAACTACGTATTAAACGGTGTCATCGGATTAACGGTTCAAGACATTTTAGGCTATATCTTCTACCCAATTGCCTTTATCATGGGTATCCCGGCAGACGAACTGATGAGAGCCGGCGGCGTAATGGGAACAAAAGTAGTAGCAAACGAATTCGTTGCCATGCTTGACTTCCAAAAAATGATGCCTCACCTTTCTGAAAAAACAGTCGGTATCGTATCAGCTTACTTAATCTCATTTGCAAACTTCAGCTCAATTGGTATCGTTCTTGGTACGATCCAAGCAATCAACGGCGAACAAGCTTCACGCGTTGCGAAGTTTGGCTTGAAGATGCTGTTAGTGGCAACAATGGGATCGATTTTAACAGGTATTATGGTTGGATTGTTTATTTAATAATGAGGAAAGCACTCACGTTGGTGAGTGCTTTTTTAGCTTTTGCATTTGTTTTTAATTCATGCGATTCAACGCTTTCTCTTGAAGTTAGTTAGTATACTTTTATATGAACGCTTTAACAAAGCCCTTACAACTATTTGCAAGAGGATGTACCCTAACGGCTATCTTTATTATTGAAGAACAATAGTTGTATAAAGAACAGAGGGAAACGTTAAAAATAAAAATTAGTAAATACGTGTCAGCACATAAGTATCTAGAGTTAACATTTCTCTTATCTTTACATATATATAAGAAGACAATTAATTACCGTATTAAAATTAAGATAGGACTGATGTATTTGGAAAAATCCACTTTAAATTTACCGTTCGATCAAAAGTCATTCACTATTTTTGGAAGTGAACAGGATATTAGCATATTTCAACCTGTAGTTAAAGCAAATGGATACTATGACCCTTTTATGATGAATTTCTTAAAAAAAATCATCAATCCTACAAGCGTTTGTCTAGATATCGGGGCAAATATTGGATTGATTTCCCTTACACTTAGCCATTTAGCGAATAACGGACTTGTTTATTCATTTGAACCTTCAAATACTAATTTCTCCTATTTGTCAAAAACGATAGTAGAAAACCAGATTCAAAACATTGTCTCAATAAATTTAGGGTTATACGACAAAAATTCAAATATCAAGTTTATGGAAACTGGTAATGGCGGAGGCTGGTCACATGTGGATGAATATTCAGAAACATTAACATCGAATGAAGTTGTTACTTGCGTGAGATTGGATGATTGGATTGAGAGCGAAGGAATTACAAATATTGATTTTATAAAAATGGATATTGAAGGTTCAGAAATTAAAGCTCTAAACGGTGCTATGGATACACTTCATAAATGGAAACCAGATTTGATAATAGAGTTCAATCCAGTAACTATTTCTACTTTTAACCCAGGTGTTAATCCAAAAGAATTATTTACATTGTTAAATTCAACTTATCCGAATATTTATTTTATCGACCGAGTTACTAATTCCTTAGTGAAGGTAGTTGATTATTCTCATCTTTCAGAATTAATAAACCCAACTATTTTAGGTGACCTGTATTGCACATTCAAATGATTAGTATTTAATTAGATTTATGTAAATATCTCAAACAATAAAAATTTAAAACTATGATGGATTTCTGAACATATTTTATATTCTTAAATTATAAATATGTCCATGAAGCGTTTAAAACATAATTTCCTATTAAGCTTCTATAATTTCAATCCTTATGTATTTATAAGCTCCTATTTATCAACCTTTGTATGAGCGATTAGACTTTTCCCCTTAGTTTGGCTTCTTTAATAAAATTAATTAACTTTCAACAAAATGATTATAGAGGAATTGGTTATAAAAATACATGACTATGATGGACATAAACTTTTTTTGAATGGTAGGCTTGAGGCTATGCCAGGTTAATGTTTACTTAATATAATACATTATCCTGAATACTCAGGAATTTCTTAATAATTAAGGAGGAAAAAATGGGATATCGTAAAAAATACCTTAAAGGTAACCCAGATCCTTATCGTAAAAAATACCTTAAAGGTGATCCAGATCCTTATCTTAAAAAAAAATGGGATCATTGCGATAAGGACGATGATTGTCAGTATGAGAAAAAATGTGAAGGATGTGTATGTGACCAGTTACGTGACACCACACTAGGTAGGTTAGTAACGGTTAGACTATTTGGAATAGACACACCACTAACATTAGTTTTCGCGGGTGTTTGTTTTGATACTTGTTGTGTGAATTTTTTTGATCCAATTGGAGGCCCCTCAGGCTCTATAATGGTTCTTGACTGTGAAAAAATTCAAGCTATTTCATTTCCAGTTGTCTAAATCGTAAAATTATCAGGCTGTATAACGAACAGCCTGATTTTTTGATATAAAAATAACTAACATATATTAAAAGATTATGTATCTTGTTTTTTATAAAAAATATTGAACATTAGACAAGGAACATTTTATATATTCCTACCATCATTTAGCCAATCCAATAACATCTATAATTGGGGGATATTTATGAGAATCTTGTATATTCCATCTGGTTTTTTTGGCATTTATCAGTTTTTTGACGAGTGTATTATTCGGGAATGTACCAATGCAGGTCACATTTGTAATAGTTTTAGTCCTTATAAAGGACTTGATTCTCTAAAGTGCGAAACCAAAAAATTCAAACCAGACTTTGTGTTAACAATGACAGGATTTATTTTCCCAAAAGAAATGACAGACTGGTTGCGAAATGAAAATGTTAAGCTAGTGGTCTGGATGACAGAAGACCCTTACTATATGGATACAACTAAAAATCTTGTGTCACGTTATGACTATGTTTTTACAATTGAGATCTCTGCACTAAATTTCTATCGTGAAAATGGACATCCTAATGTGTATCTTCTCCCGCTTGGAACAGACACCACAGTTTTTTCACAAAAAGAAAATGTGGATACAAACCAAATGAATGATATCTGTTTTGTAGGATTTCCTTATCCAGAACGAGTTGATGTCATAGATTTTTTATTAAAAAAAACTTCCTACACGGTGCAAGTAGCAGGAAGTAAATGGAAAAACAATCTCGTGCAATGGGGCGCGAATAAACAATTAAGCATAATGGATTGGATCCCTCCAACTGAAGTTGCTCATCATTATAACCATTCTAAAATTATCCTTAACACACACCGTCCCTATGACTTAGCGGAGAATAAAAACTCATTAGGTATTAGAAACTACAGTATTAATAACCGTACTTTTGATATAGCAGCCTCTGGAGCGTTCCAAATCATTTCCTATAAACCCGATTTACGCAATTATTTTACAGAAGCAGAAATGGTATCTTTTCAAAATAAGGAAGAGCTGCTGTGTAAAATTAATTATTATATAAAGCGTAAGGAAGAGCGTGAAAAAATTGCTTCACGCGCAAAAGCTAAAGTTCTAAGTCAACACGCCTTTTCACATCGTATCAAAGAAATTATTTCAACCATTCAAAAAGGTTAGTATTAGGGTTAGCTTAATGGTCGATCATAAAGCCTTTTTAATTTTCGAAATAATAGTTTACAAACTGCACTTTTTGTTTATAAGAGAATAGAAAATACAAATTAGACATTATTAATTAGCGGCTGCCCTTTTATTATCTATTGAAACGATAATTTCCAAGTATAAGATAATCCCTGTTGAAAAATAGAAAATTCATTTTTATCAAGGTGGACGGCACGATCTAGAGATAACTTTAATTTAAAAGCCGCAACATCAGTTTGAATAAAACAAAGAAAGTTATTGTAACTAATATAAAAGCATCCTTCATAGAAAAATATGACACCATCAGGCAAGAGTGTGCCTTTGCTAATGGATTCGGTAATATTAGGGCCGTTAGATAAAGATTGTAAAATGTCAGAGTCTAATTCTACTATTTCTTCAACATTAAATTTATACTTAAAAAGAGTCTGTGAGTTTTTAATTAAACGTTTTTTACCTTTTTGAATATAGTAAATTGAAGAACTATCCTTTGTTTTTACTAATATTTGATTTGGTAAGACTTTTTCCGAAACCGCACAGCCTTCCAAATACATAAATAAAACGGGATCGGGAATTTCTACAACATTTTTAAATTTCAGGCGTTTAAACATCTCATGAGCAAGAGCGCGGCGTTTTTGAAGGTCAATGACGTACAATTGATTAATTAATCCTTTAACCACGGTACCATCGGGAATGGTTTTCGGAAGTAAAGAGCTTAAATTCTGAAAACTATGGGGAGTTTTTCTACTAATATCGAGTATTTCTGATATTGGATAAAAAACTGTAAATGAATTTAATCTTGACCAGAAAACAGCATCTGCGTTAAACCAATATTCAGGATCTTCATTCCAATAACTACCGTATTTCATATATACTTTTTCTGCTATATTTTTTGTATGCATAACTGAACAATGATCAACTTTATTGGCTGCTTTTGTTAAAATTTCTTCCGCGTTTAACTCTATTACATACTGAATCTTTTTTTGATGATTAACATAATGGATCTTTTGACTCGAATATATTACTTCAGCCCCAGGATTGTGGCTAAAGAAATTAATCATCACTTCAAGACGATTAGGTAAATAAATAGTGTCATCAGTAAGGTAACAAAGATAATTACCAGTTGTTATAGGAATTGCTTCATTTATAAGAACCGCATACCTAGTCGTTTTGTATCGATTTTCATCTTTTATTTGGCTATTTATATAAGTAATTCTAGGGTCTTGTAAATATGAACGAATAACTTTAATTGTTTCTTCATTAGAATTATCATCCATTATAAATAATTCCCAGTCTTTTTCCGTTTGGTTTATTACACTTTCAATAGCTTCACCAACATAAAGTGGCTTGTTATAACTTGTGAGAATTATAGACACTTTTGGCATTCAAAACCACTCCTGTATTGTATTTTTGTAGCAAGTAATATGACTTTTTGGCTCAAGATGATAACTTATAAAGGCTTTGAATAAGTAGTGGTTTATTTCATTGATAAACTGCTTAATTTATGCCTACTTGATTTATAAATTTGTCAAATTCCAACTTTTCATTTAAATCTAATTGTTTTATTTTAGTTTCCAATAAACCCTTTCCGAATTTATACAATTCTATATCTAATTCGTTTTTATTTTTTAATACCTCGAGTATACCTTTTGAAAAAGGTATTTGTGTAGGACGATTGATTCCCCTATTAAGAATTTCATAATCATTAATATTCCAATTACATTCATTTTTAATGAAAAAGAGTGATTCATTAAACATTTCCATAATTCCTGGAACTGCAATCTGATTTTTAAGATTCTCTTTTGCTTTCTGTAAATCAGGTAATCGGTTTCCTGACAAAAACGAAGTTTGTCCATTTGAAACCTCAAATTGAAATGCAGGTAATTGAACAAATTCTTCAAAGCTCAAATTTTCAACTGGTTTATAAGCCACTCTCTTCCAATAATAGTAAAGTGAAATAACGCGTTCAATTGGATTACGAAGCATGACGAGATAAGTACAGGGTCTCTGTATAAGCTGATGGATTCCATAAGGGAGATGTCCAGTCAAACATTTTAATTGGCTATTTTTGTTGCTAGTTATTATCATCTGTTGATAGTCAGCTTCTGTATTATCATGACCCCAGAATCTCTCGGTTCCATACTGGTTATTTATTATTTCCCGCAGTGTAGTACCCCCAGTTTTAGGGATATGAATAAAAACAAATAGTTTTTCATTTTGTATATTTACCATCGTAGTTCCTCCGGTTGTTTACTAAGATTTTATTTATAAATATGAATCAATTTCAATAATTGTTTCATTTGCATAGTTACATTAGCAGAATGTTAGTAGTACATATTTTTTAAGATTAAGCAGCTTAGTCTATCTATTTCATTTCTCGATTGATTGAATTTGCTGCCAAATTTGAAATGCTATAAACAATCGTCACCAGATTACCATGAACTTTTGCTCGTTTTTCAGATCAATATTAAACAGTTTTCTACTGAAGGAATTCTTTTAAATAGGCATCTACCCGTTCGCCCACATTTCTCTAATATATGAAGATTTTTCATACCTGTGATCTATAACCAGGAGTAATGTATTTGTAGTTATATGTTTCCACCTTGATTTTATAAACTCTTCGGCAAAGAACATCACGGACTATTGGACAGGCCTTTTATCCGCTTGGCTGCTTTCATTTTAGCGTTCCATACTTTTGAAGCTGGCAGAACAACAGGATCATTCTCATATATAAGGGGAGTGAAACAATTATTAAAATCAATCTAGTTGCCTTTATTTCACTTATTATGGAGGATAATACTTTCTCTTTTTTTCTTTATCCTTAGAAGATTTTTCACAAAAACTATATTAAAACTTATTCTTACATTTATTTTTTGTTTTCTTCTGAATGGTTTACCCATGTTGAATTAAGAGCTTTTTTTATGATTTGTTCTTTTGATTTATGACTAACTAATAGTCCTTCTTCCGTAGATACAATTATTAAATCATCAACTCCGATGACTAAAGCTTTTTGCTTATCAGAAATCACTATACAATTATTGGATTCTAATGTATACACATTTCCTAACTCAAGGTTTTGCTTGTCGTTTTCTTTTTGAATCCTCTCAACTGAGCACCATGATCCTAAATCATCCCACTCAAACTCAGCTGGAATCATATATACCGTTTCAGCTTTTTCGAGTATGGCATAATCTACAGAAATTTTAGGTAATTTAGAGTAAGCCTGCTTTAAATTGCTTCTATTATTTAATAAAGTTCTCCATATATCTTTTTGTAGTAGCTCCATGTAATAGGCAATTGTTGATGGTTTCCATAAAAAGATCCCGCTATTCCAATATACATTTTTATTTTTCAAGAGTTCTACAGCTTGTTTTAAAGATGGTTTTTCTATAAATTTCTTAACAGGTACTATACTTTCTTGTCCTACACCCTCTTTAGCTTCAATATACCCGTAGCCCGTTTCAGGTCTTGTGGGAACGATGCCAAGAGTAACTATGGAGCGATCTTTCTGTGCTGCTTTTTCAGCAGTTATCATTGAATTCCTAAATAATTCTCCATCCGAAATATACTGGTCTGATGGCACGGTAACAATCACTTCGTCTTCTTGCTTTTCCAAAAAATGCAATGCGCTTAGAGCAACACACGGACCAGTATCTCTTCGCTCAGGTTCTAGAATGATTTGATCACTATTTATTTCAGGCAGCTGTTCAATTACCAAAGAATAATACTCATCTGTAGTTACTACAAAAATTTTTTCAATTGGTAGCCATTTCCGGAAACGATCATATGTTTCTTGAATCATCGTTTTATCAGAACTTAATGTTAAAAATTGCTTGGGTTTTTCTTTAATACTCCAAGGCCAAAATCGTGTACCTTGGCCTCCAGCCATGATTATTGCTTTCACATTGCCTCACCTCAACATATATAATCCATTTAATTTTTCGTCTGCTTATTATGTATGCATATAGCCCAGCCTTTGTGACAAAGGCCAGGCTGTATAAATATAAAAAGAAGGTCTTGTTGAGACCTTCTTTTTAAAGATTAATCATCCAGTAATTGTAAATATCTTCTAATGTATTCTCAATTGTCCTTTTTGGTTTCCAAGCTGTTAACTGGGATAGTTTTTTAGGATCTCCCACTAGACTTTGAATATCAGAAACTCTTATTTTTTGAGAATCAATTACTATTTCAATATCTACTGTTGAAAAAGATAAAAGTGTGTTTAATATACTTTGAATAGAAATCCCTTTACCTGTACAAATATTATAGATTTCTCCCGCTTCTCCGTATTGCCCAAGTTGATAATAAGCTTCAACAATATCTCTTACATCTGTAAAATCTCTAATAGCTTCCAAATTACCTATACTCATTCTATTACCCTGTGTTTTTCTTTTATTAATCATTGCGATTTGATAAGCAAAATCTGTTGTGACAAAACCTAACCTCTGACCTGGACCAATATGGTTAAATGGTCTAGCATGTATCACATCTAAACCGTACGATTTATTATATAACTTAATAAGCATACTTATCGCACTTTTACTTATTCCATATGGATTAATAGGAGATAATGGTATTTCTTCATGAACTTTCTCGATTCCTTTAGGAACAATCCCATACTCTTCAGAAGATCCTACCGTAATTACTCTTATATTTTTATCCACTTTTCTAACTGCTTCCAGCAAATTGATGGTGCCTATCACATTTCCCTGAATAAATGCCTCTTTATTTTCCCATGATTCTTTTACATTGCTTAGTCCTGCTAAGTGAAAAATATGTGTAGGCTTAACTTTCTCTATAAGCCTAACTGTATCAAATTCCGACAATAGACATAATTTAAAAATGTTTCTCTCAGAGTGATCTATTCTTGACGTTCCAAATACATCAGCTCTATCCTTCAGAAAATATTCCAAATGTTTTCCAACAAAACCATTAATGCCTGTAATCAATGCTTTCATTTCATACCTCTATATTTCCTTAAATCATGGTCAACCATCATTCTGATCAAGCTCTCAAAAGACACCTCTGGTTTCCACCCTAACGTTTCCTTTGCCTTTCTTGCATCTCCAAGTAGTAAGTCTACCTCCGCAGGTCGTAAGAATTCGGTATCTTGTATAACATAGTCTTCCCATTTTAGACCAACATAGTCGAAGGCAACCTCAACTAGATGGCGAACGGTATGAGTTTCCCCTGTCGCAATGACAAAGTCATTTGGATGGTCATTTTGAAGCATCAGCCACATTGCTTTGACATAATCACCTGCAAAACCCCAGTCCCTTTGAGCCTCTAAGTTTCCTAATCGAAGCTCCTTTTGCATACCATATTTAATCTTTGCCACCGCATCCGTTACTTTTCTTGTTACAAATTGGACGCTTCGACGCGGAGATTCATGATTAAACAATATACCTGAAGCGGTATACATATTAAAACTTTCCCGATAATTCACTGTAATCCAATGACCAAATAATTTTGCTACACCATAAGGACTTCTTGGATAAAATGGTGTTGTCTCCTTTTGCGGTGTCTCTATTACTTTGCCAAACATTTCTGAACTGGAAGCCTGATAAAACCGAGTTTCAGGTTTAACTTGACGTACAGCTTCTAGTATGTTTAAAACACCAATACCTGTAATTTCTCCCGTATATATAGGCTGTGACCATGAATCCGCGACAAATGATTGTGCTCCAAGATTATAGACTTCATCTGGTTGTGATAGCTTGATTGCTTGTATTAAAGATGGTATGTCAGATAAATCCCCTGATATAAAGTCGATTTCATTTAAAATAGGTTTAATATTTTCATAATTTTGAGTTGCCGTTCTCCTTTTCAAACCATATACTTTATATCCTTTTTCTAAAAGGAACTCTGCTAAATAAGAGCCATCCTGACCAGTAATTCCTGTTATTAAAGCACTTTTCATAATAATCTCTCCAGTCTTTTTTATGAAAATACTCATTTTATTATTTATGCAGATATTAAGATCTAATATTACAAATTTTAAAGAATACACAATCATAAGAGCTTTAATTCGTTCAGGCGAGCTTTCATTAATTCTCCGGATTTAATTGAAGAAAAATATTTTCGTATTGTTTCCTTTCCTTTTAAAGCAATTTTTTTACGCCAATATGGGTTTTCAATCATTTTTCTCATGTAATAGGCAGCGTGTTCGATATCAGGTTCAGCCCAAACTTGTTCGGCTTTATAAGGTCCCCAGTCGTCTCCAATCTTCGTTAGTTGATACCGTACTAAACAAGAATTATTTTTATTCATAAAATCCATATTTCCTGACCATCCAGTAGCAATCACAGGCTTTCCTAAAACCATTGCTTCAGCTAAGGGTAGACCAAACCCTTCTGATCGATGGAGGGAAACTAGGCAATCTATAATTTTTATTAAGGCGTTAACTTCATTTCGATTAATTACTTTATCTATAATATAAATATTTTTATAACCATCTATTTGTTTTTTTAAATTCTCTAAATCTATCGATTTACCGATTTGATTATTATTAATCTTAATAATAAGACCCACAGAGAAATCATCTTTTTCGAAAGCTAATTTAAAAGAGGAAATCACCCCATGGGGATTTTTTCTATTTTGAAAACTGTTTGGATCATACATCATGAGAAAAAGGAATTGATGATCAGGCAATAAAAAATGCTTACGCCCAATAATTTTATAAGGTGGATTAGTATTTAGGCCATGAGGAATCCTTACAACAGGAACAGGAGATTTTTTAAAAATTGAGTCAAAGATAAAGGTAGATGGTACCCAAACTTCATCTATAATTTTAAAACTTTCAGAAAACTCATCTGGAAATTCAGAAAGTTCCCAATGCCATACAGCAATGTTATAACGATTTTTAAAAAACTGTCGTTTTATAATATTGTAACGAAAAGCACTCTCTAATTGATCAGCATTAATATGAAATATGTTAGTATTGAAAATTGGCTCCTTGATTTCTTTGGTTACCCACGTTAAATCTTCTTTTCGAGCAGTACATATTGGATAGTTAACTATCCCGAATGGAATATGGACGCTTTCCATTGAATTAGCTGCTAAACGACATGACTCCCCTACACCTGATTCTGCTCTACTATATCCAAATAAGTTAACGCCGATGGACATTCAGGCACCCCACAATTTTCAAAAATATAATACCACTCAAAAACACCGTAATATTTTTCGGGATTTCAAAATTCTAAGATAGTCATATTTAAAATTCTGTTATTCGAATTTCATTCTAACTTACATACGTACGATGACTTTTGAGACCTTAATAAAATCATTCAAAAGGCGATATTATATCTGGCTTTACATTCTTGAACGTGTATAAGAACAATTAGTTTTCTCATCTCATTCTAGGATAATCCTTTAGCATAAGCTCCTTCAGTAGAAAACTTTTCTATCACGGTTTACTTCTAAAGGAGCGGTACGAAAAAGGTAAAATGGTTAAGATTTACTTACCAAACGCAATATAGCTTCTTTATATTTAATTGCAACATGCTCCAAACGATGGTTTCTATCAAAATATTCAAAAGCCTTATGTCCCATCTTAATTCTTAAGCCCGGATCATCTACAAGTTTAACTAACGCTTTAACAAGTTCAGGAATTTCATTTACGCCATAAGAGATTTTCAAGCACATTTCATCCGGAATTTCAGAAAAAGTCCCAATATCTGTTGCAATTGTAGGTTTACCTGCAGCAATTGCTCTCATTAAAGCAGCCGAAGTTTCTCCTTTTTGAGGATACCTCAACGAGACGACAAGGTCAGAAATAGACAAAAGTTCATTGTATTCTTCTGCGGGAACTTCTCCGTGAAAAATAATTCTCTCTTGTAAATTATTTGCTTCTATAAGATCATCTATGAACGATTGAGAAGGGGAATCTAAAGCGTTTTTTCCAACTATAAAAAGTTTTGTGTTTGAATTAAAATGTTTAAGTGCATGTGTATATGATACAATTAATTCCACAATTCTTTTAGTGTGTGCTACGATACCAAATGCGGAAATAATAACGCAATCCCCACAATTGTATTTCTTTCTTATTGTTAGAGGATTAGTTTTTATTATGTTATCGGGTATACCCATTGGAATTCTCAACACAGGAATATTAGAGTATAAGGCAGACAATTTTTCTGCAGTATAATGACTGTGTACTAATATCCCTTTAGAATGATTGACTATACGCTGTAATAGCATGGCTTCAGGATTTATTGATGTTCTGCTTAATATTTCATTATAGATATCATTGTTTTCCACACCTAAACTAAAAAATAATCCGTGAAGGTTTGCATCATGTAAAACAGTTATCCCTGGGTTTTTTTTCATTACAGGGAGCATGTAAGTATGGAATTCATTGTTGCCCATTTGATATATAAATTCCTTATAATTATGAGGATTAAAATCTTTTACGTGAACAATGTTATATGTTGACAAGATAAATTTGTTAACTGGTGTATAAGTATCGTCAATGATAATGTCAATATCAAAATATTTGTTTAAAACGGTCAATAACTCTTCGCTATAATCAGATATTCCTGAAGATTGGGGTCGCATGGAAGAAAAAAAAGCAATCTTCATTTTCACATAATTATTTACTACTTGACTTTCACCAATTTCAATTTCATTTTCAAACGTCGAGTAATATTCACCTAATAATCTTCCTGCTTTTTCCCATTCGAAATTCTTACTTCTCTCTAAACCTCTTTGAGTAAGTTCCTCTTTAAGGGTTAAGTTAGTCAATATATTATTAATACCTTCTGCAATATCTTTTGATGAATGAGGGTTTATAAGTATACCTGCACCTCCGACAATTTCAGGTAATGAAGAATTGTTCGAACACACTACTGGAGTTCCACAAGACATCGCTTCTAAAACTGGAAGACCAAATCCTTCATAAAAAGAAGGGAACACTGAAAGTGACGCGTAATTATACAGCATTATTAAATCTTGCTTAGGAACATAGTTAGTAAATATTAATTGATCGGAAATATTCAACAATTTCCCAAATTGTTGAAAGGAATTCACATCATTAGGAGTGACCCGACATATAATAACAAGTTTATAGTTTTTCTTTACTTTATCTGGTAGATATGAGAAAGAGGCAATCAATCCAAAGATATTTTTTCTAAAATCCATTCCGCCGGTGCAAACTATATAATTACAATTGATTCCATACTTTTTATTTAAATAAACCTCATCTTCTACTTTTTTTTCAATAGGTTGAAAATCCGGATCTACTCCTGGATATATAATTTCAATTTTTTTCGGCGAAATATTTAGCAGATTGGCTAAGTCATTCCGTGTACTTTGGGAAATGGCTATAATACCGTTAACCTTTTTAATTAGTTCAATTCTTTTCATGTAGTTTTTCATAGCTTGATTATCACGTAAATAATGATTTTTATAAATTAAAGGGATTAAATCGTATGCAGTAGAAACGGTGATTATATCCTTATACCAATCATGATCAAATATATCTATGAGGTCAAAAGGAGAAGTAAAGTGAAATAGGTTAACATCGAAGTTCTTTATATAATTTTGAACAAGGTTTTTAGGGGTCTCATTTCTCGAATTGCCTTCAAGATCTAGATTGTTTATTTCAAAATCAACTCTGTGGTTTCGAACATTAGGTAATCCTGTGAAACAAAATTCATCTGTATGGTTTAATAATATATAGTCTGTGTTTTTATCGACGGATAATAAATTATGAAAAAGATGGTGATTATAAAAACCTATCCCTCTATTTTTAGAAAATTCCGTGCACAAAGGCTGCATATCTATACCTACGGTAAAACCCATATTAATCACCTCTTAATTTAAGACAAACAATATGTCCTTCAATTATTCATATTATATTGTGGAATTAGGTTATCTCTAGTGATTGGATATTATATTAATATTTCGCTTACTAACTTTTTAACATTTCATAAGTTTGGCATCAAAGCAAAGCATATATGCCTCTTTTTTAACTTTCTAAATTTATCCTTTATAACTCTAATAAATATGCCCATATAGCATTTATTACTGCGGCTTTGTGTGATTTCAAATTTTATTTAACTAAAATGCTTTAAGACGTATTAAAGATTAGAGAAGTATAT
The DNA here is from genome assembly GCF_050846875.1 of Priestia sp. TRN 1309. Classification (NCBI taxonomy): domain Bacteria; kingdom Bacillati; phylum Bacillota; class Bacilli; order Caryophanales; family Bacillaceae; genus Priestia; species Priestia sp. TRN 1309. The sequence goes on along the minus strand of NZ_JBOZGM010000001.1, from coordinate 901,132 downwards.
AAATCAAATTCAACTAAAAGTTAGTGTTATAAATATATTCTTATAAAAAAAGTTTTTGATGCATTTATATACTAATAGAACCTTCTTTCGTACTATTTGTTTTAGATAGAAAAATAGTGCACGTTGCCCCTTCTGCTGATAATTAAATAAGTTATAGAGTATGCCTATAATTAGCGATCTTTTAGAATTAGGAACAGTTCAAAAAATTCCCAAACTCAATTTTAAGATACTCCGTAAAGATGTGAACTATGTATAATTTTTTCAAAATATGTTTTGTAATCATGTTGGGAGATTTTTACCTTGAAACAATTAATTAATAAAAATGGTGTTTCACTTACATAGGACACGATTTGCAGCTGATTTATTGTGTTACTTGATTGAGGTTTTGCATACTTTAATATAAATCAGTTTTTTTAGAGAAGCTAATCCCTAAACAATGTATATGGATCTACTTCTCACATTACGGAGGTATATTAATTGTGTCTATAATAAGCAGAGAAACTTTTTTTAAAATTTTTGGCAGTGGTTCCTTTGAAGGTAAAGCACCTTTATTCACTGGTTCTGATGTCGAACCATTGATAGCGTTCTCAAGAACTTTTTATCCTAAAATAATAGTTGAAATAGGTATTCAACGTGGTGCTACAGCAAAATGTATTTTAGACAATAGCCCTTGGATTGAAAGATATATAGGTATAGATGTGCCACCTGACTATAAGGCTTCATTATCTATTCTCCAACACGAAGTACCTAAAATAGCAGGAGAATGTGTTAAGCAAGATCCTCGAGTAGATATAATCGTTAAACCTAATGGGTCAAGAGATGTGGTACCAGCTGATCTTCCTATAGCAGATTTAATATTTATTGATGGTGATCATACCGCAGAAGGAGTTTTGTTAGATACTCTGTTAGCTCGACAAATAATTCGAAAAGGAGGTATTATTTGTTGGCATGACTACGGGAATGCGACTGTCCCTGACGTAACTGCAGTAATTGATGATTTGAATAAAAAAGAAGGTGACCACATTTGTTTAATCGAAAATGGGTTTTTATGTTTTGAATTTAGTAGGGTAGGAAAATAAGATACTACACCGGTAAAAAATGATAAATTTTCTTTCCGTAAAATAGTCATTATTATTTTTATAAAGGTTGCATTTATTTAAAAAAAGATATAGATTCCTAACGGAATCTACTCTTGTGCAATCATCTTAAATAGTTAATAACTCAATTTTACTTAATACAAAACATTTGTGGACAATTTGAATAGCCGATAGCTGCATTTTTTCACAAGCATCTGCAGCTGTACAAACAGCGCAGCGGCTAACAATTTCCCGCTTATAAACTTTATTTAAAACTGATTTAAAAGAAGTAATGTCTAATACCTTTCTAGAAATAGCGAGCCCATTGGCTCTCTTCTTCCAATTAACTGCGAAATTTTTCCCGAGCCGCCCATCTCCTCTAGTAACCAAGACCTTCATACTATAATATATCCCCTATTTTTATTGCTTCTTTTACCCATAGGCGTAATTTACATGCCGCTCAATTTTTTAGTTCCTATCTTCTATAAATATAATCAACTTTTTGATTTCGCCAAGCGTTTCAAGAATAGTTTTCATAACTTCTAAGTTCGTTTTCTCATTACTACTGTCAAAGCTATAGATATCTCCAGGCTCCCCTCTTCCCGATCGCACAGAACTGAAAATATACTTAAAAACAGATGAATCATATATATTCCTACAACATATAAGTTAGGTTTAGGTGGAATAGGCTTACCTCATCTCCAATTCCATTAGGTCACTCTTGGAGAAGGAAAAACAAATTAACTCCGAGATGCTACCCATTTCCAAGGGTTTCACTAAACATTTCAAGATCAGCTTTATTTATCAATAATAATACATCAGTGATTTCAGCTTCCCTTAATTTTTTATCGGCCATAGAATAGAGCATTGAATAAGATCCCACCGAAAGAAGGTGTTTATTTATAACAGTAGTTAACGCTCTGAACCACGTACCCACTCCTTCTGCAAGAATAATTCTTTTCAAATTAAGACGCCTCATTATAGTAATCTCTACTCTATATGTTTGGAAGAAAAGTCAGGTATAGAAGAACCTTATAACCTTTTTACGGAACTTAGACGGTCTGGTATACCTTAATTTCTTATTAAAGATTAATTTATGTTTATGGATTCGGATTCACCGAGGGATGTGATACGATAAGTTGAACATTGCCGACAATAATAAAATCTTCTATTTTATAGGGTAAAATAAAATGATCTCCTTTACGGATTACATATTCTTGTTCTGCCATTTTAATGCTTCCTTTGCCTTTAATGACACTAGCAAGCATAAAGGGTTGATCTTGTTTTACTTTAAGTTGATTAAAAATGTCCCATTTATAAAGAGTGAAATAATCACATTGTATAAAAGTGATTATATTTGCCGCCCCTGTTTTAGTAATAATAGGCTCAACATCTGTATCTACATGCGGAATAGTTATAACGTCAATTGCTTTTTCCATATGTAGCTTACGTAGGCTTCCATTTTCATTAAGCCGATCGTAATCATAAACACGATAAGTTGTATCGGAGTTTTGTTGTGTTTCTAATAAAAGAGTTCCTTTACATATTGCATGAAGTACCCCGCTTGGAATATGAAAAAAATCTCCTGGCTTAATCTTAATACGGCGTAACAATTGAGACCACTGTCTATTCTTGACTTTTTCAACAAACTCTTGTTTAGTTTGTGCATGATGTCCAATAATGATTTCAGCATCCTTCTCACAATCAATAATATACCAACATTCAGTTTTACCTAGTTCTCCATTCTCATATTTATTTGCATAATCATCATTTGGGTGGACTTGAATCGACAAGTCATCATTCGCATCTATAATTTTTGTTAACAAAGGAAATTGGTTATTTTTAAGGTGACCAAATAGATGCCGATGCTTGCTCCATAATTGACTAAGTGTTAATTGTTGATACTTTCCTCTTTTGATAATGCTCTGCCCATGGGGATGTGCTGATATTGCCCAGCATTCTCCGGTTAGTGAAGAGGGAATTAGATAATTATATTCTTCTTCTAATTTCCTCCCTCCCCATATACGTTCTTGGAACATTGGTTGTAAAAAAATTGGCTCTCTCAACGTTAACGAAACTCCCTTCGAAACCGCAGAATTGAAGCTACCGTAAAATTAGATAAGATTATGGGCTATTCTCGTTTTCTTTTAATGTATGAAGAAAATTTCATTTTAATAATGGTATGAGTACATATTTCTTTTCAGAAAATAAAAGTCGTGAATCAGGACAAGCTAATTCATCAAATTTTTTTACCAGCTCTAATACAAATTTCTTCTCTATTGGTAGTACATCTTTAATAACTGACGCCTCACCAAGTTCATATTCATTTATAATAAATTTTTCAATAGTAGCATTATCCTTATGGAAAGGAATAAACTTATCTAGTAAATCCTTCGTTTCTCTTTAGAAATAAAAGTTCATTCTTACAGGTTTTTTTCTCTTGAGATATCTTTCTCTTTAATTATGTGTCTAACAATAGATGAGCAATTTGCTGTATAATCGTTCCTTTAATTTCTCAAACTAGATCATTTAACTTTGCATTTGTTGAATCATCAAAGTGAACTACGTCTTAAACGGCGTAATGGGAACAAAAGTAGTAGCAAACGAATTCGTTGCCATGCTTGACTTCCAAAAAATGATGCCTCACCTTTCTGAAAAAACAGTCGGTATCGTATCAGCTTACTTAATCTCATTTGCAAACTTCAGCTCAATTGGTATCGTTCTTGGTACGATCCAAGCAATCAACGGCGAACAAGCTTCACGCGTTGCGAAGTTTGGCTTGAAGATGCTGTTAGTGGCAACAATGGGATCGATTTTAACAGGTATTATGGTTGGATTGTTTATTTAATGAGAAAGCACTCACTTGTGGTGAGTGCTTTTTTAGCATTTTCTATCTGTTTTTAATCCATATCTACAATAGAAGTAACGCGGTAGTTATCATTGTAGCTGACGTTTACTACGTATTGCTTAGAGTTATCTTCTTTCACCTTCCCCGTTACCTCTATATAATCAAAACCATGGTCCGCAAAATCTGCTTTTTCCACCACCAGGTCTTTATGTCTTTTTTCTTTAAAATATGTAACGGCTGCCTGCTCCGCCTTATGGAACATTTGATCATTTTGTTTTTGCCCCATTTGTTTTTCTTTAGAATGGTTCATGTACATTCCTGCGCCTACGACTAGGAGTATAAGAGCTGCACAAAAAATGAGAGCTTTTTTCATTGCTTTTCTCCTTTTTAGCAATACTGCAAGCTTTCTGTTGGATTTATTCTGTAATCTGTCTCAACCTTTTAATTCTGCTTTACTTACTTTCATTAATAGTAGAGATATTAATAGAAAACTCCTCAAAACTTACTTGTCCCAAGGCAAGCTTCATACTTTCAACAAATATACGTTCATTTTTAGTTAGTTCACGCTTTGCGTCCTTTTCAATCCATTCATTCTCAACGTCCAAAACATCTAAAACATGCTTTTGTTTTGAAAAAGCCTCATAGTATCTTAATCCAAACTTTCTTTGAGAGACGGCATCAATATGAATGCCATCTGGATTTGCTGTTAAGCCTTTTGATGTTACAAAATAACAATTTTTTTCAGCATGGGCAACTTTAGATAATATCTGATTTATTTGTTTATATTCTACAGCGCTTTTTCCAAATCCGACTTCTCCAAGGTAATGTCCCAACTCACCGATAACAATCGGGATATCTGGTGCATTCAATTCTTCTCTCAAGTGTTTAAATAATGAGAGCAATTTATCTCCATACGTCTTATAACGTTCTCCGTAACTGTCGCTTTCTCCTTGATGCCATAGAATTCCCACTAACTCACTTGTTTCCATTGCGAATTTTGCTTCAGAAATCGCGTGTCTGGTTAATAGTCCGTCAATTGTCCACTCATCAATTGAGCTTCCTCCCTCGGCACATGGTATTAACCCAATGGACTCGCCCGGATGATCCTCTGTCCAAGCTTGAGCAAAAGAAGGTGCCGGCCCAACGCCAGATATGTGACGATCAAAATTAAGTGGTTCTGCCATCGTTTGCCATCTACCGTTTCGTAACATATGTATATGCTCATTATAAATCGGCGGTACATCCTCAATAAATCCTCTGCCTGCCATATTTGATTGTCCAATTAATAAGATAGATTTCATAGAAATACCTTCTTTCTCTTCCATGTTGATCACTTTTTTCTAATTTGCTCGTGCTTATACTTATAGAATTAGTTACACTCTCATATATAGCTTAATTGATGGTTTCAAGAGCTTGTTTCAAATAATCCATTTCAGAGGTTATATCATCTATCTGTTGGTTTAACTGACTTACTTTATTAAGAGTATTCCGTGCATCCAATAAATTGATTTCTAACATCAAACGGCTTGCTTCACTCTCAAGCTTCAATCTCTTTGCAAATAATACCTCGTGCTTTTTTATAATTTCCGATTTTAAATTTTCACTATTGTTTTCTTCCATACTTCTACCTCACTAACTTGTAATAACAGTATTTTATTGAAATGTAAATTTCCCTATATAATTTAATAATTACCTACAGGGAGGTTTATAACATGGTTAAAATCCCCTTTTTCACCTACAGGAAAACCGCATTTACATAAGAGAAATAATAGGAACCAATTAAAATAAATTCCATTATTCGCTTTCCTTGGATGGCGTTCATAAGTTTTTAGTGTTGGCATTTAAATACATACTGAACGTTCAGAAGCTCCCCTAACTGTCAAAAATAAATGAATTATTCCAAAATAAGGGAAAAACGAAATCATTTTGTTTTTTTTGCAGGAAAAGAAAGCTCAGTATATAAAGATAACAGTATACATCAAAAAGTGTTGAGAAAATGTTATGATCATTTTCTATCAGCACGAGATCCATAATTCGAGAAAAGAGCTTATATTAGTCCGTGTCTTAAGTATGCCTATTATATAGAATGGGTTACTTAGTAAATAAGGGAAGGTGATTTATATGTTAGGGGAAGAAGATTTAAAAGTAAATTGTATATCAGCTGCTATAGGTTTACTAATCCAACATAATATCATCACTCACCAGGAACTGGACAAACTAACTAAAACAAATTATCACGTTTTTTATCATTTTCTCATGGATAAGCTAATTGAAGAAGAGTTTAGTAAGGATAGGGTTGTACAAACATAAGTGCTTCAACAAAAAAAGAAGCGCAAGATCCAAAGCAGGAATCTCCTATTTCAAACGTAATTCGTATAGGGCTCCTTACATATTAGACATATATAATATGTAAGGGCTTTCTTGTTCAACAAAGCCTCCTATAGTTTAAATGTATTTCTTCACAGTCTATCATTTTAAAAGTCATTTTATCAAAGGAAGCCTGCCAATATTGTTACAAAAAAGTCCTCTCCTCGTTTCAGGAAAAGAACTTATATGCAGTGAATTTTACAAGCTACTTCCAAGTCTGATCAAGTTTATCTGAATAGAAATGTAAGGCTTTTTTATAACTTAGTATTTCATTGTCATTTGTTGTATTTAGTAAGCATTTCAGTAGCAGTTCCATCGCTTTGCTATGCTCTTTTAAATTGTATAAGGTCATGGAATAAAACACTTTAATTACGTGATTATCTGGGAATAATTCCATTCCTTTTAAAAATGTCTTTTTTGATTTTTCATACTCCCCCAAGGCTCTATACGTGCTGCCCAATCCCACTATTGCCCCTTCCATATCCTTAGAAGGTAATCCTATCTTTATGGCATTTTCGTAAAAGGGCACTGCCTTTTCTTCTTCTCCTAATACGTCAAAGCTCCAAGCACATTGATAGTTATATAAAGCATTGTCTGGAAATTCCTTAACTAATTCACTTAGCAATTCGTTAGATTCTTTGTGATTTCCATTCTTTCGTAACGCTAATGCTTTATCTAGTTTGTTATTCATTATCTAAATCTCCAGCCCTTCTTTTTCCCACTATTTATCTCTTAACATCCTTCCATATCCAGAAATCCAGCGTATTTGTACACTTTATCTAGATCTATTTCTTGCTTTAACTATCCTTAATGTTTAATTTTTAAAGACTAACCCATTGTTCTGCAAAGCTTCTCTAAGTTTAGGTAAAGAAGCCGGCCCTATACCGTGAAATTGTAATATCTCTTTTTCACTAAATGTTGATAGCTGCTGCAAAGAAGTTATCCCGTTGTTTTCCAGTGCTCGTCTTGCTGGTGCTGATAGCATGGAAAGAAATCCATCTTCAGGTTTGCGTTCTTGCTCACAGGTTGGGCAGGTCGGACAACTACTGCTTTTATAATATTTGTGTCCTTTATGACAGATTCTTAGGTTTCCTTTTTGGGTTTTCATTTTTAACCTCTCCTTTTCTCAAGAATTTTTTTAGCTTTTATCCCCTGCCACTTCTTCAATGGATGGTTTATGAAGGAACAAAACATCATACGTATAGTAAACTCATTATCATTAAATACTTATCAGTCTCGTTTTAGATAGTGCAGTTCCATTACAAATCATGCTAACACCTCACATGTTTGCGTTTGAAACCAATCCGTCCTCTATCTATATCCTTTTGAATGTTTTCGGAAGCAAGAAGAATACTACTTTTTTTCTTATCCTTCTTAACTTCGACTGGACCTACTGTCTTTGCAGTTTCAAGGGCCTTTTCATGAAGTGGCAAATATGAAACACCGACTGTATAGATAAAATTATTCATAGCCGATTTCGTTCGATCTGGAGAATCGTGAATCGTATTTTTCACTTGATTAAGCATATCAGCAATCTTGCTTGTGCTAAATTCATCGTCAGGACGATTACCCAAAAGCCAGCAGTAGCAACTCCAACCTGCCGACATTTTAAGTTCTTCACCGCTTGCCACCCATCTATCAGCAACAGCTTGCGCAAAATCGGTTTCTGACAAAGTTACTGCAACTACATAATCGGATAGCATGTAGAAATACGCTTTATCAATCCAACGCTCAAAATCCTCCGCAGTCATCTCTGTTGGGTCTGCAATGATACCAGCAAAATACATAGCATCATAATTGCCAGACGCATAAAGCTGCTCGGCCAAAGCCTGATTTTTCTTGATTTTCTTTGCAAGCGGCTTCATTTTTCCTGTTGCTACTCCAAAAAGTGGATCGTGTGCACCATTGTTTATGTAAGTCTTTTTAATTCGTTCCGTACCAAGCGCTTCAAGTTCTTTCATAACCATTTCAAAATCCATCTTTCTATACCCTCCTTCTTCTCCGTTCATAATCTACTCTTTATTTCCGCCAAAAAGTTGAACAGTCTTTCTTATCTAACATATTAAACTCGATTATTTTCTTAAGTAATTCATAGTTTACTGGCTCAGTCCATAAAATTCGAAACAGACCTTTGGTAGCGCTGTATCCAGCCTGGGTGATGTCATGATTAAAGTGCGCCATGCCTGTTTCTTCAGGTGAAACGCTCAAATGATGTTTCGCTGAGGCAAAGCCGATGATAAATGTTCCATGATCAGTAAACATTGGAGTATTCCATTTAATTTGTGGTTCCAAATTCGGGAAAGTATTAGCAATCCAAGCCAAAACCTCCTCTGTTCGGTGACGGTGGTCAGGGCTATCTATACGCGCTAAATATTCTGCAAAAACTTCCATAGCATCTTCTCCTCAAATAAATTTTTTTAATCTACTCTACTTTTATACAAATCAAACATCAATCGTTCATTTAACCTTATTTCATTTTTACCTCAAATACATTAACGATTTATAAAATGTACTAATCATTTAATCCTTTTCCATTAAGAATGTTCGGAATGCATTTTTCAACCCTTGATGCTCGAGTCTTAGATTGTTTGGCCGCAGAAAAATGAAGAATATATGCTCTTTGCCGTCCTGGAGTCAATGTAGTAAAAGCATCTTTTAGAGCAGGTATTTCATCAAATTTATGCTGTAGCTCTTCAGGAATAATGAGTTCTTCAGGCTTTTTAGCTTTGACTTTTAATCCGGCTTTTTCCACCTCGATGGCCTCATAAATATAAGCTTTTAAGATGGCTTCCTTTTCAGCTATTTCTTGCACATTGGTAAACCGAATTTGTCGTGCCCCTTGTACATTCTCCGTTTGTTGAATTAGAATACCATGAGAATCTTGTAACAGAGAACCTTTAGGAAACAGCAACGCACAGTATTCTTTAAATCCATGTATTAAAACAATGTTTTTTTTCTCAAACGTATAACAAGGATTCATCCACTTAAAATCTTCGGTCAACTCACAATCAAGAACAATCTTTCTCAACGTCTCATATTCTTCTTTCCACTTTTTAGCTTTAGTTAAAAATTCATCAACCTTAGGATTCATTTTGCTATTTGTCATCAAGGAACACTCCTATTCAATTTTTTAATCTGTCGCTCTCGCAATGATATAGTCAACCTTCAATTCATTTAATGGTGTTACTATTCTTCAAATGCAAGAAATGCCCTTCTTCAATTGACTTGATAGTTATAAAAATTATAAACATTTTAAGTATGTTTGCTCATTATACAAAGCGAACATCGATTAGTTCACTTAACTGCATGTGATCCATGAAAATAAATAAATTACTAAGAGCATCAACAAACTGAATGAATCCTGTCTCTGTTATACATTGACTTCTCTTATAGTACGTAAAGTACACTTGTTTATTTGTATGTAAGGCTTTAATCATTGCGACTCTCGAAGTATAGCTTTAATAATTTTTGATGGAGCAAATTATTCGTATAGTTCGTCTCAACAAAATATTCTAATTGCCATTTCTGTGTTTCCATAGCTTGTTTGCTAGTTGGTGTATCCCATATCGGGTACACTCTAATTGCCATCTTGCCTTTTGTGGTAGCCGTTTTAAGAATTTTTTGTTTTAAAAGAACTTCTTTTGGAAAAATGAATTGTCCAAATCTATTTGTACTAGTGAAGGTATTAATAACTAATAGATCGGTAGCTTTTTCATACGAAAAGGCTTGGTTTTTATGAGTCGCATCTTTTTCCCAAAAGGATACAAACTGCCCTACCTTGTTAGGGATAGTTTTCGCCACCCTAAATCGTACATATTGACCTTGTTTGTTAAACACAATACCCTCTAATTAATCACAGTATGGTTATACCGGCTGATCCAGTCCATGTTGCTGGCTCTTCTCTAAAGGTGAAATTAGCCCTCTTCCCACCAATCATTTTCAATAGCATTGTTAATCTCTTCTAATAAATATTCATAAAAGTTGTCTGCAACTAGATAAACACCCTTTTCAAAGGCGCTCCAATTTACAACAGGACATTCATTGTTAATCATTTTTTCTGTATCTAAGCAATAAGAATATTCATCACAGTGTTGAATAATAATGTATGCTTTAGGGAGGTCAGAGGATTTAAAACGGTTATGATAATACAAAATATCTTTGCAACCATTAACTTCAAGTCCATCGCCTCCACTACCATACTCTTTTAGAAACCAGCGATAGCTCTCTGGAAATTTCACATTCAGCTTTTCTTCGGTATCTTGAATTATTTCCTCATTTTCTTTATAGAAATTATCTTCTTGACTATATTGTTCAATTAATTCTCTGATTTTTTTACGATACAATTCCATTTGCACTTCTCCCTTTTTATTACTGGACTTGAGTCAATAAATGTATGTTAGCCTTACACGATTCTTACATCAGCAAGTTCACTTAAACTCATTTTATTTTTCAATTCAAATACTCCATTGATAAAAATAAATCGACCCCCTAAGGAATCCATAAACTGCATGAATCCTGCCTCTGTTACGCATTGATCCTGCTTATAATATGTAAGGTACACTTGTTAATTCGTATGTAGGGCTTCGATCGTTACCCTTCTAGGAGTATAGCTTTAATAATTTTTGGCGGGGCAAATTGTTCGCATCATTTATCTCAACAAAATATTCTAATTGCCATTTCTGTGTTTCCATAGCTTGTTTGCTAGTTGGTGTATCCCATATCGGGTACACTCTAATTGCCATCTTACCTTTTGTGGTAGCCGTTTTAAGAATTTTTTGTTTTAAAAGAATTTCTTTTGGAAAAATGAACTGTCCAAATCTATTTGTACTAGTGAAGGTATTAATAACTAATAGATCGGTAGCTTTTCCATCCGAAAAGGCCTGGTTTTTATGAGTCGCATCTTTTTCCCAAAAGGATACAAACTGTCCTACCTTATTAGGTGTAGTTTTCGCCACCCTAAATCGTACAGATTTTGAATTTAACTGAAAGATACCAGCGCCATAATCTGAATTTTGAGCTTCTTCTCGAATAGCTTTTATAACGAAGTGATGGGGTTCATAAAAGTTCTTTTTTACATAGGTTAACGCCTCATAAAATTTCATTGTTTTTACCCCTTATGTTTATAGCCTTCTTCAATTAATAATAAGTGGTTTGTATTTCTTTCCTCGAAATTGCGTTTTAATATCTTAAATATTTCAAAATGTTATAGCAAAGCTATCCTTGCCTTATAACACCTCTTGATCCATTAAGCGTTGCTATCCTCTTAATATAGTTAATGTGCTACATATTAACCCCATTTTTTTACTTTTGTTCGCGATCTCTTTCTATTACTGAAATACTTGGAGGTTCAGTTGAAACCACATCAATTATATGATTCAAAGCATGTATTCCATAGTGTTTAAATGGGCCAGGGTGTATATCGTCAGCTATGGTACCAACTTCGATAAAATCTAGATATCTGGACTTTGAATAAACTGCAAAAGCGCCTCCTCTATACATTTCATATTCATCTATTACAGTAAAACTTTCGTTTCTAACAGAGTATGCAATGTACCAATCAAATGTAAGTCGAATTATAGGAAGTGCGTAATCCACATCAATAGAGGCATACGAAGAAGAAGTGCTTTCTCCTGTTATCTCTTCAGTTACATTTCCACTAATTTTGCAACGTTCAATATCCACTATTAACGCGTTATCCTCAGGTTCAAATATAGAGTTTAAATAAATACAGCCTTGATATTGAAGCAGTTTAGAGTAATTCATAAAGCCCTCCTTTTTTAAACTAAAGCATCGAGTGAGTCCAATAACAAGTAAAAAAGCGTTCATTCTTGGATTACATCTATTCAAAAACCTCTAACTTTAAATGAATAAGCAAAAAAATGACGTGTTATTAGTTCGCGGCAAGATTGTCTAAACTTTAGAAAAGTATAGGCAGGAAGTTAGGATTTATTTTATCTTGAATATGATCTTTCTATGATCCTGCTTTATACGTTTCAAGCGCAGCTCTATTTTTCTATCTAACATTTTATGTGCGGTTTGGAAAGTTACACATATGAACAGTAAGATAATAGCAATAATTATAGCGTCTGGCACTTGGAAGCAAAAACATAATACTGCTAAAAGAAAGGATATAGTACAAGTAAAGTTGATTATCCATTTTTTATTTCTATGAGCTTGAAGACTTTTTTCAAGCAGCTGCTTTTGTCCTTCTTCCCTTTTTATATCTTCTGAATTATTGAGTGTAGAGTTCAATGTTATTTCTCCTTAGAAAACTAATTTTATATAATTTGTATATTAGTTACCTTTTCCCTTTAAGATGATAGTATAATTGGATGTTCTTAAAGAGAAAGCCAAATTTAATTAATCGTTTTGGCAAGCGCGTAGGCTTCTTTCGCGCTGATTATAATATCCTCCAACAAGCTCATTTTCTCCTCTTCTTCAACGTTTGCATTTAATATAGAAAAAAACAAAGCAAAGAATGCCTTCATGTCGATACATATAATGACTCTGTTTGGTAGCTGCTCATAATCGATCCAAAGAACCTATCAAAAAGAACATTCGTTCCCTACATTATACACGAACAAACGTTCTCTTTTCAATAAAAACTCTAAAGTTTTCCGAATTATTCCTATGAATAACGTCGAATTTATTATTTTATAAAAAAAAGAAATACCTTATATACCTAGAGAAAGATATCGAGATAACGAAAAAAACATGAGAAAATGTTCTACAAAGCAAAATTTCGCAATGAAATAATCAACAAAATTTGCCATAATAAGTGAAGTAAGGAGGTGTATTATGTTTCGATTGTATGGAGCCTTAATTGGGCTTAGTTTCATTTGGGGTTTATCTTTTGTATTTATGAAGTGGCTGCTTCCCTCAGCTGGAATATGGGGAATTGTGTTTTTTCGTTGTCTAGCAGGTGCAATCATCTTGCTCCCTTTTCTATGGTGGAAGCGTAGAAAAGTTAAAGAGAAACTACCCTGGAAGGCGTTGATTGTTGTTGGTATATTTAACTGTGGCTTGGCGTGGGGATTAATTTCCTTAAGCGAAACTGAGATAAACAGTACAACCGCCTCCATTCTAAATGCGACCACTCCAATCTGGACAGGTCTTATCGGATTTATTCTTTTTTCTTATCGACTTACCGGACGTCAGTGGATCGGTATTCTTATCGGTTTTTTCGGGATACTCGTCCTTATGGATTTTCAATTTGGTCAGATTTTCGGGAAAGGGTTTGTCGGAATTGGAACAATGCTTGTTGCTTGTATCTGCTATGGGCTTGCTGGGCAGTTAACAAAGCGGTTTTTGTCTAGCGTGAGCGTATTAACTATAACAACCTTCACCTTACTAACAGGTGCTATCATCGGTTTAATTGGAATGTTGTTTACTGAACCATTCAAATCAGATTTGTTGATTCATCCACTTCCGCTTCTGGCAATTGTGGGTCTCGGCTGTTTTGGCTCAGGATTGGGTCAGTTAATCTATTTTTATATCAATAAAAATGGTGGCCCTGAATTAGCAGCGACGGTTACTTACCTGATCCCTGCCTCGGCCATGGTCTGGGGTTATTTACTACTGGGAGAGACAATTACTCCAAACGTAATCGTTGGACTACTTATTATCTTTACTGGCGTTTATCTTTCATCTAGGAAATCAAAAGGTAAAACTCCGCATGTCACTCTCGTTAGCAATAAACAAAATTGAGTAAGTAGATTTTGTAATGTGAGTCTTTAAAATTATCTCCGAGAGACGAATTAAGAAACTGAAAGACTACAGAACATGGTATATTTAAAATAGAATTCTAGAATTCGGTTTAAAAGGCAGCTCTTTGGCTGCCTTTTTTTATTTTAAGCCAGAAGATAATTTTAAAGTTCACTGATAGCTATCCCGTACAACACAACATCAAACAAAAAACGCTGAATTTATATATGAAGCAGATTCGAGATATTCCCGCCTAACACTCTGTCTGCAACTTCTCTACTGGATGTATGACGCTTAACGGCCTGTAGATTTAAATATGGATCTCCATATGGAAAATCTGAACTAAATAACGTTCTTTCAGGTATCTCTTTTATAGCCAAAGACAAGGCGTATGTTGTATAAAATGCAGATATATCTAAGTAAGCATTTTTAGTGTCTTTTATCATTTCTATCGTTTGTAGCCAATGAATTCCGCCCATATGCCCGTATATCACCGGCACATTTTCATATTTTTGAGTGAGAAGAAATAACTCCTGGATATCCTTTAAGTTCAAAGGATGAAAAGTATGTACCCAGATAGGCAAAGACGTATAGTCACTTGCTGCTTTAAATATAGGTTCTAACAATGGAATTTGACCTGTACCAAGAGTAAATTCTCCGAGACCTTTCATCTTTTGCTCTTTAACAAGTTTCTCTACCCAGTCGTTTAAGGTGATATCACCCGGAGAATAAGAAAGAGGAACTGAACCAAATCCTACAAACCTATTTGGATATTGGTTAATCGCATCGCTTACTTCTTCTAGCGCATTTAACCGTGCTCGTACGGGATTCACATCGTTATTGAGAATTTGATTTAGTTTGTTCATTTCAGCTGTAAATTCTTTAACGTTGCTGCTTTTTTCTGGATGAACAAGAGTAGAAAACAATACGGTTTTATCTATTCCACTGTCATCCATCATTTTAATATGTTTCTCTATAGGCAAAACCACATGTGCGTGACTATCAATAATCATTTTGTTTCTCCTTTTCATTTCTTTCGTAAAAGACTTCATTGGCAACTGTTAACATCGTATTTAAAGCTACAGGGAATCCAGCATAAATAACCATCTGTAACATTGCTTCTAGAATTTCTTCCTGTGTCCACCCAACATTCAACGCCCCGTTCAGATAAAATTTCAGCTGTTCCGTATTACCTAATGCAGTTAGGCCAGCCACTGCAGCAAGAAGGCGTGACTTTAAGTCTAAACCTGGTCTCGAGAAAATTTGTCCGTAATTAAACTCTACAGCTAGCATTCCTAAATCAGGGAGAGCTGACTGTTCAAAGCCTACCATTATATCCTCATAATTCTCTGGATCAATCTTAGCTAATATATCTAATCCTCGATGAAAGTTATCTGTATGTGTTCCCATTACATATTACTTCCTTTCTTATTCATTAAATTCCCTATCATTTTTTAGGAATGTTCATTGGAATTAAAGAACAAAAGCTAATGACTATCATCAGTATGGCTATGGCACACACTCCATGCCACTCCCATTTACTCCATGCAAGTAAACCAACATAAGACCCTAGGGACCCGCCTAAAAATGTGGAAACCATATATAATCCATTTAATCGACTTCTTTTCTCTTCTCCTAATTGGAAAATAGTAAACTGACAGGCAACTTGGTTCGCTTGAGTCCCTACCGTTATAAGGAGAGCTCCTAAAATTAATCCAGGTAACCAGTATCCTCCCCGTATAAGACCTATAAACGCAAATAAAGATATGGACATACACAAAAGACTTGCAAACTTTGCCCCTTTTGTATCAATTAAACGTCCAATAATAGGCGTAGCAAACGCTCCCGCTATCCCGACTAACCCTATTACCCCTACCATGTCACTTCCATACGAATAGGAATGTGTATGTAATAAAAAGACAAGCGTGGTCCAAAATGTGCTAAAAGAAGCAAACATCATTCCCTGACTTACACATGCTTGTTGCAAGGCTCTTTCTTTTATAAATAACGGACCTAACGACATGAGTAAGTGTTTATAACTGGTCGCATTTCCTCCTTTACTTTTTGGAAAATAGATATAAACTAACAAAATCATAAAAAGTGTAGCTACAGCGGACGTCCAATACACCATTCGCCATCCAAAATGTACATCAATAAAACCACTAATAAGTCGAGCGCCTAAAATACCACAAACTAATCCAATGGCGACATTCCCTAAAATTTTTCCTCGATTATGATCTGAAGCGATATTTGCAGCCAGCGGAACAATAATTTGAGGAACAACCGTTACAATTCCCAATGCTAAACTTGTAACCATCATCCACGTTTTGTTGATAGATAAAGCGTTTAAAGCGAGAACGATACATATAGCGAATAATAAAAACAAAATCATTTTTTTTCGTTCAAAGATGTCTCCTAACGGTACTATCAAAAGATTTCCTAGTGCGTATCCAATTTGAGCTAAAGTAGCTATAATGCCTATGCTAGCCGCTGAAACATGAAAACTGGCGGACATGCTTACTAAAAGAGTTTGGTTCAAGTAGACGTTAGCCACTGAAAACCCACAAACTGTAGCCATTAAAAGAACTAATCCTTTTGATATATCAGACGTCTTTTCGCTATCTTTTACTATCATCTGTTTCACCTCCCTTACCTAGATCATAAAATAAGGATTATAATGGTAATAGGAGTCTAGTTATACTAGTAGTAAAAGTATTACCTACACAAAGGAGTAAAATCATGGTAAGCGATAAAGAAAGAAGAAAAGAATTAGGGGATTTTCTAAAGATAAGACGAGAACGATTGTCTCCAAAAGATTTTAACCTGCCTATTGGACCGAGAAGAAGAGCTAAAGGATTACGTAGAGAAGAAGTGTCTCAACTAGCAGGAGTCGGCATAACTTGGTATACGTGGCTGGAACAAGGACGAGATATACAAGTATCTTCCGAAGTATTAGAAGCCATATCCCGTATTTTTAAATTAAACAAAGAAGAAATGGAGCATTTATTCTTACTAGGCAATCAGCCCCTTCCATCTGCAACCATGCAGAATGAAAGAGAAAATATAGATCGTGTCGTAAAAAATCTATTAAGCCAATTAGCTCATTGCCCTGCCTATGTAACAGACGAAAAACTTAATATCGTAGACTGGAATAAAGCTGCTGTAATGGTATTTGGAGACTTTAACGAGATGGACGAGCGAAACCGCAATGCAGTGTGGCGCTGCTTCACTTCCCAAGAATATCAAAACCTTTTTCAAAATTGGGAAGATCATGCCCAACGACTAATTGCCCAATTCCGCCTAGCTTACACGCGCTTCGTCGGAGATGAGTGGTTTAAAGCTATGATTAGTGAACTTAGCGAGAAAAGCCCTCAGTTTTACAAGTGGTGGTCTAATCATGAAGTTTTAGGCACACCTTGTGGAAAAAAGACCATTATTCACCCTGTGGCAGGAAAAATGATTATGGATCATATTACGCTCCAAGTGTATGATGCACCTGAATTAAAAGTGACTGTTTATCAGCCTCGTCAGGAAAACGAAACAGAAGAAAAGATGGAACAGTTACTGAGGTAATAGTAGTTATATATTAATGGTCTTAATTATTAAAAACCTATGTACTTCTGGCAAGCACATAGGCTTTTTCTTTTTGAGTTAACATAAGTTTGATTATCGGTAGCCAATAAACTTTTTAAATGTTAAATTTTAAGTTTAACACTGACTTTAAGCTCTATCATTAAATACAAATTAATATAAAATAAAAAGGATTATATTAAGAAGATTTAATAAATCAATTTTTATGGGTTGTAGTTTTAGCGTTTGTAACTATTAGCGACCAATAGCATATTTTCCCGACTACAACTAATTTATTGTAACCCATTGCTTTAGGTAAAGTGGCATAAGTTAGTTCCATTATCAAGATATTAACTAGTAAGGTTTTTGAAAGTATTAAAAATGGTTTTGACAGTAGAAAATGTCGGAAAAAATTTTCCTTTTTTGCAAGTTATTATATGTTTCTTCGGCCTCTTTTTCTGTTTTGAATTCGAATATGGTAATATTATTTTCTCTTGAATAAGCATTTATTATAGTAACCATCCACATGAAAAAACACTCCAGTTCAAAGATTATCTCCACTTTTATACTATAGATACTCCAGACATGTTCTTTGAATTTTTAAGTTAGATTTTCCCTATTTCCTTCTGACTCTTTAAAGCAATTATCTTTTTATCAAACTTCATAGCTAATACTAATATAAAAGCTATAATTAAAATAATACTTAAGAAGATTAAACCAGATTGCATGTTTCCTGTAGAATCTTTTAACCATCCAACTGCATAAGGGCCAACAAAACCTCCTAGATTTCCAATCGAATTAATTATTGCAATCCCAACAGCTGCTGTGGCTGGACTTAATATCATAGTTGGCAATGACCAAAAAGGACCTTTAAAACAATACATTGCTGCCAATGAAGTTGTTATTAAAATCATCGCAATAAATGGATTAGATACCATCCCTACACTAAATAACGTTAAACCAGATACGAGTAACGGTAAAGCTGTGTGTACACGTCTTTCGCCAGTACGGTCCGAACGCCTTGACCAGTAGTTCATTACTATTGAAGCAATAATGTAAGGAATTGTAGCAATGAATCCAATCTGTGTGTTTGTTAAGTAGCTCGACAATCCTTTAATAATTTGGGGCATCCAATAACCAACGCCTAGTGTGCCTGCAGTATATACAAAGTAAATTAAAGAGAGGTGCCACAGTTTAGGATCAGTCAAGGCTGTCTTATGACTAGAGGTTTGTTGGCCTTTCTTTTCTCTTAGCTCCTCGTCTTTTCTTAATTCTGAAATCAACCAATTTTTTTCTTCATCTGTTAACCACTTTGCTTGTTCTGGTCGGTCTGTTAAGTAGAAATATGTTACAAATCCTAAAACAACAGCAGGGGCCCCTTCTATAATAAACATCCAACGCCATCCAGGTACATTCATCCAATGAATATGATCCATAATTAGAGTAGAAACGGGAGCTCCAATAATATAAGAAACTGCGATTGCTGTCATAAACATCGCAATTGTACTTGCTCTTTCCTTAGCTCGAAACCAATAAGTAAGATATAGAATAACACCAGGAAATAAACCTGCTTCTGCTACTCCAAGAAAGAATCTAATAATATAAAGTTGATTAGCACTCTGAGCAAACCCGGTTGCCATAGAGATAATTCCCCAAGTAATGAGAATTCTAGTAATCCAAACTCTTGCCCCAAATTTTTGCATTAAAATATTACTTGGTACTTCAAAGATAAAATAACCAATAAAAAAAATACCTGTAACGAGACCAAACATTTTACTTGTTAGTCCTAGTGCTTCATTCATTTCCAATGCTGCATATCCTACATTTGCCCTGTCTAGATAAGAAATAATATAGAGTAAAAATAGAAAAGGGATAATTCTTTGTGTTACCTTTCGAATTGTCTTCTTTTCGAAATTCAATTGAGAATTTTCCATTGAAATTCCTCCTTTTAAAATAATAAAAAGAAATTTTAATAGCGCTTACATTTGTTTTGAAAATAAAGAGATACTCTTATGGTTCTGTAAGATGTGTAAGAGTATCTCCGTTTATCCTTCTGTTTTCTCCTCAATACAGCCAGCAAAATTAACTAAATCAAGTCTAATAATAAAACTTTTTGTGATAGTGTCAAAAAACGTTTATTTTTAATTGAGAATGCTCTCAATGCTTGGTATACCGTTAAATATTAAATGTTTTGGTTGATAATTAATGTTACCTAACACGGTTCCTCCATCTACATCGGGAAAAGCAGTCTCAGTGGAAGCAGAATCTAGAACCACAAGGTTTTTTGGAGTAGAAGTAAAATTATCAATTCCTAACAATTTAGGAGCTGTTACCAGAACTGCTCTAAAAGCTTCATCTAGAGACAGTCCACCTACAATCATTTTAGAAATTATGTAGCTCATGTTATAAACAGGGTATTCTCCCCATGACGCGCTTGTTAAATCTGTACTGATAGTATCTGGTTTAATTCCCTCAGCTAAGCATTTATAAAAAACATCCCAATTAAAGTGTTTTCTACCGTGGCCGATATCTAATAATATTCCTCTTTCCACTGCAGCTAGAAATTCTTTTTTTACCTTTCCAGCAGTATTTAACACGTTTCCATTCCTTCCTTGAAATGGATGAGTTAGAATGTCCCCTTTATTCAAATATTGTGTTACCTCTTCAATATCTAGTTTCGTTCCAGTTAAATGAACCATCATTCGTAAATCGGTTCGATCGGCTGCTTTTCTTGCTAAGCGTAATAAAGATCGGTCAGTAGTTTCGTCCACCTGGCCTAAGCGAATCTTAATTCCTAATAAACTATCTTCAGCTGAAGATGCAACTTCCACAATTCGATCCAACGAAATGTTTTCAGGCTTGGTCGGATTAGGGTTGGGGTGATTAGTTAGCCCTTCTGGTAAGGCTGATAACCAAGAACGCACTGTTAACGGGCTGTTTTCCCAGTAACGATTTGCCTCTTCCCATCCGTCATAACCAAAAGTACCTGCGTCCCCAACTGTAGTTACTCCTGAGGAGAGATATTGTTTATCTGTAACACCAATCTCTGCTCCAGGCGCCCATAAATGACAATGAAAATCTACTAGTCCTGGTAAAATTACACTAGATTCAGATAAATGAATATCCCTATCATCCTCATGAGTAACTGTTATACTTGTAGACTTATTTGGAATGAACCCTTTTTCTGACCAAATAGAACCGCCTTGAAAATTCCATACTCCCATGCAAATACACCCCTTAACTTAATATTAATATAATAGATGAGTTTATTTAATTGTTTACAGTAACATCTTCTTTACATGCCTTGATAACATCCAACCAATGGTCTGGCTTTTGTCCTTTAAACTTTTCTTTTAAATTAAATGAAGCCAATGTTTCTAGCTTACTTTTTGCTGCTTTAGACATAACAGAATCTAAATTAGAAGCCTCTAGCATTTGAATAGAACCGTCTAACTCAATTGATCTTCTTAATGCATGTATAGACGTTCCGGTTACTAATCGGTTCATTGTTTCTCTAAAGCTCTTGCTATCAAGAGTTTCACTAATAGAATCTAAGACTAATTGTTCTACATTAAATTCATGAGAAGCTTCTAATAACTCTAGATAAAGAGCAACTACACCTTTCATATAAATGCTGCGGATTAGTTTTACAGCAGAAGCATCACCAGGTTTTTCACTTACTTTAGTTATGTTCATACCGTAAGGATTCATTAAGGATATTAATCGATCTACACCATTTCCACTTGCTGAAATGGGAACCTTATGTTTATATACCGGCAAGGGACCTAGCATTGCGGCATCCACAAAGAATGCATTCTTCTCTCGTATATTTATATCAATTTTTTGTTTTATGATGGGAGTGGAAGCTGATACATCTACATAGATACAACCTTTCTTTATAAATGGTTTTAGCATCTCACTAACTTCAAGTGCTTTATCTGCGGGTACTGCTACCATTACTATATCTACTTGTTTTAAAACTTCTTGAGGTCTACAAAGAAGCTCCACTTGAGCTTGAGCAGCCCGTTCTTTAATTTGTGGACCAAATGTAGGATGGTCTATCATAACATCATGAGCAAAAGTGGTTTCTAGCCCTTCGCCTTTTAGACCAACTGACAACTCAAAGGCTGCCTCTCCAAATCCAATAAAACCCAATTTCATTTTAAACCTCTCCCTTCTGTTTATAATCCATATACTTTCATTTGTTCTCTTAACCATGAAGGCTGAATGTTGCCTCCAACTTCACCTTTCAGACGTGCTTTTTCAAATGCTTCAATCGTTTCTAAACGTGTTTTTTCATACTCTAATTTTTTTTCAGCTTTAGAAAGAACCTCTTCAATTTTTGCTTTTGGAACTACAACAACCCCGTCATCATCACCTATAATTAGATCTCCTGGAATAACGGCTACACCTCCACAAGAAATAGGTTTATGTAATTCACCTGGACCGTCTTTTAGAGGGCCATTTGGAATAAACCCTTTTGAAAAAATAGGGAAATCTGATTGACTAAGCGTCTCCTTATCACGAACTGCCCCGTCTATAATAATGCCCTCTATTCCCATAGATTTAGCTGCAGCTGCCATTAATTCTCCGAGATAAGCATTTGCGGTATGCCCCTTCCCATCAGCAACTAATACATAACCTTCTGTCCCGTCATAGATCGCCTGATGAAGAAATAAGTTATCTCCAGGTCTTAAACTTACAGTTAGAGCAGTTCCAACTACCTTCATTCCTGTAGATACAGGCTTAATTTTATAATCCATTGAGCCTGTACACCCCATTGCATCGGATATAAGAGTTGTGTTAAGAAATTTTGCTCTCTTAATAATGTCTTCAGATAATACTGGTGCTAAATTACTCACTGATATACACTCCTCTTCGATTTTAATATATTCTAATCAATGCTCTACTCAGGATAACGCTTACAAAATTAAAGTAATAAAAATTACTACATTTTTCATATAAGTAATATTTATTACTATAATCTTAAATGTATCTTATCACCGGTACCTAATAAAGTAAATCTATTTTTATAAATAAAGCACAGGAAAAACATATCCTAAGCTTTATTACTTAGAAGAAACATTTTTACATAAAAAATCAAACATGCTAAAATTCAAGTAAGTATTGTGATAAATACTTTTTGTATACTAAAAAAAAATAAAATTTACAATATAATCTGTTTAATTGGAGCGAATATATGGAAAATCCAATATTAAAATTAAAAGATAATATATCACAACTAACAGAAACTCAACGTAGAGTAGCAGACTACATCCTTAAAAACCCTGTCGATGTAGCTTTTCTAACTGTTGACCAATTGGCCTTAGCAGTAAAAACTAGTACAACTACGATAATGAGATTAACTTTTAGCCTAGGCTATTCTGGATATGCAGAGTTTCAAAAAGGACTTCAGGAACTTTTGCGTAACAATGCTGCTCCTCAAATCAGATTAGAAACAAATTTGAAGGGCTTAGATGAAAGTGATTTGTGGATGCGCTGTGCAGAAAATCAATTCAATAATATTCAATCAACAGTAGAAATGATTTCTACAGAGAGCCTAGATAAAGCGTTAGAAATGATTGTCTCTGCAGACCGAATATTTTGTACAAGCGTTAGAAGTGGTTTACCCGTGGCACAGCACTTATCTTTTGGGCTTAATCGACTACTGGGAAACTGTGAGCTAATTGTCTCTGACTTAAGTGATTGGGTGGATAAAGGAATTACTTTAACTTCTAAAGATTTAGTTATTGCAACCTCTTTTCCAAGATACGCTAGAAGAACTGTTGAATTTGTAACAGCTGCTAAAAACAATAATGCTCAAGTCATTTCAATCACTGATAGTTATTCTTCCCCTTTAGTTAAGTACTCTGATTTAGTACTGACTTGTAGCTCGAGTAGTATCGCTTTTCATAATTCACCTATAGCGTCGCTACTTGTGGCCGATTATCTTGTAAGTGCGATAGCTATAAATTATCCAGAAAAGACAAAGGATCGTCTCGATAAAATCACTTCAGTCCTTACAAAAATTAATTATCATTACACTGATTAAATTTACGAATGTGGTAAAAGCATAAAATATCGAATGTATAAAATAATTCGATATTTTATGTTTTTACCATTTTTTATTTTTTTAATTAAGTCTAATACTTCCCTTTCACTTTTCAGTTCTATAAAAAAACATTTACTTTTCATTAGAAGCCATGATATTATACTTTTAAATAGTCACAATTATTACAACAATTAAATAAAAAGTAATAATTATTACTTCAAACGATGGGTTGTAATAATGAATATAGTTAGTTCTGTAAAATCATTTTCAGATATCATCCGGAGATATCTGACTGCTCCCCTACTAAGATATTACAAAGTGACTATAAGTTTATTAATCCTAACACTTGTATTTTGCTTGTTAAAACGCAAATGATGGGAGCACTACCCTTGATTCTGAGCAACCATCAACAAACGATTTTAGTAAAGGAGTGATTGGTTAAAGGAACATGGGAATAGAAGATAATTTATTACTGATTCTATATATACAGTGGGCTTAAGGGGAAATTCACGTTAGCTTTTTTGTAAACCCTTACATTTATTGCAGGAACAGGTTTTACAATAAATTCTAAAAGGTACCTACTTATTTTTAATCACAAATAATTGTGAAAAGAAGCTTTATAATAAAGAATGATAGTTAGATAGTTTCATGATAATTAAAAAAAGTATGACATTAAAGATAAACAAGAGGGAAAATGAAAGAAAGTTCTAGAGGGGGTATAATATGTTAACATTTTTAGGTTTTTCTATGATTGTAGTATTCATGTATTTAATCATGAGTAAGCGCTTATCTGCTTTTAGTGCATTAACAGTGGTTCCTATTATTTTTGCTTTATTGGGCGGATTTACTGATTTAGGTCCAATGATGATGAAAGGGCTTGAAACCATTGCTCCAACAGCAATTATGATCATATTTGCCATTCTCTATTTTGGGGTGTTAATTGATACAGGATTATTTGATCCATTAGTAGCGAAGATTATAAAGATGGTTGGCGGTGATCCTCTAAAAATTGTAATGGGTACTGCAGTACTTTCTTTAATAGTTGCTTTAGATGGTGACGGTACCATTACATATCTAATTGTAGTAACTGCATTTCTCCCACTATACAATCGATTAGGTATGAATAAACTTATCCTAGCCTGTATTCCTGCATTAGCAATGGGTGTTATGAATTTGACTCCCTGGGGTGGTCCTGCTGTACAAGCTACGGCGGCTGTAAAAGCAGATGTAACAGACTTGCTATTACCACTTATTCCTTCTATGATTGCAGGAACTATCTGGATTTTAGGGGTTTCTTATTTCCTTGGACAACGCGAGCGTAAAAGACTTGGAGTTATCAATATAGATACAGAATTTAATAATGAAATTGCTGCAGCTCTTGATGTAGGAATGGATGCATCAATAAAGCGTCCAAAATTATTTTGGTTTAACTTAGTTTTAACACTTTTACTTCTTACTGCTTTAGTTCTAGGGTTCTTACCATTACCAGCTTTGTTTATGATCGGATTTGCTATCGTGATGATTGTTAATTACCCAAATTTACAAGATCAAAAGGAACGCTTGCATGCTCATGCAGGGAATATATTAACGGTGGTTTCCATGATATTTGCTGCAGGTATATTTACTGGAATTATAGATGGAACAGGTATTGTTAAGGCTATGGCGGATACTTTAATAGCAGTTATTCCTGACGCTCTTGGCCCCAAATTAACAGTAATAGTTGCGCTTATAAGTATGCCATTCACATTTTTTATGGCAAATGCCCCTTTCTATTTCGGGATTATTCCTATTATGTCTGAAACAGCTGCTCACTTTGGCATCCCTTCAATAGAAATTGGTCAAGCTTCTCTACTAGGACAACCCTTGCATCTACTAAGTCCACTTCAAGGTTCTATCTATGTCTTAGTAGGACTTCTTGGTATCGATATAGGTGATCACATTCGTTTTGCTGCCAAGTATGCCATTGGAACAGCATTAGTTATGACGATTGTAGCTGTTTTATTTGGAATACTCTCCATATAAGTCATTTATAGTAACAAAAAAAGAGAGCTGACTTTTTAAAACAGCTCTCTTTTCTCATCTGATTTAACGAGTTTTTCTCTATTCATGCTACCGAAAACGTTCGTAAAGGTGTAAGTATGAAAGAAGACGTTCATAATTTATTTTAAAACTTAAACGAACGATAGAAATAGCAGGTTTCTTATAAAACAGAAAAGTCCGTAAAAATATACATTTACGGATGCTGATTTTCAATCTGATTTCAAATATTAAAGGAATAAAGTCAGGTTTTTTTATAGATTGTTAATATTTTTATAGAAAAATAGCATAACCGAAACTGCAGCCTCGGCTATTCCCCCCTGTATTCCCCCTCTAATTATTATAAGCCTTCATCTGCTCACTGTACTCATACTGAACCATTTCAAAGTCATAGCCCCATCTGCTTAATGCGTTTTCCATTTGAGTTTGTTTAACTTCAGTATCAACCGCTACGTTCTTCAATTGATTATAAGCTGAGGTTTGCTGCTGTACCTCATAGTCTTGCATTTGATAATCATCTTTCCATCTTTGTTCTGCATTTGATTTAATTGTACTAGCTACATTGGTTGGATTAAGATCCAGAACCGGATTATGAAAACTGCCTGATGATGCAGTTTCTTTTTTAGGTTCTTCTTTTATTGGCTCTTCTTTGGCAGGTGCAGGTGTTTCTTTCGCTTTAGCCAGTGCCTTTTCAGTTTCTGCTTTTGCCTCCTCTGCTTTCGCATTGGCCGTTTTCACTTCATCTTTGGCTTTCGCGACTTGATCGTTAGCTTCCTTTAATTGTTTTGTTAACTCAGTTACCTTAGCACTCGCACTATTTAACTTATCCTTAGTCTCTTTTAAATCCCCTTTCGTTTCTTTTAAGCTGCTTTCACTTTTAGCTAATTTGTTTTGGAGTGCTTTCGAATCTTTTTTACTAGCTTCTTTTTTATCTTTTGATGCAGACTCTGCTTTCTTCAGCTTTGCTTCGCTATCCGCTAGCTTGGCTTGAGCGTCTTTAAGAGAAGATTTTGTTTGTTCCAGTGAAGATTCTACTTTTTCTCGTCTTGCTTCACTTTTATCTAGTTTTTCTTGAACCTCTACTTTTTGCGAGGTCACTTCTTTTACTGATTCTGGCGTAAGCCCAAAGCTGATAATCGCAGCAGTAAAAATAAGAGCAATACATGCCACAAACACTAACGCCCATGCCCACCACTTACTAAATAACGTCTTAAAGAACCCTTTTTGCTCCTGTTGTCTCGACATTCTCTTTCCCCCATTATTTTTAATTTAATCGATACGCACTTCTAAGCTATTTAACTTACTTGCCAGTTCGTTATCTTTTTCATTTGTGATTTGAGAATAAGTCTGATAAGAACCGGAAGGATTTACGTAAGTATTCATATCTTTAACAGCCGTATAAGCATCAAGAGCGACAGTGTATTCATCTTTAAACTTAGCCGGAGGATTCTTTAACTCACCCATTGTCTGGTCTAACGAAGTCATGGTAACTTCTACCGTGGCTAAGTCTCCATTTGTATCATAAGATGCCATTTGAGCAGCTAGCGCCATGTTAAAATCTGTATAGCGTTGACCATCGATCGTAGCACCATTATTCCATATAGCCGCATGCCAAACTTCTGTATAGCCATTAATGATGTCTTCCATCATTGAACCAGCAGCTACCATTTGATTATAGGCTGAGGACAAATTCTCTTTATATTTTTGCCCGGCCTTTTTCTTTTGCTCGGCTGCTACGCGTTCTTGGTGCTTATGATAAGCACCAATTGAAGCAAATGCTGCAATAATGAGCACAAATGTCAAAACAATAAGCATCAGTTTTCTTTTTTTTTTCTTTTTCTCTGTCTTCCTGTGCTAAATTACTCACATTCATTCCCCCTCTTAACAACATCATATTACGATTAGAATATTTTTAACTCATAATATAAAAAGAGAAGCAGGGAACTTTCCCTGCTTCTTCTCACTTCACTCTTATTTTCAAATATGAGATCGATGCCAGTGAAATATGAACAAAATAAAAGGTATAAAGTATTTATGCTCTCTTTATAAGGTATACTTCTAAAGAGAGGAGCAGTGATTAATATGCATTATAGTAAAAGAAATCAAGAACCTCCGATTCAAGAGGAAACAGAAATTTGGGAATGTACAGTAGAAGAGTGTAAAGGCTGGATGAGGAAAGACTTCTCTTACGATAGGCATCAGAAATGTCCTTTGTGTAAAAGTCAGATGGAAGCTAAAAAACGGCTTATTGATAAAATCCCCCGTAATCCGCATAAAAAATAATATAAACCTATGCTTTCTAAAAGATTAAACACTATTTATCCATAAAAAAAGCTTGGTTCATCTTTGCTTTCTATTTCTGTTGTATGTTATAACTAGTTAACCTTGTACCAATCGTCTTGTCTAAAACCCAGTTTTTTTTAAAGCCTGGGTTTTTCTATTGAACCAATAGTATGCTAATTATGACACCATAAAAAAAAGACCCCTTCACAGGAGTCTTTTTTTATCACTTTTAATTATGCTTTGTGAACGTTAGCAGCTTGTGCTCCGCGTTGACCTTGCTCGATATCAAAAGTAACTTTTTGACCTTCTTCTAATGATTTGAAACCTTCACCTTGAATAGCACTGAAATGAACGAATACATCTTCTCCGCCTTCAACTTCGATGAAACCGAAACCTTTGTCTGCATTAAACCATTTTACTGTACCTTGTGTCATAATGTTGCCTCCTGCTGTGGAATACTCCACAAATGTATTACTAATCTTGCCCAAACATACTATTTCAAGATAAAAACTTCTACTTAGGGTTTTTTCTTTTCTCAATATACCGAACAAAAATAAGTTATCTGTAGTGTAACACATAGTAGGATTGATAGCAAACAAGAAAAATATCCCCTTCAACAAGTTCTACCTATTCATCTTTCCCCTACCAAGACTTATGGTAGGCATATGTAGCATAGCTTATAAATGCTCGAGCATATTGAATATGTATATATCTCCATTTATTATAGCTATTCATGATAATTCACTATTTAACCTTTCTTATAAATAAAGGGTATATGTAATCCAAAAAACACCTGTTAACTTTACTGAATTATAAAGAGGCTATTGGGATATTCTAATTAGGGAAGAAGGAAAACAAGTTATTGATTACAACTAATCATTACAAAGCTTCTTACATTTGGGATGAGGTGTCTACAGCAGGCCTATTTCAGAAAACCTTATTGTAAATCGATGTATGTTTGATTCATAAGGGGATGGTAGTCATGAACGTAGTAAGAATATATATAATGGGTAGACAATAATATTCATTTATCACTGTACAAATGAGGTGTTTGTCCCAGACCAAGAACGATTTCGTTCACATTGTATATTTTTTTAGTTCAATGCTTAAATGAGGTGTTTGTTAAAGAGAATATACTTTTTCAAGTTACTGTTTCATTAGGCAATGGAATTACGTAAATGAGGTGTTCCTTAAAGATCATATGCTGCATTAAAAGCTGATTTTTCCTTCTTCACATGACGGGATGCATAATCGTTTGCATCTCGTTTTTGTTATACATACTATCTAAGGTATACTTGTTTATTTGCATGTAAGTCTTCAATTAAGGTGTACAGAGTTCTCTGCATAGGTTTTCTTTAATTGTATCCGTACCCTGTTACTCGGTAATCATCACCGTAATCTACTGTGACAGACACCTCTTTTTTCTTCTCTTTACCATTAGCATATCCGTGGACTAATACTGCACTTAAATCTTCTCCACCTGAAAATTCAACATCTTTGGGAACAAAATCAATGTCTTCTTCGTCTTTCATATACGTAGCCGAGAAAAAAGAGATGAGAGGTTTAAAAAAGCTGTCTCTACTTTCAAGTAGAGACAGCTGAAGAAACAATCAGCTATTTAGAAGGTGTTTGTCGTGTCTTGTAGCCAGATACTTTTATCACTCATCCAATAACCTAATAAAGGAATGCTCCCCATTATCCGGCTTTACCTCTAGTTTCTTCGACATTATAAACTCACTCATATGTTGAAAACCATATAACAGGAGTTGTCTAACAGTCAAAATGGTTACGTACTGAAAAGGATTAATTTTCTTAAGCTTAAAGATGCTGCCCTTTTTTAATTTAGGTACAACTACAAATGTAAATGTAGTATGAATCATAAAGTTTACAGCTATATACAGAGGCAATTTACGGTATGTGGATTTAAGCACCCACATAGATACAGTAAAAAAGGGCCCCCATGTCCACACATCTTCACCAGGAATTTTCGGATGTACACTTTGTTTAAAAGACCAAAAATTCTTTCTCTTAGCATAAGAATTAAGGTATTTAGTTACCATACAAATAGCAATGGACGCTGGAAGAAACCGTTTAAAATCTTTGCCTTTCATAAATGAAAAGCTGGACCAACAAGTGATAACTAACAGTATTAAAAATAGTCTATTCTTTTTCATGATTTTATACACCTCTCTATTTTAAGGTGTACATCTATTCTAAAATTACACAACGAATTATCTTAAGAGCATGCTGCCTAAGGATTATAATATATAATCGGTAAAAATTCGAACAAACTATTGACGATGTTTTCTTGTACATGTTGCCTCATAGTTGTATGCACAATACTTCCTGAAATTTTCAATTTTTTCTTACCAGGTACTTCTAAGGATACTGTCTCTCCACTTGGATATATTAATTCTTGTGGAGGTGATAGTAATGGAAAACAAATACTCTAACAAGACAGCTTCAGGAACAGATGTACAACACGTGAAGCAAAAGAATGCTCAAGCATCTTCTGGCAAATACGGTACGGAATTTGCTAGCGAGACTGACGTACAACACGTTAAACGTCAAAACGCTCAAGCAAACAAAAACCAAAAATAATGTTAAAAGGGTTCTTTCATGCTCGTTGAAAGAACCCTTTGTGATACAAGGTTATTCTTCGGGAAGTAATAAAATCTTCCCTAACTTCCCTTTATTTTTAAAATACACTTGGGCTTCTTTTGCTTTGTCTAAAGGGAAAATTTTATCGATAACCGGTTTAATTTCCCCCTCAGAAATGGCCTTAAGCATATCTTTAAACTCTGCTCTCGTTCCCAACACAGATCCATACATTGTAATATGTTTTAGATACAATGTTCTAAAATCAAAATTTGTATGCTGACCACCAGCAGAACCTGAAATGCAAAATTTCCCGCCGTTTTTTAACACTTGAAGAGATATGGAAAACAAAGCATCTCCTACAACATCTAGAACGGAATCGACCGGACCTCCGTTCAGTTCTAAAATGTCTTCTGAAAGAGCATCAGATTTATATGATAATACGTGTGTGGCTCCCAATCCCTTAATTCTTTCTTGATTCTCTAAGTCCCCCGTGATTGCAATAACTTTAGCACCAAAGACTTTAGAGGCAATCTGTACATTTAATGATCCCACACCACCATTTGCTCCAGTTACTATAACTGTCTCACCTGGTTGAGCTTGAATTTGGTTGACCATGTGCCAAGCAGTTAACCCACTTACCGAAAAAACAGCACTTTCTGAATAGCTTGATAGGGGCATGTCAAAGCAAAGTTCAGCAGGCCAAACCACATATTCAGCATAACCACCATCGTATTCTGAACCTATAAAGGACATATCATCAGCAATATGTTCGTACCCTTCTTCTCCGCTAGATATAAAAGGGAATAACACAACGTCTTTTCCCACTATAGACTCCTCTACTAACTTTCCTGCTTTTACTACTTTTCCCGTGATATCAGATCCTGGTGTACGTGGAAACTGGACTCCTTCCGGTCGCCATCCAGATTTTGAGTCAGTACCGTAAGCACCCTCTCTCATCCAAATTTCTGTATTGTTAATAGCACAGGCCTTCACTTTTATAAGAACTTCATTTTCTTTGGGTTCAGGTATAGGAATTTCTACTAGGCTTAATTTACTTACGTCTCCATAACCTGTTACTTGTACAGCTTTCATAGAACAGTCCCCTTCTTTTTTACGAATATAGTTTTTAATATATTTCATACGGCTGCTTATAGTTTAGAAAAAAACATGCATATTTCATTATGCACTCTTCTTTCTATTATCATCAAGTTTGGAGTCAGTATACTTTTACGGCCTTTTCTTTTTACTTCTGTTTCGCAGTGTCAAAAACCACTGGATCATTAAATTTAGAAATGTTAATAAACTCTCTTTTTTGTTGTTTTGTAACATGGCGCTACCATATAATAAAAAACACCAGCAAAAGATTTTGCTGGTGGAAAGAGATTATTTATTAGTAAGCGCCTTGTGAATAAGTTAACTCATAGCTATGCGTATAAATTTCAAAAATATTTCCAAATGGATCTTCTACATAAACCATTTTATATGGTTTTTCTCCTGGGTAATATTCTCTGATAGGCATACGTTGTTTACCACCATGTTGCTTAATTTTCTCTACAAGACCTTCAATATCTGGATCCTGAATGCAGAAATGGAAAATGCCTGTTTTCCAATACTCAAAGTTATTTTCAGGTGTTTCATTTTCAGGGAACTCAAACATTTCTACGCCAATTTTATCTCCCGTAGCTAAATGTGCAATTCTGAATTTATCCCAGTCATTCCCAAATACATCTCGACACATTTGACCGATAGGTGTGTCATCATTTTCCACATCTGAAGGTTCCATAATAACGTACCAACCGAACACATCAGTATAGAATTTAATTGCCTCATCTAGGTTAGGTACTGAAAGACCGATATGAGAAAATGTTTTAGGATATGTGAACATAATTTATATTCCTCCAATTTTTTTAATGATTTTAGTGTTTGCTGTCGAACACATAAATAGTGTATTTCACAATTTTAAATTATGGAAGAACGCACTTTTTTGTAAGAAACTAACCTAAAGGTAAGAAAGGACTGAAGAATGAAATGAGCACTCCGATAGACGATACAGGAAAATTAAAATGTTCTATTGAATATACATTAGGAAAAATAGGTAACAAATGGAAAACAGTGATCCTATGGCATTTAGGCGTAGACGGGACATTAAGGTATAGTGAATTACGTCATTTGTTACCTGGTGTGAGCCATAAAGTAATGACGAAACAATTAAAAGAACTTGAGCAAGATAACTTAATTAATAGGACTCAGTACAATACCGTACCACCTAAAGTGGACTATTCCTTAACCAGCAAGGGAAAAACGTTAATGCCCATCTTAGACCTGATGCATACATGGGGGAAAGAACATGGAGAGGGTTTTTAATTTGAGAGCTTTGACAAAAATATTTGCCTATCATAAAACACTCTAAATCTTGGTAATCAATTAAGAACTGGTATATAGGAAGCAATACCGTTAGAAGGTAATCTTGTACATATTAAATTAAGTGGTACTAAGGGTTATACAGTATTAGGAAATCTAACTCACCCTTAAAAGTGGTTAAGAGCATCAGAAAATGACATGGTCGAAAGCTTTGAGTGAAGATTAGAACTTGAATAACGTTATAAAAAAGCAACTTCGTTCATTGGCCAATGCCGAGGTTGCTTTTTTATAACGGTTTGTTCATACGTATCCGAAGTATTGAAATATAGGTATATTACCATTTTATGTAATTAAAGGATATTTTTAATGTGTTGCTGAATATGAATAAAAGGTGCGCTTTTTATGCATCATCTCTTCAACTACTTGTAAGGAGAAATTCGTCATATCAAGGATGTATAAAAAGCTGAATATTCTATAAAAGCGACCCTTGTAGAACCCTTACTCCCATAAGGGTTCTCTTTTTTCGTGTCTTCCGGAAAGAGTGTTTATGTAAACTAGATTTGTATATGGTATACATAAAGATTTGTAGTTTTAAGCGTTTTTCTTTTTTATAAATATCCCTAGTACTAGGCAGATAGCACAAATAATTAAAATAGTAAGCTGAACCAAAATTACACCTCAAATCATTTAGTTAAATAAAAAAAGACAAGCAATCTTTATCTATAATTTAACAATATCACATTTCCATTAAATTGGAAAATTACCAGTAATACGGATTACGTTAACTACGGTTGTAGCTAACATATATTCTGAACTAATACGTAAACTTTGATAAAATGTAATTATTAGGAAGATAAGGAAAAGGGGTTATTTTTTGTTTTTTAATTTTATTGGTATGTTATCAGGGCTAATAATAGCTTTAGCAAACATTTTTGATTCTGGTTTTCATGGATTTACGCGTTGGGTAATGATTATTTGTGGTTTACTAATGTTTATCTCTCATTTAAAAATAGCTTTAGATAAAAAGAAAAATGGAGTAATTAACCGAGATAGATAGAAGACTTAAATCGTTATAAAAAAGCACCTAATATTGTGATTAGATGCTTTTTTTGCTACCTAGAACGCACATTATGGTAACTACGATTATATATGATGTTAACCCTGAAAAAGCTTGGTTTGTGGTAATATTTTCTATAAAGGAGGTTGAGAAAATGAAAACAATAGGTTTATTAGGCGGGATGAGTTGGGAATCATCAGCTGAGTACTACAGAATTATCAATCAAACAGTAAATGAAAAGTTAGGAGGACATCACTCTGCTAAAAGTGTGATGTATTCTGTGGACTTTGAAGAAATAAAAAAATTACAACACGATAATAGATGGGATGAAGCAACAGAATTAATGATTAAAGGAGCTCAATATGTTGAAAAAGGTGGGGCTGACTTTTTAGTGATCTGTACAAATACTATGCATAAAATGGCAAATGATATTCAGAATGAGATTAGTGTTCCTATCCTACATATTGCAGATGCTACAGCTAAGAGAATAAAAAATAAGGGGATTAGTAGAGTTGGGTTGCTTGGAACAAAGTTTACAATGGAAGAAGACTTTTATAAAGGACGACTTATAGCTAACCATAATCTTAAAGTTAATATTCCAGGTGAAAAAGAGCGCCAAACTGTGCATGATATCATTTACAAAGAATTATGCCTAGGAAAGATTAACTTAAACTCCAAAAGTGCATATCAAAAGATTATAAATGGTTTAATTAACGATGGAATAGAAGGAGCTATATTAGGTTGCACTGAAATCTCTTTATTAATTAATCAAAATGATACCTCGCTACCTATCTTTGATACAACAGAAATACACGCACAAACCGCAGTTGATTGGGCGTTAGAGCTGTCCTAAAAACAACAGATAGAAATAGGCTAACTGCCCTATTCTTCAGAAAAAAGCCTTCCTAGAATTCGTTTTATGATAACTGCGGAAGTATATCTTAGGCAGCCTAAAAAACAGAAAAACTACCTTAACTAACTGGACAAATAGTTTAGGAGAGTTTTTTCTTCTTCCATGTTATTGACTCGAGAAATAGTAAGGTTTTTCAAAGGGGTGCTTCACAGCGTCTTTGGTAGTTTGCTCAATTTAACAATAACTTATGTATAAAAGAAAAAACTTCCCTGATTTGTCAAAGGGAAGTTTTCCTTAGGTAATTTTATCACCAACTGATAAATTGAGGTAGAAGAAGGTTAAACAGATAGCTCTTCATTTATCTCATTATCTTGCTTTTCAGCTTTTAATTCATTATTTACTTCTGTAGCCGCCTCCATGTATTCAGTCTTATATCCACTTTTCAGAGCCCAACCATAAAAAATTAGAGAAACAAAAGTAATAAGGAGCATGTCCCATCCATATTTAATGATATTAAGACCTCCAAATTTTTCACTTCCTAAGAAAGAGATGGTCATCATACACAATAAATACACAACCATCCACATCCCAGCTTTCAGATTACGTCCAAACCCTTTCCAATTATTTTTGGCTTGGTAATAAAAGTAGATAGGTAGCCCAATTAATATAATGAATAAGACTTGTCCTGTTAGTGGCCAACGTGCCCAATAAAGCGTTAACGAAGCAAATATAAAGCCAAGTGGTGCAATCACTTTTAATCCCTTAAGTCGTAAAGGTCTATATAAATCTTTACCTGTTCTTCTTAAAGTCATAACTGTAACCGGACCAGTAATATAGGAGATAAGCGTAGCTACTGAAATAACTTCAGCCAATACTCCCCATCCTCTAAATAAATATAGAAAAATGAAAGATACACCTAGATTAAAAAACATAGCTTGACGTGGAATCCCATAGATTGGATGTAATTTCCCTAATACACTTGGCATATATTTATTCTTTTCCATTCCATAAATCATACGTGATGTAGTAGCTGTATAAGTAATACCTGTGCCAGAAGGAGATATAAAAGCATCAACGTACAGTACAATAACAAGCCAATTAATACTTAATGCAATAGCTAAATCTGCAAATGGTGAATTGAAATTAATATTCCCCCATCCATTCACAATCATCTTTGGATCAACAGCCCCAATAAATGCAACTTGTAGAAGAACATAGATAATTGTAGCGATTGCAATTGATCCAAATACAGCTAATGGAATTGTACGACCTGGATTTTTTGCTTCTCCAGCCATATTAATAGGACTTTGAAAACCATTAAATGAAAATACGATACCTGATGTAGCAACAGCCGTTAATACACTTGCTAACCCATTTGGTACAAAACCTTGACCTGAAGTGAAATTTTCGCTGTGAAAGCCAGCAAATAGAAGAGCTCCAATTGTTAAGCCAGGTATCACAATCTTAAAAACTGTAATAAGAGAATTAGCTTTCGAAAATAACCCAACAGTCCAATAGTTTAATAGAAAATAGATAATTAATAATCCTGCCCCCCATACTAATCCTTCTCCAGTCAGTTTTCCGTTTTCAACTAGATCTTTTGTCCAACTAGCCCATTCCCAAGGCCAAGAACTCATGTACTGAACAGAAGCTACAGCTTCTACCGGAATAACGGATACAATCGCAATCCAGTTTGCCCAACCAGCAATAAAGCCAAGGAATGACCCATGAGAGTATTGTGTGTATTTTACCATCCCTCCAGCCTCTGGGAACATAGAGCCTAGCTCACTATAAGAAAGTCCAATAAAAAGAATAACAATCATGCCAATGATCCAAGAAAAAATAGCTGCCGGTCCAGCGATTTGTGCAGCACGCCAAGCTCCGAATAACCAGCCTGATCCAATAATTGATCCAAGACCAACCATTGTTAATGCAAAAACCCCCATATTTCGGTTTAAATTGTTCATATTTTTTTCTCCCATATATTAAATTTAAATAAAGAAAATTCTCCTTAAACATCTTACTTTATATAACGCTTACATTTGAGTAGATATAGAATTTTCCTATTTAGTAAATTAACTAGATATAATACTTAAAAGTTGTTTGCCTGCAATACCAGGACGAGTCATTTCAAAAGGATCGAGTATAATGTTTAATTGTTCTTCTGTTAATACGCCTTTTTGTAAACATAAATCCTTAACAGATGTTCCACTTAACGTAGCTTCACGTGCAATAGAAGCTGCCATTTCATATCCAATATGAGGATTAACAGCTGTAATGACCCCTACACTTTTTTCTACAAATTCTGTTAAGTGATTTTCATTTGCTTGAATATCTTTTAAACAATAATCTGTAAAAGTTTGAAAAGCGTTCTTCATAATACTAATAGATTGAAGTAAATTAAAAATTAATACAGGCTCCATTACATTCAACTCTAACTGTCCTGCTTCTGAAGCCATACAAATGGTATGATCATTCCCAACTACCTGAAAGGCAACTTGGTTAATCATCTCTGCCATCACGGGATTTACCTTTCCAGGCATTATCGATGAACCCGGCTGACGAGCAGGTAGTAAGATTTCAGCAAGTCCAGCGCGAGGACCGGAAGACATTAATCTCAAATCATTACAGATTTTGGACATATTAATCATACATACTTTTAGTGTTGAAGAAATCTCTGTATACGCATCTGTATTTTGCGTAGCATCTACGAGATGGGACGCATGCTCAAGTGGTAAATGACTAATGTTTTTTAGCTCTTCTATTACATTTTTTGTGTAGTTAGGATCTGCATTTAACCCAGTACCAACAGCTGTTGCCCCCATATTTACTTCATACAAGTGTTGACGAGATTGTTTAATCCTTTGCAAATCACGTTCAAGCACACGACTATAAGCCTCAAATTCTTGCCCCAACCGAATAGGCACAGCGTCTTGTAAATGAGTACGACCCATTTTTATAACATGATCAAATTCTTGAGCTTTTTGCGTAAATACTTTTTTCATGTTTTCCATAGTAGTAATTAAGCCTTCAGAAAGATTTAATATAGAAATATGAATAGCCGTTGGAAAGACATCGTTTGTGGATTGTGACATATTGACATGACTATTCGGACTAACCTTACTGTATGTACCTTTGTCTACTCCTAAAAGTTCTAAGGCACGATTAGCAATAATTTCGTTAATATTCATATTCATAGATGTTCCAGCACCACCCTGTATAGGGTCTACAATAAACTGACCATGCCATTTACCATCTATTACTTCCTGGGCAGCATCTGAAATAGCTTTTCCAATTTCTAATGGCATACGTTGTGTATGTGTATTAGAAATTGCAGCTGCTTTTTTAATCATAGCTAAGGCTTTAATAAGTTCTGTATGAACCTTATATCCAGTAATAGGGAAATTCTCCACAGCTCTTAAAGTTTGAATTCCGTAATATACATTATGAGGAACTTCTTTTGTTCCTAAAAAGTCTTTTTCAATACGAAATTTTGTATTTTTGTCTACATCTAAAACCATGCTCTCGCCCCTTATTCATCTATTTAATTAGTATTTATGGCGTTGTTCTATATAAATAGGGTTTATTTATTTTGCAAAGTTGACATGTTGCTCTAGCATATAAGCAAATTGATAAATTTTTGCTTCCATACCGTGCCTAGAAATAAGTTGTAGACCTATAGGCAACCCGTCTTTTGACAGTTCAACAGGTAGAGATAAAGAGGGGTTTCCTGTAAAATTAGTCGGCGCTGTCAAGCGTAACAAAGCGTTTCGAACAGACTCCACTTTTCCGTTGATCGTAACTTCTCTTTGCCCAATATTAGGTGGAACTATTGGCAAAGTAGGTGTTAATAGGATATCTACATGATCAAAGACCTGATTATATTTATAAATTAATTCTTGTTTTTTTGATTGCGCATGTACATATTCATAGGCTTTTACTAGTCGGCTAGCTTTTAGCCTTTCATATACTTCAGAATCAATGCTTTTTTGATGTTTTTTTAATGTTTGCGCATGTATAGATGAAGCTTCAAATTGGACTGTTATAGATTGGGCGTGAGAAATCTCGCCAATATCATCTATATTAACTTCTGTTACCTTTGCACCTAGATACTCACATACCTTAATACATTTGCTAAACATTTGATGGACTTCTTCTTCTAAGCTCTGTAAATAAAAAGAAGGAATACCAATTACCCTCCCCTTAACATCCGTTCCAATTAAAGAGCTGTAATCTTGAATTTCCATATTTAAAGAATAAGGATCATTTGGATCATATCCTGCTAGAACATTTAACAGCAAAGCATTCTCTTTTACAGTTCTAGTTATAGGACCAACATGATCCTGAGTATATGACAAAGCATGGACATCTTTTTTACTAACTAGACCAAAAGTAGGTTTCATGCCTACTGTTCCACAAGCTGATGATGGTATTCTGATAGATCCACCTGTATCCGTTCCTACAGAAAGATTAACTAAACCGGCGCCTACAGAAGCTGCAGACCCACTACTTGATCCACCAGTAATCTTCGATGAGTCATAAGGGTTAAGACACGATCCAAAATATGAACGGTCGCCCGTAGGTCCATAAGCAAACTCATGTGTATTCACTTTTCCTATGATAATGGCACCAGCATTTTCAAGCTTTTCTACTATCGTAGCATTTGTATCAGGTATAAAATCTTTGTAAAGTTTTGAACCCATTGTTGTTCTGATGCCTTTTGTAAAGATTAAGTCCTTTAACGCAATAGGAACTCCATGTAATTTACTCCTTACATTTCCTTCTACCAGTTCTTTTTCTAAATCTTCAGCTGCTTTGAGAGCTTTTTCACTACATACAGTAATAAAAGAATTAGTGTTGCTATTCTCATTAGATATCTTCTCTAACGTATGTTTTACCAACTCAGTAGGAGATAGTTTTTTTTGTTCAATTAATGGTGATACCTCATCAATATTCATCTTCGTTAACTCCTTAATCATCAACTTACATCTAACTCCTAAATAAGAACAAATTAGTTTTTATGGTTTTGTGGATTAGGATACTATCTCATTTTTCAATATTTTAAGCAGTAGTCTAAAATTCAACGTATCCAGGGACTTAATTTTGTATCATTACCTTAAATAACCTTGTGTTAAGGTTGCCAACTCATAAACCTACAATGTTGTATTACAAATAATGCTTGATTATCAATACTCTCTTGCAATATTGCATAAATGATTTACTATAAAAATTAAGTGGTTATGGCTTACTATATATTTTCGTAACTTTTATGGTTATTTTCATATGGTTCTCATCTCCTTCTTTTTGCTTTATATAGCTTTCTACATGTACTCATTAATCTACTATGCAAAATTCATGCCAACTTTTATATCCAATAGTTTTTAGCATTATGCTTGAAATAATATGAATAGTTAATGGAATATAAAATGAATTCCAATGCAGTATTGCATGTATTTTTGCATTTTCGCATTAAACTTTTAAAGGATGTGTCTTATATGAATAAAAAATTTTTCTTTCCATTAGAGTTGGCTCTCAATTCTCTTTCGTCTGGGTTCATCATTATTGACCGTAAAGGCACTATTCAGTTTATTAATCCAAAAGGTGCTAAGTTGCTTAAGGTTGAGGCTGAAACAATTGCAAATAAATCTATTTTAGATTTGTTAACAAAAGGTGATTCTTCTTTATTCTTAAATCAAGAGCATTCAACTAGTGAGATCTTTATCGGTAAACAAAAGCTTGTATTAAATCATTCTCCTATTTTTACGGATCAAGGTTTTTATGGAATTTCAGCTTTTTTTGAAGAAGAGCATCATTATGAAGGATTACTAAAAGATGTGAACTCACACAGTAACCTAAACTTTGACTTACAAGCTCTTTTAGATACATCGTATGATGTTATCTATGTATCGGACAATAAAGGCGTAACACTACGGGTAAGTTCAGCATGCAAAGAATTATGGGGAAAAGATGAAAATGAGCTAGTAGGAACAAGTGTCTATTCGTTAGAAAGAGAAGGTATTTACACACCTTCCATTACACGTCTAGTCTTAGAAAAAAAAGCGCCTGTCTCAGAATTTCAAATAACGCGAACTGGAAGAAAACTTAAAGTTATTGGTACGCCTATTAAAGATAAGAATGGAGAAATTGTAAAAGTAGTAAATGTTTCAAAAGATATTACGGAAATTAGCCAGCTTCAATCAGAACTACAAGAAATGAAAAAGCTTGCGGAAGCTTATAGAAACGAGTTAGAAGAACTTCGTGTGCGTAACGAAGCCGAAAATCAACTTATATTTCGAAGCATAGCAATGAATCAAATTGTTTCTATTGCTAAAAGAGTAGCAAATGTAGATTCAACTGTTTTAATTTTTGGAGAAACAGGAGTAGGTAAAGAGGTAATTGCTAACTATATACACAAATTGAGTCCAAGAAGTCATAAACCTTTTATTAAGCTCAACTGCGGAGCTATTCCAGAAAATCTTCTCGAATCAGAATTATTTGGATATGAAAAAGGCGCATTTACTGG
The DNA here is from genome assembly GCF_050846875.1 of Priestia sp. TRN 1309. Classification (NCBI taxonomy): domain Bacteria; kingdom Bacillati; phylum Bacillota; class Bacilli; order Caryophanales; family Bacillaceae; genus Priestia; species Priestia sp. TRN 1309. Next base: position 859,800 of record NZ_JBOZGM010000001.1, on the reverse strand, counting down.
AGCTGTTACACAGAAAATAGGAATGTTTGAATTAGCAAATGGTGGAACAATCTTCTTAGATGAAATTGGTGAAATGCCTCTTTCATTACAAACAAAGTTACTACGTGTTATTCAAGAAAGAGAAATGTTAAGAGTAGGTGGAACAAAACCTATTAGATTTGACGTGCGAATCCTTACAGCAACAAATAGAAACCTAGTAAAGATGGTAGACGAAGGAACATTTCGAGAAGATCTTTATTATCGATTGAATGTTATACCAGTTAAAATCCCTCCCTTACGTGAAAGACATGAAGACATTTTAGCTTTAGCTATACACTTTATTAATTACTTTAACCAAACGTATTCACAGTCAAAAAAACTTTCTTCAGCTGCCTTTGAATTGCTACAAAGCTATAATTGGCCAGGAAATGTTAGGGAACTTCAAAATATCATAGAACGTCTCGTTGTTTTAAGCGATGATGATACAATTGAAAAATCATTAGTTGAACAGTACCTATATACAGACCAAAGAAAATCTAAGAAGAATGTTAATATCAATAATATTATGCCCCTCAAAGATTGCGTAGAAGAGGCTGAAAGGCAACTCCTTGAATTAGCTCAACGGGAGTGTTCATCTACTGCGCATATGGCTGTTGCACTTGGAGTTAATCAATCAACCATCAGCAGAAAATTACAAAAGATAAATTTAAACAATAAGTAGTCTTAATAGAAAAGATTTTCTAGTGTAGTAATTAACAGTTTCATATAAAAACTGTTAATTACTACACTAATATTGAATAAATCTAGGCAGTACAAGTACTGCTTTGCGAAGTTTTCGCACCAAAACTGGGAAACCTAAGACACAGCAGCCGATAAGGTCCCAGATCGGTCCTCAGAAAAGAGCATTTTCTCTCCTTCTTGTAGACTATTTCTGCTGGGAATCCTTAAATTTTAGAGCCAAATAGCAGATGCTAGATGAGATTCCAACTAATAAAACACCATATAAACCAGAAATAAATGCAGTGAAACCAAATAGAATGTGTAACATCAAAAAGAGGTACTGATTATTACGCTCTAATTCAATTATGGATGTTTTGTGTTCAAACCTTGAGATAAATAAAGAAAATAAAAGTGCAGTCATATACCAACCGAAAAAGTTTTGAGTGGGAATATTATAATATAATCCACCCTCGTTCCAAATCCAATAATATTTTACATTAGCAGCGACGGGATCAATAGCTAAATCTAACCATACAGAGAAAAGTGGAACTAATATGATTGTTCGATGACGAAATGAAAATAACCGTGAAAATGCGAGACTAGCTCCAATTACCGATAACCACGCAGGTCCCATCGTAATCGGGACTCCGAGAACCATAAGTCCAAAATCTGATTCATACCTGTATTCCCCAAATAAAAGACCAGTATGAGTTCCAAAAGACTCTATTATAATTGACCCCCAAAAAATCAGTGGAATTATAAAGCGTCCTCTCGGTAATACATTCCATAAATAACAAGAAGCATATAAACCAGATGCGAATAAAAATACGGTGTTTGCCCACTCAAGCCACGGTGGTAAAAGTGAGAATCCGACTAAAATTAGTCCAATGAAAAACCAAACTTTAAAAAAGATCCAAAGGTACTTTTGAAAAATTAACATGTTTGTATTAGCACTCCTAAAACTATTTTTACTACTTCCCCCTATTTTAAAACTTTCCTATTCAGGTCCCTTGCGCATATTTTGACGCACTTTATATTTCATGGAGAATTTAAATACTTTTCATTTATGGATTTCCACAAACCATACAAAAATAGCATATCAACTATTAAGAAAACAGGAGAAAGGAGCATGAAAGTATGTTCTATCTGTGTAGAGATGAGGGAGTTTTTGTCTTTTTTGTTGCTAATAAAATATTATTAAAGTCAAATCAACGGCTCCCTTGAAGTGATAACAAGGGAGCCATTGACGGAACCTTTTTTATTTATTGTCTTCGCATAATTCCTGAACAAACCTTGGCAACACAAAAGATGCATAATGGAGTTCTTTTGTATAATACTTAGTATCTATTTCAAAGAAGTGATTATCTGGCATATTTAAAGGATCATGTTTTTTTGAACCCATGGTAAACGTCCACATTCCACTTGGATACGTCGGAATATTGCATGTATAAAGTTTAGAAACAGGAAAGATTTCTTTTGTATCATGAATGGCTTTCCTAATTAAATCGCCTTTAAACCAAGGGTTATCTGTTTGAGCTACAAAGATTCCATCTTCTTTTAAAGCCTTTGCAATACCCGCATAAAAGCCCTTTGTAAATAAGCCCGCAGCTGGTCCAACAGGTTCAGTAGAATCAACTAAGATCACATCATACCTATTTTCACTCTTGATGATATGTTCAAATCCATCGCCAATTATCAATTCAACTCTTGGGTTTTCATATTCAGACGAAATGTGCGGCAAATGCTTCTTGGAATACTCAACTACTTTATCGTCAATTTCAACTTGTGTTACTTTTTCTACACTCGTGTGTTTTAATACTTCTCTAATTGTTCCTCCATCACCACCACCAACTACTAAAACATGTTTAGGAGAGGGATGTGTGAATAATGGTACGTGGGCAATCATTTCGTGATAGACAAATTCATCTTTTTCTGATGTCATGACCATACCGTCTAATAACAACATGTTTCCAAACTCTTGAGTTTCTACCATGTCTAGCTGTTGAAAAGTAGTCTTTTCACTTTCTAATGCACGATTTACTTTTCCTGTAATACCAAATGATGAAGTCTGTTTTTCTGTAAACCATAATGTCATGTTATATTCTCCTCTTGTTAACTAATAAGCTTTAGACCAATTGCGGCACTTAATACCATAGCCATAAATATAATTCTAGCCAAGCTCTTTGATTCTCCATAAAACAGGGTTCCTACAAGTCCTGACCCAACTGTTCCAATTCCTGTCCATATTGCATAAGCTGTTCCCATTGGTAGAGATTGCATAGCTAGGCTTAAGAAGGTGAAGCTGCTTCCCAGTCCTAAGACAAAGACTGCAAATGAGAAGATGTTTTTATTACGTAATATAAGGTTTAAACCTGTGACACCTACAACTTCAAAGACTCCTGCACAAACAAGAAAAATCCATCCCATTATGAAGCACTCCCTTCTTGATTTGTACTTCCGGTTACAAGCTTCAGACCAATAGCACCCGCAAGAAGAACCAGAATTAAGATAATCTTTACAAGTTGAAATGGCTCTCCAAAAACTAGCATCTCAAGTAACACAGTACCCGTGGTACCAAGTCCAGTAAATACAGCATAGGCTGTTCCAACAGGAAGTTTTGAAGTGGCCTTAATTAATAGGCCAAAAGATAAAACAATGGCAATAATTGTTCCTGTCCACGTGAGTGCATCATCAGCATGTTTTAACCCCATGACCCAGAATATTTCTAATATGGATCCTAAAACTAATAAACCCCAAGCGCGATTCATTTGACTCTCTCCTTTTATTTAGTAATACCTTGCCAATAAACATTCCACGAATTAGTTAGACGTTTCTGAAGACGATTTGGGAATCCATATAGCAATTCAACTAATAATCCATCAAATATTGTTAAAAATGACATCATTGCAGATTCAGGAGCAAGGTTTGACTTTAAGTCAGCCTTTCTGTCTTTAAATACTAATAAAAACAAGGATTCTAATTCATTCACAAACGTGTTAGTACCAATCTTAATTTGTTCTTCAAACTCTAATGGTGGAAAAAAGGATGTTCTCATAAAGAAACTCATATTATGATCTTTTTGATAACGTCCCAAGTATTCGTTTAAAAAGTTATATAAAACTTCTTCAAGAGGTACTGAATGATTTTCTTCCATGAATTGTTTAATAAATTGCAATTCATTTTCTAGAGAATCATTAAAAGTACTAATAAAAAGATCTTCTTTACTTTTAAAATGTGCATATATAGATTGTTTTTTAATGCCTACTTCATTAGCAATAGAAGCAAGCGAAGCCCCTTGATAACCATGTAAAGCAAATTGATTTAAAGCGACTTCTTTTAATTGATTTGATTTCATTTCACCACTCCTTACGAACGTTCGTAAGGAAATCTTAACAAAACGCGATTTTGATGTCAATTTAAATAGCGTTTTGTTATTAATTGACTTATAGAATTGTTTTAAGTTAACATTGAACAAACTTAATACTCCAAAGGGGAGTAGCTGTACAACAAAAGTCGTCACTACGAAACAAAATGTTTCCGGCTTTGTTGGCAATCTTAATTGTTAGCAAGACCTTTGCCTACTTTTTTAGTTAGGTGAAGACTGTTTATACATCAAGCGCTTTTATCTACTAAAAGGATAAAAGCGCTTTTTGTTTTTTATAGATTTAAAATGACTATGAGGAGTGATTAAATTATGTTCAAGAAACTGTTTGATTCACTAATGAACAATAAGCATAAGCGTTATAGTAGCAGTGATTATAAAAGAGGCAGATCAAAACCTTTTAAAAGTTATAGCAGTAGTGATGACTATAGGAAAAAACGTGGTCATCACGGAAGTTATGGACATCATCATTATAAGAGGAAAAGAAAGAGTGGAAGTTTCTTTAGTAGTTAAATAAGAAAAGGGTACCTCTTTCTAATAGCATTGGAGAAGGAGGTTCCCTTTCAAAAAAATCTATAACTTAAAATAAAGCATACCGTATTCTTAGCATTTAGAGTTCCATTTCTTCCCTTTACTCATTGCTTGGGGCGCTTTAGTGATTTGCAAGGTACGATTAACGACTCATTTGATTTAGAATGTGTTCATGATCAAATTCCAGAAAATCATTACACAATTGAAATTAGGCCTAGTAAGCATAAAATACAGTTTACAAATAAGCACATAAAAAGATCTTACCTTCTTAAAGAGGGGCAATCAGCTCATTATATAGAAAATTCAGGGTCCGAGATGATTGTTTTCGAAAAAGCTAATTGGCAGTATATGCTTATGATAAGAGAGTTTCAAAACAAGTATCGATCCAATCTCTTATTGAAATAGCTAATTCAATTGATTATTCAAGCAAAAAGAAAGAATCAATGAAACAAATAGAGAATTTTGGAAAGATGGAATGAAGCAGAAGCGATTTATCAAAGCTAAGAACATATTTATGACGGGATCCCTTTAGGTAAACATAGTAAGTAAAATGTAGTCTATATGTTTATACTTCTAAATGATAGATCCAATACATACTCATTGCTTGTCACTCATCACACATGGAAAACCAATGTACAGAGTTCTGTACATTGGTTTTCTTTAATTATATCCATATGATGTTACTCGGTAATCATCACCATAATCTACTGTGACAGACATTTCTGTTTTCTTACCTTTAACCTTAGCATATCCGTGGACTAATACCGTACTTAAATCTTCCCCGCCTAAAAATTCAACATCTTTGGGAACAAAGTCAATGTCTTTTTCGTCTTTCATATAGGTAGCTGCTACTGCTGAAGCAATTTTTTCAATCTCTTGTTTATCCATTTGCCCTTCCTTTTGACAACCTACTATTACTAATAGTAATAGTAAAATAGCAGTAACTCTCAGTTTCACCATTTATATATCTCCATTTTTTAGAAATTACTATATAATAGAATATACTCTATTATCAACAAATAAAAAAGAGACAAAAAAGCATAAATCCGTTGGTCTCCAACAAAATTTATGCTCTTTCTTTAATAGAATTTTTACAAATTCTCTTTTAATCCTGCCACAAACAACTTCAGATATATGATTCCTATAAAACTACAAACGGCCTTACACAATATCTCGATTCAATTTTTCATCTTTAACCACTTTAATTCTTTCCACTTTTCCTACAAGGAAGATGTACGAAAGTGCTCCTAAAAGGGCCAATGCCGCTATGAATACTAGCGCTGGAGCAAAGTTGCCTCCTTTTGCTAAGAAACCAATAACAATCGGAACAATAATAGAAGCTAGACCGCCGATAAAGTTAAAAACTCCACCTGTTAAACCAACTAAATGTTTAGGTGCTAGCGTTGAGACAAAGACCCATGTAATAGAAGCCAGACCATTTCCAAAGAACGCAATAGCCATAAACATGATAATGAGAGATGTGCTATTTACATAATTGGCTCCAATGATTGAAGTTGATAAAAGCAGCCCTACGATAATAGGTGTTTTTCTTGCAATACCTAGTGATACTCCTTTTTTCACTAAGGCGTCAGATACAAAGCCAGATAATAATACTCCTACAAATGCTGCTAAAAACGGAGCTGATGCTAAGAATCCTGATTTTAAGAAATCTAACCCTCTGTATTCCACAAGGTACGTTGGAAACCAGGTAAGGAAGAACCATAAAGTAGAGTTGACGGCAAACTGTCCTAAGTAGATGCCCCATAGCTTTCGGTGAGAAAAGGCTTCTTTAAGATTTCCCCATTCGAACTTTGCTCTTTCTCCTTTCGTATCAGCAGCTTTAACTAAGCCTCCACCTTCTTCGATATGCTGTAATTCTGCTTTATTTACTTTACTATGCTGAGAAGGATCACGATAAAAGATATACCATATAATGCCCCATGCTATACCGATAACCCCTGTAGTAATAAACAGACCTCTCCACCCTAAAAAGTGCTGAATGGTAACTAGTGTAGGTGTTAAAAATGCTAGCCCTGCAAACTGTCCTGAAGTATAAAAAGCAATTGCTGATGCTCTTTCCTGATTTGGAAACCAGCTGGTGACTACTTTATTATTGGTCGGAAAAGCCGGTGCTTCGAATGCTCCTGTACCTAGACGCAGACCAAAAAGACTCACAAATCCCTTAGTAAATCCTTGCAGCAGCGTAACAATAGACCAGGTAATTAAACTAAAGGCATACGTAGCACGAGCGCCAAAGCGGTCAGCCATTACCCCTCCTGGTATTTGTAAAGCAGCATAAGCCCATCCAAAGGCTGAAAATATAAGGCCCAGTTCTACTGATGATAGCTTTAGATCTTTGGACATGGCTGTGGCAGCTACAGAAATATTACTTCGATCCATATAGTTGATGACAACGCTTATGAAAATAAATGCTAAAACACGAAATCTAACGCGAGTCGGCTTTTCGCTATACCCCTTCATTCCCTTATCCCCCTGTATATGACTAGTTTAAGAAAAGATCTGACTGACGGTCATTTATCAATCAGATCTTTTGTACTAAAATGGTTTCCCCTTTACCATTCCGCTACAGAACCATCTTTATGACGCCATACTGGATTACGCCAGTTATGACCGATATCAGCCATTTTTCTAACATGGTCTTCATTAATCTCAATACCTAAACCAGGTCCATCAGGAATCTTCACAAAGCCTTCTTCATATTTAAATACGTGGTTATCAACAATATAATCTAGTAAATCACTGCCTTGGTTATAGTGAATGCCTAAGCTTTGTTCTTGAATAAATGCGTTGTGGCACGTTGCATCTACTTGAAGACAAGCGGCTAATGCAATAGGTCCTAACGGGCAATGAGGCGCAGCTGCTACATCAAAGGCTTCAGCCATTGAAATAATTTTCTTACATTCTGTAATTCCTCCTGCATGTGATAAATCAGGCTGAATAATATCAACGTATCCGTCCGTTAAGAGCTTTTTAAACTCCCATTTTGAAAACATTCTTTCTCCCGTCGCAATAGGAATGGATACATGGTTGGCAATTTCTCTTAATGCCTCATTGTTTTCCGGCAAAACCGGCTCCTCGATAAACATTGGACGATAGACCTCTAGTTCTTTAGCTAAAATTTTTGCCATTGGCTTATGTACTCGTCCGTGAAAATCAATACCTATTCCTACATAAGGTCCCACTGCTTCTCTAACAGCAGCAATACGTTCCACTACTTGATCAATTTTTTCATATGAATCTACGTATTGAAGCTCTTCTGTCCCATTCATTTTTACTGCTGTAAACCCTTTTGAAACAACTTCTCTTGCTGCTTCGCCTACATCTGAAGGGCGGTCTCCTCCAATCCACGAATATACTTTAATAGATTCTCTTGCTTTTCCGCCTAACAGTTGATGTACAGGAGCATCGTAATATTTTCCTTTTATGTCCCACAATGCTTGATCAATTCCTGATATGGCACTCATTAAAATAGGTCCGCCTCGATAGAAGCCGCCTCGGTACATAACGTTCCAATGATCTTCAATATTTAATGGATCTTTGCCAATAAGATACTCCATCAGCTCATCTACTGCAGCTTTAACGGTAGAGGCTCTTCCTTCAATAACTGGTTCTCCCCATCCAACAATTCCTTCGTCTGTTTCTATTTTTAAAAATAACCAGCGTGGCGGCACTTGGAACAATTCATAATTAGTAATTTTCATGTACTTTTTCCCCTTTCGTTATACCATTCACTGCGGCTACGTATGCTTTAGCCTTTTGTGTTAATTCCTGCAGGTATGCATGAGTAATTTCACGATTTGTATCTACTAAAGAACTCCCAATACCAAACCCTACAGCACCTGCTTCTTCAAATTCTTGAATATTGTCTAAGCTAACTCCTCCTGTTGGAAGAAGTGGAATATGGGGAAGCGGCCCCCGAATATCTTTAATATAGCTAGCACCCAGCCTAGCAGGAAATACTTTTATAATATCTCCGCCATTTTCATATGCCGTTAAAATTTCAGTAGGTGAAAAAGCACCTGGAATACTCACCGCACCGTATCTTTTTGTTAGTTTAATAGTTTCAATATTAACAGTTGGAGAAAGGATAAACTTTGCACCTGCTAAAATAGCTGAACGTGCTGTTTCAGGATCAAGCACTGTACCTGCTCCTACTAGCACTTGATCACCCAGCTCTGTAGAAACCTCTTTAATGGCTGAAAGTGCGTCAGGCGAATTTAGAGTAATTTCTATATTTTTTACACCGCCGTCATTAAGCGCAGAGGCAATTTTCACTACGTCCTTCGGTTTGGCTCCTCTAATAATCGCAACGATTTTATGCTCTAATAAATGTGATAAACTATCCGTCATGGGTAAGCCCCTTTCTTTTATCGTATAACGTCTTCTTTTGTAATCGCATTCATAAATTCGTAAAGCTCTTTCTTATCAGGCAAGCCTTCAATATCACCCTCTACGGTTACAACCATAGCTCCTATAGCACACCCTCTTCTAACCGTTTCTTTTAAAGAAGATTTATCTATTAATCCTGATAGTATCCCAGCGGCGAACCCATCGCCAGCTCCTACTGGATCTATTACTCTAGCAACTTTAAAGCCTTCTACGTAAGCGGATTCATTTTCAGTCGAATAATAAGCTCCTTCCTCACCTAGCTTAATAACGACTAACTCTGCACCTAATTGATGAAACGCTACTGCAATGTCTTCAGGATTATCCTTCTCAAATAAAAACTGGCCTTCATTCACTCCTGGTAAAATAATATCTGCATATGTAGCCATTTTAATGAGTGTTTGACGCGCAGTTTCTTCATCCCAAAGCGTCTTGCGTAAATTCGGATCAAACACTATTTTTACACCATTTTTTTTAGCTGCTTTCATCGCTTGAAAAACAGCTTCGTGGCAGGAATCGCTTAGCGCAGGTGTAATCCCTGTCACGTATAAGTATTTGGCAGAAGAGATGTACTCTTCATTCATATCATGCGGATTCATAAAGCTTGCTGCTGATTCTTTCCTGTAATAAAAGACTTTACTGTTCATTTCATTTGTTTTTTGCTTTAAAAAAAGACCCGTAGGAGCATGATCATCAAATATCACATGTCTTACATCTATTCCTTCTCCTTTAATACTTGAAAGAATCCGCTCTCCTAGCTCATCTTTTCCTAACCGGCTAACCCATCCCGTTTGATAACCGAGTTTTGACAGGGCGATTAACGTATTGCTTTCTGCCCCTGCAATTTTCGAAGAAAAATCTTTAGCATATCGCATCTTTCCATTCGAGTGTGGGGTAAACAGAATCATTGTTTCCCCCATGCTTATCACATCCATTTTACCCCTCTTTTCACTTATCTCTTTGCCTCTTCATATCCAGCAATAAAAGATATATTAGTCGCTGTTTGAAGCAGCCTTTCTACTATAAAGTCCTTATGCTTCAGCATTCTTTCCTTAGGTCCAGCTACGCTAATAGCAGCTTGAATACTTCCCTTTGCTCCAAATACAGGTGCAGCAAGGCAAAATAAGCCTTCTTCATTTTCTTCATCATCAATTGCATAGCCCATTTGAATAAAAGAGTCTAGATTGTCATTAAGAACTTTTTTATTTGTAATCGTATAATCCGTAATAGGCAGCAGCTCCGTATGTTCAAGCAGCTGTTCTCGCTGATCTTTAGGAAGAAAAGCTAAAAAGGTTTTTCCTAATCCGGTACAATAGAGCGGCTTTCGGTTACCAGGCTGAGCTGTTGTTCTAATAGAGCGATTATTATCAATCTTAACAACATAGACCAACTCTCCATCTGACAACAAAGCCATAAACACCGTTTCCTGAACATCCTCCATCAGCTTCTTTAAATATGGTTTTCCCTCAGAAGAAATATCCAATGATTCCATAGCCGCTGTTCCAATTTGAATTAGCTTTGGCCCTAGCTTATACCTTTTTAATGAGTCCTGATTCAAATACCCTTCATTATGAAGTGTTCCCACAAGATTAAACGTACTGCTTTGCGGAAGCGAAAGTAAATCGCTAACTTCTTTTACTGTTAACCCCTCGGGATGTTGAGCAATCAATTCAAATACCCTTAATACACGTTCTGCTGATTTTACTGACATGAAGAAACCCTCTCTAAATCACATATGTGATTTTGAATTTTATATATGATTTACTGATTTAAATACTATCACAGACAGATCATTAATTCAAAATATTTTTACAAATTAAACAAAAATACTTATGACAGAAACTGATTAACTCAGCAGCAACTTGTAGATAAGGTTGGTATTACAAGACAGACTGTTAGCCTCATAGAAAAAGGCAAATATAACCCGTCGTTAAAGCTTTGCTTGCAAATTTGCTACGTCATTGAAGAAACATTGGACGAATTATTTTGGATAGATAAGGAGTTATTTTGAATGAAAAAGATAGTTGATGAAAGGCTTACCTTTTTAAATTTGCAGCATATTAAAATTACATATTTGGAGGCATTATTTTTGTATGTGGTCTTATACCCATGAACTATGTGTACCGGTTAAGAAAAAACAACAAAATGAATGGGAAGATGATGAATAAAAGAAGACCTTGTTCCAGGTCTTCTTTATTTCTACCGATAATTCACATTACGACAACTAGAAGTAATCCCTGTTTTATGCTATCAATACTTTACATTAAAATTCCGATGATTCCATATACGTTTGGTAGCTTGCTCAGTTTATAAAATTCACCCTAATTTGCGTTTGAATTCTTTACTAGCGAAGAAGTAAGCAATGACCATGATACCTAGGCACCAGGCAAGGGCACTCCAAATATCATTGCCAACAGATCCTTCATACAAGAGTGCACGAATCGTATTCACGATTGAAGTCACGGGCTGGTTTTCGGCGAATGCACGAACAGCTTTAGGCATCGTTTCAGTGGGAACAAAGGCGGAACTAATAAAAGGTAGGAAGATTAGTGGGTACGAGTAGCCTGTGGCTCCTTCCATAGATTTCGCTGTCAGTCCTGGAATAATGGCCAACCATGTCAGGGCTAGCGTAAACAGCCCGAGTATCCCGGCTACCGCGAACCAATCCAGGATACCAGCGCTGGAGCGGAAACCCATCAAAAGCGCGACGAAGATAACTATCACGATAGTAAGCGCATTGGAAACAAAAGATGTCAACACGTGAGCCCATAATACCGAAGACCGTTTAATAGGCATAGTAATAAAACGGGCCATCAGTCCACTTTTTACATCATTAAATAGCCGCACTGAAGTGTAAGCGACGCCGGATGCGATAGCCATCAGCAAGATTCCCGGTAATAAATAATTGACGTAATTGGCTGTTCCTGTGTTTATAGCGCCACCAAATACGTAGACAAACAGTAGCATCATCGTAATCGGCGTAATCGCCACCGTAATAATCGTATCCGGGCTGCGCATAATCGTGCGCATCAAACGTCCTAGTAATACACCTGTATTGTTTTTCATTTACATTTCCTCCTTTTTGCCGATGATTGCGAGGAAGATCTCCTCCAATGTTGGCCGTTTCTCAATGTATTCCACTTTTGCTGGGGGGAACATCTCTTTAAGTTCGGTAAGGGTACCGGTTTTGATGATTTTTCCGCCATGTAGGATGGCTATACGATCTGCCAGTTGTTCAGCTTCATCCAGGTACTGAGTCATGAGCAAGATGGTCGTACCACCGCCAGCAAGCTCTTTGATGGTGTTCCAGACTTCAATCCGGGCTTCCGGATCAAGTCCGGTCGTCGGTTCGTCGAGAAAAATAACGGCTGGCGCCCCAATCAGACTCATAGCTATATCAAGTCGGCGCTTCATTCCACCGGAATATTGATCCGCCCGGCGATTAGCTGCATCGGTCAAGCTGAATCTTCCAAGAAGATTGTCAGCTACTTCATCAGGATTAGATACCCCTCGCAATTTGGCGATCATTATCAGGTTTTCCTTCCCAGTAAGCATGCCGTCTAACGCTGCGAACTGCCCCGTTAGGCTGATGTTTTGGCGGACGTCAGCCGGTTGACGTTGGACGTCAAATCCGCAAATACTCACTTCGCCGCTATCAGCCTTCATCAGCGTTGAAAGAATATTAACTGTCGTCGTCTTACCTGCCCCATTTGAGCCCAGCAGTGCAAAAATTTCACCGCGCTGCACCTCAACATTCACCCCTTTTAAAACTTCTTTGTCTTTAAAGGACTTTTTTAACTCTTTTACAAAAATCGCTGTATTTCTCATACGTTTTTCCTCCTTTTAAAAAGCTCCACAAGCTTTCTTGCTAGAACTGTCATGCTATAACTAAGCTGAGCATCTCATAGAGCTAGGTTTTTGATATCTCACTATTTAGTCTGACCGATATTCTGTATCACTTAGTACTGAGTTTAAAAAATGACTGAATAGCAAAAGCAACTAGCTATTCAGTCGATGTTATTGATTAAATTTATTTTTTCCTAATCGCTCCTTAATACTCTGATTCAAATCTTCACGATACTTAACCATATAAGTTTTAGCATTTGCCACTAATTCGTCAGCAAAGGAAGCCACATCGTCTCCAGTAATTTCGAGCACCTGTCTACCTTCTGCAGCACCTGCTTCGAATAAATCAATTAATTCATACTGCATGTGTAGCATATCCATTCCGTTGCCCGATGAGAAATTCCACATGTAGTTTTGAATTTTTTTAAATACAAACTGATAGTCTTCTGGCAAGGCTTCAACCCGTGCCATCATCATTTTATACTCTTTTTTATCACCAATCATTTTTTTGAATATTTCCAACATGTCATTTTTCCTCCTTTTTATAAAGCTTCATAAGCTGCTTTAAAACTATCCGGCGTTCTATCCTATGAAGCTAGTTTGACTTCAAGACGTTGATTTTTGATGATACAAAATCCCACCTTTTCCAAAACAACTCAAGCTCCTTGTAGCCCGCCTCATTAAGCGAGTAAAATTTGCGGGGTGGGCCCATATCCGATGGTTTTTTTTCTATATTCACAAGTTTTTTCTTTTCTAATCGTACGAGAATAGTGTAGACCGTCCCTTCTACGACCTCGATAAATCCAAGCTCGTTCAGGCGGCGTGTAATCTCATAGCCATAGGTTTCATGGCGGCTGATAATTTCTAACACACAGCCTTCCAGCGAACCCTTCAGCATTTCAGTTAAATTTTCGATCTTCAGAACCTCCTCTATATCGTCTGACTTATATTCTGTATTACTTAGTACCAAGCCAATTTTTACTTAATAACTTTTAAAATTAAGCTATTAAGTAATACTTAGTATATGTAGATTGTAATACTTAGTACCGGGCATTTCAACTATTTTTGAAATTATTTATCCTGTTTATTATAGAAAAACCATTTTTTATCAAAATGAGTTATTTCTGTTAGTACATTGCCTTTCTTATTAATATGATTGTATTGCTTCAGCCAAATTTAACTTTTTGATCAATTCTTCAGTTGTTAAAATTTTGGCAAACTCATTATCTAAAGTTGCTAATGACACAGTATGTATTTGTTCAGCTGGATAATATGCATGATCTGCTCCTTTTACTGCAAATGCAGCTGTGGCATCTGATACGAGATACGTTTCAAATCCTAAATTATCACTCACTCGAGTAAAAGTTGATACATAATGTGGAGTTGTTAATCCTACTATTAAGACTTTTTCTATTTTGTTTTCTTTCAAATGATTCTCAATCTCCTTATTTTTTCTGAATATTTTAACATTTTTATAGATATATACCTTTAAAATGGTATAATATAGAGAACGTCAGTTCGGGAGGTTTAATATGCAAATTAAAAAAGTTTATATTTATGTATTTAACACAATGTCAGATTGGGAGTATGGATATTTAATTGCTGAACTAAATTCAGGAAGATATTTCAGGCAAGGTTTAGCCCCTTTAAAAGTAATGACGGTAGGAGTTAATAAAGAAATTATTAAAACAATGGGGGGACTGAGTATACAGCCGGATATTTCTCTTGATGAATGCACTCTTCTGGATAAAGATCTTTTAATTCTACCGGGAGGAAATACATGGAGTGAGGAGATTCATCAACCTATATTGAAAAAAGTTGGGGAAGTTTTAGAGCTTGGTACTATTGTAGCTGCAATTTGTGGTGCTACTGATGCCCTTGCAAATAGTGGATACTTAGATTCTAGAAAGCATACGCTTAATAACTTAGAATATACAAAAATGGTCTGTCCTAATTATAAAGGGGAGAAGTTGTATGAGGGTGGACCTGTAGTATCCGATAATAACATGATTACTGCTTCAGGAGTAGCACCTCTAGAATTCGCGAGGGACGTATTAAAAAAATTAGATGTATTTGCATCAAATACATTAGATTCATGGTATAGCTTAAATAAAACTCAGAAGTCCGAATACTTTTTTCAGTTAATGAGCTCAATATAGATCCCTAATTATATACAAGGTCGATTACAATAATTTTCTTTTTTATTTTTGTATACGTAAAAATAGATAAAAAAGATGATTAAAAACAGCTTTTGTCTCCCCTACTTAAACCCCAGATAATCAAAATATCTGGGGTTTTTTATTATAACGGTTTTAATGTTTACATTAAATAACGACAAATACATAGCTTTTCTACGAATTGCCTATGTCTTAGATTATTAAATATCAATGCATTTAACACTGATTCTGTTTATCTAGATGAATTAAGGAGATACTTTTTCCTCAGGTTCATTAAAAGAAGTATTTTTTATCCACTCTTTTTTCAATAATGCATACTGAAGAGTATTTTCATACTTAGGTGTTCCATCTTCGTATTTAGTAAACGAAATAAACTCAACAAAACGTCCTTCTTTACGCATTCCTAATTTTTCACATAGTTTTTGTGATTTATAGTTATCCTCCTCAACGTATGCATAGATTCTTCTTGCATCCAATTGAGTAAACAGATACCTAAGGAACTCCTTCACACTCTCGCTTGCGTACCCTTTCCCCTCATATTGAGCATTAAAGTGCCAACCAATGGAATAAGTATCTGGATCTTCCTTTAAGTAGAATATTTCTCCTATTAGATAATCACTGCCTTTTAAGCAGACTGCAACAAAAGAGTCATCTTTTTTTCTTTTTTGAGCTTTTAAAGCGGCTTCCTCTATTGTGTGAACTTTGTCTTCAAGAAAGCAGTTTACCCTTGGATTAGCCAAGTATTCCAAAAGAGCTTGAGAGTCTGCTTTAGAAAAGTTTCTCAATAGTAATCGATCAGTTTCAATCTTTTTCATTAAAAATCCTCCTAACCTATATTTACGGGCTTATTTCTCTGAAAAGACAACAACAATAATTTAAGGGATAACATAACAATAATGGTTGGCTAAGCTTTTGTGGTTTTAGCTGTTAACGTCTTCAGCAACGCGTTCACCAATATCAAGTACACGCGAAATATTTTGCACAATTTCAGGAAGACCAACTACTGCCTCTTGAAACATCCAAATATAAGCTAGAACTGCATAAATAGCACCAGGCGTAGTACCCTGAACACCTGTAAGTCTAAGTAGTGTAGCTAGGGTTAAGAGAATGACGACAATCTCCATCATCCCCCATGTTTTAGCCTCAGCGTTAGAAATAGCAACACGCCACAAACGTAATCGTGCAAAATGTTTTTGAACAATGGTAAGTGGACGATGAACGACTATATCTGCCTCTTCTTCAATCCGGTTGTTAAGTGCGTGATTCAAACGATAAGAACGTCGACCGAACCAATGGTTTATGATTAGTATTGGAATTAGTGCCAATAAACTTAAGAACCCAATAAACTGGTCATAAAGAAATAACATGATAATAGCGCCTAAAAATCGAATAACCGTTGTTACAACTGCTGGCAGCTCCATCTGAAAGAAATCTACTACCTCTCGAGACAATGAGACACGTCCTACAATTCGAGTTCCTTTTACTCCATCAGCACGCTGGCGCTCTACCATTTCTGCAGCAACATTAGAATAAATTCCAACGAATACTTTGGTATCGTAAACGTGTCTGAACAAGCCAACCCCTAGGTGAAGGATCCATAGTAGAGCAAGTGGTATAAGGCTAGCCGGATTCTCTTTAAGCAACCCATCGATTGCAAAACCAATTGTTGCAGCGTAAAGAAGATCGCAAACATTTTCAACAAGAGTGAGCATATAGGTAAGGCTAATTCCTTTGCGATTTTTTGACCATATACCTTGAAGGAGTTGACCTACGGAGGATTTTTTCTTTTTTATCATTTGCATCTTATCTACTCTTTCTTTTCTCTAATTAGACAAACTTTAATTCTATTCATTGCTTTATCTTCAAATTCATCATCAATTTGCCTTTTCACTTACTTTAATGAAATAAAGGACTCGTCATTGCTGTTTATATCCCCTTTCCAGTACAATGAACATCATAAAGTATATGGTTACCGTATAGTCAAGGAGGATTTTATGAGTGAAGAGTTGGAAAAGTACTTTAGTACTGGTGAATTCGCGAATCTCTGTCGTGTAAAAAAGCAAACTCTATTTCATTATGACGAGATAGGGTTACTTTCACCTCAAATAAAAAAAGAGAATAGATATAGATACTATTCGTATGAACAATTTGAAGTCTTTCAAGTGATTGCCTTATTTAAAGAATTTGGTGTTCCATTAAAAGAGATAAAAGTTCTTTTAAAAGATAAAAAACCAATAAATATGATTACTCTTTTAAAGGAAAAATCTCTTGAAATTGAAGAAAAAATTAAGAGCCTTAATCATTTACAAGCAATTATTCAAACGCGTTTACAGTTAGCAGAACATGCTTTAAAAACTGATTTTTCTTCTATTTCATTGCAATATTTAGATGAAGAAACCTTTATGATTAGTGAAAATATTTTAGAAGAAGCCGAACAAAAATATACTACAGTTATTCCGGAGCTCATTCATTATACTCAACTTCATAAATTAGACCGAGGATATCCAATTGGAGCAATGCTTGCGAGAGAACAAATTCAAAAAAAAGAGTTTTACAATTACGAACATTTGTATATCAAAATCCCAGAAGAGATAGAAAAAATTCATTGTCATACACGTCCCCAGGGACTATATGTTGTTGGGTATCAAAAAGGTGCCGAAACTGAACATGCTTACGATCGAATTATTCAATTCGTTAGAGAAAAAGGGTTAAAAATAGCGGAGTATGCATATGAGGAATACGTGATTGATGAGGTAATGGCGGATGGAATAGAGAATTCAATTACAAGAATTCAACTTCAAATTCAAAGCCAATAACGTTTTTTTAGTTTGTATTGCAAAGAGGTACCATATTTACTAAACATATGTGGCGGATACAAACTAAAAATAGAAAACCCAACCTGTGAACTCTAAAGGTTGGGTTTTCTGTTTTTGTAAACGAAGTATAGGAGAATTGCTTATTGATTTTTCTAGATAGCAATAATGAGGAAACGTTATTCTTCATAAAGGCGGATTGCTTCTTTTAGCACAATAACATCCTTCTCATTAATCCTCAATCTCAATTCCAGCTTGCTTAAATGGTTTTAGTACTTCTGGATGACACATGGAAATATAGTCCACTGTTTTTAGATTCGTTAAGTTCTGAAATCCTTCAACAGATAGCACGTCAAATAAATTATCTTCACCGTCCCAATCTGGTTTTAGAATATGATAAATTTCATTACCTCCATCAAAGCAAAGGGATTCAATCTTTTCCAAATCACTCTTTTCCAGAGTTAACTCTTCTAAATAATCTTTGATTTCAACAATGGGTCCAGCTCCAAAATACCATTCGAAATTATTCGTATACTTATCTTTTAAATCGGTTAATTCTTTTAGAAATAATGGCTCTTGATCTAATAAAGCTTCAATAACCACTAATTTAAAATTAAAATCTTTAAACATTCCACTTTTCCCCATTTTTCTACCTCCGATTTTATCTCTGTATTAGGCTTGTAATCGCCCCTGCACTATTCGTATTATAACAATCATCTATAAATAAAACCTACTTATATTGTTGACTTTGACAGCCCCAAAAATAAGAGCCCCTGTAAATGAAGGTCCGCTCTTATTTACTCAGTTTAATTACTACTGCAAGCTGCTAATGCTAGCAATAATACAGCAGAAGTTGCTAAAACCTTTTTCATACATGCACCTTCAACTCTCTACTAATTCTTTTCTACTTATTATTCTTTGACTACTGTTAGTAAAAGGTAGAAAAATAGGTGTTTTTCTTGCAATACCTAAAACAACGTATTACTAATTTTAAAAATTAATACGTTTTAAACATACTGTAAAAATAGTATGTTTAAACGGAATACTTTCTAAAGCAATACTTCCACCCATTTGTTCAATTAATCTCTTCGTAATAGTTAACCCTAATCCACTTCCTTGATAGCGACTGTTCCTTGAGTCTTCTAGCGTATACATTCGCTCAAAAACTCGTTCTTTATGTACTTCATCTATTCCTTTTCCTCTATCTGATATTTCTATATAGATATTATCTTTATCTGTTCTAAGCTTTAAACCTATCATTTTACCATCAGAACCATACTGAATTGCATTAGAAATTAAATTATTAAGAACCCTTTCAATTGCACTTTCATCTCCTCTAACAAAGAGTGATTCTTCTGGTATTTCAATAGCTACTTCAAATTCTTTATTGATTGAAATTTCGTAGTAATCCAATATTATTTTCCGGCTAATTTCGCATATATCAATTCTCGAAAAGCTTAATTTTTTGTCTCCGGATTCAAGCTTTACAAGTTCGAAAAAACGATTTATTAACTCTAGCACCTCTAAGGTTTTTAAATTAACGGTTTTTAACAAACTCATCATTTTTTCTGTACTTAGACTTTTATCATTATTTATAATTTCAATATAACCTAAAATAACTGTTAGAGGGGTTTTTAAATCGTGAGAAATATTTGATAGCATTTTTCTTATTGAACGTTCTACGTTATGGTAATCTGCCACTGTCTTTTGATTGTGTTCTAAAAGACGGTTTATTTGTTTCAATAAAGACTTTATCTGATTATTGTCTGTATATAATAATAGTCTTTCACTTGTTTCTTCATCAATAATAGCTTTGAGCTTGCTTTCTATGTATCTCACTTCTGCTTTACGTTTTAATCGCCTATGAATCAGAAATAGGTTTATACAAATAGAACAGGCCAATAAGATGACGACCAGGTAAACCATTTTTATAAATCCCCCAATTTATAACCTATTCCCCATAAAGTCTTTATGTACGTTGGATGAGAGGGATTGTCTTCAATTTTTTCTCGAAGTCTTCTAATGTGAACATTAATTACGTTTTCATCTCCATGATATTCATCTTCCCATACGGCTTTATACAGTTGTGACTTCGTGTATACATGAGTAGGGTTGGAAATAAATACTTTTAGGATGTTAAATTCTTTTGCTGTGAGGCTAATATCCTTATCTAGTTTCTTCACAGAAAAGCTGTCCATATCGATACTTATATCTCCTATTTTTATGACCTTGCTTTGACTTTCTTTTTTTAACTGCGATGAGTGCATATAATGTAATTCTCTTCTTATAATCGCTTTAATTCTCGCTAATAATTCAATCATAGAGAACGGTTTAGCAATATAATCATCAGCACCAAAACCTAGTCCAAGTGCTTTGTCTACGTCTTCATCTTTTGCAGACATAATAAGAACAGGAACCATACTTTTAGAACGAATTATTTTTAAACATTCCATGCCATCCACTTTGGGCAGCATAAGATCAAGTAAAATAACGTCATACGTTTGTACATTTTGTACATTAAGTATTTCTAAAGCTTCCTCGCCATCAAAAACAGCGGTGACTTCATATCCTTCTTTTACTAACCCCTCTTTAACCATCTCACTTATAAACGGATCGTCTTCTACAATTAGTATCTTGTGACTCAATACTTTCCACTCCTAAAACCTTTTAGTATGCTTACTATTCTATTATCATAAAAAATAACAATTAATTACATTATAATCCTTTTTACACAAAATGTTATAACTAATTAATATAGTGTTAAAAAAAGTTAGTAGTAAATAAACGATATAAATTCTTTACCTATAGTTTTTTAAGATATTCATCAAAAAATGCTATCTTAATGTCGAGGAAGATAGCATTTTCAATAAGTAATTGATTATTAGTTTAGTTCAAGTATTCTTATCAAACATATTATCAAGTATTCTTATCAAACATATTATAATGATTAATTTGTTACATTAATAACACCGTTGTTACTTAATAAATTTAACTTATTGGATCCCTGTCCAATTTTTCCTCTTTGAAGCTTTTCAGTATCTGTGTTTTTCTTAAGTCTATCTAGTTTAAGTTTTACATCGGAGGAATAACTTTTAGCAGCCACGGACAGAGAAGTTGGCGCTTTTTTATAAGAAACGCCGATGTCGCCAGAGTCACTTTCTACAGCTAAGGATTTTCCTTCTTTTATATCCTTAATTGAAACCTCTCCATCTTTAGAAGTAACCTTAATCTTTGAACCATTTACATTTTCCATATAGTTATCGCCACTTGTAGAGGAAATGTTTAAATTTTCAAAAGTACTATCTTCCATACTTAACGTTCCATCCTCGGATACAAACATTGCTTTATTAGCTGAAAGGCCTTTTATTTTTTTATCACCAGAGTTGTTGTGAACTATAAGATTATTAGTAGAAATTTCACTCAATTGGATATCACCATATTTATTATTTAAGTCAATTTTGTTTATTTTTGAACTTGGAATGGCAATAGAAATTGTACCTTTCTTTTCAAAAGTAAACCCTCCCAAAAAGCCACTTTTCTTTTGATCCTTTTGCTTGATTATTAATGTTTTTCCATCTTGTTTAAAAGTGACACGTTGTTTTTCTTTTTTCTTCCCTTTAGCTGATACAATCACTTCATTTGAATGACTTTTCTTCAACCTTATATCCCAAGACTCACTATCCACTTTTAAAGCATTAACACTCTCGATATTGTAAGACTTATTTTTCTCAAAGCTTTTTGCTTCGGCAATATTGACTTTGAAAGTGAACCCACAAATTAAAACTAAAGCTACAGAAGTTGATACAATCTTCTTCATCTCTTTTCCTCCTATTTCTACTCTTAGAAATTATGTATTATGCTATGTCAACACTGTCTACTTTTCTTATTGCCAGATAACCTATTAGAAGTCCAAGAAGACAAAGTACGCCAGGAATTGCTACAATTTCATATAAACTTACCGTCTCTCCTCCACTAGAAATTGTTGCATTAATTAAGAATCCAATTACTAGAGACGAAGTTATTGTAGTAGCAACTGATTTCTTCCTCATACCAAAAAATAAAGGAATGAAACTCACGCCAGCCATCATAAGCGCACCAATAAGAGTTGAAGGTACTGTAGAAATAATGTCATTCACCTTTACAGGTTTTTCAACCAGATATACGTGCGGGTTGATCCAAAAAATTAATAAATCGATAATAAAAGTAGCAATAATAATACTGACAAAGCAGAATACGAAAACAATAAGCAGTTTCGCTTGCATTAACTTTTTTCTTTTTAATGGATAAGTGAATAACAACTGAATTGTTTTATTTTTATATTCATCAATTATTAGCCGAGACAAAATGACACTAGAGAAACAAATAAATACAATTCTAATAAAAATATTAGCTAACGACATAAAGTCCGCATAATCTGGATACATAGGTTCAATTTCATTTCTTGATCCCCACCCCATAAGTGCAGCTATAAAAAAGATAGCTAAAATGCAAATGACTACATTTTTTATATACCTTGATAATCGATGTTTTTTGTATTCTAATTTCATTAGTTTTAACATTTTCAAAAGCTCCCCCCAATGGAATTTAAGACGTTTCAATTTAGTGCTCTTTAAATGATGTGATAAGGAATTGGAAGTTAAGATGATATACGTGATTAAATGTGAATTTCTTAACTATTCATTGAACTTAAAAAGTACTCTTCTAGTGAACTGTTCTTTTTGTTGATACTTTCTATACCAACATCATTCATAACGAATGCTTTAGAAATCTCTTGCTGAGTTAATGTTGTCTCATATATACGTATCCCCTCTTCACCAATAACTCTAAAGTTTTTTATTCCTAAATTTTGTTCTAAAATATACAAAGCTTTTTTTATATTTTGAACCTGTACTTCTATATACTCAGTTTGTTTTCCATTGATACTCTTCATAGAAACTTCTTTTATTAATTTGCCATTTTGAATAATTCCGATTGTATCTGACATCTGTTCCATTTCAGCTAAAATATGACTAGATATTAATAAGGTAATTCCATAATCTTTACAGAGTATTTTAAAAAGGTCTCTCAATTCCTTTATACCAATAGGATCGAGTCCATTAATTGGTTCATCTAAAACCAGAAGCTCTGGCTTTGTAGAAATAGCTCTAGCTATCCCTAACCTTTGTTTCATTCCCAATGAAAAATCCTTCACTTTTTTGCCTTCAATATTATGTAATTTAACAAGCTCTAGAGCGTGATCAATAGCTTTGTTATCGTAATAACCCATATACTCGCAGTGTAAAGATAAATTTTCTCTAGCAGTGAGCTGCTCATAAAAAATTGGATATTCAATAATAGTTCCCATCCGCTTTAATACTTCAAATGATGTGTTCGTTAATTTCTCTCCAAAAATCTCTATTTCACCACTCGTTGGCTTGATTAAGTTTGTGAGCATTTTCATAATCGTCGTTTTACCAGCACCATTCGGACCTAAGAAGCCATAAATTTCTCCTTTCTTCACGTGCATATTAACTTCAGAAACAACCTGTCTCCCTTTAAACGCCTTTGTAAGTTGGGTAGTTTTCAATATGTATGTCATTTATCTTCTCCTTTTCAATTTATATGGTTATTGTATAAAATGAAATTTTCTTTTCTCTTACTTAAATCTTACGTTTTTCTTAATTTTCTTGTTACATAGTTCTAAAAAGAGTTTACATATAAATAGCTTCCTATTTATGTACTTGTTTGTCTTTTTAGTAAGCTAAAAGGTTTGCTAAAACAGCGGTGTATAAACGATAAATTGGAAAATCAAAGGAGCCCTTGGGTATTAAAGGCTCCTTTTTTTCTTGTCTTTTAGAAAGAAACTTTATGTAAACTAGCGTTTTATATGATATAACTAATAAAGTGTTAATCATATTTGAAGCTTTTAGATTTATGAATCTAAAGGCTTTTTTGTACGGATAACTGAGATTATGGTAACTACAAACTTACAAAGTATAAATCTTACTAAGCAAATTTTTTATTTATTGTTATATTGTTTTATAACTGTGACTATAACTGCCAGTAACAGAACAATTGCGCTATTTATAAGTAAATAGTATCCAACTTGTAAACCATAAAATATGGAAAAAGCGTCTCTAATGATCAACAGTGCTAATATACCGCCTATTGCCCCGAATAAAGCGGCCAGTATTAGTATTGTGAAAGCAGCAGCGTATAAACTTTTCTTTTTTTTGTAGGAGATAAATCCAACGACATTTGAAATGATAATAAAGAAGCCAATAAGTATTAAGAAAAAGGTAGCCATTTTCTTTAATTCTCCTCTACGGATTATTAATTGGTTAAAATACCCAACACCTAATATCACTTTAACATAACATTCTATGTGAAAATTTTGCTTCTTATAACAGGTTTGATATTCATCCAAAAGAAGATGACTTACATTTTAAGATCTTTCTTTATATTTTTCCTTATAGTTAAACTGGCTAAGCGTTTACGCGCTGACTCCATAGGACCCATTTTAAAATAACGAAGCCACAAAACAGCAAATAACATTTGAAACAAGCAGATTAATACCCAAACAAAGATGACGAAGAATGAACGTGGGTGTCCACCCCACCCAAGGCCCCATCCATAAAATAAAATGGAACTTAAAACATTCTGTAACACGTAGCAACTTAAAGACATCTTCCCTACTTTCTCTAAAACGCTCCATAACGAAAAGGCCTGAAATTTCTCAATTAGAAAACTAATGGCTCCCATGTATCCAATCGACAAAATAGGGGCAAATACATACCTTACTGGAAAATCAAAGTATCCTCCAGGAACAAATAATAATAGATTTAGAGGTAGCCCAACTAAAAGTCCTGTCTTCATCATCCTCTTTCTGATATTAATACCCTTGGAGTTATTGTCAAAAGCCCCTATTCTCACTAGTAAAACACCAATTAAAAACATACATATATTAAATGGAATGACGAAAATTGCTTCTGTGCGCAGCTCCCAAAAATGAAAAAGTCGATACTGAATTTGATTCATCCATGATCCATGTTGATAAAGGTTCATCACTTCTTTTGGCACAGCAACTAGCTCATCTCCTATTGAGTTAGTTAGCACACCTAAGAACACAAGTACTATAAAGAAAAGATGAATCGCTGCTGCACTAATCATTGCTATTCGTATCATTCTCTTTCGCATTTTTACGATAAGTGATACGACAATGGCAGTTACTGCATAAGACATTAAAATGTCGTACTCTAAGACAAAAATAAAGTGCAAAAGCCCTTCCATTAATAAAAGTAAAGACAGCCATATGTACCTTCCCGGCCAAGTCTGATTTAATCGTTTTGATTGCTGATATTTCAGTTCTAAACCAACACCAAACATAATGGCTAAGAGGCCAAGTAATTTTCCGTTAATTAAGGACAGAAAAAGGATTCTTAAAAAGTCATCTCCTGATAACCACCATTGATTATGGTTAAAAGTAAATATATAATTTATATCTCCCAGATAGGCAAACAGCCAAATATTTGTTCCTAATGTTCCCAGAATCGCTAGTCCTCTTAATATATCTAAAGAGCGAATTCGTTTTTTATTCTCCACTTCCCATGCCCCCATCCTTTACTTTCATTCTAATAACGTTCCGAATACATTTCTAAAAAGGATTGTTTATTTTCGTTACTCTCCTTCTTGATATGTCATAGTTCAACTATATTAGATTACGTCGCGTCACCTTCAACCCTTATTTTTAAATGAATGAATGAATGAATTATTTTTAGTGCAATAAAGAGAGCGTAGATACGTTTTGAGAAGTGCGAAGGCTGCCTGCTTTGGAAACAGGTTTAGCCAAAATCCAAAAGATATACTGGCTTACGCAGAGTACTAATTACAAAAAAAGAAACCCTAGTATTTTTAAGGTTTCTTTCTTTCTGATATTCCACTCTAAACGACAATTGAAGATAAATTAAAATGCTTTTACTGCAATATAACGTTTTCCAACGTTTTGTAATTCATATTCTAAAAGCTGGCATCTAGCTTTTAGAAAGTTCGTTTATCTCCCTTTCAATAAGAGCTACTGAAAGTTCGAATGCTTGTATCCTTCTTTTAGCTAAGGTTATTTGAGATTTATATCTATCGGCATTTTCTTTAGCTTCAAACGTTTTTACTGTCTGTCTGAGTTTATGTAAAGTTGAATCAATTTGACGTTTTGCTTCAACTAATTCAGGTACGTCAAATTTCATTGGAGTCCCTCCTTTTTATCATTTTTATCGATAAGATGGCTTTCTTTAAAAAGGTTGTTTATCGGCAGAGCTACTGTTATCTATATTTCCTGTACATGAGTAGCCATCCAAAAATGTTTATTATACCAAATATAGTGAACACAAACTTACCACTTAAAACTCCTCTTAACAATATACCTGATAAACTAGTGTTTGTTTATCTGTAGAAGTTGAAAGGTTCCTTTAAAAGAAGCAGGTTTTTTTGAGGTATTGAGAGGTGACGTCAATTTTTATTAAGATGCTCAGCTGTTCTAAAATAGCCTCTGCGTAAGGGCCACGCTAAATAACCCATTCAAAATCTCTCAACGCAATAAAATTTGTCATACAAATTTCGTTTTTCATCTTCACAACAAAAATAGTTTGTGATATACTTCACATGTAAGGATGTTCACATGAACTAACAAACTCTTGAATGTAAAGTAGAAAAAGCTATTTCACTCCGATGCCAATACGATTGAAATAGCTTTTTTTATGCTCTTATTTTGAGAACCCCCACCATTTCTACTGCTATGGCCTTCTGTACAGTTCTCTAGGAGAAGTAGTTACATCTATCTTACTCGCTTGCTTTTAGAGTTTGATGTTCCTAACCTATCACTCAAAAAATAGAGAGGGTTCTATTTTCCGCTTATTGCAGATCAACCCTTATTAATTGCCGCAATCGCTTTTGTAATACGAGCATCGTCACCTACT
This sequence comes from Priestia sp. TRN 1309, assembly GCF_050846875.1. Classification (NCBI taxonomy): domain Bacteria; kingdom Bacillati; phylum Bacillota; class Bacilli; order Caryophanales; family Bacillaceae; genus Priestia; species Priestia sp. TRN 1309. The sequence goes on along the minus strand of NZ_JBOZGM010000001.1, from coordinate 832,997 downwards.
GCATCTAAGAGAGCTATTCCTTCAATTGTAACAAGAGCTAGTGCTGCTACTTGTTCTTTATCCTCTCCTTCGTCTACCTTAATGATATCTAGGTAGAACTGATAAAAGCTGTCGCAGATTTCCTTTGCTACAGAATGAAATGGGTCCCCTTCTTTTGATGCAACCGCAACTAATTCAAGCCACAGCTTAATGTATGGACGAACTTCAGGATCTCTCATCATGTTATACAAATGGGGAACTAGCGTCTGAAATGAATGCTTCTCCATTTCTGTATTGTGAAGCATGTAAATAAGCTTTTGAGAAATAAAGGATAGCACAACCGTAAATAATTCCTCTTTGTCATTAAAATAATGAAGTAGCATTCTATCGCTGGTTTCCGCTGCTTTCGCAAGATTTCGCAAACTGGAGGCCTGCAGACCATTTAATAAAATATAGTCAGCCGTTTTTTCTATAATTTCTTGTTTTTTCTTTTCACCTTTTTTCATATAAAGCTCCTTACTGTCTTTTTCTGTCGTATAGATACAATTATGAAGGAAACTTAGCTGCTTTGCATTATTCCCATTCATTTTTTTGTTGATAAAAAATGTAATGAGTGCTACATTTTAAGAAAGGGGGATGATTGAATTGGTAAGTAAAAACGACAAATCAATGGACAGTAACACATTTTCTAGAAATAATCGAATACCAAAAGCATTACTTATTTTAGTATTAGTATCTTTTTCTGTTTTAACAGGTCTGGCCGTATATCATTATGGCTTCCTTGGTATTTTTTCTCAGGCATTTAACAACTATGCTTCTATGCAAATATTCTTTGATTTATTGATAGCACTAATTCTAGTGCTTGTATGGATGTGGCATGATACAAAAAAGACAAATCGTTCTTTTTGGCCATGGGCACTAGTCACACTAATAATTGGCTCGTTCGGTCCCCTTTTGTATCTGTTGCTGCGCAAACGCATTTAGCAGATTAAAAGACTTTGTATTGCAAAAAGAAAGCCTTTTGCAAAATAAAACAAGGCTTTCTTTTTATCTAATTAAGTATTAATCAGCTGTTTCCTCTAGTACAACTTTAATAGCCTTTGCGAGCATCTTTGCTGTACGTGTTTCTTCCTTCGAGGAGTGGTTTAGAGATTTATATAAGGTTCCATCTTATAACACTATCATTTGGAAAGATAATAAAATAAAAAAGATTCTTTTAGATCCCCAAAAAGTAAAGATAATAAAGCAGGATCAAAATCATGCAATGAAGTTTATTGAACTTGTTAAAAAATCATCTAAGTAAACCTTTAATTGTTAAATTAAAGGTTTATTTCTATATATTGTGTTATACTCTTAAACATGTATTACGGTTGTAGAGGAGTTTTAAATTGAAACAGAAAGAGATTTTTTCGTGGATCAAATCCATCGTTATTGCTTGTATCCTGGCTTTTGTGGTGAGAGAGTACATATTTACGCCTATAGTAGTAGACGGTGAATCGATGATGCCTACTTTAAAAGATAGTGAACATATTATTCTTAATGAAATGGGTAAAAATAACGCAGATAATATAAAAAGATTTGATATTATCGTTTTTCACGCTACAAAGGAAAAAGACTATATTAAAAGAGTAATTGGTTTACCGGGTGATCATATAGAATATCGCAATGACACGCTATATATAAACGGAAAAAAATATGAAGAGCCTTATTTGGATCAATACAAAAAAGAAATAGTAACAGGCCCGTTAACTGAGGATTTTAAACTTGAGGATTTTACAGGCAGCAAAACAGTTCCAGAAGGTCAATTGTTTGTCATGGGAGATAATAGAATGTATAGCTTAGATAGCAGATCACCTCAAGTAGGAACAATCTCCGTAGACAAAATCGTAGGAAAAGCAAAATTAGCTTATTGGCCTTTAAAAGAATTTCAATGGATTAAATAAAGTCTTTAAAAGCTCCCTTATTAAAGGGAGCTTTTTCTATTAAATACAAACTAAAAAATAACGATATTTATGTGCTTTACCTTTATTATTTCTCCGCTACTATATTCAGTACTGCAGCTGCTTTTGGCCACCCCACGTAAAAAGCCATATGAGTTATTAGTACAATAATTTCTTTTTCAGTCACTCCATTCTTTTTTGCCAGCTGCAGATGAAAAGACATTTGTTCAGTGTTGCCAATACTGATTAAAGCAGAAAGTCACAAAGTTAGGAGCAAGATCTCTCATGTCGTTCAGCAGCTTAGAATTAATACCGTTATTCATATTTATTGTGCCTCCTTTTGATTAACCATTTGTGCGATTCCTTGCCCAAATGACCAGTTTTCAAGGGTTGTTTCGTTTACTGTAATAAAGATATTGTTTGTAGAAAGGTCTAAGTCAGTGTGAAGTCCCTCTGCAATGGACTGATGTAGCTTCTTTTTCTGCTCAATAGTTCTCCCCTGCCCACATGTAATAGAAGGAAACTTATTGAACGTAATGAATTTATCTATAAAAAAATCCTTTGCTTCCAGGGCAAAGAATTTTTTTGCAGTTATAGAGAGCTTTGTCCCTTTTACAGATTAATATAATACTCATCCACTATCTCTATCATGAGCATAGTTTTTTGATAAGCTGTCTTTAAAGTCTTGAGAAAGCTTCATATTTCTAAAATTTAAGCCAATTAAATCTTCAACATCTTCATTTAAATACGACCATTTAGATGGTGATGTCATTAAATGGTCTAACAAAACAGATTCATTAAAACCTATGACACATATATCTAAGCTCCTTTCTCCCCATATCGCCCACTGCTTAGAAGAAGAAAACCATACCACCTTCTCTGAATTATAGTAAGGGGCATCCGCAGGGTAATCCTCCGGTCCAATTTCTAAGGCATTCCTATACTCTTCACTTGATAAAGAAGTAGGAAGCTTCAAGTAATTAAAATAGCCAAACTCTTTATAAAAATAGTTTGTGGGGTGTGGATCTAAAACCGCAACTGTAACTTCCTTTTCACTAAAGATTTTTGTTAAATATTGTACGGTAGGCCAAAAATCATCACACATCACCCAATAGAACTCTTCAAATAAATAATAATCACACCTTTGGTTAAATACTTGGTCAGGCAATTCTTTATTTGTGTTAAAGATACTTTTTAAATTTTTATTAGTGGATTGAAATTCTTGGATATCTTTAATGAAAAAATTTGTGGGCTTCACAGTTTAGCCTCCTTTTTTATTAACTGGGCGTATGTTTGAACGGCGTGATGTTATCAACCTCGCACCTTAGTTCATAAAATTGCATGATTAAGGGGGGGACATTAGAATCATATCTTAAAGCTTCCAATGTCCTCTTGCCTAACCTTCTATCTACTAATGCAAGAGCTTGAAGAATAATATTCTCAGAATTTAATGCTCGATGAATGGTCAGCTGAGGATACTGGATAAAAGCGCCATAAACATGTTCAGCGTTAAAAACGCCTCTATGTTTTAGAATACTTGCAGTGTAGTCCATATCATCTACCTGGCCAATGAATTCTGGGAAACATTCATATAAACACTCGGGAAAAGGTTTGCTTGTTTTTCTCTTCACTTCCTCCCAGAGGTTATCATGTTCCATTAAATATTCTGCTGAAGAAGCATTAAAAACTTCCTTTTTATCTAAAGTAATCCAAATACGCGTCCGCTCTCCACGAGAAACGTTATATTTAGTTAGATGAATACTCAATCTATGCTTCAATTTACCACAGATTAAATTCCCCATATCTTTCTTTACTTTTGTCCATTTCATACTATCCTTGTACCCCTATTCTTTCCTAAAACTATACGCTTCAGCTTATAGAAACATTATATTATATAAGATATTTGTTTTTCCTAATGTATTCAGCATATCCATATACCTTATCAAGATCTATTTCTTGCTGCTCTTTCTCTTCTAAGTCAAGCACTCTTTTCTATCTGCGTACGAGTTATGCTAAACCGAATATTCAAACCCCATCAACGCAATAAAGAAGCAGCCTCTCGCAAATAATGAGATTGCTTCTTGCACCTTAAAATTTGTCATACAAATTTCGTTTGCTACCTTCACAACAAAAATAGTTTGTGATATACTTCACATATAAGGATCTTCATATGAACTAACAAACTCTTGAATGTAAAATAGAAAAAGCTATTTCACTCCGATGCCAATACGATTGAAATAGCTTTTTTTATGCTCTTATTTCCATCACCCCATCCTTTCTTAGCTGTACGTTGTTTGAGTCTGTTTCCACTCTTAGCTGTACGTTGTTTGAGTCTGTTTCCACTTGCTTCTGCATACGAAGCGCGATCTTTTCAAAATCTATTTCATCATACTTGTTCATAGTCATACTCCTTTTAAATAAAAAACGTAAAAGCCGCCTCGGTTTGTCAGATAAGGCAGCTTTTACGAGAAATTTAATATAGAATCTGTTTTACTATGAATTATAGTATACTTTTCCGGTAAACACTATATTTTTCTGTAGAGACACACTCGTCTGGGTAGAGAATATAGTTAACTATAAATTTAATGATGAATATGATTTAGTTATTGACCATCATCTATTTCATTTTATAAAACGTAACCAATGGTCTACTATAATTGAATGTCTGAAATGTTGAGCACTAAAGAAAGAGAATGAATGGTAGTTGGTCTATAGGAATGTATCAATCTTATTCGTTTAAAGACGACCATAAAAATAAGAGTAGGATTGTCATGAAGTTAATAAGGTTGTTGTAAGAAAATTATAGTTAAAACACTAAAGCCAAAGAAATGTATAGCCTTCTATGACTTTTTTACTGCTGGCAAATCTGCGTCATTCTCTAGTTTAAAAAATCCCTTTTATATCGAACAGCAAGATATATACCTGAAGCAATGAATGCAATGGAATACTTAAATAAGAAGAAAATTTGCCACATATATTCTTTTGGAAAAATCAAGTCGCACAAAATGACTCCATACAGTACAACGAGGGCACTTTTTAAACCGATTTGACTTGTTCTTTCGTCAGACACACTCATGCCCATTTTCTTTTGAAAAACATATATTAAAACTGCTCCTACTATAAGCGATATAAATCCAATACAAATAAGCATATTCCAGTTACTATTTGATTGTTCTGTCCAAGTTCTCAAAGGAGTAAAAATGGCATTTTCTATTTTGTCAGTTATCATTTTAATCCCTTCCTTTCACATAACTAAAAATATCGTTAACATCTACGTTAAAGAAATCAGCTATTCGAAAAGCTAAAACAAGAGAAGGCGAATAATTGTTCTTCTCCATCACATAGATGGTCTGTTTAGATACGCCCACAGCCTCAGCCAGTTCTTTTTGAGACATCCTGTTTAAAACCCGATGTTCATACACTTTATTTTCAACGTAGTCACCATTTTTTTCTTTCAATGTAATCACCTTCCTTTTTTGACTACAACTATATAATACAACAAACTTTGATAAAGGTAAAGTAAACTTATACAAAAGATAAATATTATTATACATTCTAGGGAAACAAAAAGAGTTAGACTCTTAGCGAGAAGTCTAACTCTTTTTCTATTTCAACATCAAAAAATAAAGTACTCATTTCCTTTTACTGTTTAAAAACGGTTCATTTTCGTTTCTTCGCTAAAAACAATATTTGTTGATTAGTTAAATCCCATTAAGTTTTTCACCTGTTGAACATTCTCTAAAGAAGTTAATTTCTCTAATAGTAAAAAGGCCACATCAAACCCGGTGCTGGGGTTTGAGGAAGTAATTATATTGTGGTCTACGACAATATAATCATCTTGAACAAGCACACCAAATTCTTTTAACTGTGCCCTTCTTATACTTTTAGGGTGATTATAGGTAGTAGCTTTTTTCCCTTCAAGAATTCCACTTTTTCCAAGTGAAAGAGCGGCAACACAGACACTGGCTATAGGTTTTCCTGCTGAGTGAAATTCTCGAATAACCTGCAAGAATCTCTCATCGTAAGCATCTTCGTAAAAATTTGCTTCTTCAAAGCCACCTGGTATAGCAAGCGCATCAAATTCTTTTACATTAATATCTGATACTAGCATTTCTGGAATTACAGTAAAGTTCCATGTACATGTTAGTTTTGGATGTAAGCCCGCTGTTATTAGTTCAGTCGTGCCGTCTCCCTCAAATTTATTCCATCCAAACACATCTGTAAAAACGCTTGCTTCTACAGCTTCAAATCCATTTGCTAAAAGTAATAATATTTTCTTCATAGAATCATCTCCTTTCAGTAAATTTTATGAAATATTCATGCAATGTTATATACAAATAATTAGGTTATTTCTAAAGATAGCTTTACTAAATTAGGTAATTACTTGATAATAATTAATAAAAAAAGGTTGACGATAAAATGGACGTAATAGATAGAAAAATACTTCATGAACTGCAGGCAAATGCTAAGATTTCAATGAAAGAATTAGCTCAAAAAGTTTACTTATCTTCTCCTTCTACCATTGAACGAGTGAGAAGGTTAGAGGAAAACGGGATTATAAAAGGCTATAAAACAATTGTTGATGCAGAAAAATTGAATAGAAACATAACTGCGTTTGTTTTATTTGAAACGACAAAATGTAAGGATCATGCCGCGTTTTGTAGCGTTCATCCTGATGTAATGGAATGTTATCGTGTGGCAGGAAAAATAAGTTACATAGCAAAAATATGTACAGAGTCCGTACATACTTTAGAAGAATTTATTCATAAAGCTATGGAGTTTGATACACCTTCAACAAACATCGTTTTATCATCACATACGAATATGGAACTTAAATTATCTCAAGATACTAGCAGTGGATAACTTTAAAAAAGCATGTTTATATATTTGTTAGTTAACAGTATCCAAATTGATTTTCCAAGAGAGCTAAATCAATCAAATTTCATATATGAGCCTGTTATAATAGGGATCTTTAAAAACAAGGAGGAGGATATACGTGCAAATAAAAAAAGATGAAAGACAGTCATTTTATGCCGGATGTCAATTCGTAGATATAGAAGATCAAGGAAATGAACACGGCTTTCCTTTACTTATCATGTATCCTACATATAAAGAAGAACAAGTTGAAAAGATGGGACCTTACACGATAAGTGCTGCGCAAGATGCTCCACTTTCAGACGGATTATTTCCTTTAGTCATTCTTTCCCATGGAGATGGAAGCACGCCTCTTGCTTATCGAACCATTGCTCAATTTTTAGCACGTAATGGTTTTATTGTAGGGGTACCTCAGCATCCATTTAATAATCGAGAGAATAATACGCTATCTGGAACAATAGATAACCTAAAAAATCGACCTACTCATATACGTACTGTAATCGATTGGTTTTTAAAAGAAAATTCCTTTTCTCCATCCATTCATTCAAATAATATTTCTCTTATTGGCCATTCAATGGGAGGATATACGGCTCTTGCCGTAGCAGGTGGAGTTCCCACTTCTTTTCCTTCTGAATCTCCTGATCAAAAGCCTTATTGTTTATCTGTTGATCATGATAAGCGGGTTCAATCACTTATTCTTTTAGCGCCAGCCGCCGGATGGTTCAGAGAAAGAGGAGCTCTTGAAGACGTGAATATACCTATTTTAATGATTACAGGAGAAAAGGATACGATTACTCCTTCTTTTCACGGGGAATTTGTGTTAAATGGGGTTTCTGATGAGGAAAAAGTTCAGCATATCGTTGTAGAAAATGGAGGACATTTTTCATTTCTCAGTCCATTTCCGGACTTTATGAAATCTCCTACCTTCCTCCCTTCTCAGGATCCGGAAGGCTTTAATCGCAAAGAGTTTCATGAGGACCTGCAAAACACTATATTGGACTTTTTATTACATTCTTTTTAATAGATTAGTCACTTGTACCACCTTTTCTTTTGAAGCAATTATATCTAGAAAAGAGCAGTTAAAATCCCTTAGAAACTGATGAGCTTCTAAGGGATTTTATTTGTAACCTTATGCTTACGAATCAGATGCGTCACCCTAAAGAATCCTTGAAGCGGTCAGAATGCCTTTGTTAATTGCATGAACTGATAATGAATGGATTGACGATACTACTTCAAGCTCTTGTCTATCATTTTTTATTTCTCAACTTTTTTGTAAGGCACTGCATGACTTTCTTGCTTGCGTATACTGGCCAAGATCATTATCAGTAACACTAAACCAATACCAACCATAATGGTAGTTTTTCCACCGAAATGAGCTAGCCCACTCAAGAATAGTCCCACTATACCGAAGTCTGAATCTGAAAATGTAGCATTTGATAGACCCAAATCTCCCAACACGGGTATTAATAGAATTGGCATGAAACTGATTAAAAGGCCGTTCACAAATGAGCCTAAAATCGCACCGCGTACACCACCCATTGCATTTCCAAACACCCCTGCAGCTGCACCCGTAAAGAAGTGAGGTACTACACCTGGTAAAATAATGATTCCTCCTGATAAAACTAGTATTAACATACTAACAATGCCGCCTAAAAAACTTGAAAAGAAACCAATTAATACAGCATTTGGTGCATAAGTATATATAATTGGAACATCTAATGCTGGCTTTGAATTTGGCACAATTTTAGAAGATATTCCTTTAAATGCTGGTACAATTTCAGCTAATACCAATCGTACACCAGCTAAAATGACGAAAACGCCGGCAGAAAACATTCCTGCTTGAAGTACCGCAAATAAAATATAGTTTTTTCCGTCACTTAATTTACCTTCGACATAACCAGGCCCCGCAAAAAGAGCGACAATAACGTAGAAAATCGCCATAGTTAATGCAATACTAACCGTACTGTCTCGTAAGAAGCCGAGACCTTTTGGAAAGTTAATTTTTTCTGTTGATACAATCTCTTTCTTTCCCTTTACAGCCATCCCCACGAGACCACCAACTGCAAAACCAACTGCTCCAGAATGTCCTAATGCCACATTATCATTACCTGTTAGTTTACGGATAAAAGGCTGAACGAGGGCTGGAGAAAGCGTCATGAAAATTCCCACCGTTAAAGCACCAAAGAGAATTAATGAAAACGATGTAAAACCACTTACGGATAAAATGATGGCAATCATACATGACATGTACAAAGTGATATGTCCTGTCAGAAAAATATATTTAAATCGTGTAAAACGAGCAATCAGCAGGTTTACAATCATACCAAAAAACATAATTAATGCGGTCGAAGAACCATATTTACTCAGTGCAATCGCAACGATGGCTTCATTATTTGGAACGACACCGTTTACGTTAAATGCTGCTTTGAACATTTCTCCAAATGGAGCAAGGGCTTGTTGAAGAATCCCTGCACCTGCTGTAATAACCAGGAATCCAACAAACGTTTTTGTTGTTCCTTTTAGTGTATCTGAAAGATTTTTCTTTTGTGCCAGTAGACCTACTAAAGCAATTATGGCTACTAAAACTGAGGGTTCACTCAGAACGTTAATTAATACATTTAACACCTGATTCATCTCTATCACCTCTCAATTTCTTTACAGTAGATTTTTTTCTTGCAGAACCCCTGTTAATTTAGCGCGTAATTCTTCTAAATCAATAATATTATCCAAAATTACGACGTTTCCTAAGCTTGCCCCGCCCTCTGCAATATCTTTTGCAAGAAAGAACACGTCTGCATCCTCTGGTGTTGCAGAACCTAAATCAGAATGATTTACTTCTACGCCGCTTACTCCCATCTCATTCAACAACTGTTGAATATTCATTTCCACCATAAAACTTGTTCCTAATCCTGATCCACATACTGTTAAAATTTTCATTATTCATCTTCTCCTTTTGTTCGCATCATAGCTATAATTTCAGCTGAAGTTTCAGCTTCTTTTAAACGTTTTAATGAGTCTTCATTTACTAAAAATGAGGTCAATTCTGCCAGCGCTTTTAAATGTAATTTGTTATCAATGGCTGCTAGACAAATAAACAAGTCAATTGCATGTTCTTCTTGGTTCAGTAACAAAACTGGTTTCTTCATTCGAAGAAGGGACATACCAAGCTCTTGTACACCTTGTTCTGGCCGGGCATGAGGAATAGCAATTCCTTTCCCTATATGAATAAAAGCTCCCATTTCTAAAACTCTATCAATCATTGCTTGAGTATAGGCTGAGGTAATATAATGCTGTTCCTCCAAAGGTTTTGCTGCCAATTGGATTGCTTCTTCCCACTCTAGAGAATCGTCAGAGAATTGAATCTTATCCTCTGTTAAAAGTTCAGAAAGCATAGGGGCGTAACTCCTTTCACGTGTATGGCTTTTTCTTAAATGTTTCGTTAAATCTTCATAAAGCGCTTTTTCATTTTTAATAGTTGCATATTTTCGTATGGTCGCCATTAACTTATCCATTGGGATAGTTGATTGAACCGGCAAATTGAAATCAGCTGCCACGGCCTGCTGCAAATAGTTTTCCTCTAGCGCTGTTAATAGTGGACGTGTTAAATAAACAGGCTTGGATGATTCCAAATAAATAGTTGAAAAAATCATATCGTAACTGTCTGGTGACAGTTTTTCGATTTCTGCAGCCGAATATGATTCTGTAAAATGCAATTTTGGAAACAGTTGTCGTAATTGCGTTCGTAGCATCATAGAGGAACTAATCCCGTTTGGGCAAACGATTGTGGCTTTATACACTTTAGGTTTAGCCTCCAGTTTTCGAACATGCCCACCGAATAAAATCGTAAAATACCCTATCTCTTCATCTGAAATACATTTTCCCGTATATTCAGAAAGCGGCTTCAACGCCTGTTTAACAAATTCAAAGAGTACACCGTGCTCTGTTTTAATTGTGTCAATCAACGGATTTGATAATGGCACTTCACAGATGATTCTAAAATAGGCTGGTACCAAATGTTTATATAAGAGCGATTTTAAAATATGCCTTTCCTTAAATGGTACTAATATTAAGCGCTCTACTTCTGAAATAATAGTACTCGATACAAGGTCAAGCTTTTCATCAATATGGAGCTCGTCTATATTCTGCATAGCAGATAACAATTGAACCGTTAGATAGATAACCTCTGCTTCAGCCACTTCATCAAATAAATAAGCTGATAGCTCTTCCCCCATTTTTAGTAAGGGCTGTTCTTTCATTAATTTAATTTGCTTGATTGGTAGAATCAGTTTATGATGCCCAGACCTGCACTGTAGAAATAAGAGTTCATAAACTAGCTGATCTAGCCGGTTACTAACAAAATCAATCCGATATTTTTTAGCTAAATCATTTACGTTCTCTCTAATTACTGAACCCGTATTTTCATAATTCCAACTATTAAGAACCTGCTTCATCCCTGAAATGCCCATTGGCAATTGCAAAAGTGTTCCAATACAAATAGTTGCAAATCGACGCTTAAGCCTCTCTTCTCCCTCTAGGTGAAAGCCATCTGTCCGGTTATAAGATAACTGGATACCTTCTTTCTCACAATACGAACGAAGCTTTTTAATATCCGCTAGTGCTGTATTCCTGCTTACCTGCAGAAAAGACTGATAATGTATATTTGCTATCGCCTCTTTTCGAATATACGTGTATAAATAAATTAAGTATATCCGCTCAGTCTCTTGAAAAACTGACTGCTGACGGTTAAGCGATGTGCCTTCTAGTTTCCAATAATTTTTAATTCTTTCATCAACCTTAAATTCTATATCAATCACTTGAATTTCCGGTAAATCTAAATTGCTTAATGCATTGTTCAACTTATCAAGCGTATAAGCAAATTGTCGAGGTGATAAATTTATTTGAAGTCTCAACTCCGGAATTGATAACTTCGGGTAATTAATCATCTGCTCAAGCAGCTGCAATGATTTATGATCAAACATCTTATTATCCTCCTCATGTTTATTATAAAATAGAAGTGTTAGCGATTACATAACTGTTCAATCCAATCTTTGTTGTCATTTTAGAATAGCTGTTGGACTGAAGGTTATATTTCCCATTTAAAAGTTTAACATAAGCTCTCGCACCACAGAATGGCAAACGTTTATTATTTGATTTTTATCTTTTAAAGCTATAGTAAAGCAATTTAAATGGCCTCCCTTACTATAGTACGCTTTTCTATCGGCGTAAAAAAACAAAAAAGAAGTGACCCTTTGGTCACTTCTTCTGTTCATTAACTATTTTCCGAGCTGTTTTTACTTATCAAACATTCACTTACATTCAGTCTCTTAAAAACGACAGCAGCGCTTCGTTAAATTCATGTGCATGCGTTGCATTTAAGCCGTGAGGACCGCCTTTTATTAAAGCTAATTTCGAATCAGAAATGGCTTCATGCGTTCGCTTTCCGCTATATTCAAATGGAACGATCTCGTCTGCATCACCGTGAATAATAAGAGTCGGTATTGTAAACTTAGCTAAATCGTCTCTGAAATCCGTTTTGCTGAAAGCAGCTATACAGTCTAGCGTCCCTTTAGGTGATGCAGCTGCTGCAATATCCCGGTTGTACAGTCGAAATGGTTCGCTGACTAAGCCCTTTCCGCCTTTAGCTCCAAAAAATGTTTTTGTAAAATCATCAAGAAAAGCTAAGCGGTCATTTTTTACGCCGTTTTCAAATTCTTGGATTCCTGCATCATCCAATGCTCCTTCAGGATGATCCTCTGACTTGTAAAGAAATGGTGGTACGGCTCCTGCAAATACGGCTTTTTCTACTCTATCTGTGCCGTATGTTCCTACATAACGGGCTACTTCTCCGCCACCCATTGAAAACCCAACTAGTGTCACATTTTTTAAATCCAAATGTTCTAGCAGCTGATGTAAATCAGCAGCGAATGTATCATAATCGTAGCCGTTCCATGGCTGAGAAGACTTGCCGAATCCTCGGCGGTCATACGTGATGACTCTGTGTCCAGCCTCAACAAGAGCCGGAACTTGATATTCCCAAGATCGTCCGCTTAGTGGCCAGCCGTGAATTAAGACAACCGGCTTTCCTGTGCCATGATCCTCGTAGTATAGTTCAATAGGTGCTTCATTTTCTGTTCCTACCGTAATTTTTGCCATTTCGCTACCTCCATTATATAGTCATTCTTTATTTGGTTAAGTGGTCGTAAACCTAGCGTAGATCATAAAAAAGATCGCTAATTCTCCTATGATGACAGTGCTGGGAACAATAAGTATTAAGTTAATAATAAAAAACAGCGCTAAAACCCCTAAAAACATTCCCAAGTGATACACTTTCAAACGATGTTGTTCAAATCTATATTGGTGAAAAACAAGAGTGGTTGCCATGAAATAAAGCAGCACGGATCCGAATACAAAATATAAGCTGAATGTGTACTGAACTTCATGTAAAAACATGAGCTTAATCGATGCTGCAATCATGCTTAGAGACATGAGGATAAGTAAGTGTCCGTAAATAATCGTTTGTCCGGCTCTTTGAATAGACTTGTTTACTTTCTTTTCTACATTCTCAAAGTACTGCCACCACATGGCAATAATCAGGACAAATGAAATAATCGAAAATAAAATGGTATTCCAGTCCCCTTTTTGTGGCTGTATCACAGCAAGAATGCTGACAACGAATTCTCCAAACAGGATTAATGTTAACAAAGCAAAACGCTCTAATAAATGAGCGGTGTTGGTCGGTAATTTTGCCAGTCTATTATGCCCTAAAACAGGTAAAATCATATCAACTGCAATTCCTGTATACAACACGGCGTAGCGAATCCATGAATCAAAAAGAAGCGAAAGAAGCGAGATAAAGATCCCAATTCCAAAGCATGTACCTAAAAATACAGCAACTTTTTTTCGTTCATCTCGTTCAAATTTTTGAACAATAAGATACTGAAGAGCGGTTAACGCTCTTAGTCCAATATAGCCAATCAAAAAAGATACGTAATATTGATCAAAATCTACGGACAGGCTTGAGATCATGATAAGAACAAACAGCATTTGAAGAATCATAAAGATGCGCTGATGCAAAAAATCTTGTCCAAACCGATTGATAAACATCGTTTGTCCGGTCCACGCCCACCATATAGGAATAAAGATTAGTACAAACTTTAACAAATACTCTCCATGAATATACCCTTGTTCAACGTGAAGCAAAACATGCGTAGCAGTAGCAACGGCTGCCACAAATAACAAATCATAAAAAAGCTCCAGCCACGTAACTTTTTTTTCTTCCACTACTCCGCATCCCTTCCTATCATTTACCAGGCTGTCGTGAATGTACTTTATTTTATATATAAGAGACGCATACTTCATGAAAGGCAGCTTAGTAAAAGATAGGTGAGCCAACGGTTCATTAGTCGGCTCACCTATCTAACAATTACTTTTATGTTGTTACATTTTCTCCGTCACATAAATGATCCATAGATGCCATTCTACTTTCGTGTTTTATATGTAAAGAGAACGACCGATGCCAAACATAAGCTCCGCTATGTTAGACACTCTGCTTGCTGAAATCGCGCTGAGCTCCTCTATAGCTGCCCATCAAGTTTTGATAACCAGGAAGATGACTAGAAATTAAATTGCCAAAACCTTCAACGTCGTTGCGCCAGTCACGCTGCAGCTCGCACGCTACGCTAAACCAGTTCATAAGCTGCGCGCCGCCGTGAGCCATACGCGTTAATGCCGCATCTGCGACTTGCTTGTTGAACGTCCCGGAAGCGTCTGTCACAACAAACACTTCGTAGCCTGCTTTAATGGCAGAAAGCGCAGGAAAAGCAACGCAGACGTCTGTCACTACACCGGCGATAATCAGCTGTTTTTTCCCGGTCGCTTTAATGGCTTTAACAAACTCTTCATTGTCCCACGCGTTAATTTGTCCAGGACGAGCTATTTTTGGCGCGTCAGGAAACAAATCAACGAGTTCTCCCATTAGCGGGCCGTTGGGTCCATTTTCAAAGCTAGTTGTTAAAATAACCGGTAAATCAAAGAATTTAGCCGTATCACCAAGAGCCAATACGTTGTTTTTAAATTCATCAACACCATAATCACGTACAAGGCCGGAAATAAGCCCCGTTTGGTGGTCAACTAAAAGCACGGCAGCATCATCTTTTGAAAGGCGAGAGTAAAGATCAGACATTTTATCATCCTCCTTAAATTAAGGCAAGTAAGGACACGTACCTTTTCCGTTCCTTACAAGCGGTCTATCATTTGAACGGTTTTTTGGATTTCATTTATGATCTGTTGAGTAAAACATCTATAGAAAGAAAAGCTATTTCTGAGGTGAAGGTTCGTGAGGTGTGTTCTCTTTCTTAATCTAGAACAGGAACAGGCGCTTGATCAATCCAATGAATGAACTGCTGTAAGTAGCGCTGAAGATAGCGTTTCGTTGACTCATCAGTTAGGATCTTTTGTTGAGCATCAACTTTTTCATGAACTTGCGAAATCAGCATTTTTTGAAATGGTAAAACATGAACTTGCATAGCTTCTAGTACTTCTCTCGTTTGCTTTTGAGCAAAAGCCGTACCGAAGCCTCCTGGAGTTGCTCCAATGAGACCAACTGGTTTTCTGTTTAAAACAGAAGAAGTCCGAGGCCTTGATGCCCAGTCCAAAGCATTTTTTAATACCCCTGTAATTCCGGAATTGTACTCTGGACTTACAATGATAACGCCGTCAACATCTTGAATCGCAGCTCTAAAGGATGCGACAGATTCTGGTGATCCATCAACTTCTAAGTCTTCATTAAAAAAAGGCAGGCTGCTTATTTCAATCCAGCGATATTGAGCTGAGTCATCTAATGTAGTCAATGACTCAGCAATCATTCGGTTATACGAATTCTTTCGTAAACTTCCACAAATAAGACCAATGGTTTTTGTCATCTATTCACCTCCTCACTTGGAATTAATTTCATATTACCACGGTGTTTCAAATATAGATATTAGTTTTATATATAGATAAATTAATTCCTTCTTTGTACCTAATTTAGGGTTAAACTAGCGTTTTACTATTACTAAAAGAATTCTTTCAGTAAAATTCAGTCTAATTCTCTCACTTCAAAAGGAATCAAAGCTCTTTCAATTTGATCTCGATGGGTTTCGTACTGTTCAGGCAGCATAAGCTTTTCTCCCATAGTTTCAAGTGATTCATCATGTGCAAAGCCTGGAGGGTCTGTTGCAATTTCAAATAGAATTTCTCCGTGTTCTTTAAAGTAAATCGCATTAAAGTAATTTCGATCTCGAACAGCCGTCACTCCGTATCCGCTATCGGCTACGTATTTCTGCCATTCCAACTGATCTTCATCATCTTTTGCTCGCCATGCAATATGGTGAACCGTTCCAACGCCCATTTGCCCGCGTCCAATGGTTGTTAATTTTAAATCGATGATATTTCCAATGTCAGCTGATGATTGAAAACGTATAAAATCTCCTTCTTGCCCTACTTTTTGTAGACCCATTACGTTTTCTAATAATTGAGCTGTTTCATCAGGTCGAACGGATAATAACGTAGCGCCTCCGAATCCTTTAATAGCAACATCCGAATTAATTTCACCAGCTTGCCACGTATTCTTTTCACCTTCTTCTCTTTCCACAATCTCTAGATGCAAACCATGAGGATCGTCAAACTCTAAATACTGCTCTCCAAATCGCTCCATCTTTGCAGCTGGAACTCCAAACTTAGCTAATCGTTGTTCCCAAAAGCTCATCGCACCTTTTGGAACCACATACGAAGTGACCCCAACTTGCCCGTCACCTATTTTTCCTTGTCGTGCATTTGCCCACGGAAAGAATGTGATAATCGTTCCAGGTTTTCCGCCTTCATTCCCAAAGTAAAGGTGATACGTTCCTGGATCATCAAAGTTTACCGTTTGTTTGACCAAGCGTAACCCTAACACGCCCGCATAGAAATCAACATTTTCCTGAGGATGACCTACAATCGCCGTGATATGATGAATACCCGCTGTTTTTTTACTCATTACTACCATCTCCTTCGATACATTTTTCGTCATATGTTTCGTTATCCCTCTTAAAATTACAACTATTTATCGTAAATATCTCGAATTCGAGATATTAGTCAAAAAATAAAAGCACCTTGCTTATTCCAACCCATTTTCTCTTTTAGAAAATAAACGTATCGAGTGCGTAATAACCTGGTCCTGCAATAGCTACACCGATTGCTACAACTAAAAGCGTAAGATTATATTCATATCCGTTTTGTGTTGCCCAGTATCCATTTGGACCGTGTACTTTCACAATCGCCATGATCATTGTTCCGGCAATCAAAAGTGCTCCAAGCGGCGTAAGAAGTCCTGCAGCAAATAAAGCTCCACCTACTAGCTCAGATAAACCAGCCATTAACGCCATTCTAACGCCTGGCTTCATTCCGATAGATTCAAACCATCCGCCCGTTCCTTTTAAGCCGTGGCCGCCAAACCATCCAAATAACTTCTGAGTTCCATGAGCCATAAAAGATAATCCAATGACCAAACGTATTAACAGTAAACCAATACTCACCATTTTTTATTCCTCCTATTTTTTCATCATCTTAAAATCTTTAATTAAAATATCTTGAATTAAGGATAATTATAAAATCATATGGTTCCACTGTCAATATAAATTTTTATATTTTTTTGTGGCTAGTTGAAACACTTAGCGACGTATTAAAAACATATTCTAGATTTTATGTGGATATGAGCACTGGAGCGGAAAATATAAAAGCTAAATTGTATTATTTATTCAATAAAAAAAGGAAGTCACCCCTTGGTAACTTCTTTCCCTCTTCTACTGTGCATGTATAGTTCAATAACTGGATACTGAAGTTATCACCCCATTTATAAAAAGGATATCTGGATCACTTGAATTAGTATCATTTTGCTTTTAATTTATCAATTATTTTAAGCGTATCATTATATAGACTTAATTGATATCTCTGGGACTCTAATTCAGGTGGGATACGGATTTGTAAAGGTATCGAAGAAAGATCGAGTACATCCAAAGATGATTTCTTTATAGAGTAATTTTCTACGTTTTTATTAGCTTGTTCTGTTATGTATTCTCCTAATACCTGTAGTTGAACAGCCCATTTTTGTCCATCAACTGTGGGTAGAGAATTCGTTTTGGACCAGTCGTTAAATGTAGTGAGTACACTCGAAATATAGGTATACCCATGCTTCAGTTGAAAAAGGAATTGTTCATTTTGTTTTAACTGCTGCTTTTTATTTCTGCCAAATGGGTTCAACCTTAAACTCTTTTCTGCTTTCCTTAATTCCTTTTCGACCTGGTGAAGTTCCTGAAGCAAGTTGGTTGTATCATCTATTAAATTTTCTCCTTCAACAAATGTACAGTTATTATTTACCCAGTAAGCCACCTTTTCAAATAATTGTCCAAGGTCTATTCCAAATTGAGTTAAAGTTCTACGAGCTTCTTTTACGTAATTTGGTGGAACAATTATGATATGAACAATAATAGCGACAAGAGCTCCTATGATCGTGTCTCTTATTCGATCAGAGACATAATAATTTGTTTTATGAACAAATACAAAAACTAATAAAATAGTAAGCGCAATTTGATGAATGATCGTCTTATGTAGCCTTAATACAACAGGAAGCACCATTCCCATTGTTAATAATAACCCTATCGTCCATCCGTTCACTTCTACATGTTTAATGATAAAAATCGTAGCAGCAATTCCAAAAAGAGTGCCGATAATTCGATAAAAAGCATACACAGCAGAATGCTGGATGGTTTCTTGAATAGAAAGAATCACAGTTAAAGGCGCCAAATAAGGATGCTTAGAGCCTAACATTTTTGCCAGTTCCCACGATACACCAGAAGCTATAGATATTTTGGCTATAAGTAGTAATCCTTTTATTAGTTCGAGCTTTTGCTTTCCCTTATTTATATCCATAAAAACTCCTTTATTTAAACACCTATGTATGTAAGTCGACTTACAGTCACTTCCTGTCGTTACTTACTATTAACTGGAGAACGTAACTTTATTACAAACAAAGCTGTTTTCATATATAAGAGTTGATTGGATAAAACTCCTCTCTTAAAACACATACTAGCTGTTTAGCTATCCTTCAATCCATCTATTTATCCCGCAATTTGTGTACTACGCTTTCTATATGCTTCACCGCTTGGTATACACCATTTTCCGATTGAATGATGCTTTTTATTTGTTGAGCATTTTCAATATACTCTTTATTTTCTACTTGTTCTAACGCGTGAACCAATTCGAATACTTGGAGATTTTTTTCTTGTAACGGCTTTAGTGAATACCCTTTTTTATAGAGAAGATTTGCCCAAAACGGTTGATCCACTGTAAACGGAATGATAATTTGTGGTACGCCACTCAGTAAAGCTTCAGACATTGTTCCAACACCTCCATGATGAATAATGCCTTTAGCACGTTTAAATAAAAGTCTATGGGATGCACCTTTAACGGCGAGTATATTCTCTTGTTGATTGAACTTCATACCGCTTGTTCCTGTTAGCACTATTGCGCGATTGTCCGTCTCCTTTAATGCCTGAATTAACTTTTGTTTAAAAATTGATGGACTCTTTAAAGGCATAGAACTAAATGATACTACAATAGGCTTCTTTCCTTTTTCTAGAAAGTTTTCTATTTCATTGGGTAGCACCTCTCCCTCTACATCTAAAAAGAAAAAACCTGGTAGACATACAGAACCTTTCCAACTCTCTACTTCTTTGAAAAGAAAAGGACTAATCGGATAAATTATAGGAATAGGTGCACCGTTTACGTCATATGTGTAAAGTCCGGCTTTTCTCTTCGGGAATTTTAACGTTTTTTCTCTAAAATCGTTAATTTCTTTCATAAAAGGGTACTCACTGAACTTTACTATCTTGTAGGATAATCTATTTAATGTAGGACCAAAGCTTTGTTTTGACGATAAAGAGAAATTTGGAAACTCTGTAATTGGATACATAATTGGAACGGGCGGTAAGCAAATGCAAGGAATATGATAGTACAGCGCAATATCAACGGCACCAAGAGCTTTAGGATGATAAATGATTAGATCGGCTCCTTGGGAAGCCTGATAAAAATCATCCATACTTCTTCTGTAGGATGGAGCAATTTTTTCTTTTGAAAATTTCATTATTTTAAAAGGTGAAAACTTCTTACCATTAAGTATATCTCTTCCTTCCTCGCTCTCCATTATCGCCATCAAATCAGTAGCAGCGGGATGAAAGGAAACCTTATTTTCTTCAATAAAATGTTGAAACGTCGCACCTGTACAAATGACTACTTCATGTCCAATCTTAATCATTTCTCGAGCAAGTGCAATATAAGGCTGTACATCTCCTCTACTGCCTAACGTTAAAATTGTCACTTTCATAATTTCCACCCCCATAATAAATAATAACAATACTTTGTACAAAACCTCTTCTCTCTTCCCTCACCGTACTGTGATGTATTTCTTAAGAGTTAATTAAACTGCCTAGAATAATAATAACGTTAACTACTATCTTCTTACAGGACTTTATCACAAATGAAATAGGTGAAAATCTAGAAAAGTGGACTGTAATAGTCTTTCAAATCTAATCATCTCTTGTGTATAATGTTATTGTGAATAAATATTATGTTTTAAAGAGGTTAAGTATGAGAAATAAGGTTTATAGACTAACGAAGAGACTATCCTCAGTTCAAATAATTGTTTTATATTATGTTTCAGCTGTTATGATTTCAAGCATTTTATTAGCTTTACCTATAACAGTGAAACCTTCTGCTCACATCAGCATCGTGGATTTAGTGTTTACTTCTGTTAGTGCTATTAGTGTAACGGGTCTTTCTACTATCCCTATGAATGAAGTTCTTAGCGTTCCGGGAACTTTCATTTTTGCCTTTATCCTTCAATTTGGGGGAATTGGTGTAATGGCTCTTGGAACATTTTTTTGGTTGCTACTAGGAAAAAAAATTGGTTTGCGAGAACGAAAACTAATTATGACGGATCAAAACCAGTTTACTCTTTCTGGTTTAGTTCAGTTAATGAGGCAAATTTTATTTTTAATTTTATCTATTGAATTTATAGGGGCCGTTGTATTAGGGCTACATTTTTTAGAATACTTTCCTACCTGGGAAGAAGCTTTTTTACAAGGCTTCTTTGCATCAGTAAGTGCTACTACAAATGCGGGGTTTGATATAACAGGGTCTTCTTTAATCCCCTTTGCTCACGATTATTTTGTTCAAATAGTGAATATGATTTTATTAATAGTCGGAGCAATTGGCTTTCCCGTATTAATAGAATGCAGATATTTCCTTAAAGAAAAAGGGTATTTTATGAGAGGTCGTGCTAAGAGTAAGCGTCCCTTTCGTTTTTCTTTATTCGTTAAACTAACAACCTTTACATTTTTTGCGTTAGTTATTTTCGGTACACTAGCTATTTATTTATTTGAATTCAATCATTTTTTTGCTACAAAGACTTGGCATGAAGCCTTCTTTTATTCACTATTTCAATCGGTTACAACTAGAAATGGTGGACTTGCCACTATGGATATTAGTAAGTTTTCTACCCCTACACTTCTTGTAATAAGCACTCTCATGTTTATTGGAGCATCGCCAAGTAGCGTAGGTGGAGGGATACGTACGACTACTTTTGCAATTATGATTTTAAGCATTTACTCTTATTCAAAAGGAAATAGTACAATAAAGGCTTTTAAAAGAGAAATAGTACATGAAGATATTACAAAATCTTTCATGGTTATTGCAACAGCCGTTATGATTTGTGGAATTGCAGTTATAATACTTACATATCTTGAACCACATTTTTCAGCATTAGAAATCCTTTTTGAAGTTTCGTCAGCCTTTGGAACTACAGGCCTTTCGATGGGAATAACTCCCGAACTGAGTACTTCGGGAAAGGTAGTGATTATCATATTGATGTTTATAGGACGAATTGGCATTTTTTCATGCTTATTCTTGATAAGAGGAAAAGTTAAAGAAGAAAAATATCATTATCCAAAAGAACGAATTATTATTGGATAAAAACTTTTCGATCTCTTTGGTTGAATTCTCCTTTTCTTTTTAATAATTTGCTCCTTTATTTTTTCTTCCAGGTCGATATAAGTATAGTGATGGAGTCGACGTTTAAAGTTTTATTAAAAGCTATAAGAATTTGCTATCTAGAATGTTTATATCCTATTCATCTTAAAATGAGAAAAAGCTACTGAAGAGTGGGTCAGCCCCTGGAATTCAGTAGCTTTTTCTGTTTTATTGAGAGCTAATGCAGAATAATGATTCATCCATCTTGTGTAGTTTGCTCAGAGTATAAGTTCTTCCTTACAAATACTAAAAAAACTACTCTTCTCAACAGTTGTTTTCCCCAAAAACCCTTAGATAGGCTACTGAAGATGAGTAGGATTTCGTTTATTATTTTGATTGATTTCTTTAAATATATCTGAGAATTCATTAGACATATTTAAATTTTGAGAAGAATTACTAGGTTTAACAGCCTGCATAGCATCTATACATAACGGCTATTTGCAATAAATATGTTTCTTTTTCTCTACGGCTGCAAATGAAGCATAATTAAAATTAATCATTATTGTTTAAAAATGTAATTTTATCTGAATCATTTTTTATAAAAAATATTAAATTTGTCCCATAGTTCTTCGAGGGACTCTAATTTATCATGGAATTTTTCCTCTTTTTCTTTTCCCACAGATATAATTAGTGCATTTATAAGACTAAGTGGCGCTACAAACGAATCAATAAAAGTCGGCATTTGACTGGATGCTGTTAATGGGATATTTGCATAAGGAATTAGGGGAGACAATAGATTATCTGTTATGGCAACAGTTGTTGCTTCTTTTTCCTGTGCATACGAAAGAACTTTTATTGTACTTGTCGTATATCGTGCAAAACTAATTCCAATTACTACATCATCTTCATTTAAATCATATATACGTTCTGATACGTTCTCAATCGAATGAATAAGCTCGACTTGTTCTAGAAGAAATTGCAAATAGTACTCTAAAAACACACCCAAAGCCGTAGCACTTCTATTTGCAACAATATACACTCTTTTAGCTTTAATTAGGCTCTCTACTGCGCGCTTAAAAACATCTACATCTAATCTTTCTAAAGTAGATCTGATATTAGAAATATCATCTAAAAAGATATCGTATACGCTTTGATCCTGGTCATTATATACTTCTTTGGAAATTTTCAATCTCTCAGTTGTTGTCAACTGCTGCTGAGCAGAACTTTGCATGTATTGTTGAAGTTCCGGATAACCGGAACACCCTAAAAAAGTAGCAAAACGTACAACAGTTGCATGGCTAACCCCTGTAACCTTGGCCAACTTATCTCCAGTTAAAAAAGGAACAGTATTAGGGTTTTCTAAAATATATTTAGCTACTTTTAAATTTGATTTGCTCATATTAGGCATCTGTTCTGCAATGTGCTTATAAATATTTTCCATTTAATTTGATAATCTCCTTCATTCTAATTGCGTTATATATTTATAATTATAAACTAAAATACTGCCTTAAAAATTGAACTGCATTAAAATTAATCATTTCACACCCATTAAACAGGATACAATTTCTTCATAAAGTTATTGCTTTTACATTTTTATCTAAATTTAAACCTATATTAATTTGTTATTCTAACTATCATCATATCCCTTTTAGTTCTAAAAAATAAAAAGAAGAGCTATAACGGATTATGCATATGCATAATTATTATAGCTCCTGGTGAATTAATGTTTTATTTATTCGTTACACGCTTAATTGCTTCGTCATGTGCTGCTACCGTACGTTGAATATCCTCTTCTGTATGAACAACGGACATAGAGTAGCGGTTAAGTGGCTTGGTATAAATGCCTAATTTCAATAACTCATAATCAATCTTTTTACGTAATTTTGTATCTGCTTTACTCATATCACGATAATTTCTAATCTCTCCA
Source organism: Priestia sp. TRN 1309 (assembly GCF_050846875.1). NCBI lineage: Bacteria > Bacillati > Bacillota > Bacilli > Caryophanales > Bacillaceae > Priestia > Priestia sp. TRN 1309. The sequence goes on along the minus strand of NZ_JBOZGM010000001.1, from coordinate 809,234 downwards.
TCTCTAAGAATAATATTAAAAATACTCCCCATACCAACTGTTTGCATCATCAATCCATGAGATTTATATAATTCTTCTAATTGATCTCTTAACAATTGAGTATTTGCAAATAATTTTTCCATTGTACCTTCTTGCTCTAAAATATCGATTGTTGCTAAGCCTGCTGCAAGTATGGTTGGATGGCCATTGTATGTTCCACTATGGTATAAAGGATCTTGTTTATCCTTATTCTCTGCTCCAGCTGTTAAAATATCTCGACCATCTCTAGCAGAACTAATCATCATGATGTCTTTTTTACCACCAATAGCCCCTACAGGGAAACCTCCCCCAAGCACTTTTCCTAAAGCAGTAATATCTGGTTCGACCCCATAGGTTTTTTGTGCTCCTCCGAGGGAAATTCTAAAACCTGTCTTTACTTCATCAAAAATCAACACAATATTAAGTTCCTCTGTAATTTTCCGAAGACCCGTTATAAAATCTTGATCAGCTGGTATAAATCCACCTTGAATGGGTTCTAAAATGACACCTGCTAATTCATGAGCATAAGCTTTCAAAATCTTTTCTGTTGCTTCTAGATCATTAAATGGAAGAATGACTGTATTTTCAAGATAATAATCAGGCAGTCCTCTTGATTCTCCTACTGCTTTAGGAGATGTTGCCTCCCCTGCTTTATCTAAATCAGGATTAACACTTACTAATACTTGATCATATCCTCCATGATAATGGCCTTCAAATTTCGCAATTTTTGCTTTACCGGTATAGGCAACTGCTGTACGAATAGCTAAAAGGGTAGCTTCTAACCCTGAGTTTGTATAGCGTACCATTTCAATACCGGGATATAATTCAACTAACTTTTCTGCCATCGTTGTTTCCATTTTATGTGGTGTACCGAAAATAGTTGTGCCTGACTCCATCATTTGTTTCGTTACGGCTTCCAACACGTGCGGATGACCATGCCCTAAAATAAGTGCTCCATAGCATAATAAATAATCAATATATTCGTTTCCATCTACATCAAAAAGCTTACTCTCTTTCCCTTTTTCCATCATTAGTGGATGTGGATCAAAATACTTAATATTTGCTGTAACGCCTCCAGGAATTACTTCGCGTGCTTTATTAAACAAACTTGCAGATTTTTTAGTCTTTTCGGAAAGCAATGCTTCTTCTTGAATTTTCATAAAAAAACCTCCGCTATATCAGTGAATAATATTGTAATTATAATTTCTATAAATAATATATCATGAAATATATATTTCAAAAAGATTTATTTTCTTCATTTTGGTTTTTATTCATGTCCTAATTTGTAAAATTATAAAAGTATCGCACTAGCTTTGACATCTACTAGCACCATTTCCTTGTGTTTCTTTAGTTCTTTAACGATAGGCTTTAGCGCTTTTTATCTATTAGCGAAAAAGTAAAGTTCGATTTTTTTCTTTCGGCATGCTCTTTTGTCCATTTTGCAGCATACTTCTGAAAAAATTTCAAACATACAATGCGAATAGCAACGTTTAAAAGAGCATTTGGAATAGGGATGCTAAACCGAACATCTTTTGTTTTCATTTTCACATAAATCATAAGCAAACCATTACTCAATGATGACCGAAAAGATATCTCCATTTGCCGAATTAATCTCAACAATTTGACCATCTAACTCGTTTTGATATAACGAAACATTATCTAAATTTAATTTTAAAGAGAAAACAAACTGCAGAGTAGCCACAGCTTTTTTGTTTTGAGAAGGTTGGTATTGGTACTATATGAAAAAAGTAATAGATGTTTTTTATAAAAGACGTTTTTTTATTCCGTATTAAGGGAATTAAAATAAAAATTTAGGAAAAAGAAAGAATCAAGATGTAAAAAAATGAGCAAAAAAGAAAACTATAGAGAGATTGAGATAGGAAAACAAGAATAACAATTTGAAATATTCCAAAACTTATGTTTAAAATTATAATAGTAAAATTAGGTCTTTCTGAAACTACTTAATTTTAACTTAAAATATAAAGGAGGAAGATTGTGAAGAAAACAACACCTATTTTTTGGATCTCTTTAATCATTAGCGTCTTATTTGTAGGCTGGGGTATATTAAAACCAACTAATCTACTTCACGTCATGACCACCGCCGAAAGTTATTTGCTTAATCGTTTTGGCTGGTTTTATCAATTTTCTGCCACATTCTTTTTAATATTTGCCTTAGTATTAGCTTTTAGTCGATTTGGAAAAATAAAACTTGGCAAACCCCATGAAAAACCTGAGTTTAGTACCCCTACTTGGTTCGCGATGTTATTTAGCGCTGGGATGGGAATTGGTTTACTTTTTTACGGAATTTCTGAGCCGATCTCCCACTATGCTACGCCCCCTTTTGGGAAACCTCAAACTACTGAATCTGCAAAACTGAGTCTAGAATATACATATTTACACTGGGGATTTCATGCTTGGGCAATTTATGCTGTAGTAGCACTTGCTTTAGCCTATTATAAATTCCGAAAAAACATGCCTGGACTAATGAGCGCAACCCTAACTCCTCTTATTGGAAATAAGAGCAAAGGACCAATTGGATACGCTGTGGATATTATAGCTGTGTTTGCTACTATATTTGGGGTGGCGGCATCTTTAGGATTAGGCGCTTCACAAATAAATAGTGGATTCCACTACCTAACAGGTATGCCTATTAGCTATAAAGTTCAACTCGTTATTATTGCCATTACGACTATTTTATTTATTACATCTGCAGGAACTGGTGTTTCAAAAGGAATCAAATACTTGAGCAATGCTAACATGGTTTTAGCTGTCATTCTATTTGTTTCTTTTCTTTTTCTTGGGCCTACACAATACTTAATAGAGCTTTTCTCTACAACCTTTGGTTCCTACGTTCAACAATTACCAAGTATGGGGCTGCGATTTGCTCCATTTAATTCTGACAATAACCAATGGGTAAAAGATTGGACCATTTTTTACTGGGCTTGGTGGATATCATGGACTCCATTTGTGGGAACTTTCATTGCACGCGTATCTAAAGGAAGAACGGTTCGTGAATTTATTATGGCTGTATTAATCGTTCCGACACTTGTATGCTCAATATGGTTTGGCGTATTTGGAGGTACCGGTATTTATTTTGATTTTGTGAAAGGATTAGATGTGGCAAAACAAAGCTTAGAAACGTCTCTATTCTTTGTGTATGATCAAATGCCGTTTGGAGGTTTTCTTTCTACCATCTCTGTAGTCCTTATTTTGACGTTCTTTGTGACTTCTGCAGACTCGGCTACTTTTGTTCTGGGGATGCAAACTACAAACGGGAATTTAAATCCACCTTTCTTTGTTACATTTATTTGGGGAATCATTTTAGCTGCTATTTCAGCAATTTTATTAGGAACAGGTGGCCTGCAAGGCATGCAAGCAGCTATTATTGTCACTGCATTGCCCTTAGGGATTGTTCTTCTATTCATGTCCTATGCATTAATTAAGTCCTTCCGACAAGAAGTTTCTGAAGATAAAAAGCAAAATAAAAAAACTGCTTAACTTATTTCAATATGGAGTTTTAAAAAGTTTATGATTTATTTTTAAATCGGTATTTATATCTTTTGTTTGAGAAAAACTTTATAGTAAACATCATGTATGTAAGCTATGTTAAAGGTTGTTTCCTCTTAGTGAGGAAACAACCTTTCTCTTCTTGCATGTTTATAAGCACAAACTTACCTTTCTATGATTGAAGTTGTATTCAAATTTATATTATTTAGCATTATATAAGTAATTTATTACTTATTAATGATACCTCAGGAAAATATTATCTATAATAAACAAAGTTATAAGGATCGCGCGTTATTGAAACGAGAATTAGTAAAGCAGTACATCTCTCCAGGTGAACAGAAACCTATCCCTACAGAGAATGTGCCCTTAACAATACATGGCACATGAAGCATAATTTTAGTTTTAAAGAGACAAAGGAGCATAAGAATGGTTACATATTGGATTATTTTATTAGCTATCGCTGTAAGTGTAGTGTTTATCGCAGAAAAAATGAAACAACCTTATCCCACTTTCCTTGTAGTAATAGGATTAATCATTGGTTTGGTACCAATTCCTGCATTGGGAGAAATAAAAAGTTATGCAGCCAATGATACCGTGTTTCAAACGACCGTTATTTTTATCTTTTTATCAGCTTTGTTAGGGGATGCAGCACTTAAACTGCCCTTTGATGAATTAAAACGTAATAAGAAATCTATTTCTTTATTAGCTTTTTTAGGTACATTTCTTACCTTCTTACTAGTTGCTGCTTCTACTTATTTTTTCTTGCACCTTTCTTTACAAGAAGCCTTAATTTTCGGTGCACTTATGGCAGCTACTGACCCTGTATCCGTTCTAAGTATTTTTAAGTCAATGGGCCTAAACAAGCGCCTCTCCATTGTGGTCGAAGGAGAAAGTTTGGCAAATGACGGAGTTGCTGTTGTACTATTTCAAATTGCTGTGGTAACTACTGCCTTGAGCTTAACAGGTACATTGAATGCGCTGCTTGAATTTCTGAAAGTTGTAAGTGGAGGCATATTGATTGGTGGAGTGTTTGGTTTATTAGCTTCTCGCATTACATCTAAGATTGATCATTATTTAGTGGAGACTGGATTATCGATGGTTCTATTTTATGGTACGTTTCAGCTTGCTGAACACTTTGACGTTTCTGGGGTAATATCTGTAGTAGTAGGTGGCGTAATCTTAGGAACTTATGGACGAAACGTAGGCATGTCAGATCTAACACATGAAAAAGTGAATTCCTTTTGGGAAACAATCGCCTTTCTCTCCAATGCGCTTATTTTCTTACTAGTAGGATTAGAAGTGAGTCGTATTGATTTTTTAGATAAAGGATGGCTTATCGTTGGAAGTATTCTTATTGTTCTTTTAGCACGTTTTCTCGCTGTCTATATAAGCTTAGCTTTTGATAAATCCATTCCAACTTCATGGAAACCTATTATTTCATGGGGAGGATTAAAGGGATCTCTTTCAATTGCGCTTGTTTTAGGCATTACACCCGAATTTGAAGGAAAAAATCTGTTATTAGCAATGACATTTAGTAATGTAGTCTTTTCTCTTCTTGTTCAAGGAACAACACTAAAAAAATTAGTTTCATTTTTGAATGTAAAATAAACGCCTACACTAAAAGAGAGTTGATGTTATGTTTGAAACTTTTCTTACACCCACTCGTATATCCATAAGGAACAACCTTACTCCTTTCTTAGTCGACATACAATAAATACGCTATAGAAAGCGTACAAGGAGGAATTAGATGGAATCAAGAATGAGTTGGTGTATTAAAAATCCTTCGTTTTATTTGGGAGCTGTTTTATTTCTCATCTTTGGTAGTCAATGCTTTATAGGATATATAAAAGAGCATCAATTCTACGTTCTAGAGAGCATATTGAGTATCATAGGTGTTTTTATGATTGTTCTACCGTTGAAAAAGAAACTTGCTCCTCATTCACCAAAAAGCACTTAGTTGGATAACTAAGTGCTTTTTAGTGATGAAAATATTCCTCTCTAATCTATATACCATCCTTTTTATATACATGTAAATAAAGCTTGTAAAAGTAATGAATGCCTACCGTTTCAGTCATACATTATCCTTTTTCCAATTTTTCTTTAGCACCTTTTGAATCTTGAATTAGAAAAGAGGTTCCCGTCATTAAACAGTTAAGAAAACAAAACTTAGTCAGAGAATATTGAAATCCATATACAAAATAAAAGTATAAAAAAAGGAAAAAACTAAAATAGAAAATGCCTTTCAAAACTAAATTATGAGGAGAATTCACATTAACTACTCCTTTTACAATCATTTGAAATTGAAATCTCTCTTATATGATCTAGAATGCTTTTATAAAACGATTAGAAAAATGATAGGTAATGTAGCAAGGCTTAAGGAGGTACTAATTAACGTTGCACTTGATACAAACTCCGGCTCTGTATTAAATTGAAGCGCGTACATAGTTGTATTCGCAGCTGTGGGCATAGCAGCCATAATAATCATTATTTGTTTGACCATCTCATCCACCGGTAACAGAAGTGTTAGTATATAAGCGATAAATGGCGAAATCACAAGTTTGATGGCTAATGACCATGAAACTTTTGCTTTGGCTAAATTTCTAATTGATATTTTAGCTAGCTGCATTCCAAGTACAATCATGATGGTGGGAATAGCTGCACCCGCTACTAAATCAACCGCTTCTTTTACAGAGTTGCTTAATGGAATATGAAGAAACTGAAATATAGCCCCTAAAAGTCCCCCATACACAATTGGTATCCGTCGAACTGCGTCAACGGCTGATTTTATACCATTTCCTTGTGGACTTCCTTTAGCTGCATAGTAAACTCCCACTGTACACATGACCAATTGCTGTATGACCATTAGAATAATGGCAGAGTCTAAGCCTGTCACGCCAAAAAGTAATAAAACAACGGGCGTACCGTAGTTTCCATTATTCATAAATGAGGACGCTAATATCATTCCACAGGTTTCTGAAGTAGAATATCGCTGGAAATAAGCAATAATATAGACGACAGCAATTAATGCAAAGCAAAGTGCAAATGTGTATAACGTAAGATATAAGTAATCAATCGTAAATTTGGTTGTGTAAAATGTTTTGAACACTAGAACTGGAGACATCAAATAAAGTGCCATTGTTGAAATCGTTTTGGTATCAAATCCTATTTTCTTTTGTCCAATAAATCCAAGTGCAAAAATCCCGAAAATAGGAAGGAGGATTGTTAGAAACTCCATATTTGTTCACCTTCGTCATTTTTTCTTTGTTATTTTCCAAATGAAAGACCTAGAAAATTAAAAATCTAGGTCTTTCATTTAAACTAATAAATTATAAATTTAGAACAATGATACGTTCTTCAGTCATTTCTTCAATTGCATATTTTGGCCCTTCTTTTCCGTTACCACTCTTTTTCACACCGCCATACGGCATATGATCAACACGATACGCTGAAGCATCATTTACAATTAATCCGCCTACTTCGATTTCACGAGCTGCCTTCATAGCAAATTGTAAGTCATTCGTAAAAAGGCCTGCCTGCAACCCATAGTCAGAATCATTTACTTTTGAAATCACTTCATCAATCTCGTCATATTGAGCAATAGCTACTACTGGCCCGAATACTTCTTGACGACAAACTTTCATCTCATCATTTACATTGGTCAAAATTGTAGGAAGATAAAAAGCACCGTCACGCTTTCCTCCTAGTTCAATTTTTGCCCCTTCTTCCACCGCTTCTTTTACCCATTCTTCCACTCGCTCTGCTTCTTTAAGACGAATCATAGGTCCAATATCGGTTTGCTCATCCATTGGATTACCGACTACTAACTTTTCTGTTTTTTCTTTTAGCTTATTAACAAATGCAGTATAAATATTCGTATGAACATAAATTCGTTGAACGGAAATACAAACCTGTCCCGCGTTATTAAAGCTTTTTTGAGAAATTAAAGATGCAGCTTTTTCTAAGTCAGCGTCTTTATGTACGATAGTAGCCGAATTATTTCCTAGTTCAAGTGAAACTTTACGCAAACCTGCTTTAGATCGAATGAGCTCTCCTACTCTTGGGCTTCCTGTGAACGTAAACATATTAACATCTTGGTTTTCTAATAACCATTCACCAATTTCTGCCCCATCTCCAGTCAATACTTGAAGGCGCCCTTTTGGCAGTCCTGCTTCTTCCATTAATTCAGCGAGCTTGAGCGCACAAATTGGAGTGACTTCAGCAGGTTTTAATACTACACTGTTCCCAGCTGCAAGTGCAGGTCCGAGTTTATGACAAACTAGATTGATAGGTACATTAAACGGTGTGATAGCTGCAACAACGCCAACCGGGACTTTTACTGTAAAAGCCATGCGATTTTCTGAGCCTTGAGCTGATTCAACAGGCACACCTTCTCCATGAATACGCTTTGCCTCTTCCGCTGAAATTTGTAAAGTTGTAGCCGCGCGCTCAACTTCTCCGCGAGATTCACGAATAGACTTTCCAACTTCAGTAGCCAAAATTTCAGCAAATTCTTCTTGACGGCTTAGTAATAACTCAGCTGCCTTCATTAATACCTCGTAGCGTTCGTACGGTGAAAAAGTGTTTTTTAACGCCTCTTTCGCGCTGGCCACAGCTTTATTTACATCGTCTTTTGTAGCTACTGAGATTTCAGCTGCAGGCTGCTGCGTATATTTATTTAAGACTTCCATTTTTTCTGCTGTTGTTTCCCATTCCCCGTTTACATATAAACCATATTGTTTGACTTGAGTTAAACTTGTCATTATCTCCACATCCCTAATTGTATTAGCGTTTTATCTTGTAAGCTCAATATTGTAATGATATTTGTCACTGCGATATTTTGTTACCGTAAATTCGAGTGGCTTATCATCAAAACCGTAACTTACTCGTGTCATTTCAAGTAAAGCTTCTCCGCCTCGTATGCCTAACAGATCGGCTTCATATATCGTTGCATTAATAGCGGATACCTTCTCTTTAGCTCGTTTTAAGAAGATTTCATTCTCTTCTAGTACTTCATAAAATTTTGCACGGTTTAAATCTTGTTCAACTAGTATTTTCCCAATATGCGTAGGCCAGCAAGAACGTTCAATGGCAATAGGCACTTCATCGGCAAAACGAATTCGTTCAATAACTAAAACTTCTTCTCCAGCATCCAGTTCCAGCATGGAAGTTTCATAATATAAATCTTTTTTAAAATCAGTACGAATCAGCTTTGAATTCGGTGTTAATCCTTTTTCCGCTACTTCTTCTGCTAGTCCTTTAAGCTTGCCTAAGCTGCCGCCGATCAGTGGCTGAGGCTTTACGATTGTCCCCCTGCCTTGTTTTTTTTCCAGCAGTCCATCCTGTACTAGCAGAGAAATAGCTTGTCTTAAGGTAGTACGGCTTACATCAAATTCTTGCATTAATTCTTGTTCTGTTGGAATTAACGTATTCGGCTTCCAAGTTTTCTCTTGTATACGTTTAATTAAGACATCTTTTACTTGAAGATAAAGCGCGATATTTTTATTAGAACCTATTGTATCTTTCATATTCTCAAACTCCTTTTAAGTTAGCGTTTGGTATTATTATATAGTATTGGCTAACTTTTACTGTAGCAGAGAAGTACGATTTTCTTAGATATAGACCTTTGTTTCTAGATTAAGCATACGTCCTAGTTCAATTAGATGTTCTGTCACATCACCATAAACTAGTGCAAAGTGAGGTTCATACCCCGCATGCATAAGTTCATAAAGGGTGTCTGATGCATTTGTCGCTAACTCAACTTCTACAGATGTGCCTGTAAAAGGCTGCTCTACATCTAAGGCATCTCCTTTCATCACTAGAAGGCGATACCCATCAGGCGTATGACTTACCCTGAAGATCGTTACTTCTCCTGCTTTTAATCCGAAATCCATTGCAAAACCAATTTTTCTGTTAGGATGCACCCCTGCTGTTGCTCCAGTAGAAGGATTCGCGAGCGAATATGCTCCTGCACCGCAATGCCAAAAAACAACTGAGTTTTTTTCTTCGTCTATGTGAACTAAATCTCCCAGGTAAGGCGCATTTCCACCCGCTAACTCACGTAAGATAAACATGGAGATCGATCCGTGAATATCCGACTCACAGGATGTCACCATTCCGTCTTCCGTAAACTGAGACAGAGTTGAGCACGGAGCAGCTCCTAAATCATTAAAGAAATCGGGCCAACATCGCATAGCTAATGCATCTAACTTTTCACTTTGAATGTGCTTTTTAATATAAGTGGAAAATTGAGCGAATTTAGCAACCGTTTCATCATTTCGATTTAAACCAATCACCTGCTTTTCTGCCCGTTCCACTTCCCCTATCCATTCGTGTTCTGGAAGCTTTACGCACTCTTTAAACGCTTCTTGTAAATCCATCTTATGAAGAGTTACGCCAAGTGCGCTTTTTAATTCTTCTTCGTTGGCTTGTGAAAAGAAGAATCCCGGCGGATAATCTCCCACTACCCCAATTTTTAATTCATTTAATGCTTTTAGCACGCGCATAACGTTAATTTGTCTTAATAGGCGATCCTGCAAGGCTTTCTCATCTGGATTTCCAAATACAAATGCAAACGGATGCTGATGATTACGCAGCACATTACTGGTGCTATTTCCGCCTGTTAACGAGTTTAAACGTAAACGCCCCCCTACACTTGGCTCACGTACGGACCAAACAATTACAGGCTGTTTAAAATACTCCAATATCTTAACCATAAATTCACCGTCGGCAAACGTAACGCTTTGATATAGAACGGTATCAATCTTATCCCCTTTAATTGAATCAAGAAATCCCTGTAGTTCTTCAACTGAAGTTATAATTTGCTCTGGCGCGATAAGAGTACTGCAGTTGCCTTTCAGCCACTCCATACTTTTTTGACGATACATTTCAGCTGCTTCAATATCAAATGTTTTTCTACCTATAGGCACATATAAAACTGTTGTATTTTGCATATAGAGTTCCCCTTGTCGTAAAACTATTTGTTATAACCATTCTAAAATACATAATTACCTTTATCAACACTATTGTTTGAATTTTTCCGTTTGACTATATTTCTTATATAAATAGCTCTTAAATTAGATGTGAAGTAGTTTAGAAAACAACTCACTCCATATAGATTTTTTACGGTAAAATACAGGTGGATAACCTAATGGCGCTTGAACAGTAACCGATCCTCCTGTATACTCTTCACCGCTCCATACATGGACCCACTGATCTTCTGGTAAATATACTTCCCACTCTGTTTGATTTTCTTGATGAACCGGCGCAACAAGTACATCTTCACCAAATAAATATTGATATTGAATATCATATGTTTTTTCGTCTTCTTCATAGTGCATAAACAAAGGTCGCTGAACAGGAATTCCACGTCGCGCATTTTCTTCTACAAGTGATCTAATATAAGGTGCCATCGTTACATAAACATTAGACATTCTTGCTAAATGCTCTAGTGTCTCCTCATCACCGTCAAATTGGAAACAATCATCCGGACGATTTCCTTCATGTGTTCTCATCATAGGCGTGAAGGCTCCCATTTCTGCCCATCTCATCAGCAGCTCTTTTGAACGTTTGTTACCATGTAGACTTGTGTACCCGCCAATATCACTATGGTGTAAGCCACAGCCACTCATTCCTGATGATAAAGCTGCAGGAATAACGGAAGCTAAACCATCATCCAGCGACCAATCTACGCTTTGATCTCCGCCCCAAAGAAGCGTACAGTATTTTTGTATGCCCGTATATCCGGCGCGCATAAAGTATACAATCTCACCAAGTTTTCCTGCTTCTGATACCGCTTCATAGTTCGCTTTTGCCCACATTGTCGGCCAAGCATTATGCATAATCTTAGCGTCGACTCCATTTTTGAGCACAACATCCGTTGGTAAGTATTCGCCAAAGTCGGCCATCCATCCGTCTAATCCAAAATCAATCATGTTCTCTTTAATAACTTGTTTATACCATTCAGTAGCCTCTTCGTTGGTAAAATCCACAACTCCGCAATAAAATTCACCGAAATCCACTAAATACGTATTTCCTTCCGTATTTAATGCTAAGTATCCTTTATCTTCAGCTTCCTTATATAAATCACCTTCAATGGCTACATATGGATTAATGTAACCTAGAAAACGAATATCATTTTCTTTCCACTCTGCAATTTTTTTATCTAACTCCGGGTATTCACTTTCGTTCCATTTCCAATTCCACATTAAACGTTTGCCGAAAGAAGTAATACGTTTGCCCTGCCAATCTTGGCACCATACTCCAGATACCTTCATACCTTTTGCTAAAACTTTTTCTAATTTTTGTTCAACAACATCTGTACCGCCTTGAATACCTAAAACCACGCCGTTATATACCCAGTCTGGTAGCTCGGGCTGTCTTCCGAATAAACCCGTAATTTTTTCAACTAATTCAAGGTACGTATCCGCCGTTTCAAACAGCATATATTCAGGTACTTCCCAAACCTGCAGTTCATGGAATGTCTCATTGCGAAAATCAAAGTCCGCGTATGCCGTTGTTTCTACGTGACAATAGTACTTTTTACTAGATACATATGTAGGCTGAGGAAAGTTGGTATTATAGTAATCTCCTCCAGCCTTATCAATTACATCGGCTTGCCATGTTACATATGTGTTCTTGTTTCTGCCTACACCAGGTTCAGATGTCCAGAGAGGGAAGTTTTTCCCTCTCATGTTGAAATAAGAAAGTTGTTCACCGCATCCATAAACTTTTTCTTTTTCATCCGCCTTAATTCTCATCCAAAAACGATTGATACTATCATCAACTGGATTATATTCAACTTTTAAACGATTATCTTCTTCTTTAATTGTTAGAGAGAGTAGTATTTTCCCTTCTTCAAATTTAGCAAGGTTAACTATATATTCTTTCTCCTTCTTTTCGACCTTAGCATATTTAAGTGGTATGCGTTCTGTTAAATAATCCTTGATGTCGAAGTTGCCTCGATACATCTCAATAGTTTCTTCACCTTTTCCTACGAATACCATCGGATTTTGTAGTGTATGATGCAGTAAGGGGACACTATTAAAAAGTACTTCGAATCCTTCATCAAATATTTCTACATGTAATTTTTCATTCTTCACTAGTGTGTCTAACACTTTAGTTTTCCTCCTCAATATCTATATAATTACGCAGGAAATTGTTTCTTATCTTCTTCTGATGGCACGGTTTGCTTTTCAACGTAATTACTATACTTTTTATTCCATTTTGAAACAGACAGATATCCCAATAAACCTGTTATAGCCCCTAAACCAAGGAGAGCAGGTATAAAATAAGGTGATACTACTCCATTTTTGTAGGCTAATCCAATTGGTGAGAATACAATATAGAATGCAAACATTAAGCCAATTAGAATAACAGATACTAATAGTGAGTATTTCCAAGGCTTCATATCAACACTTGGTTTCGGAGTGAATCTCCATGTTTCTTTTCTCGGAGAGACTTTCCCAATAATTAACATCATGGCAATTTCTATAAAGAATAAAATTGCGTATACATGAATATAATTAATCTCTAACTGTACTCCAAATAGCTGCTTTGTACCCCAAAGGTACATATAATAGGCAATTACATGGAAACAGATAGCGACTTTAGCAGCGATCGCTGGAACTCTTCTAGCAAAGATACCGATAAGGACTACAGCAATAACTGGTATATTAAAGAATCCTGTAAAGCGTCGAATCAACTCCCATAATCCGTCTGGAGCATACATTAATAATGGTGATACAAAGAAGCTGACAAGTGCTAACACTGCACCGAACCACTTACTTAATCTAAGAAGCTTTTGATCTGTTACGTTAGGGTTGAGTGGTTTATAAACATCTAATGCAAACATAGTGGCTGCAGAATTGATTAATGCATTAAACGTACTAAATACGGCTCCTAATAAAACAACTAAAAAGAACCCTTGTAAATACCAAGGCAATATATTAGATACTAGAGTCGGAAATGCTAAATCCACTGGATTCATTTTTCCACCATACAAATGAAAGGCAATAATCCCTGGAATCATCATAAAGATTGGAACTAACAGCTTAAAGAAACCTGTGTATAAAACACCTTTTTGTCCTTCTGCTAAGTTGGCCGCCCCTAATGTTCGCTGAATTGCGTACTGGTTTGTCCCCCAATAAAATAAATTTGCCCAAATCATTCCTGTAAATATAGTAAGAAATGGTACAGAATCAGAGCTAGAACCAACTGCGTTCATTTTTTCCGGATGCACAGTTGTAATCGTTTTCAAACCTTCTGAAATGCTTCCATCTCCTAGTTGGAAAAGACCTACTAACGGAATTATGGAACAAACAATAATCAATCCGCCTCCAATAAGTGTATCAGAAACCGCAATTGCCTTCATTCCACCGAATATAGCAAAAAAAGCGCCAATAATGCCTATTACCCAAACCATTAGCCATACTGACTGTGTATAAGAAAGATCCAATAGACCTGGTACATCAAATAGTTTTAAGACTGCTAATGCACCTGAATACAGGGTCGAAGGAATTGTCACTAATACATATCCCAACATGAATAAAAGAACTGCTAAACGTCTAACTCCTTCATCATAACGATCACGCAGGAATTGCGGAAGCGTTGTAAATGCGCCGCCTAAGTACCTTGGCAACAAGATTAATGTCATAATAACAATGGCCAGAACTGCCGTTACTTCCCAGGCCATGTTTGTCATATTTGCCCCATACGATTGGCCATTTAGTCCAATCATCTGTTCTGCAGATAGATTTGTTAAAATTAATGCACCTGCAATAAATCCTCCTGATAATCCACGCCCTGCTAGAAAATAACCTTCAGTCGTTGTATTTGTTCCTTTAGTTTTTCTATACGTCCACCATCCAATTAACCCCATAAAAAATACACATGAAAGCAAAGTAAATAAAACATTGTGATTTCCCATTGCATTCTCCCCTCATACCTACTGGATATTTGAACTATTTAGTATTTTACTTCTAGGTTTTCACCTTTTATTCCAGCATGTGCCCCTTTGTCTATAAGCATTTTACGTTCTGGATGAGCAAGCAACCATTTATTTTTCATAAAAAGTAACTCATCTTCACTTGTTAATGTAGGCACTCTTTGGTCTAACGGTTCATTTGTTCCCTTTGGTAAAATAACAATCGCTTTAAAGCCTTCATCTGTTACTTTACAAGGAGCAAAATGGAGTGTTGTTCCATATAGCTCAATAGCTGTTCCTTCCGGAATAAAGAAAGCGTCTACATTTTTTGAGTCATAGCCATTTTGATCAATATCTTGTACTTTCCCCAAAAGAAGAACAAGGTCCGTTAACGCTATATTAATCTCACTGCTCTTGTGGTATTCAAACCCATTTAAAGTGGAGTTTGGCCCATTACAGTAACCAACTTGAACTGGCATATCACCATAAAAAGCTAATTGAATTTGCTCTTTCACCTTTGTATTTTCCATTTCTGAAACGGAAGCTACATATACGTTTTGATCCTTAGGTACAGTTGTTTGCTCCATATATGATTGTAACTCGCTAAAATCGTAGTGGCTAATTATTTTTCCATATGGTTTAAATTGGATATCTTCTATATGATAAAAAGACAAATGTTCATTTAAGCTCTTTAACAATTTAAAATTGGTCATTATCCTTCACTTCCCTTTTTCTATAAAAAAGGCCCCTCAAAGATGATAACTATTTAATCTAAGAGGCACCTTCTATTTAACAACCGGCTATTATTTTAATAAAAGTTCTTCTGTTACCGTGTTATCCCAAGCTTTACGGAACTTGTCTAAACCATAGTCGGTAAACGCATGATAAAAGCTTTCTTTATATACATCAAATCCACATGTTACAATGTGAGCCCCAGCTTTAGCTGCATCTACGATTTGTTTACCATTTCGTAATGCTGCGACTATAATTTCAGTTTCATAGTTATATGTTTTATAAACATCTACAATATCTTTGATATATTGACTTGTATCCTCTCCACTATTCTCTTTCCAGCCAACAAAAGGAGAAACAAATTTCGCTCCAATTCTTGCGGGTTGTAATGCCTGAGAAGGTGAGAATACAAGTGTCACATTTGTACGAATCCCTTCTTTCTCAAGCTCCTTAGCTGCAATTAAACCAGGTTCTGTACAAGGAATTTTAATGATAAAGTTAGAAGATAATGTTGCAATTTTTTTCCCCTCTTCTACCATTTCTTTTGCATTGTCTAGATGAGGGTTAATTTCGGCTGAGATAGGAAAGTTCTCTACTCCTTTAAACTCACTTGCTAATTCGTCCAATACAGTTAGAAAAGGCTTACCGCTATTCATGATATGACGTGGATTAGTTGTTACTCCATCAATTGACCAATTTTCATATGCATAACGAATTTCATTAATAATGGCACTGTCTAAAAAATATTTCACTTTAACTCCTCCTAATTCATAACTATCTTTTTTTAAAAGTAGGTACCTTTATTAATATAATATGAAAACGGATACAATTTTTCAAGACTTTTTTTATAATTATTTAAAAAATTTTAAGAATTATCTAAACAAATGATTTAGTATAATAAAACTTTAGTTTAGAAATTCTTTTAAAAGTATATGAAGTAAAAGAGATTTTTCTATTAACCTTTTTATCTAGTCAATGTTTGAAGTTTGTTACTATTACCCGTGCAATACTTGTTCCCTTATAAAATTTCATTTAAATGACAACCTTCTCCATAATAAAAAAGAGTAACCCTATGATTCAACATAGGATTACTCTTAAAAAATAGAATCTTTTTTATTGCTACTATCTTTCTTTTATTTTGAGACCTTTATCTACCTGTTGTGTAATAACAAAAAGAATGGTGATGATGTGAGTGTAAGCTCTTTTCGTTCTAGAGTCACTTTTAAGAGTTGAGAGTAAATGAAGGAATTTGCTAGAAATTCACAGCTTGCTATTTGTTTTAGCAGCAAAACCTCTCACTCTTCGTCAGCGCAAAAAGCAGCCATTTAGCATCACTGGCTGCCCTTTTGCTTTCGTTATATAAACTTTAAAAAGGGGAGTATTCCTCTACAAATCTATTACTTCTTTAAACTAGCAGCCGGCTTTGAAACAGCACCGTCCCGAGCATAAGCTGCAGCTCGTTCAAACTGTTCGTCGTTAGGCCTTACACCTGTATAAAGGACGAACTGTTCTCATGCTTGAATGGCGAAAACTTCTGCTCCGGTAATGACTTTTTTCCCTTTCCTGCTTGCATAGCGGATCGAGGCGTCTCTGGAGGGAGTGCAACTACATCAAAGATGGTCTCAGCCGCATCAATAACCTTTGGTGTGAAGGATAAGTCATCTTCTTCTGGACCGCCTTCCATACCCATAGCTTTGCGCCAACGCACGTCCTCCACTATCATTTCTCGCAATCACAAAACCTGAACGAAATCCTGCGTCATGCAGTGCGGATAATACAGCTTTGGCCATACATTCGTTGGCACGTAAAGTAAACACCGCATCACGGCTTACATAAAAAGGAATTAATTATTTTTTATAGCATTAAACTGTAGTAAGGCTAAAAAAGAAAGACTTAATAAAATCATGCAGCAAAGGGGAGCTTCGATACGATGTCGATTTGGATAGGAATTTGGATTGCTATGTTTGTCGCCATCTTTTGGGGCGCATACTCCGGGTATAGATTAAACAAAAAAAGGAAAGAAGCAAATAAAAAAAGAAATCATACAGTACGTTAGCACGCTGTATGGTCTCTTTTTTCAGCTCTTTCACAGTTATATAGACGAATAAGGCTTTATCCTTACATAAGCGTAGACATCTGAAGCAATTTTCACTTTAATTCTCCAAAGCTAAATTATAGTTTCACTCTAACTTCCGTACCATCAGTAGCTTTAACATCTACTAGTACCATTCCCTTATGTTTCTTTAGTTCCTTGACGATAGGCTTTAGCACGCTTTTATCTATTAGCGGAAAAGTAAAGTTCAGCTCTTTTCTTTTAAAATGTTCTTTTGTCCATTTATCTATATGCTTCTGGATAAATTTCGAAAAAGCAACGCTAATAGCAACGTTTAAAAGAGCATATGGAATTGGGATACTAAACCGAGCTTCTTTGGTTTTCACTTTTACATGAATCATAAGCGCACCGTTACTCAATGATGACTGAAACGGTATCTCCGTTCGCCGATTTAATATCAACAATCTGGCCATCTAACTCGTTTTCAATTGCTTCAACAATCAGGTTTATATCTATATCTTTTACATATTTTTCTGATTGAGGAATACTTGCTGCGATGCTGTGTCCAGCCATTAATACCAGCTTGACAAGCTTTATTGGCAAATTAACCCTCACATTATCATTTTCAGTTGAAACAACTCGAACTTTTAACGTTTTATCTAAATACGTATTCGGTTTCTTCAAAAGCTTATTGCTTGTTTCTTCTTTTTCTTTTAACACTTGAATCAGTTCTGATCCCTTTTCTGCATCAATTTTTCCTTCTTGAACCATTGTTAACACTTTTGTAATTTCCTCTTTCACAAAAATCCCCCCTATTCTTCTTTTAAGAGCTTGATGGCTTCTTCTGCTGTAATTTCACCATTTTCTAACATAGACACAACTTTTTTCTCGTCTACTTCGTTTTTCTTCTTTTCTACATACCCAAGAGATGAAATGATGTCAGTCAGCTTGCCTCGAACCGTTGGATATGAAACGCCCAGTTCTTTCTCAACTTCTTTGATATTTCCTCTGCACGTTAAAAACACTTCTACAAAATGAAGCTGATCACTCGATAAAGATGCCAGCTTAGATAATTCAAACTCATTTTCAATCGTCGTGTGACAATGGCTGCACTGTAGCTTTGTAATTTTTAACGTTTCACTGCAGACAGGACAATTTGTAAGTACTTTATAAGCCATAATCAAATCCCCTTCTTTTAGTTAATTTGATTATACAACAATTATTTAATATTAAAAACAATAAAATTAAATAATTTTATATTAAAAATTAAATATATTAACTTTAATTTTAAAAATATTGATAAATCGTTCTAAAACCAAAATAATAAGAGCCCAGATTCTTCACATCTAAAAAAGTAAACACAAGATAAAAATGTTTATTTTTGGAAAAATATGTTGTAAAATACATTTGGTACTATAAAATTATTTTTGGTACCAAATGGAGGTTTTTTATGAAAGAAAGGATTACACAAGAAGCTATTTTTTTAATTCAGCAAAAAGGTTTGTCTTTTACTATTAGCGATTTGGCTAAGAATTTAGGAACGAGCAAACGAACCATGTACCAACATTTCAACTCCAAAGACGACATCATTGACTCGATAATCGAAAATCTCATCCTACAGATCAAGAACAAAGAAGAAGAAATCTTCCATGATGAAAGTCTAAGTTTACCGGAAAAGATTACTCAAGTTCTTATATGTGTTCCTGAAGAGTTTAGCACAATGGACATTCGCCTATTAGCAGATTTAAAACGGCTTCACTATAATCAATGGGTTAAGATAGATGACTTTCTAAAGCAAGAGTGGGATCTAGTGGTAAAACTTATGGAAGAAGGCATAGAAACCGGAGTTATACGTGAAATTAATTTACAACTGTTTGTAGAGCTATACTTGGGCGCAATCAACCAAATTTATCAGCCAAACTTTTCGCTAAAAACTAACTTAACAATGAGTGAAATATTAAAATCTGTTATGGATATTCTTTTGAATGGCATTTCTATAAAAAAATAAGGTGGCGAAAAGATTTGCAATGGATTTATCTATGTTTAGCTATTCTTTTTGAAGTAGCTGGTACTACATCCATGAAACTATCAGAAGGCTTTACTAAAGTTATACCAAGTGTGCTACTTATACTTTTTTATATTTGTAGTTTGTGCTTTTTAACGTTAACTTTAAAAAGTTTAGAGGTTTCAATCGCTTACGCTATTTGGTCAGGGATGGGGATTATAATTATTACGCTAATTGGATTTATGTACTTTAATGAAAGTGTAAGCCTACTAAAAATTGTTGCTATAGCTCTAATCATTATCGGCGTAATGACATTAAATATGACGGGGGAAAAAGAAGCTAATACTAGTAAATCAACTTTGGAAGAACACATGAGGTAAAAAGATGAAATATTTAAAACCTTTTTTTCTTGTCACAGATATAGGATTTATTGTTTATTGGATTATTACTTACTTTGAATGGATACCCAAAAGTGCAGCCTTCAAAGATTATGATAACCCCATAGTGATAGCCTGGAACTGGTCGTTCTTCCCTTTAGATATTCTTATTTCATTCACTGGCTTATTTAGCCTATATTTGTACAAGCTGCATAGAGAATCATGGAAAGGATACGCTTTAATTTCTCTAGTGTTAACATTTTGCTCAGGGCTACAGGCTATTGCATATTGGGCATTTATTAAAGATTTCGATTTCACGTGGTGGGCTTTTAATTTGTACTTGATGGTTTACCCCCTTTTCTTTATAAAGCTACTTATAAAAGATAATGGCAATCAAAAAAGCAACCTTGCCTTATAATGAACGTTTTAAAGATTGTAAGAATTAATGAATAGCAGCATTCACTAATAAAAGAGGTAAGATTGGCTTAACCTTACCTCTTGGAACTTGCTCTTTTATGGTGCAATATCTTCTAAAACCTTTTCACGTGTTTCAATCATCTTAAACGCCATAAATGCACCTACTGCAGCTACACAAGCAAACAGAACAAAAACAGAGGTAATTCCCTTAGCTCCTAACACAAAGCCAAGTATTGTAGGAGCAATAGCCGAAGCTAGGCGCAGCCATGCTGTTGCAAACGCGATTCCAAGTACTCTCATACGTGTTGGATAAATTTCTGGCGTATAGAGATAGAGAAGAACTGTAATGGTTCCCATAACGCCGTATGCTGCTGAACCTAAATACATAACACTTTCAGCAGATTTGGCACCGTTAAACCAAAGCGTTGTTAAAAGTAATCCTACAACTAGAAAAGCAATAGTTGCCCATCTTTTACGTCCAACTCTATCAATAAGTAAAGCGCACGCAAATACAGCTACTGTTTGAATCACATTCGTTAATGACGCTGCATGTAGAGATTCCTTCAATGGAAGGTTATACACTGTTTTATATAAACTTGGAAGCCAGTTGTTAAGTCCATTCGCAACAAAGTAAGAAGAAAACCAAAGTGTCCAGACAATGAGCGTTCTACTCCGGTAAAAAGGAGAAAACAATTCTTTCCAATCGCCTTTTACTACAGCTTGAGGTGCACTAATTTTTGCTTCTATACGTTTATCTGTACTCGATTCAATCTCTTCAATTACTCGTTCTGCTTCGTCAAACCTGCCCTTTGAAATTAGCCAACGAGGCGATTCACGCAGCTTAAAGAAAAATAAAAAAACAATTAACCCGCCGATACCCCCAATCAAAAACATCCACTTCCATCCAAAGCTAGGTACAACTAAAGCACCAATCTGTGCAGATATCATCAACCCAAGAGGGAAAATCATTTCATATAGCATAAAAAAACGTCCGCGCCCTTGTGCAACTGAAAGTTCATTTATATAAGCTGCGGCAACAGGAACTTCACCACCTACTCCGATACCTTGTACAAACCGTAACCACAGTAGCGCATGAAAATTACCTGCAAATGCACAAGCAATACTCATGATTGACATTAAAAAAATGGTCCATTTAGCACTATAGACACGTCCAAATCGTTCCGCCAACCACCCAAAGAAGATAGCTCCAATTGCTTGTCCAAGATATCCAGAACCGATAAGAATACCGATTTGACCAGGGGTTAAATTCCATATTCCAATTAACACGGGTAAAACGAATGCCAGAGATAACGCGTCAAAAGCATCAAAAAACGTGGCTGAACCCATAATTACGCGCGGTTTAATATGCCAACGTGAAAAGGGAACGCTTTCTATCCGTGTAAGCAGTTCGGTAGCACGATTAGACAAACCAATTTCTTCGTGATCATAGTTGATATTCTTAGTGGGTTCTGAAGAATTTCTGTTCAATTCTGTATTCATACATAAATCCTCCTTAATAGCAATTCCCTCAAATCGGAATGACAATCACCCTAAGATACGTGAAACAAAACTTATTAAATCAGGAATTCAATGAAAGGGTTTACAGTTAAAGGCAGCAAACAGTAGACTCTAAAATCTTTTTAGAGCCTAGGTATGAATCTTAGTTATGTTTTGGACTATCAGTTGTAGATCTGTTAATATACTCCATATTGAATACGACATCTTTTTTTCGAATCTGTTTTCCTTCGAGCATATTCATCAGTATCGAGGTTGCTCTTTGACCAATACCTAATAAATCGACATGCACTGTAGATAAAGCAGGCGTGATAAAATCTGAAATTGGAACATCATCTGCCCCGACCACTGATAAATCTTTGGGTACAGATAGTCCAAGCATATTGGCTGCCTTAATAACCCCGATGGCTAAATAATCAGATGAGCAAACGACCCCTGTAATGTTGCTATGTTTCTTTAAAAATGTCGCTACTTCTGTTGTTGCTTTTAAAGCGTCAAACTCATCAATCTCAAATACGTTTTCAGAAGAAAAAGGTAAACCTAGTTCATCCATTTTCTTTTTATATCCATTTAAACACCTGACACTATGCATGGAACTCATCGGCCCATTTACGATTCCGATATTCCTATGTCCTAGCTGATAAAGAGCATCCACTGCTTGTTTGATACCATCTTCATCATCCGGTCGCACGCATGGGAAAGGAGACCCTTCTAAATAGCTCCCTACTACGACAATCGGTAATCGGATACTTTCTAACCATTCTAGACTTAGCTCCTCATTTCTAGGTGCAAAAAGAATAACCCCATCTACAGCTTGAGTTTCAAGCAACCTCTTCTGTTGAGAAGAGGTAAATGACATCATCATATTATAGTCTGTTTGGTCGATTCCTTTCGCTATTCCTTCTAAAACGGTTGAAAAAAATGGATTGTTCAAAATAAATGATCCTCGTGGAACCACAACTGCAATATTTCCTGTGTTTTGTTTAACAAGTCCTCTAGCTCCTAAATTAGGACGATAATCTAATTCTTCCATTACTTTACGAATTCGCTCTGCGGTTTTCGCTCCAACACCAGGTTTATTTGTCAATACTCGTGAGACAGAAGCTGTTGACACACCAGCTTTAAGTGCCACGTCCTTAATACTTACGCTCATAGTACATACCTCCGTGGGTCAAGTATATCTATCTATTATAAACGAGTCCCACCTAAATACTAAAGAATAGTGGTTGCAATCTTGCAACCACTATCTACAATGTTTATTACGCTTTCACTTCATCTTTTAATAATCCGACTTTTAGTAAGCCTTGACGAATTTCTTCTACTTCCTCTTCTTTTAAAGGTAATACTGGACGTCTCGCTAATGAACTACTAATTAATCCACGTTGATACATCGCTTCTTTCATACGCAAGTGAGAAGTAGAAGAAGGTTCATCCATTTTATATACAGCCTGCTTTAATTCAAAGATACGGTCATACACAGCATTCGCAGCCGTTAAGTCTTGATCTTTCACACATTTCACTAATTCCGCGATTAAATCTGGCACAAAACAACCAAATCCAACTAATGCACCGTCGATTCCTTGAACTAAAGTAGGTAACAAGTATTCATCATGACACGTTAACAGTGAAACATCAGGCGCATTCTTTTTTAGAGCTCGAATATCTACTTCATATTGTGCAATATCTCGTTGTCCGACTTTAATAGACACAACGTTTGGAATCGCAGCCATTTCTAATAATTGGCTGGTTGTATACGAAGTTTTTGTCCAAGTTGGATATTGGTGAACAACGATTGAGATGTTGATCGCTTCTGCCACGTCTTTAAAAAACTGTACTGGTGATTCTTCTTGCATTCCAAATCGCAGCCAAGAATGTGGAGGCATAAGAAGGATCCCACTTCCTCCAGCTTTTTCTACAGCTTGCGCGTGTTGGATAGCTTCGATTGTTCCCTCTGCTGAAACACCAGAGATAACAGGAATACGTCCTTTTAATTCATCAGCTGCAATTCTTACAGCTTCTGCACGTTCTTCAGGTAGTAAAGTCATGATT
The DNA here is from genome assembly GCF_050846875.1 of Priestia sp. TRN 1309. Taxonomy (NCBI): domain Bacteria; kingdom Bacillati; phylum Bacillota; class Bacilli; order Caryophanales; family Bacillaceae; genus Priestia; species Priestia sp. TRN 1309. The sequence continues at coordinate 785,640 of NZ_JBOZGM010000001.1, read as the reverse complement.
TCCCCTGTGTGACCATTTACTACAATTCCATTAACCCCTTCGTGACCTGCAACCCAGCGAACTAAAGAACGAAAGCCCTCTTCATCAATCGAATAATCGTCCTTAAATGGGATAAGAACTGCTGGAAATACGCCACTCCATTTTACTTTGTTTTTCATTAAAAACATCCCCTTTGTTGTTTTAATTTTTAACTTTAAACTTATAGTAAACGTTTACGTAATTAATCATAAAATGTAAACGTTTAATTGTCAATATAATTTTTATTTTCTGATAAATAAAGATAAAAACTGCTTTTAATCGTTAAAAAATCCAGCAAAAATATAATTATCACAGAATAATTTAGTAGTAAACGTTTACTATCATGAAAAACTCATACAAATCCGTTTAAGCAGCATAGTAATTCGTATATGCTCCAAGCCCTAAAAAGAGTAAAAACAAGATTGAATAAAAAAAGAGAAGGATAAACTCCTTCTCTTACACTACATAATTGTTTTTAAACTATCATTCAACCACTCTATTTATCCTGCAATTTGAGCCCTAGTAAAAGTCCCATTTATATTTCCTTCTACAACGATACTATGTCCTGCAAACATATCTCCATCAGAAAAATAAAAATCAAAATCACCTTCTGGATAAACGGATATAGTGTCTAAACTCATAAAATCCATAAACATTTCTTCTGTAATTTCCTCTATTTCATCCTTTTCCTGTAGCCAATCGTTTGCTAAATCGACCAGTTCCGCTGCGGCATACATTCTAATTTTCCGGCTCCATTTATCCTGCTTCTCAAAGAGTGTATGTGCTGTCTTCAGCGCAGACTTCATCATACTTTCATCTTCATGCCAGTCGAAATACAGCTCGCACTGTTCATTCTCCCAAGCAATGTTTCTTTCAAAAACTTTAATACCCTTTTCAAGTGTAAACTTGCCAAATATCTCATCATGATAATAAACCGGCTTTACTGATTCTTTTACTATCGTTTCTAACTCTCCGTCTTCATACTCTGGTTCCAGAATGTTAACGAGCATCATTGAATCCGTTCCCGTACGTACTTGTAGCTTTACAACGGTATTACTTTGCAGTAGATTCATTGCTTTTTCCACTTCTTCCTCGTCCACTAGCCATCTAAGCTGTATCTCTTCTTTTTTGACAGCTTCATTTTCATCTAAACTTTTCCATGCGATTAAATCAATTGATGCTGTCCATAACGTCTCTTCACTGGACATTCCAGCACCAATCCCTACTGAACCTGTAACCGCTGCTATGTCAATTACGTCTTCTGAGAACTCTTTTTCAAATGTCTTTTTTTCATTGAATTCACTCATTTAATATACATTCCCCTCTTTAACTGCTGTTGAAAAATTCGCCCTAAATATATAGTCACAAACTGATATGTTAATTCTCTGCTTTTATCTCTTTATAGCGGTCCACCTTCAAAACCAATAGGCCATCCACTTCTGTTGAACTTTACTTTATATTGAAATACATTGGGATAATCGCCGTAAACAAAAGCTAAAGAACATCCTGCAAGAATATGTCCGTCAAAATTTAAAAGCTGCCCAAAACTTACAGCGGACAGATAATAGACACTAAATTTTTGTGCAGAAATGAACTGCTTTAAATACTCGAATGACCTTTTAAGATAGATATGTAATTGTTTCAATATACAATCCGCCATTTCAACAAATTCCTCGTATGGCTTTTCACTATTTCCCTCTATCGTAATTTCAACTTCTTCCCATTCTCCTATATCCGTACTCCAAAACCATCGCCTTGTAACTGGGACTTCAGCTTCATTTTCATCAAGTGGTTTAGATAGAACAAGTTTTTCATACCCATTTTGTTTGAAGTTAGAGATCGTATAGGTCCGTTCAGAGAACTCAAAATCACTCATTTATTCCTCCTCCCTTCCATGCTTTTACTACTTATGTAGAAATATGTTTTTAGGTTGCTACATTTAATTTTAGTATTACACAAAGCAGACATCAATTAGATTACTCAGCCTCTTTCAATAAAACCTCTTACGTTTTTCCGATTACTGTTACTATAATAAGAAAGAAGCACATTACCTATAAATTATAAGTTGGAGGGCTAACCAATAAATAAGAAAATCGCTAATATTATCGTCTTTTTTGTGTGGTTCCTTTTCTTGTTCCTTCTATGGATCATCTTCTCTTTTTCTAACGGGCAAGATGGCCAATGGTGGTCCATGTATCATTTGAACGCGAATCAATATGGTCCTTGGACTTTAGAGATTTCTTATATAAAGATTAGTGTTGCTGCTGTTATTTCGTTAGTAATAGCTTATATCGTGAGTTTTAGGTTTAAAAGCAAAAGATAAGATTAATTCCATCTTTTCACCTTTTCAAATAAATACTGCACTCCATATAACAAATATGCTTTGTAATGAAGGTAGATAAAAAATTGAAAATGATTTATTCGGTTTAAACTTACAATTTTCAACCTTTTAAGAACATCAATAAAGTAAAAAGCAAAGATTCCATCAGCTATAACATTCAGCAATAAAAACTTCTTAAAGTTTCCATATGAACATTTAAGCAGCCACATTGAAAGAGGCATATAAGGCCCAATGCTAAAAGGAAGTTCATCTTTTATAAACGAATCTTTTTTATCATAAAATTTCCACCACTTCTTCTGATGCCCATACAAATGATTAATAATTTCAAAGATAATAATAAAAATCCCTGCTAACGAATAACGTCTTATGCTGCGTTTTCCTATAAACAACAACGATAACCACGGAATTGCTATTATAGATGAGTTAAATCCTAAGTGTTTTCTTGATATCATAAGTGAACTCACCTCAATATACTTCATCTAGTTCTTCTTATAGTGTCCGCCTATCACAAAAAAAAACACAAACCATCTATAATGGTCTGTGTTTTTTTATTAATGCGCTTTTTGTTCAACATTAACTCTCTTGATAAAGAACGAGATAACCAATCCAACAATGGAAACAATAATCGCAAAGACGAATGCATGTTGAACACCGTTGGTAAAGGCAAGAACTTGGTTTAATGGATCCATTTTATCTGACACCGTCTCAAGGAAGCTTCTTGAACCTGATGACAGAATCGAGATTCCAACAGCTGTTCCGATTGCTCCAGAAACCTGCTGCAAGGTGTTCATAATCGCTGTTCCATGCGGGTACAGCTCTGGTGGAAGCTGGTTTAAACCATTTGTTTGAGCTGGCATCATAATCATCGAAATGGCAATCATAAGCGCAATGTGTAACCCAATGATAAACCCTGTTGACGTTTCCAGCGTTACGGTTGAAAAACCATACATAGTGCCGGCTACAATCAAAAGTCCAGGAATAACTAGCCATTTAGGACCAAAACGGTCAAATAATCCGCCCATAACTGGTGAAAGAATTCCGTTAATCACTCCTCCAGGAAGAAGCATTAGGCCAGCGGCAAAGGTTGATAAAGCTAATGATGTTTGTAAGTACAGAGGTAAAATCATCATCGCAGACAGCAGTACCATCATGCAGACTAGAATTAATAAAAGACCAATTGTAAACATTGGATACTTAAAGGCTTTAAGGTCTAACATTGGCTCTTTCATCTTCGTTTGACGAATAGAGAATGCAACTAACGCGATCGTTCCAATGACAAGAGTTAGAATAACCTGTAGACTTCCCCAGCCCCCGCCTTCTCCAGCGCTGCTAAATCCAAATACAATTCCTCCAAAACCTATCGTTGAAAGAACAACAGAAATCATATCGATTTTTGGCTTTGTTGGTGTCGTAACGTTCTGCATAAAGAAAGCTCCAAACACTAAAGCAACAACTAATAACGGAAGTGAAATCCAGAAAATCCAGTGCCACGTTAATGTTTTTAAGATTAAGCCTGATACAGTTGGTCCAACAGCTGGGGCAAACATAATAACGAGGCCGATGATTCCCATTGACTTTCCACGCTTATGCGGCGGAATAATAACAAGAATGGTGTTAAACATAAGCGGTAAAAGCAAGGCCGTTCCCACAGCTTGCACGACACGGGCAATCATGAGTACCCCAAATGTTGGTGCGATAGCAGCAATAAATGTTCCGATAATCGAGCAGATTAGCGATGCTATAAAAAGCTGTCTCGTCGTAAACCGCTGAAGAATAAAACCTGAAATAGGTACCAAAATTCCTAACGTTAATAGATACCCTGTTGTTAGCCATTGTGCCGTTGTTTCGTGAATACCAAAGCCTGAAATTAGCTCTTTTAACGCCATATTTAGCGCTGTTTCACTAAATAAACCGATAAACCCGGCAATAAGAAACGATGTAATAATCGGCAGCGCTTTGATGTTAGAGCTTTCGGCTACTGTTTGTTGATTACTCATATTAAATTGTCTTCCTCTCTTTTACGTACTCTTTTTGGTGAATTTTTTTCTATCTCAATGATAAGTTGATTAGCAGACAAACGATACATACCGATATAAAGATTAGTAATAAGTTTAAGACATTGTGCTGATTAAGCTTTTTCCTTCTCTTCTCTTTTGACCGGATTGCTTTTTGTCTTCTAAATTCGTTTCTTTCCACAGATACCTCTCTCTCCATTTCATTTCTAAATTACGTATGTAAACTGTTTCCCATTTATGTATATGCTTTTTCAATAAGCAAGATAGAACCAAAAAATGAAAAGAGGAAAGGCACATATTTATACCATTCCCCTGCACAAAGGAAAAATGAATTTCCACTTTGTATCCAGGAATATTGTAACACAGCTATAAGCACTGTTTCTATCTAAAATACACTAAATAATGATATCTATATACCTATGAATAACTAATAGTTCTGAACAGAATGATTGAATTCAGTGTCTCCATTTTAAGATATGTTCATTTTCCGTTTGAAGCAGCTTCGTCATATAAACGATTTGTCCCGTATGATAGGCATAATGTTCAACGGCATATAAGATAACACTTAAGCAAGACTGTATTTTACTTGGTTCTGGAATTAAGGTACTTGTTGTAGAGGGCATTTGTATGGATTTTTCTAAATCGTTAAAATCAAAATTCCCGATAACTTCTTTACTTTGTTGTCGTGTAAGGATTAAATTTTCTATCAGCTGATCAGCATTCATTACTCTGTTGTCAGTAAACTCTTTAGATCGCTGTCTAATAAAAGGCTTACCACCAATTATGCTGGCGATAAATGCATATTCGCTGCCGGCAAGATGTAAACATAAGTTTCCAATACTATTCGTTTCTTGACGGAGCTTTTTCCAAATATCATCATCTGTTAATCTACTAATACAAGTTTGGACTATATCCAATTGTGTATCAAGGGATTCAATGCTTTCTTTTATGAAGGAATTCATCTAGGTTCTCCTTTTGGATTTTTATTCTATTTTATAAATAATTATACATATATCCACCTATATTTGCACTGTGTTTTTTGTATTAGTTATTAATTTACATAAAACATACCTGTAAAGCGTACATGTAGAAATGAAAAGAGCAAACTTCCTTGCACGTGAGTTTGCTCTTTCTCTTCTTTATTCCAATTTCTTCAGTTTAACTTATTGTCCTATATCCTTCATCCTTTTGAGAGCTTTTCTATATTCTTGATCTCTCATATGCAGCATTTTATCAGGAGAAGGTTTAGGCTGACCAAACTTTTTCAAAGCTTCTCTATACTCGCTGTCACCAATGACTCCATTCGAAACAATCTCTTTAGGCGAACGCTTAAAAACGGGAGTAGCTTTTTTACTGTGAACCTTTTCAGTACTCAGCTTTTCTTTATTTTTTTCTTTATCATGCGGCTTGTGAGCCAGCTTGTGTCCTTTACCTGTTAAAAACATCAAAAACGAGAGAATGAATACCACAATGCTTAATACACACGAAAACGTAGAAAAGGTATGATACGTAATGATTTCAGATTTTACATGTAGAGACTGAGTAAAATTTTCTTTACTGGCAACTTGGCTCTCTGCGCTTACTGTCGCCAGGTGATCTTTATACACCTTTGCAAAAACAATACTGCTGATTACAGGGATGACTGCCGATACTGTAACTCTTATAAATTGAACCGTGACCATTCGAGGGACTAAACTTGGTAGTGGTCCGCCTAAAGCAGCACCCATCAGACCTGCAGCGACTGTGAATCCTACTCCTGCGATTAAAGCGGCAAAGCTGATAATAAAGAGAAAAGCTGAAGCATGACCGTCCACATACATCCACTGTATGTTTACTCCCATAATAATGACGGCTCCTATAATACCTAATACGCCCGGCCCAACTTTATCATATAGTACGGCACTTAATATGGCCGCAATTACTACCCCCGCAAAAAGCCCGATATAGATCAGTGACGTCTCTCCTTTATCAAAACCAGATTCACTTTTAAGCAATCCTTGTAGGGATAAAAGAGTGAGACTCATACTAATATTTCCTATAACAGCGATTAAGATAGCGAGAGCTGGTTTTCGAGAAGCCACTAATCGAAAGGGAATTAAAGGATTTTTAATATGCCATTCTGCTATAAATAAAAAACATAAAAAAATGATGCTTCCTACTATGCCTATCCATACATAAGTAGATGCCCATCCTGATTTTTGGAGATTAAGTAATGTAAACGTAATAAATACAGTAACCATAAACATTAACGCTGCACCGATGATGTCAAATGGTTCATGATGTTTTTGCTGTTGCTTGGCATGATCATTTGTTAAAAATTTGTAGCTAAAACCTATTCCCAGTAAGGAAAGTACGGCCGCTATATAAAATAACCATCTCCAGTGTCCGTAGCTTTTCACTAACATTCCGAGAAAAATACCCACAACGCTAGAGCCATAAAATCCGCCAATAAGAATCAGTAATGCCAAGTTCCGTTTCTGAATCGGAAAAGAAAGAACCAGCATTGGAATCATCATCATAAGTGCTAAACCCGTTCCTATCCCTTGTAAAAAACGACCAATTCCCATTCCTAAGAAGCTGTTAGAAGCAATACTTACGATAGCTCCTATAAGAAACAAACACATCGAAAGAACATAATTCCTTCTCTCCCCTAACTTGTGTCGAAGGATAGGTCCAAACGGAATACAAAATGCAAAGCTTATAACCCCTATTAAAACCGGTGTTATCGAAATATAAGATTGATTGTGAAACGTTTGTTGGAGAATGTCACGTATAGAATTTAATGACGTGTTTAACATTAAACCAGGACCAATAGCTAAAACTGCCAGTAAGGAAATCCCCCAGTGTTTTTCTATTTTCATACCACAATTCCTTTCTGCCTTTCATGATTGTAAAATATCTTTATTTGAACAAACTAAAAAATAAAGCTTCAGTAAGGAAGCTTTATTTTATTTTCTAAACCTGCCACTCGAATTGGCCCTAGAAGAGTTAAACGGGTTAATTTATCAGCCATAAATGCAGGGCTAAATTTCATATCGCTTTCTAACCAAGAACAAATGACACCTATATGAGCTGATGTAATATAGCTAATCAGGATATCTTTAGGAATATCCAGTCCATCCTCTTCTTCTCCAATCGAAGAGATTAGCTCTCCGTACACTCTTTTCTTTACAATTTCCGTCATATGACTTCTGAATTGAGGCAATCCTCGGTCACTTAGCATGACTTTAAAATAATCCGCGTGTTCGTAGATGAATTCAAAAAGCTTTAAAAAAGAAACAGACTCATCTTTTTCTTCCACTTCTGAGGAAACCTCGTTATTTTGTTTAGGCTTTACTTGCTCTATTAGCTCTTCTAAAACTTCATTCATAATCTGAACAAGAAAGTCTTGCTTATCTTGATAATGTAAATAAAATGTTCCTCGCGTTAATTCCGCTTTTTCCGTAATTTCTTGAATCGTAATGGACGTGACATCTTTCTCCTTAAGAAGTTCGACTAAAGCGTCTCTTAAGTATTTATTTGTTCTTTTTATCCTAGGATCTACTTTTTTAGTCATAGTTGATCTCCTTGTATCACTTTTATTAAGACATACGATGGACTATTTAAACTATCCTGTATCGTCAACATACATTTTATACATAATGTAAACTAATGAACATCATGTATATTAAGTCTCACAAAGTATTGCCAATCTGTCAATATCAAAAATTGGGTAGGGTTAAAACATTCCATTGTTAGAGATGGATTGCGTGAAATCTTTTGTAAAAAACGTTCAAAAGAAATGGTATTAGAAATGAGGTAATAGTAAAAATTGATATTATGGAGGTGTTTTCTTATGAAAAAGTTTGAAGTAACGTTTCATTTAATCAATGGTGAAATCAGTCATATAGTTGAAACTAAATCACTTATTCGTGCAAAGAACTACATACAATATAGATTTGAAGATAAAAGTAAAGTATTGGACTTAGCAAATGACTTAGTACTCGTTAAAAGCAGCGTTCAATACTTTACCGTAGCTGAAAAAGAATAAGTAATGATATAAAAGGGATAAATGATCGAGTATGAATGGCTTGTTACACCGCTGTTAATTTCCATGCAAGGCTTCGCTTTTCGCAGGCGGCAAGTGAGTCTGCAGGAGTCTTTCGCCTTGCTATCCAATTAACGGCTACAAGCACCTACATTCACCCTCATAATAAAAAAATCCGAACAGTTTATCGTTCGGATCTTCCTTCCACTAAACTACTTTTAAGCTCTTTTCTCGCTATTTTTTCACCCAGTTATCATTACTATCTTTTTTGTACTTTGTTTTCACTGCATTCCACGCAACTTTATGCGCCGTAGCTTCTTCTTTGTATTCGTCACTCGCTGAGTTAAATGCTTCTTTATAAATTTCCTGAGCATGATGAGGAAGGTTATCTTTTACTCCATCAGGCAATTCTTTTAATGAATTGTAAGGCATATAGTATTCCTCCTTGAAAACGTCTTTTACTACTGATTTACCTGTTCTTAATGAGTATAAACATTTAATAAACTCTGAAAACGAATGGGAGTTTTGACTCTATAAAAAAGAACAGCACCTCTCTAGGAAGCCTGTTCTTCAAGTGAATCTAATTATCCTTTAAACATCAGCGGGGAAACGCCCTTACTTAAGTTCCATTTGCTTAAGGTAATCAATTCAATTTCTTGATCAGCAAAGAAACAAATACCTTTTGCATTTTCTACAGGATAGATTCTGCTCGTCATCACTTTCTCGCCTTCATTAATAAAAACTTCAATGGACGATTTATCGACAAAGAGATGAAGATGCAGGTGGTTATCATTTAATCCAACAGGTGCTTTTCTTACTCCTCCATCACCTTCACCTGAGTTATCGCGATTAAAGATAAACAAACTTTCTAATCTATCATAGGTTAAAAGCGTTTCTTGGTGAGTTTCGTTATCTGTTCGCAATTTCACTCCGAATTTTGAAGCGGCTTTTGCGTTAATTTTCACTTCAAGTTCGTAACAATCACCTGAAATACCTGCAAGTTCTTGTTCTCCACTAACGATAATATTTTTATACTGCACGTGATGTTGACGAAGCTGCTTAAGCTCTGGAATTGGTTTACTAATTATGTTCCCTTGTTTAATAGAAAGCTCACGTGGAATAGTCATTGCTCCTGCCCAATTGTATTTTTGTTCAGGCATGCAGCTTTCCCACATAGCCATCCACGCTATCATAATTCGTCTGCCATGTTCATCTTCTGTTGTTTGAGGAGCATAAAAGTCAAACCCATAGTCTAAAAGTTGAAAATCTTCATGTTGAAGCAGCCCCGTTTTATAGTCTAATTTTCCTTTTATATATCCAGCTTGATGTAAGTTATGATAGAGATCTCCTTCTGGTTTTACTCCTTGAGGCGACATGACAAGCACGTCCTGTCCGTCGAGACTAAAAAGATCTGGACATTCCCACATAAAACCAAGATTCCCTTGGCTTTTGGCCATTATATTTATAAACTCCCAATCCATTAGATCTCTTGAACGATACAAAAGAACTTGGCCCTCATGATCCTTCGTGCGTGATCCAAGAACACAATAATAATAGTCATCTTTCTTCCATACTTTTGGATCTCTAAAATGATCAGGGTGAATATTCCCTTCAGGCACTGAATCAATAACTGGGTTTTGAACTGCTTTATTAAAATGAACGCCGTCTTCGCTTACAGCAAGACACTGAACTTGTCGTAAGTCCGTATCATAGTTAGCTCCCGTCCACACATTCCCTGTATACATGGCATAAAGCTTTCCATCTTTTTCAACTGCACTTCCTGAAAAGCATCCATCTTGGTCATATTCTTCACTCGGAGCAAGAGCAATAGGGAGATGTTCCCAATGAGTGAGATCTCTACTTTTTATATGCCCCCAAAACATTGGCCCCCACTCGGGAGAATATGGATGATGCTGATAGAATAAATGATACTCACCTTTGTAAAAGCAAAATCCGTTCGGGTCATTCATCCAATATGCCGGTGTAGACACATGGTATTGTAATCGCCAATAATTCTGATTAACAGCCTCCTGCTCGTTTAACACACTCTTCATTGCCTTTGAGATTTTTTCTTGATGTTGATTTTTTAATGTTTTCAACCGATTTCTCCCTGCCTTTCTCTACGTGAATGAGTTACGTGTGATAAAAAGAGATTAAAACGATGAATCAATCTCACAAACAATGGATTCGTAAGGTCGCAATTTTAGTTGATTTGGGTGTAATTCCAAATGATCGTAGTTCGATAAAATAACTTCTTTCATAGTAAAATCTAAGTTTAAAGCTACTTCTTTATGATCAAAGTTAGCGATTACCGCTATTTTTTTATTATTAAACTCCCTTGCGTAAGCCATGATTTGTAGACTATCTTCAAACAAATCTTCGTATTTACCAAAAGCGATAACCTCTGAATATGGACTGCTTTTTCTTAATTTAATTAAATTTTTATAGAAATAAAATAAAGAATTATCATCTTTTAAAGCATTCTCAACGTTAATAGAAGAGTAATTAGCATTTATCTCTAGCCACGGTGTGCCTTGGCTAAACCCTGCATATTGAGAATGATTCCACTGCATAGGTGTTCGGGAATTATCACGGCTGCGTCTCCAAATTGCTGCTAATGCTTCTTCTTTTGAAAATCCTTCTTTCAGCGCAGAGTGATATTGATCAATTGAAGCTAAGTCATTGTAATGCTCAATCGACGGATACTCTACATTTGTCATTCCGATTTCTTGTCCTTGATAGATGAATGGTGTGCCTTTTAGTAAAAAATAGACCGTAGCTAACATTTTTGCTGACGTAGGTCCTATATCTTCTGGTTTAATAAATTTATTTAAAGAACGAGGCTGGTCATGGTTCTCTAAATAAAGCGCTCCCCACCCTGTATTGTTATAGAACGTTTGACTATCAGAAATGGCTCTTTTGAAATCAAGCAGATTCCACTTATGCGGTTCATACCATTTTCCTTTTTTTCCTACGTCTAAATCGACATGATCGAATTCAAAAAGCATACTAAAATGTCCTTCTTCTCCCGCGTAAATAGGCAGTTCTTTGTGTGATACTCCAGGAGCTTCCGCCACAGTTAAGATATCATGTGAAGCAAAAGCTTCTTTACTTAGTTCACTTAAAAATTCATGAATGCCTTCTTGATTTGTTTCAATTACATTCATTTCACCATCCGAATTAGCAAAGTCCTGTCGTTTTTTTATAAATGTAATGGCATCTACTCGAAAGCCGCTAATTCCTTTTTCTAACCACCATGTGACCATGTTATAGACAGCATTTCGAAGATCAGGGTTTTCCCAATTAAGATCAGGCTGCTTTTTAGAAAATGCATGAAGATAATACTGTTCTGTTTGTTCATCATACTCCCAGCATGAACCGCCAAAAATAGATTCCCAATTATTAGGAGGGTTTTCATCTTCTTTTCTATCTTTCCAAATATACCAATCTCTTTTCGGATGATTTACATCACTTTTTGATTCTAGGAACCACTCATGTTCATCCGAAGTATGGTTAACGACTAGGTCCATAATAATCTTTATATTTCTTTTTTTGGCTTCATCAATCAGTAGATCCATATCTTCCATAGAGCCAAATTCTTCTGCAATGGCTTGATAATCAGAGATGTCATATCCGTTATCATCCATTGGAGATTGATAAACTGGACTTAGCCAAATAACGTCGATACCTAACTCTTTTAAGTAATCTAATTTTTGAATAACTCCTTTTAAGTCGCCAATTCCATCACCATTCGAATCGTAAAAACTTTTCGGATAAATTTGATATACAACTGCTTCTTTCCACCACTGTTTATTCATCGTTATAGCGCTTTCTGGATTCTTTCTTTCGCTTAGTTGAACCATTGCTTATCAGCTCCTATGTATTTATATTAAAATGATGTATATATTCTTCTGCTTTTATGGTATCGATACCATATGTAATTAAAAAAATTTATGTTATTAAAAAATCTGATATAACCCTTTATACCTCACGCTTCTATACTTACCTCAAACTCTTTGTTCTAGTATGCGATAAATAGCTGAATGTAGAGGAACTGTCTTCTGCTTTAAGGTAAATTTATTGTATTATATTATGGGAACGGTTTCAATTACTTTTCTGAAAATTTTTCAAAAAAGGTGAGAACTAATAGATTTAGCTCTCACCTTCATCTGTTATCTCCTATCACGTTGAGCTTCGAACAACTAGCTCGATTGGGAGTTCAAACGTTTCTACTGTCGATTCAGAATCATTCAGCATATCGATCAGGATTTCCATTGCTTTAATCCCCATTTGATCAATCGGTTGTCGTATAGTTGTTAGCTTTGGATCTAACATTTGTGCAAGAGGTTGGTCATCAAATCCAATAATCGCCAAATCATTAGGTATACTTAGACCAGACTCTTTGGCTTCGATCATCATTCCTCCAGCAATTTCATCACTTCCTGTAAATATAGCCGTTGGGCGATCCTCCATTGACAGGATTTTTTTAACTACTTGTTTTCCGTCTTCAATACTATGTTGATTAACAAAAATCCATTTTGGATCCGGCTGAATTCCTGCCTCTTGAAGTGCTTTTTGATAACCTTGGTTACGGTCCTTGTCCTTACCTTCCTCAGCGAACAATCCACCTGTACAGTACCCGATTTTCCGGTGTCCCTTTTCAAGTAAATGCTTTACGCCTATATACGCACCCTTATATTGATTTAATCGAACGATTGGAACATTTGCGTTGTTTACATATTCGTTGCACAACAAAATAGGACCATACTCAGTAAACGGCTCTATGAGACTCCAGTCATTTTCAATGGACGTCATAATAATTCCGTCAACTTGCTTTGTTTTCAGTAATTTTAAAAATGCTAATTCTTTCTCTTTATCTTCATTACTTTGAAAGATTAATACATGATAGCCCTTTTTATAAGCAACTTGTTCAATTGAATCGACTAAATAAGAGAAAAATGGATTTATAATCCTCGGTACAATAACACCAATTGTAGTCGTTACCTGTCCTCTTAACTTTCTTGCCGAAGGATTTGGCGTATAATTAAGCTCTTTCATTGCTTTTAGCACACGATTTTTTTTCTCTTCTGAAACATACGAATGATTGTTTATAACACGGGAAACCGTTGTTTTTGATAACCCCGATAATTTGGCTACGTCGTATATTGTAGGCATGTGTTTATCACTCCATCACTAACTGAAATCAGTTTCATACTTATTTTACGTTAAAAAAGAGGCAAAATGCAATGAATGAATTCGTTTGCAACTCTATACTATCTGTTCAATAAGAATACAGTAGAATCCCTATAGGTCTTTGAAACAGCCCTTTTTATATAGAATGTTTCATGATTAATAAATCAGTACATATCAAATTGTTTATTTTATATGTAAGAAACCAGTACCATATTAAAAAAACACATTACACTTAAACAAACCTTTCCTGGAAGGTATTTTTGTTAATTATTTTCTTGTTGACATATGAAATCGGTACCATATATAATACAATCAATCGAAAACGCTTTCTAAATAATATTTAGATACATAAACAGCAAAGGGGATTTAAATATGGAAAACAATAAACTTTATTGGAAACTAAGCAGTTTCTTTTTCTTATTCTTCTTATCTATTGCCTCTATTTTTACTTTTTTTGCTATCTGGTTGGGACAAAGCCTTAACCTTTCCGGAGCGCAAACAGGTATTGTTTTTTCTGTAAACGCTGTCTTTACTATGCTTTTTCAACCTCTTTATGGATATATCTCTGATAAATTGGGGTTACGAAAGAATTTATTATACTTCATTTCAATTTTAGTTATTTTATCTGGACCGTTTCTAATTTTCATCTATCAACCTCTTTTAAACTGGAATTTTTGGGTAGGAGCTCTGACAGGCGGAGCTTATCTTGCCATCACCTTTTTAGCTGGAATCTCAGTCATCGAGTCATATATCGAAAAAGTTGGCAGAAAGTATGCGTTTGAATTCGGTCGTGCAAGACTTTGGGGATCAATAGGAGCTGCCGTTGCTGCTGCTATTGGAGGACGAATGCTTAATATTAACCCTGATATCAACTTTTGGATTGCATCGGGATCAGGCATTATCTTATTACTTGTGATTTTCCTTACAAAAGTAGAAGTATCCACTATTGAAGAAAAGAAAGCAAAGTCCCTTTCTATTCAAGATTTAGGTAGCTTATTTAAACGAAAAGACTTCTGGATTTTTATGATTTTTATGCTCGGGACTGGCTGCATTTATAATGTTTTTGACCAGCAATTTCCTGTATATTATGCCTCCCTGTTCCCAACAGAACAATTAGGAAATCAAATCTTTGGTTACTTGAATGCAGGTCAAGTCTTTTTAGAATCCGGGATGTTATTAGTTGCTCCATTCATTGTGCGCAAAGTAGGTCCTAAAGGCGGTTTAATTTTAGCGGGAATCATTATGATTTTACGCGTAGTAGGTTCAGGGCTAGTATCCGATCCATACAGCATTTCCTTTATCAAGCTTCTTAACGCACCAGAGTTTGCCATTATCATCGTTTCTGTATTTAAATATCTGGCTACACATTTTGATACGAAATTCTCTTCCATCTTATATTTAGTTGGATACCAATTCGCAATGCAACTAGGAGCGGTTATACTCTCCCCTATTGTAGGAAACCTATACGATTCCATTGGCTTTCGTCACACATACTTAATCATGGGAGTTATCGTGACTGTCTTTACTCTATTTGGTGCATTTCTTTTAAGAAACAACAATCAAGCATCTAAAGATAATAATGATTCAAAGCTTACTGCTTAGAACAAGGAAAAATATTTATTAAATGTGATTCTCGTAATTTTGAAAGCCCTTGCTAATTGTAGCAAGGGCTTCTTTTTGATGAGTTTCTTCTATTAATAATATATGGAACTAAAGTATATATCTTTTCAAAAGAGTTCATGGATAAAAACAAAAAATAAAACGCTTTCATTTTTTTATTCTATTAACTCATTTCCTTTGTTACAATGAAATTATAGGGATTATAGCAGAAGGGCAGATGGGACATATGAGTACAAATCTATTGATCATTTTAGGGGTTATATTTCTGACAACAGTTGCTATCACTATTTTAATTAAGATTCCTGAAGAGGAATAAACTACATCATAAAATAAAATAAAAAGCCACCTCATTCTTTTGATATTAAAAAGTGAGATGGCTTTTTCGAATTTTAAGCATTGCAAAAGTTTAAGAAAGATTAGGTCTATAAATAACTATAGCATATTAATTGAAAGGTTGTCATACAATTTTAGATAGAAAGAATCCCCTTCTAGTAAGGTATATATGTAAACAATGTGTGAAAAAACAAGAATTTTATTATGTCGTTGCTGTACATACTACATTTTAAGGAATTCATATGATAGTTAATAAAAAAAGAACTCCACTTATGGTAATTAATGATATAATTACCTTTAACTGTATAAGAGGTGATTTTGTTGATAGAAGATTTATTTGGAGGAACACTACCCTTTTTGCCTTCCAAGGAAACAATGGCTGCTAAAAAGAAACTTAGTCTATTACGTAAGCAAGAATGGTTTAGAACGCCTTAGTTAAGAAAGGATCGACGAACTATGAAAAAATCGAATAAAGATCACTTACTTTGGAACATGTTAAAGCTATGGATTTCTATACCTAGAAATATTCGTGTAGCATTTCTTTGGGCTTTTATTTTAGGAATCTCCTACTTGGGCTGGGTAAAGCTAATCCACCGATTTATTTGACATTAGCAATTTACTTTCGGATCGTTTTTATTGTGAAATAATCCAGAGGAGTTATTTGAGTTGTAAAAGATAAGAAAAGCTTATTGGAAAGGGATAGATTCATATGGCTGTAAATATGATTTTTAATCCATTTTTTGCTTTAATAGTCCTTGTTGTAGGGATGTGGACGGCAAGTACGGTTCACCAATTTTTTGGGTTAGTATCGATTTTAGGAGGTTTGTTATTAGGGTTCTCTACCTTATTCAAAAACGGTACAACCATCAATAAAAAGTCAAAGGTTTTACTCTTTGCATCTTTTGTTTTTCTGTTGAGTTTATTCTCATTAGCTTACTTGGTTGTATCGGCCTTTATCTTTCATTTCTAAAGACACTTTAAGTAAATAAATAAGCAGATAAAAGGATCTTCTAACGAAAGATCCTTTTTTAATGGGACTAATGCGTATTATAGGAACCAACATCCACTAGTCCTATGTTAAACTGTACATAGAAATATCGATGGGTCTGGAGGCAAGGTAATGAAACGTGCAATAGGAATATTTCTTATTGCTCAAGCTTTATTAACGTACTTAACTATTAATATGATTTATACTCCTTATACAACTACAACAGTGAATAACAATACGGGAGCAGTGACAGTTTCGTATAGTTACCCTTGGGTATATTGGTTAGGTTTTATTGGCTTGGGCATTATGCTTATAGTGGGAACATATTTAGTTTTTGCCAAAGAAAAGAAGCAGATCTTTAATTAAAGATCTGCTTTTGTTTCTATCGACAAATTACATTATAATACATACGTCTTTATAAGGATTTTGATATATAATGAACACTAAAAAAGAATGATTTCAGGAAGAGGAAAATGTGTGAAACGTAGTCGTTTGTTGCTTTTATCGTTAATGAGTAGTTTGTTAATTATTTCAGTATCGTTGTTCCAGTGGGATCTGGTTGATATGATAACGGAATTTTTAATGTTGCCTGTTTGGTTATTTGTATATGCCTTTTTTATCATCATAACTGTATGGGCATTGATTCATCTTTTTAAAAATAGAAAGTGGCAGCCGCTTGTTATTCAGCTCATTACTATTATATTATGGTTCTTCTTTCCCTTTACTCAAGTCAACTTGGATTTGAACTTTAAAATCCATCAAGAGAAGAGAGAAGAAGCTGCGGCTAAAATAGAAAATGGCGTGATTAAACCTAACGTACCCGATAGTCCATCACTTATTCAATTGCCAAAAGAGTATACTCAATTGTCTAAAGGCGGAGGCGACATTGAAGTAGAAACAAAAGGAAAGTCGACATCCATTCTTTTCTTTACGTACCGCGGGATGCTAGACAATTTCTCAGGATTTGTTTATGACCCAAATGATCATAAACCTTCAAAAAGCGATTTTGACGGAGATTTTAAACAGATAGAAAAAGTACATAAGAACTGGTATTACGTATCTTCTTATTAAAAATAGACACTACTTAAAAACTAGCCCCAAATCGTTAGACACTGTCTGACAATTAGGGCTAGTTTTTAATTTTCATTCTTTACTTCAAGCTCTCTACTTCAGAATGCCGTTTTTTATCTACACGGTCAAAGTAAGCTTGTTCAAGAATTTGCATATAATCAGCCTCGGTAATTAAGCGGACGTTACTTGGCGTTGAGTTGTTTTGCATAGCCAACTTTACAATGCTCGGAAAGTCTTCTTTCTTTACACCCTCTAGCTCTTTTAATTTAGGAATATTTAATGATTCTGTTAATTCTATAATTCCTTGAATTAATTTTTCAACAGCTATTTCATCTGAATCTAAATCTTTGGCAAAACTCATATACCTTGCTAATGTAGCATGCAGCTGCTTATTCTCCATAGAATTAAAACGTAATACGTATGGTAAAAACACTGCGTTAGCAACTCCATGCGGGGTATCATAAAGCCCTCCAAGCGCTTCTGCTAAGCAGTGTACCGAAGCAACATCTGCAGATCCGAAACACAAGCCAGCTAAGAGACTTCCTTCCAGCATATCTTGACGAGCCGCTTCATTTTTACCATCGCGGAAAACGATAGGCAATGCTGAAACAATCGTTCTCATTGCTTGAGCCCCAAGCGCTTGTGAAATAGGATTTGTTACTTTACATGTATAACCTTCAATCGCATGAACGAGTGCATCAATGCCAGTCGCAGCCGTAACAGAAGGAGGAAGACTTAATGTTAGTTCAGCATCAAGAATCGCCAAGACAGGTCTTAATGAAGCATGTTTGAGCGTCATCTTTCGATGTGTAGATGCTTCCGTAATTACAGCAGACCGAGTAACCTCTGAGCCAGTACCTGAAGTAGTTGGAATACAAATAACTGGTGCAATGTTTGAATACAGAAGTCGGCCGTCTGCATAGTCAGATGGTTCCCCGCCGTTTGGGCCGCACAGCGCAATAGCTTTTCCTGTATCCATCGCACTCCCGCCACCAATGGCCACAACTGCCTCCGCACTAAAGTCACGAAATAACTTAGCACCTTCCAAGCAGTTCGTATCTCGAGGGTTTTGTTCAATTGAATCAAATACCAGCACCCGGTAACCAGAATTCTCCAGGGCAGTTACAATTGGTGAAACTAATCCTGCACGAACTACACCAGGGTCACTCACGACTAAAATTGATGAACCAATATTTAAAGATGTCAGCATTTCTGGTAATTCTCTAGCTTTCCCCATTCCTACCTCAATTTGAGTAGAACAAAAATAGTTATAAGATTTCATTTATACCCCTCCCGTTGTCTAAAATCAAATACATACCTTAAGAAGCACTATTTTTAAAAATTTCATCATGGCCGGTAAGCTTACTTATTCCACTCTGAAGCTAATATACCCATAAAATATGTATCTACGTATTTCCCATCCACATAGGCATGGTTTCTTAATTTTCCTTCGGTAACAAAACCAATCTTTTCATATAGTGCAATGGCTTGTTCGTTTATTCCTCTTGTGGTTAAATAGATTTTATTTAGACGGAGCTGTTTAAACCCTAAATCAATCATTTGCTCCATAGCCATTCGACCATATCCGTGACCTCTAGATTCTGAAGATAGGAGAATTCCTATACTAGCTCTTCCATGTGCATAGTCTATATCCTTCAAAAATACCCATCCGACTAATTCTTTTTCATCGCTTTCAATTCCTAAAATTAAATCGTTGTTCATTCTTTTGTTTTCTACTTCTTGTACCACCTCTTCATAAGTTAAAGGTGTTCTGCCTATCATTCGTATTGCCCGTTCATCATTTAACCATTTATGTAAGTATTGAATGTGAGTAGTTTCAAATGGCGTAAGATGTATTCTTTTTGTACTCATTGATTTATCTTCTCCTTCTAAAGAAATGCAACCACAAATTACAATTCATTCCATACTTGATTCCATAAATATCGCTGACAAAGGTAAATGTGTATTTCTACTTACGATATACAACAGCCAAATTAAAATAAGTAGGTGCATAATTGAATGAAGCCATTAATCTGTTTAAATAGAACACTTTTGTATATAATTCTGGAATCAATAAAAAAACCCTCTCTTACATTTTACGTATAGTTAATCTTTGTCTTTAATTAGGGTTAATTCATCGGTTTGAGCTATTAAATCAATTTTCTCTAATCTAAGGTTGGTCCTTCTAATAAACCCCATTACGTTAATCCGATGTAATAGAAGAAGGATTTTTACTTTTTAAGATAGAATAGTTCCTTAAAGAATCATAAAGGAGTTGATTTCATGTCTAAACAAACAAAAGATAGAAAAGAAATAAAGCTTTTGGATTCTCAAATTTACTTATGTGAGGAAATTAGAAAGTTGTTGAGGAAAAAAGAAAAAAGAAGTCTAGCCTTTGAACAAGAGTATACAGAACATGATATATTACACATTGCTTTAAACAGATTAATGAGTGAGTTAATCTCTAGACATTAAAAATTTCATCTATTATATTTGATATTATTCCAAATAGATACGTTTAATCTAAAAAAATAGACAGAATATTTCATTAATATCTTTACTTTGTAAACGTTTTCGTTTATACTAAGTATAGGTTGGATGGCATGAGTGGCTGTCATAGTATTTAGCGTAGGCGGGGCTGATATGAGGGAACAGGGCATAGAAGAAATGTCCTTTTTTTGTTTGGGCAACATTTGTTATAAACTAGGAAATGTTATAAAACTTCTTTCAAACGCTTTTTTTATTTCATATGCCCTATCCAGTCTAGAAATTGAAAAAGACCACCTCTTCCCAGTCAAAAGAGGTAGCTTTTTTTAAAAATTGAATGAACAGCAGTCATTAAATAATGCTTTATTGCTTCTTGAGTAAGTTGCTTAACTTAAGAAATGGTATTCGTAGACAGCATATTAACCGCTTTTTCCAACAGTAAAATATCTTCTTCAACCATTCTTTTCATATCATCGAGATCAAGTTGAATATATTCTTCTTTTAAACGTTCTAATTCCCTGACGAACAGGGATCCCGTATAGTACCTATAATTTGTCACTACTATTTATCCCCTTTGTATGCTCTTACTAGATGTAATTCCCCTTTATTCAGATTAACAACCAATAAATGCAAAATTTTTTAAAAAAATCCTTCCCTGATGTAGGCAAAGGATTTTTAACTTGATTAGAATAGGAAAAATATGTTATTAACGTGGCCAGATTTTTAGTTTCATATACATACAACGTTTTATCGTTCTACTTTGATGTTAAATCAAATTTATCTTCTTTCCCATTCCATTTTATTGTCACGTGATAAGGAGCGTTGCTGCTTTGAGTCGAACACCCGCTGCAGCTTCCATTTAAATTAATTTTCCCTTCTGTCTCGTCATCCGTACCTGATAATTTGCTTGTTTCCCCTTCAACAACATAAGAAACTTTTCCTACTTTCTCCTTGTCTTTTCCTTTATAGATGATACTGCCTTGCCCATTTTCAGTATTCTCTCCTTTATTTAAAAGATATAAAGCTTTCCAATGATCTCCTTCACCTTCGAAACGCACACTTTCTTCTTTGCTGCCACAGCTACCCAATACTAATAAAAAAATAGATATAAGTCCTAAAAACAAAAACTTCCTTTTCAATTTAAATCCTCCTACACGATAAAAAAGCACCCAACTATCCTATTAGGTGATTTTTTGTTAGTATCTGTTCTTTTTTTCAAGTAATTTAATTAATCTATCATTTTGTTTCACTATCGTTCTTAGCTTAGCTTCTAACGAACATAAAGTGATAAAGACGGCTATAAATCCTATAATGACAAAAAACATATTAGCTGATATCCCCCATACATCATTTTATTTTCAGAATAATATCTATATAATAACATTTTTTCTATATTTTATATCATAATGTTGTTTCTTAGTTAACATAATAAATAAAAGGAATAGGAAAGTGTTCTCTTAAAGGAAACCTTCAGGGCGGCCATTTAAACGTTCTAGCTATACCAAAATACAGAATGAATATGCCTTCACCCACGAACTCAACAGCTTTCCTTTATAATAAATACCCTTTCTCTAGCTAATAATAAGTAAGTAAAATATGTATATACTATAAACTAACACCATTCTTAAAAGTCTGACGTTTACGAACATCTACCTATAATTCAGCAATGTTTCCATCTAAATCATGGTTTCTCTTCTTCTATTAAAGGGAATTAAACCCTAAAAGTGAACCTTAAAAGGAGACCACCATGGTTACAATTGAATCAATTATCATAGGTATTGTTTTTATCCTCATTCAATTATACGCATTAACGATTGTCGAACGTTCTCCAATCGGGGAGCAAAAGCTGCTCTCATTATCAGGTGGTGTAGCTATTGCTTATGTATTTATTTATATCTTACCGACGCTTCATAAGAAACAAGAAGAGTTTGGAGGATCGCTAGCCCTTGATACTGAACTATATTTTCTTGGTCTTCTCGGCTTACTCGTCTATTTTTCAGTGTATTCATTTGCTCAGACAAAAGCAGCCACTCACCTAACGGAACTGACCGTTTATATGGTACAGGCTAGTTTTTTTATGATTTATTCTTTTATCATTTCTTATGTCGTGTTTTCAACCGATGTTAAGCGAGTTGAATCAGTATTCTACGGACTGGCTATCAGCCTTCATTTTATCGGGTGGTCTTACCATCTAGGAAAAAAACATCCGCGCTTACACAAAAATAGAGGTCGCTATATGCTTGCCGGAGCAACTTTTCTTGGGTCAATTTTGGGCGTCTTTGGCCCCTCATCAGGCCTGCTTATTGAGTCGATGATTGCTTTTAGTTCAGGTGCAATGTTATTTAACGTCATCAGTAAAGAGCTCCCTTTTGAAAAACATGCGCATTTGCCAACCTTTTTAATCTCATCTCTTGTCTACGCGGCTACAATGATTTCGTTAAAAGCTTTTTTCAATTGGTAGTTGCGTGCGCGTGTTTTTACAAAATAAAAAGAGCAGCCTTTAAGGCTGCTCTTTTAAAGTATGGTTTTTATTACTAGATATACTGCAGCAATCGATGCAAGAACGATAAGCACATTTAAAATACGATGTTGAGTAGCTAAGTGGCCCCGCTTCATTTCTGCACGAGTCAATGGTTTATTTTCATCGTGATTTCCACTCACTCTGTTACATCTCCTATCCTGTTTAGGTATTGGTTCTGCCAATTTAAGCAATAAGCTGATCTTTGTCAGCTGCTTCTTCCTTTTTTATCTTCCCTCTACATAAGATATAGAAAACACTGAACATAACAATCGACCAAATAAGGTTAGCTCCTGGCTCAGTGTTAGCTACCTTAAACAAACTCGGTATAGACCCGAAAACAGAATCATTCGTTGTAAGGAACAGAGCGAGAAACATGTTGTTGGCTGCGTGTGCGCCAATGGTAATTTCTAAGCTTTTTGTTTTAACCGCGATATATGTAAGAGCAAAACCAGCTACAATATAATCTAGTCCCACCAATATAATGGATTTATTCATTTCGGGATTAGCAAAATGACCTATTGAAAACATTAGTCCCACAATAATCGCAAGTAAAATTGGACGCTTCACTTTCTTACCCACCCATTGAAGAAGAAGACCTCTAAAAAACAGCTCCTCGGTTGTTGTTTGAATAGGTACTAATAAAAGCGTGATCAGTACTAACAGGGCATACTCTTTTAAACTTACATGATTCCATGAATAATCCGAGTGGTTAAACACGACATCAATTAACTGTGAAACGATTAGTAACAGACTAAAAGCTCCAAAAGACCATATTACTTTCTTCCAGTTCACACGTTTGTTAGTAGTGATTAGTGATTTCATTTTTCGTTTGTGAATAAAACGAATCCCGATCCATAAACCAAAAATCCAGCATATGTACATAATATGAGACAACAGAAAATCAAGATTAGCATTGATTCCTACAGCTAATCTGCTATCAAAATCAACATATGATTTTCCACTTTCATCAGCTGCAACCATTATCATTTCAGCAATAATATAAATAATGGATCCTAACAGCATAAACACAGAAGCAAGGATTGTTGTACTTACATAACGCTTCCAGCTATTTTTTCCTTCTTCCACATTTAAATAGTTTTTCATTTTATTCTTACTCCCTCAGCCTTCTCTTCTCAACTACATCGTTCTTCTCTACTTCGTTGTTGTCTAGGCAATGTAAAAATCTATTAGGACCCGAAGTCCTGCAATTATGTTAACTACCGCCTGCTTTTTACCTGTGAAGATAAGGGAAGAGATCGACAACATTAAGAAATTACAGCTCTACCCATTACCTCTTTATATAAAATTTAGCGCCTTAAAAGCCGTCAAAAAACAGCTTCTTCTAAAAGAAGACTCGACACTAAGTCATCGTTAACCTTTATATCCTGCTCATACGCGCCCGCATACACATAATTTTGAAGAAAATACTTGCTACTCAAGAATATATACCCTAGAACAACTAAAATAAATATTTTTTTCAACATCGTCCTCACCTTTTTATCTAAAGTTTTCCCCTCGCGGCTGCTTCCACAATCGCTAAGGGCTTATCCATAAATAGCTTTTCATTTTTTAAAATTAGCTACCATTCTATCTAACACCGTAAAAATGTATATAAGTTACAATTATATTACATTATTATTACAAATGTAACAATTACATTATAACTAAGAAAATGAGGATAATCAATATGAAGTGTTTAGTAAAGCAAATAAAATTGCTAGATTAATATGATGCGTGTAAATAAATCCAAAACATGTTAGAAAAGACGTTTGTTATTAAACAGGAATATTTAAAGAACAAAAAAAGCAAACTCCCTACCGTTAGGAGTTTGCTTCTTTTATTCAAGAGTTTTTATAACCTCTCTCATCTTGACACTCTTCTAAAGGAGTGATTAGATATATATGTTAACTGCTTAAAAATTAAAGTTAACTAATTTCATTGTCGGTGGTGAGAGTGTATTGTATTGGGAAGAAGATATTAAGAGAGAACTTGCCTATTTAGATAAAATTTTTCAAAAACGGCACCTTGTTACTACAGAATTTGCTGAACAACCATGGCTTACAGTCAATGGCCGTAAAATGTTAAACCTTGCCTCTAATAACTATTTAGGCTATGCAGGAGATAGTGGACTGAAGAAAACAATGAGTGATGCTGTGATGACGTATGGAGTAGGAGCAACAGCTTCACGCTTAATAGTAGGAAATCACTCTCTTTACGAGAAAGCAGAAAGAGCACTTGTTAATTGGAAAAAAGCTGAGGCAGGACTTATTATCAATAGTGGTTATAATGCAAACCTAGGAATCATCTCAGCCTTGGTTCCGCGTAATGGCTTCATCTTCAGCGATAAGTTAAATCATGCAAGCATCATTGATGGGGCCCTACTGAGCCGTGCAAAACTTCAGCGCTATCGCCATAACGATATGAACCACCTAGAAAATTCATTAAAAAAAGTTCCCTTGGAGTCACGGAAGTTAATTGTAACAGATACTGTTTTCAGCATGGATGGTGATTTCGCCAAGCTCAAGGAGCTTGTTAAATTAAAAGAGCAATATAACGCCCTACTAATGGTTGATGAGGCTCATGCAAGCGGTGTATACGGAAGAAATGGTGAAGGATATGCACATTTTCTTAATCTGCAAGATAAAATTGATATTCAAATGGGAACGTTTAGTAAAGCGCTAGGGTCATTTGGAGCTTATGTTACGGGAAAACAGTGGCTCATAGATTATTTGAAAAATAGAATGCGAGGACTCATTTATTCAACTGCTCTTCCCCCTGCTATACTCGGTGCAATAACGGCTGCAATTGAAAAGGTGCAACAAGACACAGAGCGCCGCGCACTTCTTCAAGAACATGCACTATTTTTTAGGAAGGCACTTACATACGAAGGATTTAACACATGTAATAGTCAATCTCAAATCATTCCAATTTTAACGGGAGAAAACAAAAGAACAATGCAGTTTGCAGAGCGTTTACAGAAAGAAGGAATTGCTGCTATTGCAGTTAGGCCTCCTACTGTTCCTGAAAATAAAGCAAGAATTCGTTTTACTGTAACAGCCGATCATACGCGAGAAGATTTAGATTGGGCCATAAAGAGAATTTCTCTAATTGGAAAAGAAATGAGTGTGATTCAATGAAACCATCCACTATTATAATATTTCCCGGATGGGGAATGGAAAAAGCAGCGTTTCAACCAATCATAAAATCATTATCTACTATATGTAACGTTTTGTGTACAGACTGGAGAGGCGTAAAAGAACTAAGTGACTTTAGAGAACGAGCAATCCAATTGCTTATTTCTACTCCAGGTACTGTTTATTTAATGGGTTGGTCATTAGGTTCTCTTGTAACGCTTGAACTTGCAAATTTATACCCTAACAAGATAGAAGGACTCATATTAATTG
The DNA here is from genome assembly GCF_050846875.1 of Priestia sp. TRN 1309. Taxonomy (NCBI): domain Bacteria; kingdom Bacillati; phylum Bacillota; class Bacilli; order Caryophanales; family Bacillaceae; genus Priestia; species Priestia sp. TRN 1309. The sequence continues at coordinate 759,622 of NZ_JBOZGM010000001.1, read as the reverse complement.
GCGGAACTAGTCGCTTTATAAACGACATGCATAATACATTTGGATGGGAGCAACGCATCGTTGAACGTATGAAAAAACAACTACAGCGTAATAAAGAAGAAACCCTTACTTCATTTTATAACGCTATGTTCACTAAATCTGAAAAAGAAGAAGAATTTCATCATCAATTTATGGAAGTTGTTCAGCGTGATTATCAAGGAGACAGTATGTACTCCCTCCTTACAGGGCTGGATTATTTACTCCAAAAAGATGTTAGAATGCAACTCAATCAAATTCAAACTCCTTGTTTGTTGATCCATGGAAAAGATGATCAAATATGTTTACCTGAGTCTTCTTCTTTCATAGCTGAAAGAATTGGTGGAAAAGCGCAGCTGTGTATTCTAGAAAAAGCTGGCCATATTCCTTTTTTTACAAAGCCTCAGCACTGTACGCAACTTATAGAAAAATTTATCGAAAAGGAGCTCATTTATGATTAATAAGCAACTTTTAAAGAAAAGGTTCAATAATCATGCTAAAACTTATGATGCTTATGCCGATGTACAAAAAAGCATGGCAAACCAATTAATAGATCAGCTTTCCACCAATTTCTTTAACGAGGAAATAGCTATTCTTGAAATTGGCTGCGGCACGGGTTATTTAACACAATTATTGTGCAAAAAATTCCCTAAGGCTGCTATTACAGCAGTTGATTTGTCATCAGGAATGATTGAGTTAGCAAAGGAAAAAGTAAGGGAAGATCGAATTTCTTTCATATGCGGAGATATCGAGGAACTAAGTATAGAAAGACATTATGACCTTATTATTTCTAATGCAACATTTCAGTGGTTTAATAGTCTTCATACGACAATTAAAAAATTGTATAAACAACTTAAGCCTACAGGCAACCTGCTATTTTCAACCTTTGGTAACCGTACGTTTCAAGAGCTTCATTCATGCTACAGCCATGTGAAACAAAAGCTTGGTCTTTTCAGTAACAGTTCACCTGGCCAATCGTTTTTTTCTCTTGAAGAGTTGTCTCAAATTTGTGAACAAGCATTAGTTCCATTGAGAGAGCATCCATTTAAACTATCAAAAACGGAGGAGCTAGAGGTTCAATACTTTCCGACGGTTAAGGCATTTTTTACATCAATAAAAAAGATTGGAGCAAGTAACAGTAACGAGGAAAGCTACTGTCAGCGCCCTTCCTTTTTTCGTAAATTAATCAACCTATACGAAAATAATCATCGTGACGAAAATGGCGTAAAAGTAACCTATCATTACTTAATGTTTAATATTACAAAAACGAACTAATAGCCAATCCAGCCCTGGCTACTCTCTAGAAGTGATGACTTGCCGCCAGTAAAAAAGGGTACTCTTCTATTTAGAAAAGTACCCTTAAATAATCAATTAGATTTAATTAACTTACTGTTTTTTAGAAACTAACTCAATAATATTTGTTATACCTTGCTCATTGTACCCTGTTTTTAATAACTGTATTTGATTATGTTCAGATAAATTTGTAAAAATGATTGGTGTAACAAGTGATTTAGCATTTTCTTTAATGTAGTTTAGGTCTATTTTTAAAAGCGGGGTTCCTTGTGTAACCTTTTCTCCCTCTTTAATTAGACATGTAAACCCTTTCCCATTCAAGTTCACTGTTTCTAACCCTACGTGAATTAATAACTCTAGACCTTGATCTGTTTTTAGACCTATGGCATGTTTTGTAGGAAAGATGCTAACAACCTCCCCGTTGATAGGAGAAACAAGAGTATTATTAGTTGGTTCGATGGCAAAACCGTCTCCCATCATCTTTGAAGAAAAAACGGCATCAGGGACTTCTTCTAGAGGCACAATATATCCATCAAACGGAAGTTTGAATGCGCTTTCTAAAGTTGTATCGTTCATTTCTTTTTTCTCACCTGTTGCAGCAACTTCAGCTTTTGCTTTTGTTTCAGATACTTCTTTATTATTAGATCCTTCTGTAATAGCCTCTTTTGGTATGCCAAATAAATATGTGCAGATGAATCCTCCAGCATATCCTGCAAGTAAGCCGATGATATATTTCAGCCATAAACCATGAGCAATTAATGGAATTAAAGCTAGGCCAGATGGACCGATAGCAATGGAACCAACGTTTCCGAACATTCCAATTACAGCTCCTCCAATTCCTCCACCGATACAAGCAGTAATGAATGGGCGTCCTAATGGAAGAATAACTCCATAAATAAGTGGTTCTCCAATACCTAATATTCCGACAGGAAGAGCCCCTTTAATAATGGTAACAAGTGATTTATTTTTACGGCAACGAGCCCAAAGTGCTAAAGTTGCACCTACTTGTCCAGCACCAGACATGGCAAGAATCGGAAGCAAGATGGTCATACCAGCTGTATTAATCATTTCAATATGAATAGGGATTAATACTTGATGCAGACCTAGCATCACCAATGGTAAAAATGCCACTCCTAGTACAAAACCTGCAAAAACCCCTCCACGTTCAAGAGTCCAATCTATGCCTCCAATTAAATTACTAGAAATTAGACCTGCAAAAGGCATAATAAAGAAAATCGTTAGTAATCCGACAATCAGAAGAGCAATTGTAGGTGTAACAATAATATCGATTGCATCAGGAATAAATCGACGTAAGAATTTTTCTAAAAATGAAAGTAACCATACAGCAATTAAAACTCCGATAACCCCGCCTTGCCCAGCAGTTAGAGGCTGATCGGTAAAGATATTCATAATAGGGAATTCTTCTGTAACTCCCGTTAAAAGGGTGATACCTCCGATAACTCCACCTAGGGCCGGAGTAGCACCAAACTCTTTTGCTGCGTTAATACCTACATAAATAACTAAATAGCTGAAGATTGCATTTTTAATTACATTAAGAATCGTAACGTATTGTTGCCAATTATCTTTATCAAGGTCTCCCGCGGTTATGCTGTTGGCTAAAATAGAAGCAATGCCAGCTATTAAACCTGCGCCTACGAAAGCTGGAATGAGAGGGATGAAAACACTTCCAACTTTCCGTAAAAAATTTTTAAATGGCGTATTGTTTTTCTTTTTTAGCTCAGATTTCATACCTGCACCTTTTGACGTCAAACCTTCAGATGAAGCTTTTTCTTGTGAAGGAGCTGCAGAATCTTCTTGAAGTACAATACCAAATTGTTCAGCAACTTTCGTAACTACTCCTGGTCCTAGAATAATTTGATACGTATCATCATCGACAACCCCTACCACTCCTTTCACTTGTTTTATACTCGCTTCATCGATTCTATTATGATTCACTGGGGTGACACGGAGTCTTGTCATACAGTGTGTATAATTTGCTATATTAGAACTGCCTCCAAGAGCTTGAAGCAGTTCTTTAGCTGTTTGATGATGTTTACTCATAGCTGTTCCCATCTCCCTTATAGTTTCGCTACTTAATTCACGATTGCTTGACGGATAAACCCTTGTGTTTGTTCTAAACGATGTAAAGATTCCTCATATGAAAGTCCTGTTAAAATCATGACTATAGCAAGCTTAGAATTACAATTTGCTTTTGCTAAGTACTCTTCTGCCGTATCATACGTGCATGAAGTTGCTTCCATCACAATTCGTTTTGCGCGTTCTACGAGCTTTTCATTCGTCAGCTGAACGTCTACCATTAGATTTCCATACACTTTTCCGATACCTACCATAGAAGCTGTCGAAAGCATGTTACAAACCAATTTTTGTGCTGTTCCGGCTTTCAAGCGAGTAGAACCTGTTAATACTTCAGGACCATTTACTACTTCAATTGCAATGTTTGCTACTTTTCCAATATCAGAGCCCTTATTACAGCTAACTGCTATTGTTCGAGCTTCAATTGAGTTAGCATATTCTAATGCTCCAATGACATAAGGTGTACGACCGCTTGCTGCAATCCCTACAACAATGTCTACCTTAGTAAGTCGAATGTTTTGTAAGTCTTCCATGCCCAACTCTTTACTATCTTCTGCTCCTTCTACTGCTTTGATAAAAGCTTTTTCTCCGCCGGCAATTAAGCCTATTACTTCATCTGGGTTTGTACCAAATGTAGGCGGACACTCAACAGCATCAAGCAAGCCGATGCGGCCACTGGTTCCTGCACCTATATAAATAAGGCGCCCCCCTTGTTTCTTAGCTTCTATAATAGCTTCTACAGCTTTTGCAATAGAAGGAAGTTCTTTTTTTATCGCACTCGCAACTTTTTCATCTTCTTCATTCATGGTTGTAAGAAAATCAAAAATGGACAGTTCATCTAGATTCATTGTTTTTTCATTACGAGTCTCAGTAGTTAAATGTTCAAGCATTACTTATCATCCTATCTTTGTTTTTGTTTGAAATCGTTCTCAAGTACAGAATAACGTCTTTGAAATTAAATTTCAACAATTATTTTAAAATCTTAAAATTTAATTTCAAATACTATAGTAATATGTGACTTTGAACAAGCATTATATACCTGAATTTTAGTAAATAAGACAACTCTCACCGTATAAATGTCAAGCATGTCTTATATCAATAATGACTCCTTACCTGCGGCAGCAAGGATTTTTTTTATAAACGTTCCTATTAAAATCATTATTTTCATCCCTATATAGAGACTACCTTATGTTAAATGGGTAAAAAAGCGAAATGATTTCCATTTTTTAGAACAGAATAGTTCCTTAAAATGTTATAAAGGAGCCCAACTCATGTCTAAACAAATGGAAGATATAAACGAAATAAAGATTTTTGATTCCCAAGTTCACTTATGTGAGGAGATTAGAAAATTGTTAAGAGAAAAAGCAAAAAGAAATCTCATAAAAATAATGCGTTTATCTATTTATTCTTCGTGCGGACAAATGATTGGATATTTCAAACTCAAATTACTAATAATACCGTTACATGTCTTTGGCGTAAAAGGAGCTACGTAACAATGGAACTGAAAAGAATAATAGGCGTCACCTTTTTATCAAGCGTTATCTTATTTTCGGGACCTTTATCATTGGTCAATGCATCAGTAAATGATTCTAAAATGACTGTAAAACATTCAGTGAAAGAAGAGTTGCCCAATATAAAGATTTTGGCCACTGGAGGTACGATTGCAGGTTCTTCTGAAAGCAGCACAGACACAACTGGATATGAATCAGGAGCCCTTGATATTAAAACCATCATTAAAGCTGTTCCTCAGTTAAAAAAACTAGCGAATGTAAGCGGAGAACAGGTCGTAAATATCGGAAGTCAAAATATAAATAACAGCATTTTGTTAAAGTTAGCCAAACGAATTAATACACTATTAGCGTCTAAGGATGTTGACGGGATTGTCGTGACACACGGATCTGATACGATGGAGGAAACAGCTTATTTTCTAAACTTAGTAGTAAAGAGTGACAAGCCTGTGGTTGTGGTTGGTTCAATGAGACCAGCTACCGCTATAAGTGCAGATGGACCGCTAAACTTGTATAATGCGGTGAAAATTGCTTCTAAAAAAGAAGCACGAAATAACGGCGTTTTAGTAGCGCTTAACGATCGAATTGGCGCAGCTCGTTATATAACGAAAACACATACAACGGCAGTGGATACGTTTAAATCCCCTGAACAGGGATATGTAGGAGAAATAGCTGGAGATCAGGTATTATTTTATAATAAAGCAACTCGTAAGCATACAACGCAATCACTATTCGATGTATCAAAATTAGATAAGCTTCCTCGAGTAGACATCATATATGGGTATCAAAACGACTCTAGGAACTTTTATGACGCAGCCGTAAAAGCCGGAGCAAAAGGAATAGTCGTCGCAGGAGCAGGAAATGGGCTGCTATCGGATGCTGCCCTAACAGGTGCTAGAGATGCGGTAAAAAAAGGCGTAGTTATTGTGAGATCTAGCCGCGTAGGAAGCGGGGTTGTGACACATGAAGAATCAGATGATAAAGATACGTTTGTTACATCGGATTCATTAAATCCACAAAAAGCCCGTATTCTTTTAATGCTTGCTTTAACGAAAACAAAGGATCCTAAAAAGATTCAAGAATATTTTAATGAGTATTAATCAAAAATATCTCTCCTCCTCTATTTTGGTGCTTTAAGAACAATCGGTAACAAAAGTATAAACAGGCCGAGACACCACCACTAGCATACTTTTGTCTCAGCCTGTTTTCATAAGAAGAAACATCAGCAGGTCCCTTATTCATTTCCCCAGTTCTTGCTTTCTATAATTAAATGATTGGATGTGGCGTCTAGCACACGCCATACCAAGGTCTTACCTTCTATATCTTTTAACTCGATAACGCTTTCTAGCTTATTGGTATTCACATGGACACGCTTCTCATCTATTCTTTGCGCACTTTTTAATCTCGTTCCAAATGTTGCAGGACTTTCTTCCGTTAGCTTTACAATTACATCTATCATACGTTTGTCAGAAATATAGTTTTCGCTGTTTTCATAGTTTTGATCAGCAGGTTTAATAGCGTGTTCTAACCCAGTTTCATATTGACGCCAATCAACAATTAAAAAAAGCGCAAATATTAAAGACACTGTTAGTAATAAGCCATACACAACATTTCGTTTCATTTACTTTTGCTCCTTTCAATAGCGATTTATAGGTAAAACAAAGAAACCACCTGTTGTAAGAATAGGTTGTATCAGAAAATAGTATCGTACAACTCTGAAAAATATTCCGGTTTCCGAGTAAAAGAAGGTATATTTTTAAAGATCTCTACCTACGGAGACTACAAATTTCTAGACAATTGGCTTAATATAGGTCAAGCACTAACAATCCATTAATTAAGAAAAACAAGAGATAAATCATGGTAGAAAACGGACGAATTTATCCTTCTCCATCACAAACTTCTCATCGGATTGTAAGAGCCCGTAAACATATGTTTACGGGCTCTTGTTTCTCGTTCATAAAATATAAATATAATTAGTCAAGTATACATATTTTATTTAACCTACGTTATTTTTCAATATGTTCTCCCGATATCCGAATAAAGCCTTCATTTCTATCTAATGGAACAGGAGGGCGCTCGCCTAAAGGAACCTTCCAGTGCCACCATTTGAAGATTCGAGCGATGACGAAACATAGAATAGATATGCCTGCAAAGATCCCAACAAACGTCCAGTGCTGTCCGCTTAGCAGCATAACAGGGCCCGCTGACCATGCAAATAATTCTAACGGCGTATTAAGCGGTCCAACTACCGCTGTGTCTGTAAGTGTTTTTGATTTATTGTTAGGATCAATAATTCTTAGTAATGTAAGTCCGATAGCGAATACACCTGTTGAGTAGCCATACACAAATATAGAACGTTCAAACCAGCTTTCATAGTTCATAGCAGGTCCAATTACGACTAGCATCACCACCACTACTACTATGCCTGAAAGCATTAATAAACCAAGTGGAAGTGCATATTCAACAACAATCGGTAATTTAATTGACGCTACACCGAAAAATACAAGAAAATCGGTTGCTGCACTTCCTAAACGATCGACTATCTTACTATCAACGTATTTGTAAACGCCTTTTTCTCCTTTGCCTAGCAATATGTACATAAGCAGTGCTATCAAAAATGCTATTGTAAACGTCGGGAATTCTAGTCCCCAAGCAGTAGCAATATAGTTATTTAATAGATAGCCCAAACCTGACGGCACAACTAATAATGCTAAATGAAAAGCTAATGGGTCCATGGCAATTGGTGAAATCGTGTCATTCCCCATTGCCGTTCTATTTTTAGGCTGAACTAATCCTGTTTTTAGATCCTCCGAAATTTCTGAAAAATCTTTTACATAATGAGTATAACCTTTTCGAGTTGCCCATTTTATAAAAATCAATCCGCCAAAAATACCTGCTAAAATACCGCCAGTAGCAGCTGTCATTCCTAAGTCAGTCGCATTTTCCCATCCTAAATTTTCAAAGGTTGTACCTACCGCTGCCGCCGTTCCATGACCTCCATAAAATCCAGCTGCTAAAAGTAAACCAAATCCGTTATTAATCTCCGGGGCAAACTTTGAAATCACTAAAATTGAAAAAACAATTGGAATAGACATTTGAAGACCTATACAAAGAATTTTATAAGTGGCATATGCGCCCATTCGATTAATATCCTTTTTCATGTTGCCTGGTGAAAAAGAAAACCCGTTTATCCCAACTGCCGCAAATACAAAGATGGTGATGATTCCTGCATAGGAGCTAATATCTTCAGAAAAAGGTAGAACATTTAGAAAGCTAGGTCCTAGTGCTAAACCTAAAAAACCTGCCAATAAGCTTGCTGGAATAAAGCTTCTTTGAATAAATTTAAATTTTGCGCGAAGCAGCATGCCTATTAGAATCAGGACGCTGGCACAAGCAAAATCTACTAGTATCGTATATACAGTCATTCATATCCTCCTTTCGTAACGTTACATGCTTAAAAAATTAGTTGATCTTGTTGATGTAGCCGGTGGTGCTGGGTCTAGTTTTTCTTCTTTTATATGTAATACGTCTTCTGGTTTGATCCAAGGTCTATTTTGGATAGCACTTGTTTCTTCATGTGTAAGGTATCCTTTATAAGCGGTTAAGCTTCGTCTTAAAAATCCGTCTTTAATACAGGCTGATTTCACACCTGAATTTAGGATGGATTGGATATGTGGCAATACAGATGCCGCATAAGCTACAGAAGTAGAATTAGCAATAGCTCCAGGAATATTGCTGACACAATAATGAACGACACCATTTTCGATATATGTAGGATTTTCATGAGTTGTTTCACGGAAGGACTCAATCGCACCGTCAGTATCATTGCTAATATCTACAATAACTGATCCTTTTTCCATTAAATTGAGCATATCACGATCTATTAAATAATCTTCGCGTTCCTTTGGCCATTTAACACAGTTAATCACCATATCAATTTCAGGAAGCAATTTTTTAATATTTTGCTTAGTTGATAGCTGCGTATTTACTTTTTCATTATACGTTTTGCCAATATCTCTTAATGTTCCGTAATTGATATCCATTACAGTACACCACGCGCCTAAAGAATGTAGCACTTGCAGCGCCGACCTTCCTACTAGTCCTCCTCCAAGGATAAGCACCTTCATACCAGGGGCTCCGGCTAAGCCACTAACAAATTTTCCTTTCCCTCCGTTAATCGTCAGCATTGCCTGCAGACCCATTAATGCACCTTGTTTTCCCGCTGCTTCACAGTTAACTGAACCAAATCTATGAGAATCCTCTGCTGTGAATGCAATACATTTGCTATCGAGTATAGCTTGTACCTGCTCTTTGTGTGCAGCTGGATGTATACACGTATAGATAATTTGGTTTTCCTTAAGCAACTTATATTCACTTTCTTCAATCTCTTTAACTTTTGCGATAAAGTCACATCTTTCATACATCTCTTCTGTTGTTTCTACTATTTCCGCCCCTTCTTTTTCATACTGTTCATTCGTAAATCCCGCTAATGCGCCCGCATCTTTTTGAACAAGAACCGTATGACCATCATCTTTAATAGCAGCAGCCTCCACAGGCGTCATAATTACTCGATACTCTCCCACTTTATTATCTTTCAATACACCGAATATCATGTTGTTCCCCCTAAAGTCGTTTTTTTGAATGCTTCTCCCTCTCATTCCTGCGTGATATCAAAATTAATTAAACTATTAATAATATTCAGATTAAAATGAATACAGCTTGTTTTTCTAGCACGCAAGTTTTGGAGTAATTGTTCTATTAGAACCTTATTCTGCATTCACTTACCAAATTATAAATTAAAATGAATAAAAATTCAAAATAATATAATATTACTATCTATTTTTTGTGTAGTAACAAGCTTTTAGCTTATTAATCTTGCATAGAAAAAAGGTTCCACTCATCAACGTTCAATGAGTGAAACCCTTTTTTGATTATCTCAGGCTAGCTGTGTCTCTGCTTTTTTGTAGGCAAGCTTATTCAAACAGTTACTTTATTACTGAAATATTGCCATTATGAGTAGCTAGTTTAATGATATTCTTTCCATTTCCAATAACAGCGTTACGATCATATTTATTCAGAATATCGACTTTTCCATTATCAACAGAAACGTTAAATTGAACGTTTCTTGGTTCTTTTTCTGTCGTAATCGTAATCTTTCCATTGTGCGTTTTAAAGTCAATGTCTCGATCAAGTTCTTCTGTTTCAAGAGCGATACTTCCGTTATGGGTTTCACCTTCTAAACTACCTTGCACGTTACTCAGCGTTATTTTTCCGTTATTTCCTTTTGCTTGAACTGTTGTGGCTGCAGCATTTTTTATGCTTGTAAGTCCATTATGTACGCTAGTGTTCAGGTTTTGTGAATCAATGTCCTCTAATTCTACACGTCCATTGTTTGCACGAACAGAAACATCTGCTGCGCGTAATTTTTTAACAGACACATATCCGTTGTTGCTGGAAATCCCCAATGAATTATACTGTTTTTCAGGCAGATAAACGTTGATGGATAGCGGTTTTAATACACTAACAATGTCAAAATTGACCCAGCTGCGCTGCTGTTCATTATAGGAGATAAAAAGGGTTGAATTTTTAACATTAGTAGTGAAGTCTCTTTTTATGTTAGAAGATGTTTCGCCTTTTAACGTTACTTTGATATCACTGCCTTTGATAGGGTACACATGAACACGAGTATTATCCGTATTAATGTTTACCTTTGATACTTGATTGCTGTTAATAACTTTTTCTTTTGAAATAGGTTCAGGATCAATAGCACGATAAGTAAGGAGACTTCCTATAACCCCAATAAGAATGAGAATGCCTGCAAGAACGGAGAGTTTCTTTTTATTCAGCACGTTTTAAACCGCCTTTCACCAGTGATACATTGTATTTCAGATAACGTACAAAGCCTTTTATAGCTAGCTTCGTTACAACAAACATACCTAGCATAATAAAATATCCAATTCCGCAAAATGCTAACGACATAAATAAATTAAAGAGAAAAAAGCCGCTTGAATGTACAATAGCTTCACCGAGAACTAGAATAGGAGATAGCAAGAAACATAGACCTATGGCCCAAGCTGATAAAATAAAGCCAGCTAATGCAACGGCCGGACCAAGAACAATTACTACATTGAAAAAAGCTAAACCAATTACGGCCCAAGTGGCTCTCAAAATATTTTGAGTTGTTGCCTTAGCTGTTGCTTGCTCAACGTGATAATCTGCCAGTAATTCTTTGGCTATTTGATTCGGGGATCCTAGCGACGCTACAATTTCTTCTTCTGTTTTTCCTTCTTCTAAGCCAATGGAAAAATGTTCTTCATAATCTTGTAAAATATCCGCTCGTTCTTTTGAGGACAATGGTTTTAAGGATTCATTTAATTGCTGTAAAAATTTACTCTTCGACATTGTTCACACCTTCTTTAATTAATTGATTAACACCTCTTGAAAATTCGTTCCACTCATCGATAAGTTCGTATAAATACTCCCTTCCTTTAGCTGTAAGCTGATAATATTTTCTTGAAGGACCTTCTGTAGATTCTTTTAAGTACGTTGTAAAATATTCTTCTTTTGTTAATCGGCGCAGAAGAGGATATACCGACCCCTCTGATATTTCAATTTGATCGGAGATTTTTTGAACTAATTCATATCCATAGCGGTCTTTCTTATCAAGTAACACAAGGACACACAGCTCTAAAACCCCTTTTTTAAATTGCACGTTCACTGCTCTTCACCCTTTTCTTTTCACAGTCCACTACTGTTTATTGTATAGTACTGATTTATAATAACTTCCTAATAATTACAATATATCACCAGCTATTGTTTATTGCAAGGTACTGTTTAATATTTTTTAAATTTTAATCATTTTACAGTCGTAAGGCATTTTTTATAAAGCAAGGTTCAACCTTCTTTTTCTAATTAGCTTATATATGAAATTATTTTTAACGCGGCCAAAAGAAAAAGCAGCCTATAACTATAGACTACTCAGCAGCGATGTCAGGCTATTTTTCTTTTGCTTGCTTGATAAATAAAAAGAAAACCGTAATTAAGATAAAATAATTTAGCGGGTTTTTAAAGATATTCCCGTCTAAAGCTAATTGTAATAAGATCCACAAAGCGAATATAACGAGTATGGCTGGTATTATAAGTTTGTTCATACATTGCTCATCCTTAGTCTCAGAGTAATACAGTAATCATGACTCTCAATATTTTTTATACTGTAAAAATTCAATCCACAAATAGCTTTGAAAGTATATTGATTGAATTACTGTAAGAATATCACTTTTTAAGATAAAATTTAACAATTTCTGCCACAATCGATAGAAATGGATCAGTTTCATTTGATTTTTTTGTAATAAGTTCAAGAAAAAAGTAACCGTTATTTTACATTTTCTAATAATAAAAACAGTCAATTTTATGACTGTTTTAAGTAGAATGCTATCAAAAATTTAATTTCCTAGGTGGTGTATCATCTTTATAAAAAATGCAGTTCTTATAAATTCGTTTTTTATTCCCCCTACTGAAAAAACGTCCATAAATCAATGCTGGCTGTTCATATCAGTACTTTTGATAATCCACACTTAATTATGAAGCCAGTCACTTGCATCCGTACCCTATATGGTATATGGTTATTTCCGCGTTGATATATCATCGTATTCATTCTTTACTTTGAGTAGATCTTCTTTGCTCAATCTTCTTCTCCTGATAGCGTTGATAGAACCAAATAGCAATAGCTAGCCAGCAGCCGCTAGCAAAATAGCCTCCAATAACGTCGCTAGGATAATGCACGCCTAAGTAAATACGACTAATACCTATTGCTAGAATCATTGTAGTGCTAATAACGATTAGAAGTGTACGTCCCCAGCGAGTAGAAATATGACGCCAGAGCAAAAATGAAAGGACGCCGTAAACAGCAAAAGCACTCATAGCATGCCCACTTGGAAAGCTATAACCATTGATTTCGATTAATCGATGGAAATCAGGACGTGCACGATGAAAAAGTAGTTTTAGCAGCTCATTGAGGATTGGAGAACCTACAATAATCGCGATAAATAAAATAAGCTCCGTTCGATGTTTTAATACTTTATAGAGAAAAAACAAACTAAAGAGAGAAATCACTGCAACAGATGGCGTAGAGCCAATAAAAGTAAAGCATTTCATAATAGTCGTTAGCCCAGGAGTTTCGAACCCTTGAATTAGCGATATAATAGACCGATCAAATGCGACAATTTTTGATCCATTAATTAAAAGAGCCATCCCACTAAAACAAATAAGGGACAACAAGCTTAATATAAAAGCAAGTGTAAATTGAAACTTCAACTTCATACTAGACACCTCTACTTTCTGTGCTTTATCAAGCTACTTTTGATGAAATGTGATAAGGTCTTTTTACTTTTAGATTTTGATGCTTCTTTGCTTTTGAAGTTAGGAGTATTAAAAATAAAGAGCTTGTTTTATATGCACATTTATAGAGAGTTAGTAAACAGAGGCAATACAGCCGTTACATTTGTTCCTTCGCCCTCTTTACTCTCGATGTTAATCGTACCGTGGTACTTTTCAATCCATCGTTTGGCTATAGCCAGTCCTAAGCCAAGTCCTCCTTGTTTTCTGCTCCTTGCCTTATCCACTCGGTAAAATCTATTTAAAATATAAGGTATATCCTCTTCTGGAATTCCAATTCCTTTATCCATTATTTTAAGGGATACCTTTTCATTGATGAGAGAACAGTCTATAACTACCTCTTTCTCTTCCTTCTTAGAATATTTGACTGCATTATCTAACAAAATGATTAATATTTGTTCTAGATGGCGAGAAGAAATATTCACGTACAGATTTTCATGTGAGTGTCTTATTTTAAACTCATAGTTGTTATACAGTACTTCAAAATTCCTTACAACATGTTGAACAGTGGCCAATACGTTAATAGGTTCAACATCTACAGGATTTATCAGACTATTTTCAGCTCGGGATAGCTCCAATAATTCTTGCACAAGATTCGTTAAACGCTCTACTTCTTTCAGACTGGATTTCAAGGATTTATCTAATACTGCTGCATCATTTTTCCCCCAGCGATTTAACAATGTCAAATGTCCTTGGATAATGGCTAACGGAGTTCTTAATTCATGTGAAGCATCCTCTACAAACTGTTTTTGCTGTAAAAAAGAGTCTTCGAGGCTATCCATCAACTCATTAAATAAACTGCCTAATTGAGCAAATTCATCGTTTTTTTCATTAACTGGAACACGTTCTTCAAGGCCATTTGTTTTTATTTTTTTCATCGTCAATGTTAACGCTTGAACGTTAGATAGTATTTTCTTTGCTAGAATGGTTCCACCTAGAATACTAAAGATTAGTGAGCCTATCCCTGCAGCAAGCATTAATAAAAAAATCTTGTCCATAAAAGCATCAGACATCTCCATATTTCTAACAATTTCAACCGTTCCAGTGAAGTTGTCGGTGACAATTGGAGAACGAAGAACGAGTAGACGTTCATCGTGGTTTCGAATCACTTTATACTCTTTGTGCTTCACCGCCTTCGGTTGCTGCCAGTTTGGTGAAACATTGTTTGAGGTACTGGTTATAATGTTCCCTTTCCTATCAAGAACACGAATCAACTGATTCTTTTCATTAATTTTCGATAAGTATCCTTCACTGTTTTCAATTTGTTTTAAGGATAAAGGTTCATCATCAGATTGAATAAAAGCGAGAACCTCGTTTAATTGATGAATACCATTTTGCTTCTCATAATTTAAAATACCGTTATCGATCACAATGTATTGAAAGAGGTTATAAGAGAGAAAAAGAAAAAATAAAAACATGGAAGACCATAACGTTATCTTCCATCTTATAGGTAAATCTTTTATACAATTTATCCACTTTCTCATTTAAACATCACGCATCACGCATCACGTACCCAACCCCTCTGATGGTTTGAATATATAACTCTTTGTCCTGCGCACTTAATTTATTTCTTAAATATCTAACATATACATCGACAACATTCGTTTCAACAACTGAATCGTACCCCCACACTTGCTCTAAAAGTATGTCTCTCGTTAATACTTTGTTAATGTTACGCATAAAAATGGCTAGGAGTTCAAATTCTTTATTCGTGAGTTCAATTAGTTTTTTTTCTTTTATCACTGTTCTTGATTCCAAATCAAGTTCAATATCTTTAAATGTTAATAGTAGCTTCTGATTCAGCATCTTGTTGTTTTCTTGATGTCTAAAAATGACTCGCATTCTTGCAAATAATTCTTCAATTGCAAATGGTTTGGACAAATAATCGTCAGCTCCATTATCAAGCCCCATTACCCTGTCCATGACACTATCCTTAGCTGTGAGCATAATAACAGGAGTATCCTTAGTTGTTCTTAGTCTTCTGCATACCTCAATTCCATTTAATCCAGGCATCATTAAATCCAATAATATAATATCGTACTTCTGCTTGGTTGCTTTATCTAAACCAGTACGACCATCGTAAGCTACGTCAACTAAATATCCTTCATATTTTAGTTCTAATTCTAAAAATTCTACTAATCCTTCTTCATCCTCTACAATTAGTACCTTTTGCATATAAAGTACTCTCCTTTGTCTAAAAATTAAAAACGTAAAAACTGCTTCTACAAATGAATATGAGTACTAGTACTATATCCCTCAATTTTGAAAGATAATAAGAAGAAATATGAAATAAGTTTTCTATGACTTTCTTCTTTATAGGCTTTTCTTCAATTTATCAAATAAAAATTAGATTTGAATAAAAAAGAGATTAAGAATAAATGAATTTATTTCTTAATCTTCTTTAATGAATCATATAAAGTTGCTTTCCTTGTTTCTTTAATTTTCTTTAATGGTGTATCCTATACCTCGAACAGTCTCAATGAGTGAGGGACTAAATCCTTCTTCAATTTTCTTTCTCAAATAACTTATATAAACATCAAGTATATTTGTATCTCCTTCGTATTCATATCCCCATACATTTAGTAAGATTCCTTCACGAGTAACCGTCTTATTTTTATGGATGACTAAGTAAATTAATAAATCATACTCTTTAGGGGTTAAGCTGATTTTTTGCCCAGCTCTAGTTACTTCTCTTGATTCAGTATTTATAACCATATCTTCAATTAATAATAACGAGTCTTTTTCTACCTTATTCCTAATAACAAGGTGCTTATAACGTAGTAAAGAACGTATCCGAGCCAGCAATTCTTCAGTTTTAAATGGCTTAGTTATATAATCGTTTGCGCCATGATCTAACCCCAGTATTTTGTCTAGAGTTGATTTGCGAGCTGTCAAAAGAATAATAGGCACGTAATTTTCTCTCTTTCTTACTTTACGCAAGACCTCTATACCACTCATTTCCGGTAGCATAATGTCAAGTAAAATTAAATCAAACATATTTGATAAGGCCATTTCGAGACCATCTCTTCCATTGTTTTTAATTTTCACTTGGTAACCTTCATGTTCAAGTTCCATTTTTAATATATTGCCTATTTCTACTTCATCTTCCACAATTAAAATACTTTCTTTCATCTAACTAACCCCTCTTTTCAATCTCTATATTTTTGCTTTGCATATCGATCGCTCTTTCCAATAATAAAGAGAAGTGTATAGCTATCACAAACCAACATCTCAGTGGACAATAAGAAGTTTTAAGTGCTGAACATAAAAACATAAGATAAAAGACTTCTATTAGAATGTGATATTAAATTCCCTACCCATTGTTCTTTGCTTTAATAACAATTACTTCACTAATATCATTAAAGTTGGATGAGGGTTTTACAACGGCCAATTGCGTTAATCCATATTCATCAGGCTTTACTTTGATGACTTTTCCTAAGGCTAACTTCCTTTGAAAGATTGAACTGATAGGAGAGGTTTGAACTTTATCTCCTACATTAACCTCAGCCTCACTAGGGATTTTTCTAATAATTAAATTACCTTTTTTATCATCGTAGCCTTCTAATGTTCCATTCACGCTTTTCCTATCCTTTAACATTACCGCCATACGATTTGTCCTAAGGTTTGAGCTAATTAGTTCTACGATAGAGGTTGACGAAAAAACTTTGGATACCTTCCCAACGACTCCATTTGTACCTAGCACATTCATATCTATTTTTAACCCCTGCTTCTTTCCTTTATCAATTGTTAATTCATTGTTCCAGTTGTTCGTTGAGCGGCCAATTACGGTAGCTGTTACAGGATTATAGGTTTTCACCTGATCTTCTGTTTTTAAAATTTTTTTTAAGACTTTGTTTTCATATTCCAACTTATAAGCATTTGCTTCCTCCTGATTTTCAGTGGCTAGCTTATTCTTTAAGATAGAGTTTTCTTTGTAAGTGGAAAATAATTGACTCACTTGTTGAGGTTCACTCCAAGAAAGCTTGTCTAAAGAAAGTAAGCTACCTTTGTACAAGGTTCCAACAAAAATAAGTCCTCCTACAGTAAGAATCCCTCCTATCAAAATATATGTATGTCTTTTCTTCTTTCTTTGAAAACGTATCAAAATGGCACCTTCCTACCAATAGTCATGCTATTTATAATCTTACTAGCTGTTTCTTAAAAATTTCTTAAGTATCATCATCTTTGACCTCTTAACAACTGTTCAACGTTCTCCTTCTTTTAATGAATTGTACTTATTTTCTAGTTTCAAAAGCTGAAGGCATAACGTTATGTTTAAAAAACTTGGCTCACATAATTTAAATTTAATACTGTGTAATGAAATTTAAATGAAATTAAAATGAGAATTCGATAAAAAATAAATATTTTATTTTTATAAAAACATCATGGTGCAACAGAGTTGATAAAACATTAATAAAAAGTTTTTTATAAAAATCTCATTAAATTCTTATTTATTTTTCATTTTGATTTTAGAAAAAGACTGTACAGTTTGAATTGCAGCGATGAAGCTTTTTAAAAATTTCTTTAAGAAAAACGTTAGGCAAGTGTGCCGTTTATTTAAGAGAATAAACAGTTAGCACAGGAAGGAGAAAAAAATTAAAAATGCAAGCATCTTTGCCAATGAATAAAATTGCACAAATTACCCTTGTTTTTTGGATTATGAAGATTTCTGCTACGACACTGGGTGAAACCGCAGGTGACTTGTTAGCACAAACATTAGGAGTTGGATATGCAGTTAGTACGCTGATCTTTTTTAGCATATTTTTAATTACACTTGTAGCTCAACTAAGCTCTAAGAGGTATATTCCGGCCCTTTATTGGACTGTTATTCTGTCAACTAGCGTAGCTGGCACAACTATGTCTGATTTTATGGATCGTACACTGGCATTAGGTTACGCAAAAGGCTCGATGATATTAATCACTATATTGTTGTCGATATTTGCATACTGGTATTTTAGCGAGCGTTCATTAAATATCAACTATATTAGAAACCGCAAGGCTGAAATACTTTATTGGATTGCCATCCTTTTCTCAAACACATTAGGTACAGCTTTAGGAGATTTTTTGTCTGATACGTCTGGCCTTGGATATATAGGTGGAGCTATTTTAATTGGCAGCTTACTAGCATTCATTGTTATATGTACCTTCTATACAAAGATTTCTCGTGTATTTTTATTTTGGGTAGCATTCGTTTTGACTCGCCCTTTCGGAGCAACATTTGGAGATCTTTTGACAAAGCCACATGAAAAAGGTGGTTTAGACTTAGGTACGGCAGGCTCTTCTCTAGTCCTAGCCTCCATTCTTATTGCCTTTATGATTCATACGACATTTAAACAAAATAACGTAAGCTCAGAACAAGCGCTGTAGATTTCCTTTTTTATTTAATACATTACAAAACCCATAAAAAGAAAAAATCTAACGAAGTGACTAATTGCATGAACCACCTCTTTTTCACACATACTCGTAAGGAGGTGGTGTTTATGGTTAATCAGTTAGAAGTTCTTACCCAGCGTGTTAATGATAAACAATACGATTACTGGCTTCATCATGATTTATTTAGTGCTCAATGGTGGCTAATTATCATTTTAAGTGCGCTTTTCTATTCGTTTTTTATCTCCTCATTGACCGACAACGAATAATATTTATTCTCTTAGTATTTTTCATTAGCTTTGTTTTAGTTGGTACTGTGGATGAACTCGGAAAGTTCTTTGGCGTATGGAGCTACCCTCATCAATTATTGGTCTTTACTCATCGTTTTAATTCCGTTGATTTTGCAGTTATCCCGGTTATACTTACATTAGTTTACCAATTCTTTAGCAAATGGAAGTTTTATTGGATTGCTTCTCTTATTGCTTCAGCTTTTATCGCTTTTATTGGAGTGCCTATATTTACTTTTTTCCATATTCTATGGAGCATATTAATTGCAGACACAAAAAAAGCTCACCTTAAAAGGTCAGCCTAAATAGGGGAGTTCTATAGAAAATGTTGTATTGCATTACTGATATTTATACTAGCATCTAATAGTGAAAAATTAGTGAAATGTTCGTCTCACTTATCTTTTTAAAAATTTCTTCTTTGAAAAATGAAGTCTACGTTTTAAGCTCTCACTATAAAAGCGTGAACTCGTGACAGGCTACGCTTTTATACATCTATATTCCATTAAGATCTATGAAAGTTAACCGGTCTCTAATCAGCGCTTACTCGTTCAAGCCTGCTATTTTTAGGTACGTCTCTTTTACCTTCAATCGCTCTCCGTAAAGGAAGCTAAAAGAACTGTAAAATATATGGACGAAAAAGCTAATCATTATCTTGATATTATTAACGGTTTATCGCCAGATGACACTAACCCTGGCGAATGGGAGTTAATACATCCTAATAAAACATCCTAAGGCTCTTAACATCACCTCCATACCCGCAGTAAAAAGACTTATCTACCATACCGTATAGATAAGTCTTTTTACTCCATTTGTTTGAACTAGACCGACGCGCTGTCAGTTTAGAGTTTGTGAAAATTCCCCCTGCAGTTCTTTTAAAAACGCATCAGCTGCAGCTGAAAGAACATGATGCTTTTTCCACACAATATTTAAACCTGATTCAAGTCTTGGCTGTAACGGTCTGAAACAAAGGTTGCTGTTAGTAGACGTATTGACTATTTTATCAAGTGTTATGGCATACCCAATGCCTTCTTCAACCATAATGGCCGCATTATATGCAAGATTGTATGTAGTAACGATGTTTAATTTATGAAAGTCTTCGCCAAACCAATCCGAAAATTCATTTTTTGAAAATGTCTGCTTCATGGCCTGTCGTGAACAGATTAGTGGAGCGTTCAATAAATCCGCAGCTTGAATGCTTTCTTTGAGGGCAAGAGGACTGTCTCTTCTCATCACAACGCCCCAAACATCTTTGGCAGGGATATTAAGATAATTGTATTTTGAAATATCAGCCGGTTGAATTAAAATGCCAAAGTCAAGCAGCCCCTTGTCAAGCCGTTCCGTTATATCTTCTTCGTTTCCGCTGTAGAGGTGATATCGTATATTGGGATAACGTACCTGCACATCTTTTGCGACTCGTGCAATATGTTTCATTGCTTCTGTCTCCCCGCCCCCTATATAAATATCACCACCTATTGTTTCTTCCATGGAACTAAACTCCGCCTCCAATTTATCGACCATATTAACAATTTCCTCTGCCCTGTTTCGCAGAAGCATTCCTTCATCTGTCAAAATGATACTGTGACTGCTGCGAATAAATAATTTTTTGCCCAACTCTTGTTCAAGATCTTTTAATTGCCTAGACAGTGTTGGCTGTGTCACATGCAGTACATCAGCGGCCTTCGTGATGTTTCCTTCTCTTGCAACCGTAAGAAAATACCGCAAAACTCGAATTTCTATATCCCTCTCCTCCTTTCATAAGCTTTAGTATATACACTCCAGAAATGCTTATCAAACATATCATGATATAAGATATAAGTATTTTTTATATTTGGAAGAAGCCGTTAGAATAAACAACAAAGAAGTTCATATCACACCATCAACATCTTTAATAATTCAATGTGGAAAGGATCTTAAGATGAAAAAAATGTTATATCTGCCTTCTATCTTAGTAATAAGCGCTGCACTCGCTGCTTGCGGCAACAATCATTCTTCTGCAACCGACCATAATGCCAGTAAGCATTTAAACCGAGTACCAGAACAAACAGAAGAAGATAGTATTTTAAATACAAGAATAAAGTTAACGTTCAACAACAAAGAAGTGTTTGTTAGGACGTACGATAACCCAGCAAGTAAGGATTTTCTAGCTCAACTGCCTTTAACCGTAACGTTTGAAGATTATATAGGTAAAGAGAAAGTTAGTATTTTACAAAAAAGATTATCTATAGATGGTGTACAAGCCGAAGACCTATCCAAAAAAGGAGACTTTGCTTATTACGCTCCTTGGGGAAATGTAGCTATTTTTTACAAAGGTCTTGAGGATGCTACAAACGACCTTATCATACTAGGTCAAATTGAATCAGGAAAGGAAAATTTTGAAAATATTGACGGTACTTTTACAGTTAGAATTGAAAAAGTGACTAAGTAAAAACATGACAATACACCTTTAAACACCCGCTTTACAGCCACTAGAGCACAACATTTTTTAGAAAGAAGGATCTTTATTTTATGTCTAAACAAAACAAGCTACTTATATTTGTCTTAACTTTAGGAGCTTTCGGTATTATCAATACTGAAATGGGCGTTATAGGGATATTACCCTACATTGCGGATCACTTTCATATCAGTGTATCAAAGGCAGGATGGCTGGTTAGTCTCTTCGCGCTTACCGTGTCAATATCCGGTCCAACGATGCCGTTATTATTTTCGGGAGTCAATCGCAAGAAGGCAATGCTGCTTGTACTTGGTATTTTCATTTTAGGTAACATTATCTCTATCTTTACTTCTAATTTTGCTATTGCCATCATTGCGCGTGTGATTCCAGCTATTTTTCATCCAATTTATTTTTCAGCAGCTTTTACAATGGCAGCGAACTCAGTCAGCAAGGAAGAGGCTCCAAAAGCTGTTTCAAAAGTCTTTATTGGCGTATCTGCAGGTATGGTACTTGGTGTGCCAATCGCAAGTTTTCTTGCAAGTACAGTCTCGTTTCAACTATCAATGACGTTTTTTGCTGTTATTAACGCGATAGTATTTATTGCTACGTGGGCATTCTTCCCTTCTATGCCTGTTACAGAAAGACTTTCATACGGAGCACAGCTAAGCGTATTAAAAAAACCTGTTACTTGGCTTTCTATTATTGCAGTCCTTTTACTGAATTCAGCAGTATTTGGGGTATATAGCTATCTTGCTGAGTATCTTAAAAGCGTTACGAACCTCTCTGGACAATTAATTAGTTTCATGCTGGTTCTGTACGGTGTGGCAAATATTATCGGAAACATTATCGCAGGGAAATTACTTACGAAAAATGCCATTAAAACTGTAGTCGTTTTTCCTTTCGCATTGGGAGTCGTTTACATCATTTTATTCTTTATCGGACAATTTACTTGGCCAATGGCTATCATGACTTTAGTTTGGGGAATATTTGCTGGTATAGGAACGAATATTAATCAATATTGGATTTCATCAGCAGCTCCAGAAGCCCCTGATTTCGCGAATGGACTATTTTTAGCATCCGTTAACTTAGGAACAACCATTGGTACAGCCGTAGGTGGACTATTTATATCAGGAATGGGTATACAATACGTTGTACTAGTAGGCATCTTGTCATTAATATTGAGCGCAATATTTATTTTACCAAGAAGTTATATGAAACGTCCTGTAAGTCAACTTTCAAAATAAGACATCAACGCAACTTTCTTTCGGGATCCCTAGTAGGATCCCTTTGTTTTCTTTTATTACATCTATGAAAAGCTGAATTCTATTCTAGTCAATACTTACAGAATTAATAAATAAAAAATGGAGGACTTGAAATGGAAAAACACACTAAAGTTGCACTCGTCACCGGCGGAAATCGGGGTATTGGCTATGAACTAGTGAGACAATTGGCGATGAAAGGTTTTAAGGTCATTTTGACGAGCCGAAATTCAGAAACCGGACATAAAGCCGTGCAAAAACTTAAAGACTCTTATCTTGATGTTTCGTTTGTAGTGATGGATATAAGCAGTGAAGCCAGTATCCGCCAAGCTGCAGCTACAGTAAGTGAACAATATGGACGATTAGATGTGTTAATTAATAACGCGGGCATATATTTAGATAAAAATCAAAAATTAGTGAACTTGGACCCTTCTGTTCTAGAAAAAACGCTAGAAACGAATTTCTTCGGTGCTTACCACGTAATCCGTTCCTTTATGCCTCTTATGGAACAGCAAGCCTACGGAAGAATTATTAATGTTTCCTCCGAATATGGAGCAATGAGTGAAATGTCTTCTTCAGGAGTGGGCGCTTATAAGTTATCCAAGCTTATTCTAAATGGCTTAACGCAATTAATAGCTGCGGAAAGCACCAAAGATATCAAAATTAACGCGGTCGATCCAGGATGGGTAAGCTCAGATATGGGTGGACCATCAGCTCCAAGAACGCCGCAGCAAGCTGCTCGTTCTATTCTTTGGTTAGCAACGATTGGACCCGAAGGACCTTCCGGATTCTTTTTTAAAGACGGAAAACAAATCGATTGGTGAACTTTTATAGCGTTAAGGCTATTTCCTATGACATCTTGAATTTATAATAAAAACCCTACGGATTATTAGGAATAATCCGTAGGGTTTTTGCTTCTAAGATACATACGATCTATTATTTTATGCTATTATATTCCTCATCCGTTACTGGTTCTAACCATTCCGGCGTACCGGCAGTGATGGCAATGTGTTCAAACCAGCTGTCTTTTGCAGCACCATGCCAATGTTTGACACCATCATGCGTCACAATAACATCTCCAGCTTTTAAGAATTGTGCAGGTTTTCCTTCTTCTTGGTACCAACCTTCGCCACCCGTTACTAATAGAAGCTGAAATCCATCACGATGAATATGCCAGTTATTGCGGCATCCAGGTTCAAAGGTTACATTTCCAACTCCAACGTTCACTTTAGGATCTGCGATTAAGGTTTGAAGATAGCTTTGTCCAACAAAAAATTGTGCATATGCTTCATTCTTTTCACCTGCTGGAAAAATAACGCCATTTTTTACTTCTTCATGTTTTGCCATTTTGATTCCTCCAATAATATCATTCATAATTGTATCTCTTGGCTCATTCATTGCTATAAAAAGTCCTTGCTCACCTGTTTATTTTAATTTTCCGCCAAATACCGGGAAGTAGCTGTGCTCACCATAATCTTGAATAGGTTTGACATTTTTCAAAATTTCCATATCTGCATCGCTGATCACAAAGTCAAGCTTTGCATTGATTCTCATATGATCTGGATTTGCCGTCTTAGGAATGACTGCAAGACCAAGCTGAATATCATAGCGCAGGCAAAGTTGAGCAACAGACACTCCGTATTTATCAGCTATTACCTTCACTTCTTTATTATCAAGAACCGCACCGTGCGCAATTGGAGAATATGCTTCTACCAAGATGCCATTCTTCTGGCAGAACTCAATTAACTCCAAAGGCGTATTGCTCACATGTGCCAATATTTGATTGACCATAGGCTTGATTTCACAGCTAGAAAGAATATTCTCTATATCATCCTGAAGGAAGTTAGAAAGGCCGATTGCCTTTACCTTCCCTGCCTTATAAGCATCCTCCATTGCTTTCCATGCCTCTTTGTTTTCTTCGAAGTAGCGTTTCTCTTCTCTAAACTCCGCCCAAGGCTGTGGACTGTGGATAATTAGAAGATCAATGTAATCCAGCCCCAACTTTGTTAAAGACTCATCAATGGAATTCGTAACTTCCTCATAAGTTTTTGCTTCTGCTGCAACCTTTGTTGTAATAAAGAGTTCTTCTCTTGCAACACCGCATGAACGGATTCCTTCGCCTATGCCAGCTTCATTCATATAAGCTTGTGCCGTATCAATATGGCGATACCCGCTAGATACCGCATCGCGCACTGCCTGAGCTGCCTGTTCGTCATCAAGCAGCCACGTACCAAGACCTAATAGTGGAATTTCTACACCGTTTGATAATTTATACGTTTCGTTAAACATGTTTTTTATCTCCTTTGAATTGTTTATTTTTCTATACTTTAAAAGTATCTATCTGCCTGTTAAAAGTAAATCAACATTGATTGATTAATCAACATCTGTCTATAATTATAAAAGCAAATAAAATCCTTTCAATCGTTAATTGAAGGCGATTCGTTGATTACTCAACAAATGAAGAGGTATTGTTGAATATCTTTTAAAAAAAGTGAGGTTTTTAAAATGGCGAAAGTGGATAGAAGAATACTCAAAAGCCAAGAGGCTATAAAAAACGCAGTGACTGAATTAATGACCAAAAAACGATTTGATGACATTACCATTCAGGATATTGCCGACAAAGCAAATGTTAACCGAGGCACGATTTATCTTCACTATATGGATAAATATGATTTATTAGATAAGATGATTGAAGAACATATGAACAACCTCGAAGAACTATGTCATTCGGCTGCTGATATGACGTTCCAAGAAGGAAATTATGTTTGGTTTGAATATTTTGAGCGTCACCATCTCTTCTTTTCAACCATGTTAGAAAGTAAAGGCGCTCATTATTTCCGCAGCCGTTTTCTCGAGTTAGTCATCCAAGAGTATGGTCCTGAAGTTGATACAACTGAAGGAGAAAACAAAGGGTTGCGTAAAGAGGTTGTTATTCAGTTCTTTGCCTCGGCCGTTGTAGGGACAGTAGAGTGGTGGTTTAAAAACGGGATGCACGTTCCAACCGATGTAATAGCCGAGCAAACCGGCATATTGTTAGATCGGAATTTGGAATAATTTAATCCGTTTTATACGTACACATAAATGAAAATTCCCCCAAAGTGTAAAAGTGGCAGAAACTTTCTTATTGGAAGATTATGTTAATAAGCTGAGTTAGAGATGATATGACTTGCAGTCAGATAAAGAGATCATCTCAACATAAAAGAACAGCACTAAACCTGCTGAGTATCCATAGGTTTAGTGCTGCTCAAACATTTTGTTTTTTTAACGGATATTGATTTTTAGAGAAGGAGTCATTTCTATTGAGAATACTTTATTTTCTAATTGCTTTATAAACAATGTTTAGCTAGTAAAAATTAATCCAACTTTTTTATAATTTTTGCGGGGTTCCCTCCCACTACTACATGATCTGGAACATCTTTTATCACAACAGATCCGGAAGCGATTACAGCATTATGTCCAATTGTAACGCCTGGATTGATGACAGCCCGTCCTCCAATCCATACATTGTCTCCAATTGTGACAGGCTTGGTATATTCAACTTCTGTAATTCGCTGTTCTGCATCCACAGGATGAGTATTCGTATAAACATGTACGCCTGGAGCCATCATACAGTTCTTCCCTATCGTAATTCGTCCTCCATCTAAAAGTGTGCAGTCAAAGTTCGCATAAAAATTTTCTCCTACGTGGATATTGTATCCGTAGTCGCATCGAAAGTTAGATTCAAGGTAAATGCGTTCTCCTGTTGAACCGAATAGTTCCTTTAGTAACTCGGTACGCTTTTCATAATTCGTCTCATCTGTACCGTTAAACGAACGAACAAGCCTTCTTGCATCTTCCCGGTCCTTTACTAATTCTTGGTCTGCTGGAAAATACAGCTCGCCATCCACCATTTTTTCTTTTTCAGTTTTCATTGATTCATTCTCCATTCTTGTTATCAAATTTCCCACTAGATTGAATTCGTTTACATTTTATCATGATAGTCAATACAAAAATAAGATGTTTATAGATTCCGGTCAATAGCTCGAACACAAAAAAGCTAAGAAACCACGCTGCTTTTGTACCATGTACAGCTACTAATTACTTTGTATATGTTTCCTTAATAATCGAAACAGACGCTGCTCCCGTAGCAAGTAAAATACCTGAGATTAAAATCATGCCCGGCATAGAAGATCCGATTATTGGGAACAAAGCAAAACTCAAGCAAGAAGCTATAATTTGCGGTAAACAAATACTTCCATTAAATAATCCTAGATATGTTCCCATATTCTTTCCTGACAGGGCGTTGGTAAGCATCGTAAACGGAAACGTCATCATAGCAGCCCAAGCGATACCAATTAAAATAAATGAAGCAATCAGCATCCATTGATTGTGAATAAAAAAGACAGATCCAAAACCAATACCGCCTAGCAGTAAACTAAAAGCATACGCTGGCTTACGTTTGTTGTTGGCTACGCGTGACAAAACTAGTGACCAAATGACTGCGGCAATCGACTGTACAGCTGATAAAATGCCGAACCAGTTGCCAGCTGCTTGATAGCCTGAGCTAGACGGCTGATTCGTATACCAAACGTTTTCAGCGACTGCACCTGTACCGTATGTCCATAAATATTGAAAGCCCATCCAGCAGAAAAATTGAACAAGTGTGACCGTCCAAAAAACCTTTGGAGCGTTGCGAAGCAGTTTAAAAACGTTTACATTTTCTTTTGTAGCTTCATCTGGAATACCATGGTATGCTGCAAATTCTGCAGGTGAATATTCTTTTACTTTAAGTATTGTAAATAAACTACAAATAATTAACACAACGGCTCCAACATAAAATGAAATAACAACTGATTGTGGTACTACCCCTTTTGGTGCACTATTTGATACGCCTAATACCGTTAAAACAAAAGGGAAAATACAGGCTAGCACAGCACCGCTGTTTGATAGAAAACTTTGAATAGAATAGGCAAAACCTTTTTGCTCTTCATTGACCATGTCTCCAACCATCATCTTAAATGGCTGCATGGCTACATTTGATGATACATCCATAAACAAAATAGTGATGGCGCCAAAAGTCATAGCAGCCACCGCACTAAAACCAAAACTGCCGGCGTTTGGCAGCAAACACATAACAATTACGGCTACAATTGCGCCAATCAGTAGATAGGGGATACGACGGCCAAGCCTTGGCATCCAGGTACGATCTGAAAAATAACCAACTAAGGGCTGAACCACTAAACCGGCCAACGGCGGTAAAATAAAGAAAAAGCCTAATGTAGTTGGATCAGCACCGATTGTTTGAAATATGCGTCCCATATTTGAACTCTGTAATGAGAATGCCATTTGTACACCTAAAAATCCAAAACTAATTAACCATATGGTACTGATCGGTAGATAAGGTAAGTTTGGCTGAACGCTTTTTTCATTGGTTTCAACGATTCTTTCTTCTAACATAACTGCCTCCTATGATTCAATTAACAGCCGCAAAAGATAGATGTTCTGATGTAAAGTGCTACGACATTCGTTGTGAACGTTTTCAAAACAACGATGAATACTGTAAATGTTAGTGTCTTTGGCTGGCTGTTTTCTATTTTGCTAGATTACCTCAGGAATACGGCATAACTAATAGTCCTGTCTAAAAATGCTGTTTGAGTATGTAAGAATTTTCACTGTCGGCTCATCCGTAAGCTGCTGACTATCGCTTATACCTTCTTAAAAGTTTCATAAAATCTAATTATTAAAAACATTAGAATACTTTTATTTGAACATTATATACTAAACTAATAATTTAATGCAACCGTTTGCACAAATTATTTTTTAAATATTTAAAGACCTTCGAATCTCGTGACACTATGCGTACATACTCATTATCATCGCTTTAATATTTCTAAGTCAAAGGAGGCTTTACTCTTGAAATCTTATAAAAAACCCAAAGAATATACGTATTCCTTGAGTTTGAGTTCCTTTAATTCACTTAATTTCCTTCTGGAGCAATCCATAATAGAACAGAGATTATCTGTAATATAACTTTAACTGAAGGTTTTTGTAACCATAAGGATTATAAAGAAGATAACCGCGAAGAAAAATCCTTGACTGACAGGGCTAGTAGTCTTTTTATCTAAGGATTTTCGGGTAAATAGCTTGAAGAACAATGGAAACAGAATGCCTCCAATGATTGCTGTAATTAGTGCTTTAACTAACATCCAATACTCCTTTCTAAAAACTGTTAATATCCGTATATATCTGGTTCAGTAGAGAAAACAACATCCCCCCATTTCCCGGGCAAATATTTTGGTAACCAATAGGAATGTTTAAGAGTTGATACCTTTAGCTATCACACTACTTTCTTATGTAAAAGGTTTTACAATTAAAAGCATAATAAACATGATAATCGCAAACAAAGCTCCCTGAAGAACAAAGTTTATTGGCCTATGAGTAGCTTCATTTGCTTTTAGAAAATACTTTGACCATCTTGTATGCATCATTACTTTTGCACATAGGCTAAATAAAACCCCCGCAATGATTGAAGCAACTGCTGTTTTTAAGATATAAATTCACTCCTTTCTAAAACAATTAGAGGATACCCATAACTTAACATAAACACCTAAATCATACAAAAAAATCATAGAGTCGAAAACGTATGGTACTCGCCCGTAAACCATTCGTTTACAGACGAAACTGTGAATTAGACTACAAAATTTTGGGGAAAACCGCTCATTTCCTTACTACTAACATTTTTAATAAACCCTCTAAAAGAAAATAATAACCAATGTTAATGTTTTTATGACTACAAGTACAAAAACAGGCTTTAAGGTTCCTTAAAGCCTGTCCACTTACCTTTCTTCCTTAAAATCTTTTTTTATATTCCAAAACGTTTTCATTAAATCCTCATAAAAAAACATCGTTAGAAAACCTAGTATGGTAACCCCCGCTGAAAATTTACCTAAATCTAAAAATAATCCTACGAATACAAGAATGATTCCAACCACAAAACCAGGATCTGAAAAATCCTCACTTTTTTTTCGATCAATTGCTATTTTGCTTTGAAATGATTGATCTCCCTTAATTAATTCATCCAGCGTCACATTATAAACCTCACTTAACTTAATAAGGTTCTCAATATCCGGATACCCTTTATTATTTTCCCACTTATAGACGGCTTGTCTAGATACATTCATTTCCCCAGCTAGGTCTTCCCTGGACATCTTTTTTTCTTCCCTTAACTTCTGCAGCTGTTCCCCTAAATTCACTCTCATCACCTCTAAGGCTTAGCTTACAATAAATATGTAAAAAATTCCATAAACGCTTAGTAACAAGCTGTAAACCATTGGTTAACGCGGCAAATATAAAGCGTAATCACTGGACATGTACAAATTCAACACAGAAAAAAAGCTAGCATAAAGCTAACTTTTTTAAGTTAGAGATAAAGGCAGGCTAATAATTAGCAACCGCCAAATCCTCCCCAACAAGCACAGCCAATAATGATTAATAAGATAAACAGCACGATAATTAAAGCAAAACCACTGCCACCGCCGTAACCGCAGCCGCCGCCATAACCATAGCCACAACCTCCGCCATAACCGCCAAAGAACATAAACTCCACCTCCTTCTTCTTCATACATTTAGCATATGATGAAAAACGAAATGTGCTCCACGAAGTGGATAAACTACGTTTTATATCACTATAAAAAAAACAATAACCTTTTAGTTTCTTTTACATACAATGAAGCATCCTCAGATCCCATATATGAGTGGTACACCCTCTGCAATAGATTGCTTGAATTCCGCCCAATCAGTTCTATTGCGTATAAAAGCACTCCCTCACAACCTCGAATAAAAAAGTCTTTCTCAAATTAGAGAAAGACTTTTTTATTGTTATTAACAGCCAAATCCGCGACCGTAACAGCTGCATCCAATAATGACAAGAAGAATAAACAGAACAACTAATAAAGCAAAACCAGAACCAGCTCCACCATAACTAGACATATAAACACTTCCTTTCGTGATATTTAACTAAAGGAAAAAACTTTAAACTTACATGGGTTAAGGTATTATATGTAGACATAGCTCATATCGATTGGATTTTGGTCTAAAATGGGCTATTTTGTTTAACGATAGCTAAATAACATCCTAAGTTTCACATAGTAAAAACCCTTCATTGTTAAAATGAAGGGGCTTTTTTGGCTATCAGCACCACGGACGAGGTCTAGGAGGACAGCTTGGAGCACAAAAATGTTGGTGCGTTTCCTGACATACAACGGATTCTGTATGCGGGAATGAGTGCATATATTTATAATTTTTTTGATAAACATTTGTAGTATGACTCGGATGCACCACTGGCACAAACACATCTTGACCAGTAAAAGATGTATTTTGTTTAACTGGGTCATACTGAGCAGGCATGGTTTGAGGAGGCAATTGACCACAAGGTTTAGCTTGAGGATAACCGCAGTTACCTTGCTGAGGATACATAGCCCCGTGATAACCACCGTAATTAGAGTGCTGATAAGGATAGTTGTTTCTCATATTAAAAATCTTCTCCTTTCTGTTAGTAGACTCCTATTACTGTATGTGAAACAACCATAGAATGTTTGGACAAATACCTAAAAAAGACCCTAAATAGTTAGGGTCTTTTTTACTAAGAGAAAAAATGTCTATCCTTAGTAACATAGCTATGATACTAAGAAATAAAAGGTTTTTTAATGCCCATTATTCCTCAAGATTAACATCCATCGCTCCGTTATCAATATTATTTAAAATGGTTTTGTTTTTATCGTCTAATTCATTACGTAAAAGTGAATTACGCGTCGCTTCGTATAAATCGTAGCTTCTTTCATCAACTGGAGAATTATGATCTTCACATATCATTTTTTCTGATTCTTTGGATTGACCTCCCATATCAGTCACCTCCTCTGTATAGTATGTGAGTTGATTAGAAAAAACATAAGAGCTTTATCTGGCTACTGTTAGGTAAGGTTTAATCAACGGTTAGCTGTTTCTGTATATTTTGTTTACATATGACCTTAGGTGGACACAACCGTTTCTTGAGCGTGCTTTTGAATGATTTCTGGAACTTCCAGCAGTGAATGAACGGTTATCATTTTACCTTTTGGCGCAATATCAATTTCAACTTGGTTATAGCTCCACTCCAGTTCAGAAGGTACATGAATCGCATGTATTCCAACTTCTACTGCCGGTCTTATATCGGTTTTTAATGAATTGCCAATCATCCAAGTCTTTTTTGGATCGTACTTAATTTGGTTTAGTATCTCTTTTAATGCAGATGTATCTTTTTATTCAGAAATAAATACCCTTTTTTCAAAGTATTTAGCTAGCTCTAGCTGAACAATTTTTCTACCTTGATTTTCCTCGTCTCCACCTGTGTG
Source organism: Priestia sp. TRN 1309 (assembly GCF_050846875.1). Lineage (NCBI taxonomy): Bacteria > Bacillati > Bacillota > Bacilli > Caryophanales > Bacillaceae > Priestia > Priestia sp. TRN 1309. Next base: position 727,603 of record NZ_JBOZGM010000001.1, on the reverse strand, counting down.
TAAGTAGAGATCATGTCCTTGTTCTTTAAGCTTATCTAATACTTCATACATATTTGGCAGAGGCTCTATCGGTACTTCAAATACACTTTGGCCAATTTTTTTGACTCTTTCGACTCTATCTTCATGAATATCTTGATGATTTTGTTCACTAAAAAACAAATAAGTAGCTACTAATGATTCTGGAAAACGGGAAGAGTGAAGGCCGTACTTTTCGATGCTTTTTAAATCTATCTCTAACTGCTTTTGTTTTATTTCTTCCTTAGTCAGCTTCTCAAACCATTCCTGCAATTGAGCCACAAAAGCATTTATGGTGTCTCTAAAATATTTATTACAGTGAACAAGCGTATCGTCTAAATTAAAAAGTAAGGTTTGCTTCTGCATTTCGTGAAATCCTTTCTACAATGGATGTACAGACAATATATATATATAAATACTAACCGCTTTACCTATCCACGCCTAAAACCAAGATGAATTTTCCAATACCTTAGGCACAAGCAATTGATTACTACACTGAAATGAGAATATTTAGTGGAAAGATCCTTCTAACATATAAAATAGAAGGATCTTTTTATAAAATAAAACGCTGCAGAATATTCCTGCTAATAAATATAACGTTCAAAATGTTCTCTATTCATATTTGTTTTGAACGTAGAGGTACTCAGTCCTGAACGATTTATTAGCGGTTGGCTGCCTTTGTCTTCTTTAGGTATATTCATTTCAAGACCTTGTATAGTGAAAGGATCATACATATACGTTGTTCGTTCAGTTTCTGTATGCGACATTAACTTCACCTCTATTAATAGCCCTCGTTTTTTTAAATCATGTTAACTCGTTTACAGCAGATCCTCTAATAAAAATAGCTACGTTTCATAGGTCTTTTCGCTAAAAAAGATCCGCCGTTTTCTACTTTTTTTATTACGTTGTAATTTCTTGTGGCTCTTCGCCTTCAAGGTCAGTAAAGAAATTTTCTAAAGATTCCCTTGGGTCAAGAGCACGTCCGTCTTCTTCGACAATACGGTTAAGCGTAGGGTCATTATTGCTATCTTTATTTTTATAGTTGTTATAATCAACTCTTTCTGCAATTCCTGAATTATCAACGTCTTTAAAGTCTTTCTTTGGCATAAAAACACCTCCTAGCCCTATTGTTTGAAAATTTGAAGATAAAATAAGTGGAAGGTTAAGTTATATTTTTATTTCCCCAGAATTAATTAGATACTTGTTGCTAAGAGATATGTACAACATGTTTAATTGTTTTACGAAATAGGGAAACTAAAACGTCAAAACTGAATTTACAGAGGAAGAATAACTAAACACACTTCTTAAAATAGCTATAAAAAGCAATCATTTTTATTAATCCAAAGACTAATTCTTTAAAGAATTAGTCCTTTGTCATTCAATTAGTATACTCTTGAACATGAAAAAAGAATGACAAATGAACTGTCATTCTTTCTCCTACACATGGCAAGCGTATAGTTTTCTTCACAAGGAAATGAAACATGTAATTCCACTTTTCACAGCGTAACTTGTTTCTACTCTTTAGTATCATTAAATGATAAGGTCTAAACACCCACAAATTACCATGTATATACTTCTTGTCCTCTAGGAAACTTAAGGAAAACAAGGAGGTGACACAACATGGCAAACAACAAAAGCAGCAACAACAACGAATTATTAGTATACGGTGCTGAACAAGCAATCGATCAAATGAAATATGAAATCGCTAGCGAATTTGGTGTAAACCTTGGTGCTGATACAACTGCACGTGCAAACGGATCAGTAGGCGGCGAAATCACAAAACGTCTTGTTCAATTAGCTCAGCAACAACTTGGCGGCGGACGCTTCTAAGACAACTTTATAATTGATGGCTGAAGGAAGAATGGATCTCCATTCTTCCTTTTTGTACGAATAAAAAAGGAAGGAGAGATTATATGCAGCAAAATCAACCGGCTAAAGAAAATGCGGGCTTTACTGAAAAATCAGCAGCTTCTGCAACAAATGCTCAAAAAGTAAAACAAGAAATCCAAAGAGACATAAATGAAGGACAAGGTGCAATGACTTCTCGAGAAGCAGGCGCAATGCGCGATTAAAAAAACACTTTAAGCAGTTTTTAATCACGGACTCTTTGTATAAGAACCTATAAAAGTACCTCAATTAACCGAGGTACTTTTAGCAGTCTACTCTATTTCGACGGGGGAAATACTGTGACTTCGGGTGTGTTTCATCAGGTCTATACTGGTGAAACACAAAGGCAAACGGTCTAATCCCCAATGTATAAAAGGCAAGCCTGCCTTGTCCACCTGAAAAATAATTAGTTTGTATTTTGTCCCTCGCCATTCAGCCCTTCTTTTATGTACGCGTTAACCTGACTATTTGAAAGCAACCCAATATGTCCAATGCCATAAAGTTGAATATATTTCTATATCTTGAACAAACGAATCAAGACGCCATGAAGCATATAACCATCTCTTTATTAACATAATACCAATTGTTAGAAACAACATGTAAAAAAGCTCTCTATCGAAAAATAAAGAGCTTTTTCTTATCAACGAGTTCTCCATTTTGACAAAGATTAAGTGTATATCAATGGATATTGCATAAAATAAGTAAACAAGACCATATTAAATATGAATGATAGGTATAAAAGTGTATTTTCTTCCAATCATAGGAGATCGTATATGAATAATTATAAAAATGACAATACTGCAAGACGCTATATTGCTCATGTTAGTATATTTGGAACGACTCAAATTCATTTAAGAAACCCCTATATTGTTGCTTGGTGGTCAGCAGCTTTTCCTGGGTTTGGACACTTGCTACTGTCTAAATACCTTCGCGGCTTTGTGTTATTTATATGGGAGGTCGTCATAAACCTTAAATCTCATGTAAATTTAGCAATGATTTATTCTTTTCAAGGAAACATTGATATGGCCAAAGACGTGCTTAATACAAGATGGCTTCTTATTTATATTCCCGTTTATATTTTTGCTATATGGGATAGTTACCGAACAACCGTTGATTTAAATAAAATATACGTGTTAGCTGAAAGAGAAAATCATCGGTTCAACTCCTTTAGTATAGGAGCCATGGAAATAAACTATTTAGATAAACGGAATCCCATCTTGTCGGTTGCCTGGTCCTTTTTGATGCCAGGTCTAGGACAACTTTATATTCATCGGATCATTGGTGCTTTCTTTGTTATTGTCTGGGCAGTTGTTTTCTTTTATTATTCTCACCTGCTTGAAGGGATTTCTCTTCTATTTTTAGGAGAAATAAAACAGGCTACTTCCGCTTTAAATAAAGAATGGCTGTTATTTTTCCCTTCCCTATATGGTTTTGCTACTTTTGATTCCTACATGAATACTGTTGAGAACAATAAACTTGTGGAAAGAGAGCAAAAAAACTTCTTCGAGAAAACGTATCAACATCCAAGCTTTTGTATTGTGAAAGGAAAAAAGGTGGAGTGAAAACATGCAGATCTTTTCTACATTTGAATACTCCAGTTACATAGAGTTAGCTGTTTCGGAGCTAGAAAGAAAAGGGATAAAGAAAGAAGATATATTTATTGTTCCTCTCAATAATCGAACGGAAGATCGCCGGATTTTTGATAGCCTTCATCGAGCCGATGGAGTTTCTCTTATTGATTTAGGAATGACTCTAGCCACAGCCTTTTCAGTCATTGGTGCAAGCATTGGTTTTAAACTAAGTTGGGGGCCCATCTACTGGGGACTAATTAGTGCTTTTATCGGATTTATCTTAGGACTAGGAATTAAACTATTTATGTTTAAAGTAATCAGGAAAAATCAACGGCTTTTACGCGGCAAACATTCGGAAGTCATACTCATTGTTGATTGTCGTACGGTGGACGCCGAGGTGGTTGAACAAACTTTGTGGAAAAACCTTGCCTTAGGTGTTTCAAAAGTCAGACCTGATGGCTTATAAAAATAAGTTATCACCGTACAATATAATAGCGAGATGCAGGATGAATGAATTAATATTCAGGATTAGAGATAACTTCCTTGACGGATTGAGGTAGTTTTCCTGTTTTCAAGCTGTATACTCTTTAATTAGCATAATGTCATTTATTAGAACCAAAAAAGCTGTATGAAGAATCTTGTTCAGGTAGTCTTCTGTTTAAAATTTTATGGATTGCGACTCTCTAACTTCTGCATATTTTCCCATATCATTTGAATTTATTAAATGTCATTACAATTTCCTTTTATTTCTTAATAAAATAACAATCGATATCAAAGAAACAGTATTAATTAATTCTAAAAGAGGACTTATTCTGTCTAAAAATAAACTAATCATGTTCTATAACATTTAATTTTCACAACCTTCTAATTAAAATTAAAAGATTAAAAACAAATTATAAAACTACTTTTAGGCAACTTATTGAAATATTTCAAGAAAAAACACTGTTAATCGGGAAGTTCTAAAAAATCATCTAAGTGTGTTTCAAGCTCAACTTTTATATCGCTAGGTGACTCATCAACTAGTTCTCCTATTACTTTGCTTCCAAAGATTTTTTTCGAGAGGGGTATACCTAAAAACGTACGGCTACATTTCCAAACTGCTACGTTATAAAAATCAAGCATATCTCCTTCCTTATCATCATTGATAAATATAATGACTACAGATTCATACCCTTCATCAAAATGATCACCGTTCGTAACCTCAAACTTCACAAAAAGATCTAAGTTTTGTTTCTGAAATAAAGGCGTATATGTTTGTTCGAGTTCCATCGTGACATCTCTTAATTCTTGTTCGGTTTTATTGATTTTGTTTTTTAGCTGTAATGTAAATTCTCTCTCACCGTATTTCATTTATAATCACCGTTTTCTAAAATTAATGTTGAGTAACAATTCTACGCATAAAAACTAAATTCCTTTATTGTATACTTCATACATCCTTAATTAGTATACTCACCGCTGTTGACATTAATAAAAAAAGAGATTTAGACATAGCTAAATCAATGGAGTCTACGGACGAACAAATAGGATAAATGAAATCTTTGTTCAACCTAACAATGAAAAATCAGAAAAATCAATCGATACTATTGGTTAATTTTTCTGATTTTCCTTCAACTAAAATACTTTTGTCCCAGCCTCTTTTCAAAAGTGACATATATTAAATGTTATTCTACCATCCTTTTTGATTTCTTAATGTGGTAATATGAGCAATATGATGTTTTCCATGCCAAGCGTAAGTGGCTATTAATTGCTCAATCGTCACTTCCCCATTTTCAGGATGGTGGATCGTTTTCTTCAATTTTTTTTCATCAAGTGAGTTTAACACTTTATGAAGACGCTTATGTAAAGCTAAAAAAAGTTGAAGAGAAACTTCTATCGGTAAATCATTATCAGGCAGAGCTGACCAAGCTACTTCATCATAGGCGTTAATAGTAGGTGCTTGCTCTGTTAAGCCTAATTTAAAACGAGTATAAGCATTCATATGGGAGTCAGCTAAATGATGGACAACTTGACTTAATGTCCAGCCGCCTTCTCGGTAAGGCGTAGCTAATTGTTCTTTTGTCAGTCCTTCTACAGCATCAGCTAATTGCTTTGGGGCATCTCCAATGTCATGAATCCAACCTTGAATATCTTCTTTCTGAATATTTTCTTTCACAGTAAATTTCCCAATCGGATATTGATTAAACATATTTCTTCCTCTCTTTCTATTTTTATTACTATCTAGTATAGCACTTTACTCGAAAATAAATTTAAATATTCAGAATAAAACAACCAGATGAAGTGTTAAAAATAAAGGAAAAAGGATCTTCAGCGATTAGAAGACCCTTTTTCCTTTATTTGCTTTAAGCACTTGTAATCTTGACTGAGAATCATTGGTTTGCCTAATTACTTTTTCCACAATGTACTGATATCCATATAAAACAACGGCTAAAACCGTAGTCATCCCCCAGTACATGCTTGGCGACATCTTTTTCATTTTAAAGATGCCCACTTTTTTCAAAGCACCGCCAAAAGGGAAAATATTAAACCAGTCTAACACCGTATTGGCAAGTATGTATTTTAGAAAAGAGCCGTACGTTAGCTTAAATATCCAAAGCGTTCCTATTAAGTGCGGACCTAAAATATAAGTAAAATCTATAGGTGCTTTAGGAAATAAAGGATTGTTATTTCTAAACCATTTTTTCTGATTGGCAATGACGGTAAACACAATGATGAATAAGTTAGCGAAAGTAGCTACAGGCAAAAAACGGACAAATGATTTTGTTCCTATAAAAGGCGCGGTTAACCATGGAAAGATTAGCACGCTTAAAGAAATGATCAATTTTCTTTTATACTTACGCATGAATTGTCTCCTCAAACTTTATTTTCGTAAATATTATTACCTAAAATTGAAAGTTTATGTAATATACCACAACGATTCCAGGCAAAGATAACCTAGCTAACGATGACATACGTATATTCTTATATTTCTAGGCGTTTCTACCTTTGCACTTTATAATGGTGAATCGTGATAAAGAAAAAAAGCAAAGAGAATGTTCTCTTTGCTTTTTTTCCTTTATGCTACTTTATATATCCTGAGTTTTCATTTTATTTAATTCATCTTGCTGCTTCTTTTTAAAAATCTTTCTTCCTTCTTCCCATTCGATGAGAAATATACTTAAACCAAATAAAAGCAATAAAATTAATTTGATTGGGTGATTTATTTGGTGAGCTGTAAATACCCATCCGCAGTATACTAAGTAAGCTGTTGGCATAATCGCTCCCCAGTATACACTTGCTCGAGTAGATAAAAAGTAATGAACGGCACATATCAGTACAAAAAATAACAAATGATGAGGCATGATTTAATCTCCCTTTCAAAGATTCCTTTATATATCCTGAGTTTTCATCTTATTTAATTCATTTTGCTGCTTCTGTTTATAAGAATCTCTCCCTGTTCCCCAATCCACAATAAATATAAACAGTACAAAAAGGATTGCTAAAGGAGCTTTTACAGGATGATCCATTAGTATTTGATGATTTGTAAACAATCTCCATCCACAATAGGATAGAAAAGCCGTTGGAACGATAGCTCCCCAATACATGTTTGCTCTAGTAGATAAAAAATGATGACTTAAAATTGCAATAGAAATAGCTGCAATTGTACTCCACTCAGACATTACTTAATCCCCTTTTCATCTTTATATTTCTCTATAATCACCTTGGCGTCTTCTAAGCTAATGCGCTCTTCAATAGCAAGCTTTTTAACAAGGCTAATTAATTCTTCTTTATCGTGTTCTTCATTTATCTCAATCTTTTGTATTAAACGATCCAAACGTATACGAACAGTTGGATAGGACACTTCGTAGTCTTTTGCAAGCTGTTTTAAAGAGCCTGAATTTAATACAAATTTTCTTATAAACTCTACATCATCACTTTCTAACGACAGTATCCATGAAGGAACATCCTTATTATCCATATATAACCACCTCTTCCTTTTTTTAATATACCATGAACTTAAATAAAGTTAAAGTTTTTTTAAATAAAATTAAAAACACTAATAAATTAAAGTTTCGTTTTATTAGTGTTTGTAGTTTATATAGCGTTTATTTCTAGTGGCAATGGCATTAGAATCCAATCTTCAAAAAAAGAAGCATCTAGCCTTTAAAGACTAAATGCTTCTCCTCCTTTACACCTTATAAATTTCATTAGACGACAGCCAGTCAACGAATTGATGATACGGATAATATGTAGTCCCTTTCAGCTCTATTTTTGGAGCTCCAGGATATTTAGTTAACAGTTCTTCAATTTCACCCTTACTCAAATGAAAGTGATAGTGCAGATCTTTTTCTTTAATCAAATAAGGATATTTTGATTTCCTTTGAGGTTTACTAAAATTTTTTAAACCATCGCCTATAAAATAACCAAGGGCAGCTAATCCTAACGCTAACCAAAAAAAGTTCATTTCCAAAACAGGATACCCCCCAAACATTTCTAATAAATACATTCTAGCGTAAGATTCATAACAAAGAGATCTTACTTTATAAGATCTCTACAAATTAGCCAGTTTTTCATCGGCTATAAACTTCATAAGTATACCTGCCCCTGAAACATTTAATAATATGCTGCTACCTAAAATAACACCATATAATAATCCAGCTATATGTACTGTTAAAGCTAAAATCAAAAAGACTGTTCCTATACCGACTAAAAATAATCCCAAGCTTCGATTATCCATCTATTTCACCACCAAAAAAATAAATATAGTTATATTTTAACATAATTATAATTATTTCACTTATCAAAAAAAGGAGAAGCTAAGCTATGTTAGTTTGCCCTTCTTTTTGTAACTCCAGTTTTCATTAAAAACCCTGCGGATATAATACAGGCAGCAGATAAAAGCAACCCTGTTAATCCCTGTTTTAAAATAAACCCAAAGATTATAATAGAAAATGATCCTAAAAAGAACATCAACTTGACTAAAACACTTCTTTTGCTCATTTATCCAATCATCTCGATTCTATATACAAATAATACATATAGTTACTCCCTCTGTTCTCTTTGTCCAGCACTCCAAGCTAACGCTAATATAGAAACCGTTACAACTACTGCAGTCACCATAACTATATCCACCTCTTATTCCTTATAATTACATTTTAACATAATTTTAGAATACTGTTGGAACGGAGGTTATACGAAACTGACTAGTATAAAACGGATTACCAGCACAAAAAGAGCATCTAATTACTATAAGTGCTCCTTTTTTAGGTATTAGTACAACTAGACCCCTGTCCTACTGCTTCACTTGATAATAACCTCTGCAAAAAAACGAGTTCTTCGGTTTAATCGCAATTAAAAATGAGTTATAGATATCTGAGCCAGAAATGAATGTATTTATCCAACATACAAATAATAGGATGGATCTAATATTTCCTGATACATAGAACGACGTAATAGCAGGAACTATCGATAATACAAGAAAAGGCAAGCTCATAAAGATCCAATATCTCGTTTTAGATAGAGTTGCATTTGTATTGAGCCAGAAAAATATTCCGCTAAATGTCAAGCTCACATCACCTTTTTTATATACGACTAAAACGTGCAGACATTCATGAATAGCAAAGACAATCATACCCATTATAATAAGATAAAAGAGATTGATGTGAGTAAAGTCTGCTCCAAAGAAATAAGGTATCAATAGAATAATAATTTGAAGTAAATATACAAACTTCATATAGTGTTTTCGATACCACGTATTCTGGATAAAAGGCGTCCATTCAGAAAAGTCCCTGCTTATTTGTGGCAAGTGGCGAAACCAACTGATGATAAGCGTTCCCTCCCTTGTCCAAACTTCCACTAATTATGCGTTTGTTTTAACGTAAAATCTCCTAATATATATTACGCTTTATTATTTAAATACTGAGTAAGTAAATACACTGCAGCATTTGTGAGTTGATCACTATGTCCCTCCCCCCTAATATAAAGAATATATTGATTATATTTCCATTTTATCATAGGTTAGTGGATGAACACGATATACCAACTTAGTTATATAAGCAAGAAGGACGATAAGGAATACGATGTTAAAATTAATTATTATGGTTCCTTTAGTTAAGAATGGAGAGTTGATATGAAAACAACTAATAGCGAAGAGTTAGGTGACCAATGGTATGGAGTAAAGGTTCTTTATAAGCACTTAATAGTGGGTAAACCTAATACAGAAAAGATCGACGAAAATTATGAAGAACATCAGATATTTGAAGAAAGTATTTTATTAATTAAAGCCCCATCATTTGATCAAGCCTATGAAATTGCAGAAAAGAAAGCAAAAGAATGTGAAGAAAGCTATACCAACGTTTATGATCAGACTGTGCACTTCCAATTGATTGAGAGTTTAGATGCCTTCCTCTTATGTGAAGAAGAGGAGTTACCAAATGGTTCGGAAGTATATTCACGTTTTTTACACGTGCCTAAAAAAGAAAGTTTAGCTAATGTCTTATCCAGGTACTATCCGGAAGTTACAGAGGATGAAACAGAGCTGATACGCAAAAGCTTCATTTTAAGGAATAGAGATTTTAATTGAAGATTCATATTAAATATAAAGATAAAATGTGTACGGTATACCAACTCAATCAACGTAATGTATTTAGATTTAGCTAATATAAAATATAAGGTAAAAACGCCACTTGCTTTAGTAAGTGGCGTCTCTTCTTTTAGAATATTTGAGTAAAAGCTACAATTAAAATCGTAATCCCGCTGATTAACGTTCCAAATTGACCTAATGTAAATTTCCCAATTTGAACATTTGCTGCTTTTTGCCCCACCATTACTCCTAGCCATACCGTTATAAAACTACCAAATGCTGATGTAAGCGAAATAGCTAAAGGTGATAAACCAAGTAAACCCGCTCCTAGACCGTTTGTAAGTGCATTGGCTGAAAGTGCAACACCTAGCACACTGCTTTCAACCCAGCCAATATATCGTACGTTTTCTTGACCACTACTATCTAATTCATCAATTTCATTATTTTTTTGGGAACCAACTAATAAAATAATTCGAATTCCAATTAGCGTTAATAATACGACGGCTACAATAACATGGAACACCCCTGGTAAAATCGTTGAAAGCCATCGGCCAAACATAATCCCGGTCATGCTAAAGAGGAAACAAATAGCTGCTATTAGTAAATTAGAAAGCCATTTTATCCTGATTTTTCGTACTCCATAAGATATTCCTACACCAAAGTTATCTATACTTGATGATAGGGCAAAACCTAAAATGAATAACCATTCCATTTTGTATTCTCCTTTTGATGATAATATTGAGGAAATTTGCTTACTTGTTGCATATATTGTTGATAAACCTTCAATAAAATGAGTACTGCGCGTTGAAAAATATAAAGAGGTGAATCGCAATGTCTAACATCCAAAATGAACAAAGCCTTGGTCTGTTATTAAGGTCTTTATTAAAGGAAAATGCTTTATCTATGCGGAAACTAAGCTCACTTACGGGGATTGATACGGCAACTATTTCACGGATTATAAATGGAAAGCAGCAAGCAAATCTACATCATTTAAAGCAATTTGCACACTATTTAAATACGCCTCTTGAAGCATTGATTGATCCTGCTGAAGCTGCTTCAAACCATACAGAAAATGAACTAGAAACAGGCATTCATTACTCCATCGATAAAATTCAAGAAATACTTAAATCTTTTAATATAGCAGATACCAACTTTACGATTGAACGTGTAAAACAAGAACTAACAAAATATAAGCAATATGCACAGACAGACGAAGGACACAGCATGATCATAAATAACTTTCAATCCAAAATAGAGCAAGTAGGAAGCGTTGGTACTTTCATCGACCAATTAAAGCAAATGTATCTTGAATATTGTAGCGAAGAAACCTCAGCCGCCAAGCGCTCTATATTGGGAAGTGCGCTATTGTATTTTATTTTGCCTACCGATATTATTCCAGACTACGTCTTTCCAATCGGTTATTTAGACGATGCAATAGCTGTACAACTAGTGATGAATCAACTTACGGAATAAAAACTGAGTTTTATTAAGGGAACTGAACGCGGCATGCCGCTATTTATTGTGAAAATGGAACTTTTTCTGAACCATGATGATGAGCAGGTAAATACTCTATTGCCTTCTTTAATTTAGATAATTCCTTTGGCACAATCTTTTTAATAATTTTTTCTTTTTTACATGGCTCGCATGACTCATGGTTGCATCTATGTGCACACATACCTAAAGGGATTTTCTCTCCTACAAATGGATCTATATAGACTCCATTTTCAAATAACTTACTCTTAATAAGATGTTCATTTTGCAATCTGCAGCAATTAACACAATAGTACATTTGTTTTCACTCTCTTTCTTATACTTGATTTTGAAACATCTTATGAGAACTCATCAACAGAAGTGCTTGTTCCTACATGAAAAGTTGAAAAAATCTCAACAGGCGTTGATGAATACTCAACACACGTTACTTACAAACATATAGTTTAATCATGACATCACTACGAGTGTCATAATTTGAGGAGGGATAATGATGAAAGCAAGAGGAATTGCTAACGCCGTAATTGGTATTTGGTTTGTTATGACCCCGTGGATGCTTGGGTTTTCATACGATGCAGGGGCTACGTCAGCAAGTATTGTATTTGGAACCCTTCAAGTGATTATGTCTTTTTGGGGAGTTACTAAACCCGGATGGAATTCATGGCAACATTGGATTTCGCTCATTACCGGATTATGGTTTATTCTTTTTCCCTTTATTTATTCATTAACAGACGGTGTGCTTTGGTCTAGCGTCATACTTGGGTTAATGACCGTATTACTTAGTTTATGGAGCTTGAACTCTAAAGCAAGATTAAAATTAAAAGCTGTAAGTTAAAAAGCGAATAATATTCCAGTGTTTGCTTAAACTACTCAAGATACCGCAACGTATCGACTATGTGAGAAATCATTCTCCTAGCAGAAAAGCTCCCTACGGAAATAGGGAGCTTTTTCTGCTTTTTATGTAAGGACGGTACATATTTATTTAGTCAACGTAATGTAGTTGATAGAAAGCTATAAAGTAGCAAAGGTAGATCACATTTGTGATCTACCTTTGCTCTCCATTACGGAGTCATCATTACTTTTTTAACACGGGTATCCATATTTCACTTTTAAAGGTTGGCGACGTTACATTTTTATGTTCATTCCATAAGATTTCCGGTCCTTCTACTTGTTCATAAGTTGAGGCCGGAAACCATTCTGAATAAATTCGTCCCCATACATCTTGTAATGTGTCAGGAAATGGTCCGACTGCTTCGAATACAGCCCATGTTCCAGCTGGCACTTCAAGTTGTACTAAATGATCGGGACAATCCTTAGTTGTGGCTACACCGATATAATGGTCCAGCTGCCCTTTTTCCTCCATTCTCCCTTCAGAAAAGTTCACAGATGCACTAAGCAAACCCAGTGGTGTAACATTAGAAAGTTCTTTTAATTCACGTATTGTTTCATCGTTCAAACTTTCCCACATAGCAGCAATCTTTGGATTGACTCCATGAAAGATTATTGGAACTCTTTCTTTAATACCGACTATATGAAAGGCCTCTTTTTCCTCAATGCGATAATTCATCTCATTTCCCCCTTTAATTGATAACTGAAAGGTCATTTTTGGAAATGCTTTAAGTGAACTGCCGCTCTTTTTAGCTTCGGAAGGAGTTATACCATGCAAATTTTGAAAAGCTCTTGTAAACGAATCTGGTGAGCTGTAATTGTACTTGATCGCAACATCAATGACTTTGATGTTACTATCTTTAAGTTCAAATGCTGCAAGTGTAAGTCGTCTTCGGCGAATATATTCTGATAAAGTAATACCTGCAAGAAAAGAAAACATTCTTTTAAAGTGATACTCAGAGCAAAGAGCCAGTCTTGCTACTTCTCTAAAATCGATATCATTGGTTAAATTCTCCTCAATATAGTCTAAAGCTCTATTCATATTTCTAAGCAAATCCATTTATATGACCTCCCTTATTATCAGAATAGCAGGATTTGAATAGAGCTATCCGACATTTCATGCACAGTTATGCAGGCTTTTTTCTTCTGTTCATAAGTTTTCACAAACTTAAACAAGCTATTCAAGATGCAATTTTAGTTAACATAATAACTTTCGAAAACAATAAGTAAAGAGCCTTAAAGTATAAGGCTCTTTATTTGTTCTCTATTCACCTGTGTTTTTATGAGCAAATCCCAACAAAAATAGCAATTACACTGCATCTGTCATTACATATAAATGGGATGGCGCAATTTTGTTTTCTAAAATTACGTATGGATGGCATTTCATTAAAGCGAGCTTAAGAACTTCTGGTACTCTCTCTTCATCATAAGCGCATACTAAATACAATCCGCCTTTATTTACTAATTTATCGGCTTCATTTTCAAACTCTTCTAGAATAGGTATAATTCCTTCTTGCTGCCCCCATTCTACATGAGCCCATATTTGAAAAGATGTATTGTTTTTATAGAAAGGATCTAAGTGTCTAGAAAGGTGTTCAAAGATTATGGCAGGCTGAAAACTTCCACTTGAACAGTAATAATCAAAATTATTAATAGTATGTATATAGGTTAATTGATCTTTAGTTAGAATTCCCTCTAATTTTTCAAAAATTAATGGAATTAATCTTTCACTTTCTATAACTAAAGTATGTCTCTTCTGTTCAATACCCGAAACAATATAAGACACAAGATTGTCTAAGTAACTTTTCATATCGTCAATGTTGTAGTAAATATGAACGCTTTCATTATTCTGTATTAATTGAGCAAACTGATTTTTCAAATATGTACGCTCCCTTATATAAAATCAACCTAAATTTTAAGCCTCTTAAAATAGTAATTTGTTTATCTGTTAGAAAGATTCTACGCTTTGCGTTCCTGCATGTCAAAATTGGATGTTCTTCCCTTTGTTTTGGGGTGGACAGCTTTTTTAGAACAGTGTATCTATATTGATTGCAAACGTTTGCGACAATTATTCTAGCAGCTTGACTAAAAGATACTATACCCTTTTCAAATACGATTAAAACCTAACAAGAAATGATTATGGAATTAAACTTTTGTACACCTGTATAAATAGAATTACCTGTTAATATTGCGGTTCCTAGAAGCCATCCTACCGTAGGAGAGTACTCAAATACATTTTTCAAAGCCATCCCTAAAGAAATAGCTGCCATTCCTAACATTAATAAAAGGACAGTAATGCCTTGCTGTCTTTGCATATATACCACCTCAGATGCTTTTTCTTCTAATCATTGTTTCCTCGGCTGCTCTTTTTCCCCTACAATCCAAGCTAAAGATAAAATTGAAACAGTTACAACTACTGCCGTCAACATCCCTATATCCACCTCTTCTTCCTTATAATTACATTTCAACATACCTTTAGAACAGTATTTAAACATACCTATCATAATTAGACTTAGTTAACTTAAAATATGTTGTTGGTACAAAGAAAAAAACCATATTTCTAGGGCTTTTCATTTTAATACATATAGAGCGTAACTCTCTTCATTAGAAAATCCAAGTTTACTAGCTAATACTTTTGACGCTTCATTATTATTATCGCAATCCCAAGCAGGCATAACGTTCTTTTCTAAACACTTTTTTACAAACTCTTGACCTACTATCTTTCCCAGTCCCTGTCCTCTATAGCTAGGATTAGTCACAATATCGATTTCAGCTATTGTTCCACTATGAAAGATCGACACACATTCAGCGACAATATTTTCTTTATGGATAACACAAACACCTAATCCGTTTTTCAGAAAATGACTTTCTGATCCCCAGTAATCCACTATATATGATTCATTAAAATTCTTACTTTTTCTTAAAGCATCGGAGTTAAAATCTTTTAACTCATAAAGATCGGGAAGATTATACTTAGAAGGAACTTTTGAAGGAACAAATCTATACTTAGAACGCATCATTTTCTTTACGTATGGTTCGAAAGTCTCGTCAAAAAAAGCCTCCCAGTCGGTCGATGGAGTAAAAACAGTAAAACGTTTTTCCTTACCATAAACATTCTCAACAAAGTAACGATAGAGAGATTTATTAAACACCCCATCATTTCCTTTACCAAATACATAATAGTCACCTGCAGGTATTCTAAGAAATCCTGACGTTGGCCTCATACGATCATTTACATACACAGATCCTTCAATAACGTGATTAACGACAGAAAAAGCAAATGTAGGAGTCTTAAATGACGCTTTTAAAATGTTATGTATCTTATCATAATCTTTTGGTTCTAAATAATACATTTTATCTACTCCTCCTTAACAAAGTATATGTTTATATATTTGTTAATTAATACCACACAAGACTATTTTACTGTAAACTGAATACTACAGATTTAACAATATCTAATTTATAAAAATATCGTACATCAACATGTTAGCAGGAGGAACTTATGATATCGCTTCATAGAAATTTAAAATTGCGTGATTTAGAAATCTTCCATGTATCAAGGAATGGAAGAATTATATCTTATGTAGTTATTGAAGACACTCGAAATCCATTTACAGAAGAAGATAAAAAACTAGATCCATTATGTTATATGGATGCAGAAGATATTGACGCGATTTTAAACGTTTTTAGGATTTCGATTATTAATGATGAAAAATTAAACGAAAAAGATTCAGACCTTATAACGTCGTTCTTTTCAGACTTTGTTAATAATACAAATTTAACAAACTTTATTATTAAGGAATACATTCAAGAAGATTTGTATGATCATGAAGTTAACCTAAAATTCTTCAATAAAATGTTAAAGAATATAGGTTCAAATTATAGTATTGAAGAATTTGATGAAATCAACTGGATTTATTTATCTCAGGATTAAGACCGTGTACACAAACCACCCTCTTAGGCACACAGCAAAAAAGAGAACCCTTAGGGAAGTAAGAGTTCTGAAAAAGTCACTTTTATAGAATATGCAACTTTTTATACATCCTTCATTTAGTTGATTTTTCATTAGGAGGACCAATTAAATCGATGAATTAAAAGTGCACCTCTTATTCATATGTTAGAACACATCAAAAGTATTATTTATATTTTAAAATATGTTATAGTTTAATTCCAATAATCGTTCATACTTGAATACGTGTGAATGAACCCTTATAAAAAGCAGCCTCGCTTGCCAATGCCGAGGCTGCTTTTTCTTATTTCTTAAGGACTTTTGTCTTAAAAATGGACGTATACCCTGTGAACAAATACTTAGAAATCACATATTATAGTGTATCTTCTAATTGAAGGAGGTATGCAATTATAGAAAACTTGGTTAGTTATATTAAAGAATTAGGCTTTCCAGTTGCGCTATCTTTTTACTTACTCGTGCGCATTGAAAGCAAATTAGATCGAATTACAGAACTGCTTCAAATTCTTATTGAAAAAAAGGACAAGCAATAAGCAGACTTCTGCTTTTATACCCAAAGCGAACTTGTACCTTCTTTTTCAAGATGCAGCACATCCACTTCTATTCCCCTATCGTATCCATGCTCTCCACCCGGAAGAACAATCAAGCCGTTCGCCGCAGCTAAAGACGAAATAGCACCCGACTTGTCCATGCCAACAGGCGTTACTAAGAGCCTTCCCCCTTCGTCTGTAATTTCTCCTCGCACCATTCTTGTGAATGCGTTAGGCTCTTTAAAACGGCCGTTTAACACCGCTTTTGTTTTATGTAAATGAGGCGCCGGTGAATGTAAAAAGCTGCGAACAATCGGACGTACAAACAGTTCAAACCCGACATAGCAAGCAGATGGGTTTCCTGATAATCCAAACAGCAGCTGTCCGTTTCGTTCTGCGACTGTTGTGACGCTTCCCGGTCGCATCGCAATTTTGTTAAACAGAACATTGGCACCAAGCTTTTCATAAATAGCCGGCAAATAATCATAGTCACCAACGGATACCCCGCCGGTTGTCAGTAAAATATCCACTTCTTCAAGTGCTTTTTCTACCGCTTCATAGCAGCGGTCAAAATCATCTTCAAGCTTTCCTAAATATTTCGGAATTCCCCCGCTTCTTACGATTTGCGCAAGTGCCATATAAGAGTTGCTGTTGCGGATTTTTCCTGGCTCTAGCGGCTCATTTACATCAAGCAGTTCACTTCCCGTTGTTAACGCGCCAACCACCGGCTGCTTCATCACGGCTACATCCGCATAGCCAAACGTAGCTAAAAAAGCCGTGACGCCCGGATTAATGCGCGTTCCTTTTGAAACGAGCACGTCTCCTTTTTTTGTTTCTTCTCCTTTTAACGCAATGTGTTCCCACTTTGAAGCAGGCCTGCTTAACGCCATATATGTTTTGCCTTCTTTTTCATACGACTTCGTTACTTCAAGCATCACAACCGCATCACATGAATGAGGCACTTGCGCTCCTGTCATAATGCGCACTGCTTGAAACGGCTTTACTTCTTCTTCAAAAACAGAGCCAGCGCCGATTTCACCTACAACTTCGAACTCTACAGAATGTTCATTTGATACTTCTACGCAGTCTTGTGCTCGAACCGCAAAGCCGTCATAAAGCGATTTATTAAAATGAGGCACGTTTTGGTCGGCAATAATATCTTCTCCTAAATAGCGCCCGTAGCTTTCGGTGATCGATACGCGTTCGATGCTGCCTTTTCTTTTATATGTCATAACTTTTTCAATTGCTTCAGGAATTGAAATAGGTGTTCTGCTTTCTAACATACATTCTTCACTTCCTTTATGTCTGTTCACTTTTTACGCTATGGTGTAAAATCATAGCATATCTCACTATTTCTATCATACAACAAAATTTACTGAAAAAGGATGAAAACACCGATGTCTTCTTTTACACATTTTAATGACCAAGGCCGTGCCAATATGGTCGATATTAGCGAAAAATCTATCACTTGCCGCGTTGCAACAGCTCGTTCAAGCATACTCGTTAACAAAGAAATTCACGAAGCCATTGTAGAACATAAAATCGGAAAAGGTGACGTGCTTGCTGTCGCACAAGTAGCAGGGATTATGGCAGCAAAACGCACGTCTGACATTATTCCGATGTGTCACCCTCTTTTATTAAAAGGCGTAAACCTTTCATTTGACTGGGATACAAGCCATGATCAATACCGTTTAGTAATAGAAGCAACGGTTAAAACCGAAGGATCAACGGGTGTTGAAATGGAAGCTTTAACCGCCGCTTCTGCCTGCGCATTAACCGTTTATGATATGTGCAAAGCCATTGATAAAGGCATGATTATTGGCGAAACGTATCTGCTTGAAAAATCAGGCGGCAAAAACGGTGACTATAAGCGTACGGAATCATAAAGGAGGTACATAATGAGCGTACACGAACATAAATCCAAAGCAACTCAGCCCGTTCGCTGCAAAATCATTACGGTATCCGATACACGTACAAAAGAAACCGATAAAAGCGGCGCGCTAATGATTCAACTTCTGAAAGAACACGAGATGCAGGTCGCTTCTTATGAAATTGTAAAAGACGATCAAACGTCGATTCAACAAGCGATACTTACCGGATGCAGTGCTGAGGACATTGACGTTGTTCTCACAAACGGCGGCACCGGCATTACAAAACGAGACGTCACAATTGAAGCCGTTCAAGCGCTGATTCATAAAGAAATCGTCGGGTTTGGGGAGCTGTTTCGCATGCTGAGCTACACCGAAGACATTGGCAGCGCAGCGATTATGAGCCGGGCAATTGCCGGGACGATTAACGAAAAAGCCGTTTTTTCTACACCAGGATCAAGCGGTGCTGTTCGCCTAGCTATGACCAAACTGATTTTGCCTGAACTTCGCCACGTTGTGTGGGAATTAAACCGCCAGCGCTAACAAAATGCCTATGCACACGCATAGGCATTTTTATTAATCATAGTCTTTATGTACCCACTCATCTTCTGGAATGCCTAAATCTTCTCCAGAAAAACGCTCTTCTTTAAACGGATCTCCTCTAAGATGAAAGCCGTTTTGCTCCCAAAAGCCCGGATGGTTTTCATCAATAGCTTCAAAGCCTCGAAGCCATTTGACACTTTTCCAAAAGTACAAATGCGGCACAACCAATCGCAGCGGATATCCATGCTTAGGTGTAAGCGGCTCTCCGTTAAAGGAATGAGCGAGAAGAATATCGTCTCTCAGTAAATCTTTTACTTCAATATTTGACGTATAGTCATTATCTCCGTGCAGCATGATATATTTACTTTTCAACTCCACGCCAACTGCTTTTAAAAAGTCTGTAAACAGCACGCCCGTAAATTCATTATCAAGTCTTGTCCATCTCGTTACGCAGTGAATATCACATTTCACCGTTGTTTGAGGCATGTTCAATATATCTTGATACGAAAGCGTCACTTCTTTGTCTACCAACCCAAACACGCGAAGCGTCCACTCCTCTAAGTTATACTCCGGCACGTCGCCTTCATGTAAAATGGGAAAGCGCTCTGTTACTACCTGACCCGGAGGCACTCGTCCTTCATACTTTGGATCAATTTCCGGTGTTTTCATTCGTTTAATACGGTCTGCTTTGTTCATAGGTACCACCTCTTTATTTTTTTATCAGCGTGCACTTTGCTGACTTGTTTGATTCGTTTCGACTCCTTTATCTCGCAGGAAAAACATCGCTGCTAATGTAAGTACATACGGCACCATCATCGTGAACTCGGTCGGTATTGAAAAACCTTGCAGTCGTGTGCTCACCGCATCCATTAAACCGAAAAGTATACTCGATGCTAAAATACCGATCGGATGAGACTGACCGAGCATCATCGCAACAAGTGCAATAAATCCACGCCCTGAAGTCATGCCTTCTGAGAACATCGTGACTTGCCCTAATGAAAGCTGTGCTCCTGCAATCCCACACAGAATTCCGCATGCTGCAATCGCAAACAGCTGATATCTTATTGCTTTTAACCCAAGCGTACTTGCTGCTACTTGATTGTAGCCTACTGCTAGAAGACGAAAACCAAAAATCGTTCGATAAAAAAAGATATAAAAAGCAATAGCTGCTAAAAATGCAAAATAGACAAGCGGTGACTGCCCGGAAACAATGTCGCCGATTATAGGTATGTCTTTAATTAAAGGAATATCCCATGTGCCTATTCCATGCATGTTTTTATCGTAATAGGCACCTTTTGTATGAAAAATAGTCCGGAGTAAAAATGTCGTTAAGCCCAGTGCTAAAAAATTAATAGACACCCCAACAACAATTTCATTCGCTTTAAATATCACGACCATCATCCCAAACAGCAACGCAAAAAGTAAGCTTGCTCCAGCCGCAATCACGATCGCAAAAAAGACATTGTGAGTATAATAGTTACCGGCAATTCCGCTAAAAGCCCCAATCAATATCAGACCTTCTAGCCCTACATTAAATATGCCCACGCGCGCGCAAAGCATTCCGCCTAGCGCCGCTAATAATATAGGCGCAACCATTCGCAGCGTTGCATTTAACAGTGACCAATCAAGCAGCTCCACGAATATCAGCTCCTTTCTTTTTTGCTTTCCACCACTGCTTTGTAAATTTTGCTGAGATAAATAGAATGAGTACAGCTTGCATAATACTCGCAATTTCTAACGGAATTTCTGTATTACGCTCTAGACCCATCGCTCCTGTTTGCAAAGCGGCAAGTAAAAGAGACGTAAAAATAATGCCGATTGGATTCGATTTTGCTAACAGAGCAGCCATCACTCCAGTCCATGCATATCCAGGAACGGTAAGCGCACCGTCTACAAATCGGTACTGTGAACCAAGCACTTCAAACCCTCCTGCTAATCCAGCCAAGCTCCCGCTAATGAACATACTGAACAGCATGACTTTTACTTGATGAATGCCTCCATACGCTCCGAACAAGGGATTTTTTCCTGATGCGTTCACTTCGTACCCAAACACAGAGTAGCGAAGCACTGTCCATAGCAGTAGCGCACCGATTAAAGCAATGATAAATCCGACATGAAGAGGCATTCCTTGAAACACTTTTCCAAGCCACGCCGATTGCTCAATCATAGGCGTTTGAGCGAGAGCTGCTGAGCCTGTTTTATCTTGAAATGGGTGACCTGCTAAATAACTTGCAAATAAAACAGCGATATAATTTAATAAAAGCGTCGAAATGACAAGCTGAATTTTAAACGCGGCTTCCATCCAGCCTGCTAAAACAGAAAGCAACCCTCCTGCCGCAACAGCAGCTGCAATAGCCGCTATAAGCTTGACCATCCCTGGAGCCGGTAGGTAATAAGCAACAATCGCTGCGCTAATCGCTCCAACGACCATCTGCCCTTCTCCACCTAAATTAAACACACCTGCTCTAAAAGCAAACCCGACACCTAACGCAATTAAAAGAATAGGTGTAGCGCGAGCCAGCGTAGTGGTGAAGAAATAAAAATTACCAAACGCTCCATTCCAGAGCTCTGTATATGTTTGAAGAACCGAACCACCAGTTAAAGAAATAATAATGCCTCCTATTGCTAAGCCAAAAATGACTGCAATAACTGGCTGGATTAATGATTTAAGAAGTTTCTGCAACTGTATCACCTTCTACCGTTCCTCCTGCCATTAATATGCTTAATTTCTCTTCCGTTGCTTCTTCCCTTGTAAGCTCTCCAACAATACTGCCTTCGTACATCACTAAAATTCGATCTGATAGTGAGATAATCTCCGACAGTTCTGAAGACACAAGTAAAATAGCAGATCCATTATTCCGTTTTTGAATCAATGCATCATGAATACGTTCCATTGCTCCGATATCCACTCCTCGCGTTGGTTCAGCAGCAAGTAGAAAAGAAGTGTTTTGGCCAAGCTCTCTGGCAACAATCAATTTTTGCAGATTCCCCCCTGAAAGTTCTCCAGCTTTTTGCTTAGATGAAGTGGCTTTAATGGAAAATTCATTTATCCATCCCTCCACGCTCGACTTGAATATCTTTCTTTTCAGCCAGCCCATTTTCGAGTGAGAAGCTTTATACTGATAGCCCATCAGCGCATTTTCTTCGATCGTATCGTCTTTAGAGGCTCCCCACATATAGCGGTCTTCTGGAATATGAGCGATTCCTGCTTCTCTTCTTTCACGCACAGATTGCCCTGTAAGATCTTCTTCTCCAAGTTTAATACTTCCGCTGTCTGTTTCTACTAATCCAGCGATTGCTTGAAGCAGCTCTGATTGCCCATTTCCTGAAACGCCTGCAATACCGACAATTTCTCCTGCTGAAACGTGAAGAGACACATTTTGCAATACGTTTTTTTGTCCTTTTCCTTTTAAAAAGAGATTTTGTACGCTTAAATGAGAGGTGCCTTGTGACGGCACTCTTGCAGGACGCTCTTTTAATTCTCGTCCTACCATCAGCTTGGCTAAATGGTGAGCATTAGTAGATTCTTTATTTGTGACGCCGGCTACTTTACCATTTCGCAGAACCGTGATGCGGTCCGCTACTTCCATCACTTCTTGCAGCTTATGTGTAATAATAATGATGCTTTTTCCTTGTGAAGCCAAAAAACGGATTGTTTTTAATAGTTCCTTCACTTCATGAGGAGTAAGTACAGCGGTAGGCTCGTCTAAAACAATGATTTCTGCTCCTTGATACAGCACTTTTAAAATTTCAATCTTTTGCTGTTCTCCAATTGAGCAATGCTTTACTTTTTTATGAACATCTACTGAAATCTGATAGGTTTGGGTTAATTGCTGAACATCCTCTTTCGCTTGCCTTCTATTAAAAAAGAGACCTTTCTTTGGCTCATGCCCCAAGACAATATTTTCAGCCACTGAAAAATGAGGAAAAACCATAAAATGCTGATGCACCATGCCTATTCCGTTTTTAATCGCATCCGCAGGAGATGAAAACGAGACGGTTTTCCCATGTAGCTGAATACTTCCTGAACTCGGCTTTTCCATTCCGTAAAGCATCCTCATCAACGTTGTTTTACCAGCACCGTTCTCTCCGACCAGCGCGTGAACCTCGCCTTTTTTTAGCGTAAAAGACACGTTATCGTTTGCTAAAAATGAACCGTATTTCTTCGTTAAATTCGTTAACTGCAGCAGCTCACTCATTCCATTCATTGCTCCTTTCCCCTTTAGGTTTTTTTCAAAAATAAGAAAGAGAAGCCAGCCTTACTCGACTTCTCTTCTCAACTCACTTTGCTAACGGATCTTTTACCACTGTTTTTCCATCAATAATCGAATCTTTAATTTCTTTTAATTGATTAATCACATCTTGTCCTACAAAGTCACTAAGAGGCGTCTTGCTGTCTTGAGTCACATACGTTAACCCAACACCTTTTTCTTTTAAGCCGTATGTCACTACGCCCGATTTAAATTTGTCATTTGCGAGTGCTTCTACCGTTTCATAAGCAGCTGCATCAGATCCTTTTAACTGCGATAAAACGATATGCTCAGGATCTACTTCCGTACGGTCAATATCTTGTCCTGCCGTATAAAAACCTTTTTCTTTTGCTGCTTCAAATACACCCAAGTCGCCTACTGCTGATGCTCCGGCGATAAAATCAGCGCCTTTTGAAGCTTGTAAAATAGCAAGTTCTTTTGCTTTAGCTGGATCAGAGAAGCTTCCAACATAGTTTACTAGAAACTCTGCTTTTGGATTTGTTGATTGTAATCCTTCTTTAAAACTTACCGTCCATTTTTTTAATAATGGAATATCATCAGCTGCAACCATTCCTACTTTATTCGTTTTCGTAATCAATCCTGCCGCTGCTCCTAATAAATATGAAGCTTCTTGCTCACGAAATACAATGCTTCTTACATTTGGTAAATCGACCACTGTATCAATAATCGCAAATTGACGCTGCGGATTTTCTTGAGCTACTTTTTTCAACGCATCTTCGGATTCAAAAGAAGATGTAATAATCAAGTCATAATTTTCGGCTACCGCAGCACGCAAATTACTTTCAATGGCTGCTTGGTCCGTAGATTCAATTGTCTTTACATCAATGTTATACTTCTTCCCAGCGCGCTTTGCTCCATCATCCATTTGCTGAAAAAACGGGTTAACTCCAATCTTTTCAGGCAAAACAAG
Organism: Priestia sp. TRN 1309; assembly: GCF_050846875.1. NCBI lineage: Bacteria > Bacillati > Bacillota > Bacilli > Caryophanales > Bacillaceae > Priestia > Priestia sp. TRN 1309. Next base: position 703,106 of record NZ_JBOZGM010000001.1, on the reverse strand, counting down.
AGCAATTCGCTTCTTTCCTTTCTCTTCACTTCCACTGCTTTTTGTACTTTTTGACTGACAGCCAGTTACGAGTAGTACAAGCGCAACTGCTAAAATAAGAAATCTCTTCATTTAACTTACTCCCCCTATAATATAAAAAAAGCTCTTCCTTTATATAAAGGAAGAGCTCGTTAACCAAACGTCTCTTCCTCATCTTCAAGAACATACTGTTCTTAAGGATTTGGCACCATTCTGTCATAGACAGCGGTTGCCGGGTTTCACAGGGCCAGTCCCTCCACCTCTCTTGATAAGGAAAACAATAGCTATTTGTTTTATGTAATATAGTCAATATTAATAGTTTTTCAACAATTGTCAATATTATTTTTCTTTTTCACGCAAAAAAACTTCAAAAACAGATAGGATTATACGGTTTTAGTCTACTAAAATATAAAATAAAAGTTAAAGCCTTTACCTCACTTCTTGAATCATTCTATACTTCTTCACAAAGCACTTATACTGAATCTGTTGACGGTCAAGAGGGTTTAGTGGTAGCAAATAAGTTCTATTATACCTCTTCGGTTAATGTGTTATTAATTGAAACCACTTTACCAATAATGTTAGACTTTTCCTTAGTAATATTGTTAAGAGGTGTTAACGGTGAAATTAATGAAAGAACTATCTGGCATAGCTATTGGGCTTATTATCGCTTTAGCCGTTTCAAAAACATTTTTTGATACCCCGACCAACATTGGAATCATAGTTATTTTTATTACGAGTATGGTCGTAACAGGGATAGCAAGAGTAAAACTAAGATGAGATAATCTAACAAAAAAACACCACCTTTTATTCGCAAGGTGGTGTTTTCTTTTAATGATTTTAGTATGTAGTAATTCCAAGTGAAGGCTTTTACCCTTCTCCATCAATCATCGTATACTTCCTAGCAAAGCGCTTGTAGTAAATTTGCTCATCCTCTTGTCCATTGTTAAAAACAAGTCGGTTATGATCAATATCTTTCTCTTTTAACACATAGCCTTTTTCATCCATCAGTTGAATATATTCATCTAAATGTCCTTTTTTCACCATATAGTAAAGAACATTATCTGAATCCGTAGTCTTTGCTACATCTTGACTTCCCACTTCTAACTTGAATACGGCTGTTGCTGTTTGAATGGGACGGTAGTCTCCGAACACCTTTTCCCAGTTTAGTAGCAGCAGCGCGCTGAAGATTATGATACATCCTCCAGCGGCTACGGTTAGTACAAATCGTTTTGACACTTCTTTCTCTCCTTTACATTCTTTTTCTTCTATTTAACACAACAGATTGCCCTAAACTTGTTTTGACGCCAAGCCCTAGATACACAGCAGCACCTAAAGCTATTGAAATACAAGACGTGCTAATCGCAAGTGAAGATGCAGACAGCTTATTTTCTAGAAAATAGTGAGAAGCATAATTGCCAATAAGCACAGCGGCTGACATCACACTTACTAATAAAACAGGCGTCAACGCGGCTTTTCCTAGTGATTGAACTCGGTAAGAAATGGATTTTTCAATTAAATAAAAGTTATAGATAACCGATACACCATATCCTCCGTACGTCGCGACAACAGGTCCAATTTCTTTTAAGCTTGAAACCAACAGTACGTTTAATACTATCTTCATAACAATACCTAAGCCCAAGCCAAAAATTAATTTTTTTTGCTGATTAATTCCTTGAAGAATCGCGGCTGTTACGGTAAAAAGAGCAAATAAAATGGCAGCAGGCGCATACCATTGTAAAACAACTCCACCGATTTCAGGACTGTTTTTCGCTCCAAAGATCATCATATATACCGGCTTACCCAATAAACAAAGCCCCACCGCAGAAGGAAGAGTAAAAAACAACAGCAGCTGCAGCGTTTTTGTAATCTTTCCTTTTACTTCTCGTAAATTTCCTTGCACAAAAGAAGATGTAATACCTGGAATCAGCGACATGCTGAAGGCAGTCGCTAGCGATACCGGCACCATTACTAAAATTTGCGCTAACCCAATGACAGAGTTGATTGTTTCGGCTTTAGCTTGTCCATACCCTATTGATTGAAAAAGCATGTTAATCGTAAACGTATCAATATTTTGATAGATTGGAATAGCTAAACCAACTAATACAAACGGAACAGCGTACGTCACAAGCTCTTTGAACATTAAAGAGAACGGAACAGATTTATTATTCTTTCCGCTGTTCACTTCCTTCATAATCAGCCGCTTGCGCTTTAGATACGTCGCACCGAGAATCCCTATTCCCCCTACGCCTCCAATAAACGCTCCAAACGTACCAATTCCAACAGCTTTTGTCATCGTGCTATGAAAGAGATGAATAACAGCGTATGCTCCTGCTAAAATAAACAGTACACGCACTATTTGTTCAATAATTGTACTCAGCGCGGATGGTCCCATGGACTGGTTACCTTGAAAGTAGCCTCGTAATAGACTCATAGGCGGGATAATAATTAAAGCAAAGCTCACCATTCGAATCACGTATACCACGTCTTTTTGACTATTTCCTGAGGAATCTTTTCCGTTAATCACTAGCTCAGCGAGCAAAGGCGCCATTGTATAGAGGACTAAAAATCCTATTATGCCTGTTATCGTCATTAATAGAAGGCCTGCTTTTAATAGATCTTGCCCTGCCCTGTAGTTTCCAAGCCCGTTATATTTCGATACATACTTCGAAACAGCAAGCGGAAGACCCATTGTCGATAAGCTTAGCATCAAGGTATATGGACCGTATGCATACTTATAAAGCGCGTAACCTGACGTTCCGACTAGCGCTGTAAACGGAATAATATAAATAAAACCCAAAATCTTTGTTAGCAAAGAAGACGCTGTTAACAAAAGCGTACCTCTCATCAAATTTTTTTCCATACATCAAAACTCCAGCAATAAATATTATATTTTTAACAAATACTTGATTTATTGTATCATACTTACAGTTATTATCTAGTTTTTTATAAAGACTTAGAACCCTCCCTATATTACGTTTTTTTACATAATAAAGGAATAAAAACAAATCTTTTAACCTATGATAAATGAATCGTTTTTTGCTTTTCACCTTACCTGACGTTTATATTCTGAAAGGCGTGTTACATTATATATATCAGTTACCAACTCAACTAAGACTCCTTGACCATTCTGGCCTACCTTCTCTTTTAGGTAGACTGAGATTGCTAAATCGTTATATATAGGAGGAAAAAATCATGAAAATGAAACAACGACTATCAAAAGCGGCTGCTGCTGCGACGATTACAGGAATTGCTGCGTTTGGATTTGCTCCTGTCGCTCAGCTTGATACACCAGCACATGCAGCTACATCTCAAGAAACAAGCAGTCAAAGTCAAACAGCTGTAAAGAACATTAACGAAATTTATAATGCGGCGGTGCAAGGTGAAGTGCCGCGATTAACAGCAGACTTAAAAATTGGCAAAAGCCTGCGTCAAGATGTTCGAGATCAGTTCGGTCCTCCGCCTGAAGGTTCATCAAATAACTTTGACTACTATCATGCGGAAATGGGTCACCCTGGATATGCATTTGGTTATGACCAAAATAATGTCATTAACGAAATCCGCTATTTTGGTACAAATGTAGAGCGTCAAACAAATTTAGGGTCCATCACGCAAGCTAACTTAAAGAAAGAATTAGGTCAGCCAAACTTTACAAGCAAAGTAAAAGGTGATGGTGCGACTCAAACGAGATACACGTATCACGCCGGCGCCTATGATCTTGAATTTATTTTTGATGATAGCAAAACGTTAAATCACGTTAATTTAGTTAAAAAACCTTAAGTAATAGAAAAAGTAGCAGACAGCCTGCTACTTTTTTTCATGAAATAAAACTAATGCTGAATCAGCTACGTGTTCATACCCAATCTCCATGTAAATCTTGTTAGACGTAGGGTTTGTCGTGTCCGTGTATAGACTTGTTGTTTGAAAACCGCTGTCTAGCATAAGCTGAGAAAGCGTGGACACACAGCTTGATGCATAGCCTTTTTTACGTTCTTCCCGCGGCGTATACACAAAGTTAATCGTAACGTTGTGGGTTGTCGGACGCGTAGCATTAGCAATGGACACATACTTGCCGTTTACTTCCCATAAAAATAGCCGTTCTGCTTTAATAAAAGCTTCTCCTGTTTTGACAGCTTGTTCTTTTGATACAGGCTCTCCAATGACGCCCATAAACTCCCAAATCCATTCCGTCACGAGCGGAAGATGCTCCAACTTTGCTTTTATCAGAACTCCGTCAGCGTCCGCAGCTTTTTTCACTTTGTCTAACCGGTAAATACGTTGATCCATTTTTAACGAAGCTTCTTGATTTTTTAGCGCTGCTAGTTTTTGAGAAAGATATAAAACCGTTTGCCTTTCTCCAACTAAGCCCGGTACGGCGGTTTCTTGTAACAGCTCCGCTACTTCGTTCAGCTCATCATCCGTTAGCTTCTGTATTTGAGACAGGATGATTTGCTGAGGATGGGTTTGCAGTAACACAAGCGCAGCACGGCTGTCTTTTAAAATAACACCCATAAAATTTGGTTTGCTGTTTTCCTGCAAGCTTTGTAAAATGCCAAGCGCTAAGTTGTGAAGAACTTCATTTTTCTCTAAAAACGGCTCGACTTGGTTTTTAAATTCCTGCACTTCCCTGTATCTATGTAATTGGATCATGTTCTTTCTACCTCCGCAAATGCTCTTACCGGAAATGTTCCGGCTCCTTTTATTTTAGGAGGCACGGCGTAAAATAAAAAGGACTCCGTTAGTTGATCTAAGCGACATAAGTGTTCAGCAATCACAATGTCCGCTCCTAACAGCAGCGTATGAGCTGGTCTTGCTTTTCCTTTTGTGTCGTCAATATTCATCGAATCAATTCCGACAAGAGCGGGCTGTTGAGATACTAAATAAGCCGCCGCGCTTTCTGTTAAGTATGGATGGTTTTCTAGATAATCGTCTGTATTCCAGTAGCGATCCCATCCCGTATGAATTAATATCGCTTTGCCTTTTACGTCTATATGCTGAAAATGAGATTCATCAATAGCCGTTAAAGTCGGGTCGACTGAAACTACTATTCCTTCCAGTCCGGCTGTTTTATCAATAGCCGTTTGAGCCAAATCTGCTCCGTTTTTATATCTGTGAAACGGCACGTCAATATACGTACCGGTATTCGTGACCATTTCAATTTTACCGATTTGAAATTCAGTCCCTGGTTCATACAGCTTTTTAGACTCTTCTCGGCTTAAATAGTCGCAAATAATCGGTGCCGGCAAGCCTTTATGCGTGATAACTCCGTCTTCAATGACGTGGCTTAAATCAATATACGTTCTTTTTTTCATACTACCACCAACTTTTTTCAATATTTAGTAAAAATATTCTAACACAAAAAAACTCTTCCTAGTTTCCTAGAAAGAGTTTTTTTTAGAGAACGTTATTAACTTGATAAACATACATCGTACGCGTGCTTTGTATAAACAAATCCTTCAAAAATAAGACGGGCCGTACGCACTACTTTGATTCCATTAACCTGTCCTTCTTTTAGATCTACACTGGTTTCCATAATTCCCATTGGATGAGCAAGTCGAACCGTATCGCCTTTTAGTTGAACCATTTCTGACAGAAGCGTGCCTTTTGTATAGATAGCCGCCGTTGTACAAATTGCTCCTGTAATCGCAAGCGTTTGATGCGGTTTTTGCATCGACATCATGCGAATTAATACGTCCATTTGAGAAGCAGCTTTTTCTCTGCCAGTCCCGTCGCGGTGGTCCATTGGAGGAGCAATAATCGTCATTTTTGGAACCGCTGGTGATAGTTTAGTTGCTTTGTCTTGAGGTGCGAGCCCCGCTTTTTCCGCTGCAATGGAGCGAATTTCTTCAAATAGCTTCAGCTGTTTGTCCGTGTATTCATGTGGAAGTTCTGTTCCTTTTAGGCCAATATCCGCTGCTTTAACAAATACAAGCGGATTTCCTACATCAACAATTGATGCTTTTACTGTTCCGATAGATGTTTGCAGAAGATCAATAGCGTTCCCGGTCGGAAGCAGTTTTCCGGTAACGGCTCCTTCTCCGTTTTCAAACGAAAGATAAATAGGTGAACCCGTACCTGGCACTCCAGGAATCATACATTCTCCTTCTGTTTTCACTTTCCCGTTTTCTACTTCTACTTCCGCTACGATTACTTTTTTAGTATTCGTATTATAAATCCGCACTTTGGTCACCGGTTCCACAGCTTGTACAAGTCCTTGTTCAATTGCGTAAGGTCCCACTGCTGAGGAGATATTGCCGCAGTTTCCTTTAAAATCAACGAGAGATTCGCTGATGCTGACCTGCGCAAACGTGTAATCTACGTCAGCTTCTTCTAAATCTGATTTTTTAATAATCGCAATTTTACTTGTCAGCGAATTAGCTCCGCCTAACCCGTCAATTTGACGTTGATCCGGACTTCCCATTATATCTAGCAAAAACGGTTCCCAATCCGATTTGTTCACAGGCATTTCTTCATGATTGATAAAGACCCCTTTACTCGTTCCACCTCTCATAACCGTTACAGGAATACGCGTCATCTTAATCACCTTTCTCCCCTACTAACAAACGCCGAGGCGTTCATCAAACCATTTTATTTTTTTACTATTTAGAACCGGTTCATTTGCCATTTATCGTATAATAGAGGTGGTCATAAGTAAAATACATAAAATTTATTGTCTTTTTAAAAATTTTTTTATAATCTAAATACAAGGGGGAATTGGGATGGATCAAAAAGATTGGATATTAATTAAAACGCTTCACGAAGAAAAGAACATTACGCGAACGGCTGAGAGGCTCTACGTATCGCAGCCTTCTTTAAGCTACCGGCTTAAAAATCTTGAAGAAGAATTTGGCGTAACGCTTTTTTTCAAAACGAAAAAAGGAATTGAGTTTACATCTGAAGGTGAGCATCTTGTTCGCTATGCGGAAGATATGTGGAAGCAGCTGCAAGAAACAAAAGACAGCATGCGTAATATGAGCGAAACCGTTACGGGAACGCTTCGCCTAGGGGTATCGAGTAACTTCGCACAGCATAAGCTCCCAAAAATTTTAAAACAGTTTTCTCTTCACTATCCAAATGTACAGTTCAGCGTAAATACAGGGTGGAGTACGCAAGTTATGAATCTATTAGACTCTTCGCGTGTTCATGTTGGTATTTTGCGAGGCAATTATCCGTGGAACGGAGAAAAATCACTGCTGACAAAAGAGCGGCTTTGCTTAATTTCAAAAAAAGAAATTGCGATCGATGACTTGCCGAACCTGCCTTATATTAACTATAAAACCGATACGTCGCTAAAAGATCTCATTCAAGACTGGTGGCATGACAAGTTTTCAGAGCCTCCGTTTGTGGCAATGGAAGTTGACCGGCAAGAAACAGCTAAAGAAATGGTTAAAAATGATTTAGGCTTTGCAATTTTGCCTGAAATTTGTCTTCACTCCAGCGACAATTTATATACATACGGACTTTCATACCGAGATGAATCACCTTTGCTTCGAAACACTTGGCTCATGTATGATCCTTCTTATTTGAATCTAGCGGTCGTGAAAGCATTTATTGATTTTTTAAAGCTAAGTGAAAAATAAAGCAAAAAGCAAAAAAGTTTGGGTCTTGGAAGAAACTTTCTTTTAGACCAAGCTTTTTTCTAGACTATCATTATAAAATTTTTTTATGAACTTTCTAAAAAAACCTATATTTCCTTTATTTTTCAAAATGTACTAACATGAAAACAAGAAACATCAGCGGGGGTAAAGAGCGGATTTAAAAATTCTTAATAATCAAACTACAACTCATACATGGGGATGAGAGATGTTAGTCACGTTTTTTTACTCTAAAAGTAAACGCTTTCAAAGAAAAGAGGGAAAATAAAGGAGGTTGTTTGAATGCTAGCACTACTAGGTTTTACAATGATTATTGTCTTTACGTATCTCATTATGTCAAAAAGGATGTCTCCTATCGTAGCTTTAATGGTCATTCCACTTCTTTTTGCCGTGATTGGAGGATTTGGCAAAGGCGTCGGAGACATGATGCTAGAAGGGTTAAAACAAGTAGCTCCGTCAGCTGCGATGCTGCTGTTTGCCATTTTATACTTCGGCGTTATGATTGATGCCGGCCTGTTTGATCCATTAATTAAGCAGCTGTTAAAAATCGTAAAAGGCGATCCGCTCAAAATCGTGATTGGAACCGCTCTTCTATCGCTTTTAGTTGCACTAGACGGAGACGGTACAACTACTTATATGATTACGGTTTCTGCTCTTCTTCCACTGTATAAACGTCTGAATATGAGCCCGTTAGTGTTAACGACGGTTGCGATGCTTTCTCTTAGTATTATGAGCAGCATGACACCTTGGGGAGGCCCGGCTACTCGTGCGATTGTCGCCCTTCACCTCGATGCATCAGAGTTCTTTATTCCACTTCTTCCAACGTTAATTGGCGGAGCTTTGTGGGTGATTTTTACAGGCTATATTCTTGGAAAAAAAGAGCGCAGACGACTTGGTGCTATTGACATCGAGCAGTTTGAATTAAAAAGCTCGCTTGCTTTTGCTGAAGACGCGTCTTTAACTTCTCAAGAAGATATTACGCAGCCTAAAAAAATCTGGATTAACTTAGCTTTAACCATTGCACTTATGGTCGTATTAGTTTCTGGTATTTGGTCCGTTTCTGTTTTATTTATGATTGGTTTTGCGCTTGCTCTTATGATTAACTATCCAAAACTTGAGGATCAAAAAGAACGTTTAATGGCTCATGCAGGCAACGCGTTAACCGTTGCAGCCCTTGTCTTTGCAGCCGGTATTTTTACAGGAATACTCTCCGGCACTAAAATGGTGGACGAAATGGCAAGCCTGTTAATTCATTTAGTTCCTGATTCACTCGGTTCGTTTTTACCAACAATCGTTGCTTTAACAAGCATGCCGTTTACATTTGTGATGAGTAACGACGCCTATTACTTTGGTGTTTTACCAATCTTCGCTGAAACTGCTGCTTCTTACGGAATTGATCCAATGGAAATTGCGCGAGCTTCAGTACTCGGACAACCTGTTCATCTATTAAGTCCACTCGTTGCCTCTACTTTCTTACTTGTAGGTATGGTAGGTGTTGATCTTGGTGAACATCAGCGCTTTGCATTTAAATGGGCCGTTTTAACGTCTCTTGTTCTCATTGTCCTTGCTATTGTCACAGGCGCACTTACGCTATTTTAATAGGGAATAAAAGCTGCTATAGCTTTTTATTAATAAATTTTACATGATAGGTGGAGGTACTTCTAAAATGTATGTGATTACATGTTATGTCAGAAAAGATGAAATAAAAATGTATGAGTTTGATAGTAAAGAAGAAGCGCTTTCTCAGCTCAAAAAGCTGAAAGGCTGCAGTATTCTTTCAGAAGTTGCTTACTTTAATGATTCATCGGTCATTCCGATAGCTATTTAATTATGCACCACTCAACCCTATAGGTACAAATTTGATAAGCTTCCTTTCGCTCAAAAGGAAGCTTCTTTTTTATGTTCTTCTCAAGCTCCGGCCCTTTTCTCTCATCAACGTTTTGTTACGTCTGGTTCGTTTTGTTTTCTTGCTTCAATCATATGAATAATTCGATTGGTATGTGGAGTTAGCACTGCGCACTTTTGATAAAAGGCTCCGTCTACAACAAGCAGCTCTTCGTCCATCCCGCAAAACTTGCAGCGGAGCTCTTGTGGTCCTGCGTATGAGGTGTGATAAACACTATCATTAAAGATGGTATAAAAAGTATTTCGTTGCTGCGCGTCGTAAAAGCCATATTCTTTATTACTGTCATCACGGTAGTTAACTCCATAGTTCCGTTCAAATTCTTCTTGAGTAAACCCATCCTGCAAAAGTTCATTTTGTACTAGTTCTCTTAAACAATCCTCTATTTCTTCATCGTTAAATGAACAATTATGCGCGTAAACATCCAGTTCTTCAGTGCTGTTCTCTTTTACCATCACTTCACTGCCGCAAATCTTACAGGGGTGTTTAGGACGCTGTTGATTAAAGTAAGAGAGAGTTTGTACTTTTTCCACTGCTATTTCATCGCTCACCTTTTTAAATTTAATCATCACATTTTCTGTTTGACTAACGTTTTCGTTATACAACATCACTTCATATTCATCTATATTCTTTCCGTTTTCTTTTCGACTCGAATGCTCCATTACTTCATACGAAGAAATGGTAAAAAACTCGTTAAAATTCACCACTAGCATGCATCCTTCCAAAAAATTTGCGTTCTCTATGTACCTGCTCTATACTACCATTTTTTCAAAGGCTCGCACCACTAAACGAACTTCTTTTAAATTCATGCATGTATAGCAGTTCACTATAACTCCCAAATATCCGATCAGTTCGCTATTTCACATTCACATCAAATAAATAAGTTGCCTTTCCATGAGGCCATTTACCCGATACTTCGTAAAGATAGTAACCGCTCTTTGAAGACACTTCAATATGATTATCCGTTATTTTAATTTTTTCTTTTTGATTATTTTTGTTTAGTTGGTAAATTGTAAGTTTTGGATTGTTTTTTAGTAGAATTGTAACTTTGGTATCTTTCTCTAGCGTGAGGTCATCAAATTCTTTAGCAACCTCTTTTGGTGAGTAAGAATCCGTTTTGGTTATGTGCGCACCATCGTCACCGTTCCATTCATATTCTCCTACTCGCATTTCATACTCTTTGTCATTAACCACAATGCTTCCTGACACTGGAACTTGTTCATCATTAGGTGTAGATACATTGACCTTTTCTTGGTTGCAACCAACTAGTAAGAAAAAGAATAACGATGTAAGAACTACTTTATTCATACTTCCCCTCCTCTTAAGACTCGCTCTTCTCCTCATCTTATTTTTCATCACAAATATATAATACCAAAAATATCCATAAGAGAAACCATGAAAAATCGTCACAATTATGATTTACATCAATCTGTTTGGTTACAACGTCTTATGCATATTCTTTTACTATGCGTCATACGTAACACTAACCCTTTTATAAGGAGGATTCCATGAATACGTATGTAATCATCAGTATTGGCGTTGTTGCCAGCGCATTTTTATTTCGTAAATACCGAAAGCAAGTCGTTGAAATATATACAATCAGTGAATTTATTCATGCTAAAAACGGCGCGGTCGCTACAGGCTCCACGTGGCTTGAAAAGTTTTTGAAAGAACTTTACGCTACCGGACCAAACTATGAAAAAACAGAGGATGACGTTAGCGAGGATGGAGATGGGGATGGCGGAGAATAACTAAAACAAAAAAAGAGATTGTGATATAACTACATCAATCCCATCTAAAGATCAACAGATTGGATACATGAGGTGGACTGCTTATTATACCGCTGTTGATTTCCGTGCAAGGCTTCGCTTTCCGCGGGCGGCCGCTGAGCCTCCTCGTCGCTTCCGCTCCTGCGGGCGGGGTCTCACCTATTCCACTTCTCCCGCAGGAGTCTCCGCCTTGCCCTCCAATCAACAGCTAGAAGCATCTAAATGGATGACACCTACGCTCATCCTACCAATAAAAAATCCGAACGAAGTTGATTCTCCATCAAGAATCTTCACCGTTCGGATCGCCCTTCAGTTAGAACACTTTTGTCCCAGCCTATTTCTTATTAATCATCGCTGCCTAAAATACCAAAAAAGCGAAGCAAGTTGATGAATAGATTAATAAAGTCTAAATAAAGAGATAGTGCCAGCAGTGGAACAAGCTCTTCTGTAATTTCACCATGCTTCATTTTGTTAAAATCATATAGTACGTAAAGTGAGAAAACGATGGTACCAATCACTGAGAATGCCATGAGTCCAGGCGTTGTTAAGGGACTAAACAGCGAGAAAATACTGATGCACACTAATGCTAACAGCGCCACTAATAAAAAGCTGCCTAAAAACCCTAGATCTTTTTTCGTTTTTGCGCCAATTACACCCATCACCGTAAAAATAACGAACGTGCTTCCAAACGCATAAAGAACGACTTGCGCTCCCGCTACTGATGCATAGTAGCTGACAATCGGAAACAGCGTGATGCCTGATATAAATGAAAAAGCATATGTAAAGCCATATCCTACGCTTTTTTTCTTTCGTAACATAAATGCGGCAACCAGCATCACAAGTTCAGCAATCGCTAATGGAAGGAAATAAGCCGGCGGCACATATTGACCTACATATAAGCCAACTGTTGAAATAAATAACGAAAAAATAAATGTGACTAATACTTTTTGAAACAGAGACCGCTGCTCTACTCCAATCACTTCTTGCATGTGTAAAACCTTCTTTCTAAAATCTGTTATATTTTATATAATACCTACCTTTTAAAGAAAAATAAAGATAATACTAAGGTCTTTTTTCTTATTTCTATAGACAAGCAAGCATAGACGCTGCCGTCTATGCTTCCTTATCACCTCTTTATTTCGGCAACAGAATACCATCAATAATTCCGTAAGTCATTGCTTCTTCAGCGCTCATGAAATAATCTCGTTCCGTATCGTTTGCCACTTTTTCAACCGGCTGCCCCGTTCGTGTTGATATGATTTCATTAATATGCTGCTTCAATTTTAAAATCCGCCGGGCGCTAATTTCAATTTCAGTCGCCTGCCCTCTAGCTCCTCCTAGAGGCTGATGAATCATAACTTCACTATTTGGAAGCGCATAGCGCTTTCCTTTTGCTCCTGCTAGGAGAAGCAGTGCGCCAAAAGAAGCGGCCATGCCCGTGCAAATCGTTTGAACGTCCGGCTCGATGTACTGCATCGTATCATAAATCGCAAACCCTGCTGAAGTCGAACCTCCGGGGCTGTTAATATACAGTGAAATATCTTTTTTAGGATCATCTGCCGCAAGAAATAAGAGCTGCGCGACCACGCTGTTAGCAATATGATCATTGATTTCATCACCAATTAAAATAATTCGGTCTTTTAACAGCCTTGAATAAATATCATACGAACGTTCACCGCGGTTACTTTGTTCAATTACATATGGAATGGTACTCATATATATCCTCCCTATCACACGTAATATGGCTATGCAGCCATGCAGAGAGTGCATGTCGGAGTATACGTCGGTTTTTGGATGATGCTTTTTAAGGAAGGTAAAGCTTGAATCAAAAGAGCTGGATCCTGCGATTCTAACGTTTTGTAAAACAGCTCTGACAGCTTTTTGCGTTCTTGTTCATTCCAAAAAGAATCTGTAGAAAACGGCTCACTGTCTTTTTCTAACCGCTGCTTAGCACGATGTAAATTGCTTTTTACCGCTGTTTCTGACGTTTGTAAAATCGAAGCGATCTCTTTCAGCTGATAGCGAAAGCCTTCTTTTAAGAAAAAGATAACCGCTTGCTTCGGCGTAAATTGACTAAGCAGCAGTTCGACCGAGTGTCCCTTACTATCAAACGCATGCTTATCGGCTTGTTGTTCCAAAGCTTTTTCTTCGACTATTCCTTCACGCTTTCGTTTTCGCAGCAGGTCAATCCAGTGGTGGTACGCAATTTTATTTAACAGCGCAGAAGACAAATTGTGCTCTTCGCCTTTATATCGCTGAGCTTTTAAAAACGTTTCTTGCGCGATATCATCTCCGTCCCACACATTTTGTGCTAAAAAGCGGCAGTACTGCTGCAGTTTTGGGTAATGCTCGTTCCAGCAAGCCTCATCAAAGCTTTCTGTTTGTTTTTCAATTTTTTTTGAATGTGACATGGTTTTCACTCCTTTTGCACTCTCTATTTACTAAACGATTAAAGGAAGTTCAAAAGATACGGGGAATCAAACTTTTTTATACATTATACGCTTAAGCAGCCATTTTTTTGTATTATTTGTATTATAATGAAGATACTTTTATCTGAGGAGTCTAAAATGATATGCGAAGAAGACGATTATACGGCAAAAAGAAAACGAACAAACTTCACTATAAAGACTTAACCTGTGAACACCCTCCGCCCGCTTTGCCTATGAGTTATACAAGTGAAGCTCCTTTTTACTATTATGAGGCGTCAGAAGATGAAAAACAAAACGACTTTGAACTATATTCAGAGATTTGCATCATGAATCAAGAACATTTTTTCGTCAGAGGCTGCGTTGAAATTCCCGTTCTTAATGAAGAAGACCCTTTCATTTGGAACATTTGGGTTTCTTTAAGCGAAGAAAATTTTCATCGAATGATAAATTTATGGGAAAGTGACGAAAGAGAACATGAACCGCCTTATTTCGGCTGGTTTTCAGTTTCAATTCCAGGCTATCCTGAAACGTTAAATTTAAAAACAAATGTGCATACAAGACCTGTTGGAACGAGACCTCTCATTGAATTAGAACCAACCGATCATCCTTTAGCCATCGAGCAGCGGGAAGGGATAACGCTAGAGCGAATCAAAGATATACAAAAACAATTGGCTACCTATTAAAAAACCAAGACAGCCCCAGACTGTCTTAGTTTTTTACCTTTATGGCATGCGCTTTGCTCCGTAGTATTTAGGCGCCCAGTAGCTGTCTACTTTATAGTTTGTAATTTTCACGCCCTCAGATGTGGATACGTGAACGACATAGTCATTTCCAATATAGATAGATGGAATAAGTGAACTTCCTTCAAAAAAGACGAGATCTCCCGGCTTCAAGTCAGATTGTGAAATGGTTTCTCCTGCTTCCCACTGCTGACTTGCATAGCGCGGAATGTCTTTTCCAGCTGCTTCTTTATAAATGTATTGAACAAAACCAGCTGTATCAAAGCCTGTAGAAGGACTTGTCCCACCTTGTGCGTAAGGTACTTCTCCTACATATTTAAGAGATTCCGTCACAAATGGATTGTCTTTTGACAGCGATAAGCCATCGTAGCGCCTTGCTCCGGCGTACTTAGACGTCCAGTAGCTGCTTGTTAGGTAATCAACCGTCACATTTTCGCTGCGCTTGGCGTGAATAAACTGATTGCCGCCTGCGTAAATGCCTACGTGTGAAATCCCTTCACGATACGTGTCTTTAAAAAAGATAACGTCTCCTGGCTTTAAATCTGCCCGTGCAACTTCTTCTCCAACTTGCCACTGCTGATCGGTTGATCGCGGAAGGTAGACGTCCGATGCATGTTGAAATACATAGGCAACAAATGCGGAACAGTCAAAACCATCTGTTGGCGACTCGCCTCCAAATACATATGGCGTGCCGAGATGTTTTAATGCTTCTGCAATGACTTCATTATCTTTTGCAATTTCCGGTGCTCCTGTAATGCGCTTTGCTTTGGCGAAATGTGATGACCAATAATCACTGCTTGAAATGTTTTTCACCACGACTTTTCCGTCTGAAGAAGATGCATAAATCATCTCATCGTCTCCGATATAAATAGCGGCTACGTTCACTTCACCGTTTTCATTAGTGTCAAAAAACAATACATCACCCGCTTGCAGCTCGTTTTTATCAACGTCTGTCCCAAGCTCTGACTGTTCTTTCACGGAACGAGGCAGCGTTGTATCCAGCGCTTGCTTAAACACATATTGAACGAAGCCAGAGCTGTCAAACCCTTCGCTTAGCGTCTCTCCTCCAGATGTATAATCGGCTCCTTCATACGTTTTTGCTTTACCAGCAATCACGTTTTCATCTGTAGCAGCCTGTACTTGCACAGCTTTTTCTGTAGGAAAAGCGCCTTCATAAAAAGTGGCAAGACTAAGCCCTAACGCTGTGACCATAAGAGGTTTCATTACTTTCATGTTTGTTCTCCTTTGTTTTTTATTTCATCCAAGAAGTTTTATATTTAAATGGTTCCCCTGTTAAAGTATGGTGCAGATGGATGGGAATTGGCTAGTACCTTTTGACTTAAATATGCTTCCCTTCCAAAGTCCTGTAAAAAATCCATAAAAAAACTCGGCGCATATTACGCCGAGCTTTTTTATTTCATGCCCACCTGGATATTTGCTACTTTTTGTTTTTGACGTAAATTTGCAATCCACTTATAGTAAAGCGTAATTAACAGAACAAAAATTCCTAGCGCAAAGTACAGTTTCGAATAGCCTAAAGCGCCTGCTGCAATTCCTAATACAAACGAACCAACTGCAATCCCGCTATCATAAAACGTAAAGAATGTAGCAGTTGCATATGCGCTTCGGTGAGCAGGCGCCGCTTGAATCGCAAGCGTTTGGAAGCTAGGAAGCAGCGTTCCATACCCTAGTCCTACTAACGCACCTGAAAACAGCAGCATCCAAGAAGAATGTGTAAAGCTTAAGCTAAGTAGACCAATCGCAAAGACAATACACGATGGAATAATCACAATGTTTGGGCCAGATTTATCAAATAATCTTCCTGTAAACGGTCGTGAAATCAGCATCGCAGCTGCGAATACGACAAAGAAAAAGCTTGCTGTTTTAATTAATCCAAGCGACTGTGCGTACACAGAAATAAACGAAATAATACTTGCATACGAAAAAGAAACGAGAATACCTACAGATGAAATCGGCATGGATTTCTTTTCAAACAAGTCGCTCAGTGAAAATGATTTCTTCACTGGCGAAGCAGCGTTTTCTTGAAGATTTTTGACCATCATTCCACACAGCCAGCCAACGAGCATAATCACGCCAAATACAAGGAAAATAATGTTGTATGCCATGTATTGATGAAGCGTTAATGCTAAAAACGGCCCTGCAACTACAGCTAAGTTCATTGACATTCCGAAGTAGCCAAGCCCTTCTCCTCGTCGTTTAGCGGGAACTAAATCCGCTGCAATCGCTCCGGTGACGGTTGTCGCTAAGCTGAATGAAATTCCTTGAAAGAAGCGCAGTAATAAAAGCATGTTAAAATGGTGGATAAACATATATAAGAAGGAAGAAAGCGCAAAAATGAGGGTACTAAATACAAGCGTTTTTTTCTTTCCAATGTTTTCAATGACTTTCCCTGAAAACGGTCTAACAATAATCGCAGATAATAAAAAGATGGTAACAACAAGCCCTGCCTGCGTACTCGTGCCGTCCAAGGCGTCTAATACATAAATCGGCAGCAGCGTCAGCAATGCATAAAACACGACAAAAATAAAAAAGTTGGTAATCGCAATGCTGATAAAGCTTTTAGTCCAGATTGGCTCCTGCTGGTTCGTCATTCATTTCACCCTTTTCTGTAGATTTACAAATTTTCTTTAATAACGAAATAAGCTGATCCTGTTCGCTGTCGGATAAAGCAATCAGCAAATTTTCTTCCAAACGTTCAATTTCTTGCTGAATTTCTGGAAGCTTTTTCTTCGCTTGAGGAGATAAATAAACGATGCGCTCTCGTTTATCACTGCCTGCTTTTCGCACAATCCATCCGCTTTTTTCAAGTCTTGTTAACGTGCGGGTAACCGTTGGCGCTTCGACATTTAAATACTGCCAAATCTCTGTTTGCGTCATCGAACCGAATCGCTTTAAACAAAATAAAATTGAATACTGTGAGCTGTAAAGCCCGTACGCCTTTAACACTTCATTTACTTCTTTAATAGACAATCTCGACTTTTGATGAAGTTCATGAAACACCAAGTTATTCACTTTTCCCACCTCACCTTTTCATTTTATTTACCTAGGTAACTAATTGCTCTTTTATTAGTATATGTGCTGCTAGTTGATGTGTAAAGGCGGCCAAAAAGAGTAAAAATCAGCTGTTTTCTCTCATTTTCTACTAATGATTTACGCTTACACTTCTGTTTTCTTATTATTTCGTATCACGAAACTTTTTGTATAGATTTACATGCACCTGCAAACTCTGTTAAAGAAGACGAAACAATATGCGGGAGGCTGGTATATGTTTTCACTGCGCGGCGATGCTCATAAAGTCTACCTTAAACTGAAAAAAGCGGCTCATCAAAACCAAAACGCAGAAGATATTGATGAATTAGCGGAAATGGAAGAAATTCGGCAGCTTTACCTTACGCTCGACAGCGCTATTTTACGAAAAGTGTATTACCGAATGACCAAAGAAAAAAACGGCTCCGGCGTCATCCCTATCCTTGTTTCTGCCTTGCCCTGGCTCTTTTTTTTATTTTCGCAGCGGCTGCAGCAATTTTTATTTAAAGACGGCAGCTGGCTTTGGATTATTTTTGTCGTGCTGTATGTTTTTATTCTCATTCCAAGCGTGTTTCTTCATTTCCGTGAACAATCGTGGGCTTCTGTTCATATTGAAATTATTCAAGACATTTTAAAACATCGTGAAAAAGAGCCGAAACCCCTTTGAGGTCCGGCCCTTTTCTATTCATGTAGCTTATTCATCACTTTTGGAATGACGTGAGACAGTAAAAACCTACCTAAAAGAATCAGCAGGTAAATCATAATGAATTGAAAAACAATGAACACATGATGCGTATGTGCCCAAGCAAGCATATGAGTCGTAGAATAAGCCAATACAACAATTAATAGTAAAAAACACAGTACGTATAAAATACGCTTACCCCAAGAGGTAGCTTTTATTTTCTTTTTAATAAGCCTGCGATGTTGAATTCCCTGTAAGCATATGTAGAGGGTCAATACAAATGTAAGCATATCTCGCCTTACGAAAAAAAGAATAAGTCCGATTCCTACAATCATCCACGTTAGCTTGTCATGATGCTTGTCTAGAAAGAAAAACATAAAATCCTCCTTCGAAATTAACGTGCTATTAGTTTAACACATAAAGGAAATTATGGTAAAAACCTAAATTTGTTAAATATTTCAGTGCAGAATAGACACCTATTCAATAAAAAAAGAACCTTATTATCCAATAAGGTCCTCTTTACCTATTATGAAATAGCTTGTCTGCTTTCTACGTCTCGACCTAACTTTCTTTTGATACGCTGCAGCGCGTTGTCAATTGACTTGACGTGCGTGTTTAATTCTTTCGAAATTTCAGCGTATGAATGGCCGTCCATATACAGCGTCAATGCTTTTCTTTCCAATTCACTAAGTGTTTCCGCAATTTTTAACTCGCGGTCTTCCACTTTTTCTTGATGAATCAGCACCGCTTCCGGATTAGCAATTTGATCGCCAGGAATCATATCCATCAGCGTATAGTTTGATTCTTCATCATACAGAGGCTTGTCCAATGAAATGTACGAATTTAACGGACCGTGCTTTTGACGAGTAGCCGTTTTAATCGCCGTAATAATTTGTCTTGTGATACATAACTCCGCAAACCCTTTAAAAGATGTTAGCTTGTCTTCGTTAAAGTCGCGAATTGCTTTGTACAGTCCAATCATTCCTTCTTGGACGATGTCTTCTTTTTCAGCACCAATCAAAAAGTATTTTCTTGCTTTTCCCCTTACAAGATTTTGATACTTATTGATTAAATACTCCAATGATTTTTCGTCTCCGCTGTGAACCATTTCAACCAAAACATGATCTTCTAACATAGCATAATTTTGAACTTTTTCAATTACGATGCCTACGCTCACTCATATCCCCCCGTTACACTTAGTTGAGTTTTGATGTGTTCTAAACTGATGCATGATCTACTTGTTACGACGCTACTGCAATACGGTCCAGAAACGTAAAAAGCGTACAGAGTAAACTGTCGCTTTCCTCTCTCACTTTATGCTCCCCTGCATCTTTCTATAATCTATTATAAAGAAGTATAACCGATAAAAATCAAAAAGGTTGTCGAAATATGAAAGTGTTTGCAAAAAAAATCAATTTTTATAGAAAATTCACACAAATCACTTTATTATTTCATATAGTGACAGCAAACTGTCAAAAAAGCAATAAAAAAATACTTCCAATATGAAATAAACTTACTCAAGCAGAGTAAGTCGAAGTTGCAGATGATACTGCGCATATAGGATTAGTTGCCTTCCGGCTTATCAGCATTTTTTGTTCCCTTACTTTTATAAGGCTTTGCATTTTTCTTCTTTTTTGCACTCGCCTGCCAGCGGTTCCATCCTTTTTTGCCGGTGCCTCGCCCCGTGCCGCCTTTACCTTTTGCTTTACTCATACGTATTCCTCCGTTACCTGCGTGTTTGCTACAATAAAAAAAGACCCCGTCCAAAGTCGGAGTCTTTTTTGGATTGCATAAAATTATGCTTTTACAACGTTAGCAGCTTGTGCACCGCGTTGACCTTGCTCGATGTCGAAAGTCACTTTTTGACCTTCGTCTAAAGATTTGAATCCGTCGCCTTGAATTGCGCTGAAATGTACGAATACATCTTCTCCGCCTTCAATTTCGATGAAACCGAAACCTTTTTCTGCATTAAACCATTTTACTGTACCTTCAGTCATACTATTTCCTCCAGTGGTGGAATTACTCCACGCATATATTACTACCCTTGCTCAATCGTACTATTTCCAGATAAAAATTTCTTTTGAAGAATATTTCTCTTCTTTCAATTTCATACCGAACAAAAATAATTAAACTTAGTGTAACATATCAATTTAGAAATAGCAAGTCTCTGTTCTAAGACAGGCTTTATCCTAATTATGTATCTGCTAAAAGCCTACGGGGCAGCTTTGAGGTTACCAACATTTCTGAATTGTGATGCGGCAGAAGGTTTTTATATTGAGCTAAACTTATCGTCTGCACAAATGCACAAAAAATCTTTTATTTCATCAATTTGTTTTCTGCTCATTCCAAAGCCTTGTAATGGAAACGCTCTTCTTTTCGAGATCGATTTGATATATATCTGGATTTGTTAGACGCGACCATTCGCTAAACCCAAACTTCGGATCAAAATATCTAAGAATTAACGTCATCAAATTGCCATGCGTAACAAACAGAGTCGTTTTCTGTTTTTCATTCATTACTTCTTTAAACAGCTCTAAAGAACGTACCGTGGCTTCTTTCGTCGATTCTCCTCCGTCTACCTTAAAGTCTATGTCATCAAAAGTTCTTTTCAATACTTCTATCCAGTTGAACAGAGGCTGTCCGCTTAAACGCCTTTCTTCTAGCCTTGTATCTATATGAAGAGGGAGACCAGTATCTTTTGCATAAGGTTCAATTGTTTGAACGGCTCGTTTGTACGGACTTGAAATAATTTTATCAATGGGATAACTCAGCTTGTTCAAATAACCTATTAACTGCTGGGCCTGCTGTATGCCTTGTTCCGTCAATGATGCTTTTGCTTCTTGCCCTTCTGCTTCACAATGCCTAACTAATAACAAAGTTTTCATTCATCTTCCCTCCACACATAGAAAAATAACCATTAATTACAAAAAAAGATAATAATAGTATATAATGATACGTGATTTATAGCTAAGGAGGAACAACATGATTCGTGAACGATCACTTTTTACAAAGGGACTCATTTTTTTACTGATTGTTTTTATTTTAAACATCCCTTTCCCTAATTCAACACCGCTCAGTCATTCTGTCTTTTCTTTTTTAGGTCTTCCCCTCTATGGAGATGAAGAAACAATGACAGGAATTCAATATGCCAGCAATGCGTGGGGAATTATACTTTTACTTGGTCTTTTTGCACTTTACAAAAGTTTAAATCGTCACCGTTTAAAATTAACGATTTTAGCTGCGTTTATTGTCATATCGGGTCCTGGTCATATAGTTGAAGCGATGCAAAAGACCGTATTACCAGGTATGTATGCCATTTCTTACGATGTGGAAAACAGCATTTGTACATTTGAGAGAAATAAAAAAGAAACCGTATTAACGGGTACCTGTGACCTTTCATTTGAAAATCACAGTTCAAAACCCGTTACGTTTGAAGTAGCACTGGATGAACGCTTCTATTTTAAAGAAGATACCCCTTTTTTACTTATGATGAATAAGCCTAGGCTTCATACTGTTACGTTGGAACCAAAGGCGTATCAAACTGTCGAAATCACTTCATCTGTCAAAACAGCCGACTTTCCTTCTAAAATCTTTATGGATGAAGTAAACGGCTTTCACGTAAACATTTATCAAAACGGGAAAAAACGTTATTTATAAGCATTGAAAAAAGCCCTTATAGGGCTTTTTAAATGAGTGAATTACCAGCCAAGGCCTCCGCCGTAGCAGCTGCAGCCGATGATTACTAATAAAATAAATAATACAACTAATAAAGCAAAACCAGATCCATATCCACATCCAGCGTTTCCAGACATACGAACACTTCCTTTTCTTTAGTTACTCTTTCCTCAAGAAAAACGCCGCTTGCATTTCGCTTGAGTTGGATTATCTTATGCCTGAACACGCCGATTTGACTCTGGTTTTTTCTTTTTTCTTTTTCCTTCTTGCCATGCACCTCATTAGTAAAAAAAGAAAATGCTTTTCAGCCTCTCTTACAAAATCATTTATTTCACTAGCTTACGTCTTTCAGAAGACCGTACTTCCGTGCGTTTACCGATACCTAGTACATAGTAGCTCAGCACGACAATAGCTAAAAAGATAAGCCCGACAATCAGCGATATGCGCGTTTCATCATTAAACCACATGCCTACAAGCACCATAAGTAAAAACGCGATGGTTACGTAGTTCGTCACAGGAGCAAAAGGCATTTTAAATGGATGCTGATCCATCGCCGCTCCTTTTGCTTTTCGAAAACGAATTTGACTAATAAGAATGACAAACCATGGAATCATACCTGGAAGCACGCTCGCGCTGTACACGTACACAAAAACATTTGGCGGAGCAATATAATTTAAGACAACGCCCGCAGCTAACCCAATCATTACCGCAACGGTACTATAAATAGGTACACCGTTTCGAGAAACCTTTGTAAAAAACGCTGGAGCCTGTCCGTTTACGCCTAATGTATAAAGCATGCGTCCTGCGCTGAAAATTCCGCTGTTACATCCAGACATTGCCGCTGTAATGACCACAAAGTTAATGATTCCCGCAGCTGCCGTAATCCCTACTTTCGCAAATGTAGAAACAAACGGACTGCCGAGTGAGTCCAGCTCGTTCCACGGATATACCGTTACAATGATAAAGATGGCACCGATATAAAAGATTAATATACGCCAAATCAAGCTTTGAATCGCGCTTGTTAACGTTTTTTTAGGATCTTTGGCTTCTCCTGCTGTAATTCCAATAAGCTCTACTCCTTGATAGGCAGCAATCACAAGCGACAGCGCAAAGAAAAAGCCGGACCATCCGCCTGTAAAGAAACCGCCGTTTGCCCACAAATTCGATAGTCCAAGCGCTTCTCCCCCGTTTCCAAGACCGAAGAAAACAAGGCCAAGACCGGCAATAATCATGAGAACAATCGTCACGATTTTAATCATTGCAAACCAAAATTCAAACTCTCCAAAAGATTTTACTGAGATTAAATTTGCCGCACCGAGAATGATCATGGCGATAATTCCCGGAACCCACGCCGGCAAATGCGGGAACCAGTACTGCATATAAGCTCCGACGGCAATAATTTCTGCCATGCCGACAATCACCCACTGAAACCAGTTGCTCCAAGCCGTAATGTAGCCAGCTAACGGGTGAATATATTTATGACCAAATGTCGCAAATGAACCCGTACTTGGCTCTAAGTAAAGCATTTCACCCATTGCACGCATAATAAAGAAAATAAAAACGCCGCAAATAGCATACGCAAGCAGGACGGATGGCCCCGTCCATTTAATGGTGCTTGCTGAACCCATAAATAACCCTACCCCGATCGTTCCTCCAAGAGCAATCATTTGAATATGACGAGATTCAAGCCCTCTTTTTAACTCTTTGTTTGCCAATTTACTTCCCCCTAGCCCCTCGTGATGATTTTCTCTTCTATTAAGAGATTCTTTTATTCCCCTGTCCTGATAGGGAATGATCATCTTTTTTCTTTTTCATAAAGAAGTACGAACATACCACAAATACAGCAATCAGCAGCGTGAGATAAAACTGAGTGCGAAGCGAATCAATAAATGCCATCGCAATAAAGATGCTTGTGATCGCCGCAATTGTTCCATACGTTAAATAAGGAAACAGCCACATTCTGATCTTTAAAGCTTCTGGCTTTTCTTTTTCGTATTTCTTTCTCATGCGAAGCTGTGAAAAAGCAATAACAAGGTACACAAGAAGCGCTACGCCTCCCGATGCATTTACTAAAAATAAAAAGATTTTATCAGGTGAAAGATAGTTAAACCCAACGCTGATGTAAGAAATCACGGTACATCCTACAATGGCATTAAACGGAATGCCTTTTTTATTCACTTTCAAAAACATACGCGGCGCGTCTCCTTTTTGCGCCATTGAGTACAGCATACGAGAACTCGTATATAGACCTGAATTTAAGCAAGAAAGAACGGCAGTCAGTACGATAAAGTTCATGATTTGAGCAGCTGCCGGAACGTTTACCAGCTCTAATATCGAAACAAACGGACTTTTCATCAAGCTTGAAGAATCCCACGGAAGGATCGTTACTAAGATTAAAATAGACCCAAGATAAAAAATTAAAATACGATAAATAACGGTATTTGTTGCGATGGTGATCGCTCGCTCAGGCTGAGCCGATTCTCCAGCCGCTGTTGCGACAATTTCTGTTCCCATAAAGGAAAACATGACAATCGCCACTCCTAAAAAGACGGAGCTGATTCCATTTGGAAGAAATCCTCCTCTATGAAGAAGGTTCGACGCTCCCGGAGACTCTACTCCTGGTATTAAACCGAGGATGATCGCTCCTCCTAAAAGTAAAAACAGCACTAAACTAACTACTTTAATAAGTGAAAACCAGTATTCAAATTCACCAAATGATTTAACAGAGTATAAGTTCGTTAACGTTAATAAAAATGTCAGGAGCAGACTCACACCCCAAGACGGTAAAGACGGAAACCAGTATTGAATAATCGTTGAACCAGCAATCGCTTCAACAGCAATAACAATTACCCAGAAAAACCAGTACAGCCAGCCGATTGTGTAGCCAGCCCACGGTCCAAGCGCTTCTCTGGCATAGGTCGCGAACGAACCGCTTGAAGGATTAGCCGTAGACATTTCCCCCAGCATTCGCATAACTAAGATCACCAGCAAACCGGCAAACGCGTACGAAAAGATGGAACCAGGACCTGCTGCGTTAATAAGCGATCCGCTTCCAATGAACAAACCGGCACCAATGATTCCTCCTAAAGAAATCATGGTTATGTGTCGAATTTTTAATTCTTTTTTTAACTCAGGCGGTTGATGACTCATATTAAAATCCTCCTCATAGAAACCGTCATTTAAAGAATTACACGTTCTTCGCATCGCGCGTTAAATATGTAAGCCCTTACAATATCGTGGACAAATAACTGCCGTTTTCCTACCCTCCTTCTATCTGTGCATGCAAATGAAACTTTCACTTAACGCAAAAGTCAGCTTCATTCGACAAAATTACTTTTCGAATTATATGATAATTTATTTTGAACAACTTTGTCTATTGTTTTTTGATCGAAAAAGTATTTTACCTTACTATCGATAAACTCTTTCTTTTATCGTAATTCTTCACTTCAAAATATCTTTTCATCTACTTACTCATATCCCTTTCTTTTCTTTTTGTTCAAAATCACTATAAAAAACATCGTTTTATTGGCTTTTTAAACAAAAGTGTTTATTTTAAAAATTTTTGAACATTTTTGTTAAAAAACTATGTACAAAACGAGAATAAGGTGATTATAATACAGGTATAGGGTGTTGGAATATTAATTATGTTGTAAATTTTCTAAAAAAGGGGTAATGAAAATGAACACAATGAATATTAACGAAATCAAACAATACAAACACGAGCCTTTCACGGACTTTACGGTTGCTGAAAACAAAGATGCGTTTGAATCTGCATTAGAACTTGTACAATCAGAGCTTGGAAAGGACTATCCTCTTGTAATTGGCGGAGAATTCATTACAACAGAAGATCAAATTCAGTCCATTAACCCAGCAAATAAAGCAGAAGTTATCGGACGCGTGTCAAAAGCAGATCAAGACCTGGCTGAAAAAGCAATGCAAGCAGCACTTTCTACATTTAATACATGGAAAAAAGAAGCGCCAGAAGCTCGCGCTGACATTCTTTTCCGCGCAGCGGACATCATTCGCCGCCGCAAACATGAATTTTCAGCTTACCTTGTAAAAGAAGCAGGAAAGCCGTGGAATGAAGCAGATGCTGATACAGCAGAAGCAATTGACTTCCTTGAATATTACGCTCGCCAAATGGTGCAGCTAAAAGACGGCGCGCCTGTTGAGAGCCGCGAAGGTGAAGAAAATAAATTTAACTACATTCCGCTTGGTGTCGGCGTTATTATTTCACCGTTTAACTTCCCGCTAGCGATCATGGCTGGAACAGCTGCAGCAGCAATCGTAGCAGGAAATACGGTTCTATTAAAACCTGCTAATAACACGCCGGTTATCGCAGCAAAATTTGTAGAAGTAATGAAAGAAGCTGGCCTTCCAGACGGTGTACTGAACTACGTGCCGGGAAGCGGAAGCGAAATTGGCGACTATTTAGTAGATCATCCAAAAACACGATTCGTTTCATTTACAGGTTCTCGTGAAGTAGGCTGCCGCATCTATGAACGCGCAGCAAAAGTACAGCCTGGTCAAATCTGGCTAAAACGCGTTATTGCTGAAATGGGCGGAAAAGACACGGTTGTTGTAGATAAAGATGCTGATTTAGATTTAGCTGCTTCTTCTATTGTGTATTCAGCGTTTGGCTTCTCTGGACAAAAGTGTTCAGCGGGCTCTCGTGCAGTTGTTCATCAAGACGTATACGATATCGTTCTTGAAAAAGCAGTTGCGCTGACAAAAACATTAACAATGGGCAGCCCTGAAGATGTAAACACGTATATGGGACCTGTTATTGATCAAGCTTCTTTCAACAAAATTACAAAGTACATTGAAATCGGTAAAGAAGAAGGCTGTTTAATGACGGGCGGAGAAGCAGATGATTCAAAAGGCTACTTCATCCAGCCTACGATTATTGCAGATGTAGATGAAAAAGCACGTTTAATGCAAGAAGAAATCTTCGGCCCAGTCGTAGCATTCTGCAAAGCGCGCGACTTCGATCATATGATGGAAATTGCGAACAACACTGACTACGGTTTAACAGGTGCCCTTCTTTCAAATACGCCTGAACACATTGAGCGTGCGAAAGAAGAGTTCCACGTTGGAAACCTTTATTTCAACCGCGGTTGTACAGGTGCCATCGTTGGGTACCAGCCGTTTGGCGGATTTAATATGTCAGGAACAGATTCAAAAGCTGGCGGTCCTGATTACTTGATTCTGCACCTGCAAGCAAAAACAACAAGCACAACGCTTTAATACTCAGTAGAGCAGCCCTAGGCTGCTCTATCTTAAAACAACAAGGGATTTTTTCTATAGGGGGAGATATTTATGTTAGCAGAGGTATCTAAAAATGTGTTTCTTCACGCTTCCCAAAATAAAGCGCTAAACAAAGCGGCGAAAAAATGGGGTCTTCGCTTTGGTGCAGCTCAAGTGGTAGCTGGCGACACAATTGAACATGCGATCAAAAAAGTACGGGAATTGAATGAAAAAGGGCTTGTTTGTACGCTTGATCATTTAGGGGAATTTGTTTCAAGCAGAGAAGAAGCTATCGAAGCAACTCAATATAACATCAGAACACTAGAAGCTATGGGCCAAGCCGGTGTAACGTGCAACTTATCTGTCAAAATGACGCAGCTTGGTTTGGATATTGACCGCAGCTTTTGCGTTGAGAACATGCGCCGCATTCTTGAAACGGCGAAAAAATACGATAACTTTGTTCGAATCGACATGGAAGACTATGCTCACTGTCAAATGACGCTAGATATTTTACGAGAGCTTCGCGAGACGTTTGATAATGTTGGAACGGTTATTCAAGCTTACCTATTCCGCGCTGAACAAGATGTAAAAGAGCTAAAAGGCATTCCTCTTCGATTGGTAAAAGGCGCGTATCAAGAATCACCAACCGTGGCGTTTCAAGACAAAGCCCAAATTGATGAGAACTATATGCGAATTATCGAAGAGCATTTGCTCAGTGGAACATACACGGCTATTGCATCTCACGACCACAATATTATTGCAAAAGTAAAAGAGTTCGCTCACAAAAATAACATCCCGCGCACGCAGTTTGAATTTCAAATGCTATACGGATTCCGAACAGATATGCAGCTTAGCCTTGCAAAAGAAGGCTATACAATGCGCGTATACGTTCCCTTTGGCAACGACTGGTTTGGCTACTTTATGCGCCGCTTAGCGGAAAGACCGCAAAACGTCGCATTTGCTTTAAAAGGATTCTTTTCTAAATAAGCAGTTCGTTTAGTAAGGTTCGTAATGAAAACGCTATCATTTCTTTGTGCCCTTTGCGGATGCTTCTGCAAAGGGGTTTTTTATACGATTCTCTTCCCTTTTCGTATGTATTACGATAAAATACAAATACGAACAAACGTTCTTTTTATTATAAACAAAAAGGAGAGTACATATGAATCCTCTATCAAAATTAGCACTGCCTCTCAAGCTAGAACCTTACCGAAAAGAAATCGAAAAAACATGTAAACCTTATATCCACATCCATACGGTCAGGAATAGTCCCAAATTATATGACAGCAAGTTCGGCGGCAACCCTTACCTGCCTCTAGAAGCAAATCATCCTCTCGACTCCGAGGGCAAGCCTATGTTAATGATGGCACAAATCAATTTTTCTGACGTGCCTTCCTATGAAAATATACCTTCTCAAGGCATGCTTCAATTTTTCATTTGCGGAGCTGATAACAAAAACACCGGTGATGTGTATGGTCTGGATTTTGACCAACCCACGTCTCAAAAAGACTTTCGCGTCGTTTTTTATGAAGACATAACAACCGACGAAAACAAGTTAATAACCGATTTTACGTATCTAGAAGACGTTGACCGAGATATGTTCCCTATTCCTCAAGAAGTAGGCCTACAGTTTGAAATAAAAAGCGAACCCGTGTCTCCTACTGACTATCGATATAATGATATGGAATCAGATTTATTTGATGATGAAGAAATGGAAGAGATCTACTGGGATGAGCTTACGGGCGAGTATCATAAAATGGGCGGATACGCTTTTTTCACTCAAAGCGATCCTCGAGACTACGATGAAGCGCTGCGCGCATATAACGTTCTGCTTCTTCAATTCGCCATGGACGACGAAGCGGATATTATGTTTGGTGATGCGGGAGTGGCCAATTTCTTCATTAAAGAAGAAGACCTTCGCAACCGTAACTTTAAAGATGTTTTGTACAACTGGGACTGCTGTTAAAAAAACACCCTCTTAGAAAAGTATCTAGGAGGGCGTTTTTTTACATTATTATTATTTACTACTCAGCCTGTTTTTCCAGCCCTTGCAGCATTCAGCGTTTCTTTAAACTGCTGTAGCGCTTTTACATCTGCAAATGCGCTTGTAGGAATAACGTATCCGCTCATTGCACTAACAAGAATAAAGATATGTTCATCGGTTTCTCTAATTTGAGTGATGCTTGACCAAGGAGTCTTCACTTCTCCTTTTAAGCTTTTCTCTACCAAGCCATCTTCCGTAACCATCATAGTATGCTCACCTGTCAGACTGCTGTTATCTCCTTCATTTATTACCTTTATAATGTTCTTTTTAATACTTCCGTAAAAATACTTCGGATAAAATAAAAACCAAAGAACCGCAAGCAGCGCAAATGCTACGAACATGCCAAGTAAAAACTCTCCTTCAACCCACGAAACAAGCAAAGGAATAAGAAGAAAAATAAGCGACATCCATCGCTGAACTTTCAGCACTTTTTGTACTCTTTCCGAATGTTGAGCATGATGCATATTAAAAGCCACATAATCATCTTTTGTTAACGTATAGTGATATTCCATATTAATCTCCAATTCTTCTAAATAACAACAAAATAAAATATACCTCATTTGGTGTTATATGTATATAAAATAATAAGCTTTTCTTATGAAACACATCAACTTTTTATCATTTATTTACAGTGATACATCACGTAAACTTAACTAGTACTCTACTAGTTAAGGGGGAATGTTTATGACTTTTACACTGACGCATATTGATCATATTCAGCTAGCTGCACCACCGCATTCAGAAAGCAAAGCACGACACTTTTTCGGAACTGTTCTTGGCTTAACAGAAATTGAAAAGCCGGAAAGTCTTAAAAAACGCGGCGGCGTGTGGTTTGAATTCGGTTCTTATCAGCTGCATATTGGTGTGGAACCTGCCTTTTCACCCGCTAAAAAAGCGCATCCAGGCTTTCACGTTAAAAATCTACCTGCGTTCAAAGATCATCTGACTAGCTTCGGTATTTCTTTTATAGAAGACAAAAACATTCCCGGCGTCGAAAGAATTTACGTGGCTGATCCTTTTGACAACCGAATTGAGTTCTTAGAGAAAGTGAATCTCCCTTTTTCTAACTGAGTGTTCGACAAAACAAGAGCTCTTATTTAAGAGCTCTTGTTTTCTTTTGGTCCTTCTTTTTGCTTTTCTTTCCACAGCATGTACACCAACAGCCCTAGTACACAAAATGCCACGCCAAACATCGTTAAAGGAAATAACAGTGTATTAATAAAATGATGATAAACCCATGAATCGTTCATCTAACCAGCTCCAATACGCACCGTTTTTTTATAGTATGCCCTACTATAACCTTTTTTATATTGTGTTAAATATCATGGTTTCTATCATATTTCTTTTTCTTTTTAATAGAGTAAATAGTAGATACATAACATTCTCCTCTTAGAGTTCTTATTCGCTGATTTCAAATTTTATTAGAGGAGGTTTACTCTATGAAAAAAAAGTTCACTGAAAAGCCTAAAAAGCTTTTTTGGATTCTTTCTTATAAATCATTAATTATCGCTATACTATTTGTTCTGTTAACATCTGCCGCTATTTTTACCGTCACGTATTCAACTCTTCAGCATACGCTGCGCTCGAACGTTGTCTATCAAGCGCTATCAAATTATAAAGCTCAAAGCTTGTTCTACTTCATGCATACGGAAAACCATCATTTCTCTCATGCCTTTGAAGAAGACTTCTCCCCGCCTCCTCTTTCTTCTGTCGCCCTGCAGCTTGCAACGAATATTCGCGTGGCGGATACAAGAAGTCTATTTGGATCAGAACTGCCCGGCTTTTCTATTTTTGATTCTCATATTCTGTTAGCCGGTGAAGGAACGGATTATACCACGATTCCTCATGAATCGGCTCCTCCTCTCGAAAGCATTTCTGGAGAGCGTGATTTGGATCCTGCTGAAAGCAAAACGTACGAAGAAAGCAAAAAACAGTCTCAAACACAGGCTAAGCAAAGCACGGGAGACAGAAAAGTTGTGTACATCTACCACACGCACAGCTGGGAATCTTATTTCCCTTTACTTGGTATGCCAGGTGAAGCGAACGAAAATAAAGCAGTAGATAACAAAACCAACATCACGCTCGTTGGTCAAATGCTAGGAATGGAATTAAAAGCAGACGGAATCGGATCGGAAGTAGATACAACCAACATGACGCAAAAGCTGAATGAAAAAGGCTGGGGTACAGGACGAGCCTATGCGATGTCTCGAAGCGTGGTGGAAACAGCTCTTCAGCAAAACCAAGACGTCGATTATTTAATTGATATTCATCGTGATTCACTACGTCAAGAAAAAACAACGGCTACTATCAACGGCAAATCGTACGCTAAAATAATGATTGTATTAGGTGAAGCCAACCCGAAATTTGATGAAAATGTAAAAATGGCTAAAGCGATTCATGAAAAGCTAGAGGAAAAATATCCAGGCCTTAGCCGCGGAGTGTTAAGTAAAAAGAAAACAAGCGGCAATAACGGCCTGTATAATCAAGACTTATCCGATCGCTCCATTTTAATTGAAGTAGGCGGCGTCGATAACAATATGGAAGAACTCACAAATACCGTCAAAGCCTTTTCTGATGTGTTCAGCGAGTATTACTGGCAAGCTGAAAAAGTGAATGCGCAGTAAACAAAAACTAGCTACCCCAGGTAGCTAGTTTTTGTTTTTATGAGAGTCACGCTTCTCCTTTTCTTCACACGCAAAGCAGACAAGCTTCCCTTCAACAACCACACCGTTCAAAAATCCCTCTAAACAGTACACGTTCTTTTGACATATCGTGCAGATTCCAACGTACTCTTTCACGACTTTCTCACTCCTTACATACGATTAAAAACCATAAAAAAAGCTCTATTAAAGAGCTTCTTTCCGTACATAGGATTTTCCTTCATTTCAACAAACGGCTCATTTCCTCAGGAGAAAGCGGCTTATCAAATAGATAGCCTTGACCGATATGACAGCCTTGTTCCGTCACAAACTGCAGCTGTTCTTCGTTTTCGATTCCTTCTGCGGTTAGGGCAAAATTAAGTTTTTTCCCCATTTGAATAATCGTTTCCACCAGCACTTTTCCAACTTCATCTAAGTCGTCAATAAATGATTTATCAATTTTTAACGTATTGATTGGCAAGTGTTTAAGATAGCTGAGAGAAGAGTAGCACGTTCCGAAATCATCCATCGCCACTTTTATCCCTAGACTCCGCAGGCGGTTTAGCACTTTTTTCGATTCTTGACTGTTTTGAATAACGCTTTCGGTGATTTCAAGTTCTAGAAAGTGCGGCTCAAGACCCGTTTTCTTCAAAATTTGTTCCATGTCCGTTACAAATCGTGAGGACTTCAGCTGAATAGGTGACACGTTCACCCCTATTTTACTCGCTTTTAAATTTATCTCCGTCCATGCTTTCATTTGCTGACATGCTTCTTCTAATACCCATTTGCCAACCGGTACAATCAAACCAACTTCTTCTAAAATGGGCAAAAATTCATTTGGATAGACAGTACCAAATTTTGCGCTATTCCAGCGGATAAGCGCTTCTGCCCCTATGACATCAGACGTTTTCAAATCGATTAACGGCTGATAAACGAGCTGAAACTCATTTCTTTCTAACGCATACTTTAACTCATTCTCCATGCTAATCGTTTTAATGATTTTTTCATTTGATGAAGAAGAACTCATTTCATATGTGTTTCGCCCATTTCGTTTTGCTACATACATCGCAATATCTGCTTGCTTAATTAACCTGTCAATTAGTTCATCTGCGTCTTTTGGAATAATATGCTGCTGACATTCCTTTGAAAATAGGCTGATGCCAACGCTTGTAGAGGTTAGCACTTTATCTCCGTCTATATAAAAAGGAAGCGACATTTCTTTTACAATCTGCTCGGTCATTTCTTCAATTTCCTCAACAGTTTTTAGTGTATGAAGCACTAAAATAAACTCATCGCCCCCGTGCCGCGAGATAAAATCAGAGGACGGAATACATTTTTTTAATCTTTCTGCTACGCGCCTCAGCAGCACATCGCCGTGATGATGGCCAAGCGTATCATTTATTGATTTGAAGCGGTCTAAATCTAAAAATAAAATAGCCAGCAGTTCTGGAGATTGTCCATCTAAAAGCAGCTTTTTCAGCTGCTTGTTTAACCAGTAGCGGTTAGGTAAATTAGTTAACGGATCATAATAAGCCATTTGCTTAATTTTTTCTTCATATGCTTTTCGCTTTGTAATATCATTGCGAATTGATACGTACTGATACGGTTTTCCTCGTTCATCTAAAAATGGAACAATGGTTGTATCCACCCAGTAATACGAACCGTCTTTTGCCTTGTTTTTTATTTCTCCGTGCCAGACCTTACCTGAGCTGATCGTACTCCATAACTCTTTAAAAAACCGTTTTGAGTGATGTTTCGAATTAATAATACGATGATCTTGACCGAGAAGCTCATGTCTTTCATACTTAGAAATTTCACAGAATTTATCGTTCACGTGATTGATGAATCCGCGACTATCTGTAATCGCTACAATCGATGATTCATTTAACGCAAGTTCAATATCATTTAGTTTTTTCAGCGCTTCTTTAAATTTATATTCAAAATGCCTGTTTTCCATATCCTATACACCTTTATCAAAATTTTAACGATAAAACAAAACCCATGACGAAATGATAGAGAGGAATCGTGAATAATGAATACAATTTAATTAGCAATGGACAGCGAATTAGTTTGTCCGATTGCCTTACATTCGTAAAATAGTAAGCGTACAATTGCCGCTTTTCCTCTTTACACCTTTACAAACTTCTTACACACAGTTTGTAAAAGGATTGATAGATAGTTTCGTTTATCCATATCTGTTATCACAACTTTTCTATGGTAACATTAAAATGATTTTTATAGAAATGAAAGTGTACTTTCTTCACGTAATTGACATACCTTTTGATGGTAAACAGAAAAAAGCCTCTGCTTTAGACAGAGGCTTTTTTCACTTTCTTCTCATGAGCTCGTACGCGTCAGCCACGGAAGAATAAGATATTGAAAGGTTTTGTTGTACACAACAATCCGGTTAAGATAATACGGATCGTTGTCTTTTGTAATAACATGAGGGGCTAAAATAGCTGCTTGGTGAAAACCAGCATCTTTCACAATCTTAGCTACGTCATCATTTGTATTGCCGTATGGATAGGCAAAGTAAACGGGGTCTATTCCTAAATGGTTCTTAATCGTTTCTTTGCTTTTTCGTAAATCACGAGCGAACGCGCTGTATTTAGCAGGCGTCAGAAATAAAGGCTTGTCTTCTTCTAAACGGTGCATATCATATGTATGCGAACCGATTGTCGCAAGGCCGCTGTCTTTCATTTCTTTTAGCTGACTCCATGAAGCCATATTTAAATTTTGAAAGTCCTCTGCTCCCACTTGTCCTGCGATTACATATAGCGTAAACGGAATGTTTTCCTTTTTCAAAATTGGAAAAGCGTTTTGATACACGGTACGGTCAATATCGTCAAATGAAATCCATACGCAGCGTTTTGGAAACGTGCCTTTTTGCTGATACGTTTCAATATCTTTTGGCGTAACAAACGTAGCGTCAAGTTCCTTCAGCTTTTTTAACTGTTGTTCAAAATCATTGCTGTAGACGCTGTACTCTGTCAGTTCGTCAGACTTTGTAACTGAGCTGACAATTCGATTAAACCAATTATGCTTGCGCACGCGATGATAATTTAAGCCTAAGCATCCGTTCGTCTCAAGCGCTGGCTCCACGGTCGTTGTTGCTTTCGCCTTATCTTCCCAGTTCACTACTTTAAAGAAAATAAAGCCAACTACCGCTGCCGCAATTAAAAGAAAGAATACATATTTCTTCATGCGTGCTTCCTCTCCTCAGTATGTTTTAACGGATTAACATCAAACTCGATGTACTGTGCACGCTGAAGCTCTTGAATTTGATCCTTCGATAAAAGCTCAAGACGCTCTAAATCTTTAATACTCGTATACGCCGGCTCTTTTCGTCGGTTTAAGCTTCCAAATCTCTTTTTGTTGTAGAATCTCCATAAAAACAGAGCCAGGAAAAAGAAGCAAAAAATAGCGAGTCCAATTACTAAAAACGTTCGAATTTCGCCGTTCGTCGTTTTGAACGCAATTTTTAATATCCCGCTGTAACGGTCATTTACGCCGATAACAGCTGAAAGGAAAAACCAAAGAACAATGGCACAATACAGCCAAAAAACAGATGAAACAATGATGCTTATCACGAATCGAGCAAGAGGCTGCTTGGCTTGAATCATGATTTGCTCTTCGTTAAGCCGCGGTCTGGACTGCTCCATGTGGCATAGCCTCCTTTCACTCTAGATCTGATAGCACGAGGAAATGCGCCCACTACCACAATCGTATTCACAATCCAGTAAAGCGCTGGGTACCATGCAGCCCAGACGTAATACCGCTTCACGTTGTCGTATTTCGAATCAATTTTCAGCGCAATAAACAGCTGAATTAAGCTCATAAATACAAGGGAAAATGACGTAAACGTAAACCAAAACAGTATGTCTTGAGGACTGCTCGCGGTAACAAGCAGCATGATCGTCACAAACAGCCATGCGAATGACCAAAGAGTACTGATCCACTGCTCTAGGTATACAATCCAAATTCTGCGCTGCTTCCATTTTAATAACACTTTCCAGTGGCGAAGCATTACCTCTTGCCCACCTTGAGCCCAACGTACTCGCTGCTTCCAAATTCCTTTTAAGGTTTCGGGCACAAGCATCCAGCACAATGCCCGCGGTTCATAGCGGATATCCCAAAAGCGCTGCTGCAGCTTCCAGCTTACGGCGATATCTTCCGTAATCATGTCACGATCCCACAGCCCGACGTCCACAAGTGCTTTCTTTCGAAAAGCCACTACTACGCCTGAGACCGTCATTACTTTTCCTAAAATTCGCTGTGTTCGTTTAATAGAACCGATAATAGAAGAATACTCAACTAGCTGAATGCGACTCAGCAGCGTATTACGGTTTCGAATGCGCGGATTTCCGGTAACGGCTCCCAGCCGTTCCCCTTTATGAAGAAAATGATGGATTAGATAATACGGAGCGTCTTGATCTAAAATAGCGTCTGAATCTAAGCAGATTAAAAACTCAGCTTTAGATGCGTGCGCACCTAAATGCAACGCGTTGGCTTTTCCTTTATTTTCATAAAGCTGAATCACACGAACTTCAGGGTGATTCCTGCTGATTTCCTTTAAAATATCAGCTGTTCCATCGGTGCTTCCATCGTTAATAAGGATGATTTCTTTAGACGGATAATCTAACGCCAAAAGGTGCTTAAGCGTTTCTTCAATCGTTTCTTCTTCATTATAGCAAGGCACTAAAAAGCTCACTAACGGCCAATCAACTGTTGAAAAATCAACTTTAGGATCTCGGTCGCGATAGCGTATGTAAATAAGCGTGCCCGCAATCCAAAATAAAGACATAATAAATGGATACCAGAAAACAAAGCTCGCGAGCTTTTCAAATCCAGGTATTAATACGTGTTGCATATTCATTTTTCTGACTCCTTCATACCAATTAAAATTGCACAGAGTGACAATTTTATCATTAAATTGGTTAAATAGAACATAGTAATTTTAACCATCTAAAAAAAGAGTCTTTTAAACTACGTTTATTCCTATATTATACAACCCCTTTATGTAAGTAAGAAGCACCAATAAAGGATGGGCAAGTTACCTACTTAAAGAAGTGACATATAGTATCACTGTAGATTTCTTTCACCATAAAAAACGTGAGGGTTGCAGCTAGTATATGAAAGAAATTCTTTCCCTAAGGAGGAATAACAAATATGAACGAACAAATTCAAAAACTGCTCAATAACTTAATTCAACTTGAACACGTCTCTTCAACTTTGTACCTAGCTATGTCTAACTATATGAATCGATTAAACTATAAAGGAATGGGCAGCTGGCTACGCCTGCAGTCTGAAGAAGAACGCACTCATATGCTAAAACTTATTGACTACTTAGTTGACCGCGGCGGAACGGTTGAATTAAGTTCTTTACCTGCTCAGCCAAGTGAGTTTGGGACACCGTTAGAAACGTTTCAAAAAGTATTGGAGCATGAAAAGTTCGTCACAAATTCTTATCGTCAAGCGTTTCAATTTATCAGTCAAGCGAACGATCCTCAAACCCTAGTCATCGTGCAGGACTTTTTGAGAGAACAAGTCGATGAAGAAGCTCAGGCTCAGACAATTGTAGACCGCTTAAAAATTGCTCAAAATAACCCTGCAGCTATTTTTATACTCGATCAAGAACTAGGACAGCGAAAAGCTGCGCCGGCGGCGGGCGGAGCAGCTGCGCAAGGTTAAACGCGCAGAAGAGCACCGAACAATGTACAAAAACAATAACACGCCTCCCGTTTCCTTGCTTCGAGTTGGGATTCATCACGGCTATTACGGCTATCCGCCCAATGTGTACGACGCCATTCAAAGGCTTATGAATCAATATATGCATCAGCTTCACTATCATCGTCCTCAGTACGTTCACGTGTACTACGTGCACCCTTCTCTTATTCACTACTACCTTCACTGAGTGGAGGAAAACAGGAATTTTGTTTCATGAAGAAATTCACCGCTTTTCCACCTAATTCAGGAATTCCAATCAAAAATATGGATATTTATGCTAATATAAAATTTGTTAATCATATAAAGAAATAATATTAGCGGGGTGTCATATGGATAATCAATACGTTGTAGGATGGGGAACGCTGGCTCTAATTAATGCCGGATTAGCGCAAGGTAAAAATCGAACCGGTCTGAACTGGTTCTTATTATCTCTTGCTTTAGGACCGCTTGCTACCTTCATCTTACTGCTGGTTGAAAAACGATAAAATTAGCTCAAAGCTCATTACATTGAGCTTTTTTCTTTATCCTTTAACTATGACTTGAGCCCAAAAGGCGTAAAAAAAGCATTGCGTGAAATTTTTTTCTTGGCTTAATATGCATAAATCTATTCATTATTCAGACTGAATTCCGCTGTATTTTTTTGTTTAAAAACCTCTATCTACTCTTTTTAAAAAAGATACTACCTCTTTTTAAGGTTTTTTTTCCTACAATAAAACCAAAAGAAAGAAAAACACTTCTATTTCTATGTTTTTTTTAATTAATAGATTAGCTGTTTTCTTCAGATTATTATTCTTTACACGAGACACATGTACATCTACTGAACCCGGTTAAACTTCCTGTATTTCGCAATCTGTAGGATGAATAAATACTCATTTGCTTCATTTGACAAAGAAATAAATGCTGTGTAATTTAAGTAACATACCCCATCTAAACTGTTTTTAGAAAGGATTAAGTAGCAAGATGCGTACAAAAAAAGAAGAGTGTATAATTGATGAAATGGGAAGAGTATCCCTTCCTTCTTTGTTTATGCAAATAACGAAACTCGAGACGAACGACAAAGTTCTTTTACGGAGCTGTGATGATTGGATTATTATTGATCATCATGATGAAAATGTCCCCGTTCCTTCTCATATCTTCATTCGAACAATTGACCATATGGGTAGAATAGTCATTCCAAGATCCCTGCGAGATGACTATGAACTTAAGCCATTTGATTATGTAGAACTATACGTAGTAGAACAGCAAATTGTTATGAAAAAAAGAGACGAAAAAACGATAGCGCTTTCAAAAAAACCTGGGGCGCCTCCTCCTTATTATGCAACATTAACCGGACGGCAGATTCAGCTCACTTCTGAACTTTTAACGTCAGTCGAATTGGATGCAAACATGGAGGTTCAATTTTTTATTAACAAAGAAAATAACATTGTGATTCAAAAATACGAAATGAATTTCGGTGAAAAAACGACTTTAATATTTACGGCTCAATCTAGAAAAATTGATGAACGTTTTCGACTTACCATTCCTAAAAAGCTGCGAGATGATTTCTCCATCCACTCAGGTACGATGTTAAAAATCAAGACAGGTAATAAGCAGCTCATTTTAGAAAAAGTAGAGCATGAAAAAGAGATTAGCAGCGCATTATCTCAGCAAATAGACGCAGCAATTGTTGAAAAGTTACCGAAATAAGACCGACGCCAAAAACAAATGGTTCCTTACGACTTCAAAGCAAAAGCTAAGAGTTATGCATAGACTGACCCTTTCTATACTCAACTCTTAGCTTTTAGACTTATCTTCCATAGACGTGTACAAGTTTGTTACTCCACATGATAGCACTTCTCCAAAATAAAACGCTATTTCCATATCCATCAAAATCATTGTAAATAATTTGAATATATGATTATAATAAGATACTTTGCATAGAGGAGGCTGATTTAGTTGAAGATCTCAACAGGAGCTGAATTTTACGATAATGACGAGACGTTTTTGGCCTATACAAAACGCCGGCAGCAAAAAGAAAATGCGAATGATACGATTGAAAAACCAGCTATTCTACAGCTTCTAGGTGATGTTACAGATGCAAACATTTTAGACTTAGGGTGTGGAAACGCTGAATTTGGTGCGGAGCTTCTTGCACAAGGCTGTTTCTCTTATACCGGAGTAGACGGCTCGATCAATATGATAAATGCAGCTCAGCAACAGCTTTCAAACTATCCAAATGCAGAAGTGATCCATGAACCGATGGAGCACTATACTCCGCCCCGTGACAAATATGATTTAGTTACCGCAAGACTGTCTCTTCACTATATAGAAGACTTAGCTTCCATTTTCACTAAAGTAAATCAAGCACTCAAACCTGAAGGAAGGTTTATTTTTTCCGTTGAACATCCAGTTATTACGTCTACTCTTCAGCCTTCCGCTCTCCGCACAAACTGGACCGTGGACAACTATTTCTTCATGGGATTCCGTCAGCAGCACTGGATGGGTGGATACGTTCAAAAGTATCATCGCACGCTTGAAGAGTACTTTTCTTTGATGCAGCAAAGTGGATTCACCATTACAAATTTAAAAGAAGCATGTCCTCAAAAAGAACATTTCGACAGCGCTGAAACTTACGAGCGTCGAATGCGTATTCCTTTGTTTTTACTGATGAGCGGCGTGAAGAATAGATAAACTAAAAATACTAAAAAAGATCTTAACTAGTCTTTCTATAGGTAGAATCCATACGTAGTCGTTTTCAATTATTTGACCAAAAAAGCACCAGACCCTTTGTTAAGGAAACAAAGGGTCTGGTGCTTTTTTAAAGAAAGATTTACTTAGCGTTTGTGCTGATATAATGTTTAATTACTTCATAAACGTAGTCTTGGCAAGCGGCTGCTGTATTTGGATTATATTTTCCATTGTTTACTTTGTTGTTAGATAACACTCTGATACCTAAGAATGGAACGTCATAGCTTCCTGCAATTTGCGCTGCCGCTGCGCCTTCCATTTCTTCTACAGACGTCCCATACTTAGTATGGAACCACTTAATTCGATCCACTTCGTTATTCCACGTGTCTGCTGATCCTATCGTTCCTTCAACCACTTTACCTTTTTTATATGTATCTTTTACTGCATTTGCAGCCGCAAGTAACTTCTTATCTCCTTCATAATAGCGAGCTTTTTCAGCATCAGGATCTTCTCCAGCGCTTCCTTCAGAAGCCATTAAATCCATCGGCTTCCAAGCAGTAGGATCCATTCCTTCGCCTTCTTTTTTATCTTCTGTTTTTAAAGAGCCTATATTCGTTGTTCGCTTTCCTAATACAATATCAAACACGTTCAGGTTTTCATCATGCCCGCCCGATGTTCCTTGGTTGATAATTGCTTTAGGATGGTATTTTTCTATAGCTATCGCTGTAGCAGCTGCCGTGTTTTCCATTCCTTTTCCCGTTTTAACCACAATGACCGGATAATTGTCGACAGTTCCTTTGTAAAAAACAAAATTCCCTGACTTTTCTTCTTTTACATTTTCTAATTTTTTAGCGAATTTCTGCGCTTCTATCGGCATCGGCCCTTGCACAATAATAGGCTGCTGCTTCTGTTTATCTCCGGCTTCTTTTTTTGAAGCTGAATTACACCCGGCAAGTATAGATAGCAGTAAAACCATACCAATAGTAAATAAAGCACCTGTTTTTAACATCTTGTTTTTCATAGATCGTTACTTTCACTCCATTTCGTTTTGCTGTTTCATACACTCGATGATTGGACAAAAGAAAAAAACCTAGAGCATGTTTCATGGTCTAGGTTTTTTAGAGTCAAAGTATAAGAAATTAAGTACGGAATACAGCTTCTGTCTGGGTAAACCGAACATTTTTATACTTTAACTCGTAGTCCAGTTCTTTGAATGGGAACCAGGTAGAGACACTTAGACCATATTTCCAAGCATATACGAGCAATATTTTTCACTTTCTAAATGTATCAAATACAAAATGGTTATTCAATATAAAAAGCGAATATTTTAATATTATTCATTTAAATTGTTCGTATTTAACCAATTCTTACTAAATATATGACAAATCCCTATCTCAAAACAAAAAAAGAGGCTGAGACATAACAAGATGAATCCAATTTAAAGACGCACAAATGGCATACATGAGCTGAACCGCTTGTGATAGTTGATTTCCATGCAAGACTTCGCTTTCCGCGGGAGGCCGCTGAGCCTCCTCGTCACTTGCGTTCCTGCGGGGTCTCACCTGTTCCGCTTTCCCCGCAGGAGTCTTCGTCTTGCCCTTCAATAAACTGCTAGAAGGATTTAAACAGATGAAACCTACGTTCACCTAACAAAAAAAACGAACCACTAATCAAAAATTTTGATCAATGGTTCGTTTTTCACTTCGTCTAAAATACTTTTGCCTCAGCCTCTTTTTCTACTTACTATTTACCGTTCTACCTTCATTTAACGTTTATTGGCAGCGGTGCATGAGACGCTACAAGCTGCTG
The DNA here is from genome assembly GCF_050846875.1 of Priestia sp. TRN 1309. NCBI lineage: Bacteria > Bacillati > Bacillota > Bacilli > Caryophanales > Bacillaceae > Priestia > Priestia sp. TRN 1309. The sequence goes on along the minus strand of NZ_JBOZGM010000001.1, from coordinate 661,120 downwards.
TTCACGCATTTCTTCCCAGAAGGCTGCCGGAATTACCGTGTTTAATGCCGCTTTGTCTTCTGCAATACGCTCTGGACGACTGGCGCCAGGAATAACGGCAGCAACCGCTGGATTAGCAAGCGAGAACTGTACAGCAGCAGCCTTAATGCTGATCTGATGACGATCTGCAATGGCTTTGATTTTTTCTACTTTTGCCATAATGTCTGAAGACGCTTTTTGATATTCAAAGTGTGTACCTCCAGCAAGAACGCCTGAGCTGTATGGTCCGCCGACAACGATGTCCATATTATGCTTTACAGCTTCGGGCATCACTCGCTGCAGCGCACGTTCATGATCTAACAGCGTGTATCGGCCAGCTAGCAGCGATACATCGGGCTTTGCTTCTTCCAATTCCAGCATAATTTCGATTGGTTCCACTCGGTTTACTCCAAGTCCCCATCCTTTTATAACTCCTTCTTCGCGCAAACGTGTAAGCACACGAAATGCGCCCGTTCGAGCAGATTCAAATTGTCCTACCCACTCATCTCCATAAAAATCTTGCGCAACATCATGAATATACACAAAGTCTAAGCGATCTGTTTTTAAACGGTTTAAGCTTTGCTCAATTGAACGAAGAGTTGCATCAGCGCTATAGTCATTAATAATTTTATTTTTACGGCCGAATTCAAAAAGCCCGCCTTTTTCTCCCATATCACGTGAAGATGTATCTTCCAATTCATCTGAAATGACGCGACCTACCTTTGTACTTAGCACATACTCATCGCGGTTTCTTTTTGATAGTGCTTCACCAAGGCGCATTTCTGCTAAGCCAGCTCCGTAAAGAGGGGCTGCGTCAAAGTAGCGGATGCCGCTTTCCCAAGCAGCATCAACCGTTGCGATGGCCTCTTCTTCTGGAATATTGCGATACATATTGCCTAGTGGTGCTGTTCCAAAACCTAGTTTTCCTTGCAGTATCTCTCTCATATGAATAAAACCTCCTGAAATTTTTATACCTCTATTTTAGAATTTGATTCGTATAATCAATTTATTAAATGTCTTATTATTCCCTGACAAAATTTATTATGAAGCATGGAAACACGAAAAAAAAGTACGCACTTTAAAGTAATATGGGAACTAAAAAGTAACCTACTAAGATGCAAATGAGCTTTTTAGACTCTTTTTTCTTTATACCCTTTCTACTTCTTACTCATGCAAACAAACATTTTGCATACAATAAGCAGAAAGCTACTTTATAAATGAGGTGAGACTCTTGAGAGATGAATACTTCAAAAAAATTGAAGATAAGCTCGATAAGCTTGATGAAATGGACGATTCCACAATGAAAGAAGAACAAAAAGATGAGTATTTTCAAAGTTTGCTAGATGATATGGATGATTTGTTAAAAGACATGCGCCAGCGAGAAAAAGACTCGAATCATCTTGTCAGCGAACATATGAGAACGGTTAATGACATATTTGATAACGCAATCAAAAATTTAAAAAAAGACCGAAGCTAGCGTTATAACACTTCTACTTCATTTAAATATACTGATTTTTCTGTTTTTTAATATAAAAATATAGTATTTCATATATAAAAATGGTATTTTCAGTATACGCATACAGTAGGAGTGAAAAGAGGAATGAAAAACGGTCACTTTAAAGAACAAGTAAAAACGAAAGAAGAGCTTCGCCGTATAGTCGGCACGCCTAACAAATTGGCGCATCAAAAAATAATTCCTTATTTAGATCGACACTGCCGGGAATTTATTAAACATTCCCCTTTTGTTATCATTGCTACAGCTGATTATAAAGGAATTTGCGACAGCTCTCCGCGGGGTGATCACCCTGGTTTTGTACAAGTCGTCGATGAGAAAAGGCTGTTGATTCCAGAGAGGCGCGGCAATCAAAAAGTAGATTCATTGGAAAATATTTTATCTAATCCTCAAATCGGACTGCTTTTTTTGATTCCAGGCATAGAAGAAACGCTGCGGATTAACGGCAAAGCTTGCATTGTAAAAGAAAAAGCGCTGCTTGAAACAATGGCGGTTCACAATACAGCTCCGCTGCTCGCTATCGGCGTCGAAGTACAAGAATGCTTTCTCCACTGTAGCAAAGCATTCAAGCGATCAAAGCTGTGGAATCCAGAATCTTGGGAAAGAGTCGAAACGCTTCCTTCTGCAGCTAAAATAGTCGCAGAACACGCAGGCTTTTCCACCCTAGAAAGCCTCAACAATCCCGAAGGAAGCAAAACCCAGCACCTTTATGAAAAAAAGCCGCTATAATGCGGCTTTTATCATTTTACCATCAAAAAAAATATACCTCCAGCAATGATCAGAACGGGTAACAAAGCAAGAAGCACGCCCTTTTTCGAAGCTCCTATGTATTCATGGTCACCATAGGCGCGGTCTGCTCTCAAATCGACTTTCACCTGAGATTCTTCTTTTTTATGTTCTTTTTTCATCCTCTTTGCCTCCTAGCGGCATTTGAGCGTCGATTTGCTTGATATGATGCTCCAAATGAGCGATATAATCTTTAGCCAACCATTCAAGCGAAACGAACTTTCCATCTCCTAGTTCGAATTGATACGTATGCTTTTCTATTGGTATATGCAAAAGAACGGAAGCAATTTGCTTATTTAAGCTGCTCCATAGGGCAACTACTTCTTTCATGGACGTATCTTGATAGTGCTGCAGTTCTACCCATTCATCTTGTTTGTAAGGCGTCAGTACACAAGGATTTTTTTCATGCTGCACGTTGATAAAGCGCTGTAAATTGTGAATGGCTGAGTCACATAAGTGGCCGACAATTTCTTTTGGTGACCATTTCTTAGGAGCAGGACGGTTTGACGCCTCTGCTTCAGAGAGTACTTCAAGCTTTTTAGGAAGCTTTACCACCCATTCGTTTAACTTAACAATCGTCGTTTCCATGTTCATTTCTCCTTTAAGCACGTTTTTTCAAAAACCTTCCCCATATAATATTCATCGACTGATTTTTCATCTACAACGAGTGAACATACTTTTTTCCCTTCTATTTCAAAACCCATCTTTTTATACAGCGAAATGGCCGGTTCATTGTGGGTCATCACCGTTAGCTCTACTCGTTTAATGCCGCTCTGCGCTGCCCATTTCTCCATTTCTTTAAACAACGAAGTGCCGATGCCTCGGTTTCCGTAAGATTGAAGCACCCCAACAGCTAAGTATGCACTGTGTTTTTTTCGGTTAACGCTTCCGCCAATCACAGATAAATGACCAACGAGCTGTCCTTCTTGTTCCGCCACTAAAATGGTTGAGTTCGGCATCTTTAAAAAAGTTGTAATCATTTTTTTCTGCTGTTCAAGCGTGGTCGCACGCTCATTTTCCTCGTACAGCATATAGGCGGTTTCTTTATCAAGCTCTTTATTTAACGCTAAAAAAGCGGATGCATCGGAAGCTAAAATTTCTCGAATCACGTTTACCCCTGCTTTCGTCAATAGTAGTTAACTAGAAAAAAACGTTAAAAAGCGGATGATATCATGACACACGCGGTGAACGTTTTCCAAGAAACGCAGTGAAGATAAAACATATACTAAAAGCAACGGCTGAAACGAAAAAGCCAAGCATCCATCCTAAAGCTCGCATAAACGTATCTTCATTGGGATACAGAGGTTTAACGCCTAGCCACTGAATTACCATGATCAATGCTACGATCAAGTAAAAGCTGCTTCCTGTTAAAGCCATTTTAAGACGGTTTTTAAATGACCCTGTCCACGCTGTACTAAAAGCGCTCCACGTGAGAATACTTACAATCGTCGCTAAAAACATAAGAACAAGATGTAAATAAGGGATATCTGTAAACATAAGAAGATAGAGTAAAAATATCGTAGTGCCAAAATATAAAGCATTAATGCCAAATAAATAGCCTCCGCTCAGCCAGTGGTTTTGAAACCACTTTTTCTTGCTGAGACGTTCTACCACTCCGCTGGGAACCCACAGCGTACGCGAAAAAATAATCATCACCAGCACAAGTATCATGCCGGCCAAAAAGAATGTTGACACCTTTTCATCAGCCTTTCTGTCTAAAATAAATATGGTTAATTATACTATTTATCACAAAATTAAACTATTGTTTTCTTTACTAATGAAGAGGCTGAAACAAACGTATTTTATTAGTAGTAGGGAAATTTGAACGATGCATTGAGATTCTTGGTAGAGAATTAAATTCGTTCGGATTTTTTATGGATAGGCTGAATGTAAGTTTTATGTAGGTAGCTGCTTCTAGCTGTTGATTGGAGGGCAAGGCGAAGACTCCTGCGGGAAAAGCGGAACAGGTGAGACCCCGCAGAAGCGTAAGCGACGAGGAGGCTCACCGGCCGCCCGCGGAAAGCGAAGCCTTGCACGGAATTTAACAGCGGTGTCACAAACAATTCATATGAGCTCATTTATCCTATTTGTTCGTCTTTCAATGGGAGTAATTTAGAGATGTCTTAATCTCTATTTACATTCTTCCTCCAGTAAACGGATTGATTTCTCCTGTTAAATCACGTCCTGCTTTCTTTTCTTCGTAAGCGATGCGCTTGCCAATCGCAATTTTATTCCAAATTAGTGGAACCCAAATACACGCTCCGAAAAAAATCATCCAAAAAAGTTCTCCCATTTCTTCCACCCTTTCATTTTTTGCTTTTATTTTGAAGACAATAAGAAACGCGCATACGGTTTTTATTCTTGATTTGAATCACTCATGCCGTATGAAAAGAAATAAACCAGGACTGATAAAGCCATTCCGTAAGCGGTCCAAGCCGCTAGTAAAATGGCGTACTGATGATTGATAAAAAACACTCCGCTTGAAATCAGCAGCAGTATAAAACTAATCCATTTTATTTTTTTCATTACTCTATCCCCTTTACTTAACCTTTTACAGTAAGTTTCTTATTGTCTACTTGTTATTACGGACAAAATGTATAAAAGTTCCATTTTTTAAAAAATAACCGAAAAAGAATTTGATAAAACGTTCAACTATCGATTATCATATACCTTAAAGTAAGCTTTACGATTCATAAGTGGGAGTGAACAATCTTGTCTTATAGCATGAAAGAAATGAATGAAAAAACCGGGCTTTCCGCACCGACTTTGCGCTATTATGAAAAAGAAGGAATCCTTCCTTTTGTAGAACGTGATGAGAATGGAAAGCGCCTCTATAACGATACGAATATTGAGTGGATCCGTTTTATCTTAGCTCTGCGCTCAACTGGCATGCCGCTTGCAGAAATAAAGCGCTATGTAGAGCTCTATAAACAAGGGGAAAGCACGATTAAAGAACGAAAAAACATGATGCTTCAGCACAAAGAAGCGGTAGAAGAAGAAATGGCCAAAACTTTTAAATACCTCGAGCAAATTAACTACAAGTTAGCTTTGTACGACTCACTAGAAGCAAGGTTAGAGCAAAAAGAAATTAAAATATAAACACAAAAGTCCGCAGGTGCACCTGCGGACTTTTTATTAATACAGTGAATTTACGGTGTTTAGCAGTTCTTCTGACCATGTCCAATCGCTGATTTCAACTGCATCTGTTACGTGGTGCAATTTACTAGCTCCGATAATGCTTGATGTCACAGCGGGCTGATTTAGCACCCATGAAAGAGCAAACTGAGACAAGCTTACTTCATGTTGTTCTGCTAACTTGCGATACTGCTCCACCAGCTGAAAGTTTCGGTCAGTAAAGTAGTTTCGCAGCAGCTTTTCACCATGTGCAGCACGGCTTTCTGGCGGCACGTCATTTGGTGTTTTATATTTGCCTGAAAGCATGCCGCGCGCTAACGGACTGTATACCATAACGCCTACACCTTCGGATTGACTAAACGGCAGCAGCTCTTGTTCAATTTCACGAGAGAGAAGATTGTACTGAGGCTGAACGGAAATAAATTTTTCAAGATTCATGTTGTCACTAATATGATGAGACTTTGCGATTTGCCACGCGGCATAATTGGAGCAGCCAATATAACGAACTTTGCCTTGACGAACTAAATCATCTAGCGTGCGAAGCGTTTCTTCCATAGGTGTATGGTGATCAAAAAGATGAACTTGATAAAGATCGATGTAGTCCGTCTGCAGTCGTCGCAGCTGATTATCAACTTCTCTCATAATATGTGTGCGTGAAAGACCTTTATCATTTTTGCCTTTTCCTACGGCAATGCCGATTTTTGTTGCAAGCACAACATCATCTCGTTTTCCTTTTAACGCGCGTCCAATAATTTCTTCAGATTCCCCTGTGCCATATCTAAACTCTTCATCCTGCCCTTTTCCGTAATAGTTGGCTGTGTCAATGAAGTTAATTCCGTTTTCAATGGCGCTATGTAAAATAGCTGCCGACGCTTTTTCGTCAATCCATCGTCCAAACGCCATGGTACCTAGACATAAATTTGATACTTCCAGACCTGTTGTTCCAAGCTTTCGATATTGCATCGATACCCTCTCCTTTTTATTTCTGTTTATAGTCACTATTATCATACACCTTAATGTGCACTTTAAGACAAGCCTTGAGCGTGCGTGCATATACAAAAAACTGTTAGGAACAGGCAGTGCTTCTAGCAGTTTTTTGGTTCATTTCCCGCTTATTTTTTTACAATTCGCTTCTTCATTAGACATAATATGGTAAGATAAATCATAGCTTACCCATTATCGAAACTACATTAAGCTGCCGCCGTTAAAATCACGGCAATTCCATTAAAACAAGCGTGAATGATCATACTAGGAAGCAACGACTTTGTTTTTTCGTACACCCAAGCGAATACGAGACCTGAAAAAAAGTTAACGGGCAAGGTATTGTACGTTGGAATATGCACCAGCATAAAGATAAACGAACTTCCCGCCAATCCAAATACAATCCCTCCTTTACGTTTCAGCCACGTATAAAAAAAACCTCGGTAAATAATCTCTTCATAAAAAGGTGAGATCACAGCGGCTGAAACAAAAGCAAGTATAAATGAAAACAGCGACAGGTCATGCTGTAAACTGGCTGTTTTTTTATTTTCATACGTCATACCAAACCATTCCATGAGTACAACAATTGCCACACTTCCTAAGATCAGCACAAAAAGCCAAAAAAGAATGAGCGGCCAGTGACGTTTTGAAAACGATTGAAAACCAATTTTTCTATCACCATCCTGCACCATCAGCCAATACAGAGCTGATAAAAACACAGTTGCCATAACAAATCCAGTAGCTGTTCCAGCATAGAGCTCACTTTTAAATAGCGACTGGAAAACGTGCTGCAATGCTCCTTCAATGAAAACAGGAACACCAATAAACGTAACGACTAGCATAATTACAAATGATTTTATTGTCCATAATCCTTGATTTTGTTGTTTCAATTTACTTCGCCTCCCTTTTACCTATATTCAGTGTAAAAGGTGACGTAACGTTACCTGCAAGCATTTTTTTGGAGGGATTAAACATGATTTATTTTTCTACGGGGCAAGCCGCTAAAAAATTAGGGCTCACGGTGCGTACGCTTCGTTACTACGATCAAATCGGATTGCTTCATCCATCGTCAAAAGCCGAAAATGGAAAACGCTCCTACTCAGAAACGGACTTAGTCACACTAGAGAAAATTACCCTGTTAAAAAACTTAGCCGTTCCTTTGCGAGATATTGAACTTATTCTTCATCAAGTAAGTATTGATGAACTTTTAGCGATTCATCAGCAAAAACTTCAGCAAAAAGCTTCAGAAATTCAGCGAGCTTTAGAACACACCCACACTCTTCGCAACAGTATAAAAATAGAAGGTGAACTAAACTGGAAGCAGCTCCTTCCTTTAGTTCACAATCAGCCTACTACACAAAGCAGCTGGACTGATCTGCTTTCAATAGAAGAAAGTGAGATTCTGCAGCGTGATATACCTAAACTGGAGAATGAGAGTGCTGATAAATGGATCAGCATCATTAAACGAATTCAGCTGTGTTTAAAGCATCAGCGTTCACCACAGTCTGAAGATGGCCAGCTGATTGCGGCGGATATACTGCTTTTATCAAGTGAGCTATTTGGCCCTCATACCGATTTAGAGAAAGCCTTTTGGGATATTCGCAAATCTCCTGAGGCATCCAGTTCACTTAATCTCTATCCTATTGACAGCGAAGTCCTTCAATTTATTGAAGATGCGATTATTTTTTACGAACAACACATAAAGGAATGAAAGTATTGAAAAAAGAAAAGCTGTTTGCTAATTCTTCTTATAAAAAATTATTTATTTCAAGTACTGCGGCAAGCTTCGGAGATTTATTTGATATGTTTGCGGTGATGACGCTTTTTACATACGTGTGGCACGCAAATTCCCTCTGGATTACGCTTATTCCTGTCGCGTACGCTTTGCCTAGCATCCTGCTAAGTCAAGCAGCTGGAAATTTAGCAGACCGCTACAATAAAGTACAGCTGATGTTTCTGTCTGAACTAGTCCGTCTTCTGTTTACATGTCTGTTATTTTTCACAAATGAACCGCTTTTGGCACTAGGGGTGCTGACGCTGCGCTCTATGAGTTCTGTTATGAAAGTGCCCGCACAGCTCGCTTACGTTCGAGAAGTGGTCAAAGAAGACCAGCTGCTGCAGGCCTCTGCTTTACAAAACATTATGTTTCAAATTGCCAAAGTTGTGGGACCGTTTCTCGGAGCCGCCGCGCTGACGTTTACAACACCTAAAGCATGTATTTTAGTTAACGCCGCAGCTTGTATGATTTCTATCGGCGTGCTGTTTTCACTTAAAAAAGCAGGTAAAAATATTCAAGGGCAAGCTGCTCGTTCTTCCCATCAACCGAAAGAAACGTACTCAAACGGCTGGAAACTCGTTTTTCAGCACCCGATTCTTTTACGTGTCGTTGTTTTGTTTCACGTTTCATACTTTGTCATCATGCTTGTTGATGCTCAAATTAGCATCTTTCTTCGAGATGTGCTCCCTCATAACCCGGAAATGCTCGGCTGGCTGCTTTCTGGAATCGGGCTGGGAGCGCTAGCAACAGGAGTGTATCTTAATCGAAAAAAACAGGTTCACCATCCATTTAGACTTTTATCACTTGGACTGCTTCTATTTGGAGGTTCTTTATTTTTTATTAGCTGCTTTAACCCAGCCGTTATGTCGCGCTATTTTATTTTGATTGCTGCACCTATCGGTGGCGCCGGAGTTGGACTTAATTTGCTGCTGTTTAACTATATCGTTCAAAAGTACAGTGACAAAGAGCACCTAGGGAAAGTGTACGGATTCATTAACACCTTAACGAGCGCCGTTTTACTTACTGCTCCTGTTCTTGGAGGCATGGTCGTAAAGCTTGCAGGTGCTCAGACGACTTTTTTAACGGCGGCAATCATCGTAGTAGTCGTTGGATTTGTGAGTATGGTGATGCCGCTGCGTGATAAACCGGAAAGAAACGTTCAGATTGACGCATAAAAAATATCTTTCCTTATTCCCCTGCAGCTGGCTGGATTTTAGGGACACTGCTTTTGCTAGGAAACTCTTTTTATACGAGAAGATACTTACATAGAAGAACAGCCAAAAAGTAAATATCAGTCCGGAGCCGTATATACAAACCTTCATTCGGTTATGGTAAAATAGATAAGCAAAAACTGGATGTAAGGAGATTTTTAGTTTGAAAACGGGATTAATATCTGGCATTATATCTTTAATTATTGTGATTATCATTTCTATTACAGCAGGCAACTGGCAGTATATTTACTATATTTCAGGCCCTCTTGGGATATTACTTACGGCAATTGCACTCGTAACCTTACTGGATACATTTCGATTTGAAACGAGAGGACCTTACTTTACCCCGGTCCGGCAGCGAGAGGATACAGAATGGATGAAACGTTTTATTATTGCAGCTGTTCCCCATTTAGTTGCTTCATGTATTTGTATCTTATTTTTATAGAAACCAAAAAGCCAATGAATGATCTTCATTGGCTTTTCTTATTTATTATATTAAATACCGCGCGACATACCGTAATAATCAATGCGGTAGTCCACAGATCCTTCTGCAAATACATTTACAGCTGATTTGGAATCTTTTTTCGGGAAAACGCGGGAAGTGAAGACAATTTTACCGCCGTTTATATAAATTTCGACAATGCTTTTGTCGACAAATACGCGAACATCGACTTCATTTGACGCCGTCCATTTTTCAGAGCGAACGACACCGTATTCCGTTGCATATTGATGGTGGAATGAAGAGCGGTCGAGTCTCACTTCTTGCTTTTCTGTATCAAACACGAGGCGAAGCTCTTCTTCTTTACTATTAAACAGCTCTAAACCAAACTGTTTGGCCCCTATCTCGCGGAACGTCATATTGATTTCATAGGCATTGTTTGTTGCTTCATCAATAATCACTTCTTCATTTTTTAGCGTTCCTCTAAAATGAACCGCTTGATCTCGAAGCTTATTTAACTCTTCTACAGGCTTTTGAACAAGTTCATTACCTTCAAGGGAAAGCTCACGAGGAAGCGTTAATGCATGGGCCCATCCGTATTCGTCTGATGGATAGTCAACGTCCGGGTTTCCAATCCATGCAAATAGCAAGCGACGTCCGCTTTCATCTTGAAACGTTTGCGGTGCATAAAAGTCAAATCCTTTATCAATTTCACGGTAATACTCCATTTCAAACGTTAAACTTTCCACATCAAAGGTTCCCACCGCGTAAATCACATTATAAATATTATGAAAATCGTGGCTGTCCGCTTTAATTCCCTGCGGTGAAAAGACAAACACATCTTTTCCGTCCAGTTTAAAGTAATCCGGGCACTCCCACATATAGCCAAAGTCAGGAAGCGATGTTTGAACTTCGCCTTTAAATGACCACTGAAGCGCATCGCTTGATTCATACACAATTAATGCGCCCGTTTCGTTTTCACGCTGAGCGCCCAGCAGCATATAATATGTATCATTTTCTTTCCATACTTTCGGATCGCGCACATGTCCTGTATACCCATCAGGAACGCCTCGTACCGCTGGATTATGCGTGTATTTTTCTACACTTCCATCCCTGTTTAGCATCGCGATACACTGATTAGCTGAGCGTGAGCCGTCTTCGTATTTTACATTCCCCGTATAAAACAGCAGCCCTTGACCATCTTTTTCAATCGCGCCGCCTGAGTATGCGCCGTGCGATTCATATTCTTCCGTTGGCGTTAACGCAACCGGAAGGCGTTCCCACGTTACTAAATCCGTAGATTTCACATGAGCCCAGTGCTTCATTCCATGCATCGCACCGTACGGATACCACTGATAAAACACGTGATATTCACCGTTTAATTGAATCAATCCGTTTGGATCATTCATCAGCCCGTACTGTGGATGAATATGATAAATCGGCTGCCAGCTGTCTTTGATTGCTTTGTCTTTTAATGCTTCTAATTCTCCAGATTTTGCTTCTAAAATCGTTCTGTACTTCGATTCAGCCATTTCTTCAATCCCTCCAGCATTTTAAAAAAGAGAACGTATTCCCCTTGCCCTCTATGATATAAAATTTCAAGTGAAAATGCTACCAAAGAACGAATGTTGTCGTTTTCTTGTGTCGGATTTTATAGATAAGTTTTTTTCTGTTTTTATAGCAGAAAAGAAGGTTTTTCTGTCAGATGGTTGAATACTATATACAATCAAATTTCACCAGCCTGTACGAGCGTCCGACGGCACTTGCAGATTTTTTTAGCGAATCATTTGCGTTTTGCAGGAAGTATTCAACAAAATGGTAAACCCTTCATATTACATATTATAAAAGGAGGAAATGTCATGACAAAAGAAAACGTAAAAGAAACAGTGGGTAAAGAAACAAAAGGTGGAAGCAAAGAGTTATTAGTCGGCACGTTAGTAGGTAGCGTAGTGGGTGTAACAACAGCTTTACTAGTAGCGCCAAAGTCAGGAAAAGAGCTGCGTGCTTCTATTCAAGACGGAGCGAATCAAGCACTTGCTAAAACAGGTCAAGTGAAAGAAACGGTATATGCAAAAGGCCAAGACCTCAAACAGCGCACGGCTCGTCTTTCACAAAAAGTCTCCGAACAATCTTCGCAAGTTGTCAACAAAGTGAAGTCTCTGCGCACTGCTAAAGAACAGCCGCTTGCAGAAACGGCTGCAGCAGAAGAGCTTGAAACGACAGAAATCGTTCAAGATCCTGTTCTTGAAGCTGAAGCGGTGCAAGAAGAATTAAATACAATTACGCAAGAAGTAAGTGACTTAGAACAATCTGTCGATGAAACAAGACGTTAATAACAAGCTGTAGAGATATCTCTACAGCTTTTATGTATATTCGCTATCCTTCCTTCCACCCTTCAAAAAAATAGCCTCCGTACGGACACGGCTCTGATTCCGGCAGTTCTTCATAACGCTGTCCGCTGTAATACTTCGCTAGCACAATCTTAGGCTTAAAAGCCGCTATCCCTTCACTGTCTTCTTTCTCCGCTCCGCTTTCTCTCATCAAACAAAAAATATCCATTCCCGCAAACTCTCCGTACCCTTGGTAGCACGACTCATAATAAACTTTACCAGGTGTCACCAAATAACACTCCCGCTGCCACGATGGCTGCTTACTGTAGACACTCGCAATACTTATTCCACTCACTGCACACTTCCAGCTGCAAATTCCAACCATATAACGCCTCCAACGACTTGATAGTCTATTCATCCACAACTTTTGATAAAATCAAACGTCCTGAGACACGTACAGAACTTTATCCTCGACCAAAAACCTATACTACCAGATTCCCTGCCCTCTTGAATTCTCCCCAAAAGGTCCACCTATGCGGAAGTTGGCAGCCCGCAAGGGAAGGCAACTTCCGCATAGAGCTACGTCGATAGAAATAAAAAAGGTCTGATAAATCGACCATTTCTGGTGATTATCAGACCTCAAGTTTTTCTGCATTTGAGCGGCTTATTTGCTGTTCAAGCGATTTAGCCAGCAGGACAATTTCATGATCTACATATTTTGTTTTGATTTCTTCAATTTCATTTAATGTTTCAGAAAAGCTTTCTGCGTTATTTCCCTGTCTTTGCTGCACATCTTTAAAGAAATCAAGCAGTGCCTCGTTAGACTGCGTTGGACGGCTGAAATCAATCGTGTACATTTTGTACCCCAGTGTTAAATTTGTTGTTGTTGTCATAATTATTTCCCCCATTCTTCCTATAGTGATATATCTTCTACTCTTTACCCTTTAATTCCTTCTTTTTAACCTAAATTAATTAATTTTTTCAAAAAAACTTCCCATTATAAGAAAAAACACCCTTATAACAAGGATGTTAGAGTATTCTTCCCTTCGGTACAATTCCAGATGCAAAGTCATCTTTGAACTTAAAGCTAGCAGAATTGTTTTCCTCTAGAAAATGTATTTCCCATTTAAAGACGGGATATTCAGGCTTGTACATTTCAACTTTCTGATCGGGGTTTTCTTCTAGTCTTGCAATTACTCGTTTGAATCCTTCATATGCAATCCACCAGTCGCTCCCGGTTTCATCGGTAATAAAACAAATGGAACCGTCAATTAAATGAAGGTTTTGCTTGATATCATCAGCATTGGTAAAATACGCATTTCCAAACGTTTGAAGACAACGATCGCAATACCCTTCTTTGCCTCCGTCTTTATAAATCCAGTGCGCGATTGGCTCACTGCAGTCTTTACACGTATTCGTCACTTCTTGAAGAAATGTCTTGCCGCTCCACTGTTCTTTTTCATTTTCAAACACGGTCCATACTAAATAGTTCTCCGTTTGTTCTGAAATAAAAAGGCGAAACGGCTCGTCTCGATGCCAAAAATGAATATTTTGTTCGTCTGATTCTTCAAAATCTATGACAAAATTATCTCGTTCTAATATATGTCGAATCACATTGGTTAAAAAGGTAACATCCATACAAGGACCTCCCGTACTAAGCATAGCTTCTAGTAATCTAGCGTTTATGAGTTAAAACATATCACGCGCGCTGAAATAACGTCAATGATTACCTCTTGCTTTCTCCGAAAACTGGAAAAGAAATGGTCAAACGCGCTATAATGGTAGTCATGTTGAAACGGAAAGGAGATTTTATGAAGTTTACCGTTCAATCAACTGCACTTTTTCTTCTCTTTTTTATTTGTTTAAGCGGGTGTTCGGATAACGCCGAGCAGTCAAAAAAGCCGGCCGGCTATTTGGTTCAAGGGCGCATTTTAGAAGTGAAACAGAATGAAATTCTTATTGCAAACGTCATTCCGCGAGATACCGCGCTTGACTATACAACAAAAGAAATACTTGGTTCTAGCGATGTACAGCCTATCTATGTAAAAATTTCGGATAATCAAACATACAAAAAAGGACAGCTTGTCAAAGTATGGCTTAAAAAAGACAAAAGCGTTCAATATTCCGTTCCGGCAAAAGGCGAGGCTGTGGAAGTCAACATTTTAAAACAGCCGTAGAAAAGCTCCTGTTACGGGAGCTTTCTTCGCGTGAGCGGACGTTCGGTTCGATTCATTTTATGCTGTTCAAAATCCCACTTTTCTAAAAAGCGCTTTGCTGATATATAACCAGATTCATATAAAAACTCGATTTCTTCTTCCTTTAAGGCAAAATCCGTTGCCGTAATCACACCCGTTGGAATTTGCACCGTTCGTTCTTTTGTCTCCGCGTTCAAATACCGCAAATCGTGAGCTTGCAGCATCGTTGTAAACATACTTTTAAATAAATGGACCGGCGTCGGAATAATAGCAGCTGTATCAATTTCTTCTTTTACAAATCGAAAACCAAACGTCGGGAAACGCGGATGCTCCGTATCAAACAGCCAAATCGGAAAATTGCTTAAAAGCGCTCCATCGACAATGTATGACCTCTTGAAACCTTTGGATTTCCAAATGACAGGACGAAAGAAAAAAGGAATGGACGCGCTCATCATCACAGCTTGTGAAATCTTCATATCGCTCGGCTGCATTCCGTAGCGAGGCAAGTCGTCAGGCAGCACAAGCATCTGTCCGTTCGAAATGTCTGAGGCAATAATTTTCAGCTTATCTGCCGGCAAATCTGCAAACGTTTCGATTCCTTTTTCACGCAGCAGACCGTACACCCACTTTTCCAAATAATCATTTTTATAAAAACCTAAATGAACCATCAGTTCTATCAAGTTCCCAATCAGGGGAATTCGATTAATGATCGTTTTTCCGCGAAACTTAGCATAGTCCATGTTTTGAAGCTCCTTGCGAATTTCGCCACTTTTATAGCCGCTTGCCAAAAGAGCCGCAATCAGTGCTCCGGCCGACGTACCTGCTAGACGCTGCCATTCTACATTGCTTTCTTCCATTGCTTCAATTGCACCCGTGAATGCAATTCCTCGAACGCCTCCCCCTTCAAACACAGCATCTGCTTTCACATTTTTCCCCTCCTATACAACTCTCTAGTTTTTATATACCCTTTTTTATATTCAGATTTTCGCTACTCCATACCTTTTATTTTCCAAACAAAAAAAAGACTGTTTCATTTATCGAAACAGTCTTTTTTTTACAGTCGCTTTATTACCATTCGGTAGTAATTCATTGTCAGCCAGTAGAAAATGAAATAAATAACCCCGTATACTGCATCCGCTATTAAAACAGGGACTATTAGACTTTCACCAGTTAGATTCGTAATGACCTTCAGCGCAAATAGACTGTGCAAGATGCCAATTACTAAAGGCAAACCAAACGTAAACAGCTGCTGTTTTCGAACAGCGCTCATCATTTGAGATACTGAAAACCCAAGCTTGCGCAGTACTTCAAATCTTTTGCGCTCTTGTTCCGCTTCGGAGATTTGCTTAAAATAAATAATACTGCCCGTCGCCATCAAAAAGACGAGCCCTAAAAATCCTCCAATAAAAATAAACAATCCTTTACTCATTAAGCCTGCCTGAAACACATCATAGTATGAAGTACGGCTTTCGCCAGCTTCTTTTGCGATTTGATGATAGTTCTTAGTAAGTTCATTTTGTTTGTTTCCATCATCGGTATTAAATACGTACACCGCTTGCTTTTGTCCAGATTTTAAAAGTTTGATAAACGTGTCGTGGTTGACTACAAACTGATAGCCGGCACTGTCAGAATCAAGAATGAGCAAAGGTTCGGATTTAACGACTTTTAAAGCAAGCTCTTCTGATTTGTTCAGCTGCACAGCTGCGGTTTTACCTGTACTAGGCTTAAACACTTTTCCTTTTGCCATTGAATCAAAAATAACGGTTTCGTTTGCGCTTAGCGCAGGAACCGAAACGCCATTTTTCCGCACTTCTTCTTCATCTAAAAAGCTGATTTGTTCCCTATCTTTATAGTAGCCCGACGTAATAAATCGAAAATCCGATAAATCAGCGGAATGCTTCACGATATGATAGACATACTGATTTGATTGGATATCTAACTCACGCAGTACATCCATAAAGCCTTGCGCTGCGTTTTTACTATGCAGCGTATAGTCATAAGGCTGCATGCTTCTGGCATCGGCTTTTGTGTTATAGTACGAGGAATACGTCACACCAACTGCTACAAGTGTAGTAGCCGACAAAATCGTAATTAAGGTTAACACTCGTGCATTTGCTTTAATGCGATACATCATCGTAGAAACGCTTAGCATATTTGCAAACGAATAATATCGGCTTGCATGCTCTCGGTAAAGTCCCATCAGCCACTCAATTGTGGCTTTAAAAAGTAAAAATGTACCGAAAATGACCGAGAACAGTACAACGGCTACAATTAGAAAAAAATTAGGCGTCACAATGTTTCCCGATGAAAGGTAGTACCCATAGCCAACGAGTAAGATACCCAGTACTCCCACTGCAATTGAGCGTTTCGAATTCATTTTATTTACGCGTTCACTTTTGCTTTCTGCTTGAAACAGATCTAATAGCGTATAGCGGTACATAATAAAATAGCCTTGAAACGAGATAAAAATGGTAACAATCAAAAACACTACGGCTGTTTTTAAAACCGCTTGAAGAGAAAATGTGAGCGTAATAGAAAGCGACAGTCCCATAAGCTTTAGTAAAAACAGCACAAACAGCCTTGAAAACACGGTACCTAGTAAAATACCGACCACCAAAGAAAAAATCCCCAGCAGCATATTCTCGTAGAAAATCATTTTCCCAATCGTACGTTTTTCAATACCGACTAAATGATACAGTCCAAGCTCTCTCTTACGCTGTCTGATAAAAAATGAGTTTGTGTACCAAATAAAGACAACAATAAAAGTAAGCAAAACGTAATTTGAAGCATTAAAAATGCCCTGCAGCCTCATCTCTTCTCCAATCACTTTTGAAATCGATTGGTCGTACTGAAGCGTAGCAAACACATAGTACACAACAATACTAAAAATCATTGAAAAGAAATAAAGGCTGTACCGACTAATATTTTTGCGCATATTCTTTTTAACAAGATCAAATACGGTCATAGCCTTCACCGCCTAATGCGCCTTGAATGTTCATAATTCGTTTGAAAAATTCTTGTCTCGTTTGTTCGCCTTTAAACAGCTCCGTGTAAATTTGTCCGTCTTTAATAAACAGCACGCGGCTGCAGTAGCTTGAAGCCAGCGGATCATGCGTCACCATAATAATGGTGGCACGGTCTTCTTGATTTAACTGGGACAGCTTTTCAAGCAGGCTTGAAGCGGCCTTAGAATCAAGAGCTCCGGTAGGTTCATCGGCGAAAATAACGGCTGGATTCGTAATCATTGCTCTCGCTGCTGCAACGCGCTGTTTTTGTCCACCAGAAATCTCATACGGGTACTTACCCGCCAGCTCATAGATGCCTAGTCGCGTTGCGGTGTCTTTCAGCTTCGCTTCCATTTCTTTCTTAGACATTTTTGTAACCGTAAGCGGCAGAAGAATATTTTCTTTTACTGTTAACGTATCCAGTAAATTATAATCTTGAAAAATAAATCCTAGATGATTGCGTCTGAAAGCAGACAGCTTCTTATCTTTCATGAGCGCTACGTTTTCTCCTTGAATCCATACCTCGCCATCGGTGGGACGGTCAATCGTTGAAAGAATGTTCATCAGCGTCGTTTTTCCCGCTCCAGATGGTCCCATAATACCGACAAACTCTCCTTCTTCGATTGTAAAATCAATTCCTTTTAGCGCTTCGTATACGTTTCCTCTTGATCCAAACGTTTTGGTTACATTTTTCCCTTCAAGGACAATGCTCATTTCCCTTCCTCCTTTCGTTCTTTTGTAGGCCACACGCTTTTCACCCGCTGCGGCAGCTCATTTTTTGTTATAATGTCATATTTCCGAACTTCGTTACCTCGAACAAAAAGGTCAATAACCGTTCCTTCTTTTAACTGTTTAATCGTCGTAAACGTTTGAAACGTTGTTTGTCCTTTTTCGTTTATTACTGAAATGGTATATTGAACTCGTCCATAGTCGTCCACTTTTTTTGCTTCTTTTGGGATGATCCCGTATTGATGCTCCGTTGCGGCGTTTTGATAAATCTTTATTCCTCCTATACATGCTCCCACAATAAAAATCAGGGCTAAAAGGCTAATCCACTTTCGCTTCATGTACGTTCCCTCCTTGTGTATAGCTCTATCTTACTTCGTAACAAGGAAAGATTCGTTTGAAGCAGATGACAATCTCGGCTTTCAATCTTACATTTTTGAAAGGTTATCAAAAGAATTCGGTTTGTAGAAGGTCAAAATTACCGTGGTTCCTTCGTGTAAAAGTGAATGTACCTCTATTCGATGGCCAAGAGCATCTGTAATTTTTTTTGAAAAATACAGCCCTAGCCCCGTAGCTCCTTTCGATTTTCTTCCGACATTTCCTGTAAATCCTTTTTCAAATACGCGCGGAAGGTCTTGTGGTGGAATGCCCTCCCCTTGGTCAACGATAAATAACTTCACATACTTCGGCGTTTCTTCACTAAAAAAAGAAAGCTTTCCTTCTAGAGGGCTATATTTAATTGCATTGGATAACACTTGCCTCACAACAAACTGCATCCACTTTGGGTCAGTGTGCACTAACGTATCTAGATTCTTTTCATCAATATGCAGTCTTTTCTCAATACACCATTTCGAGAAATACGCAACGTTTGGAAAAACAAGTTCGCTTAGCGACACTGCCTGCACCTGGTAATCTTTTTCTAAGTGACGCAGACGTGCGGCATATAAATTCTGATCTACTAACCCATCAATTTTCATCCATTCATCTTCAATATCCTTAAGCCAAGGCCATTTATAAAGCTCTGTACGACGAGCGTTAATAAGCAGCTTCATAGCAGTAAGCGGCGTTTTGATTTCATGAACCCACGTCGTTATATATTCCTCTTGCTCTCGCTGCTGTACGTGAAGAGCGTGAGTTTGTCTGCGATAGACACGATCTATACGCTGCAGCAGACTCAGCATGTCTTCATCTGCTTTCGTTCGCACGTATGAATGCATTTCTTGTAAATCGTACGCGTCATTCTGCAGCATTAAACTTAATCTTTTTATAAATCTTCTTTCTTTTACTCCTCTCCATAAAAGAAACAGAATTAGCATACACAGCGTTAAAAGATTCAAGTACCAAAACGAAGTAGACGATACCTTAATATCATACTCGAGAAGCAGCAGAGCATCGATTACACTCAGCCATAGAAGAACGAATAGAATCCAGCTTAGCCTTTCTCTTAAAAAACTTTTCCACATTTTAATTCACCAGATATCCTTGACCTTTTTTGGTCACGATTTGATCATTCAGCCCGATTTCTTCCAGCTTGGTACGAATGCGTGTGATGTTGACTGAAAGCGTATTGTCACTTACAAATTTCTCATCTTCCCATAATCTTCGCATAAGCTCTTCTCGCGATACAATCTTGCCTCGCTCTTCCAAAAGAAGCCGTAAAATAAAAAATTCATTTTTCGTTAAATGAACTTCTCGATCGTTATAATGCAAACTTCCTTTTTTTAAGTCTAGCACCGCGCCGTTCCACTCGATAACGTCTGAAATCGTGTCTCCATACGAATACGTTCTGCGCAGAAGTGCCTGCACTTTAGCAATAAGAACATCCAAGTTAAACGGCTTTTGGATATAGTCATCCGCCCCAACATTCATTGCCATAACAATGTCCATTGGATGTTCACGAGACGACAGAAATACGATAGGAGTTTTTGAAACTGTACGTATTTGCTGACACCAGTAAAACCCGTCATATACAGGTAAATTCACGTCTAAAATGACCAATTCTGGGCTTTCCCCAATAAATACTTCCATTACCTTTTGAAAATCTTCTACTCCAGCCACTTCAAATGACCACTGTTCGAATTTTTCTTTCACTAATTCATATATTTTGCTATCGTCTTCTACAATTAAAACTTTCATACCTTCACCTCTGTATTCTCCTATGTATTATGTATACCCGACTGTTGAGGGTTTTCTTAAAAGTTCATCTAACCCATTAGCATGACGGCAATTTTCTTAAAAATAAACTTTTTATGTCTGTAAAATGAAGAATGAACGAGTATTATCGTAGTGTAAACTTGTGCATGATACAAGTATCTCTGTTTAAATACTACAAAATAATGACAATATCGTTAATAAGTAATCTTTAAACTCCATTAAATGCTCATTTTTTGTTACTATAGTATATAAGATGAAAACTTAAACTAATTTGACATGTGGATATGTAAAAAGGAGCTAGTTATCAATGAGTGTACCCAACAAATTACGCGACAACGCAATGGTGATGTTAAAAGAGACAAGCCGAACATTTTTTATTCCAATTAGCCACTTGCCGGCAGAATTGCAAGATGCAGTAGGATCTGCTTACTTATGTATGAGGGCAATTGATGAAATTGAAGATCACCCTGAGCTAGAAGCCGGTGTAAAAAGCCGCTTGCTTTACGCCATTAGTGACCTGTTAAAAAAGTCTTTTAACGAAGACGACTACATGGCATTAGTAGGTCCTTATCAAGCTGATTTACCTGACGTAACGCTTCAGCTCGGCAACTGGATTGCGCTTTGTCCGACTGGAGTTGCAGATCAAGTATTAGATGCAACTTCTATTATGGCCAAAGGAATGGCCGATTGGGTAGAAAAAGACTGGCATATTCAAAATGAAGCGGATTTAGATGACTATACGTTCTATGTAGCTGGTCTAGTAGGCGTGATGCTTAACGACATTTGGAAATGGTATGACGGCACGGAGACAGACAAAGAATTAGCCATTGCATTTGGACGCGGCTTGCAGTCTGTAAATATTCTGCGCAATACCTCGGAAGATTCAGAGCGTGGAGTCAGCTTCTTCCCTAACAACTGGAGCAGAGAAGATATGTTTGCCTATGCTCGCCGCAATCTGTCACTAGGAAAGAAATATTTAGAAGATGTCAAATCGCTTCCGATTCTTCATTTCTGTAAAATTCCGTTAGCGCTTGCCGATGGAACGTTAAACGCCTTAATGAAAGGAAAAGAAAAAATGACGCGTGACGATGTAAATAAAACGGTAAGTGAAGTTGTGGATATGTAAAAGCAAAAGCACGGAGCCCAGTGGTTCCGTGCTTTTTATATTTCTACCTGCAGACTTTCATATAAAGCAGTTATTTCCCCTTGAATAATGGGGTAGCGTTTCAGGGTCGGAACACTTGAAAGCTTTGGCGCTCGCTTTTGCTCTGCTGCTGCGGCTAGCTGAGCAAACGTTTCTTGAAGCTCTCGCTTTTCCGTTTCTGACAGCTCATATCCTTCATACGACGCAAGAAGCATATAACCTAACTGCTGCGTAGCGACAACTGCCGGCCACAGTCCTTCAAGCTTGACGGCCGTTTTAGAATATTCTCCAATCACATTATCATAAAGCGCCCGAAGATTAACTAGTTCCCCTTGAAGCTTATTTCTTTCTTGTTTAATTCTTTCTTCATCTTGTTCAGTGCTTAGCATTTCTAAAAATTGTCCTTCTTTTCGAATGACATCTCCAAGTAAATACGGCAGACGAAGCGAAGAAGCTCGTTTAAAAACTAATACCGTACCGACCACTCCAATAACAGAACCAATAACAATATCAATCACCCGAGCGGACGTAAAGTAGCTAATCGCTTTGTCCGGATGACCGCTTTCAGCAATTAAAAGAGCATTCGGTGTGATAAAAAGCGTACCGAGCGCGTAGTTTTTAACAATCACAATTTCAATCGTTGACTGAAGCACAAAGACAATGAGCGCAATGACAATTCCCGTTGGTTCAAGCATGAGAATCCCGGTTCCAATTAAAATACCTAAAATGGTTCCGACAGAGCGTTGAATACCTCGCTGAACCGTTGCACGAACGGTTGCCCCAAGCATCACTCCTGCACACGTGAGAGGAATCCAGTAAGACCTTGGAATGTCTGTCGTGTAGGCAACAGCTGCGGCGATAATCATAATAATTCCGTAGCGCAAAGCGTTTTTAAGTACATACGAACGTTTGTGAAAAGCAGCTTTTAACCGTGCTTTTACGCTGCCTTGTGAAAATTGAATATACTCCGTTTCTTTTAATTCCTTCATTTGAAGAACGTCGTTTACATCTAGTAATAATGTGCGCAGCTCTTCTTTGATGGACAGCTCTTCAATTTCTTCTCGCACGTCTCGAATTTTTTTATGTTTTTTTAACGTGGCCATTTCGGATGCGAACGTTTCAATTACCGCTTGTGCTTTTTTCGAAACAGCCGGATTAAAATCATTCGCAGCGGCCATCACAAAAATAAACAGCCCTTCAGCTTTTTGGTTTAATAAAAACAGCCGGTGAGAAAACGATGATTTTTTTCCATTAATTTTCGCTTGCTTCATCGCTGTTTCCGCTGCCCGAAGCTCTACAACCGTTTTGTGCTGCTCAGCGTGAAACGATTCCGTGCCAAGTGATCCAACAAATGAAGCTAGCTGCCTATAAGCTTTCGCCACAGCGGCCGTTTCAGGCCCTCGCGGATTAATAAGCCAGCCGCTCATGCTAATACACCAAGATAGTGCTCCTCCTAAAAAAACGAGGCCTGCATGCAAAAAAACTGCCTGTAAATTCGGAGCTGGAATGCTTGTACTCACTGCAAATGAAAGGACAAAAAACATCGCGGAAGGTCCCGGAATTTTTAAAGCTCCGAAGATATAAACCGATACGGCTCCAATCACACCAAATAAAATAGTTTTCATCCACTCCACGTCAGCAAATAAAGAGCCGAGTGTAAAGCACAGCGTAACGCCAAGCAAAGCTAAAAATAACTTAACGGCACGCTGCGCGTAAGGTTCATCTTTTGTATACAAATATGTAAAGGCGCCAATACTTGCAATGAGTCCGTACTGCAAATGACCAAACAAAATGCCTATTAAAATCGGCAAACTTGAAGACAAGCCCGAGCTGATTCCTCTTACCCACGGAGAAGAAGCGTGGTTAAAGCGAAAAGCAGCTTTGATTCCCGGCGCTTTTGGAGAAGCTTCAATTTTATGATGAATTTCCGTATGATTATATGTTGGTGACTTTTTGTCATCATTCACCTTGCCCTCCTCCTTTCTCTTCATATATCTTTCCTGTTCTTAAAACGAGATAAACCTAAAAAAGCGCTGTTCCTATCCGTATTGTGTTTAGGAACAGCGCTTTTTATCCTTTTAAGCAGCGTACAGAAAAAACAAAAAGCAGATGAAACGAATGTCTCATCTGCTTTTTACTAACAACTCTACTGCTTCTTTTACTAAGTTTTCCGTATTCTCGCCTTTTTCAATGCTTTCTCTTACGCATTGTTCAAGGTTTGTGCTGACAATAACACCCATCGTGCGATCAATTGCGCTTCTGGCTGCTGAGAGCTGTGTCACAATGTCGCGGCAGTCTTTTCCTTGTTCCATCATATTCAAGACGCCTTTTAACTGACCTTCAATTCGTTTCAAGCGATTTTTAACTTGCTTATCATATTCCATCATACTACTACCTCCGCTCATGCATGATTGCGTTTCTTGCTTTTAAGCTATACGCAAGAAGTAAATGTATACACAACTTTATACCTATTAGGGTATGATGTCAAGTAAAGGAAATTGACTCTTTTTTTCACCTAGGACTCACCCACATGCAAATAGACACTTCACACTCCATTTAATCTGAATCGTAAGTAGATAAACATCAGAAAGTATAACTCTCAGAATATTATGGGGGCTTTTTACATCTTACAGACAAGACAAAATGATCATTTTTACATAATTGTTAATACTTGTTTACACCGTATTTATTGTCCTGTAATCTAAACTTAGCAATCTGAGAGTATAGTTAAGCTGTAAAAACGACTACACTGGAGGTTTGAGATGAGTACATACGGGAAAAAATTAATGGCAAGTCTATTCATTATCATTGCATGCGTTTTAGGGTTTATAGGACATGCGGCGTTTTTAGCTCCTGAAAAAACGGAAGCCGAAGCAAACTATGATGCAACGCTTTATTTTCCACTGGACCGATATCCTGAAACCGGCGATCATATTCGCGACGCAATTACTGCTGGTCACTCTTCCGTTTGCACAATTGATCGCGATGGTGCTGAAGCAAACCGAGAAGAATCGCTGAAAGGATACCCAACAAAAACAGGATATGACCGTGATGAATGGCCAATGGCTATGTGCGAAGAGGGCGGAGCAGGAGCTGATATTCGCTATATTTCACCTTCTGATAACCGCGGAGCCGGCTCATGGGTTGGAAATCAGTTAGAACAGTACCCAGATGGTACACGCGTACAATTTATCGTGCAATAATAGCTGAACAAGCTTTACTTTGAAGAGGTGAAATCATGAAAACAAAATGGAAAGAACAAGAGCTAACAATGTCATATCATCAGTTTACGCTGTTTCAAAAAGGACAGCCAAAGCCCCATCACGACTGGAGTGATGAAGATATTCAAAAAGGATATGTCGCAGACGATAAAGCTATTTCATTTGAAGCCGTGTCGAACACAAAAGCCATTGTCGAAGTGTGGGTAAACGAAACTCCAGACGCATCAAAGGCTGAAAAGACCACTCGCCTTCCTTTTCACGTCGAAAGCGATGGGATTGAAATCAAAAGCGTCCTATCTGAAGCCTTAAGCTATGATATTCCAAAAGGATATTATTACGTTACATGCCTGACCATTCCTCTTCAAGAAAAAACAAACTCAGGCCTTTACTTAGTGAAGTATTTGCTGCATTTTGAAAGTCAATAAAAAAAGACGACCTACTGTAGACAGTTCAGGTAATATACAATACTAATAACTCATAAAAAGCTCAGAGCGATATATAGCTCTGAGCTTTTTGGTGCAAGATACTAAAATATCCATCCGTTAAAGACCATGCCTAAATTAATAATAAAATGAAAAACTACGGCTGGGTATATGCTTTTCGTCTTTAAAACGACAAATGCATAGAAAAGTCCACCAAAAGAAAAAAGTAAACTTGTTACCACAGGAATTCCTATTGATATGTGCAAGAGACCAAATCCAATACTCGTAATAAAAACAGCGTAAAAAGTTGATAGATTACTTTTTAATTGAGATAACATGATCCCTCTCCAAAGCACCTCTTCTAAAATAGCGTTTATGATTGAGAATACTATACCGTATATGACGAATGATTTTGTATAGCTTATATCTTCAGCGAATAGTAAAGGTACAAAAATTGTAGCCGAACCAATTAGACCAAACAGTAAAAAATACGTTAGCTTAATTGAATGATGTGGCATCACTATACGTTTCTGCCAGTCTGGTAATGATGCAAAAAGAAATACCTTTTGCTTGGACAATAAAATTGAAAGCAATAGTCCACCTATGATAAACAAAAGTAAAACTCTGTTTACAATGATTTTCATCTCTTTAGATAGATCCCATTCAATGAAATAATTGCTTCCTACTTGAAACATACATGTCCCTACTAAAAAGAATAGAAACAGAGAAACCGTTGAACGATATTTAAAGGTTAAAGCATAGATAAAAAGCAAGCCTATGATAGGCAACAGTCCCGCAGCAAATAACTTATAAGAAAAAAGAATAATACCCGAGAAAAATAAACTTATTATAAAGATGAGTAATACATTTATTCGTAAATATTGGATATAAAAATCCTCCTTTCACTGTCTTTCTAATTCGTTTTATAGTAGTGGAAACTTAATCAAACAATTTTTATTTTGGCAATGAACAGGAGCTGAATCCATATAAATAAAAAATCGAGGGGAAAACCTTTGCGATTTCACCCTCGATTTTCCGTACTACTACTTCTCCACTTTCTCAGATACTCAAGCCACTGGCCGTTCTCTTTTTATTGTGCTTGGTATTCATAAGTTTCTTTATTTGATATAAACGGGCTGATTTCACCAAGTGAGAACAAGTGCAGCTCATGCATCGCTCTTGTACATGCTGTATAAAATAAATTTCTCTCATATTCATCCTGATAACATTCACTCGAGGCATTGTAAATGATGACTGCATCAAACTCAATTCCTTTTGCTAAGTAGGCTGGCAGGACAAGCATGCCTTTTTCAAATGAACTTGTTTCTTTTGTCAGCAGCCTTGCAGACATCGAATCAGGCAGTGCTTTGAATGCTTCTCGGCTTTCTTCAGCAGTTTTGGCAATCACAGCAATTGTTTTATAGTTTTGCTGCTTCAATTCATTAATTTTGTGTATAATTGCCTCATGCAGATCTTTGACGTTACCTGCAGCCGTCACGGTCGGCTTCGCTCCGTCTCGATTAAACGGATCGATTAAATGGCCGTTTGCCACCATATCCCTTGAAAACTCGACAATTTGACGCGTTGATCGATAGCTTCTTGTAAGAGTCAGCGTTTCTGCTTCTTTCTCTTCGTACAGTTCGCTTGAAAGAATGGTCGGTGCGTTCAAGGCGTGCGCATAAATCGCTTGATTCAAGTCTCCAAGCAGCGTCATTCTAGCATGCGGAAACAGCTCTTTTAAAAACGCTAGCTGAAACGGTGAATAATCTTGTGCTTCATCAATAAACAAATAGCGAATGACAGGATTGGCTTTTCGCCCTTCAATTTGATCTTTTATATACAAGTAAGGCGTTACATCTTCATAAGACAGCCTCATGTTCATAACTCTTTCCACCGTGTTTTTAGCTGTTTCGTCCCATCCTTCTACATGTGAAAAAAGGTGATGTCTTTCAAACAGCTGCATATAGATACGGCGAATATCGATAAATTTAAGCTGTTTGATGGCCTGCTTAATAAATTTCATTTTCTTAGCTACAACGGCTTTGGCTAAATACGCTTGTTCCCGGTCAAAGTCATCAAATGAGCTTTCCGTATAGCCTTCCTTTTTCTGCAGATGCTGATAGGCCTCGACATAATCTTCTTTTTCTAAAAGCTGAATTTCTTCTTGAACCCAATCTTTTTTACGTTCAAGTTTTTCAAGCTGGTTGATGAGCTTAAGCGCCCACTCGGCTACGAGCTGCATTCTGTTAGGAATGGAAATTCCCTTATCAAGCGAATAGAAATAAGATAACAAACGCCGAGCAGATAACACGATTTCGCCGCGAAACTTAATATTTTTAAAAATGATGTCTTTAGTAGACAGCTCTTCGATATACGCATCTACCTGCTTTTTAAATTCACGGCTTGCTTTGTAGCGGATTTCCTGCATTTTTTGTTTTTTTGCCGCAGCATCTTTTTCCGTTAGTAAATATTCAATTTGAACAAACAAATCCTCCACGTCAAACTCGTTTCCTAACCGTCCGTCGGCATATTGCTGAAACGTTGTTTGTTTCATATTGTCTTCTCCAAGCTCCGGAAGAACAGTTGAGACGTAGCTGTTAAAAAGCGGATTTGGCGAAAACAGCATCATGTTTTCTGCAGTCAGCTGCTTTCGATGATGATAGAGAAGATAAGCCACCCGCTGAAGAGCTGCAGACGTTTTACCGCTCCCTGCTACTCCTTGGACGATCAGCACTTTATTTTTTTCATTTCGAATAATTTGGTTTTGTTCTTTTTGAATGGTCGCTACAATACTTTTCATTTGACTGCTTGCGTTGTGTCCGAGCACTTCTTGAAGCAGCTCGTCTCGAATGGTAATTCCTGTATCAAACATGCTTTTAATTACGCTATTTTCGATAATAAACTGACGCTTTAGCTTCATCTCGCCTTTTATCGCTTCACCTGGCGTTTCGTACTGCGCTTTTCCCGGTGAATAATCATAATAAAGACTCGAAATAGGCGCACGCCAATCATAAATTAAAAACTCTTCATCTTTTTGATCCATTAAAGAGCCCACGCCCACATAAATAGCTTCCGCTTCTTTTTCACCATTCTCTATAAAATCAAAACGTCCAAAATAAGGGGATTGCGTTAGCTTTTTTAATGTTTTTAATTGATCATACGCTTGTCTATGGGTAATTTCACGTTCAGCTAAAAGTTCTGCCTGCTGCTTAATGCTCGTAAATGTCTCAATCACGTCATCCGGCTCATCCATAT
This sequence comes from Priestia sp. TRN 1309, assembly GCF_050846875.1. Lineage (NCBI taxonomy): Bacteria > Bacillati > Bacillota > Bacilli > Caryophanales > Bacillaceae > Priestia > Priestia sp. TRN 1309. The sequence continues at coordinate 632,808 of NZ_JBOZGM010000001.1, read as the reverse complement.
TAACCGTGACATCGTCCCAAAACGTGCTTCGCAAATCGACAATTTCGCCTTTTACGCTTCCTACGCTTTTGCCTATTTTTTCAGCTTTTTGGCTGATTTCTTCGACTACCCAATCAACTCGCTGCTGTTCTTCTGTTAAATTTTTATCTTTCACTTATCCACACCCCTTACACACGTTACCCGATAACAAAACTTGTTACCGGGTAAAAGCGATCATTGTTTATTTTTTCAGAGTCTACATACTTCCCTACTGAGTTCGTAAATCCCTGCTATGTAACCATATTATGTCTTAATTTCCACCGTTAGTATACTGAAAAATAATGAGCTCCAAAACAAAAAGGGCTGAGAAAGTCTCAAGCCCCTTATCTTTATAAGTTGTTTCTCTACTTATTAGCTATTACTGTTTCCAAAAAGTTAGCAGATGAATGATGGCTGACACCACTTCTACCCCTTGAAACGCCAGTAAACCTGCTGCTGCCGCTGTAAACAATCCGACTACCGCTTCTTTAAAAATGAATGGCATTGATACCAGCTCCTTTGCTTATTTAAAATAAGTAGATTTGTTATCATTCTACTCCTTTTTTCAGAATTTTCAATACCTTTTTATCAACAAAATAAAATAAAAACGCTTTCACTTTATAAAAATAAAGTGAAAGCGTTTTTTAAGCTTCCTTTTCTAATGCGTTCAGCGCAAGCGAATAGTCCAACCCTTTTCCTTTTTGCACAATATGCTGCACTTTACCCATGTTGCATGCTTCTTGCGCACAAACGGTCATGCCGTTTGTTAACTTCAGCTGCACAGGTTCTTCTGCAATTCGTACGTCGCATGCTAAAGCTAACTCATACCCTCCGCCAAACGTAAAGTTTGTAAGAAGCGCAATCGTTTGTTTGGAGCTGCATGAAATGCGCTGAAAAATCGCTCGAGCTGTTACTGCATGAATCGGCTGATAAAGCCTTCCTGTTTCTTCACGTAGGAAAGAAGTTGTTCTATGATCGCCGTTCATTTTATAGTACTCTCCCATAAATACAATAGATCCAACCGACGCATCGTGCTGCAGCTCATTCATCGTTTCTTGCAGCTCATACATAACTTCACTGTTCAAACGATTAAGCATCGACTGATTCATTCGTACAACCGCCACGTGATTTCTTTTTTCTACTTTGATAAATCTTTTCATCGTTCCTCCGCCCTTTCCCCTGTCGTTCTTTATAAATAAAGCGCTTTCAAAATATTTCGCCTTTTAATAGAAAAGTTATTTTCATAGTTTTATCATACAACAAACTCATAATTATTTCCATTACTTTTTTAATTTTCCGTCAATAATTCCATGAATCATTTCCATGTTTTTATCAAATAAGACGTGCTATAGTATAAACAGCACAAATGCAGCTGAACTCACGGATAAAAGGAGTAATCACTATGAAATACGACTTAACAAAATGGGAGCCTCACGGCTATTCTTGCCCTGTGGAAGCAGCCGTTGATGTAGTCGGAGGCAAATGGAAAAGCGTCATTTTATATCAATTATCGAAGGAACGCCGGCGCTTTAATGAACTGCGCAGACTCATTCCAGGCGTGACGCAGCGAATGCTGACGCTGCAGCTTCGCGAACTTGAGCGCGACGGAATTATCCACCGCGAAGTCTACAAACAAGTTCCGCCTAAAGTAGAATATTATTTAACGCCTTTTGGAGAAACTCTCATTCCTATTATCGAGCTGATGTTTAAATGGGGATATGATCATACGGATAAAATTGCTGAAGCGAGAATTCAGGCAGAGAAAGAGTAAAAAGCACGCAAAGCGTGCTTTTTTTATACATGTTTACGAATCAATAATTCTTCTAACCCGTACACAAACGTGCTTTCAATCGGCTTTAACTCAAATGCCGGGCTCCAGTCCATATGCGGATAGCGGTCAATCAGCTCAGCCAGCATAATCTTTGCTTCGATTCGAGCAAGCGGTGCTCCTAAGCAAAAATGAATCCCTCTTCCAAATGCCATATGCATATTTGGCTTTCGGTCGATTTTAAATACATCCGGGTCTTCAAAGTACTGCGCGTCTCGGTGCGCGGATCCCATCCATGGAATAACGTGTTCGCCCGCTTTTAGTTTTTGACCTGCAAGAGTCACATCTTTTTTTACGATTCGGTGAAGAGCCTGAACGGGTGAACGATAGCGAAGAACTTCTTCGATCGCAGAAGGCAAAAGCTCTTTCTCACGTTTGAGGTGTTCAAAAGAAGCCTTATCTTCCATTAAACAATAAATTGTATTTGAAATTAAGTTCGTAGTTGTTTCGTTTCCTGCAATCAGCAGCAAAATGGAAAACCCGACGATTTCTTCATCCGTTAGCTGCTTCCCTTCTTCTTTTGCCTGAAGAAGTACGGAAATAATATCATCTCCTGGCTGCGTGCGCTTTTCTTCAATGATTCGATAAAAGTAAGTTTCTAACTCATCGTTTGCTTTCATTTTCTCTTGCTGCAATTTTTCGAGAGTTTCACGTTCATTATTCGATGGACCCGCTACGATAATATCCGACCAGTCTTTAAACTGGCGCTGATCTTCTATCGGGACGCCTAAAATATCGGCAATTACCATAACCGGAAGCGGATAGGAAAGATGCTCGACTATATCAATATCTTCAAGATGCTCAACTTCTTGTAATAATTCAGCGGTAATGCGCGCAATTTTAGGCTCCCATGCTTTCATTGCTTTAGGCGTAAAAGCTTTATTAACAAGCGCTCTCATTTCAGCATGCTTAGGCGGATCAATATTAATTAGGCTCGTTCCTAGAGCAGTTTGTCTTTGGTTTTGTGGAGGTCTTCGATCAGAAGAAAAAATATTTTTTTGTTCCAGCACTTCTTTGACCCCATCATAGTGAAAAACATCCCATACCTGCCTTTCTTCATCCCATTGCACAGGCGCGCTGTTTCTCATCTCTTCATACCATGAAAAAGGATTAAAGCGCTCTTCTTTTGTTTGAATCGTATTCACTTGACGGACGATTCCGTTTTCTCTTTCGGTTTTCATGTTAAAACCTCCCCGTATCGTTCAAATAGAATGACTGTATAGTCATCTATGACCAAATAGTACCATATATACGAATTTTCTTAAAAAGGATAGCTGTATATTTTAGTAAAAATGAATCGATAGAAGGATATATTTTACAAAAAAGGGTAGGCGCATAGCGCCTACCTTTTTAAGAATAATGTTCTTCTGGTTTTTGTAATCGGTTGTCTAACGCGTACGCGCCGCTTCCTGCTAGAATCATATGAAGCGAAACGACAAAAAGGGCAACCTCAAGCTCATAGCCACCTGTAAAACCAGCACCGCTTTTCGCTGTAAAAATAGCGCCAATCATCACAATCGCAAACAGAACACCTATTAAACGCGTTTGAAACCCAAGAATCATAGCGGCTCCCCCTACGAATTCAATAACCGCAACCGCATAAGCGAAAAACGCAGGAATGCCCATGCTGTGGAAAAAACCGACCGTATTATCAATACCGCTTTGGAATTTGCCAAGACCATGAATAAAAAACGTTAGCCCTAACATAAGACGAAGTAAAAACGTTCCAAGCTGATAGCTTTTCATTTCTTTTCCTCCTTTTTTACTTTTGTCTGCACATGTAACAATTTTAGTTACAACTGTGAACAAATTCAAGGGGTTAGAACAGAAAAACAAGATATCAGCAAATTTTCTTATCTCATTTTAAACGTTTTTTTTTGAGAATAAGGCATTACTCCCTGCTCAGTCACGCTGAAGATAAGAGAGAAAAGCAAAAATATGATCGTGAACAATGAGTTCTGCCGTAGGAGAATGGTTCTTCAATGATAGGTGTTCAGAATATCGAAACCGATTGAATTTATTTACGTCAACATGATGAACGGCCTGCACATGAAAATTTTCTATTATTGCTTTTACTTGAGCAAAAGGCGGCATCACAAGAGATTCAGCTCCAATTTTTTGCAGGCACTCTCTGCTTATGGCATGAGGAACAGCTGTCATCGAGCTCATTAATAAATCTTTTCTTCCTACTGTCTCATTTAACACGTACTTCCACCCCTGCACAACATGCGTGAGCTTAGCTTCATCTTCACATACGTTTAAAGCTACATCAACACCGCTCGCTACCGCTGAAGCAAATGGATACAAATCTTGAGCTGAAAGAACAAAATCCCCGTCTATAAAGAGAAGAATATCTCCCGTTGCTGCAAGGGCCCCCGCAGCTCTTCCGCAATCATGCCCTAACCGCTCATCGTAGACGAGGGTTTTAACACCCTGTTCTTTGGCATACGCCTCGGACTGATCAGTAGAACCATTAATCACGACAATAATTTCTAATGGCTCGAGTTTTCTTGCTTCTGCAATCACTTGTTTGATTGTTCCTTCTTCGTTGCAAACCGGAACAATAACAGACAGCTGTTTGCCTCCATAAAAAGAAGATAATTTCCCCCAGCCGTGCTCCACAACTGGAAGAGGCTGTGCGAGCATATCCACTCGCCTTTTACGATTTGACGCAAGCGTATAGTATGCTTGAAGAAGCTGCTGGTAGGATTGAATTCGTTCTCTGCTACGCAGCGGGCGATCAAACGGACGAAAGCTTCCCTTTCCCTGCGTTTCAATCGTAATATGCGAGCTTACACGATACTGTGTTAAGAACGTCACAAATAAAGAAAGAGGCGGCAACTCCCAGTGGTTCTTTAATACGCTTACTAGCACACCGTAAGGCGCTTTTAAACAAGCGTTGGCACGATGAGGCTTTCCAAGTGCATGATGCAAAACCGTACTCCACGTAAGCTCGCTGCGGTTAAAAGTATTCATCTTTGTTTTTTCCCACTTGTTTAGCACCACATCGCTATGCCCAAATAACAGCGCCTGCACAAAACGCTCAATCTCAGAAGACGAAAGGATAATGTCTCCGTCTACAAATAAGACGGCATCTCCTTTAGCAGCCTTTGCCCCTTCCATTCTCGCTTCATGTGGAGACATACGCTTTTCTATTACTTTTACCGTGCACCCTTCTTCTTTCGCTATTTTAACTGAAGCATCGGTACAGCCGTTTGCAACTATGATAATCTCAAGCACGTTCACTTTTTTAATTTGTTTAAGCACGCTTTTTAGCGTTTCTTCTTCATTGTAAACGGGCAGCACGACAGAAAGAGTTTTCATTGATATCACCCCTAAAAAAAGAACCACTGAACAATTCAGCGGCTTCATTTGTTTAAAATACCTCTTGTATCGACAACTTTTTTTGCGTATTTTACAATCGACCAATCGATTTGACTGTGATCGGTTAACACAAGTACAACATCGCTTTTTTTAACTTCTTCTTTTGTCAGCGGGACAGAGAAATACGTTTGCTTATTTAATATAGCGGAGTCAATGTAAGGGTCATGATACGTCAGCTCATATCCTTTTGCTAAAAGACCTTCACATACCGTCAGCGCCGGCGATTCACGCATATCATTTACGTCTTTTTTATACGCGATGCCTACAACAAACACGCGTTTCTCATTTGCTGTGAGCTGCTTTTCAACACGTCTAATTACTTTATTTGGCATTTCTTCATTAATATGATGAGCAGCTTCAATAAGTTCGCTCGTTAACCCATTTTGCTTTAGTTTCCATAAAAAATAAAGCGGATCAACGGGTATGCAGTGCCCTCCAATTCCGGGTCCTGGATAATACGGTGTGAACCCAAACGGCTTAGTAGATGCCGCCTGTAATACCTCATGAAAATCAATCCCTAATTCCTCGCACAATTCATTTGTTTCATTCACCAACGAAATATTGACAAGGCGCTGAATGTTTTCAAACAGCTTGCACATTTCCGCTACTTTTGGAGAAGAAACAGGTACGACTTGCTGAAAAATACTTTCATAAAACGTCTGCACGTGATAAAGGCAGTCTTTGCTGTAGCCGCTAATCACTTTTGGAATATACTCAATGTCGTACGACTTGTTTGCCGGATCGACTCGCTCTGGAGAATAAGCTAAATAAAAATCAACTCCCGCTTGCAAATCAGACTCCTTTAAAATAGGCAACACGACTTCTTCAAGCGTGCCTGGGTAAGTAGAGCTTTCATAAATAACGGTTTGCCCTTTTACCATCTGTTCTTTTAAGAATGCAGATGCGCTAATGACTGGTCCTAGATCGGGGTTATGATTTTCTGTAATAGGAGTTGGCACGGTCACAACTACATAATCGCATGCTTGAAATGCAGAGATACCTTTTTGTAACTCATATGCTTCAAAATTTTTCTCGCTTTGAATCACATCACTATGCACATCTGGAATATAGCTTTTCCCTTGTTTTAGCGCCTCAATTTTTCGTGCGTCAATATCAAGACCAACGACGCTATAGTTTTTCTTTGCAAATAAAAGAGCAAGCGGCAGTCCCACATACCCTAGACCAATAACGGCAACTTTTTTATTCATTCTTCAACACCTCAAACAACAGATCATGTCTTCGTATGTCGGGAAGAAATTCGCCTCTTTCGCTAGTTTGGCTAATATAATACGCCATGGCCTCTACATAATCTCCTAAAATTCGCTGAGTTGCTTCTGCTAGACCTTTGACTTTCATATGCTCTTTTCGAATCCGGTTTGTTCGCGCCACATCCACAAAATGAACAGGCTGGACATTAAAGCCGTACATAATACTTTTTAATTGAAATAAAGGCGGAATAATAAGAGATTCGTAGCCTACTTTCTCCATTACATCTCGTTTAATGGCATGGGGAATAGCCGTCGTTGTATTAATTGTTAAATCAGGACGTTTACAGATAAGGTTCAGAAAATATTTGGCAGTACTTACCGAGTGAATAGGATGCACTTCGTCAAGCAGACACTCTAAATTATTAAGCGCTACATCAATGCCTTGGTCAGCTGCTTCTAAATACCGTCGTAAATCTTCCGCGGAAATCACAATGTCTCCATCTATGAACAAGCAAATCTCACCGCTACTGTACATCGCACCGATTGCTCGAGGGACGTTATGCCCAAGCCGCTGCTTGTAATGAAGAACAGTAGCACCCGCTTCAATCGCTCGCTTGACCGTCACTTCATCGGCTCCGTTGGCAACCACGATGATCTCTTCCACTCCTGCTTTTTTCACTTCTTGGATCACGCTTGCAATCGTTTCTTTTTCTTCACCTACTGGAATAACGGCACTGTACTTAACGCCTGCTTTCCGCTTCACGCTTGGTGTATAAGCGGAAACAACTTCTCGGTTTCGATTGCCGTCTGTTAGTCCGCCTCTTATTCCTTTTTCTTCAATAAGATGAGCTAATGCTTTAATGTGATCTCCAATGATATAGTTAGTGGAAATAGGAAAAGGTGAATTGGTAGGAATTGTTTTGTGGGTGGTTCTAATCTTATTGGTATAAATAACGTCTGAAGAACACGGTGCAACGATTGACATTCCTTTTAAAAGAGCAATCGTTTGAGCGAGCGGGGGATGAGCTAAGTTCTCGTATCCGATTTTAGCTGCTGATGTTTTTTTGATAGCATGAGGAATGGCTGTTAATGCTTGAACAGATAAATCTTCACGCTGTAAGCATAAGTTCAGCATGTATTTCGCAATGGAAACAGAATGGGGACGCACCTTTCGTTTCATAATCCACGTAAGGTCGTTTAACGCTATATCATGACCGGTTTCTATAGCTTGCGTATATTTTATCAGCTCTTGATGAGGAACCGCTATATCTCCGTCCAAAAAAAGCAAAATGTCTCCTTTTGCTTTTTTAGCCCCAATGGCTCTTCCAATATTAATGCCAAGAGCTTCCTCATAATAAATGACGCGGCAGCCTGCATTCTCGGCTATGGCCTTAGTGGCATCACTAGATCCATTTACTACGACAATAATCTCAAACGGCTTTATTTTTTGAGCTTCTTTAAGCACAGGTAATAATGAATCTTCTTCGTTACAGGCTGGAATAATCACTGATACTTTCAAACTCACTCAACTCCGCTGAAAATTCGAACATACGTGATGGCTACTAGTGGAATGGTTACGTCCGTTGGCTCACCATATGAGCTTGATGTACGCACAACAGCCGCTGCGTCCGTAACAGCAAGCAGTGTTCCATTAATAACGTCAATAACTGTGATGATTTGCACAAATGAGCCAACATTTTCTCGTAATGTATCTTGAAACATACTTTTCTCTCCTTTCGTTTAAGCACCTTGAATAGTAACAATGCTTGTAAATGGAAGTAATACCGTTGATGTTGGAGACTCTACTAATTCTAAATAATCATCTCCTACAAATGTCACAACACCTTCTAGTGGACCAGCCGTTGTTTCAATCACAACTTCTTTCCCGATATACTGCTCGGCAATTTTTTTAAAAGGTGATTCTTGTGATTCTTTAATAATACTTATTACGTATTCTTTAAACGTGTCAGAATAAACGACTTCTTCTACTGCTTTCTTTGTGTTTTCCTGAATAAATTCAGCAAATCGATTTGAAAACAACAGGTGTTTTATCTTTTCTACATAGCGACGGTAACAACAAAAAAACATAAAGTTTGTTCCTCCTTTTTATACTGTTATCCCTTCAAATTACCTACAACAATTGACGTAACCTAAGAGATTACTTTATCAATATATACAAGCTCTGTCGTAAAGGTGACAGAACTTTTGTCGTATTTTCATACAAATACGCACATGACTAGCCCATTTTACACAGGATCCTTGTTACCTAGTCCTGTTGAAACGAAAACAAAAAAAAGACAAAGCTCCTAAGCTTTGTCTTTTCTTATCTATTAAATGAAGAATCAGTTGACTGCAATACGCTTTGCTCCTATATAACGCTCTTTCCAATAGCTTGAATTTTTATCGCTAATTGTAACGCCTTTAGAAGACGATGCGTTAATAAACTGCCCGTCTCCAAGATAAATGCCTGCATGAGAAGGACCTTCTTTGTACGTTTCAAAGAAAACAAGATCTCCTACCTGCGGTTCACTTACATTTTCACCTGCTTTATAGATATCTTCGACCGTTCTTGGAATATCAACGCCTACGCTTTCTTTATATACATACTGAAGATATCCGCTGCAGTCAAATCCCGAAGGTGTAGTGCCGCCCCATTTATACGGGGTGCCCATTAAGGATTTTGCTTTGCTGATTACTTTATCCGTATTCACTTCTGATTCGCCTTCTACAACGCCGCCTTTACCTAATGCATTGTATGTATTCTCTCCAACAATTCCATCTGCTTCTAGGTTATGTTTCTCTTGAAAAGCTATAACCGCTTTTTTTGTTTCATAATTAAAATAACGCGATACTTCGCCTTTTAAAAATCCTTTATCTTTTAACACCGTTTTAACTTGTTCAACATCATCATTTGTCATCCCTTGTTTTAAAACCGTGTCGCCAAACGCAGCATGTCCCATTGCCGGACTTGCAAATAAAGCTCCTCCTACAAGAAGCGCCGATAGCATTTTTTTCATTTCGTTTCCTCCCCGAATCATGTTTTAAGCACCGTACAACCATAACATCTGCGGATAACAATTCAATTAATAGAAGATAACAATTTGATAACAATCTTTTTAAACAGCCTCAACTCTTGGACGTAAAACGCCGAAATATAAGAAGAAGAGAAAAACAACTATTCTAGCAAATAAAGGTGATAAACATGAATTGGTTTAAACGAAACAACGTGCACCCCGAAGCCGCGGCTGTCGAATCCATCACTGTAAAGCTTCATGTATCGGACCCGATGATAAAAAAGCAGATTAACATGATTTCCTTAACGGCAGAGGATCTCGAACGCATTGCCAGATTTCAAGTTCACGCGCTGAACGCCATCGAAGAAATCGTGAATGATTTTTATAAAGCTATTGGCGAACAGGCTCATTTGGTTGCGATTATCGAAAAGCACAGCAGCGTCCATGCATTAAAACAAACGTTAAAACAGCACATCTTAGAAATGTTTGATGGACAAATAGACGACGCTTTTGTGGTAAAACGTCAAAAAATTTCCAAGATGCACGTTAAAATTGGACTTGAGCCAAACTGGTATTTGTGCGCATTTCAAAATTTATTTACGTCGCTTCTTTCAGTATGTGAACGTACGATGGAATCAAAAGAAGAATGTCTAGCTTTTATCGCAAGTATGACAAAGCTTATTAGTCTAGAACAGCAAATTGTGTTAAAAGCCTATGAGCTTGAATATGACGAGCAGCGCGCTGGACTTCAGACTCAAAAAGAGAAAATTCAGCTAGAAATCTCTCGTACATCATCTATCCTTTCTTCGTTATCTGAAGAAACGAAGAAATTTATGAATCAAATGCACAATCAGTCTTCTGACGTCGTTTCTTATGCAAACAAAAGCTCCCAATTGGCAGAAGTCATTGAGAAAGAATCCGTTACGAGTCAAGCAAAATTAAAAGAAGAACAAAACATGCTTGGAAGCATACAAAAAAATACGTCGCTCATTCAAAACAAAATGAAAACGCTCGAACATACATCACAGCAAATCCATCAAATCGTTTCGATTGTTACTTCTATTGCGGAGCAAACGAATTTATTGGCATTAAACGCTTCGATTGAGTCTGCTCGAGCAGGTGAGCATGGAAAAGGATTTGCAGTGGTAGCACAGGAAGTACGGAAGCTTGCAGAAGAAACGAAGAAATCGATTTCTAATATTTCTACTTTTATCGGAGACATTCAAAAACAAATCGAAAGCGTTTCGGCGTTAGGTGGAGAAGTCGCTACATTAACAAAAGATACGGCTGACAACATGAACAACATTACTTCTTTTTTTACGAACGTCCTTAGCATAACAACCGAGAACAAACAGCAAACCGTTCTAACAAAAAAAGAGCTTGATAAAATCGCTGACGCAATGAAGCAGCTATCTCTGCGGATTGAGAAGATGGCCCATTCCTCAGAAGAACTTGAACGGTTAACTGAAAAAAGTTGATATGCAAAAAAGCCTTCTCAGCTTGCACAAGAAGGCTTTTTTATTTTTTCAAGCTAGCGGGCTCTTGAGAAGAACGTTCAATAAACTGGACAAAATCATCTCCGTATATACTTCGAATCAGAGCGGTCAGCTCAACAAAGTCAGGCAGCTCTCCGTAAACATCTCGCAGCGGCATCGCTCCTTGAAACAAAGGATTTTCAAGAGGGTTATAATCCTCGATCGTTTTTAAAAACATCTTTTTTCCTTCTTCTGTGAGCTGCACGTATGTATTCCGCTTATCTTTCTCATTTTTAGAAAGGGTAAGATAGCCCCGCAGGTGCAATTTTTTTGCAAAGTTAAAAGCTGTGGATAAATGCATGACGCCTAGCTTTGAAATGTCGGTCATCGACGCAATTTCCAGCTGATAAGCAATCCCTAAAATGTGATGCTCATTAATGCTCAGATCGTACGGCTTAACCCACTGTTCCCAATCCTTTTCAGTAGACTTCCAAAGAGCTTTGCTTACTTGCATCACAAGCTGATTAAACAGCATGGCATCTTTAATCGTATCTTGATTTAACGTGCGTTTCACCTCTTCACTTCCTCTCTAGAAATGCAACCGTTCACATCATTTGTCCCTAAGACTTTATAAATAAAAAAATGAAAATATATACAGAATATTATACATGATTGCTTATATATTTCAACTTATTTTGCATAAAAATAAATTTAAACGTTTCTTTATGTAAAAAACCAGACGTGAACGTTCAGTGTTCACGCCTGGTTTTTAATGAATATACCGTTTACCAACTAGAAGGTTTGAAATAACGTCTGTTGGAATTTCAAACTCAATGTTTCCCATATATCCTGGAGCGACTTTGTATTTATCAAATACAATTCTAAGCTTGTGATCTTTTGTAATGTAGAAGCTTTGATTTTCAGCAATCTCTTTAAAAGGATCCATATCTTCTTCAGTCAGCCAGTAGATTTTGCCTTCTTCATGCTTCATTTGATCTTTCATTTGCTGTTTAATATTTTCACTAATGACCTTTATATAGCTTTTATCTTTGAACAAACTTGGAAGCGTAATGAGCACTTCGTGTTTTTTATCAATCGTGTCGTACTGATTAACGCTCGACGTTGAAGCTCTCGATTCTTCCACATATCGATGAACCACAAGCAAATCATCGGTATCCGTCATAATATCATAGCCGCTGCTGACAGCCACGTTTCCTTTCTCTTCTTTTCGTAATGTTTTCATCTCTTTTTTAAACTGTTCATACAGCTGTTCATTTTCTTTTATATACTTTTCATTTAAGCTTGTTTGAAGACCTTTGTTTTCCAAGCCTGAAATCGATGGTGTTTTCACGTCAATACGAGAATGCTTTTCTTCTTGTTTCAGTTCCTCAAATGTAATTACTTCTACTACTTTTCCCAGTACAGGAATTTTTGCCATTGCATTTGCCGCATCTGGACTTACATTCACCGTTGTGATAAAAATCATCGCTGCTGCCGCAATCGAGCTCGGCCAAATATAGAATTTCTTTTTACGAGGGTGTGAAGAAAGTGCCTGTGCAACAACACCATCTAATTCGTCTGGAATAGGAATGTCATGATACTGCTTCTTTAACTTTTCTATTTTTTCATTCATTGTTCTAAGTCCTCCTCCGTCATCGTAATCCGCAACAGGTTCAACGCTCTGTATAGCCTTGTCTTTACTGTATTTACATTTTCCTCAATGATTTCCGCAATTTCGTCCATTTTTAAATCTTCGAAAAACCGCAGAATAATAATGGTCTTATATTTAACCGGCAGCTGATCCATTGCTTGTTTTAAATCAATATCTTCATACTGATCTTCACGTCCGCTGCTCAGATACTCAAGCTCTTCATCGCCCATAAGCGTTAAACGTTTATGCTTACGCAGGAAATCGATTGCCGTTCGTACAACAATTTTATAAAGCCAGCTTTTAATCGATTGAATATCTTTGATACTGTCTATTGAAATGAGTGCTTTTTTAATCGATTCTTGCACAATATCAAGCGCATCTTCTTGATTTTTTACATAGCTAAAGGCAAGCCGGTAAAAATCTGCTTTATGCTCGGTTATGCATGCTACGAGCATCTGATGTGCATCGTGTTTTTTCATTGTCTTTCATACCCCTTCTATTTTCTCTTGCTGAAGTACATCTATAAGGTAGACGGAATGAGTAGAAAAATAGTTTGGTTTTTTTAAAAAAAAGTAAAACTAAATGATGGTCTCATGCGTCTATTAGGTAGATATATACAAAAAGGGGAATATTACTACATGAAAACCATGGGCTACAAACGTATTTTGACACTGCTTGGATGCTGTATTTTGTTTCTTGGTACAGCAGGGTATATCGTCAAAGCAAACAGTACAGAGAAAAAAACGGCAAGTATTCAAACAGATCAAACCTATCCAGACGTTGAAATTCAAACGCTAGTTAAGGACCTTACCGACGGAGGCTATGCCATTAGCTACCCTTCCTTTGGTAAAAAAGAAATTGATCAATCCATTCAAGCTTACGTAACAGATCAAGTGGCACACTATGAAAAAAAGCTGAAGAAGCAGTCAAAAAAGAAAAAATCTGAATTAACGATTACATATAAAATCGTCCATTACAGCAAGCAAACGCTAAGCGTTGTCTTTGATGAATATGAATCTATAAATGGAGAGAAAGGAACGTCTTCTCTCAAAACCTTTACATTTGACCTGCCTGCTCAAAAACAAATGACGTTAAAAGATTTATTTAACGAGAATGCAAACTATTTAGATCGCCTTTCGGCTATTTCATATGCTGAATTAAAAAAACAAATGAAAAAAGTTGATTTTGACCCGGGCCTTCAAAAAGGAACTCAGGCAGCCAATCAAAATTTCAGTCAGTTTGCGCTGCTTGAAAACAGTATTGTGATCTACTTTAAGCCTTACCAGCTAGGTGCTGAACAAACGAAAACCAAAACAATCGCTATCCAAAAAGATTTATTTAAAGACATGCTGAGTGATGCTTACAAAGACGAAGCAGCAAATAAAAATAAAGTCAAAGAAACGCCTCCAAAACATATCGTTAACGAAATACCGCAGCAAGGAGCGCCTATTGATCCAACTAAAAAAGTCGTTGCGATGACCTTTGATGATGGACCTAACCCTGCATCTACCAATGTGATTTTAGATGGATTAAAAGAAGTGAACGGACACGCTACCTTTTTTGTGTTAGGAAGCCGCGTTCAATATTATCCTGAAGCAATCGAACGTATGGTGAAGGAAGGCAACGAAGTCGGAAATCACTCTTGGGATCACCCTCAGCTCACACGTCTAAATGAAGCGCAGGTCAAACACCAAATAGGCGATACCCAAGCGCTTATTAAACAAGTGAGCGGCTATGAACCAATGCATATACGTCCTCCTTATGGAGCTGTGAACGCAAATGTAAGACGTTATGTTGGAAATGTTGGCGTGACTCTATGGGATATCGATCCTGAAGACTGGAAATATCGAAACGTTCCTCACTCCGTTCAAGCAGTTATGAGCCAAGTGGGAGACGGAAAAGTTATTTTAATGCATGATATTTACCAAACAAGTGCCGAAGCAGCAGTTGAAATTATGAAGCAGCTTCACGCACAAGGATATCAGCTTGTTACGATTTCACAGCTAGAACAAGTAAAAAAAGAGCGGGAACAGCTGCACTTGCAGTAGAGGATCGCAGACGAATGCGCTGCAGCCATTAGGATGGCTGCAGCGCTTTTGTTTTTTTTATGCGATGTTTAATAAAGGCTATACAGAGCAGCGTAAGCGGAATCACTACGTGAAAAGGGATAAAAAGTAGCACCGGCATAATCGTTAAGCCTTCTTTTAAATGCTCTTGAAAATTACTTGCAATCGTCAGAGAAAAAAATAAAATCACCGTGCCAACAGGATATGTCAGCGCAGAAGGTCGTTTTACCTTAAACAGCGTGGAAAGCCCCACAATTACCGCGTAAAAAAAGACGCTGATTTTAACAAACCCTCCAATGACTAACGCAATCATAAAAAACACGTCTAGCCGCTCTAAAAAATCAGCTACTCTAATGCTCTCTACCGTACTTAAAAGCGGAAAGACCGACCTGTTAGTCAACCCTATCCCTAATACACTCACGTTAATCGCCATGGTGATTGCTAAGTTAATGCCGCTTAGTACAATACCGCAAAGGCCTACAAGCTTTACTTTTTTAGGATCTTTTACATATGGAAAAATCATCGTAAACACAACAGCTTCTCCATACGGAATATACAGAGTCTGAGTGGCGACTGTTTTTAAAACCGGCCAAATCCCATCTCCAAGTATTGGTTTTAAAGAAGTAAAATCAATTAATCCTGAAACAAAAATAAGCACAAATCCTGCTACAGCCAAGATATACATCAAAATAAACATGAGCTCTCCTGCCCGAGCCACTACTTCAAGTCCTTTGTGCACGGTATAAATAATCAACAGCATCAACATCGCGTTCACGACAAACAAAGGACTGTCGGGGTAGCCAAATGTCAGCAGCATTTCTCCAAAATCACGAAGTACGCGAGCGGCAGCATATGAAAAATGAAGCAAATATAAAAAAGCAAGTGCAGATCCCAAGACTTTCCCTAGCAGCTTTTGCATGTATTCTGTCGGCAGCATGTTAGGATAGTACCTATACAGCCGGTAGTAAATGAGGTAAAGCAATAAGCTCCCAAACATACCGAGTAAAATAGCAAGCCAGGCGTCTTGTTTTGCATCCATTGCAAGCGGAATGAGCAATGCGCTTCCATGTTCAAAAAGGACGATTAAAATAAAAAACTGCACAGAGCTAATTTTCACTTTTTCCACTCATTGCTCCCTCCTGTTTACTGGCGTTGTTTTACCGCATCAGACATAAACGACTTGTTTCGCAAACCTGCTCGTCTTACATACGCTTCTACTTTCACATCCATCTCCACTTCAGGAAAATACACATCGCTCCACTCATGCTGAAGCCTTTTCCACTGCCTCGGATAATTTTCGTGCACGACTTCTCCAAATCCCACAACGTCCGTCTGTTTTTTTTGAACAAAAGCAAACGCTTCTTTTATTTCGTTTTCAATCGCTGCTTCTATTTTTTTTTCAATATCAAGAATCACAAATGGATTTTTAATATCTACAGGTACTTCCATTTCACCAATATCTCCTTCTACTCTAGTTCGTACAATCATCTTTGGTTTGCCGTTTACCATATTTGCACTCACGTTTGTTCGCTGACGGACGACTTGATAAGCAATAGCTTTCTTTTTATCTTTCCATGAAATATTCACATCTGTTCCCTGCACTTTATCCCGCAGCCACATCACGCCTCGCGCTTTTTTTCCATATAAAAATGTAATCAGCTTCCCATCTTTAAACATGCCGAGTCCTTCTGCACGAAGAGTCGATTCAGGAGCAGTTTGCTGAAGATTTTGCAGCGTTTGGGCTTTTTGAGCGCTACCTCTTATTCCAAACCCTGACATCAGCGCTTGACTTCCCGGGGATTCAAGGTTTTTCATAACTTCTTGAGCCGATACTTTCATATGTTCTCCCCACTTTTGTTCGGTGAGCTCCAGCGTTTTAAGGACTTTATTAGCTGGAATTTTATCAATTGGCGTAAGAGATTTTACAAAACTGGAGGCTTTTACGCCGTTTGCAATGACCATATCAGATGTAATTCGAAATTCCGGATCTCGGTCAATGCCATCAATAATGACATCAATGCCCTCCGTTCTCGCTAGGCTTTCTCCGATAACAATTAAGTTTGTATGAGCGTAGTACAGTCTTCTTGATACCGTGCTCGATGCTCTTCTGCTTGCTTCCACTAAGTTTGCGCCTTTTGCTCCGTATACGGAAACAGACGGACTTTGGGTACCACCCCCGCCGCCTTGAAGACCGCCGGCTACGTTACCTGGATTAATAATTTGCAGCGTGATTTGATACTGACCATCTTTTGTTTTATCAATTCCCATCGCTGCGACAATCGCTAAATCGGTTAATTCCTTACTGCTCCAGCAGCTTGAAAGGATGCAAATCGAAAATGCCATAACTGTACATAAAAGCCCTTTACGCATCACTTTGATCGCCTTCTTTCACCGTAGTGTTTGCCATTCCCCGGCTTTTAGGAGGCATTGGGCGCTGGTTGTCTCCTTCTCTCACCATATTTCCACTACTGATGAGCCTTGGTCTTTGTCTAAGCGTCCACCACGGCATGCGAACAATGGTATCACCTGAATTGCTCGGAATAAATGGAGCAAGAGGCGTCATGTATGGAACACCGAATGAACGAAGACTGCAGAGATGAACAATCATCATTAAAAAGCACAGGATAATGCCATAAAACCCGAAAGTAGCCGCTGCAATCATAAAAACAAAGCGAATGAGCCGAGCAGAAATCGCAATGGCAAATGAAGGCGTCGCAAAGCTTGCAATCGCCGTCATCGCTACAACAATAACCATCGCTGGAGATACAATCCCTGCTTGAACCGATGCTTGCCCAATCACGAGCGCTCCTACAATTGAAACTGCAGAACCGATCGCCCTTGGAAGTCGAATACCAGCTTCTCGCAAAATTTCAAATGTGACTTCCATAATGAGCGCTTCAACCAAGGAAGGAAACGGAACATCTTCCCGCTGTGCAGCAATGGCGATGAGCAGCTTCGTCGGAACCATTTCTTGATGAAAAGTTGTGATCGCTACATACGTAGCCGGTGCAATCAGTGAAATAAAAAAAATAAGAATGCGTAAAAAACGAATCGACGTGGCAATATCAAAGCGTGAATAATAATCTTCAGGAGACTGAAAAAACTGAATGAAGACAGCAGGTGCAATCAGCACGAATGGCGTTCCGTCTACAAAAATCGCAATACGCCCTTCTAAGAGATTTCCTGCAACAATATCGGGACGCTCCGTGTGATACATTGTAGGAAAAGTAGTGTACGTTTGGTCTTCAATAAGCTGCTCTACATAGCCTGATTCTAAAATGCTATCGATATTAATTTGGTTAAGACGCTTCTTTACTTCTTTTACGATTTTGTCATTGGCAATCCCATTAATGTACATCATTGAAACGTCTGTCTGCGTTACTTTCCCAATCTTCATCGTTTCTACCCATAAGTCAGGCGATTTGATAATTCGCCTGACCATGGGCATGTTTTTAGCAATCGATTCCGTGAACCCTTCCTTAGAACCCCGAACGACAAGCTGTGTAGTCGGTTCTTGAATGGAACGCCACTCCCCGCCTTTCGTACCTGCACTCATCGCATGGTTGTTTCCATCTATCAAGATAAGCGTGTCTCCTGACATCAAGGCGGGAAACACTTCACTCCACGTATGTAAAATCGCAATGTCTCCAATTCCTACTACATCTTCTTTTAATAACGTAAAAGCATTTTGAGGTGTTATTGGTTCAGAAAACACGCCATCTTTCATCATGGTGTCTACTAAAAGCTCTTGGATAGACTGATTGTCTACAATTCCGTCTATATAGATAACAGCGGCTTGAATGGCTGCCCTTTCCCCAATTTTTATATAGCGGATCACCATATCCGAGCTGTTCCCCGTTCGCTTTTTTATGTTAGCTATATTACCTTCAAGCGACTGCATCAGCAGTTCTTGTTCCTCTGGTAGCGAACCTTCTGTTTCCTTTTTATTGTCTTTGCTTTTTTTATTTTTAAATAAAGAAGGCACGATTAAAAACACCTTTCTTTTCTTTTTTTTAGCTTTTTCCAAATAAATGCTTTGTATGCAATTTTTAATAGAACAATCAAAGCGTAAGACCAAAAAAATAACAAAAACTATCAGTAGAATGTTTTTAAGAAAAAAATAAAAACGGAGAGTGAGACATATGAAAATCGTTTGGATATCAGCTTTGCTGTTAGGATGCTTAATGGGATTTTCTATCGGTGTGGATATGATGCAAGGATTTAGTTTTTCCATGGCCTTGCAAAATGCCTACAGTCCGTTTCGTGTTATGGAGTTTGCTGAATTATTTGTCCTTTTTTTCCTTTTGTTCTGTTTTGTAGTTGAAGTATTTTACCGCTCATTTAAAGTAAAAAAAGCAAAACAGCAGCAAAAATAAAACTCCGTAAAAAACACATATTTCTCCTTTTTACCACCTATTCTCCTTTCCATTTAAATGTTATAATTTTCATAATTGGAGAAACTTTTACACGCCTTTCTTCATGGAAAGCTGTACGCTTAAACTACAAAATAAATATTAACTTTGAACTAAAAGGTGAAGAAATGATGAAAAAAAAATTAGCCGTTATTAGTACAGCTTGCTTACTTATTCTTGCAAGTGACCCCATCTCTTCTTATGCTACTCCTGATTCCCCGGATTCCTCTTCCGATGTTTTGGACCAGTCAACGGACGTGGATACAACTGAAGATGTAAAAGCTATTTTTGACTCTCTCTATCAAGAAGGCTATTCGCTCGGAGAAGAAGATGGATACGCACAGAAAAAATTCGAGCAGTTCGATCAAACAACAGGACTGGACAAATCTTCTGAAGAATTCACGTGGTTTATGATGGGGTATACGGTAGGATATAAAAAAGGACAGCAGCAAAAAGAGGAAGAACTCAAGACTGAACAAGAAAATGAAATGGCTGCCGGCGAAGAGGAAGGCTATCAGCAAGGCGTCCTTGATTACAAACATGCTACTATTCAATCGGAAATCGACCCTTTCCCTTCTAAGTCATCCGACTGGAATAAAGGTTATGTTCAAGGCTACAAAAAAGCTATTTCTTTAATGGACCTATCTGTTAAAGCAAAAAAAGAAGGCTATGAACAAGGTCTTGAAAATGATTCGATGAGTGTTCCCAGCATGTATGATGATGAGGATGTCACACGTCAGGCTTTTACAGAAGGCTTTGAAACCGCTCAAGCCGAAGTACTGAATCAGCAAAAAAAGCAGTTTGAAAAGCAAGGCTACGTACAAGGCTATCACGACCTTCCACTCGAAGTACCTGCAGAAGCAGAGGGCGAATTGCAAACAGCCTTTGAACAAGGATATGAAAAAGGACAGAAACAAAAACAAAAAAACGTAAAAGCAGATGGATACGACTCAGCTTTCACTTATCAGACCTATAGAGCGCCTAAAAGTCTTCAGGACAAGCCTCAACTAGAAAAATGGTACAAAGCAGGTTTTTATTCGAATAAAGATGTGAAATCTTTACAGCAAAAAGCTTATAAAGACGGCTGGAAACTAGGAAAAGAAATGAGCGTTCCGAAAAAATACAAGCAAAATAAAGCTGCGGTGGCGATGTACAAGAAATATTTTGAACAAGGCCAAAAAAAGCAGGATAAAACAGTGAGTCATATCCTGCTCGGCAGCGGTATCGTTCTTACACTGCTTGCCCTTATCACGCTATGGAGACTTCGTCGCCGTAAAAATGAAGAGACAACACCAGATAGCTAAAGACAAGTACATAAAAAACCCGGAAAATCATGATTTTCCGGGTTTTTATGTTAAATAATCATTCGTTTATTTTCCGCAAGCTGAACTTCTTGCTCCTGTTTTGACTGATTTTGTTTTCGAATTTTCAAATAATAATAAACATAGCAGCCTATAAAGAAGATACCTCCGCAGTATAGCGCCATTCGCTGCTCAGGATCAAACGCAAGACTGATCATAACAATACAGTTCGTAATAAGCGCTACGATAGGCAGAACCGGATAAAGAGGTGTTCTAAATTTCAGATCTTCTACTTTTCCACCTTTAGCCACGTAAGCACGACGGAACGCAAGCAGTGAAGCTGTAATCGCAATCCAGCCAATTTGAGCGCCAAGTCCAGCGAGTGAAATCAGCCATACGAAAACGGTTTTAGCTGCCACTACGCTTGAAAGCAGCGAAAAACATGAAATCACAAGCGTAATTAATAGTGCATTAAACGGTACACCTCTTTTGTTGACTTTTCCAAGCGCAGGACTTGCCATTCCTTCTCTTGAAAGAGAATAAAGCATACGTGTAGCCGCGTAAAACCCAGAGTTTGCGACTGAAAGAAGAGCTGTTAAAATGATAAAGTTCATAATATCCGCCGCGTAAGGTACACCTACACTGTCTAACACAACAACAAACGGGCTTTCTACAACGCCTGCTTTTTCACGAGGAATCATACTTGCTAAGACAAACACGGATAAGACGAAAAAGAAAAGCGTACGCCAAACCGTTTGCTTGATCGCTTTTGGAATTGTTTTTTCCGGATTTTCACTTTCTCCCGCCGCAATTCCAATCAATTCTGTTCCTTGAAACGAAAAGTTCACCGTAATCATTGTAATCAGCAAAGCCGTTACTCCATTTGGAAACAGCCCTTCGGCAAAGAAGTTTGATAAAAGCGGTGCTTCCTGTCCGCTTTTCATATCAATGAATCCAAACATTGCGGCTCCGCCTACAACAATAAACATAATGATGGCGAAAATTTTAACGCTTGAAAACCAAAATTCTGTTTCACCAAATGCTTTAGCTGAAAGTGCATTTAGTGAAAAAATTAACGCTCCAAAAATGGCGCACCATAACCAAACAGGCGAGCCTGGGAACCATCTTTGCATTAACTGTCCGGCAGCTAAAAACTCAAGTGCAACCGTTACTGCCCATCCTAGCCAGTACAGCCATCCAATCGCAAAACCGGTTGCAGGGCCTATAAATTTAGTGGAGTACGTTTGAAACGATCCTGCAACTGGCATAGCAACGGATAATTCTCCAAGACACAGCATCGTTAGATACATAATGATCCCTCCTACTAAGTAGGAAATCATTGCTCCCATCGGACCTGCTTCATTGATGGTATAACCTGACCCAAGGAAAAAACCGGTACCAATACATCCCCCTAGTGATATCATAAAAAGATGCCTTGTTTTCATCGTTCTTTTTAATTCTCCTGGCTGTCCCTGTGGAATATTCATCCCATTTCCTCCCTTTGCTGCACAAAAATGAAATCGCTTTCATTTTTTTAGGTTTATTTTGTTTTTATAGCCGCTTATTACGCAGCTCTTCCTGACTGAAGTCAATTGATGCCGGATGATTTTCAAATGGCGCCACCCCCGTAGCGAGGATGGCAGCCGCTTAGTCCTGTATGACCGTTTCTTGGATCATAAAAGATTTTCTCCACACGATACCTGTAAGTAGCTTTTTCTTATAAAAGCTTATCGCCAAACAATGAACTCATTAACGCAACCGCTACTTCTGCAGTTTTGTTATGCTGATCTAAAATGGGGTTCACTTCTACAAATTCAGCAGATGTCACCATGTCTGCTTCCGCTAACATTTCCATTGCTAAATGACTTTCTCGGTAGCTGATGCCGCCTTTTACAGGTGTACCTACGCCTGGTGCATCATCTGGATCTAAGCCGTCCAAGTCCAGCGACAGGTGCACACCGTCTGTACCGCTTAAATAATCAATCGTTTCTTTCATCACTTGCGTCATACCTAAACGATCAATTTCATGCATGGTATACACTTTAATTCCTTTTTCTTTAATTAACTCTTTTTCACCATCATCCAACGAGCGTGCACCGATAATAACTAGATTTTCAGGTTTAATTTTTGGTGTATACCCTCCAATATTTAAAAGTACAGGATGTCCTATACCCAGGCTCACCGCTAACGGCATGCCGTGAATGTTGCCCGATGGAGATGTTTCAGCGGTGTTTAAATCACCATGAGCATCATACCAAATAACGCCTAAATTTTCTGAACCTTTCGCGACTCCTGCAAGCGTTCCAATTGCAATACTGTGATCTCCGCCTAATATTAACGGAAAGCGGTCTTGCTCTTTCACTTCTTCAACTCTTGCAGCAAGCTGTTCATTTCCGCTGGCTACAGCCGCTAAGTTTTTCAAATTCGTATTTTTATCCACGTCTGCCCGTTCTTTAATCTCTACTTTAATATCGCCTTCATCATGTACGGTATAGCCAAGAGCTTCTAAGCGTGTATTCATGCCCGCATAGCGGATTGCGCTCGGCCCCATGTCTACGCCCCTTCTTGTTTGCCCGTAATCCATTGGTACACCGATAATTGAAATTTCTTTTTTCATTTTCTATACCTCCGTTGCATGTTAGTCTGTGTGAAGTAAACATAGGCGTTTATTTAACTATGTATTTTTTCATTGATACAGCCCCTCATCTATTTCTTATGCAAAAATGATGCCAACTTTGTTTGTAGCATTCTATCAGTCTTTTTATCACAGTTTTTCTTACACATGCCAAAAAAACTGTCGATTTCTACAACTTTTTGGCAAACTACGCAAATTTTTTTGTCGTTTGGTTTAAAATCGCCAATTTTATTTGCTTTCTTAAAAAGGAGTGAGCCAATATATAAATGAAACCTACGTTTACCATCGCAATAAAAAATCCGAACGCTTTAGATTCTCTATCAAGAATCAAACGCGTTCGGATCTTCCTTCAACTAAGCTACTTTTATCCCATTTAATTTGTAATAACGTCTCCGTCTTCATCATCGCCGGTATCGTTTTCACCAGGATCTTTTTCTAATGAGACTACTTTCTTTTCTTCATCCCATTTCACTTTGTAGCCAAGTGATTTGGCTACTTTGATAACCGATAAATAGGAGTGGTGATTTGGCTTATACAGCTTTAAATCACTCGAATCAATGACGCCTAATCCTAGCAGCAGGCGGTCGGACTGAACGTAAGGCTTTCCATCAATCAGTTTTACTTGCTTATCAGTAAATGGATACACGGCACGGTTGACTTCGACCGTAAACTCTCCTTTTTTCTCTTCTTTAATTGGTTTTGGCTGTTTGGATACATATTTAATTGCGTCTACTCCTAATACCGTGCCTTGGCGCGTATTATCAGCACCTCCGTACATTTTCCCCGTTTCATAGTCATAGATAACCGCTTGGACATTTCCAATATGCTCTGGCTTTTCTTCAAACGCATGTCCTTTAGCCATCATTTCAAGGAGTGTATCTTGGCTAAAACCAGGTTCCCATCTTACGGTTGGATAGCCGCCTGAATAAATACGAGGCGTTAAAATCGCTTTTTGAATCGGCATCTTATGGTCAATAACATTCATAATCGTTTCTGCTACAGACGCAATAATGGTTGGGCCTCCCGGTGAACCAATTGCCATGAACGGCTTTCCGTCTTTTAACAGCATCGTTGGAGACATGCTGCTTCGAGGACGTTTTTTAGGCTCAACCTGGTTCACGCCTCCCGGAGTGGCATCAAAATCCGTCATTTCATTGTTGAGCATAAATCCGTAGTCAGGAACCATAATTCCTGAACCAAAAACTTGTTCAATGGTAGTCGTGTAAGAAACCATGTTTCCCCATTTGTCTACAACAGAGAAATGAGTCGTTTGGCCGATTGGATTTTCTTCCGTTATCGTTGCTTTATTTGGATTTTCTTTTCCTTCATATTTCCAAGGGTCTCCTTCTTTAACATTAGGCGTTGCTTTATTTGGATTAATTAATTTACGACGTTCTTTAATATAATCTTCATCTAACAGGCCTTTTTTCGGCACTTCGTAAAAGTCTTCATCTGCCATATACGCCGCTCGGTCCGCAAAAGCTAAGTGCATCGCTTCCGTTAAATGCTGCAAATACTGTGGCGTATTGGAACCCATTTTTTCTACATCATAACCTTCCATTAGCTTTAAAATTTGCTGCACGGTTAATCCGCCGGAGCTAGGAGGAGCCGCACTAACCACATCGTAGCCTCGGTAAGTTGTTTTGACCGGCTCGCGTTCTTTTACAACATAATTTTTTAAATCATCCATGGTCATGCTTCCATCGCGTTTTTGAACTTCTTTAACAAGCGCTTTTCCAATTTCTCCTTTATAAAGAGCGTCTGACCCTTCTTTTTGAATAAGCTTTAATGTTTTCGCAAGATCAGGCTGAACAAGCTTATCTCCTTCTTTTAACGGCTTGCCATTCGGTACAAATACATTACCGGCCGTTTGGTATCTTTCAAGCTTGTCCGCATTTTCATCGATATACTGAGCCATCGACCAATTCACTTTAATTCCTTGTTCCGCTTGAGTAATAGCAGGTTTAATAACATCTGATAAGTCCATGGTTCCATAATCTTCAAGGGCTGTTTCTACTCCTTTTAACGTGCCAGGAACTCCAACTGCTTTTCCTGTTATGTGACGTTTACTGAAAGGAATGACTTTTCCTTTTGAATCTAAAAACAGCTTAGGCGTGACATCAGCCGGTGCCATTTCACGGCTGTCTAGCATCGTAATTTTATCTTTCTTTTTTTCATAAATCATCATAAAACCGCCTCCGCCGATACCAGACATCATCGGTTCCACAACGTTTAGAGATAGTTGAATGGCCGCTGCCGCATCTACAGCGTTTCCGCCTTCAGCTAACACTTTCCTCCCCGCTTCAGCAGCCAGCGGGTGAGATGCCGCTACAATTCCTTGTGTAGCACCCCGTTTCATTGAATGGTCGACACCCGGAACTTCAGCAGCAGCTGGTGTGACAATTAAACATAAACTAAATAACGTAATAGCCAACATCTTCATAACCTTCATCTGGGTCTCCTCCTTCAAATACATTATTTCACATCGCCTGAGACGATGGATTTCATAAAGAATAAATTGGTTTATTATGATATTTTTTACATATGCGTATAAATAAAAAGCAAAGTAAATCATACCTTTGCTTTTTTAGTTAATCGCATGTTTAACTTTTCTCTCTATTCATTTACAATTATCTATATTTTCTAACAATTTATCCATAGGCTGATAGTTTCTTACTATTTTTGGAACTATGTAGACTGAACGCTCTAATAATGTAGAAAATCTAGCAGTTAAGAAGTCGTTCGACTTACATGCACTTCTTAAATTTTTTATAAATATTCTTATTGTTATATAAAAAGCAATCCTTTATGAAAATCAGCATACGTTTTCTGAAAATCAAAAATAAAACAGGACTTTAGATTCATCGTCCTGTTTGGAGCATGTTTTCGACTTTTTTAATGTCCGCGTGCGTAGGATTGATTTCCCGAGCATAGGCGATTTGTTCTTTCGCTTTTTCCATTTCTTTTAATTGAATATAGGTTTTGGCGAGTTCGAGCGGCAGCATAATCCCTTCAAAACCAAGATCTTGCGCCTTCTGCAAATAAAACAGCGATTTTTCGTAATTCCCTCCAAACATGAGCGGAGTTTCCCGATATTTTATTCCTCGAACGAAGTGCGCCAAACTTGAAGATGGATTTAATGTTAATGCCTGATGAAGAGCCCGGTCCATTTCTAAGTTCAATACCATTTTTTCAAAGATAATTGATTCTTCAATTTGCTTTGCTAAACAAACGGCTAAGTAACAGTACAAATCAGATGCTTGAGGTTTTTTCTTCATTTCTTGTTGAATTTCGCGCTTGATCTCTTTCCACTTTCCCTCTTCTAGCTGATTCATGACGTATTGTGCATGTATTCCCACCTGTTTGCCCTCCTTTTCCTCTTTATCATAAAGGATTTCTGCGCAAATGAAAAAAGTAAGTGTTCTTCATTCTTCACAAAAAACGTTACCATTAAAAAATAGGCAAATTTCTCAATCACTTAACCCAATTAGTACATAGGATATAGAGACTTTTATTAAAGGAGGTTACACATATGGGCGCAAAAGGCGGTTTTGGTTTTTCATTTATCGTTGTTTTATTTATCCTATTAGTAATCGTAGGGTGTTCTTGCTACTACTAATTTCTAGAGAGGATGAACATCATTCATCCTCTCCTATTTCAAAAAAAACCATGCTTTCGCATGGCTACATACCGATTAGATGAATGAGTAGAGGAACTCATTGTTCGGCAATATTGAAGAAATTTTTGGTTTTTACTTCCGCCTAGTATGCCCTTTTTGACGGGGGCTATGCGCAAATAAAGTTAACGTTTAAAAGCGAAAGCCAGACGCACCTACAATAACAAGTAAAACAAATAACACAACGATTAACGCAAAATTTTGTTTTCCCACGTACCATCCCTCACTTCCTGTTATCTGCTTTTAGTGTATGCAACAGCTTGGCAAAATGTTTAGGACAGGGGTGCGGATTTTTCCAATGAGAAAAACCTTCAAATTTCGCCAAAAAAAGTGAATCATATTTTTGTTTCTTTCGTTATATATAGTAAGAGATTTTTTTACTATAAAAAAGGAGGGGCTTTAATGCGCCGACATTCCAAATTGCCCATTGTTCTTGTTTTTGCCTTCTTTTTATTCATCGCAACTGTTTTGTGCGTAACCTCTTATATGTCTTGAACGTATAAATAATATAAAAAAATCGCCTCATCGAAGGCGATTTTTCTATCCTAGCATTATATCTTCGTTTGGATAGCGAACGGCTTCACGCTTTTGCTTAGATAATGAAAACGCAAGGGTTAATGGCCCCACTTTTCCTAAAAACATGATAAAGATAATAATCACGCGTCCAAAGTATGAAAGCTCAGGAGTTGCTCCCATCGATAACCCCACTGTTCCAAACGCAGAAACCACTTCAAACATAATTTTTATAAACGGCAGGTTTTCTGAGATATTTAATAGAAAAATGGCCCCAAACACAAACATAATCGAAATCATCGTAATGGCTAGTGCCTTAAACACATGAAGAGGAAGAAGCCGTCTCTTTAACAGCACAATATCTTCCCTGCTTCGTAAAAATGCCCATACAGAAAAGACAATCACCACAAACGTTGTTAGTTTAATACCTCCTCCTGTTGACGCACTTCCTGCACCTATGAACATTAACATAACCATTAAAAATATAGTGGAATCATGTAGACTTCCTATATCGATACTATTAAAACCTGCTGTGCGTGTTGTTACCGCTTGAAAATAAGACGCCCACACTTTGTCTCCTAATGACAAACTTCCAAGTGTATGTGAATTGCCGTACTCTAAGAAAAAAATAAAAAGCATGGCAATCACGTTAATGGCAAACGTGCTGATAATCATAATTTTTGAATGCAGCGTTAGTTTTTTATACGATTTTTTTACCCACATATCAGCAAGAACGGTAAATCCTAACCCACCAATAATAAACAAAAAGGAAATCGTTATGTTAATAATAGGATCTCCTACATACTGAACTAAGCTGTCAGATAATAGTCCGAACCCTGCGTTATTAAAAGCTGAAATTGAATGAAACAAGCTAAAGAATAGCCCCTTAGACCATCCGAATTCCGGAACCCAGCGTATCGCTAAAAAGATAAGTGCAACAAACTCAATTAAAAATGAAAAGATAAACAGCCTTTTAACTAGCAGGACAACTCCGCCGACGCTCGTTTGATTTAATGCCTGCTGAACGAGCATACGCTCTTTAAATCCAATTTTTTTACCTAGCATCATAAAAATCAGCACGGCAAATGACATAATGCCAAGACCGCCTATTTGAATTAACAGCATAATAATCGTTTGACCGATGACGGTAAAACGCGTACCTGTATCTACGACGGCTAAGCCGGTCACTGTCATAGCGGAAGTAGATGTAAAAAGGGCGTCTACCCACCTGATTGGCTCAGTAGTAGAAAAAGGCATCATTAATAAAAGAGCACCAATAATAATTCCTCCGCCAAAAATGGAGACAAGCAGCTGCGGCGGCGTAAGCCTAACAATTTTTTTTTTCATAAGTTAAACTCCTTCTTCTTCAAAACGGTTTAAATCGCGATTATGTCCGATAACAATCAGCATATCTCCTTGTTCAATTGTTTCATGCGCCGTAGGCGAAATCACCATTTCCCCGTCTTTTCGCTGAAAACCGATGATATTACAGCCGTACTTTGCACGAATATTTAAATCAAACAGCGTTTTATTATGAAGTTTCTTAGAAGCGACAATTTCAACAATACTATAGTCTTTAGACAGTTCAATATAGTCAATAATTTTTTCTGACACCACGTGATGAGCAATCCGCTTCGCAATATCGCGCTCAGGATGAATGACTTTGTCCGCTCCTATTTTCTCCAGCACTTTTTGATGATACATATTCACCGCTTTTACCCATACTTGCTTAACGCCCATATCTTTTAAAAGCATCGTTGCAAGCACGCTTGCTTCAATATCGTCTCCAAACGAAATAAGAGCATGATCAACGTTACGAATGCCTAGCCCTTTTAAGCTAGCTTCATCAATTGCGTTCGCTTGCACGACATATGTAGCTGAGTTGCTATATTTCTTTACTACCTCCTGATTGCGGTCAATAGCGAGCACATCCACATCCAAATTAGCAAACTCTTCAACCAAACTGCCTCCAAAACGACCTAATCCCAATACAGCAAACTGTTTTTTCATAATGTATTTATTCCTTTCTTCAACTGCTGTGTGTTCTCTTAGCTTATACTTTTTCTAAAAAATTACATGTTTTTCTTAAAAAAAGCGCAAAAAAACACAGGAAGGCTCCTGTGTTTTTTCACACTCTTCCCCCTCAAAACGCTTGCGAAGTTAGCTGTCGGGTTCGGGTTTTAAGAGTAACCCTACCTTTTTAAGGATTCACCCCGGAGCACAATATGTGCGTAAATAATGGGTCCTCCGCTCCGTAATGGATTAAGCGATTTTTATTCAAATGTCTATGATCTATTTTTTAGAATAATCGATTCGATTC
This sequence comes from Priestia sp. TRN 1309, assembly GCF_050846875.1. Classification (NCBI taxonomy): domain Bacteria; kingdom Bacillati; phylum Bacillota; class Bacilli; order Caryophanales; family Bacillaceae; genus Priestia; species Priestia sp. TRN 1309. Next base: position 603,307 of record NZ_JBOZGM010000001.1, on the reverse strand, counting down.
ATGATACGTTTCACTTCACGAAAGCTATCTTACTCCTGTGGATTTTGTCTGTCAAGATATTTTTAGGGAAGACATCACTTGCGCTGCAAACTGCAAAAATCATATAAATCTAAACTGACAATCAGTTTGTGAAATTGATCAAACAAATTAATAACGGCCAAAAGCTCTAATAGCTGCGTATCACTGTAAAATTTCTTTAATTGATCCATATCAGCATCCGTCAAATCCCTTGGACGCACTCGGTATACATCTATAAATCGAAACAGCAGTCGATCTTTTTCTTCCAGCTCTTTTTCTCTTAACACTTTTTGATTAAGCGTCTTATCGCCTACATATGACATGCTCATACACGTCTCACAGCCGTTAACACCTGCTAGATAAAGCCTGATTTTTTCCTTAGTCTCTCTTTTTACTATATCACTGTTCCAAAGCTTGTCGTATAGCTCATCATACAACCTTTTTACATCTGGAATTAAATTCAGTGCTTTTTCAAAATTTGTTCCCTCTTCGTTTGTTAACAAAACTCTTGCCATTTTTTACTCACTCCTTTTTAATTATTATAGTAAGAAAAATGGAGATTTCAGATAACAAATAAAACATATTATCTGCTATTACTAATCAAATGAAACATTAATATGAAAGAAGGTTTCCAATTGAAAATTGATGAAATTGATTTATCGATTTTGCAGGCACTGCAGCAAAACAGCCGTCTTTCCTTAAGAGAGCTAGGAAAACAAATTAACCTGTCTCCTCCTTCAGTGGCAGAGCGAGTAAGACAGCTAGAGAGCTTTGGTATTATAAAAGGATATACAATCGATATTGATTATGAAAAGCTGCAGTTGCCCGTCTCGTGTTTTATTGAAGTAACCATGAAAAACGGAGAGCACGAGCGTTTTAAACGATTTATTTCTCAGTATCCCTATGCTTTATTCTGTGAACGCATCGCCGGACAGGCTTGCTTCATTACAAAGCTTCAGCTTCCTCACCTGCACGTACTCGAGCAATTTATTAACGAAATTACACCTTATGCCAAAACGATTTCACACATCGCCCTTTCTCACGTGGAGATGTCTTCTGCATTATTGAGTCATTTAAAAGATGAAAAGTGATTGAAACATACGTTCACCGTACTAACGAAAAGATCCGAACGATTCATCGTTCGGATCTTCTTTCCACTAAACTACTTCTGTCCTAGCCTCTTTTATTCGTCCAAAAGCATAAAAAATAACCCTCCAAAGCTGGAGGGTATAAATTTTCCGAATAATGAAAGTTTTACAACTTCATTCTATCAGGTACCGACATTTCTGTCTACTTAAAAATGTAAAAGAGCTCTCTATTAATAGAAAGCTCTTTTACCTGCTTGTTTTTTGAAAACAATCAATCTATATAAAAGGGAACTACCTAAGGTTGAAAGTCACGTGAAACCTTGGCAGTTGATCCTGGATATACCGGTTGATATGATTCAAAACAAGTTCTTTCATCATTTCTTCTTTGACTTCTGATTCCGTTTTTTTATCTTTTTGTTTTAAAATAAGAATATAATAGACTTTACCCATTTTAATGGGCTTACTACACTCTCCGATGTGCTGTTTTTTTAAAACATCTATAAAAGAGGGAGATAGATTCGAAAGCTTTAGATTATCATCATTCTCTATTTTGCTGACGGTCTGGACATCAGCATATTTTTTTTGAACGTCTTGAAGCGATGTTCCTTTTTGCAGCTCAGCCGCAACGGTCTCGGCATCATGTAAAGTTGTAAAAGTTAGCTGCGAAAAAGATACGCGCGTTACATCATTCTCAATACGTGTATAGTAAGCGTCTAGTTCATCAGACGCAATTTGTTTACGGAAATATTCTTCTAATTTAAACTGATTTATTAGCTGTTTAGTTACATCGCTAGAACGAATGTGCAAGACTTCATAGCCTTGTTTTCTTGTATCTTCGTCATATGAACGTTTGATTTGTTTCCACATATCCTCGACTTTTTTCTGTACCGTGTCACTTGTCTTTAGATGCGAAATTAAGATTTTTTGCATGACAAGCTGCCGCAACAACTCTTTGCGGTAGCTTGTATCATTTAGCGGAGCATCGGGATTTAAGAACCCTTCAACTGCTAAAAAACGATTGAATTCAGCTCCTGTCACCTTTCCTCCTTCATACGCTGCCACTTCTTTAGCAGAAGATAGCTGACTAATTTCTACAGAAGGAAACATCGTGTTTGAATGCTTCCCTCCGCAGCCTGTTAAAAATCCGAACGCTGTTAATACTGCTAGCAGCAGCTTTAACGGTGCTGAACTCATCCATTGTTATCCTGCTGCTCTGAAAGCTTCAGAGAAATAGTTTGTTTTTTTCCATTTCGGTACACGTCTAATTTTACCGTGTCTCCTACTTTGCGTTTTGTGTATAGATATTGACGTAAATCACTGGATGTTTTGACTTCATTTCCATCGATGGCAACAATCACGTCTTTTGATTGTAAACCAGCATCAGAAGCAGAAGAGAATGGTTCAACCGTCGTTACGACAACTCCTTCAGACGTATCGCTTGTTAGGCCTAGCTGATCTTGTTTTGTTGCAGCTGAAAGCTGACCTACATCTTGAAGACCTACCCCCATATATGGACGCGTTATTTTTCCGTTTTTCATCAGCTGTTCAATTGTTGGCTGCACTTCATCACTTGGAAGAGCAAAGCCGATTCCTTCTACATTGTCTTCTGAAATTTTCATACTGTTGATACCAACTACTTCACCGGAAGAATTGATCAAGGCACCGCCGCTGTTTCCTGGATTAATCGCCGCATCCGTTTGAATTGCATCTACGTTCCAATTCTCTGAAATAGGGACAGAGCGTTTTGCTGCGCTCACGATACCTTGTGTGACCGTACGAGAAAATTGTTCACCAAGAGGGTTTCCGATTGCAAGAACCGTTTCACCCGCCACTAAATCTGATGATTTTCCGAACTTCGCCACTTGTTCAACATTTTTGTCGGACATTTCAAGCACCGCTAAATCCGTTAGCGCGTCAGCTCCGACAATTTTAGCTTTTTCTTTTTGTCCGTTTGAAAGTGACACTTCTACTTCGCTTGCGCCGTCAATAACGTGGTTATTAGTCACAACGTAGGCTTTTCCATTTTCTTTTTTGAAAATAACACCGGAACCCGTTCCTGCTTCTTGCGTTTGGGTATCTCCAGAAAATGGATTTGTTTGCTGTTGAATATTGTTCACGCCTACAACAGCAGCTGATACTTTATTTACAACTGAAACAAGATCTGACTGATTCACGGTTGTGCTTACTGTTCGAGGCGTTGTGCTCGTTGTTGTTGCCGTTTGAGTCTGCGTTGTTTGATTCGCTGTTTGCGTATCCGCTGAATCCATTAACCCTAGCTGCGGAGCGCCGTATAGCACAATTCCTCCCCCTAGCACTGCTCCCGCGATGGAAGATGCGATCACTGGAAATAAGCGTCTTCTTGGAGGCTGTGATGATGACGCAGGCTGATACTGATCGTAGCGCTGCTGGCGGTTTTCATATTCTTCTTTTCGTTCTTGCTCTCTTTCATAATCACGTGGATCCATGAAAAACACTCCTTTTAACGTAGCAAATTTTATGTTATCTATACTATAAAATAAAAGTTTGGGATAAGTATCAAAACAATGTGTGAAATTGTGAAAAATTTCTTTATAACAGCAAACACGTAGTATAATAGCGGGTACATAAACCTTTAAAAAAACGCGCATAGATGGCGCAATATGCTTTATTTACCTTAATTTTCATATATTCAGAGGAAGGTGTCAAATTTGAGCTTTACACTATATTTAGTAGAGGATGAACAAAATTTAAACGAAGTTTTAACCCTTTACCTTCAAAAAGAAGGCTGGGACGTTCGCTCATTTTTTAACGGCACGGACGCAAAAGAAATGATTGCAACTCCTCCGCACCTGTGGATTTTAGATATTATGCTGCCTGATATTGACGGGTATCAGCTCATTCGCGAAATCAAGCAGCAAACGCCACATGTGCCTGTTATTTTCATTTCAGCACGCGATGCCGATATTGACCGGGTTCTTGGACTTGAAATGGGCAGCGACGACTATTTATCAAAGCCTTTTTTGCCTCGTGAACTAGTTATTCGAGCAAACAAACTGCTAAACCTCGTATATGGTTCCAATCAAAAGAAAACCGATACCATTACGCTGACTCCTTATGAAATCGATTTACATACGCGTACAGTCAGTGAAAATGGAAAGCCGATTGATTTGACGTCTAAAGAATTTGATTTTCTTGTCACTATCTCAAAAGACCTTGGACAGGCTTTTTCAAGGGAGCAGCTGTTGAATCTCATTTGGGGAGAAGATTATTTCGGCACAGACCGAGTGGTGGATGATTTAGTGAGGCGCGTGCGTAAAAAAATGCCGCAAGCACGAATTGAAACGATTTACGGATACGGATACCGGATGATGAAAGCATGAAAAACAAGTCGCTTGCATTTCAAATTTGGCTCGTCATCTCGGGTATTTTACTGCTCATTTCAATTTTGCTCGCTATTTTATTCCCAACGACGCTCAGGCAGTTCTTCACGAATGAAATTTATACCACTATTGAAAATGAACAGCATATTTTAAAAGAATACGGCCTGCCAAGCCGCTCAGGTGAATACTACTTTAGCAATGAAGACAGTGAACCAACGCTTGGCAATCGAACCGTGGATCATATTTTATTGCCTGAACATGCGGATATCTCTTATTTTTCATCACGGGTGTTGCCTCAAGACTTTTTGAGAAAAGCACAGGAAGATGCAATCAGTCAGCGGAAAATCGTCGCTCGCTATGAAAAAGATCTCGGCAACCGGACGCTTTTTTATGTGATTCGAAAAGTAAGCGTAAACGGACAGCCTGCTTTTTTACTTTCATTTTCGTGGGATACGTATCGCAACGCGCTCACTTCTACTCTTTTTAAACAGCTGCTTCTTGTCATTTCAATTGTATTTCTATTCAGCTGGCTTCCATCTATTTGGCTATCAAGATACTTAAGCAAGCCGCTTGTATCGCTTGAAAAAGATGTAAAAAAAATCGCTGAACAAAATTGGCATGAACCTGTTACAGTCAACCGTTCCGATGAAATCGGCAAGCTAGGCGCGTCCATCGAGCAAATGCGCAAAAGGCTCGTATCTAAAGATGAAGCACAGCAAACGCTGCTTCAAAATATTTCACATGATTTAAAAACACCGGTAATGGTTATTCAAAGCTACGCTCAGTCGATTCAAGACGGCATTTATCCAAAAGGTGATTTATCCCAAACGGTAAAAGTCATTGAAGATGAATCCAAAAATCTTGAGAAAAAAATCCGCGATTTGCTTTACTTGACCAAGCTTGACTATATGTCCACTCACCAGCTTGCACAAGACGACTTTGATTTTACTGCACTTCTTCATGAAGTAGTGGATCGCTTGCGGTGGAGGCGCCCTGAAATACAGTGGGAATTTGACGACGTAAATGCAACGATTAAAGGAGACAAAGAGCTGTGGACAAAAGTCCTTGAAAATGTACTCGACAATCAGCTGCGCTATGCTGATACGAAGGTTTCACTTTCACTTGCTAAACACCAAACGAACGTTCAATGTACCATCAGCAACGATGGTCCGCCGATTGATCAAAGCGTGCTTCAACACTTGTTTGAACCGTTTAAAAAAGGAGCAAACGGTGAATTCGGTATTGGCCTAAGTATCGTAAAGCGTATTGTTACGATGCACGATGCAGCCATTACGGCTGAAAACACAGACGCCGGAGTGACGTTTTCACTTACTATTCCTATATAAACTAAAAAGGCAAGGGAGTCGACTCCCTTGCTTTTTTATGAAAAAACCGATGTATATGCATAAAGAGCTGGTGAACCCCCCGAGTGAATGAACACCACATTCTCATCTTTTTTAAAATAACCTTTTCGAATTAAATCAATCAGGCCGGCCATCGCTTTTCCCGTATACACAGGATCCAATAAAATTCCTTCCGTACCGGCCACAAGTTTGACTGCTTCCACCATCTCTTCTGTTGGAACAGCATAGCCTGGACCGACATATTCATCCATACAAACAATATCTTCTTTTTTAAAAGGCGTTTTGCTATGTAAATGATCATAAAGTTCACTCGTCAGCTTGGCAACTTTCATCTCTTGCTCTTCTTTAGCACGACTCACATTCATTCCAATAACAGACACCCCGCTTTGAAGGCCTTGAAAGCCTGCCACTAGCCCTGCGTGCATGCCTCCGCTTCCGCTTGTGCAAACTACGTGGCTAAGCTTTATTTGTTGCTCATAGCTTTGCATAAGCAGCTCCTGTGCGCAGGCAGCATAGCCTGTTGCACCGATAACATTTGAACCTCCTACGGGGATTAGGTACGGCTTATGACCTTTTTCACTTAGCTCGCGCGCTACTTTTTCCATTTCCGCTGTCAAATCCGAACCTTCAGCGACAAACCGCATGTCATGAGCGCCTAATAAATGATAAAGAAAATAGTTTCCCGTCGGCTGATCACTTGCTTTATTTTCCCCTTCTTCTAATACGAGCACGCATTTCATTTGCTCTTTTACGGCAGCAGCAAGCGTCAAACGACAGTGATTGGATTGTATCGCACCGCACGTTACAAGCACGTCTGCCCCTTGTGCTTTTGCATCAGCTACTAGATATTCAAGCTTACGCGTCTTATTTCCGCCCCCTGTCAGTCCAAGCATATCATCGCGCTTCATATAAATTGAAGGTCCGTTTAACTGCTGCGATAAAACCGATAGCTTTTCTAAAGGTGTAGGGGAATCCGTATATTTTCTTCTAGAAAATTGCGTTAAGTTCATGCTCTCATCCTCTCTTTCATATTTGTTCTATTTTACCATATAGAAGCTTTTGAAGAGCTTTTTACGAAAGGGCTTTCTATAACTTGTATACATAAGAACAAGTAGTCAACATACATTAAACCATATAAACAGTTTGAAGGAGTGTTTTCAATGAGTGAAAAAGCAGTACTTTGCAGCGTCTCACGAGTAGTCAAATCACAGCATATTTTTCCAAATGACCTAAACAATCACCACACCCTTTTTGGCGGCAAAATTGTCGCTGACATGGACATGACGGCTTCTCTTTCAGCAGCTAAACATTCCAGAAAGTCGTGTGTTACAGCTTCCATTGATCATGTTGACTTTATCGAGCCCGTCACAGAAGAAGATTTTATTTCATATGAGGCATTCGTTGTTGTCACAGGAAAAAGTTCCATGATTATTTTTGTTAAAGTCATTGCCGAAAATTTGTTAACGGGCATTAAACGTATTGCTGCTACTTCTTTTCTTACCTTCGTCGCATTAGAAAATGGGAAGCCTGCTCCCGTTCCTCAAGTTATTGCTCAAACTGAAGAAGAAAAAAGCCTTCAAAAAGTAGCTCTTGAACGAAAAGAGTCCAAAAAAACGCAGGTTGAGCACAGCAAAGCAATTGCGCGCATCTTATCTAAATCTTTGCGCAGCAGTAATTAAGCTCTTCATCTAAAAAGCAGCTGTCTGCTTTTTAGACGAAGTTTTTTAATTTTCACATTGTTATTTAATGTGATATGCGATATATTGGTTTTATGAAAAATAACATTCAACCTCTCAAACGACTTTCCCTACGGGAGGAAGTCTATCAAACACTTAAACACAATATCGTTATGCTTGAATTTCAGCCGGAACAAAAGCTTCAGGATAAAGAACTGGCTGAGCAATTTGGAGTTAGCCGCACTCCTGTTCGAGAAGCATTAAAAAGGCTCGAAGATGAAGGCCTTGTACAAACGACACCTGGTTCTTCTACAAAAGTGGCTCCATTAAACCTTGAGGAGGCAAAACAATCCTTTATTGTCGTCGCAGCTCTTCATGCACTTGCTGCTAAGCTGGCTTGTACTTCGTTACAAGAAGAAGATATGGGCGAACTAATCAAACATAATCAATCTCTAGAACATGCAATCAAAACAAGAAATGTACTGAAAGCGATCGAAGCGGATGAAGCATTTCATTCCGTTTTTTTAAACCGGGCGAATAATTTAGAGCTAGAACGTGTTGTAAAACAAACAAGCGCCAAAATTCAACGTCTGGAAATCGCTCGCTTTTCTTCTCTTGCTAGCCTTGCTTCCGTTGATCAGCACAAAGAAATCATAAATGCTTGCCGTCAAAAAGATTCCGCACTGACATCACAGCTTGTCGAAACAAACTGGCTGACACTAGGTGAAGCGCTGACAAGTGAGGAGGAAGCAAAGTGAAGCCTCTTTTATTAGGCGTTGCTGCATCATTCTTTTTTGCTTTTACATTCGTTTTAAATCGAGCGATGGATTTATCTGGAGGCAGCTGGGCGTGGAGCGCATCTCTACGCTATTTTTTTATGGTACCTCTTTTGCTTATGCTTGTTTATTTTTGGGGTGGCATCAAACCTGTGGTGGCAGAAATAAAAGCCCAGCCGCAAAAATGGCTGCTATGGAGCACGGTCGGATTTGGCTTATTTTACGCTCCTCTTTGTTTTGCTTCCGCCTACGGTCCCGGCTGGCTTATTGCAGGAACTTGGCAAATCACGATTTTATCGGGGTCTCTCCTAGCTCCTTTGTTTTACAAGGAAGGAAAAAAGCGAGGAGCCATTCCTTTCAAGCAGCTAGGTTTTTCGTTTATTATTTTAATAGGAGTTGTGCTCATGCAGCTTGAGCATGCGACTGAACTGTCGGCGGCTACTGCCTTGCTTTGTACGATTCCCATTTTAATTGCGTCTTTTGCGTATCCGCTTGGCAACCGTAAGATGATGGAGCTGTCGTCGCTTAATACGTTTCAGCGCGTGCTTGGAATGACGCTTTCAAGCCTGCCGTTTTGGATTATTCTTTCTGTCTATGCCTACTTGACCGATGGACTACCAAAACCAACTCAGATGTATCAAAGCAGTTTAGTTGCTTTACTTTCAGGAGTGTGTGCAACGATTTTATTTTTTGCGGCAACTGACCTTGTGAAAAAAGATTCTCACAAGTTAGGTGCAGTTGAAGCTACACAATCGATGGAAGTTTTATTTGCCCTGCTAGGAGAGGTCTTCCTTCTATCAAGTCCTTTGCCATCGATTCTTTCTTGGGTTGGAATGGGAGTTATCGTAGCAGGCATGGTGCTTCACAGCTACCAAACGAGTCATAAAAAAGCTATACCTCAAAAAGAATTGACCTACTAATCAATAACAAAAAAGAGCGTCTCAGTCGGCGCTCTTTTTGTTTATACAACAGATCTTCTTTCTAAATTGAAGACATTAACCTGCTCAGCATCAAAGCGGCTTAGCAACGAATCTACTCCGTACTCAAGTGCAAAAGCACGTTCATTTTCTGAAATCGGAACGGCCTGCAGGAACGTTACTTTTTTATCAGATAGTTCAATCGTTGAAAAATTATCCCATAAAAACGGCGGAATCAGCAAAATGTGCTGCATATGAAAGCTGTCATCAAGGACTGCAATAACGTCTTTATAAATAGCTCCTGGGAAAATGGAGACATGAGATTTCATCATATGGAAAATACAGTTTGCTAAAATAGCAGAATAAATACCGAACTCCTCATGACATGCCCCAACAATTTCAATTCGAAGCGGGATCCCTCCAACTGTATAACCTGTCGGACATTGATGTCCACCGAGCGTTGCATACGCGGTTACGTCTTGACGCGGATGATTTTCACATGCCACAACGTGAATACCATGCTTTTTTCGTTCATCTGAATAATCTTCAATTCGGTCCTTTTGACCAAATACATCTATTGCTTTATGTATAATTAATTCTTCATCTTTTGTAAAATTACTCATAAAAAACCTCCTTGCTTGCGACCTTAAAAAGTCCCCTACTGTACAGCATATACTACCGCACTCGCTTACGATATAGTTTTTAGAAAATGTGATAGAAATGTTATCGTTTCGTAACATACTATGAAATTGTCTCAAGAAGCAAACAAGAAACCTTAACCAATTTTTTCTTTTCCCATAAAAAAATAGAGCCTGCACCATGGCAGCCTCTATTTTTTATGACATTATTATGAAATAATTTGTAATTCTTTTGGGTACTTCGTTAACGTTTCGTATCCATCTTTTGTGATGATTACATCATCTTCAATACGCACGCCTCCGAGTCCTGGAATATAGATACCCGGTTCAATCGTATACACCATGCCTTCTTGAAGCACATCATCATTGTTGCGGCTCATTGAAGGAAACTCATGCACGCTGATACCAAGGCCATGACCAAGACGATGCAAGAAATACTCTCCATACCCTGCTTCTGTAATAATATTGCGTGCTACCATGTCCAAGTCGCCAATGCGAGTGCCAGGCTTGGAAGCTTCAAGAGCTGCCTGCTCGGCGCGCTGTACCGTTTCATAGATTTCTTTTTGCTTATCATTAATCGACTTGTACGCGACTGTACGCGTAATATCTGAACAGTATCCATCTAGCACTACACCTAAATCGAAGAGAACCATATCTCCTGGCTTTAACGTGCGAAGACCTGGGTTCCCGTGCGCTTCTCCCGTTTTTTCACCAAATAACACCATCGTTGAAAACGACATCTCACGAATTCCTTTTCGCTTTAGCTCGTATTCAATTTTAGCCAGAACATCCATTTCCGTAACGCCTTCTTTTAAGGCAGCTACGCCTACTTCCACGCCAAAATCAGCTAATGCAGCTGCCTTTTGCAGAATCTCAACTTCACGCTCATCTTTAATTAAACGCAGCTGATTTAATTTCTCTTCTGCTCCGACTAGCTCAGCATTTGGATATAAATTAAGCAGTTCTTCAGCTCTCGCATACAGCAGCTGCTCTTTCTCTACAGCAACTTTTTTCACATCCATTACGTTTCGTTTATGTAAAGCTTCTTTAATAAGTTCCCAAGGATTTTGATGGTCTTCATATCCGATCACATCAAATTTCCAGCCGGCTTCTTTTGCTTGACCCACTTCCATTGATGGACAAACAAGCATCGGCTCCGCTTCATTAAATAAAAATAAACCAAGCAGACGCTCATGCGGATCCGTGTGAAATCCAGTTAAATAAAATACGTTTTCAGTTGACGAAATAAAGGCCGTTTCTACATTCTTTTCCTTCAGCCATGATACGACTTTTTGCAAACGTGCTTCCATTAAAAAAACCCCTTTCATTGTGCAATATTACTATTATAACATAGTTATTTAGCAATATTGTACAATGAATAGAGGTTAAGACAAAGCCGCGTGAAGAGTAGTAAGCTGCTCTTTAATCGCTTTTCGCTGAATACTTACTTTCATCAGCCAGCCATTTTCTCCGTATCTATAAATAAATTCGTACGTACCTTTAGGAAAATATTCTTTTACCAGCATGTCTCGGTTTTCAACAAATCCCGGATCGCCAATAAAATAGTTACCTTCTTCAAGCGGGAGCTCATGAACTTTTTTTTCTAGCTGCTTCTCTTCGTCTTCGTCATCATCTATCACAATGTGAAGACCACCTTCATCACGCACAACGTCAAATTCACCGTTTTGTTCAAGCTCAAGCACCGGTACCACCTGTCCATTTACCGTTAGCAGCTGCTTGGTTCCTTCAAGGACCTGGGACCAATGATCATCGTATAAGGTAGAAGAATAAAAAATATAGCCCTGAGATTTATATAATAAAAGCAGCTGTTCAAAATGATTTTTCACTTGTTCTTTATCAAATAGAATAACAAAATGCTTTCGATAGAAAAAACTTGTAAAAGGCAGAATAGACGATTGATTAAGCTCTCTAATTATTTCAGCACTATCCTTACCTGAAATAATAGCTCCGGTCAATTCCCCCGCGCCATAAGGTTTCCAATGACTTAACGCCGCTTCTGGAATCAGCACAAGGTTCGAAGATGACACATATATACTCATTCGCTTCACTCCTTTTTTCTACACTTAGACCTATATTTAATTCTCAACAAATAGAGACTTTTCTCTTATTCCCTTCTTAAAAGACAGAACTTTTTCCCTAACTATGATAGATTATAACAAATATCTTCGAAAAAAATAACCTTTATTTCCTCTTTCTTCTATTTGTACACTTCTCTTATTTTAGCTGTCTTCGCAGATTTACTAGTGAACGTACTTGCTAATCTAATTCCTTAGTGTTAATTTTATTATGTCGTTTTATAATTTTTTGCATAATTGGTTTTAAACAAAAAAGTATTAATATTTTTGAATGCGATGGTGAGACATTTGGAAGAACGTACAGAACGTAAACAACATAAAAGAAAAAAGCAAAGAAAAAAGAAACGCTTTAGAAAGCTACTTCTTTTCTTTCTCATTCTTGTAATCGCCGCTGGTGCATATGTGTATTATCAATACCAACAAGGATTAGCAGAAGCAGACGGAGCTTTTGGGAAAGATGGACAGTTTGATTTTAATGGTGCAAGTGCCAATTTAGATAGCATGAATGTGCTGCTTCTCGGAATTGACTCTCGCGGTGAAGAACATTCGCGTGCCGATACAATCATGATTGCTCATTATGACAAAGACAGCAATCAGCCTAAAATTGTTTCTTTGATGCGTGATTCATATGTGGATATTCCTGGACATGGCAAAAACAAATTAAATTCAGCCTATGCATTTGGCGGGCCCGAATTAATGCGTAAGACAATTAAAGAAAATTTCGGCGTAGATGTAAACTATTATGCCGTTGTTGATTTTAAAGGTTTTTCTAAAGTTGCCGATACGATTGCCCCTGAGGGAATTACGGTTACCGTGCCACACGAAATGTCGTCAGGAATTGGCATGACGCTAAAACCTGGAAAACAAACTCTTCACGGAGATAAATTACTAGGATACGTGCGATTCCGCCATGATAGCCAAAGTGATTTCGGGCGCGTGAAGCGTCAACAAGAAGTGATTGGTAAATTAATGGATGAAGCTCTTCAAGTAAAGACACTGGCGAAAGCTCCTAAGCTATGGGGTGTCATTGATCCATATGTGGATACAAATATTCCGCCAAAAACATTTATTGTGATAGGAAAAGATTTTTTAGTTGGAAATCAGCCAGATTTAAAATCTCTTCGTTTACCGGTTGAAGGTTCCTATTCAAATGAACGAATATCCGGTATTGGTGCTGTTTTAAGCATCGACCTTGAAGAAAACAAACAAGCGTTACAGTCATTTTTAAATTAGGAAAAGGTGTCCATTAGAGGACACCTTTTTTTATACTATTCAAAAAAACTTCTGTTTTTCCTCCCTATCCTTCAAAAAATTTTCAGCTTCGACAAAAAATGGAGATAAAATGGAGTTGTTTTCTAGAAAACAGCTGTTTCTTTGGAGTTCTATTTTTTCTCCTGTATGCGTATATGAAAAGAGAAGGACTTCTTTTTTATATTTTTTAGTCAAGGAGATGAAATGATGAAATTATATGGTTTTCAATCTGAAGAAGAGCGTTCCTTTCTTCATTCTACCTATAAAGTAAACCCATTACTTTCTCATACTGGAGATGTCAAAATCAGCTTTTTATCTTTTCAAGAAAATGATTATACCCCCCGTCAAGAAGCTACGATTCCACAGCTTCTTTTAGTCGTTCACGGGGAAGGCTGGGTAGCTGGCGATAACGGACTGAAAATTTATATCAAACAAGGTGAATCAGCATTTTGGAGAGCTGGGGAATCTTTTGAAGTCGGGAGTCTAACGGCTATGACAGGACTACTGATTGAAGGATTAGATATTGCTCCTCAAAAGCTGCTTACTTCTTTCTCACGAACAAACGCAAATTAAAAAGCCGCTTTGACGCGGCTTTTTTTATTATCTTAGTAATTGAGCGTAGTTTTCTGCGCTATCTTGAATAACTTTGTCACTCAGGTCACCGCCTGCTCCTTGAAATAAAAATGGAGTTTGGAACTTCATACCTGTTAAATTTGCCATAGCTTGAAAAGGAAGAAGCAGATGATTCATTGGGTAACGGTTGTATCCCCCTTCTTGATAAGCTTCTGCAGGGCCTCCTGTCGAAGTAGCTACGACAAACTCTTTTCCCTGAAGTTTAGTACCTTTGCTTCCATAAGCCCATCCGTATGTTAAAACAACATCTTGCCACTCTTTTAAGAGTGCTGGTGAGCTGTACCAGTAAAATGGAAATTGAAAAACAATACGATCGAATTGAACAGCTAACTCCTGCTCTTTTTCTACATCAATTTTGAAATCGGGATAGTTTGCGTATAAATCATGAACGTACACATCCTCCTCTTTTTTTACTCGCTCTGCCCACGCTTTATTAATACGAGAAGATGCTAGATTTGGATGCGCTAAAATAACCAGTGTTTTCATTTTGATACTCTCCTTCTGATGTCTGTGCTTGCTTTTTTCTTTTCTATTTTTTACGCTTGCCTCTCACGGCTTGTTCACTCATTCTTTCCTTTTCCTTCAGGAAATCCGAGTTCGTTTACACTTATAAATTACCAGTATTATCATTCTGCTTCAATAAAATTGACTTTGCTTTTATCACCTTTAATTTTTTTATGTACCCAAAACGGAAGATAAAGGACAAGAAAACTAAGAATCATGATTCCTTCAATCCATACTAAATACCAAGGATGAGGTCCAAGAACATCCAGCAAGGAAGCGTGCTCTGGCTTTTTCATCATGTATAAATAATTCGCACCCAGTAAACGATTCATGACATAGATAAAACCTCCGTACAGATTAACAAATACTACGCTTACCCATAAAGAACGAAACGTCGGCTCATATCTGCAGGCAGCAATTAGCATACAGCAAGCAAGTACCACACCGCCATGCGATACATAGAACTGCACATAGCGAAACTGGGCATACGCATAGCCGCCAAGGTCTGGGGTAATCATCGCTTGAACAGAGCTGCTGATTCCTGCGAAGTACACAAAATAAAAAAGAAATCTGCTTTTGGTTATCAGCATAACAGCAGCCAGCAGCACGACTATATCACTCAGCTGAAGAGGCAAAGAAGTTTCAACGGACCACTGATGACATCCGATTTCCCAAGCCTGGTAGGCCGTTTCTGAAGCAATTAGAACGAGTGAAAGCAAAACGAACACAAACCTCTTTTTTCGCAGCTGCTTTCGACATAAAAAAATAAATGCTCCTATGATCACAATAATGGCTAAAGTTACAAGATGTTCAACTGAAAAAAGCTGAAAAGAATGTTGTACAGGATGACACGTAAAAAATGAATTCATAACGGCGCCTCCTCTCCATCAGAAAACAAATTTGGTACCTTTAGCTTGTTCATAAGACCTCATTTTCATTAACGCTTCTCTCACATTAAAAAGAGATTGAAACATAACGAAATCACGCCTAAAAAAAGATCCGAACGATAAATCGTTCGGATCTTTTTGTCTTCATTTTTATTTTTTAATTAATCCTTTTTTCACTAAGAATTGATGAGCGACTTCTTCAGCCGTTTTTCCTTTTGCGTTTACTTGATAGTTCATTTCACGCATTTCGTCGTCACTGATTTTACCACCCAGTTGATTTAAGATTTTTTTCAGTTCAGGGTGCTCTTTTAGCGTATCTTCACGAAGCACAGGCGCTCCTTGATACGGTGGGAAGAACTGCTGGTCGTCTTTTAAGACTTTTAAACCAAACTGTTTGATTTCAGGATCCGTTGCATAAGCATCAAGCATGTTAATATCGCCTTTTTCTACAGCGCGATAGCGAAGCTTCGGCTCCATCGTCTTAATATTCGGGAAGGTAAGGCCATATTCTTTTTGAAGGCCTACGTAGCCGTCTTCACGATCTTTAAACTCAAGCGTAAATCCTGCTTTTACTTTATCTGTTGCATTTGCCAAATCTGAAATGGTCGTTAGATTATTTTCTTTAGCAAATTCTTTTGTAACGGTCAATGTGTACGTATTATTAAACTTCATTGGATCTAAATAGACAAGGCCGAATTTCTTTTGAAATCCTTCTTTTGCCTGCTTGTACACCTGTGTTTCATCTTTGCTGTCCGGCTGTTCCTTTAGATGCGTCACAATGGCTGTACCCGTATATTCAGGGTACAAATCAATTTCCTTGTTACGCAGAGCCTCAAATACAAATACCGTTTTTCCAAGCGACGAACGAAGATTTACTTTCATATCGGTTTGATCTTCAATTAATTCTTTGTACATATTAATTAAAATATCTTGTTCTGCGCCAATTTTCCCTCCGATAACAAGGTCTGGTTTTGTTGCGCTCATCGCTGCAAACGGAGAAACAAGAATGAGTATTAATACGATAATCATAATGAACGAGCGTTTTTTGGACCCTTTTTTTGCTGAGTGTTCAATCGTTCGCAGAATTCCATCAAAAATAAGCGCTAATAATGCTGCTGGAATAGCTCCTAATAAAATCAAACTATTATCGCTTCGGTCAATACCAAGCAAAATTAAGCTTCCGAGTCCGCCCGCTCCGATAAGAGCCACGATTGTCGCTGTACCAATAATGAGTACCATCGCTGTGCGAATTCCGGCCATAATGACAGGAAGCGCTAGAGGAAGTTCTACTTTGATTAATCGTCTCCACGAGTTCATCCCCATGGCTTTGGATGCTTCAATTAAAGATGGGTCGACTTCTTTAATTCCGGTATATGTATTTCGTACAATAGGAAGAAGCGAATATAAAAACAGTGCAATAACCGCGGGAAAGGTTCCAATTCCGACAAGAGGAATCAGTAATCCTAATAAAGCGAGTGAAGGAATGGTTTGCAGTACGGCTGTTACGCCAATGATCGGTTCAGCAATGCGGTCATGCCTCGTTAAGTAGAGTCCGAGCGGCACTGAAATTAATACGGCGATAACAAGAGCCAGTACTGAAATTTGAATGTGTTCAAGAAGAGCTTGAAACAGTGCATCTCCTCGTTGATTTAATAATGTGCTTAGTGCATTCATTACAGCGTTCCTCCTTCTTTCGTTTTATCAGAAAGAAACGCTAATAGAGTTTTGCGCGTTACAACGCCAATGCGTTTGCTCCCTTTTTTCACGGCTATTGCTTCATGGTCGTAAAGGGCGTCCATTGCCTGCTGAACAGTGGCGGTTGAAGCTAGCTCTTCAGTAGGTTCTACGTCTGGCTGTTCACTTTCTTTGACAAACATATCTAATGTCTCAAATAAAGCATTTCCTTGATTTCCAATAAATGTTTTCACAAACTCATTTTTAGGCTTTTGAATGAATTCCTCCGGGGTGCCAACTTGAACAATTTCCCCATCTTTCATCAGGCAGATACGATCTCCAAGCGTCATGGCTTCGCTCATATCATGCGTAACAAACACAAATGTTTTTTTGATTTTTTCTTTTAAGCTAATAACATCTTGTTGAAGCTGTTCGCGGCTTAACGGATCGAGGGCACTAAAGGGTTCGTCCATTAAAATAACGGGGGGATCAGCTGCGAGGGCACGTGCTACACCTACACGTTGCTGCTGGCCACCTGAGAGCTCAGACGGCTTTCGGTTTCGATATTGCTTTGGGTCTAGTCCTACCAAGGTAAGCAGTTCATCAATACGCGTTTTGATTTTGTTTTTCTTCCAATGCTTCATCTCCGGTACAATGGCTATATTCTCAGCAATGGTCATATGAGGAAAAAGAGCAATCTGCTGTAGCACATAACCAATGTTCCAGCGTAGCTCATGTATGTTGTGGTCCGATACGAGCTTATCTTTTATGTATAGTTCTCCTTCGGTAATATCATGAAGACGGTTAATCATTTTTAAGGTGGTTGTTTTCCCACATCCACTCGGACCAATTAAAACGAAAAACTCTCCTTCTTTTATTTCTAGATTAATATTTTTCACGGCGGTCGTACCGTCTGGATATTGCTTTGACACATTCTTAAACGTAATCAAATTATCGTTCACACTCCCTGTTGAAATTTAACCCCTAGTTTCGTGTACCCAATACTTAGAGGCAATAAACATTCTTTTAAGAATATTTCTAAATATGATTCATAAGACATAGTGGAAAAGATACACATGTTTTCTAACAGCCTCCTAATAAGGCTATCAAACTGTTAAAGTTTTCACAAGGCGGGGGAAGAATAATTCGGAGAATAAATTTAAAGCCAATTCAAATAAAAAAACCTTCTTTCAACAAGAAAGAAGGTTTTTGAGTATGCTAGCGACAGGGATCGAACCTGCGACCTCTTGCTTACCATGCAAGTGCTCTACCTACTGAGCTACACCAGCGTCTTGGAAAATTATATCACGTTTAAATTTATTTAGGAAGCGCTTTTTTAAATTTTTTTATTGGTATATTCTCTAATTTGCGTCTTCTGAAATTCGCACTTTCTACAAAGTTCCATATTTCATGTTAGAACTTCTTACATAAATTGTGTGAATTTTCTTTTTTTATATTACCCTTAGTAAAAGAGCTTACAAAAGAAGGGAAGAAAATAGATGGAACAACAACCAACCATGACAAAATCAAAAACGGCAACTCCCTACCCAAGAGACTGCACGTTCAGCCTGGAAGATTGGACGACGCTCGCCAAGTATTGGTACCCCGTCGCACGCTGCAGTGATGTAACAGAAAAACCAACGTCCGTAAAATTACTAGATGTAAATCTAGTTTTATACCGCACCACACACAAAGTTGTAGCGGCACGTGATTTATGCGTTCACCGAGGCACCCCGCTTAGCATGGGCTGGGTGGAAGATGATGAAATTGTCTGTCCTTACCACGGCTTCCGCTACGCAACGGACGGCGCATGCACGTCAATTCCAGCTCACCCTGACGCCAACATTTCTCCCCGTCTCTGTATGGCCGTCTATCCAGTTATTGAACGATATGGATTAGTGTGGACGTCCCTGACAGGAGAACAAGATAACCTGCCTTATTTCGATGCGTGGGAGGACCCTGATTTTCAGCAAATTGTTTGTCCGAGCTTTGATATCATGGGTTCAGCCGGTCGTCAAATGGAAGGCTTTTTAGACGTAGCTCATTTTGCTTGGGTTCACACAGACACATTTGGTGATCGAAACAACGCCTTTGTGCCTAAATATAAAGTAAGCGATACAGACTATGGGCTTCATGTAGAATATACGAGCACCGTGAGCAATTATTCCAAAGAACAGCAGCATTTAAATCCACCTGATTTTAAATGGCTTCGCGTCTTTGATGTTTATCCCCCGTTTACAGCTACGCTAAAAGTATACTTCCCAGAAGGCGCAGAGCTGTGGATTATGAATGCAGTCTCTCCTATTTCAGCCCGCGAAACACGTTTATTCGCGCCAATCGCTCGAAACTTTGACAAAGATTCTCCCGTTGAAGGTGTGTATGACTTTAACCTTCGCGTCTTTGACGAAGACCGTGAAATGGTGGAAAACCAAAAACCTGAAGACTTGCCTTTAGACCTGCAGATGGAAGCGCATATTATGGCTGATCAAACGTCCATCGGTTACCGGAAATTATTAAAGAAAATGGGCTTAAGCTTTAGATATACAAGCTAAAAAAATCCCCGCTGTCTCAGCGGGGATTTTTTTTATTTAGCAAACTGCTCGCGTGCTGCTTTTTCCTTTATCACTTCATCTTCACTTGCCGGCGTTGCGCGTTTCATGAAGAATGAAAGAATTAAGGCAACCACCACTAGGACTACTGAGACAGCAAACGCATCGTTAATCCCTTGTACCATTGCCTGCATCCCAATCTGTTCTTTCATTTGAGCTGCCCCAGCTGCGGTTGCATTAGCTGCTCCTGCTCCGCTCATTGCATCTTGAGCGAGCTCTTTTGCATGAGTAGCTGTACGGTTTGACATCACCGTTACTAAAAGAGCCGAACCAATAGCTCCCGATACTTGTTGAAGCGTATTGTTCATCGCAGTACCATGCGGATTAAAACGCTGCGGAAGCTGATTTAATCCGTTTGTCATAACCGGCATCATCACCATAGACATTCCGAACATACGAAGCGTGTAAAGCGTAATGAGCGTTGTATAGGTCGTATCAAGCTCTAAGTTACTGAAGAAATACGTCGTAACGGCTGTAATCGTTAGACCCGTTACAGCCAATGCACGCGCTCCGAATTTATCAAATAATTTTCCGGTAATCGGTGACATCACACCCATTAGCAGCGCACCTGGAAGCATTAGTAATCCTGAATGAAGCGGAGAGATGCCTCGTACCGTTTGAACATAAATTGGCATTAGCAGCATGGCTGAGAATAATGCCATTGTAATTACCATCGAAATCGTTGATGATAAAGCAAACATTGGATATTTAAAAATGCGGAATTCAAGCATCGGTGTTTTAAGCTTGAACTGACGCGTAATAAATAAAATCAGAGCCACAGCTCCTACGATAATGGTACCGTATACTTCCACAGAATCCCAGCCTTTATCCCCTGCTGAGCTAAACCCGTATAGAAGTCCGCCAAATCCAATTGTAGATAGCAAAAGGGATAAAAAATCCAAATTGATTTCCACTTTTTCTTTTTTGTCTTTTAATAGGAAGAAGGCGCCTATTAATACAATGGCTGCGATTGGCGTAACAAGGTGGAACAGCATTCTCCACTCATAGTGTTCAATTAGCCATCCTGATAATGTAGGACCAATTGCCGGAGCAAAAATCATAACTAAACCGAAAATCCCCATCGCAGCTCCGCGTTTTTCTAATGGAAAACTTGTGAGCAATACGTTCATTAAAAGCGGCATCATAATAGCTGCGCCTGACGCTTGAATAATACGAGCGGTTAACAACACAGAAAATACTGGCGAAGCACCTGCAAGTATTGTTCCTGCTGTAAATAAAGTCATCGCCGTTAAAAATAAGCCTCTGACAGAATAGCGCTGAATTAAAAAAGCGGTAGTTGGAATCATAATACCATTCACTAACATATAACCAGTAGAAAGCCACTGGACAGTTGACGTTGTCACATCTAAGTCTTTCATAATAGACGGCAGCGCCACATTTAATAACGTTTCATTCAATAATGAGATAAAAGCGCCAATTAACAAAATAGCAATTATGCCATAAGGCGGCTTTTCCATTTGATTTATCGATCGACTCATTATTGTACCTCCTTATACTTTAGGTTCATTTTTTTAGACACGTGTTCTACATAGAGTATATTATACTGTGAGTTCAATTTATGCAAGTGAAAAATCTTACGTTCACGTTCTTTATTTTCTCAACTTTTTTAGTCCTATAATCCTTTTATACCAATATATTGTCGTGATATCGTTCAGTTTTCTGAAAAGAACATTTGTGTAAACGCTTTAAATCATGTATCATAAAGTTGGACCATGAGTCTAATTTTACATTTAGGTGATAATAATGAATAATCGAAAACAGCAAGTTGTAAAAAATGCACACCATCTCTTCGTTGAAAAAGGATTTCAAGCTACTTCTATTCAAGACATCATTGATTATAGCGGCATTTCAAAAGGAACATTCTACAACTATTTTTCTTCAAAAAATGAATTATTAATCGCTGTTTTTACATGGCTTCATACGACCATTGAACAAGAGCGCAATCAGCTGCTGGTTGGTAAAAGTCTGACCGATGTAGATGTATTTATTAAACAGATCGATGCGCAGATGAAAAACCATCACAAACATAAATTTTTTACGTTACTTGAAGAAGTATTTGTTTCTAATGATCCTGATTTAAAAGCATACATAAAAAAAACCCAGTTCATTGAAGTAAACTGGTTCTACAAACGGTTTATTGATTTATTTGGACAAGAAAAGAAACCTTATCTGCTAGATTGTGCAATTATGTTTCTTGGCATGCTTCACCGCAACTTTCACTATAATTTTATGGTCAACAGTACAAATACTGATCCCCATGAGATTATAACTTACAGCGTTAAGCGTCTGCTTCCTCTTGTAGACGAAGTAGCAAGTTCAGGAGACATTTTGCTCGATCCGCAAACGATCAAAGAATGGCTTCCATCTTGCCCAAATACTAAAAATCAAATAGAACAGGACATTTCCGCAGCACTTATCGATTTAAAAAAGCAAGCTCACAAACAATTTACGGATGAATTCGAACGTCAAAAATGCACAGAGCTTATTAGTTTTATTGAAGAAGAGATGTTTAAACAATCGAATCCACGCAAGTTTGTTGTGGATAGTGCCCTTCATTCATTAAAGCAGCTGCCTGTTAACAACCGTAAAACGAACCTAGAGGAACTGCAAACGATGATTGATCAGTATGTGAGTGAACTTCAATCAACAGCTAGAAGCAACTAAACATATGAAATTCACGCTCACCATAACAACAAAAAACGAACGATTATGATTTTTAATTAATCGTTCGTTTGTCATTCCAACTAAAATACTTTTATCCCAGCCTCTTTTTTATTTTCCTCCAGTAAACGAAATTCCTTTAATGAAATATTTGTTAAAAAACGCATAAATGAGCAAAATTGGAAGTGTAAAAACCATGGAAGCTGCCATAATATAGTTCCAATAACTGATATACTGACCTTTAAATGTGTTAAGGCCTAAAGTCAACGTGAACATATTTTCATCAGACATCACAATTAAAGGCTTCATAAAATCATTCCAAAACCCCATAAATACAAAAATCGTTTGTGCTGCTAAGGCAGGTTTTGCAAGTGGAAGGACTATTTTGAAGAATGTTCCAAACTTCGATAACCCATCCAACTCCGCTGCTTCTTCAAGCTCTTTTGGGAAATTAATAAAAAATTGACGCATCATAAATATAAAAGTCGCATTTACCATTCCCGGTACAATCATTCCCTGATAGGTATTTAACCAGCCTAACTCTTTTAAAATTAAAAAATTAGGAATCATCGTTACTTGTCCAGGAATCA
Organism: Priestia sp. TRN 1309; assembly: GCF_050846875.1. Lineage (NCBI taxonomy): Bacteria > Bacillati > Bacillota > Bacilli > Caryophanales > Bacillaceae > Priestia > Priestia sp. TRN 1309. Next base: position 580,545 of record NZ_JBOZGM010000001.1, on the reverse strand, counting down.
TAAGCACCGCTAAAATAATAATAAATAAACTTTTCTTTCCCGGGAAACTGAGGCGTGCAAGGGCATAACCAGCCATTGAGTTAAATAGCAAATTCAGAGCTGTTCCTACTACGGCAATGAATAAGCTATTAAACATCCAGCGAGGGAACAGCTTTTGTTCCACAAAAATTTGTTTATAATTGTCTAGCGTAAAGTGTTTCGGAATAAAGTTCACCGTACCTGACACAATTTCTTCTAGCGTTTTAAAAGAAGCGGACAGCGCCCAAATAAATGGAATCAGAGTAATCAGCGCGTATATGCTTAAAATCGTATATAAAATGAGGACTCCTGTTTTTTTCTTCATCTTTTTCTTCCCCCCCCTTAGTACATACTTTCTTCTTTTGAAAACTTTCTCTGAATAACCGTTGCCACCAAAATCACGAGCGCCAGCATAAAGGCTAGTGCTGCAGCATACCCCATAGTACCTAAATTTTTAAATGCATATTGATAAATAAGCAGAACAACAGTCAGAGTCGAGTTATTAGGACCTCCTGAACCTCCTGAGAAAATAAACGATTGATCAAATAACTGAAACGTACCAATCAGTCCCATGATCACTACGAATGATGTAACCGGTCGCAGATTCGGAACTGTAATATGCCAAAACCGTTGAAACACATTAGCCCCATCTAACTGAGCTGCTTCATAAAGCGAATTTGGTACGTCTTGCAAAGCTGCCAAATAAATAACCATAAAAAATGGAGCTGTTGCCCAGATGTTCATAATCATAATGGCAATCAAAGCGACCTGAGGATCTCCAAGCCAATTGTAAGTTGGAAGACCAACAAACTTTAAAAACTCGTTCACAATTCCATTTTGATTGTACATCCACATAAAAATAAGCGTTAATACAGCCGATGATGTAAGTGTAGGTAAAAAATAAATAATGCGAAAAACTTTTTCTGCTTTTAGCCCTGCATTTAATGTGGCCGCCAGTATAAGTGCCAATGCGGTTTGTACCGGTACAACAATTACTACATACTTCACCGTATTCCAAAGAGCAATTTTAGCTTTGTCATCTTCAAGAACCTTCATGTAGTTCTCAAGCCCTCGAAAATGAAACTCAGTTCCTCCCAGCAATTGAACTTTATGTAAAGACAAAAAGATGGCATAAAAAATAGGTGCAATAACAAACAGCAATAGTACAAACAGTGTAGGTGTCATAAAAGCATATCCTTGCCCTACATCACGAGGTTTGTACGTTCGTATTTTTCCGTCTTTCATTTCCTCCACTCCCCCGCCAAGCCTTATTCATAAATACTAATCTCTTGATTTGCCTGCTTTTGTGCTTTTTTCAAAGCTGTTTCTAAATCACTTTGTCCCAAAAAGGCGCTTAAAAACTGGTTATTAAAGTTATTCATGATAATAGGCAAATACGGACCATCTTGCCAGACAGTTGCATAAGCAGCTCCTTTTACTAATGGACCTCGTTTTTCGTCTTCAGCAAAACCAAGCTTATCCGCTACGGATTTTCTTGTTGGCAATGCATAACCCTTGCTTGTCCAAGTTTCCATTCCTTCTTTCCCGGTTAAGTACTGAATGAGCTCCCAAGATGCTTTTTTCTTTTTTGAGTCAGCATTCATTACATACGCGACCGTAAATGCCATCGTATTTTTGTGACCGTTTATTGTCGGAACTTCCGCTGTACCGTAATCAAGTTTTGGGAAGGACTCCTGTAAAAATGGAATCATCCAATTCCCTTCAATCACCATAGCTACTTTTTGTTGTGCAAACATGTCCGTACCTGAATTTGCGCCTACATCAGAGGGCTGTACAGACGTTTTATCTTTTAAATGCTGATCGATGAGCGGCTGAAGAGAATCCACGACTTCTTTCGTAGCAAAGTTTGCCTTATTGTTCTTTACAACGTCTCCTCCGTTTGCCTGCGCCATGTAGAAGATACGCGCTAATTCCGGCGTGACACCAAACGCTTGAATCCCTTTCTTTTTAAATACTTTTGAAACTTCTTTAAACTCATGCCATGTTTTTGGTACTTCTACTCCTGCTTCTTTAAATAGCTTTTTGTTGTAAAATAAGCCTAATGTGGAGTAATCTTTCGGAAAACCATAAGTCTCTCCATTTTTTTGAAACGCTTTCAATAATGGTTTCTCAAAATCCTGAACATCAAAATCAGATTTTACATAAGAATTTAAAGGTTCTAAAACCCCTGTATTAATAAGACCCGGCGCTTCAAGTGCATCAAGATAAAAAACATCTGGACCATTTCCACCTATTAAACGCGTTTTTAAAATATCCATGTATTGATCAGTGATTACTTCATGCTTCACATGAATTGATGGATGAAGTTTTTCAAAGTCTTGAATAGTTTGATTAAGCAGCTTCGTCTCTGTTGGGTTGCCTCCCCAGCCGGCTAATACAATTTCGACTTGACCATTTTCCCCGGAAACTTCTTGTACATTTGAACATCCAGTTAAAGCTGCTCCAGCCACTGCCAGAACCAAACTTAAAGCGAGTATCCACTTCTTCATTAGCTGTCTCCTTTCATTTCATTGACCTGCGGCTTATTAATTGACGCTTAATAAGCCGCGGTCGAAGTAACATTAACCTACATAATTTCTTACCTTACATTGAGATAGAAGCTCGTATTTTGTCGTATTTTCTTTCACGTAAATAATAGTTTCGCTTTCTTCTTTTTTAACCGTTAATGAAAGTTTCCCACTGCCAATCCCAAGGTTTTCTACAGAGATTTCATTCATATCGTCTATGAGCAAAGGATTTATCTGTATAGTACCTGCTGTACTATCAGGAAACAGTCTCAACATCGCCTGTACGAAAGCTAAAGGCGTGCCGGCTGCCCAAGCTTGAGGTGAGCAGGCAACGGGATATTTGACAGGCTTGCCAAGGTTACTTGAATAGCCGCAGAATAACTCTGGAAGACGGTCGTATTCAAAATGCTCAGCTGCATCAACCAGCCCTTTTATCACTTTATTGACTTCTGTTTGCTTGTTCGCTTTACTCAAACCGAGAACAATTAAACTATTATCGTGCGGCCAAATGCTCCCGTCATGATAACTCATTGGATTATAACCCGCTTCTCCTTCTGCCATTGTACGAATTCCATATCCCGAAAACATAGATTCTGATACTAGCCTTTCCGCTACTTTGTTCAGCTTCTCCTCATCCATCATCTCGGCTAAAAGTACATGACCTGGATTTGACGTAATCGTTCCTACTTGATGTTTATGTTCATCAAGTGCAATGGCATAGAATGACACGTCTTCCATCCAAAAAGCTTCATTGAACTTTTTACGCAGCAGCTCAGCTTCTTCACGTAAACTATTTGCTTCATTTGTTTTGTTTAACTGATCATACAAAGAAGCAATACCCATTTTCGCTTGATATACGTAGCCTTGTACTTCCACTAAAGCAATAGGAGTTTTTGCATATTCACCGCTGCGATGGACAACAGAATCCCCTGAGTCTTTCCATCCTTGGTTAGCAATTCCTTTACTTGATTCTTGATGGTATTCAAGAAATAAATCACCGTCTCGATCTCCATATTCATTGATCCATGTCAAAGCTCCATCGACAGTCATTTGCATTTCTTTTACAAACTCGAAGTCTCCCGTCCACTTCACATATTCCGTTAACAAAATTAAAAATAATGGTGTCGCGTCAACTGTTCCGTAATATGGAGTAAAAGGTATTTGATTTGTGTTGGCTAGTTCTCCGTAACGTATTTCATGCATAATTTTACCCGGCTGTTCATCACGCCATGGATCATTTGCCGTTCCTTGATATGCTGCCATAGTACGTAGCGTTCCTTTTGCTACTTCCGGATTAAAAGCCAGCATTTGAAGCGCTGCAATTAGACTATCCCTTCCAAATGGCACACCAAACCAAGGCAATCCAGCTACAGGAAAAGCACCGAATCCTACATCCGTTAGCAGTACGCGCAGGTCGTTAAGTCCTCTTGTAATAAGGCGCTGCATTGTCGGATGATCGGTTGTCACTTTTGTAGAAGATTTTTCCCACTTTTTATATGACTGCGTTAGTAAACTAAATGCTTCACCAGCTGATAAAATATTTTCATTGATGTCTTCACCCATTTGCGGCTGAACCATTAATGTAATTTCTTCTTCTTCCTGATGGTTCAGTTCGAAAGAAAACATAACCTCTCCTTGTTCATACACGTGTGAGGCTTTTTTATCCCAAGAAATCCGTGTCGAACGCTTGATATCATCTGATCCTTCGTATGTATATATTAAACTGCTTTCCCCTTTTATTTGCCCTGTTCGTTTTCCGACATTTCCAGTTTGAAAACCTCTTACGATAAACATATCGTTAAAATCGACATCTGCTTGGATACTTAATGTAAAAGCAATTTTTTTAGGAAAATAACTTTTCAATTTTATTTTTTCATAGAAAATACCCTCATATATAAAGCGCTTTCTTTCTATTTCTACAGACTCTCGCCACAGCGATAGTTCTCCTTCTTTTTCCATATGCGGATTAGTAAGAAGAATTGTGGCTAACAGGTTTTCGTCGGCACTTGAGGACAATAACACAGGATCTGTACCGTTAATTTTCAAATGAAATTTGCTCAAAAAACGCGTATCTTTCATATATAGCCCTAAACCATACTGATGGTTTTCAGTGATATTTCCTGCTTGATCTGTTAGTAAAAATAAGTCATTTTCTTTAATCACACGGTAATCCATTTCCATCCCCCTAAATTTCACCGAAACGTTTTGGAAAAACGAAACACAAAACCGAAACGTTTCGGTTTTTACATTATATAAAAACCACTAGCCGTGGTTTTTAGCTGTTGATTCTCGAATAATCAGCTGTGTATCAAGATAACGCTTCATATTTGTTTCTTTTCCTTCTAGCATCTCAATTAGTAAATCTGCAGCTTCATAGCCAATCTGATATACTTCCTGCCCTACAGTCGTCAAATTTGGAGACGAGTAAGAAGCAAGAACAATATTATCATATCCGACAATCGAAACGTCTTTTGGTACATCAAGGCCAAGTTCTTTGCATGCTTTTAATGCTCCCAGTGCCATTAAATCACTTGCACAAAAAATAGCGGTGAGCTCTTCATACTTATTTAAAAGCTCACTGGCAGCTTTCTCTGCTTTCTTTTCTTCAAACTTTCCGCTTACAACCCATTCAGACCGAAACGACAAACCGCATTCTTTGAGGGCTTGTCTGTATCCGTTGAGACGTTCTTGGCTGACAAATGCGTCTTCATGTCCGTTAATCATCCCAATATGCTGATGGCCAAGACTCGCTAAATGTTCAACCGCTTTTTTAGCTCCCAAGGCATTATCGGTGGTGACATAGCCTACTGAACTAGAATGGACGGGAATATCAACTAAAACACAAGGAATATCGCTTTCTACTACTTCTTTTAAATAAGGATCTTCTTTTTTGATGCCCTGAATAATTGCCCCGTCCACTCTTCGCTCTCGACAAAGCTGAGTATACGTTTTTTCTCGCTGCATCATCGTGTTTGTATTAAATAAAATCAAGTCATACCCCAAAGTAGATGCACGCTCATTTACACCGCACAATACTTCAAACGTGAAATTATCTTTTACGCTCTCTCTGCTGATGCCTGAAACTAGTAGTCCAATTGTCTTTGACTTTTGCATAACCAATCCTCGAGCTAACGTATTGGGGCTATAGTCCAGCTCTCTTGCTACGGCTGCAATCTTTTGCCTTGTTTTTTCATTTACATCTGAATAACCATTTAAAGCCCGAGACACCGTTGTTACAGATACGCCGGCAACTCGCGCTATATCTTTAATCGTTGTCAATCAAAATTCCTCCAAAACGTTTCGGATAACTTTAAATAGATTGTAACGCTTTCATTTCTTAAATTCAATACTTTTTTAATAATCAGTTTACTTTTATCTATTTTTAAAATTTTTGCATATAAAAAAAGCAGCCCTAAAGCTGCTCTTTACTCACAAAGAGGAAATTGAAGTGAAAAGCACGTTTCTTTTCCTTTTACGCTAGACACACTTACTTTTCCCTTCATATAATGGATAATACTGAAAGATACCATCGTTCCAAGCCCCGTACCTTTTTCTTTTGTTGTAAAATACGGTTCACCTAACCGGTTGATTTGTTCTTGCGTCATACCGCAGCCTGTATCCATAATATCAACGATCACAACTCCGCCTTCTTTTCCTACTTTAATAGTTAACGTGCCTCCGTTTTGCATGGCTTCAATACTATTTTTAAATAAGTTGATTAGACACTGCTGAAGCTTTCTTCTTTCTCCCATTACGAAGAACTTCACTTCTTCATCGAATGTAAAATCAATCGCGACTCCGTTCATATTGGCAAGAGGCGTCATAATATGGGTGACGTGATGAATTTCTTCTGACATATTCATTTTTTCATTTCGTTCTGGAGCGGAATTGGCAAATAGCAAGTAATCATCAATGATTTCTTTTGCGCGGTCTAGTTCATTAATAGCAATCGAAATGTAGCGTTTTTTAGCAGGTTCTTTTTCATCTTCTTGCAGCATTTGCATAAATCCTCTGCTTGCAGTTAGAGGATTTCGCACCTCATGAGAGATGCTGGCAGCTAAATGACTGACAATTTCTAGCTTTTCTGCTTTCATTAGGCGCTGCAGCACTAATAAATTTGCCCGTATCGCTTCCCACAGTATGGTAATCACAAACATGCCTGCCACATCTAAAACAGCGAACTGAACCCACACGCTAATAGGAATGCTTGTTACGTGTAAAACAAAAATAGATACAAGCATAGCTAATAAAGAACCAATTACACTAAGACAGGTGCTCACGATAATTCTATTTTTTAATGAGAAATGTAAAAAGTATTTTGTTATGAAAAATAAAGGAATGGATAAAATCGGAAGAGCAATTAATGTTGATAAAAACCCTACATCGTACCCGCCAATTAGCAAGCGCAGCAGTAAAATAAAGACGAAAAGCAAGCTTCCTAGCGGCCAGCCTCCATATAACGTTCCTAAAATATAAGGAATTCTTCGTAAATCCATTCGATAGTCATCCGGGACATAAGCTCCGTTAACCGGAAACAAAAGGCAAAAGGTAATAGCTAAAATCGGAAATACCGCGATATAGTGATCTTTCCACCAATGAACTTTTTTAGCATACTTGATCAAATAAAACATCTGCACTAAAAACAGCGCCAATAAAATAAATAAAAAATTAATTAACAAATCTTTCGTAACAAAACTCATGCATTCACCGGTCTTTCAAATGAGATAAAAATAAACTCTTTTATTGCATTTACATTTGTAACACAAATTAGAGCGTAATCATAGATAAATAAACGTATTCTATTTACTTTTTTATAACTTCCTATGACTTTATCGTCCGTTCCCTAAAATAGTGAAGACTAAGAGAACCTTTTCAACTTCACTAAAAATATTCAGAATTTTATTTACATATGAGTTACAATGATCTATAATCAGATCAATGTACTTGGTTTTGAGAGTAGGAGGACAAAATATGGAACTATCAATTACCTTAATGGGATTATTCGTTGGAACCCTTGTAGGCTTAACGGGGGTTGGAGGTGCCGCTTTATTAACACCTTTACTGATTGTACTCGGCATTAACCCTTCCATTGCCGTAGGAACAGATCTTGTCTACAATTCTATCACAAAATTATTCGGAGTCGCTCAGCACTACAAACAGCGAACCATTAACTTTAAATTAGCAAAATATTTAGCTTTCGGAAGTATTCCGAGCGCTGTGCTGGCTATTGTCACACTTCATGCATTCCCATCTTTTCACGAGCATCAAGAAACGATTATTAAGCACGCTCTCGGGTACGTCATGACGCTGGTTGCCATCTCAATTATCTTTCGCGTCTTTTTTGATAAATTAATTCGCCCAAATCGGTTTCAGGAAATGGACTTAAATCAGAAAAAAGGATTAACAATCGGAATTGGCGTAGTCTTTGGGTTCATTGTCGGACTAACATCGATTGGTTCTGGCTCATTATTTGCCATTGCAATGCTGTACTTATTTAAGTTAAAAACATCTGAGCTGGTTGGTACTGATATTGCACATGCGTTTCTTCTCGTTACGGTGGCTGGTATTTTAAATGCAAGCTTTGGAAGCGTTGATTATATGTTGACTGCTAACCTATTAACTGGATCTATTCCGGGTGTGTTACTCGGAAGCCGTTTATCAACGAAAGTGCCTTCAAGACCGCTTCAAGCCATTATGGCGACCATCATTTTAATTAGCGGAATTAAACTAATTTAATAAATAAAAAGCACATGCCTTTGCATGTGCTTTTTATTAGTTTTTTTAAAGATCTACATTAAAAATAATAATGTTTTAAACCACTCCCTTCCCTTCTTATACACTTCAACTAATATTTTTATTGAATTTTAGTCAAAGAGACCAATGACACCTCAAACAACCTTACGTTAAAATGTAAAAAAACATAACATCTATTGTAACATCAAAAAAATTGTACGACGAAGGGAGAACACATGACACAAACAGCGGCAAAAAGTAAGCAAAAACCTTTTTATAAAGGTCTTTTCTTTCAAATTATGATGGCAATTGTACTTGGCGTAGCCGTAGGATATCTATGGCCAAGCTTTGGAAATGCTGTGAAACCGATTGGAGACGGTTTTATTAAGCTCATCAAAATGCTGATTGCTCCTCTTATCTTTGGGGTAGTCGTTGTCGGAATTGCCAAGGTTGGAAACATTAAAACAGTTGGGCGTATCGGTGGAAAAACCATTCTTTACTTCGGAATTGTCACAACATTCGCTCTACTTATCGGTCTATTAGTAGCAAACGTAATGAACCCCGGCGCCGGTATGAATGTTGATCCTTCAAGCTTAAGCACAACTGAAGTGGACGCGAAGACAAACGGCTCCGAACTTCCGAGCGAAGGTGATTTTTTTCTTAATATGATTCCAGACAGTGCAGTTGGTGCTTTTTCAAACAACTCCATGCTTCAAGTGCTTTTAATTTCGTGTTTGTTCGGAATCGCTCTTGTCCATATAGGTGGAAAAACAGCGGAGACCCTTCTACACGTATTAGAAAAAGTAAATGATGTGTTATTTAAAATTATGGGATACATCATGAAGTTAACGGCTCTTGCCACGTTTAGCGCCATGGCATTTGCAGTCAGTCAGTACGGTCTTGGAACACTTGCTGCATTTGGAAAGCTATTTATCGCTATGACAATTGCTTGTCTAGCATTTGTTCTTGTTTTAGCTGTTATTTTACGAACCTATTTAAAATTAAGCTTGTGGAAAGTTATTCTATATATACGAGAAGAAATTATGCTGGCATTTGCTACGGGTTCTACTGAAGCCGTTATGCCGCAGCTCATGGAGAAATTTGAACAAGCAGGATGCAACAAAGCAGTCGTTGGCCTTGTTGTGCCTACGGGCTATTCGTTTAATCTAGACGGTGCTTCTATCTACCTGTCTCTTGCTCTCGTCTTTTTAGCACAAGCAACGGGCGTGGACTTGAGCCTCACTGATCAGCTTTTAATGCTTGGTGTTCTTCTTCTTACGTCTAAAGGAATGGCTGGCATTCCAGGATCAGCTTTTGTTGCTCTGTCTGCTACCGCAGCAGCAACCGGATCCATTCCGGTAGCTGCCGTTGCTCTGATGCTTGCTCCTGATCGCTTTATGGGTAATTACCGGACCACAGTTAATATTATTGGTTATGCGGTAGCTGCTTTTATTATCGCACGATGGGAAAATTTATTAGACCTACAAAAAGCCAATGATGTGCTTGACGGAAAAATTACGTATCAGCCCAAAAATGCTGAAATTTCTCTCCCTGAGAGTATTCCAGCAGCCAATGAAAAAGCATTTTAATAAAAAAAATTCCTGGCCGAGACAAGTCTATTTTGCTTGTTTTTCGGGCAGGAATTTAATTGTTACATGAAAGGCCTTTTGCTGAAATTTATTTTCTTCCAGTATTTTATATACCATTTGTTTAATCGTTTCTTGCGTTTTGGCATCAGCTGAAACGGAAGGCTCCATATACACATCCAGCTCTACTCTGTCCTTTGAATAAAGGGAAGAATTCACACCCCTTGATTCATAGCCCGCTTCAGTTAAACCGCTGCTGATTTTATGCCAAATATCCAGTTTGTCCATTTGTTTAATAACAGGCTTTGCTTCTTCGTACACTTGTGCTTGCTGAGTCTTGGAAACTTCTTCTTTTTTAATAAAAACTGCATATCCTGAACCTACTATTAAAAACGTCATGATAGCAAATGCTCGCATTCTTTTCATTCTCTCACCTCATTTAGAGATATAGATTATAAATATGCGAACAATTGCTACAGTATGACGGCTTGTATATCTACTTCTTTTCTACTATACTCAACAGTCGTTTAGAACCGGCGTGCACTTCTTCTATTATACTGTCAAACAGCTCTTGCACCGTTGGAATACTATCAATCAGTCCAACGACTTGGCCTGCCCATCCATAGCCTTCATCGATTTTATTTTCATAAATATACCGGCAGTTTGCCCCTCCGCTAATGACGTCTTTTAACTCTTCGTATCTCTCTCCTTGCTCCTCACGCTTAATAATGTCAAGAGTGTAGTGGGACTTCAATACGCGTCCAGGTGCCCCGAACGAACGTTTAATAACCACAGTATCCGTTTCTTTTGCTTCTATAATAGCTTGTTTATACGCATCATGGGCATCTACACATTCTTTTGTCGCGATAAAACGTGTTCCCATTTCTATCCCTTCAGCGCCTAATGATAACGCTGCCAATAATCCTTGTCCGTTTCCAATCCCTCCGCTTGCCAAGACCGGAATTGACACAGCCGCAGCTACTCGAGGAATTAATACCATTGTGCCTAGATCCTCACGCCCGATATGTCCTCCGGCTTCTTGCCCTACTGCCATGACAGCATCTGCTCCTAGCTTCTCAGCTTTTTGAGCTTGACGTACGTTGGCTACCAGCACGAGCGTTTTAATTCCCGTTCCTTTTAATCTTTCAAAAATAGGTGTGGGATTTGCTCCTGTTATGGAAATAACCGGAACACCTTCTTCTACTGCTGCGTCGAGAAGTTCTTTATAAGAACCTTCTGTTTGACCTCCAACAGCAAAATTAACGCCAAAAGGACGCTCAGTTAAAGAACGTACTTTCTTAATTTCAGCTCGAAGTTTCTCAGGTGTTCGGAGCGTCATAGCTGTAATTTGTCCAAGCCCGCCTGCATTTGAGACAGCAGCCGCAAGTTCTGCGTACGCTAGATACGCAAGACCTCCTTGTACAATTGGATATTGAATTCCTAATAAATCTGTTACCCGTGTTTTCATCTATGTATCCCCTCTCCTTTTATTTTTGTATTTATGAATACTTATTCATAATCATAACAAGAAAATAACGGATTTCCTACGAAAAAATTCCAACATTTCTGTTTGCTTCAACTTTTGATAGGGTACACATTTTGTAATGATTATTAACTGAAGATCAAGGAGGAAGACAAGTATGACAAAAAAGCACCCTGTAAATGAAAAAAGCAAGCAAGAACAGCTCGAGCAGTTTAAAACAGACGATCGAAACCAAGCGCTCACAACCAATCAAGGGTTAAAGCTTTCCGAAGATGAATTTTCTTTAAAAGCAGGCGAACGTGGTCCAACCCTTATGGAAGACTTTCATTTCCGTGAAAAAATGACGCATTTTGACCACGAGCGCATTCCTGAACGCATCGTTCATGCACGAGGCTTCGCTGCTCACGGAGAATTTGAGCTGTATGACTCGCTCAGTGAATATACAAAAGCTAAATTTTTACAGAATCCGTCTGTAAAAACACCTGTATTTGTCCGTTTTTCTACTGTAGCAGGTTCTAAAGGTTCAGCTGAAACGGTTCGCGACGCACGTGGTTTTGCAACAAAATTTTATACAGAAGAAGGAAACTATGACTTAGTTGGCAATAACATTCCCGTGTTTTTCATCCAAGATGCAATTAAATTCCCAGATTTAATTCATGCTGTTAAGCCTGAGCCTCACAACGAAATGCCTCAGGCGGCTTCAGCACACGATACGTTTTGGGATTTTGTCGCTAATAATCAAGAGTCTGCCCACATGGTCATGTGGACAATGTCAGACCGCGCAATTCCTCGCAGCTTACGTATGATGGAAGGCTTCGGCGTACATACTTTTCGCTTAGTTAATGCAGAAGGAAAAGCTCATTTTGTCAAATTCCACTGGAAGCCTGTACTCGGAACTCATTCCCTCGTTTGGGACGAAGCTCAAACCATTTCTGGGAAAGATCCTGATTTTCATCGCCGCGACTTATGGGAGTCAATTGAAAACGGAGACTACCCTGAATATGAGCTAGGCATTCAAATCATAGCTCAGGAAGATGAATTTAAATTCGACTTTGACATTCTTGATCCAACTAAGCTTTGGCCAGAAGAAGACATTCCCGTCAAATTGGTTGGAAAAATGACCTTAAATCGAAATGTAGACAACGTATTTGCCGAAACGGAACAAGTCGCATTCCATCCGGGGCATGTGGTACCGGGAATTGATTTTTCCAATGATCCTCTCTTACAAGGAAGATTGTTTTCATACACGGATACCCAGCTTATTCGTCTTGGTGGTCCGAATTTTCACGAACTTCCAATCAACCGTCCAGTATGCCCGTTTCATAACAATCAACGAGACGGTTACGGACGTCAAACGATCAACAAAGGGCCTGTCAGCTACCACAGAAACTCTCTTGCAGCCAATACGCCGGCTCCTGTCCCAGAGGCAGAAGGCGGTTATGCTCACTACCAAGAAAAAGTGGAAGGAAGAAAAGTTCGAAGCCGAAGCGAAAGTTTTAAAGACCACTTTTCACAGGCAAAGCTATTTTGGAATAGCATGAGCGACCCAGAAAAAGAGCATATTATCAGTGCTTTCAGCTTTGAGCTTGGAAAAGTGAAAAGCAAGTCTGTTCAGCAACAGGTTGTTGATATGTTTGCCAACGTCAGTACAGTGCTAGCTAAACAAGTGGCACAAGCGATTGGTGCAACGCCTCCATCGGGAGAAGACGCGCCAGTGACCAAGTCGTCTCCGGCTCTTAGTCAGGAACAGACGATTAAAAAGCCGAATACGCGTAAAGTAGCTGTCATTGTAGCTAATGACTTTAGCGGTGACCTACCACAAGTGTTAAACAGTTTAAAACAACAGGGCATTCAGCCTGAAATTGTAAGCACAACCCTCCAAAACGTAAAAGGAACAGACGGGTCAGAACTTGAAGTACAGCACACGTTCTTAACAAGTGATTCTGTCTTATTCGATGCGGTTTATGTTGTCGGAAGTTCGTCAGCTGATGAGAAGTTTCGTAAAGAAGCACTGACGTTTGCTCAAGAAGCATTCGAGCATTTTAAACCAATTGGCGCCACAGATGAAGGTATTAAGTGGCTAAAAGCTGCTGGCTTAGATAGTAGTCCCGGTGTCGTAACTGGAGATTCTACACGTTTTACAGATGAATTTGTTGAAGCTGTTTCAGCTCACCGCCACTGGAATCGTTACGTTATATAAATAAAAAAGCCTTTGAAGTCAATGATTTCAAAGGCTTTTTTATTAAACTGATTTTCTAAATGCCATAACATGCAAATCTTTTACCGGATAAAAATCGTTATCAGGAAAGCGAACGTAACCTCTTTTAGTGTACAGCTTAATGGCATGTTCCATTGAATGATCTGTATGTAAACCTAAATAAGAACACCCTAGCTCCCGAGATTTTTTTTCACACGCTTCAAGAAGCGCATTGGCGACTCCTTTTCGGCGATGAGATGGAGCAACTGCCAGCAGACGAATTTCAGCCCATGGAAATGGTTTTAATAACCCTCCATATACATCCGTATTCGGCGGATAAAACAAAACGCTTCCTGCCATTTCTCCATCGATTTCAGCTACCATGCATTCAAATTTCTTTTCTTCACTCAGGGTATGTAAAATTCCCTTTCGATATCTTTTCCAGTGTGCTTCCGATTTTACAGCTGCATATTGCTCATAAGCAGCAAGCGTTACTGTTTCAATAGATGATGTTTCTTCTTCTCTAGCTTTTCGAACGATCAATTTTTTCTCCTCCATTTACCTTCTTCGTTAATTCTTATTGTCTATGGTGAAGAATGTTTATGCAACACATTTGCATTGCGAAACAGCTTCCTTTGCATATATTTAATCCGTGCATTATGGTTTCTGAAGCAGTCTTTGTGCTGAAACTCTGCTTGTCTTCATATACATATAAAGAGATTCATAGACAAGGATGAGACAGCATGTACAAAAAATTAATTGCAATTGGAATTGGCAGTGTGTTTGTTAGTATTGGAATTAACGTTTTTATTCTTCCGCTTCAGCTTGTAACAGGAGGCATTACGGGAATTAGCTTAATCATTAATTATTTACTTGGCTATAAAGTAGGCGTGATGATTTTTTGCTTAAACTTGCCGATTTACCTTCTCGCTCTAGGTTTTAACCGCTCTTATTTTTTAAATGCTATCTATGGCATGGTTCTCTCAGCCGTTATGATTGATTTGCTGTTTCCGCTTCATGGAATTTTTCACCTTCCCATTATCTTAAGCGCTTGCCTTGGAGGCGTTTTTAACGGAATTGGAACTGGCATCATGCTCCGGCAGCACGCAAGTCAAGGCGGGGTCGACTTATTTTCTCTGATACTTGCAAAATGGTTATCTTTAAACCCTGGCATCATCATTTTAGTGATTGACGCATCTATTATTATTTCAGGTATTTTACTGCTTCAAAACGATACAGCTATTTATTCATTATTCATTGTTGTATGCTCTGGTATAGTGACCAGTTTAATTACGTCATTCAAACGCATCATCGTCTATGTATAAGGAAAAAGCCTCGAGACATGCGTCTCGAGGCTTTTCTTTATTTGTCATTTAAGAATTCTTGCAGCGCTTCTTTATTTTTATCTAAATCAATATCAAGCACCATACCAACGCCGCTATACGTTTTGTTTTCAAATGATCCGTCTAAAGGCAGTCGTAGGCTTTGAACGTCTTTCATGTTTCCTGTTACCACATCTTTAGCTAGAAGCATCATGCTTTTTGTATCTAAATTTGTATCGATGTAAGGATCCATTACGCCGAGAAGCTTCGGTATTTTAAACACGCTGTTTAGGCTTGCTACTTCATCTTTGAGCTTTAAAACGACTTCTTGCTGGCGCTGAACGCGTCCAAAATCACTCATGTTATCATGGCGAAAACGTACGTAGCCAAGCAACTGTTCACCGTGTAAAACTTGGGTACCTTTGTGAAGCGTCATACCAATTCCCGAAGACATATCGTGAGGCACGGTTACTTCAATGCCATCAGGCGCAATCGTATCTACAATTTTTGAAAATCCTTCGAAGTCCACAACTGCATAATAGTTAATATCAATATCAAAATTTTGTTTGATCGTTTGACGCAGCAGCTCAGGACCTCCGAACGCGTAAGCAGCATTCAGCTTTTGCTTGCCGTGTCCTGGAATATCCACGTACATATCCCTCATAAGAGAAACAATTTTCGGGTGTTTGCTTTTAGAATCGTAGTGAGCAATTAAAATAGAGTCTGTACGAGAATGCTTTTCCCCGCGCGAGTCACTTCCTAACAGCAGCATATTTACTTCTCCGTTATTCGGGAGACTGCCTTGAAACTGTTCAAATGTCGTGCCGTCATCCGCAAATTTACCATCGCTTGCTATCGATAGCCCTTGCTTATATTGGAAATAGCTGTATATGCCCCCAACGATAATAAAAAGGAACAACAAAGCAAAGAACACTCTGCCCCATCGAACTCTTCTTCTTCTTTTGCGTCTTGTTCGCTCCACGTTTCTGTCACCAGCTTTCTTTTTCAATGAAGTTCTCATAAAACAAGCAAGTAGCTAAGCTTTTAAAAAGCTCCTCTACTTGCTTGTTTGGATTGTATGGTGTGAAAGCTTACATTATTTTTCTGTTTCTTGGTCTTTTCCATACATGTATTTTGATGGATCGACCGGTTTAAAGTCATCTAATTTATTAAATCGTAATAAATCACCGTATAACACTTTATCAGAAAGTTCTAGCTCTCTTCCAACTTTCTTTTTATAAGCTTTCGCTTCATCTGTTGCTGTGATTCTTTCTCCTGTGTTTGTATCGTAATACTTGCCGTCAATTGACGTGTATTTCGGAGAAACATAATCACCGTTTCTAAATGCTACTACCTGATCATGGTCTTTTGATAATAAATCTGTACCGAATTGAACATACTCTTTACTATCAATTCCCACTAAGTGAAGAAGCGTAGGTACTACGTCAATTTCACCGCCGTACGTATGGTTCACTCCACCTTTTACGCCTGGTACGTGAAGGAAGAACGGTACGCGTTGAAGCTGAGCGTTTTTATATGGCGTAATTTTCTCGCCAAGAACTTTTTCCATTGCTTTGTTATGATTTTCAGAAATACCGTAGTGGTCACCGTAAATCATAATAACTGAGTTGTCATATAAGCCTGAAGCTTTTAGCTCTGTAAAGAATTCTTGCAGTGATTCATCCAAATAACGAGCCGTTTGGAAATAACGGTCTACCGTTCCATCTCCTGTGTTTGCCGGCTCAATGCTAGCATCGCCTTTATCAAGGACAAATGGGAAATGGTTTGTTAATGTAATCATATGCGCATAGAAAGGCTGCTTCAATGACTGTAGCATTGGCATAGATTCTTTGAAGAATGGCTTATCTTTTAATCCATAGTTTACTTTGTTATCACCAGTCATATTGTAATAACTTGCGTCAAAGAATTTATCCACACCGAACTGTTTATAAATTTCATTACGGTTCCAGAACGTTTTATAGTCTCCGTGTAAAACGGCACTTGTATAGCCGCCCTCTTGATCTAAGATCGCTGGTGCTGCTTGGTACGTGTTGCGGCCTTTTAAGCTAAATGCTGATCCTTGAGGCAAGCCGTATAATGATGTATCCATCATAAGCTCTGCATCAGCTGTTTTACCTTGTCCTGTTTGATGGAAGAAGTTATCAAAATACATAAATTCATTTCCATTTGCTAATGAGTTTAAAAACGGCGTTACTTCTTGTCCGTTTAACTTGTAGTTAATCAGGAACGACTGAAATGATTCTAGATGAATTTTAATAATGTTTTTTCCTTTTGCTTTACCGGCATACTCAATATTTGGAGCTGCATAGTGACTTGTACTGAAGTTTTTCACTGTTGTTAAGTCATCACTGCTTGCGAATGCTCGCTGCTTTGAGTTTTTAAACGTTTGAACTGCATCATACACCGTGTAGTTGTATGCTCCTAAATATTTCACTAGGTAGTTGCGATCAAATGTTCTTGTTAGTAATTCAGGGCGATCTTTTTCAGCATAGTGCAAGTTAATTGCAAAAGCGATAGCTCCTGCCGCTAGTACCATGAACGTATAGCGGAATTTAAGGCGTGCTTTTGGCCATTCGATTTTTCTAACAAACAATAGCGCAATCAGTAAAACGATATCTACAAAGTAAAAAATATCGTGAGCTTTTACTAAATCAGCGATACTGCCTCCTAAATGACCCGCATTGCTTGTTTGCGTTAAAGTAGGCAATGTCACAAAGTCATTGAAGAATCGATAATATAAAATATTGCTGTACAAAATGACCGTCATGATTGTACTAAGGATAAGCGTCCAAACGATGGCTCTTTTCCCTTTTGCAAACAATGCTAACCCTAAAAAGATCAAAGTTGAACTAATTGGATTAATAAACAATAACGTTTTTTGCATTGAGTCACTTATATCTAAGTTGAACTCCACTTTGTAAGACATGTAAGACTTGATCCACATGAATAAAACCGCTATAAAAAAGTAAAACAACGGCTTTGAAAATAGTTTTTTCATTTTCAAATTCCTTTCACTAAAAAGTAGAGATTTCATGTTCAGCTAACCTCAGGAAAGTCCCCTACATTAAATCGTAACGGTTACGTCCTGCAAAAGATTACCTGAAAATGATTCAATTTGTCAAACAATATCATCTTCATCTCTTTTTTTAGTCATCTACAAAATTTACATTTCAACTTGTAATCTCTTATTTTTTATCGTGATGTTAATATTACACAATTGTTAATTTGTAAATTTTGTTCTCCCTATATTGCATACATATTAATTTACCACATTTCTGCTCTGCAATAAAAGTATTTTTATTTTATTAGGCATAATATTTCACTTGCTGAATGAAAAGGTACTATTGTACTGGACGGTATTCTTCGCTTACTGTTAGGACTAGTAAAAATAGACTTATCTATGCTTAGTCTTTATCTTCATCAACAGCTATGCGGTCTCCTTGTGCAAAAGGCTGTGAAATCACAAGAAACTCAATCTCCTCACTCGAACGATTCATCATTTGATGAAGAATCGAAGGAAATACTTCTACTCCTTCGTGTGCTTTTACATCGTAAATAACTCCGTCTATTTCTAGAGCAGCTGTTCCTTTTAGTACAAAGAAAAATTGATGTGCTTTCAAGTGATAATGCCTTACCTCTTCCGTATAAGGGGGCATGCGCTCATGAATAATACTTACGTCTTTATTTTTCACTAGGTGCCACCCATCGCATTTTCCTCCCCACACGTAGTGTTCTGCGTTTTGCTTACTAACTTTCATGACTAGCTCCCCTTTTTTAATAAATGAACACCTGCAGATTACATAGAAATTCTATGTGATTTTTTTAATCTTGCTATTGGAAATATTTTTTTCAGATGAAGGTTTTGGCTTCAAAGTAAAAAGCATTCCTAAAAAGATCAAAACAATGCCTGCAAGCTGCAAAAGCGTAGGGCGAAATCCCGTGAATGCTGTATCTAATAAAATGGCAACGGCTGGATCTAAAAACACCAGAACCGAAATCACCTGAGTTTTTAAATAGCGCAGGCTGTCGAAAAACAAATAATACACTAAACCAGTATGTACAAAGCCTGTTACTAAAATAGATGTCCAGTTGGCCGTTGTTAGGAAATGAAAATCAGTAAAATGAACAAACGGCAATAATAGAAAAATTCCTAAAAAAGTCTGAAGAAATGTAACAGCATAAGCACTCGTATGAATAATGCCTTTACCAAGCAGCGTCGTGCATGCATAAAACAAAGCGGCTAAAAGCGCCCAGAGTATTCCTGAAGACATGAAGCCGTCAATCATAAGTTGCTCCACTCCAATAATTAAAAGTGTTCCTCCAAAACAAATGAAGATAGACATCACGCCAAGAACCGTTAATTTCTCCTTAAACATAAAGCTCCCCAGAAGCAATACTAAAACGGGTGCAAGATGATAAATAGAAATAGCAACCGTAACGGACATCATTTCAAATCCTTTAAATAGAAACACCCAGTTAAACACAAGAAATATCCCACACAGTAAAATCTGCTTTATTTCTTTAGCATTCCATTTTTCCCTTTTATATTCACCCGTTACGAACCAGCACATTCCGAGAAAAAGCGTTGCACAAATACAGCGAACAAATACTAAGTCAAAAGAAGGCAGTCCAGTTTGTGTGGAGAAAAAGCCAATTGAACCAAAAATACTCATTGAAATCATCATTTTCACCATTGGCTCTGCTTTCATTCTCTCACCTCGCTTTCAGAAAACTATTACTATTCAAACATAAAGAAGCCCATTTGTAAATTAATGGTTCAAAAGCGTTATTCCATGAAAAAGCAAAAAGCGCAAAGACACGGGATCAGTCCCATCGTCTTTGCGCTTTTCTGCCTTTCTTTTAATCTTCAACCGGGAACCAGCCTGGTGTGTTGATAACGGCTTGCCACAGCGGGTCAGGAATCACAAGCTTTTCCTGATCTTTTTTGCTTAATGTTGTCACAATTTCATTTTCACGGCCTTCTTTTACTTTTTGAACCCAGTCTGGATCCATAATTAATTCGCGGCCAATCGCAAGCAGTGGAATGCCCGTTTCAAGAGCGGCTGCTGCTTCGTCTGCTGTATGAATAGAACCTACGCCCATCACAGGTACGCGGCTTCCTACTCGCTCTTGAATAATTTCAATACGTGAACGAGTATCTTCCACGCCTCGGCGCGGTTTTGACCAGAATTCCATTAGCGATACGTGAAGGTAATCAAGGTCTTTTTCTGCTAGTGCATCGACTAACTTCAACGTATCAGCCATTGTAATTCCTGGCGTTTCAGGCTCTTCTGGCGAGAAGCGATAGCCTACTAAAAATGATTCTTTTGCATGCTTAGAAACGGCTTGCTTTACTTCGTCTACGATTGCAAGCGGGAATGTTAAGCGTTTTTCTACGCTGCCGCCCCATTTATCTTCGCGGCGATTAGAATGCGGAGAAAAGAACTGCTGAATTAAATAGTTATTTGCTCCGTGAATTTCAACTCCGTCAAATCCTGCTTCAATGGCACGGCGCGTCATTTCACCAAAATCGTGAATAATGCCTTCAATTTCTTCATTTGTTAACTCTCGAGGTACCGGAGCTCCTTCTTGTTCTGCAGCAACAGCACTTGCGCTAACAACCTCTCCATTTGGAACAAGCTCAGGCGGACACATGCGGCCTCCGTGAAAAATTTGAAGAACTGCTTTTGCTCCTTGATCTTTAATGGCTGTTGCTAATCGACGCAGGCTAGGAATCATTTCATCGCTGTCTGCAGCAAACTCTCCGTGAAACCCTTTTCCGTTCGCCGTTCCGTATGTACATGCTGTAATGACCATGCTAACACCTTTTGAACGTCGTACGTAGTAGTCTACTTCTGCATTTGATACTGTCCCATCTTCATTTGATGAAAAATTTGTCATAGGAGCAAGAATAACGCGGTTATCTAATTTGATGCCATTTGAAAAAGTAAATGGCTGTAAAAGCGGCTCATACTTTTTATTTGTCATTTTATTTCCCTCCAAAAATGATACGGTCAAAAATAGTGGCATATTATAGGTAGAGACTGTTTTCCTTCCTAATAATATGTGTCATTTAAAACTGTAACTTTAAAATATACTGTGATTTTAATCTGTACAGTTTTACCTGTCAAAGAATAAGACTTTCTAACACAAAAAAGCACTCATACACTGAGTGCCTTTTTATCATTGCGAAAGAGGTTCCTGATTATACATGAATGATTTTACTTTTACGTATTGAGCTTCTAACTCTTGAAGTGTCAGTTCGTATAGATGCCGATTTCCTTTTTTATAAATACCAAAATTCAATAGCGCATTAATAAACCAATTTTTCTTATGTTCCGTTTCAGGCTGTGTATGTTGTTTCACGATCTCCACCACCTAAGGTTCTCTCATTTTAATTTTGCAAAGCATTCGCTTTTACATAAATGATTTTACTTCTATACGATGAAAAAACGGTGAAATAGAAAGCTTTTTCATTTTAAATTTCCGCAGCAGGACCCGTTATTTTTTTACGTCTCTTCACACCTGCTAATATTTTTTCAATATAATAAATAACAATAATAAAAACTGACATAATAGCAAAATAAGTACCGATTACAACAAAAGGATTTGGACTTTCAAAACCGCTTTCTTTTCCTTTCATTCCTCTTTCCGGACCTCCGCCATCGTGATCAAAGTTTGGACGTTCGTGACCAGCAGATGCCGTCGCAGAAGATTTGTTCTCGCTAAATGAATGGCGATCAAAATCCGGCTTCCCACCGCCTTTTTGCGGCATATCTGAGGAACTTACATTCAGTACTCTCGCTACTCCTCCAAGTTTTCCAAGAAAACCCGTTTCATTTATTGCGTATATGCCAATGACTAACAGCGCAGCGGTTGTGAGCTTAGCTGCTATGCTCAAGCTTTTCTTTGACTTTTTGAATTTCGTCATATTTTTACATACATTTATAACCCATTGCCAATGAAGACCTATATGAGTGGCTACTAAAATTAACACTAAAAATGATACGGAAATATGCGAAACCTTAAACCACTGTTCGTTCCCAACATTAATATTTGGAAATACTACTCTTGAAATAAAAATACCGCTAATCATAATAAATGACATCGTAACCAACAGCATGATATTTAAAAAGTAACCGAGCTTTGTTCTGCGCGGAAGCCTGCGGTCAAATAATTTAACCGTAACTTTCTTTACCCACTGCCAGTTTAGCAGCACGTGGGTAAAAAAGGCGACGGCAATCGCCAACCCCGCAATTTCATGAAATGTTAACCCTCCCAATACTTGCTTGTTAAAAAACAAAACAAACGTAACGGCCATTAAAAGATCCAGTCCAAACCGGACGTACATCATCTTTTTCACTCTATTCATTCTCCTCACCTATGTATTTGTCAAAACAACTCCTTTTTCATATTTCTTAATGTAAGCAGATTTGGTGAAAATTAGGTGAAACGACTGATTTTTTTACCAAAATAACCAGTCCTGAGTTCTATAAAAATAGAGTAGAATCATTTTTATTTTTTCAAAAATAGCTGTTGACAAAGAAAAAAGAAGCACGTATAGTAATGGTTATTCATCAAGAACTTTCAGATTTTAATCAAAAACACAGCGATTGGGAGTAGTAGAAGCTTATTATTCGGTCAAGAGAGCTACGGGTTGGTGTGACGTAGTCCAATAATACTTTGAACTCGCCCAGGAGTGGTAATTCAGAAAGAATGCAGAAGTGTTCTCTAAGTTTTAACGTCTAACCTTCGTTATCAGGTTTTAAGCAGGGTTCTTTAAGAGCCAACAAGAGTGGTACCGCGGTTAGCTAAAGCTTATCGTCTCTTCTCTCATTTGATAATGAGGTAGGAGACGATAAGCTTTTTTTATTTTATAAAAAAGTGGAGGGAAAAGTCATGAAGAAGGACAACCAAGGTTTGCAGCGAACAATGACTTCACGTCACATTATGATGATGGCGCTAGGTGGAGCAATTGGCGCTGGTTTATTTAAAGGAAGCAGCTCGGCTATTGATATGGCAGGACCATCAGTTATTATTGCCTATTTAATTGGCGGAATTATTTTACTATTCATCATGCAAGGTCTTGCTGAAATGGCGGTTCGAAATAGTGAAGCACGAACGTTTCGTGATTTAGTTCAGTCGATTTTAGGAAGCTATCCCGCTTACTTTTTGGACTGGATTTACTGGAAAATGTGGGTGTTAAACATTGCAGCTGAAGCCGTTGTAGCCGCTATTTTTATTCAGTACTGGCTTCCTGATTACCCAATTTGGATGCTTGCTTTAGGCGTATCCGTTATTGTTACAGCCATTAACTTGCTTTCAGTTAAAGCATTTGCTGAAACGGAATACTGGTTAGCTTTGATTAAAATCACGGTCATTGTGATCTTTATTATCGCTGGACTTTTATTATTGTTTGTATCATTCGGTCATCATACCGCAGCGGGTTTTTCAAATTTAAGCGATCACGGCGGTTTTTTCCCAAAGGGACCAACCGGGCTAATTACGGCGATGTTAGTTGTCATCTACTCATACGGTGGAACTGAAATCATCGGAGTAACGCTAGCTGAAACAAAAAACCCTGAAAAAGTAGTACCTAAGGCTGTGCGCAGTACATTAACGCGTATCATTGCTTTTTATCTGTTCCCGTTTTTTATCATCGTGAGCTTGATTCCTTGGAATGAAGTGAACGGCGTTTCTCAAAGTCCTTTTGTAATGGTATTTAAAATGATTGGCATTCCCGGAGCAGATCATATTATGAATGCCGTGATCTTGTTAGCCGTTATTTCTTCTATGAACTCAGGACTTTACGGTTCATCACGTATTTTGTATACGCAAGCAGTAGACGGTCGAGTGCCGAAGATATTTTCGAAACTTTCTGTTAACAAAGTTCCTGTCTATGCAATCTTAATGTGTACATCATCCCTTTATGTCGGCGTGTTGATTTCCTTATTTGCAGGAAGTAAGACATTTGATTATTTGATGGGATCTTTAGGGTATACGGTATTGTTTATTTGGTTGATTATTGCGATTGCACACTTAAAGTCCCGCAAAGTTCAGCCAGAAGCATCGAGCAGCTACTCTGTTAAATGGTTTCCTTATACAACGTGGGCTGCCCTTATTGCACTAAGCGCTATTTTAATTGGTGTTATCTGCACAACATCCGTTGTTATTACGACTATTACATTAGCTATCTATTTATTTATTACAGCTACGTATATCTTTAAAGGTCGCTTTTATCAATCTTCAGCAGTCAAGCACGCTAAATAAAAAAACGCCTCCTTTGAGTCATCAGAGGAGGCGTTTTTTTATTTAAAATGTTAAGTACCAATAGCCAAGTGCAAAGCCAATATAGTTACCAATAATATAGCCAAGCGTTCCTACTACCAAGATAGGACCAACCAAACTTCCCCATCCTTTAGCAATCGCCATCGCGCTTGCTGTCGTAGGTCCCCCTACGGTTGCATTGCTCGCCAGTAAAATATGCTCTAAATCAATTTTAAATACTTTTCCTAAAAGCAGTCCCACTATCAAATTACTCATCCCCACAATGAGCACAAATAGAATCAAAAGAGGTGCTTTTTCAACAATTAATGGAATGGACGCCGGCACTCCAATGACAACAAAGAAAATATAAATGAAGTATGTGCCGATTTCTTGGCTTCCGCTAATGTTTTTAAAATAAGAAGGAAACAGATAAATGACAAGAAACGTAAGTGTGGAAAGCAATAAGTATTTTTCGCTCAAAATAGTATGTAGTAACGTTTGAACTACGGAAACATTTGGACCGGCTGGAATGATTGTTCCAAACCATTCGGCTAATTTAAACGATACAACCACTAGAAAAAATGATGTACCAATTGAAGCTGCCACGTCTTTTAACGAAATTTCTTTTTTTGCCCAATATTTTTCTGCAAGCGTATGACGATCATTTTCTCCATATTGCCCGGCCTCTACTTCTTGAATATGAGGCGTCTTAAAATGTTTTCTAAAAAACTTCATAGAAGGAACAAACATATACACGGCAAATAGCAAAGCCATGACCATATTATCAGCAACCACCGTCGCGGAAACCATTTGACTTGATGGTTCAAATTTGGCCGTAACGGTAGCAAAGTTAACCCCTCCGCCTACATAAGAAGCGCCGATAGCAGCTGCAATTTTTGCTAGTTCAGGAATATAATCTTTTAACAACAAGAAGCCTGCCGTGCTCCCTATAACCGTTCCTACTGCACAGATTAAGAAAATAAAAAGCAGTTTCCGGCTTTCTTGAAATAATTCTTTCATATTGACTTGAAATAACAATAATGGAATGGCAAGCGGTACTAGATACGCCCAAACAGCATCATAAACCGGAGACTCTGTTGGAATGATTTTTAAATTTGATAGGATAAGAGCTCCTGCTAGCGCAATAATAGCTCCTGACAGAAAAGAAGCCCACTTATACTTTTGTTCGAGAAAAATACTAACAGAAGCCCAAATCGCTAGAATTCCCCATAGTGCCCACGTATCATCAGCTTGAATAATAGTAAAAATCACACGCTACTCCTTTCTTTCTTTTTCAAGAAATAGAATTTTCAGAAAATACACCTTTAAATTTTATCAATATATGCCAAATTCCGTCAATCCATAAAAAAAAGCTTTCCACTCTAAAAGTGAAAAGCTTTTTTTTATTTGCGAATCAGAACCGGAATCTGCTGTTGAATCTGCTGCAAAGGAGCGCTCGTTTTTTCTGTTAACGAACGCAAAATACCGCCTTCTATCAGACAGTTGATTACAACTGCAAGCTCTCCTGCCTGCTTATCTTGAAATCCGCTCTCTATCATTTTTTCTCTAAAAAGTTTTTCCCAATCTTGAAACGCTGCGTAGCAGACTTCGCGAAGCGGTTCATTAATAAGCGCCGTTTCTCCAGCCATCAGTCCAACAGGCATACCAGCAATACTTTCTTCGTGTTCAAACTGCTTGGACAATTCTTCAATAAAATACTGAATAGCCTGTGCCGCGTCAGAAGATTTATTTAAACTTTCTTTAATTTGAACTTGGACGTATTTATTCGTATATTGAACAGCGTGAATCGCCAGTTCTTCTTTCCCTTTTGGAAAATAATAATAAAGAGACCCTTTTGGCGACCCGCTCTCTTTAATAATTTGATTTAATCCCGTTGCATGATAGCCTTGCAGCTGAAAAAGCCGCGATGCTGTTTCTAAAATCTTATCGCGTGCATTTGCTTTCTTCACAAAACGATGCCTCCCCTATATAATAAGTGGTTTCTATAACACTACTTATCATATAAGGAAATGAAATTTTTGTCAAAATAAAGTGAATATTTTACCATTTATTTTTCCTTATTTTCATTTCTTATGACCTAATAATTGTTTTTCTTACTTCTTCCGCTAACGGTTGAAGAGGCGTAATAATACGGTCGCTTACCTCCTCAGCCGCTTCTACCATCGAGAGCTGCGCCACTGAAACAACAGTGTTATGGTCTTTTACTAGCTCATCTAAGACATGTTTCACCTTCTGTTTATACTTCTCTATGTTTCCAGTCATTACTAGTTCAAAAGCACCTTCTATCACAACAGGGTGAACTTTTATCTTTACATTTTGATAAAATGCAAATTCGTCTAGACGCTTCATCGTTCCTTCTACGGTCTCCGGATTTGTAAACACGATAAGCTGCGGTTCTTCTATTTCACATATTCGGCGAAAATAAGGCTCATCGATTTTAATAATTGGAACATCACTTGTAAATGCTTCTGGTAAAAGAGCAATGTAATTCGTACACGTAAGTAAAATGGCATCCGCTGAACATTCTTCCATCCACTTTAACTGCTTCTCTACTTTTGCACCTGCTGACTCCGCTGCAAATTTAGGATCGGTTTTTACCCGATGTACAAGTCCAGGGTCTACGAAATGCATACAGCTCGCAAACGGCAGCGCTTTTTCTATATAAGAGATGTTCGAATGATGAGCGTGCAGGCAAGCAATTTTCTTCATCGTTTTCCTCCTGTATGATGGTCTTTGAAATACTGAATTAAAAATTCCTGGAACTTTTTCGCAACAGGAGTTAAGTATTTATCCTTGTTCCACGCAATCCCAATTACCCTTGAAGCTGTGTCTTCTTTGAGCTTTATTTTTTTAATGCCTCGCAAGTCCACTCCCTTTATTTCAGGAAGCAAGGCAACCCCTAAATGAGCCGCTACAAAACCAATCACCGTCAAAAATTCTTCTCCTTCAAACGTAATATTTGGGACAATTTCAGCTTCTTCGAACAGCTGATCAAAAATTGTTCGGCTTCCGTATCCTTTTTTTAACGCGATAAACGATTCATGAGCCAACTCTGAAATCGAAAGCACTTGTCTTGAGGCAAAAGAATGCGTATCAGGGACATACGCGTACAGCTCGTCTTTCCATAAATATTCCCACTGAATTCCTGCCCTAGATTCCGTTACGGAAGACATACAAAAATCAATTTCTCCCGTTTGAAGCTGATCGAGCATGATGTTCGTAGCGTTCTCAAAAATTTGAAATTGAACGTTCGGATACTCTTGTAAAAAAGCATGAACTAGTTTCGGGACGGACGAAGCGCCTAATGATTTTAAAAAAGCAAACGAAATGCTGCCGCGATGAGGATGAATCAAATCTGAAAGCTCACGTTTCGCTTCTTCCATTTCGTTTAATACTTTAGCCGTTCGTTCATAAAAAAGCCTTCCGTATCGATTTAAAATAACTTGCCTTCCTTTTCGTTCAAATAGCGGTACGCCAAGCTCTGATTCTAATTTAGAAATTGAGCGGCTGAGCGTAGGCTGCGCAATTGATAATTGTTCCGCTGCCTTTGTGAAATGTTCCGTTTGAGCTACAACATTAAAATATTCGAGCTGCTGCCATTCCATTTTTTTCACATCCTTTACTTATTACATAATACTATCGATTTCATATAAATTATACATTGGACGTCATAAAAAATTCATGTTTAAATGAAGAACGTAGCACTTGCCGAAAATGTTATGTGTCTGCATAGAATAAGTGTTGAAAGAAGGAATTCGTTTATGGATGTTTCAATTATTTTAACAATGTTAGCCGTCGGACTGATCTTAGGATTTGTCGGAGCAGGCGGATCAGGTTTTATTATTTCAATTTTAACGCTGCTGTACGGCGTATCTGTACACGTTGCACTCGCAACGGCTCTTACCGCAATGATTTTCTCTTCTTTATCTGGCGCCGTCAGTCATTATCGCGAAGGTAACGTATCTTTAAAATCCGGTATCTCTGTTGGTATCCTCGGTGCATTAGGCGCTTGGATTGGGTCTAACCTTTCATCCTTTATCCCAGAAGGCGAGCTAAAATGGCTCACAGCCGGCATGCTTTTATTATCTGGTGTTTTACTTTGGCTGCGAATGTTTTTATTTTCCCGTCAGCAAAAAGAACGTACTGTTCCAACAGGAGCTAAATTTGTCGTTTATTCTTTACTAATCGGCTTAATTACGGGCGCTCTGTCCGGAATGTTTGGAATTGGCTCAACTCCATTTATCCAGCTTGGCCTTATGATGGTGTTAGGCTTGTCTATTCGCCAGTCGGCCGGAACGACGATGCTCGTTATTATTCCGATTGCAATTGGCGGAGGAATGGGCTATTATCAGCAGGGCTTTTTAGATATCCCGCTGTTGATTCAAGTAGTTGTCGGCACAATGGTCGGTTCATATATTGGAGCAAAATTTACAAATCGTGTACCTGCTCCCGTATTAAAAACGTCCCTTGTAGCGCTGCCTATTTGCTCTAGCTTTCTCCTTGTTATATAAGAAAAAAGCTTGAACTCTTGTTCAAGCTTTTTTTATGTTCATCTGATAAACAAACTGCTTTCCTTGGCTTCCAAAAACATGCCGGTCTGTATCGACAAAGCCGCATCGTTTGTATAGGTGCTGCGCCGCCGTGTTTTTATGGTTCACGCCTAGCACCACTTTATTTTTAGTGCGAAAGTGATGGTTGATAAAAGAAGGAAGAAGTTTCAATGACTTTTTGCCAACTCCCTTTCCTTGATAATCAGGATGAATGGAATAAGACCGTATTAAAAGCGCGCCGGATCCCTCGGTATATTCTTTCACGGCTTCCCCTGCGTCGAGCACGAAAAAGCCGGCTAGTTTGTTTTCTGCCAAAATCAAAACGGGCGTTCTATCTCTTTCCTGCTTACACTTAGCTATAGCTTCAGCGGGAAGTGCCGTGTAAATAAGCTGCTCTTCAGGCAGCGTATAGCTATGTATAGATGACTGGTAGGCTTCACTATAAAACGTTAGTGCTACGTTTTCTTTATTCTCCATTTTCTGCTGGACTCCTTTTCTTTTTCCATAGTATAACATGCACAAAAAAAGCCGCATAAAGCGGCTTTTCCTTTATCTAGCGTCGGATACAACGGTAAAGCGTTCGTTTACATGCTCTCCTCGCTCAATTTCATCAATAACTGCAATGGCGTAATCCGCATAGCTGACATGGCTGTTTCCTTCTGAGTTTAAAATAACATGATCTTTCCCTGTTTTATAAGCATCCGTTCGTTTTCCTGAAGGATTAAAAAATGCTGCTGGGCTAATGAACGTCCAATTAATATCGCTTGTACTTTCTAAGTCTTTTAAATTTTGGGCTTGGTTGTCAGCTGTCGCTTTGTACTCTTTTGGAAAATCAGGCGTATCTGCTAGACGCGTCGTTTTCTCTTCATCTACAAACAAACTTCCTGCTCCTCCTACAACAAGAAGACGAACGTCCGGAGCTTGTTTAAATACATGAATTAACGATTGCCCCGCTTCTACATGTAGATGTTCTTTTCCTTCGGGAGCTCCAAACGCATTGACCACGGCATCGAAACCTTCGATATCTTTTGCCGTGATATCAAAAATGTCTTTTTCAAGTGTACGAACATCTCGTTCCTCTACTTTGCTCGCATCACGTACAATTGCCGTTACATCATGTCCGCGATTTAAAGCTTCTTTCACGATAAAACTTCCTGCTTTTCCTGTAGCACCTACAACTCCAATTTTCATTTTATAACCTCCAGTAAAATTCTCTATATTTAGGTAATAGCCTTTTTTTGCTATGATAAAACACAGCAAAACGGTTTAAGCAAGATAGAGAGAACAAATTGGATAAATGAGTTAGTATGGATTACTTTTAACACCGAGGTTAATTCCCGTGCAAGGCTTCGCTTTCCGGGGGCGGCCGCTGAGCCTCTTCGTCGCTTACGCTCCTGCGGGGTCTCACCTGTTCCGCCAACTAAAATACGTTTCTTCCAGTCTCTTTTGAAAAAATAAATGAATGCTTATTCAATTTCAATAAATAACACGTGAGCCATAGAGTGAATCGATTTAATCAATTCTACTTTATTCCCTTTCTTTTTTGCCTTTCCTTTTATTTCAACAAAATAGAGCAGCTCACCTTGATGATGATCTTGGTGAATTTCGTAAGACGAAATCATAATATTTTCTTTTTCAATCTTATCAAGCAGCTCATAAATATCCTCTTGATTTGCTGCACGAAACTTAATTAAAATGGAATGAGTAGAAAGAGATGTAAACATTACGTTCAATATTTCTAAGCCAATCAGCACTAATATAGTTGCGCTAATGCCGACTGTATACATACCGGCCCCAATGGTTAAACCAATTCCCGACGTTGCCCATACGCCTGCGGCTGTTGTGAGCCCTCTAATATGATGCTTTTGAATAATAATCATACCTGCTCCTAAAAAACCAATACCGCTTACTACTTGTGCGGCCACCCGGCTCGGATCAAGAGCCATATGATCTTGATGAAGCACATCTGAAAAGCCATATTTCGAAATTAGCATAATCAGCGTGCTACCGACAGCAACTAAAAAATGAGTGCGAAACCCTGCTTCTTTAGCTCTAAACTCTCTTTCTAAACCAACCAAAGCTCCTAACAAACCTGATAGGGCTAGACGACTAATAAAAGCTGCGGTCATTCTTTCTCCTTCTTTCTCTTCACTTTTTCACAAATGCACCTATTAACTATTTCTATTTTTGTTATAATTTACTATAACTAATTTTTAAAGTGGAGGCTAATCAAAGTGGATAAAGTTATCGATTATTACAGCAGATTTGATGAGTGGGGACGGTTAGAACGAGAACCTATTGAGTTTCAAGTAAACTGGCATTTTATCAAAAAGCGAAAAAATTAATAATCACCTCTATTTATCATAGAATAAATAGAGGTGATTATTAATGAACCGTTTATTCAAATGGAGTACAAGCATTTTGCTATGTTTGATGTACTGCTTTTTGATTCCCCCTCCTTCTTATGCAAGCGGTGACTATTACTCTTCCTATGCAGAACTGCAGCAGCACGAAATTTTTCACCAAGACTACGACATTCGCTACGAGCAGCGCTTTAGCTATTTATCCATTATGGCCATTCACGGCGGCGGAATTGAACCAGGTACATCAGAAGTTGCCAAAGAACTCGCCGATCGCTTTTCCGCTTCTTATTATTTATTTGAAGGCATCAAGTCCACTAACAACGGAGTTCTGCACATAACCTCAGAAAACTTTGATGAACCGACGGCTAGAGGAATGGCTCAGCAAAGCATGTCCGTTTTGACGATTCACGGCTACAGCGGCAGTCAGCCTATCGTGTATATAGGTGGAAAAAATCAGCTTTATAAAGAGCTGATGAAGCAATCACTGCGCAAAAACGGCTTTACCGTCCGTGAAGCTCCTTCTGACATAGCGGGAACAAGCGAACAAAACATTGTGAACGATAATCTGCTAAAAGCCGGAGTGCAGCTTGAACTCACAGCCGAACTAAGAAAATCATTTTTCGCAAACCATGACTGGTCGAGAAACAACCGCATGAATGTAACACCGCTTTTTTATACATTTGTTACTTCCTTACAAGAAGCATCTTCTTCCTATCAAACTTTCCTTTACCTTCAAGTTCACTAATTTATCGACTCTTGCCTTATTCCTTGATTTCCAGACAAAAAAACCAGCGCAGTCTGTGTAATCAAACGCGCTGGTTTTTATCTATTTCTCTCGCTAAAATAGATCGTTTAAAGCCTTTTTGCTCAAAAAATTCTTTGATTTCACTTGGACTTTGATAAGAAAGTCTAATCACATAGTAGTTAATATATTCAATCCAAGCAAACGCGTAAAGGCCTAGAAAAAAAGCAAGTCCCTTAACCCCTAACTGCATATAGTGGTAAATGAGTACACCTAAACCTAACGTAAGAAGAATTTTATTCATTTTTTTAAAAAGCAGAAACAACTGAATGTAGCTGGAGGGCAAATGAGAATCTTCTTTTCGGCTCACCCGCCTCCATTTCATAAACCAGTACAAGCTTCCTTGAAACAGGATAAACTCAAGTATAATAAAAGCATACACACTTGAAAACGTTGTTAAATAAAAAGCCAGATGAGAAAACTCATTTAAGTACCCTATCCACAGCGCAGCAAACAGTAAAGCTGCCGTAAGCTCTCCTGTCCATAAACCAAACAATTTCCGCTTTACTTTCATAGAAATCCCCCCAGCGTACCTCTCAATCCTTCTGTTCAAACCAAGCTTTAAACAGCAGGTTTACACCTGTTTTTATTTCTCCATCAGACAGTCCTGCAAATCCAAGCAATACATAGGGCGTGTTGTTTTCACCCGCACTATGATAATAAATAGATGTTGGATAAATCGTTACCCCTTGTTTGGCAGCTGCTTCTATTAGTTTCTGTTCACTCATTCCTTTTTTTACCTTAAGAAGAATATGCAAGCCAGAATGTTCTCCAATAACATCTACACGTTCTCCCATAATAGTAGTCAAACAATCTAGCAGCAGCGCTTGTTTTTTACGGTATGCTGTTCTCATTTTATTCAAGTGACGTTCCCAGTGCCCTTCTTTCATAAACAGAAAAAGCGTATGCTGATGAAGCCTTGAAACAGGCTGTTTAAAAAGTCCACAGTGTTTCATATAACTTGTAAGAAGCCGGTGTGGCAGCACGGCATAACTTATTCGAAGAGAAGGCATCAACGATTTTGAAAACGTACCCGTATAAATAACGCGATCGTCTTGATCTAATCCTTGAAGGGCCGGAATCGGTTTTCCTTTATAGCGAAATTCTCCGTCATAGTCATCCTCTATGATATAGCCATTCGTTTCTGCCGCCCACTCTAATAGTTCAAGTCTTCTTGCTATCGGCATGACCATCCCAACAGGAAATTGATGAGACGGCGTAATGTACACCGCATCCGCTCCGCTTTCTTTCAGTTCCTTCACTTTCAAGCCAGAACTATCAAGAGAAATAGGGACGACCGACATGCCTTGTTCTTGAAAAACGTGCCTCGTTCGGTGAAAGCCTGGGTTTTCGAACCCAATTATCTTTTCTTTTCCTAGAATGACAGAAAGCAGCCACATGAGGTACTGTGTACCTGCACCTATCACAATTTGCTCCGCTGTGCAGCGCACTCCTCTTGAATGATAAAGATACGCTGCAATTTCTTGACGAAGAAGCAGTTCGCCCTGTGGATGTCCGCTATAAAAAAGCTGGCTTTCATCATGATAAATTGTTTGAACCGTTAGCTTTTTCCACGTGTTATACGGAAATTTTTCTACGTCTACCTTTCCATGGCTAAAGTCAATGACAGTTGATTTCCCTTCTTCTTGCGGTAAAGAGACATAGGCGGGAGGCTGTTTTTGAAGCACGACTTCATTTTTTATCTCTTTTACAAATGCTCCTTTCCTGGCTAGTATCTCGATATAGCCTTCAGCTTCTAACTGTACATAAGCCGCTTCAACCGTATTTTGGCTAATGCTTAAATGAAGAGCTAACTTTCGTTTAGAAGGCAGTTTTTCATGAGGCGGAATGGTGCCTTTTTGAATTTGTTTTTTTATGTAAGTATAAAGCTGCATGTATAAGGGATCTGCTTTTCTTTTATCGAGCAAAGGCATTAACTCTAACATGATGTTCTTTCCTTTCTAACTGACACTATTAAATTTACTGTTTCTGACACTTATTCTCAGTTCAGATTCTTCATATACTGGACTATATCTTATAAATCAAGGAGATGACACAATGACCATTACTTACAAAACCAACGTCTCAATCCGTGCCGAACAAGCTGCTGAAGTGTTTGTACATTCAGGTATTAAACGTCCGGCACAAGATCTTGATCGGATTCAAAGAATGCTTGATCATGCTTCCCTTACCATTACCGCTTGGAAAGACAGCGAACTCATTGGCATAGCCAGAGCGTTAACAGATTTTAGCTACTGCTGCTATTTATCGGATTTAGCTGTCGTAAAAGACTATCAAAATCAAGGAATCGGCACACAGCTCATCAAGCACGTTCAATCAGAAATCGGTGAAGAAGCCGCGCTCATTTTACTTTCCGCTCCTTCTGCAATGAACTACTATCCAAAAGTCGGCTTTCATCAGATTGATAATGGGTTTAAAATTGGGAGAATTCGGTAGACGCGAAGAAAGGAGCTTCTCCTTTCTTTTTATCCAAACGCCTGAGCTGCTATAGCAAAAAGGTTGCCCTGTCTAGCAGATAGGGAATTGACGCCATACGCCATAACAGGAGGCTCATTTTGAAGCTGAAATCCGTGATTTTCCACAAGTTTCTTTAACGTTTCCTCATGAGAAGACAGGTCAATTCTCAGCTTTTCTTTGTAACTCTTCGCTAGTTCATCAATGACTAGCATTGCTGCTTCAGCGTGTGGAGCAACTACGGGACCAATCACGATATTGCTCGGGGTACGAACCGCTAAACCATAACCCATTATTTTATTTTGTTCGTTTTGTAAGACAACTGCTTTTTCAGCTTGCTGAATTCTACTTTTTAAAAATAGCTTTCTATTATCTCCAAATGCTGCTTCATCAAGCTTTAAAACCTCTTTGAAGTCCCTTCTCGTTAAGGATCGTGTATAAAACCCTGAAGCTTTAAATGCTCTTGGTATGTATTCACTGCTTATATATTTACTTACATAGTCCACGGTTTTGAACCCTGCTTTTTTATATAAGTGCTCACCTTCTTTTGTCGCAATTAAGTAGGCATTCACCTCAGGAGAAAGAATTTGCAAACAGTGCTTCATGAGCTGCCCGGCTAACCCTTGTTTTCGATAATCTTTTCTCACAATTACCATTCCTATAAAAGCTGACTGATTTTCATATAAAACTACTGCTACGCTTGATACAATGTCACCTTTCTCATTTCTATGTCCAAATACGTCTCCAGTTGAAAAAATCGTATGTAAATCCGCTTCGCTATAATCCCATTTTTCCAACTTAGATAGCACTAGCAAACCCTTTATGTCTTTTTCACTAAATCTTTCTATCATTTCTGCCTATTTCCTCCCAACTTTTCGATGCACTGTGTGGCGTTAAAAAACGTAAAACTACCATACTTATCCACTTCCAATTACCATTTAATCATTAATGAATTCTCTAACTAAATAGTACAGAATAAATAGAATATTTTCTACATTATTCATATGTATCAATAATCCCTTCAAAAAAACTAATCATTCGCACATAAACTAATGAAAAAAGACCTCTTTCCAAGAAAGAGGTCTTTTCGTTCATTTCACTAGCTTTTGCTCAGTCCCAGCTGAACCTTGACTTCGTTTATGAAATCCTTTTGCGTAGTACGCGATAATAAGACCGATAAACCATAGTGGTCCGATAATAACTGCAATTCTTGTATCTGGATTGTACGCCATAAGAACAACCACCAGCGCTAGGAACGCAAGTGACACATAAGACGTTAACGGAAATAAAGGCATTTTGTATTTTAACTTTGCCTCTTCACCTTTTTTTAGCGTTTTGCGATACTTAATTTGAGAAAGCAAAATAATTCCCCAAGTCCAAATCGCACCGAATGTTGCAATGCTTGTTACCCACGTAAATACTTTGGCAGGCACAATGTAGTTTAACGCTACTCCGACTAATAACGCACCCGCTGATGCTAAAACAGCTTTTCCAGGTACGCCGCCTTTTGTCAGCTGACCGTATCCTTTTGGAGCTTCTCCGTGCTCTGCTAAGTTAAACAGCATACGGCCTGTACTAAAAATACCGCTGTTACAAGAAGAAAGAGCTGCTGTTAGCACCACAAAGTTAATAATGCCTGCCGCTGCTGGAATCCCGATTTTTTCAAATGTTAATACAAACGGGCTTCCCTGTGAACCAATTTCTTGCCAAGGATAAATCGACATAATGACAAATAATGCACCAACGTAGAAAATAAGAATACGCCAAAAGACCGAATCAATCGCTCTTGCTAGAGATTTTTCTGGATTTTTCACTTCTCCCGCGGTAACGCCGATCATTTCAATTCCTAAATATGCAAACATAACCATTTGCAGCGACAGTAAAATACCTTTGAATCCGTTCGGGAACAGCCCGCCGTTGTCCCATAAGTTTTTAATACCCGTCGCAACGCCGCCGTTCCCGATTCCAAACACAATCATTAATAATCCAACGGCAATCATTAACACAATCGCTAAAATTTTAATAAGTGCAAACCAAAATTCCAGTTCACCATATGCCTTAACAGCTAAGAAGTTAACTGTTGTCATGATGACAAGCGCCGATAACGCCCAAATCCAGTTTGGTACATCCGGATACCAATATCCCATATAAATACCAACGGCTGTAATTTCAGCCATACATGTTACAACCCATAAAAACCAGTAGTTCCAACCTGTTAGATAACCAGCAAGGGGCCCTAAATAGTCGCGCGCGTACTTGCTGAATGAACCTGCAACAGGTTTTTGAATCGCCATTTCTCCAAGTGCTCTCATAATAAAAAACATAATCATTCCGCTAAATCCGTACGCCAATAATATTCCCGGCCCTGCTAATTTAATAGCAGATGCAGATCCAAGAAACAGCCCTACCCCTATGGCTGCTCCTAAGGACATCAGCGTCACATGTCTTTCTTCTAACCCGCGTTTCAATTCTTTCCCCTGAGTTTTCCCCTGCATAAACGTCTCCCCTTTTTCCAATCTGTCAAAACGAGATGAATACAGCTTTTTGTTAGCGCTTTCATATAAATTTATGCTAAAAGTCAGCTAGGCTGTATATTTTTATTCTATCACCTTTCTCTCGTTTTTCTTTTGTCGAAAAACAAAAAAATTATCGTATCATTTTGTTTAAACGCACAATTAGACGTAGACACTGCTTTTTTACTATGTATTTATTATCGCACCTAAGTAATAGTATTTTTTAAAAAATAGAAAAACGCCGACTCAACTCCGTCAGCGCATCGTTCATTTTATGCTTTTTTATAAAACTAGCATTTATCTCGCGGGTTCAAAAGTTTTACAGCCAGGTTCTTCCGTTTCAGAAACATGGTGACTACTTTCAGGACTCACAACGTAAATGGACTCTGCACTGCATTTATTTCCCGATTTCCAATACATGCACTCATTCACTTCACATAATACACCTTGGGCCACTGTTATCCCTCCTTTTTTTGTCTTATCTATTTACTACCCGAAATAGAACGCTTCTAACATTTACATGCAAAAAAACCGCTTGTTTATCAAGCGGATCCTTTTACTGCGTGTGTTCAACATACTGTTTTTTAGCTAAATATAATTCACGACTCAGCGTGATCCGCCGTTCTCTCAAGTTCCTTAATTTAACTTGAAACTGTTCATTAGTTGGCTCTTCTTGAATTAAGCGATACGTAAAAGAAATATCTTCATTTAACTGTTTAAAATCTTCCCATATTTCTTGAACGAGTGCGGATTGTTTGTCTTCAAATGAACGATTTTGCTTCGTTTTTAGCGCGGCTAAAATTTCCTGCTGCCACGTTTCGTCTTTTAGTTCTTTTGCTAACAAGTATAGATCTAAATAATCATCAACGCTTAGCGCCTGTTGTGTATTTTTCAATGTCATCACCTTTTCTATACGAAATGTTTCTTCCTAAGAAGAGGATTTCATCATAGAAAAAGATTCCTCTTCTTATCTGTCAGAGCTAGGCTATGCTGGAATTAGCACCATTCAATAATTGTGGTTGCTGAGGCTTCAAAGGGCCAGTCCCTCCACCTCTCTAGATAAGAATATTTCGTTTTTAAATTATTTCTGACTATTCTAATATGTTTTATATGTTATGTCAATAGCTTTTCAATAAAAAGAAAAAAGAAGTAAAATATGGTATGCTTTCATAAAGGATGGTGAGCACATGAAACGATATATGTTATCTGCTTTTTTGGGAAGCTTGCTGCTGCTTCTCAGCATTGCTTTTTCATCTACTTTCCATATTGCAATTGTCAAAACAACCGGAAGCATTGGAGGGATTATTTTAGCAGCAGCGGCTTTGATTATGAACGCACTTGAAGATCCCCCCTCCTCAGATCATACAGGTAGAGGAGCTGTTGAAGTACTAGATAAAGGCGCTGTTTGGGCTACTTATTTACTTTTACTTTCATTACCGAACCTCATCGCATGTATAACATCTTATGTTTTATGGACTCGCTGACATTCACCAACATTACGGACGTTTTGCCACCTGTAGGCTCATTGATATTTGTTTATCTACAAATCCAAGTTCACGGTACACATGCTGTGCAAAATTCCCAGCATGAACGCTGAGTCTGATTTCAGGGTATCCTTTGATAGACAATTCATCAATTGCTTTTTGCATTAACGGCTTGGCTAGACCTTGCCCGCGGTATTCTGGTAAAACATATAACTCGTAGATAAAGCCAATTTCTGCTTTTGAAAAGAAGTCGGCAGATGGACCGACAAAAACCCAGCCTGCAAGTTTATTTTCTTGTCTAGATACTAAATAATAACACCCTTTTTCAAGGGCATTATCAATTAGTTCATTTACGCGTTCAGTTGACGGTTGAAACTGATGCGTTGTTCCTTCAAACAGCGCATCAGCAGATTTCGTCCGAATTTCCTGTATTTCTTCTTCAGTAGCTTTTGCAATCATCACAATCTCTCCTTTCGTGTTCGTTTTCCACATACAGAGATAAATTCCTGCAAAAAAAAGTCTTCGCCTAAGCGAAGACTTTTATTTAAATTCAAAATGTTCTTGATGGTTGCCTTGTTCATCCGTCCAGTTAATCATGATGTCTAAGCCTGCCGCTTTTCCAGGAACAGCAAAATTGGCATAGCGAAAACGCTGACCGCTTTTGCTTAAGTTAGACCTTTCAATAGGAGAAAACAAGCTGTATTTCGCCTTATTTTTTCCTTCGTGCCGAAAAGCTTGGACCTGCACACGCTCTACGTCTTTTCCAATGTTTTCAACGGTTAATCCATATGTATGATAGACGTTATTTTTCCACTTTAGCTGATTATCTCCCGTCATGCTCGCTTTTGTCAGTTCGACCGACCATTGTTCAGATGATTTCTTCATTGGAAGTTTCTCAATCGAAAGAGCGCTGACATGAATGGTTGCAAAAGCAAGCCAAACAAAACAAAAAGTGCTGACTGTATAAAGTAGTCTTTTCATAGATTTTGATCTCCTTAGAAATTTTAGTAGTAGCATCTCCTATTACCTTAAAAATTATGATAAACACTTTAACAAAAAAGCCTCTCCATTCAGGAGAAGCTTCTTAATTAATGCATCAGCAAATCTTTTTGTGTGTCTAACGAGTGTTTTGTATATAAATCTCTTTCAATCGCATATTTAGGACGCTGTTTCACTTCGTTGAAAATCTTGCCAATGTATTCTCCGACAAGACCTATTCCCATTAGCTGCAGGCCGCCTACAAGCCAAATTGATAAAATAAGAGACGTCCAGCCAATTTGCGTATGATCTAAATATTTTTGAATCAGCGCATAAATGCCAAACAAAATACTAAAGAGAAACGAAGCTCCTCCAAGCAGCGTCAGTAAGCGTATAGGTGCTACGCTAAAAGACGTAATCCCGTCAAATGCAAAAGCGAGCATTTTCTTTAGCGGATATTTTGACTCACCCGCCGTCCGTTCTTTGCGGTCATATGTGACTTCCGTGGAGCGAAATCCTACTAATGGTACAAGGCCCCGCAAAAAGACGTTTCCTTCTTTATATTTCATGAGTTCACCAAGAGCACGTTTGCTCATAAGGCGAAAATCAGCGTGATTTTGAACGAGCTGAATTCCTAGCTTGTTCATAAAACGATAAAACCCTACTGCCGTGGTTCGTTTGAAAAATGTATCGGTTTCTCTGCTGTCTCGAACGCCATATACAACTTCATACCCAAGCCAATATTTCTCTACAAAAGTACGAATGACGCTGATATCATCTTGCAAATCCGCGTCAATGGAAATGACGCAGTCAGATTGCTTATGAGCTGCTTCTAGTCCTGCAAGCAAAGCATTTTGATGTCCTACATTTCGCGCTAACTTTAACCCTTTTACAAACAAATTGCTGCAGCTTTCTTTTTCAATAAGCGACCACGTGCTGTCTTTACTTCCATCGTCTACAAATAAAATAGTGCTTTCACTTGATACAAGTCGTTCATTAATCAGTTCTTTTACTACAGTAGTTAATTGAAAAGACGTCTCTGTGAATACTTCTTCTTCGTTGTAGCATGGAACCACGATCGTTAAAATAGGTCTGTTCATGTTATTGCCCCCTTACTTTGCTTCATATACATACACTTTCCAAGCGGACTGTTTATCGTTAAATGCTTTTAAAAAGTGCAAACCGTCGCTTTCAGCATTTTCAATTGGCACAGCTGAAAAAATATAGCGACCGCCCATTTTTTTAAATTGGCTGATATTAAGCTGCAAATGACGAATTTTTTTCGTTGAGTCTTTTCGGTAATCATATTTTTTACCTAGCTCGCTAACAAACACATAGCAGCGATTGCCCCAGTGATCATAGTAGCTTTCTAGTTTTTTATTTTTATCAAGCTCTTTGGCAATAATTTTGCGAAACTCATGTTTATATGTTAACGGATAGAAGTTGTTATACGTATCTAGCGTATAAAAGCCGTTATACTGAGCAATTGATGGATGAAGCCCTATGCTCGCTACGCGATAAGATGATTTAGGTTTTCCAATATATCTGCTTATTTCATCAAACTGATGCACAGCATAAAATTCTTTGACTGAAGGCTCGTGATTGTAGCGATAGTAAAGTTCAGGATTTGCTATAAATAACACAAGCAGCTGTAAAATCAAACATACCCACACAAACTTTTTCCACGCCTTGCTCCTTTTCCATAAAACATAGCTGCCAACGGCAAACATCAAATAAATAATGAGCGGGCGTAAAAAGTGAAATCTAGCAAAGTTGAACGTATTAAAAAGCTGATATTTTTCTTTTAGCGGCTCCCAACCTTTATAAAACCAAAACGCATACCAAATCGACAGTAGTAGATTAAGAATAAATAACTGCAAAAACGTTTTGTCAAGCTTTTCCTTGCGATTTCGAGCAACAAACCACAATACGACAAAAGAAAGCGGTAAAATGACAAAAGTATGAAGCGTCATTACATGCGTATGCCCGAGCGTATAGTTCTTCAAAGCAAGGCGAACGGAATGTCCAAAGCTTAGAGTAGAGCTTAAAAATTCATTTCGACTCGTCGGGGCCTCCGGAAATAAAAGCGAATCAACAAGTCGGTATTCAATGAGCAGAAAGACAGCAGTCATCGCTGCAATACTGCTTAAAAAAGGAATATTCCACGCTCGTTTTTTTACTACGTCTCTTAGCCATAGCAGCCCCATCGCTGCTAAAAAGAAGAAAAACCCGAGCACAAAGCTCGCGTAAAACGGGAGCAGTAAAAGTGTAAGCCATTCCTTCCACGTTCCTTCGCGGTTTCGAATGGTTAAAAACGCCCACAGCGCTAGCGGCTGTCCTAATGTACTCAGCATGCCCGAAGGCCAAAATGGCGTAAGTGCAAAAGCAAGCGATACAAGCACTCGAATCGCATACGCATCCTTGCTTTTAATAAAATGCTTTTTTAATAATAAATACATTCCAATTAAAGCAAATACGCGCGTGATCGTTTGACTCAGGCTGTATGCAAGCATGGTCGGGAATACACCATACAGCCACTGGATACCGCTAAATTCTGTTCCAAACGTATTCCTCGGCAATCCGTTAATAATTTGAGGTAATACGGCATGACTGGAGCCAAACAGCTCTCCGCTTCGATGCAGAACTTTATACCACGTAATATTTGAGTCTAAATTATCATGCACGCGTATATGTGAATTTTCCCCAAGCAAAAACATAGGAGATACATACGCAAGCAGCAAAAGGAAAGCGATAATAAGCAATGTTTTTTCTTTATTCATAGCTGTTTCTTTCTTCATCTGTTAACACCTATTTCCATTTCATAATGACTAAAAGCT
Organism: Priestia sp. TRN 1309; assembly: GCF_050846875.1. Taxonomy (NCBI): domain Bacteria; kingdom Bacillati; phylum Bacillota; class Bacilli; order Caryophanales; family Bacillaceae; genus Priestia; species Priestia sp. TRN 1309. The sequence continues at coordinate 538,367 of NZ_JBOZGM010000001.1, read as the reverse complement.
AATCGTGGACGACTGCTTCTTTTTTTGTATTAAATACAAAGTATTTTTGACCCGTATAATTTAAAAGCGTATACAGACCTGTTCCAATTAATATACCGACGTCTTTTTTGAACGGATGCACCGCAACAGGAAGTTGATGCAATAACCAGCTGGAGAACTGCAGTCCAATATAGTAAGACAAGCCGTAGCAAATGCCAATAACTAAAATAAAACGCAGTATGCTTTTTGATAAATGAACTCCGCTTTTAAACGTAAATATTCGATTTAACACGTAGCTGACGACTGCCCCCGCTGCATTGCCAACGAACGTCGCTATCCAGTAATGATGAAAGATATGAAGCAACACATACATAATGGAGAGACCTACTGCTGTATTGACCAGTCCCACTACTAAAAAACGTACAAAAGATCCTTTCATATAAACTCCTTTTGATTTTGATACTTTCATAAAAATTACATATTATGACTTTAAATACAGTTTCAGTGTAGCAACTCCACTTAAAAATCTAATGAAAATAACATTAAAAACAGATGAAAAAAAGCTAAAAGAATCAATAAAAATCAGGATTCTTTCAGCTATTTAGTAGAGCCTTCAATCATTAATTTTTGATCGCTTTGATTATCAAACGCATCCACTGCCGCTACTTCTATTTGATACGCAGTATGAGGCTGCAAACCGGATAACGGAAGACTTAAAACATCCGGAACAGGATCGCTGTAATATTGAGAAAATGCATTATATGTTTTGACCACTTTTCCAGTTTCTTTATTTTTGACGGTAATGCGATAAGAATGAACCATCAGATTATCCACCGCTTGCGTAAACTGGATATAAAGCTGATTTGCTGAAGCTTTTTCTTGTATAACAGAAATAGTAGAGCTTGGAAGAAAAATCGGTTTTACTAAATCTCGCTCATTCGTGTAGTGAAATTTTTTTGTATCTGCAGGTATGTCAATTTCCCACGCTTCTCCCGTCCACTTATTTGCGTGAAAATCCCGCCTTTTAACGACTACTTTTCGATTATAAACCTCTACAAGAAGACCTTGACTCACATCTCGGTAGCCAGGAGGAAGTTCACCTTGTAAATATCCAGCACCAGGCCATATATACCGAACAGAAGACGTTGCAAGAGAGGTGAAATCTCTTTGAAAAATAGTACGAGGGTCGTCCAACGGATGGTGGGTATGACCAGAAAACGTAATGACCTGCGGATAAGGTTTTAACGTATTGTAAAGAAGCTGTTCATTCACTTCTATCCCCCATCTGTTTTTCCCGTACAATGTATTGTTAATAGGCTGATGAATAAAGACAAAAATCGGTTTTTTAGGATCGTCTCGCTTTGCTATCTTCAACTGTTCAGCAAGCCAGTTAATTTGTTTGATTGAATAATCACCGGCGGTCAGACGGCTTTCTGTTCCAAGCATGATAAAATGATATCCTTTTATCACTTGATGAAAGTAAAGAGACTTCATTTTGGTTTTAGATAAAAAACGCTGCTGCGCTTGCTGATTGGTTACACTGTCCCGGTATTCATGGTTGCCAATTGTAAAAAGAGACACGGCCTGCGACTGTTTATTTTGATTATAAATAGAAAAAAAGCGATCGTATTCTTTTAACGCGCCTGTGTCGGCCAAATCTCCTACGACTACAAATGCATCTTGTTTCGGTGCCTGTTCATTTAATTGCGTTAATGCATGTTGAAAAGTACGCAAATCAAGCGTTCCTGTTTCCTTAATATGAACATCACTGATCACAGGAAAAACTAGCTTTGGTTCGATGTATCCGCTTCGTCCGCTCTTCTCTTCAGCTCGTACATTTAAGGTAATCCCGCATATAAGAACACTTATTAATACTAAAGCGAGCCAGTCTTTTTTCAGCGTTTCCATAAAACCGCCGAGCATGATGCTTCCTCCTTCCTTCACTGCTGCGTCTCAGTCATTTTCTCTACGTGTATGAGCTTTTATTTTATGTAATTTCAAAATATCTAATCGTATAGTTTCAATATTTCTTTTCGTGTTTGCATACACTATGTTCACAATCAATTCATTACACTTTTCCTAGTCATAGTGGTATGATTTTCGTATATTACAGACTAATTGTTGAAAATGTAGGAGTGAATATTTTGAAAACGGTCGCTGTTATTGGAGGAGGAATTACGGGCTTAACCACTCTGTACTATTTGCAGAAACTAAAACGAGAACGTAATCTTCCGCTTAAATTATTATTACTAGAGAAACATCCCCATCTAGGAGGGAAAATCAATACGCGTGAAGCTGGGGAATTTATTATGGAAACAGGGGCGGATTCTATTGTGGCTCGAAAAGAAAACGTTATGCCTCTGCTAGAAGAGCTGTACTTAACAAACGATTTAGTCTATAACGAAACGGGCAAATCATTTATTTACTCTGCTAATGAGCTGCTTCCAATTCCTGAAGATACCATGTTCGGTATTCCAACAAGCGTGGAATCTCTTTTTAAAAGCGAGCTGATTTCTTCAAAAGCGAAAATTACAGCTTTAAAAGACTTAATTACTAAAAATACAACGTTTACGAAAGACAGCTCGATTGGACTCTTTTTAAAACATTTTTTAGGAGAAGAGCTAGTAGAAAAGCAAATTGCACCTATTTTATCGGGCGTCTACTCTGGCGATTTAGACAAGCTCACGATTTCTTCAACTCTCCCGTATCTGCTCGACTACAAAAACACGTACGGCAGCATCATCAAAGGAATGGGCGCCAATGAAAAAAAATTTAAAACGGCAGGAAATAAAAAATTCATTTCGTTTAAACAAGGTTTATCAACGATTATTCACCGCTTAGAAGAAGAGCTTTCTGATGTAACGATTTTAAAAGATACGCCAACCACCAGCATAAAACGGAACGGTGAACGCTACCAAATCAGTACGCCGGGGCAAGCCCATTCAGCGGATTACGTGGTGTTAGCTACACCGCACACGGCTGCTCAGCACCTGTTGAACGATCCCGAATTAAACGAAGACTTTGAGCAGTTAAAAGATTCTTCTCTCATTAGCGTGTACATCGGCTATAACGTTCCAGACGAATACCTTCCCGCTGAAGGCACGGGGTTTATTGCTTCTCAATCAAGCAACTTAATCGCCAATGCCTGCACGTGGACGAGCAAAAAATGGGCTCACACCTCTAAGCGAGGGAATTTGTTAGTTCGCCTGTTTTATAAAAGCACGAGTCACCATTTTGACAGCCTGCGGACGATGTCAAAAGAAGAGCTGCTAGCAGTGGCACAAAAGGACATTAAAAACAGCTTAGGGATCAAAGAGCAGCCCATTGAAAGCGACGTAACAAATTGGGATAAATTGATGCCTACCTATCACCTTAAACACGGTGAACTCGTACGCAGCTTGACTCAAAAATTGTATGACAAGCACCCCGCTATTACATTAGCCGGCTGTTCTTACTATGGAGTGGGGATTGCAGCGTGTATAACAAACGGCAAACAAACGGCCAAAGCTATCTCTCAACAGTTGACTTAAACAAGGTTTGAAAACAATAAAAGGCCTGAAAATAATATATTATTTTCAGGCCTTTTATTACCTTTTCGTTAGCATATAAAGCTACTTTCCTTACTATTAACAACTCTTTTATCGCTTTTCTTTTTGCAAAGCAGCAGTAGCAAACAATACAAGATAGCGCTCGTCTGAAGTTAATCTAAGCCAATGTTTCACTTTATATCTCACAGGTTTCCGCTCCCTTCCTTCAAGGTTTTATATGGAAAGACTTTATATAAAGATTTAATAATGATAAGAAATGATGCTTGATATGTATTTTATTCCCACGCACGCTTGTTTACAAACTTTTTTAAGCATAAGACTCTTCGTTTATTTCCCTGAAAATAACACTATTTTCGCCATTATCATCTTACTATTTGAGAAAAAAGTGTACATTTCTTGCCTATTTTGACGAACATTGCGATAAATAAAAGCTGCCAACTGCGGCAGCTTTTATGTTAAAGGACTAATCTAATTATATTTCCTGATGGATCTTTTGTGATGAAATCTTGGTTTTCTTTAGACACAGCTGCTCCAATTTCACGAAGCTGATTTATTGCCTGCTCCCTTGCTTCTTCATCTGGAAAAACAAGTGTAAATGAGTCCAAACCAACGCTGTTCTCAAGAGGACTAGGCGCTCCAATTCCATTCCAAACGTTTAGTCCGATGTGATGATGATAGCGCCCAGTTGAAATAAACAAGGCTTGATTATGGTAATTGCTCACAACCTCAAAACCTAATCCATTTCGATAAAAGTTTTCCGTTTGCTCTAATTCAGAAACGTGAAGGTGAATATGTCCCATTAAGGTAGCTGAAGGTAATCCTGTCCATGGTTTACCGTTTCCTTCAGATAATATCGCTTCTGCGTCTAAAGGTTTTGTAGCCATTACTACTTCACTGTCGTTCCATTCCCATGTACTTGACGGACGATCTCGATAAATCTCTATGCCGTTTCCATCTGGATCTGCCAAGTACAGCGCTTCACTCACTAGATGATCAGACGCCCCTTGAAGCGGATAACCGCTATTTAACAGATGCTGTAGAATACTTCCTAAATCAGAACGAGTCGGCAACAATAGAGCAAAATGATATAAGCCTGTTGTACGAGGCTGTTTTGCTGTAACGTTTTCCGGCTGTTCAATCGATAAAAGCGCCGTGCGTCCATCAGCTGTTAACAAGGCTTTGTTCTCTTTTCTCCCTAAAAGTTTAAACCCGATTATTTGCTGATAAAAAGCAAGTGAACGCTCTAAATTTTCTACTTTTAAATTTACTTTCCCAACAAATACATGGGGTGCACGGTGAAAGTTCATGATTATTTCTCCTTTTAAATAGATCATTTTTTAATTAACTTACTTTATGTAACTTATTATATTTTTATAACTTTGTTTCGTCAAGTTATTTATTTTACTATCATAACTTAAAACTCATATCACAGCATAACCAATTAAATAAGCCCGCCTGCTCATAATATAGTATGAACAGGCGGGCTTACTTACCATTAGGCTATGCATAAACTATCAAAACAGTTCTCTGCTTTTACGTTTGACATTTCCATTAACAAAATACTGTATTCTCTCTTTTTGCTCATTTGTTGGCTTCTTATACGTTTCACATTCAAACTGAAAACATGCTTTTTCTAAATCGACTTCATTTCCTACAATTTCTCCAATCGCACTCAATTGGTTTAAATCTCTCCAAAGTTCCTCAGAAGTTTCAGGGTCAAAATGAGATGAAAGATAATACTGCGCATCATATTTTTTAAGTTCTCTCTGAATCCGCTCAAGGTCTTCTTTATCATAACTCCAGTCACCGCTATAAAAATCTGGACATAGACAATCACCTAAAAACAGTACTTTTTCTTTGGGGACGTAGACAACGGACGAGTCTTGCGCGTGTACCCCTCCAATATGCTGAATGCAACAAGTGATTCCACCTAGGTCAACTTCCATATGATGATGAAACGTTACGTCCGGCTCCCGTAAAATTAACGTCTCTCGACACGGCATTTCTTTCTTTATCATATCCCGGCAAAATTCGATTTCCTCCCCTTCCTGGACGCGTTTATCCAAGGAATCATCGTCCCAGCGCAGTGTCTTTAAATAGGCCAGCTTTTTCTTCGTCAAATGATGGCTGATTGTATATTTGTTCATTGCATGAATGCCAAATGTATGATCCCAGTGCCAATGCGTAATAGCTACTCCTTTGATTGGAGGGGCTCCCATTTTTTCCACTTCTTCTAAAAATGATGATGCATGCGCAGGAGAATTCCCAGCATCTACGAGGAAACTATACTTCTCCCCGCATATAAGCCCGAGCACCGGCCGATCCGTTTCTTCAGAATGAGGAAAGTAATAAACGTGGTCCGTTAGTTTTTTCAGCATATTTACACCTGCTTTATGTAGTTTAATAAAAACCTCTTTACTAAATGGTAAATAATGATAAATAAACTGTATCATACTCGGTGCTGCTTGCCTATCCCATTAGCTGATATTCGACTTTTCTTGAAAAGCTATAACTTTTTCGGGCTCTGCTGCTTTGTACTTTAAGAAGATCATCACACTAATCATCACAATCATTCCTCCCGCTAGCTGAGAAATGGTTGTCATTTCTCCAAGCAAGAAATAGGCGAGAATGATGGCACCAATTGGCTCGCCTAAAATAGCCATCGAAATCGTTGTAGCACCTACATACTTTAACAGCCAGTTAAATAAGGCGTGACCAAAAATATTAGGAATAAGCGCTAAAAGCAAAAAGATCCACCAATCCTTTGTGTCATACTGAGTCAGCGATACGTTTGTACAAATATTGTAAACAAATAGAACCAGTCCACCGATTAAAAAAACGGCGAAGCTATAGATGATTGGAGGCATTTTCCTGCATAGATCTTGCCCCGCCAGCATATGAACAGAAACGGCCACTGTACCTAAAACAGAAAGTAAGTCTCCGTAAAGAGCCGTTTTAGATACTCCGATATCGCCCGATGCGATAATCACCGAGCCGCTAACAGCCATTAAAATACTGATGACTCCTACTTTGCTTGTTTTTTCTTTAAATAAAAAATAAGCTCCAATCACTACGAAGACCGGCTCGAGCGCAGTCAAAATCATAGCGCTAGCAACTGTTGTATGTGAAAAAGATTCCATCCAAAACAGAAAATGAAGCCCTAAAAACACGCCTGATACAGCTAGCATTAGCCATTCTTTTACCGTGCTGTTTTTAAAAAGAATTTTCATTTTTCTCCATGGTAAAAACGGTAAAAATAAAAGGACGGTAAACAGCAGTCTATACATTCCTAAAATAGAAGCAGGCGCATCCGACCATTTAATTAAAATAGAAGAAAAGGAAACGGCTAATACACCGATTAAAAGAAAGACAGGAGGCGGTAAAGGAAGAATTGATTTATTCATGCCATTACTCCTTTTAGAATCTCTTTTTTCATATTTACTACGGGAATATTCACTCCCCCTCTATGTACGATTTCTTTTTCCTCTATGTAAAAGCCGATTGATTCATATAAAGCTATATTACGAGAAACACTCATTCTCACCTTGCATGATAAACTTTCCTTACCACACTCTTTGGCGTATGTTTCTAACCATTGAATAAGCCGTTTAGCCAGTCCTTTTCCTTGAAAAGCAGGAATAACAGACAGACGGTAAAAATATAAGCTCGTTTCTTCTAGCGTAAAACGCGCCATCGCTACGGGCTTATTTTCGACGTATAAAATGACAGCTTCTTTTCCATGCTTTAACGATTGCATAATAGATTCCGTTGTTTCATCAAGAGCACTGGAAGGTGGGACAGAATCGCGATAGACGGAGAAGGCTTGCAGCATAAGATCGTGAACTGTAGCAGCGTCCTCCGGCTGTGCTAAACAGTAGTTCATAAATTTTACCTTCTTTCTATAAAAATTAAGTATATCGAATTATTATACAACATCACCTATTTTTTTCCTACACCTTTTATTGATTTTTATTAAGGAGAATAACCTCTTTTTAAGCTCTTATACCTTCTTAGCTTTACTCCATTAAACTATTAATTCATTAGCACACACTCTTGAGAACTTTTTGTCGAAATGGTTAAAATTCTGTTGGGAGGGAATTATCATGACATTTTCTTGGCTTATACCTTACATAGCCGTGTCACTTATCATTGTCTTAATACCAGGACAAGACATGATTTTTGTAATGACACAAAGTATTGCTTCAGGCGTCAAAGCAGGCATCAAAACCGTACTGGGATCCATTACGGGAACATTTGTACATACTCTTTTAGCCGCAGTGGGGCTATCTATTATCTTTCAAAAATCAATTATTGCCTTTACGATTCTAAAGGTTGTAGGTGTTCTGTACCTGCTGTTTTTAGCCTACCAATCGTTTCGCGAAAAAAGCGGTCCGTTGGAATTAACAGAAAACGTTCAGCACCACCATCACTTTAGAAAAGGATTTGTTAGCAACTTAACCAATCCAAAAGTAGCTATTTTCTTCATTACGTTCTTACCGCAGTTTGTTAATTCGTCTCTTGGACATGTAAGTTTGCAGATGATTTTGTTTGGGATCATCTTTATCGCCGAAACGCTCATCATCTTTTCACTTATTGCGCTATTTGCTTCTGGCCTTGGGAAAAAAGTCAAAAAAAGCCGTATCTTTCAGCACACATTAAAATATGTAAAAGGAACCGTTTTTGGGATACTTGGCCTAAAACTTTTATTTTCTAGCAACAATTAAGTAAAACAAAATGAAATTTCTTTCATCCCTGCTGTTATCACCTTTTCATACCCGCTTCATTTGTCATATCACCCTATTTTTCCATGTGAGGTTAGTTGACAAAAGACCAAAATTATTATTTTATATATATATAAGGTTCAGATTTAGCAACAAGATTCGACAAGGATAATGAAGAAAAACAGCGGGGAAATAGGGAGATCTATCTAAATAGAGGGAAAATTCTATAAATTCACGTTTTTTATTATTATTCTACTATAATTCATGAAGAGGTGAAACTATGCAAGAAGTAGTTCAAGGTTTTGTTAGTTCAATCAACGAATTTCTTTGGTCCTACTTACTGATTGCGATGCTGATTGCATTTGGTTTGTTTTTTACATTCAGGTCAAAGTTTTTACAAATTCGGTTATTAAGAGAAATGATTCGTGTATTAAAAGAAGGTGCGGATAGCTCTTCTAAAGACGGAATTTCGCCATTCCAAGCGTTTTGTATCAGTATGGCAGCCCGCGTTGGTACGGGGAATATTACAGGTATTGCGATTGCGATCGCTTTAGGGGGACCTGGTGCTGTATTTTGGATGTGGGTACTTGCCGTTATTGGTTCAGCTTCAGCATTTGTCGAGAGTACGTTAGCACAAATATACAAAGTAAAAGACAAAGACGGCGGCTTCCGAGGCGGACCGGCTTACTATATGGAAAAAGGGTTAAAAAAGCGCTGGATGGGCGGACTGTTTGCTGTCTTAATCACTTTATCCTTTGGCTTAATTTTTAATGCTGTACAATCGAACACGATTACCCTTGCGTTTGAAAATGCGTTCGGAACGAATCGTCTAGTGTTAGGAATTATTATGACAGTGGCTTTCGCTGCCATTATTTTTGGCGGAGTTAAGCGTATTGCAAAAATGTCAGAATACATTGTTGTGGTACTAGCTGTTGCCTACATTGCAGTAGCACTCTTCATTATTATTATGAACATTCAAGAAATGCCTTCTCTTATTGCGTTAATCGTTAAAAATGCATTTGGTTTCGAGCAAATTGCTGGCGGTTCTCTTGGAGCAGCTCTTATGCAAGGAATTAAACGCGGATTATTCTCAAACGAAGCGGGTATGGGTAGTGCGCCAAACGCAGCCGCAGCTGCAACAACAAGCCACCCGGTAAAACAAGGATTAATTCAAGCCTTTGGTGTATTAACGGATACGCTTATTATTTGTAGTAGTACTGCCTTTATCATTTTACTTTCAGGTGCTTATACAAATAAAAATTTAAGCGGTATTGAATTAACACAAGCTGCTTTAAGCACTCATATTGGTTCTTGGGCAACAGGTGCTCTTGCAATTATGATTTTCCTATTTGCGTTTAGTACATTAATTGGTAACTACTACTACGGAGAAACAAATATTGAGTTCTTGAACACAAATAAAGCTTGGCTGATGACTTATCGTGTTGCTGTGCTTGCAATGATCGTGTTCGGTTCTATTTCTCAAATTCAGCTTGTATGGGACTTAGCAGACCTGTTTATGGGCTTTATGGTAGTAGTCAACTTAATCGCAATTCTCCTGCTCTCGAAAGTGGCCTTTGCCGCACTCAAAGATTATCTTGCCCAAAAGAAAGCTGGAAAAGACCCTGTCTTCTATCAAGACAGCATTTCTGGACTTGATAATATTGATGCATGGGATCATTCAAAAGATAAATCTAGCTCGAAAGAAGCGATCTAATAAAAAAAGCCGTGAATATTCACGGCTTTTTTATTGCGCAAATTTACTTCTTTTTTTCTTCTAGTGAAGAAGTCTAAGACTAACCAAATACCTATAGTATAAATAAATTACGCTGTACGGAATCCAGTAGGAAAAAAATGTCCAGCCGAGATTCCATCCGTTTCCGTATATAACTCTTTCCATATACATATACGTTCCTTCTAAAAATGTTGTAAACAGCGCTATAAGAAAAATAAAAAAATGAGGCTTTCCGATTCGCTGGATTAAAAAAATCATATAGCTGGCCAATACAGGATAAACACCTAAATTAAAAGGCAGCGCTTCTAATGCTTCATTTTCTAAAGAAGTCCGGAGTTTCCAAAAGCCATAATAGCTCCCTAATTCATTGATAACGATTGCTAAAATGCAAAAAGCAGTTCCTACTAAAGGCAGTAAACGACGATTTCTAGGATGTAAATAGAGGGTGCCAAAAATCCAAGGTAAAACAAACGCCAGCGCTATATTGATAAGCAAGAATATCCGACCTTTTTCTTTCTAGTATGCCACACCGCACCTTTTTCTAATCATCTCATTATCTTGAACGCAGCAAGTGTAAAAGTATCTTATCTCTGATCGTTAAACCAGAGTGCTTACTTTATGATTACTGTGGTTCGTCCCTTGCTTTTTTCATTTATTTTAATGAAGCAAATTCAGCGTCTTTTTTCTGGTAATAGTTTTGAACTAAACGCCCTGATAAAGCAGCTAATACCTGCTGAAATAACATCCCTAATACGACCGGTACAGCAACGGGAGCTGGAAAATAAGATACGGCTAATACGGCTCCGGCGCTAATATTTCTCATGCCTCCGCAAAACGTAAGCGTCACAACTTTTGCTCGGTCCCATCTTAGCCATTTGCCAATCATCCAGCTGAAGAAATAACCAGCTGAACTCATTAAAAAGACGATCACGATAATAAACAGCAGTTTTTTATCAATATGTTTTAAATAAGGTGCAATCACTCCCCCGTTTACCATAACCATCACACTTAACCCTATTTTCGAAACAGGTGCCAGCTTTGGTCCTAAGGTCTGCTTAATTGTTCCTTTTGTATATTGATTTAAGCACATGCCTAACAAAGATGGAAGGACAATCATAAAACATAAATCTTTGACTAACTTTAGCGCTTCCAAATGTACGGTGTCTCCAACCACCAATAAAAGCGTATAAGGAACGATAAGCGGTGCTAAAAGAGTATCAATTAAAATAATGGATAGTGCAAGAGGAATGCTTCCTTTGTAAATCGAGACCCATATAAAACTAGTCACTCCCGTTGGAATAATTGCTGCTAGCAAAAGACCCGTGCTTGTAAATACATCATGTGGAAAAATCACTTGGCCAACGCTCCAAGCCCATGCTGGCATAAAAATATGTAAAACAAACAGAGCCATAATGATTGGAAATGGACGATGTATCGTGGCATTTAATTGGTGAAAGTTTGAATTCAAACTTCCGGCAAACGTCATTAATGCAAAAAGCCATGGAATTAAGAAGGTATACTGACTTAATGATGAACCGATAAGAACTCCTATGAGCAAGCTGAGCGGCGTAATAAACGGCATCAATTTTTCTAGCATTCTATTTAATTGACTTAACAAAGCTTTCTCCCTCCAACGAACGTTTTAAATAAATAATAAGATAAATTAACGTTTATAATATCACCTATTTATTATACAACTTATTTTCAGACTATTGTCTGTCTCTTTTACTAAAAAGAGATATATTCATAATTATCACTTAAATAGATTTACAGGTATTTTTGTGCTATTTTAATAGGGAAGAAGCTTTTAAAAAGCATGAATTTAGGGTAAAGAACACTCTACATAGGAATGCTTTCAATTGACGGATATAAATGGACTGTAGCACAGTTTTGGTAACTAGGAGGATTGTATGGATTTTTTGAAGTCTCTATCATCGTTAGATGATTGGAAAAAAATCGTGATTGCGATTGGGATCTTTTTGATCTTTTTAATTCTTCGCAAGCTTTTCACGACTTATTTGTTTAAGTTTATTATTGGTTTTGTCAAAAATAAAAAAATCAATTTAATTACGAGCGTTTTAGAAGCTTTTGAAAAGCCGCTGCGCTGGATTTTTGTGATTATTGGTTTCAAGCTTGCTCTTCCCTATCTTCCCTTTGATGTTTTAACAGCCGATACGGAAAGACATTTAGTTCGTTCAGCTTCTGTTGGCCTTGCAGGATGGGGCTTGTATAATTTAGCTGCTTCTACCAATTTATTTTTTGCAACGTTTGCCAAAAATTTTGATATCCAAGTGGATCGAATCATTATTCCTTTTATTGAAAAGTTTATCCGCATCGTTGTTGTTATGCTTTCTATCTCCATCATCGCAGAAGAATGGGGTTTTAACGTAAACGGCTTTGTAGCAGGTCTTGGCTTAGGTGGTCTTGCTTTTGCCCTAGCCGCAAAAGACACCGTTAGTAATTTATTCGGCGGAATCGTAATTATTACTGAAAAGCCTTTTACCATTGGAGATTGGATTAAAACACCAAGTGTTGAAGGCGTTGTAGAAGATATTACGTTTCGAAGCACCAAAGTTCGAACGTTCGCTCAAGCAGTCGTAACGGTTCCAAATGCTACTCTTTCTAATGAACCTATTATTAACTGGGCTAAAATGGGGAAACGTCAAATTGCCTTTCATTTAAACTTGAATTATAATACACCAAAAGAAAAGTTAGAAACCGTAGTGGCAAGAATTAAAAAGATGCTGACTGAGCACGAAGAAATTCACAATGAAACGATTCTTGTAAATTTTGACGGTTTCTATGAATCTAGTTTAAATATCTATCTGTATTTCTTTACAAATACAACCGTTTTTGCTGATTACTTAGATGTAAAAGAAAATATAAACTTCGAAATTATGGACATTCTTGAAGAAGAAGGCGTAGAATTTGCTTTCCCTACACGCACACTCATCGTTGAGCAGGACGGAAAGCTTTCTGGCAATCCAAAAGAATTTCTAGAAAGTGCTCGAAGCTAAAAAAAGCTGACTTAGTAGTCAGCTTTTTTTCCTTTCTTCTTTAGTTTGAAATGAACATTTGAGTCCAGTAATGACCGTAGCTTCCGCCTTTAGCGTAACCTACTCCGATTTCGGTAAATTGACTTGATAGTATGTTTTTACGGTGACCTTCGCTATTCATCCATGCGTTAACCACTTCTTTTGGAGTTGCTTGTCCAGCAGCGATATTTTCACCTGCTGTACTGTATGTAATGCCAAATTTTTTCATCATGTCGAACGGACTTCCATACGTAGGCGATGTATGACTGAAATAATTTTTATCAATCATATCCTGCGATTTATAGCGAGCCACGCGAGCTACTTCCCAATTAGACTTTAAAGGCTTAAGCCCTACTTTAGCACGTTCTTGATTCACTAGCTGAACCACTTGCTCTTCGTATGAACTTCCCGCTTTATCTGTTGGTATGGTAATTTTTTGTCCCGGATAGATCGAATTAGGATTTTTAATAGCAGAATTCGCTTCAATCAGCTCGGAAACGCCCACCTGATATTTTACTGCTATTTTCCACATCGTATCTCCCGATTGAACGGTATGTACGGTTGCTGCTTGCGCAGTGTTATTAAGACCAAAAGCTAGAGTGACAGACAACAATGTTACTAATAAAAGTTTTGATAGAGTTTTCATACTTTTATTAAAGCAAATTGATTTCAAGATTCATAGCGGTAATATTATCCCATAGTTCCATCATATGACTTTGTCATCTTCCCTCCACACTTTCTTTTAAAAAAAGACGCACTGCTCTTTCGCAATGCGCCTTCTTATTATGAAGATAAAGCCTGTGACTGGTTCATGTCCGACACATTAACCGCTTCATCCGTACTTTGATGTACCTGACGTTTTTTAATCACATCAATATATTGAATGTGATGGCCTTCCATTTTCGTAACGGTAAAATCATACTGATCAAAGCTAAGGCTTTCTCCTTGTTTGACGTCATATTTTTCCGTTAAGACCCAGCCTCCAATTGTATCAACATCCGTATCATCAATTGTCGTGCCAAGCAGCTCGTTAAGCTCACTTACTAATAATTTTCCATCTACAATATAATGATCGGGTTTGACTTTCTGAATTAATGGAAGTTCATCCGCATCAAATTCATCACGAATTTCACCGACAATTTCTTCTAAAATATCCTCTACTGTTACAATCCCTGCTGTTCCACCGTATTCATCAATTAAAATAGCCATATGGATGCGTTCACGCTGCATCTTAAGCAATAAATCATGAATAGGAATCGATTCAATTACTTCAATAACAGGACGGATATACTGTTTTAAATCTATTTTTTCCTTGCTGTTGTTCATGACAATCTCGGTTAAAATTTCTTTCATATTGACCATTCCAATAATATGGTCTTTATCTCCATCGATGACCGGATAGCGGGTAAACCGTTCTTCTTGGACCATCTCAAGGATGTATTCGACCGTATCTTCCTGGTCAATTGAAACGACTTCCGTACGCGGCACCATAATCTCCTTGGCAACGCGATCATCAAAGTCAAAAATTTTACTTACATATTTAAACTCCGATTGATTGATTTCACCGCTTTTATAGCTTTCTGATAACAAGATGCGAAGCTCTTCTTCACTGTGTGCAAGCTCATTTTCTGAAGCAGGCTTTAGACCAAATAACCCTGTTATTAAACGAGAAGAACTGTTTAATAGCCAAATGAAAGGATAGGTTACTTTATAAAAGAGTATAAGCGGACGAACAAATAATAAAGTGACTTTCTCTGCTTTTTGAATTGCAAATGTTTTCGGAGCAAGCTCTCCGACCACAACATTTATAAATGTAACAACCGCAAAAGAAATCGCAACAGATAGTACTTTTGTTAACGCTCCGCTTATCCCTAGTTGATCAAGTAATGGTGACAGGAGATGCGAAAGTGTAGGCTCTCCTAACCAACCAATTCCCAGCGCAGTAATCGTAATACCAAGCTGGCACGCAGATAAGTATTCATCTAAATTTGAAATAACTTGCTTCGCAGCTTTTGCATTGCTGCTCCCTTCTGCTATAAGCTGATCCACTTTGGAACTCCTCACGCGAATAATCGCAAACTCGGTAGCAACGAAAAAAGCAGTTAATGCAATCAGTACCGCTAGTAAAATCAAGTTAAATATGTCCAATCAAGTTCCTTAGCTCGTTTAAAAACGAGTAAGGACTCACCTCCTAAAAAATAAAAAATTTGGATAAAGAACTCTATCCCTGTACTGATCACTTGGAAAAGTGCATATAAGGAGGAATCACATGATAAATGTATAAACATTTTTATATGGAGCAAAACTGCCAGCCTTTCTTCCTTATCTCACGTTTCACTCGTTAATCTAGCAGGTCATTCTTTATTCAGCTGTTCTAGATGTGAAGCAATGGCTCACATCGCTTCATTTCATGATGTTGCTTCAGCGCTGATTCTCTCTCCCAATTCATTTATAAAAAATTTAGTAGTTTACAATCTTTATAAAGTTAAAGTCTGTTAACGCCTTAAAAGAGCGATTATGTGATAAAGAGCGATATGCGTGAAGCAAATGTAGGTTTGTATAATACTGTATTGTACGCTTTGACACTGGTGCATATAATGCTACTTCGCCAACGTGGTACACTGCCCCATCCAATCACCTCTATTTCCGTATATCTAAAAAGATTTAGGAATAATTATCCTATTTCTTTTTAAACTTATTGACTTTATTTTAAATGTTAAAAACTTTGCAGTCAAACGTTTTAGTTAGTCTCCTGCCCTTGCTATTTACTGGTGCGGCGATTTTTAGCAGGCAAATAAAAGCTTGCTGCTACACAAAAAAAACCAAGGACAAAACAGATAATGGGGAGTTTCATACCTATCGCTTCAGCATAATAAGTGAGACTCCTTCCGTGAATAGGGACAAGATTCATTTCAAAAATCAAAGTCAAAACAGCTGTCACTTTGAGTGCAATACCAACAATGAAAAGACAAACTCTCAGGCCTCCACTCATATGCAAAAACATCCCTTCTATCCATTAGCGAATGGATGATGTACTACACCATATGATACATCCCTACACTTTATCACTAAATGCTAAAAAAGCGCTATGTCCATGCATAGACGCTTATAAATTTGCAACCACTTGTCCAATGGAATCATAGATAACCAAATCAAACAAATAATCGTAATGCGTAGGTTCTTTATTAATGATCACCATATTTGTACGATTGTACCGGCTCACAAGCAGCGGAATCTGATTAATCGGTGCTACTTCAAGCGATGAACCAAGCACGATGAATAAATCAGATGACAGCGCTGCTGTAACTGCTTCATCGAACTGATGAATGGCATCTCCAAAGAGAACAACATTTGGCTTTAAAAGGCGCTCACACGCTGTACATTGTGGGAGAGCTGACTGATTTAAATACGCTAAGTCATACTCTTTTTTACACCTCGGACAATGAGCTCTCTTAATGGACCCATGAATTTCAAAAACGTTCGTGCTTCCTGCATCTTGGTGCAGCCCATCGATATTTTGCGTAATCACATGCACGGTTTTGGCGTCTTCTAGTTCAGCAATAAAGCGATGGCCCGTATTTGCTTTATAATGATGCAGCATTTTAATATGAAAAATTTCTTTAAACAGCGGCCAAAATTCATGAGGATACTGTTCATAGAAGTCAGCAGCTACTATGTCCACAAAGCTTTTGTTTTGGCGATATAAGCCATTTTGAGAGCGAAAGTCAGGTATGCCCGACTCTGTGCTCATTCCTGCTCCCGTAAAAAAACAAATGTGTTTAGCATCATCAATGAGCTGTTTTAATTCTTTGTACTGGTTTGACATTGCATTTCTCTCCTATTTAACAATTAGCACAGGAATTGTTACTTGCTGTGCTATCTTAGAACTAACGCTTCCAAGCAGCATGCCTTTTACAGGATTTAACCCTCTGCTTCCTATTACTACAAGGTCAAATGAATTTTGATTAGCAAATTGAATCACTGTTTTAGCCGCGTCTCCGTGCATAAAGGTGATCTCATACTCCACGTTTCCTTGCTTTAAAATTTCATCCGTTGTATGTATCCGACTTTCCCGTTCCTCGTCGCGGCTAAGTGATTTTAATCTTGAATCACCTTCTACTGCATAAATAACTTGAATAAAACTGTTTTCCGTAAGCTGAGCCAGCTGAACGGCTTTTTCTGTTGCTTTAGCTGCATGCTCTGAGCCATCTGAGGCAAGTAAAATTCGTTTAAACATCACGCTTCCTCTCCTCTTTTATAAAATGGTCTTCTCTCTTTACTATATCACTCGCTGTTCAAATGTAATCATTTTTTTGATTATTTCTATAATTTTTAAAATTATTTGTCTACTTTTATGATAAACTGAAAGAAAACGTGTACAGAGGGGATGAACCAATGTTTGGTTTTGAATTAATTTGCACTTTTTGCAAAGGGCTCGGAAAGCTAGCTGTTATTCCTGGTATCGGTTACATGAAAACATGCAAACACTGTGAAGGGACAGGGATGCAGTCAAAAAAAGACGAAACTCCTTCAATATAAGAAGTTTCGCCTCAGCAACACTGTGATTAGATTGAAAGCTCTTTAGATAAACGGTACATATCAGCATTGATATGGTGAGGTTCACCTAAAATTTCCATAATATCATAATCTACAATTTCATTTTTACGGATACCGATTGCACGGCCGCCTTTACCTTCTAGTAAAAGTTCGACTGCACGACCGCCGAAACGGCTTCCTAGCACACGATCTTGAGCAGTTGGGGAACCACCGCGCTGAATGTGTCCTAATACTGTTACACGCGTTTCAATACCTGCAGCTTCATGAAGCTGTTTCGCTACTTCATTACCATTAGCTACACCTTCAGCTACCACGATAATGCTGTGCTTTTTACCGCGCTCTTGTCCTTTTCTCAAACGATCAACCATTTCTTGGAACTCATCTTTTGCTTCTGGGATAAGGATTGTTTCCGCACCGCCAGCAAGACCTGACCAAAGAGCAATGTCTCCTGCATTACGACCCATAACTTCAATAATAAACGTACGCTCATGAGAAGTCGCCGTATCACGGATTTTATCAATTGCATCGATAACCGTATGAAGAGCCGTATCAAATCCTAGTGTAAAATCTGTTCCTGGAATGTCGTTATCAATTGTTCCTGGAATACCGATACAAGGGAAACCAAGCTCTGTTAGTTTTACAGCTCCCATATATGATCCGTCTCCACCGATAACTACTAAGCCTTCAATACCGTGCTTCTTAAGGTTTTCAATACCTTTTAAACGCCCTTCTTCTGTTTTGAATTCTGGACATCTTGCAGAATAAAGCATCGTTCCGCCGCGTTGAATGATGTCACCAACATCTCCAACTTCTAGCTTTTTAATATTTCCTTCTATTAATCCTTGATATCCTTGGAAGATACCATAAACTTCCATACCTTCATGAATTGCTTTACGCACAACAGCACGAACCGCAGGATTCATACCTGGAGAATCTCCGCCGCTTGTTAATACACCTATTCTTTTCATTACTTTCACCTCATCAAAGTCACATATATGACTACTATATTATAGTTCTACATTTTACCCGAGTTCGAACTTTTTGTGTAGTAATTCACAACATATTTCTTTGTTAAATTTTAAATGTACATACTTTTTCATATCTTTTAGTTATTTACCGTCAAATATTCAAAGTTTTTCTAGCAATATTACACATCTAAAGAACCCTTTTAATTACAGCTTTTATAAGACTATATTCACCTTTATATTTCATTTTTTTCATATATGTAATGAAATTGTAACGTAGAACACTGTCGAAAGATGATATGATGAATTTACTCAAATCAGGAAAAATTTTCAGGGGGTACTAGTTTTATGAAAAAAGTAATAGCAGCTCTTACGCTTGCTGGCGTTATTGTTTCTACTAGCCCGATTGTCAGCCAAGCGGCTCTAGGCGACCAAACGCTTCGCCAAGGCATGAATCACCAAGATGTTAAACAACTACAACAAACGTTGAAAAATAAAGGTTATTTTAAAGGGAATACGACTACATACTTTGGGACTGTTACAACTTCTGCTGTAAAATCATTTCAGCGCAAAAATGGACTAGCAGCAGATGGTATTGTCGGAAAAGGAACGTACGCTAAACTAGGCGTTTCAGCAAAGGGCAAATCGTCTTCTAGCTCAGCGCGCTATAACCCTAACGCAGTGATTAACAAAGGAAAACAGTACATGGGCGTTCGCTATCGCTGGGGCGGAACAACGCCAAGCGGCTTTGACTGCAGCGGTTTTATTGGCTATGCGTTCAAACATGGCGGCGGGGTTCAGCTTCCTCGAACAGTAGCTCAAATTTACCAAAAAGGAACGCGCGTCTCAAGTCCAAAAGCTGGAGATATTGTGTTCTTCCAAACCTATACAAAAGGGCCTTCCCATGCAGGAATTTATTTAGGAAACAACCAGTTTCTTCACTGTTCTTCATCTAAAGGTGTGAGCATCTCTTCTCTAAAAGAGAGCTATTGGAGCAAACGCTATTTAGGTGCTAAAAGAATGTAGTTTCGATAAAAAGGGCAAGCTGTGCGATTTTGATGCGGCTTGCTCTTTTTCTGCATGTAAAAGATTTGGTATAGTAGAAGCAGCGCATTACAAAACCAAGCGTGTAGATGAATACTGTAAAGGAAGTTGAATAAATGCACACCCTTTTAATTGACATGGATTCTGTCATTTGTGATCTTATGACGGATTGGCATAACCAATATAACAAAGATTATTGCGACAGCTTATCGGTTGAAAAGTTAAAATGCTGGGAATCAGAAAAGTATGTAAAGCCGGAATGCGGCACAAAGATTTATGACTACCTCGATCAGCCGGGGCTTTTTTTACATTTACAACCTCTGCCTCATGCTGTTGAGGTTCTTAAACGACTTTATGAAAGGTTTTCCATTTTAATTGTCACAAGCAGCCGTACCTATGCTTATACAGAAAAAGAGCAGTGGGTTGAAAAACACCTTCCGTTTATCGGAAAGTACAATATCGTGTTTACACACCAAAAAGATAAAATATACGGAGACTTGCTATTTGATGATGCACCGCATAATTTGAAGGCTTTTCAAGCTACAGGTCGCCATGCTGTTGCCATGAGCTACCCATACAACGAAGAAGTAAATGTCCCTCGCGTGGACGATTGGCTTCAGTTTGAACAGTACGTAAATACTTATTTCAACGAATGTTAATCAAAAAAACACGTAGACTTTGTCATCAGAGAATGAATGCAGTGCGTTTGTGAGCACAGCTATAAGCATAAAAAAACCGCCTTTTGGGCGGTTTTTGACGGATAGCCCCCTAAGGGTTATCCGCTTTTTATTTAAAAAAGATATCGTTTTTAGTACTTATCAGCTGATGAAAAAAAGTCCATAATGGCATGGATAATTTCAACGGACTGAAAAGAAAACAATGATATGGCTGTTAATGAAAAGAAACCAATCATGGCCATACGTACAAGTAACATAGACTAATCGCCTCCCTGTTTTGAACTAAATGAACGCACCCAAAACAATTCGCTATCTGTCTTTGTTTGTACGACGTTTTCGCCAAGCAAAGGCAGCTCATTCACTGCGTGTAACAATGACAATGAATCTTCATCTTTCTCTTAAAGACTAAGCGTATAGTTAGTATATCAAATGAAACTTTTTCTTCAAGGCTATACTAGCGGTAAAAAAGGAAATAGTATGAAACGATGCGTTTTATCTTTACTTCATACAATTCAGTACCCTAATATTTATTATATTAAACCTTTTAGAAAAATTGCTACTATAATATCTTTTTTATAAAAAAGATATTAAGACCTAACTAAATTATTCCAATCCAAAGACGAACAAACGAGATAAATAATCTCAACTGCTTGTTACGTTGCTGTTGATTTCCTTGTAAGACTTCGCTTTCCCCAGGCGGCTGATGAGCCTCCTCGTCTACATACATAAAATCTACGTTCACTATATCAATGAAAAAATCCGAATGCGTTGGATTCTCCAGCAAGAATCAAACGCGTTCGGATCTTCCTTCAACTAAAATAATTTTGCCCCAGATTCTTCACATTATCGACACGTACTGTAATACTCATTAACAATGTCTAAAATAGTTGGGTATTCTTCCACCCATGTAAAGTTTGTTTTTTCGTTTTCTTTTTTTACTGTTTCTTGTTCTGCACCGATCTTTTCCATTATTCAATCTCTCCCTTTAACTGTTATATAACATTTATATTAACTAAACTTTGTTTTATAACAACTTTAAAAAGAAAGTTGGACAATGAGTATGAAAAAAAGTTATTGCAGGGATAAAATTTTCACATAATACGTACGGTTCCTCGGTCCATCAAACTCACAAAAATAAATTCCTTGCCACGTTCCTAGCAGCAGCTGCCCATCGTGAATGATTATATGCTGAGAGGGGCCGACCGTGCTCGCTTTGAGATGTGCCGCCGTATTTCCTTCCATATGAAGATCTAACTTATGTTCCCAAGGATATACTTCATCGAAGCGTCGGATCATATCCGTTTTTACATCGGGATCCGCATTTTCATTAATTGTTATACCAGCGGTTGTATGAGGACAGTAAACAACTACAGCCCCTTCTTTTAATCCTTCTGTTCTTATTACTGCTTGTACATGACTCGTAACGTCGATCATTTCGTCACGCTTATTCGTTTTTAACGTAAATGAATGTAGCATACCATCACCTCTTTTCTTTACCATAACATATCTTTTCTATTCTTCCACATTTTTCGCATAACTCGTTTTTACATCGTAAACACTAAGCTCATTAATACAACAGGCGGTGAGTTTATTTATGCTTGATTCAAAATTTCAGCCCAATGCAGACTACACCGTTCAAACGTTTCTAGATTTGGTGGGTCAAAATACAGATGTTGGTTCCAAAAAATTATGGCTGTCCCCCACAAAATATATATGCATTATTTATCTCCAAGGATTAGTCGACGGAGAAAAACTTGATAATCTCACTCAGCATATTGTTGAGACCAAAGCAAAAAGTGAAACGCAAACACTCGATGACATCGATTCGTTTATTTCTGTCATTAAAGACAAAGAAGTTTATACATACAAGCAAGCGATCTCGTGTTTTTTTAAAGGTCAGCCCTTGCTGTTCATTAGCGAAAGCACCACGGCATATTCGCTGAATATGTCTATGACCAAACAGCGCTCTTTAAGTGAACCTACAACAGAAAAAGTAGTGCGTGGCCCTAAAATTGCGCTTATCGAAAACTTAGATGAAAACCTTGGTCTTTTAAGGCAGCGTTCTACCGAAGAAGAAATGGTTATTGAAGACATTTACATTGGAAATACAAAGGAACATCGAACAAGTATCGTTTTTCATAATAAACACTGTCAAACTCACATCGTGAATCAAGTCCGAGAGAAATTATTAGACATTCCTTTAGATAACATTCAAGACTCAGGAATGATTGAAGAATTTTTAGAAGAAGCACCCTACTCACCGTTCCCTCAAGTGCAAAATACAGAAAGACCGGATCGCGTTCTCGCTGCGGTGAATGAAGGGCGAGTAGCCATTTTAGTAGATGGCTCTCCTTTTGCTCTTTTAGTACCTACAACTTTCGATATGATTATGAAATCACCCGATGATTATTACGAAAGATGGATAGCGGGTTCGTTGCTGAGATTACTAAGGTACTTGTCTATTTTTATTACCCTATTCTTTTCAGCTATTTATATTTCACTCGTTTCGTTTAACCAAGGTCTGCTTCCGACGGAGCTAGCTATCACTATTGCGGCTACACGAGAAAACGTTCCTTTTTCTCCTTTTATCGAAGCAGTGGTCATGGAAGTGACGCTTGAATTATTGCGCGAAGCCGGGCTGCGTCTCCCTACTCCTGTCGGACAAACAGTTGGACTTGTAGGAGGGGTTGTGATTGGTCAAGCAGCGGTGGAAGCCCATATCGTTAGCTCCGTTATGATTATTGTTGTATCCGTATCGGCAATTGCGTCCTTTACCGTTCCTCAGTATGGAATTGGCCTTTCGTTTCGAATTTTGCGTTTCGTATCTATGATGATTGCAGCAATCTTTGGATTATACGGAGTTACCATGTTTTTCCTTGTTCTTGTCATTCATCTAACTAAGCTCGAAAGTTTTGGTATAGCCTACTTTAAACCGTTTTTTGCGTTAAATAAAAAAGCGTGGAAAGACTCTTATGTTCGTCTTCCAAACAAAAGCCTAAAACAGTCTAAAAATAAATCAAAACAAAACTAACAAAAGGAGGACCATATGCAACAATCACAATCAAGCAAGCTTCTTTCAGATTTTTACGCCATTTCAATTATTTCTTCAACTATGCTTGGCGTCGGTTTATTAACACTGCCAAGCAGTATTACAAACCAGACAAATAATGCAGACGGATGGATTGTACTGATTATGGACGGTCTTTTGTTTATTGGAATTGTTCTTTTTTTAGTCTGGATGGTTAAGTATTTTACAATTAGCTGTATGTTTGATTTTACACAGGAAGTAACCGGCAAGATAATTGGAAATATCTTCAACTTTGCTATGGTCGTTTATTTTACATCTGTAGCAAGCTTTGAAGTAAGAGCTATGGCAGAAATGATTCATTTTTATTTACTGGAAACGATGCCCATTGAATTAATTATTCTTTCGTTTATTTTGACAGGCGTTTATTTAATCACGGGAGGTATTGATTCTATTGGAAAAGTAATGGCACTATGTTTTCCTGTAACGGTCATCATTCTTCTTACCTTATACGCTCTTAGCATCGGTATGGTGGATTTAAAAAACTTGCAGCCTGTATTAGCTGACGGATTCAGCCCGCTTCTTGCTGCCTTTACAACCGTCTCTGTTTCTTTTTTAGGGATTGAAACCATTGTCTTTCTTCCGAAGCATATGAAAAATAAAAATCACTTACGAAAAGTTTCGATCATCGGATTTTCTATTCCTTTACTTTTGTATATTATCACTTACGTATTAGTTGTAGGCGCTTTATCCGTTCCGGAGGTAAAAACAACCGTTTGGCCTACGATTGAATTTGTTCAGACGCATGAAGTAAAAGGAATTTTCTTTGAGAGGCTTGAATTATTTTTACTTATTGTCTGGCTTCTTCAGTTTTTTTTAACTTTTGTAATGTATTTCTTTTTGGCTGTTTCAGGATTTAAAAAGATTTTCAAAAACCGGTCAACTACCAATATTATCTTTCTTGTGCCCATTTTATTTATGAGCTCGTTAGCCCCCAAAACAGCAAGCGACGTGTCCCATTTTTCAACGGTATTAGGCTGGGCATTTTTAGTGACATTTTTAGTTATCCCTCTTTTTTTCAGCACGTTAATGAAAATAAAAAAGGTTGTGTTCAAATGACGAAAAAATGTCTTCCTGTCATGATGACCGTTTTTTTATTATGCGGCTGTATGAGCCATCGGAATATTGAACAACTTGCTCTTGTTATAGGAGTGGCAATGGATATTACACCAAAAATCGAACCAAAAACAGGAAAAAATCAGCTTGTGCTGACTCATCAAACGTTAACCGAAACGGAATCCGGAAATATGTCTTCTTCCATTCCATACAAAAACATTACAACAGCCGGCCCTACCATTCATGAAATCACACGAAATATTTCGCTGAAATCTGACCCTATATACAGCCAGCATCAGCGAGCACTTTTAATAGGAGAAAAAGCGAGCAAGACAATCCCTCTTGATGCGCTTATCAATCAGTTTGTACGTGATAATGAAATACGGCGCAGCAGCCTTGCGTTTGTTACAAAAGGAGACGCTAAAAACGTTTTAACGATTCAAGGAATGTCTGTGCCTCCAGTCAACTTAATTTACGAGCTTGTTTACAATAAATTCAAAACGAATAAAATTCTAAATCCCTTAACCATGGGAGAGCTATCGGCTAAGTTAAAAACAGATCAAAGCTTTTTAATACAGCGGCTTTCTAAAATAAAAAACAGCGTTGAAATAGACGGCGCGGCAATCATAAAAGATAAAAAAGCAAAATTCACCTTAACTCAGCACCAAGTGGAGGCTTTAACGTGGTTAACGGGGAATATTAAAGGCGGAATTATTTACGGCAAACACGGTCCATACCCCTTTTCCTATGAAATTGGAGATGTTCAGCAAGATGTGAAGGCCCGCATTGATTCAAATCACTCCCTTCATTTTGACATCAACGTTCAAACAAGCGGCAGGCTATCAGAAGATTGGGAGACTTCAAAACAGGCTCTTGCCGCCTCTAATGTAAAGAACACCGAGAAAAAAATAGAAAAAATTATTCGAAAAGACGCAGAAAAAACACTTCGCTTATTACAAAATAATTACAAAGCTGATGTGCTTGACCTGCATAATTACGTACGAATTCATCATCCTCATTTTTGGAAAAAACATCAGCATGAATGGGATGAAATATTTAGCCAGTCGACCATCGACTATCATGTCGATGTTCAAATTAAAGATTTTGGTACACAGGGCAGAGATTAGTCTTATTACTCAACGCCAGCTTCAGTCAGCTCTTTTTTCTTTAGTTCCATAATCGTGAACTTATCGGTATAGTTTTTGCTGATGAACAGCTGGCGTTCATCATCGTTATTAAAATAAAACTTTTTATCGTCCTGATATTGAAAATTCACTTTTTTCTTTTTCATTTGTTTAATAAACGTTAAATAGTCATTTGAATGAATGAGGTACCTCTTAGGCTTATCAGATATTTGAACAACATCTTCACCTGAAGACTTTAATTTTACAATACTCCATGCAATGGGAAGAGGATTACCTTCTTGAAAGATCGTTTTGTGAAAAATAAGCACAAAGAAAGCAGCTGTAACAATTGAAATAAGAACAAGCTGTTTTTTCACCGTCTATCACCCTTTCTTCACGTCGTTACTACGTTAAGTAATACGACAGGCGTATGAAAAAACCTGTTCATCCGCAAAGGTTGTGTAAAGAAATAATGCAAAATCAACAAAATATAACAGTTTGGTTACCTTTTGATTAAATAACATTACTTCTTTACAAATTTAGCTAATCACGTGATAGACTAAATTCAACATATTAAGTCAGGACTAAACTAAATGAGGTGTTGCGTATGACCACAATGCGGCTTCAATCATACTTAACAACAATGTTTCCAAATGTTCAAATGAAAAGACCTCTTTTTTATAACGCGCCTGCGGGTATTCGCTTTACGCTTACCAATCAAAAAGGCGTATGGGAACGAGAATACATGAAAAATGTGTACGCACGCGCTTACGAAATTTTTGAAACACTCCATGAAAAAAATGATGAGCTGCTGCTTGTTTTCAAAGCGAATGCTGCACAGGATGATTTACTTTTAAAAAAGAAAAAAGAAACAGCTATTAAAAAATTCATCCGCTCTCGCCTGAAGAAACAAGAAGTTCAATCCGTAGCATTATTAAATAACGCTGAGTATATTATTGCCTGTAAAACAAATGATGTGAAAGAAAAGCTTCTTTTGCAATCAATTGCCAACCGTGATCTTCATATTCATCCGGCTATTGAAGAAGAGTGTTACATTGTGAATTTGAATAAAGAAACCATCTTCCACCTATACGACGAGCGCGGCCTGGACATCGTATCAAACAATCAGTCTTCTCTTCAACTGCTTCAGCAAAAGTTTCACGACTGGATTCTAGATATTGATGCAGCTTGTTCAAAAAAAGTACAGTAAAAAAGCAATCATTCAGTAAAGGAATGATTGCTTTTTTATTAGGCTTGATGGACAGGAGACGCTTTTTTTAAAAACAGCCAGTTGATAAGAAAGAGTAGGAAGCTTACGATAACCATTGTTCCGAATGTAAGCAATAACGACCCGCTCGAAAAGCTTTTTATAAAATGAATAATCGGTTCTTTTGTTACTGGAATTGTGAACAGTAACACCAGAACAGCACCGCTGATCATCCCTCCTGTTTGCCCGAATTTGTAGACAATGCTGCCAAGCAAACACGCGGCTGCTGTAATAAAAAAGATAAAGACAGCGTCCGTTAAAAAGTGAACAGCGAGAGTAGGATCATGGAAGATAAAATCACTTGCATAATAAAGCTGAACATTCATTAAATTCAAACTATTAATCACCTTCATTGAAATGCTCATGATGACAACATTGATAAAAGACATTACAATTGCAAATAGAGCAAAAACACAGGTCATCGTTGAAAGATATGCTTTACGAGTAGCTCCTAACTTTAAGCAAAAGGAAAAACTTTTTCGAATGATAATAAAACTTACAATACCTGAAAAGATATACTGCGGCATACTTGTTACTAACAGAAGATGCTCATTCACCTGACTGAACACTAAAATATCTACTGCAACAAAAGCTAGCAGAATCGTCCAAAAGCGAATCATTAAATACTTTAGTTCAACGTAGAGCGAATAACTAATGGCTGCAAACTGTCCTTTCATTACGCTACACCTCCACGATTGGCTGTAAGATAAATCATAATATCCTGTATGTGAACGGCTTCTACATGAAACGAACTGTCGACAAGTTCTTCAGCATAAATATCTTCATTAAACAGCACTATTTTTTTCTCTCCCCCGAATACTTGTTCATGGATGACTTGCTTTCCTTTTTCATATTCTTCAATTTGACTTTTAGGTCCTTTCACACTTACACAGCGCTGCTGCAAATTTTCTGCTGTATCCTGAAGAATCAGCTTTCCTTTTTGCATAATAAGTACTTCTTCAAACAAATTACTTACTTCATCAATTAAGTGCGTTGAAATAATGAACGTGCGTGGATATTCTTCATATTCATCCAATAAAAGCTCATAAAAGCGGGCTCGCATCGCAGCATCAAGTCCAATATAAGGTTCATCAAAAATTGTGATGCTTGTGCGAGAAGATAACCCAACAATAATTCCTAACGCTGATTCCATACCTTTAGACAATGCTTTCACTTTCCTATTACAATCTAAATCGAACTCTTCCATAAGCCTCTCAGCAGCTTCCTGGCTCCAATAAGGATAAAAAAAGGAGGCAATTTTTAGCACGTCTTTGACTTTTAATGTTTTTTTGAAATTTCCGCTTTCGTTAATTAAGCAGATGTTTTGTAGAACAGAGCGGTTTTCAAACGGAGATTGATTTCCCACTTTTACCTCTCCTGTTGTAACTGGAATATGTCCGGCTACAATTTGCATCAGAGTCGTTTTACCCGCTCCGTTTCTACCTAGCAGTCCGTATATTTTATTTTGTGCTAGCGTAAGTGAAATATCCTTTAACACTTGCTTAGATCCGTAGCATTTATTTAACAGCTGCGCTTCTATATTCATTCTATTTCCCCCTTGTCTAACAGCTCTTTTAACTCGGTTACCGTAATTCCTAAATGCTGTGCTTCTTTTTTCAGCGGAACGATAAAACGGTTATAAAATTCTTCTTTTCTTTGTGTAAGCAACACTTCTTTGGCACCCGCACATACAAACATCCCGATCCCTCTCTTTTTATACAATATTCCGTGGTCAACTAGCTGATTAATTCCTTTAGCTGCCGTTGCAGGGTTAATGCGATACATTTTGGCAAATTCATTCGTAGACGGTACTCTTTCTTCTTCTGGAAAAGCATCATTTAAAATATTCTCTTCGATGGTTTCTTTGATTTGTTGAAAAATTGGTCGCTGATGATCTAATGATTGTTTCATTTTGACTACCTCACTTAAGTGGTTCATTACTCATGTAACTAACTATATAACTAACTGGTTATTTTTTCAAGTATTATTTCCAAAAAAAGAAAAAAAGTCCGTCAGTTAGTTACTGACGGACTTTTTCATTTGACTGTTGAACCACTTGACCGTTCTTTTTACTAGCTCATCCTGCTGCTCTTTAGGAGAAATACTGGCTTTGTTGTCGCCTTTTTGTTTCCCGTACATTCCAAACTGTGCGTGATTAGCTCCTTTTACTTGGACCAGCTCCGTATTTTTTGAAAGTAAATGCTTGGTTTCTTTAATTTTTTCAGGCGTCGACAAACCATCTTTCTCACCGGTTAAAGACAAAATAGGGTAAGTGGAGGTTGAAAAATCATTTTTATTCATCGGATACGATGCTAAAAGAACTAAGCCTTTTATTGAGTTTTGATGATCATACGCATAAGACGCTGCACTCACTCCTCCAAGGGAATGCCCTCCGATAAACCATGCGGCAATCTTCGGGTAGCTCTTCACAATATCCGTCGCTTTATTTTGACTAAAGAAGCTCATATTAAACGGAGAATCTACAACAGCAACAAGATATCCTTCATTTGCAATTTGCTGAGCATAATAGCCATATGCTAACGGCTCTACTTTAGCACCTTGATAAATAATATAGCCGGCCTTTATCTCTTTGTTCGTTTGAGGCTTAAATACGTAATAATCGTCTTTTTTCACTACTTTTTTCTCATCTACCAGTGAGTGAAGCTGTTTTGAAGGTTCATAATCAAAACCCGACCATATAACAAAAAAAGCCGCGGTTACTGCAACAAGAACGGCAAGACTGACTCCTAGTATTTTTAACGTTTTTTTCATGTCACTCCCTCTTTCTGTTTTTTTACTATGTACTCTTTTTATATCTTTTAGACATTTTACATGTTTGTTTCAAAGACATACAAGAAAAAAGAGGGGCTCAATATGCATGAAGCAGCAAAAGTAACGTAAACCATTACAAACAATCAAGCAGAGAAAGCTAAAAATTCGGCTGTAAGCTATAATAAGGGGCAGTCTCATTAGCAGACAACCTTCATTAATGAATATCTCGTTTCTTAAACCTTCCTCCCCTGACTTCAGCAATAGCTGCTACAGCAAAAAAAGCAGATGGATCTATCTCATCGATAATCGCTTTTAACTTTGCTTCTTCAAGCCTGGTAATAACACAAAAAATCACTTTTTTATCATCTCCCGTATACGCACCTTCCCCGTTTAAATACGTGACGCCTCTCCCTAAACGAGCAAGGATTGCTTCACCAATTTGTTCATATTGTTCGCTAATAATCCAAGCTGACTTGGACTCATCTAAACCTTGAATCACAATGTCAATCGTTTTAAAAGCAATGAAGTAAGCCATTAAAGAATACATAGCGCGGTCCCAGCCAAATACAAAACCGGCACTTCCCAAAATAAATAAATTAAAAAACATAATCGTCTCACCTACGGAGAACGGCGTACGCTTATTAAATAAAATAGCTAATATCTCGGTGCCGTCTAAAGAACCTCCGTATCGAATAACAATTCCTACTCCCACACCGAGAACAATTCCGCCAAACACAGTTGCTAAAAGAGGGTCGCCTGTTAAGACCGGCAAGTCGTGAAAAATAGAGGTAGCAATGGATAGAATGATAACACCTAATAGCGTAGATAGCGCAAATGTTTTTCCAATTTGCTTGTATCCAATAAAAAAGAATGGAAGATTTAATACGAAGATATAAAAGCCGATTTGAACATCCGTTAAGTGGGATAAAATAATAGATATACCTACAATTCCACCGTCAATAACCTCATTAGGGACAAGAAAAAATTCTAGCCCGACGGCCATTAAAAGGGCCCCCACTAAAATAAATAGCATACGCTTTACAATCATTTTAGCTGATAGCGAACGATGAACAACCTTTTTTATTTCATGATTCGTTTGCAGCACATAACTTCCCCTCCTTTTTGTGATAGAGACATCAATTACTAACTAAACGCTCTATTTTAATATTATCACAAAATTCAAACTATTTATCTGCTCTTTTACAAAAATTTCATCTAATGAAATAAATTATGCATATATTGGATAAAATTGTAGATGATAACAAGTGAATAAATGCCCGAGTACGTTCAAAAGTGAATGCACCCCGACCACTTTTCATACGGGATTAACAGGACAAACTTAGATTAAAAGGAGAGTAAAACGTTATGAACCGTGTAAAGATTATTGCTGCTTCTTTACTCGCAGTTTTATTGCTAGCTTTTTCAGATAATTTCACTTCTGCAGCTGTGCAGGAGGCAATGATACGAGTTGTGCATGCATCACCTGATGCACCTGAAGTAGATATATATGTGGACAATCAAAGCATCGTAGTCGGCGCATCGTTTAAAGATGTGACAGATTACCTTAAGGTACCTGCGGGGTCTCATAAAGTAGAGGTATATGCTATAGGTACAAAAGGAAAAGAAAAACCTGTCATTTCAACTAATGTAACCTTCGAAGCAAACAAAGCCTATACCCTTGCTGCTATTAACCAAGTTGCACACTTAGAATTAAAAGTAGCTCAAGATGATATGAACGTAGCTAAAGGAAAGAGTAAAATCCGAATTGCTCACTTTTCTCCAGATGCTCCCGCTG
This sequence comes from Priestia sp. TRN 1309, assembly GCF_050846875.1. Classification (NCBI taxonomy): domain Bacteria; kingdom Bacillati; phylum Bacillota; class Bacilli; order Caryophanales; family Bacillaceae; genus Priestia; species Priestia sp. TRN 1309. The sequence continues at coordinate 507,010 of NZ_JBOZGM010000001.1, read as the reverse complement.
TTAATGTAGGTATTAATCACGGCCCTACTTTGTTTAAAGACACTGCTTTTAAACAAATGACAAATTATTCTGAAGTAGATGCCGGAACTTATGATTTAACCATCGCAACTAGTCAAGACAATAAAAAAATACTGGAAATTCCAAATCTTAATTTAGAAGCCAACACGGTCTACACGGTGCTCGCTATTAACAAAGCCGACAGCCTTGAAACGCTGTTATTAAAAGATAATACCGCTATGCCTTCCGAAATGCCAAAAACCGGTATGGGCGGTGCTTCAGAGGATAATTATAATTCAATTGTGCCTGTTCTTACTTTATTGGGAATTGGAGCGGTCGCTATATTTGTTGTTCGTCGTCACAGAGGATACGAAAGCGAATGAAATGGATAGGAGGGGTTTTCACCTTTTCTTTTATACTATTCATGAGCAGCTGGTTTGCCCAATCAGCATTTGCAAATAGCTCGACGGATTTTGTTGTGAAGATGGCTGAAACAAAATCGGCTCAATCCTTGAAATCTTCAGGGACCGCTTCTACACCTCTTCCATCTCAGCTTATTATTCCGAAGCTTCATATCAAGGCTTTTATAAAAGGAATGGGCCTTACTAATCAAGGTGAAATGAGCGTTCCTGATAATGGTCATGATGTAGCATGGTTTAAGCTTGGAGCAAGACCCGGAGAGGAAGGAAATGCGGTCATTGCAGGACATGTTGATGACCAAAAAGGACCCGCTATCTTCTATCATCTCGACAAGCTCACAAAAGGAGATGAAATTTTTGTAACCGATCAGCAAGGTCAGCAGCTGGCCTTTGTTGTTACCAATAAAGCTTCTTACCCCCGAGAGTCTGCTCCTATCAGAGAGATTTTCGGTCCAACTTTTCAACACCAGCTTAATTTAATCACCTGTACGGGAACATTTGATCATAAACAGAAAACTCATGAGCGCAGACTCGTTATTTATACAAGCCTCCGCCCGGAAAAAACAGCCGATGTTTCTCACTAAACATCGGCCTTTATTACTTTTAATTACACACTGGTTCGTTTTATTTAAATATTTACACAGCCTTAATATGAACACAACATCTCGCTGGTAAACTAATGCACGACCCCTCAATAAAAAGGAGTTTTGATATGAGACGAAAATGGTGGTTTGTAAGCTCACTCACTTTTTGTTTATGCGGTATTTTTATGTTTATACATACGCAGGCAGCTTCTACTCAAGCAGAAAAAGTAGCCATTATTGCTCATCGAGGCGCATCAGGATATGAGCCAGAGCATACGATGCAATCTTATCTCACGGCCGTCCAGCAAAAAGCGGATTACATTGAACTTGATCTTCACATGTCTAAAGATCAGCAGCTTGTAGCCATTCATGACTACAAAGTTGACCGCACGACAAATGGAACAGGATATGTAAAACAGTATACAGTGAAGCAGCTTCAGCGTTTGAACGCAGGAAAAGGTCCTAAAAAAGCCGTCATTCCAACTTTAGAAGAAATATTCCGTAAGTTTGGCAATCGAACAAACTATTATATTGAAACAAAATCTCCTCATGAATATCCAGGTATGGAAAAAGAATTGTTAACGCTGATGGCTAAGTACAACATTCATACCAATCACGTCATTGTACAATCATTTAGTCCTGAAAGCTTAAAAACCGTCCATCGATACCGACCTACTATGAAACTAATTCAACTGATTCGTTCCAAGCAAACCAATATGTTAACAGATCAGCAGTTCAGACAAATTAAAACATACGCGAACGGCATCGGTCCTAACGCAAGCACGCTGACAAAACCATATGTACAAAAAGCTCGCTCGTATGATTTAGACGTCCACCCGTATACAGTAAATGATGAAAAACAAATGAGAACACTTATCGAGTGGGGCGTAACCGGCATGTTTACTAATTACCCGGATCGTCTTTATAACGTGCTTCATAAAAAATAAACACTTGCCGCGGCAAGTGTTTATTCTTTATACATCTCTTCTATTCGCTCGCCACAAGTACAGGCTAATTAATGCTATGGCATAAAGCAAAGCCCAGCCAAACACCAAAAATTTATTTAATCCTTCGTTAATAAATTGAATGATTGCAGATACGGGCGGCAGTACATACAGCAGCAGTCCGCCTCCTTGATACGGAAATGAAACGCCTGCCGCTGCAAGCGTAATGATTAAAATAAACAGAGGTCCAAACCACGATAAGCTGCCTTCTCTTACAACATCTCTTGTAAAAACAAGACCTATGCTCATACCAAGCAAACTAAACGTCCAGTGAATAATAAACCCAAACACCATTTGCTTAGTGGATATATCCACTTCAAACATATCAAGCAGCACGGGATAGGCAATTGAAACCGCTGATAAAAATGTAAACAGCAGAACACAGCTAATAAGTTTGCTCGTAAAGTACTTATTCTTTTTCCCTACGTGAAGTTTTGTAATAACTTCTTGACTGGAATCTTCCGCGTGAAACAGCGACATTGTAAACCAAGTGGTTAGAAAAAAGAGGAAAAGCGCCGTATTAAAAAAGCTATCAAGCACCGGGTTCGGTCTATATGTATAGTTCATACACAGCGAAATAATATAAAGTGCAAGCGGCGGAATATATCGATACGATTTAATATATGTAATAAAATGATAGCGAATCAATGCACCCATCTTAAATTTCTTCCCTTTCCATATGATATAGCTTTACAACTTCACCTTGAACAGCAAGTAATTCTGCAAGAAACTCGTTTACATATTTTTTATCTATATAAAAAATCCAGTAGTTTCCGTGCTGTTCAATTTTCGTGCACTTTTCTTTTAATAAACGAAGTGGCTTATTAAGAATCACATTTGCCTCAATAACCGTTAAATGCTCAATGAGTTGAACGCGCTCATTTTTTAAAATGCGCTGTGACCCAATGGTGATAACACGATCCGCTACAGCATGTATGAGCCTTTCTTCATGACACGTAAATACAATGGTCATCCCTCGTTCTTTTAGCTTTGTAAAAATTCGTTCTACTTCTAGCTGAGCACGCGCATCTAATCCTGATAGAGGTTCATCAAGCAATAGCAGCTTAGAAGAACTCAGCAGTGCTTGCATCATGTTGACTTTTTGCTTCATTCCTTTTGAAAAAGAAACGATTTCTTCATGTCTAAACTCTACCATTTCGAAAGTTTCGAGCAGCTCTTCAATTCTAGAGCTGCGCTTTTTCTTAGACAATCCTTGAATTCGTCCCATGTGCTGCAAATAACCTGCTAGGGTAAAACGCAGCTCCTGAGGAAATTGCTCTACCACAAATCCAGGCGTACCGGTTTCTTTATCAAGGTGAATTGTTCCTTTAGTCGGTTTAGATAATCCGCCAATTAGCTTTAAAAACGTACTTTTTCCCGCCCCATTTTTTCCAACAATCGCAACAGTCTCTCCTTTATAAAGGGTCGTATGAATGTTTTCTAATACGGTATGTTTTTTGTATACTTTTGCAACATTTTTTAATTCAATCAGTTTTTCCATCCGCTGCCTCGCCTCTCCATAATCCTATATGTTAAATCATAGCATATTTATGGGGAATGTGCTTCCATCTCTATACGTTTCAGCTAAATTTTTCCCGTACAAAAAAGCCTTTGATATGATCAAAGGCTTTTTATAGACAATACCATATGCTCTTCATCAATAAATTCACCATCTACTTGAAGAGCTCTTTTTTCATACGCATAAGAAGTAAAACCGAGGCTTTTGTATAGGGCTTTTGCCCCTTCATTTTTAGCAGCGACAGCTAGGTAGATTTGCAAAACATTCGCTTTGGAAAAAGCTTGTTCAACAGCGGCTTTTAACAGCTTCTTCCCAAGACCTTTCCCCCTTGCTTCAGGGGCTACGTACATGCCCCAAATATCTCCTTTATGCTGAACTTTTAAAGGCTTTTGCTGCTGAAACCCTACAATCCCTACAAGCTGGCTTTCCATAAAAGCTCCTACTACAAATTCTGATTGGCTGCTTGGGAAATAATTTCTGATATCAGCAATTTCTTTTTCATATTCTTCTTCATAACTTAAAATAAAACTTTCGGGATGATCTTTTAAAGCACGAAGACGGAGTTCAAAGTACACGTCAGCGTCTTCTTTTGCCAACAATCGTATATTCATCTTTTCACCTTAGTTTCTTATGTTTTAATTAGCTATTAAGGACTGTACACGCTAAATACTTCATTCCACCGATACAGCTCATAATAATTTCCCGGCAGGTCTAAATCTGAAATAAGTACCTTGTCATTTTTCGTATCTTTTATGCGCGTTAAAAGATTTGCTTGTTTTCGATTTGTACGAATCCACATCGTTTGATTCGTTGCTTTATGATAAACAGGCGCGTAATCGCCTAAGCCTTTTTGCGGAAATGTGAACTGACTTTGCTTATTTGTCTTTACATTCATGCTATATAAAAAAGGCAGCGGCCTCTTTTTTTCATCATTCGACCACCCTGCTTCGGGCACACGTGAAATGATGATGTTATCTTTTTCTGTCCAAGTGAAATCCCAATCTGCGAAGCCTTTTGGCGTAAACACATGTTCTTTAAAAACGGGCATCTCTTTTAAAGTGAACTTTTTATTTTCGGTGGCAAATCTTCCTTCTCCATTAATAAATGCCAGTACTTGCTCTTCATTACTCCACTTAAACCAATTGGGTACATTAAGCATATCTCCCACCACTTGAAAAGCTTTTCCTTCTTTTGTAATGATGCACAGCTTATTTGCATCTGCAGACATCGAAGCCGTTGGAATAGCGATAAAACTAATCCATTGACCGTTAGGAGACCATTTAAAGCTGCTTGTTGTATACGCAAAAAATGAATCATTTTCTGCTGGCAGCGTCGTAAAAGCCTCTACTTTTTTCACATCTAACCCTGCATATTTGCTCACTGTATATAGCTTTACCGGTCCCCATCCCGTGGGCGCCAGCGCAGCAGCTGACGTAATTAAAAATCGATCTCCTTCCGGAAACCATGAAAACTGATCAACTCCTATGGCTACACGCTTCTTTTCATGCGTTTTAACGTTGTAATATACTAAGATTCCATTCGAAATATACGCAAGCTCCTCGGCAACCGGTGACCATTGATAATGAGTCACATCATGTTCAACAAGCAGCGGTTTTCCTTTTAACGGTGCAATCATTAAAGAATCATTTTCTGCATACGCAACTATATCTCCATGTGATGACCATTGAGGCATAGAGGCATGACGGGCATAGGATAACTGCCTTTCGGTACCGTTATCATATACCCATAGGTTTCCTTGCCGTATAAAACTGACCTTCACTGTATTGGCAGCATTTATTTGCATAGGGAACAACATAAGAAAAAGCAGACATAACGCTATTTTTTTCACCATGTTCACTCCTGTCTTTTTTTATAGCGTTACACAAATCTCCTCATCTCATCACATTTTTGAAAAAATAAAAAAGCGCAGCGGATAGCTGCGCTTTTTGTATATTATGATTTTGACTTAGATTTTGGTGATGGCTTTGTTTTAGCTTGTGCTGCATTATTGGCCGCATCTTTTTCTTTTAATAAACTCATACGTTTTTTCAAGTAGTAACCTTGTCCAATTCCGAATAAGTTACCAATTACCCAATATAGTGCAAGAGCAGATGGAAGTGAAATTCCCGCTACTAAGATGAAGATTGGCATAATGTTCATCATCATTTTCATTGGAGGTTGAATTTCATCCGTCATACTTACACGAATTTGTAAGAATGTCGTAATCGCTGCAACTACCGGTAAAATGAAGTAAGGATCTGGCTTTCCTAAACTTACCCATAAGAATGAATGCTGCGCAATTTCATGCGTTCGTGCAATGGCATTATAAAATGCGATAATAATAGGCATTTGAATAAAGATTGGCAAACATCCGCCAACCGGATTAATTTTATGCGTTTGGTAAAGCTGCATCATTTCTTTTTGCTGCTTTTGCTGTGTTTCCGGATCTTTTTTACCAGCATATTTCTTTTGAATCTTTTCCATCTCTGGACGAAGTGCTTGCATAGCCATCGTGCTCTTTTGCTGTTTTAAAATAAGTGGCAATAGAACTAAACGAATGATAACCGTCGCAATAATAATAGACAGACCATAGCTTCCGCCTGCCCACTCAGCAATTTTCGTTAATGCCATAGATAAAGGGTAAACAAAATAATGATCCCAGAATCCGCCACTTGTAGCCGTAACCGGTGTTTTTGTACTGCTACAGCCGGCTAGAGCTAAAAGAAGCGCTCCCATTAAACCAAGCAATAATAATTTTTTATTTCTTTTCATATTCTTTCCTCCTAATAATGACTAAATGTATGAAGTGTTTTTCAGAAGGAAAGGATCTTCTTCATCATTATTCTTCTCTTTAACTGGTGTTTTTCTATACACATGTATAAATACATTTCGTCTTTTCCATATCGTTAATACTGAAGGATCGATCCCTGCATTCACATGGTCAGTGACAGGTTCCGCATGAAAAGCCGTAAACCTAGCTTCACGAAGCATATAATAACAAAGGATGTATAAAACGAAAGCAGATAAATACGGCGCATATAGAAAAAGATCGTGATAAAATTCCATGTGCCAGCTCTCTTTCTGACTATAATAGTACAATCCAATATATGTAGTGTAGCATTTACGTTCCTGTTACACAACATCAACTTATCTCTTTGACTGTTCTACGTATTACTTTTTAAAAAGTTTCATATTTACGACACAAAATTTGCTCACCATAAAATATGATGAGCAAATCTAATACCATTCTCTATTCTCGTATGCTTAGCGCTGGTTCTCAGTCTTCTTTTAGTTTCATGAACCACGTAACGCCGAATGCTACACCCACAGAAATAATCATACCGATGATATAGTGAATTAAATTGCTCATACCAAGCGGTGCGGCGATTGCCATCATTGGAATACCTGTGAGTCCGTATGCATTGGCTACTACGTGCATAAGTACAACGTAGCCTCCCCCGGCTGCCCCGCCTATAGCCGCAGCAATAAATGGCTTGCGAAGCCGTAAATTGACGCCAAAGATAATCGGTTCTGTAATTCCTAAGAAAGAAGAAATAGCCGCCGGAATCGCAATTTTTTTCGTTTTGGCATTTTTCGTCTTAAAGTAAACAGCCAGCCCTGCTCCTCCTTGCGCTACATTCGCGCAGGCCCAAATAGGAAGTAAGAAGTTAACACCAATCTTCGGGTTAGCAAGCAGCCCTGCTTCAATAGCATGAAAACTATGCTGCAGGCCTGTTAATACAATGGTTGAATATAAGCCACCAAACAAAATTCCTGCAAACACTCCGGCTACATCGTATAGAGACTGAAGGCTAATGGAAATTAAATCTCCAATATAGCGGCCGAAAGGACCAATAAACACAAGTGACACAAAGCCCGTGATAATAACAGTTAAAAAAGGCGTAACAAGTAAATCAACCGAATTCGGCACAATTTTCCGCAGGCCCTTTTCAATTTTACTCATCACGTAAATAGCTAATAAAATTGGAACGACCGTACCTTGATAGCCAATCAGCGGAATACTTAAGCCAAACAAATCCATATATTCTGGCTTAGCATCTGCTAATGTCCATGGATTTAATAACATCGGATGCGTCAAAATCCCTCCGATAACCGCTCCAAGATAAGGGTTTGAACCAAATTCTTTTGCAGCTGAAAACCCGATTAAAATCGGTAAAATGATAAATGCTGCGCCTGAGAACATGTCCAATAAAACAAATAACGCACTATCTTCTGAGACCCAGTGGAACGCTTTCATCATACCGAGCAATCCCATTAATAAACCGCTTGCTACAATGGCTGGAATAATCGGAACAAAAATATTGGAAAGCATGCGGGCAAAACGGGCAAATGGGTTCATCTTCTTCTTCATTTCTTCTTGGTGATCTACTGGGGCAGCAGCCTCTTCAGCGCCTAATTCTTTAACAAAAGCAGCGTGGATTTTATTAACGAGACCGGTTCCAAAAATGATTTGAAACTGTCCTGAATTTGAAAAAGCCCCTTTTACATCCTCTATTTCATCCAAACCTTTTTGATCGATTTTGCTTTCATCTCGAATAACGAGGCGCAAACGCGTAGCACAGTGCTGGGCACTAGCAATATTTTCTTTTCCTCCCAAAAGCGGAACAAGCTTTTTAGCAATTTCTTTTACGTCCATCTTACTTCCTCCTTGTTGTATGTCATAAAAAAAGCAAGACCTAAAACACGCTTATAAAAGACACACTTGTCCTTTATGCGCATTCTAGGTCTTGCCTGCTTTACCAGTCACAATCCCGATTATTCAATTAATACGCTTTCATTGTACTCAATGCAACAATATTCGTCAATGCTTTTTTCTATATTCTTTGCTCTATTCGGCAAATGTGAAGCGTGATGTAGCCTAACTCCGCTTCTGGAAAATTAATGTCGTACTCCTCTTTGACAAATTGCTTTATCGTTTCAGCACACTGATACGATTTTTTATATTTGACTTTTAATACGTCGAGCATCTCTTCATCCATCTCATGAAAAGGTTCATTTTGCGCTAAACGATTTAACGCAAAGCGCAAGTGAGTCAGCAGACGCTGATAGGACATGCTGTTTTCATCAATCTCCATATTCAGCTCTTTTTTTATAATCGTAACCATTTCATTAATAATCGTTGTATTCATCATGAGCTGCTGCATTCCTGGTGAATTCAGTTTCGCCGTATGAATATGAAGCGCAATATATCCCGCTTCATCAATCGGCATCGTGATGTCTAACCTCTTTTTGATATGCTGAAGAGCCCACACTCCTATTGCATACTCAGGCTGATAGAGTGATTTAATTTCATTAAGCAATTTATTTTGGATGGAAATTCCGCGGGCTATCCTTTCGACAGCAAAGGATAAATGATCGCTCAAAGCAATATGCACATGATGACTTAGCGTAGCAGAAAGCTGCTGCTCAGCATACGAAATGATTTCTTCCGCCACTTGAATATGCTCTTCAGGAAGATTTTTTAATAGTTCTTGAAACTTTTCCTGTTCTTCTTTCATGACAAAGACTTTCTCCACTTTTGCAGCATTAATAAGATCATTTTTACCTTTTTGAAAAGCGATGCCGGGACCCATCGCAATCTTTTCAACTCCGCCTTCCTTAAAGACAACGGCGTTGTTATTTAACACTTTTAAAATCTTCAAATGCGCTCTCCTTTCTTAAAGGAAAAGGCCTTGCTTATTACTTCATCGTTACTTTTGCACAAGCAGTTTCGCCTTTTTGAACCGTCCCTTGAGCCAAAATTTCGAAACTTTCACTTGCATCACTATTTGTAACAACAATTGGTGTGATAATGCTTTTCGCTTTTTCTTGAATAAGCGCTAAATCAAATGTAATAAGAGGTGTTCCTACACTTACTTTGTCACCTTGTGTTACGTGAGCTTCGAATCCTTCGCCTTCCATTGCCACTGTTTCAAGGCCGATATGTATTAATACTTCTGTACCGGCTTCTGTTTTTAAGCCTACCGCATGTTTTGTATGAAAAAGCTGAACGACTTCCCCAGCAACGGGTGAAACAACTTGTCCTTCTGAAGGTTCGATTGCAAAACCGTCTCCCATCATCTTCTGTGCGAACACTGGATCTGGCACTTCGCTGATTGGCAGGATATTACCTGAAAGCGGAGCTAGAACGGTTGTTTCTTTTGATTTTGTCTTATTACCAAATAATTTTTTAAACATCTCAATCACCCTTTTTTAGATTGTACTTGTAGCATACCCCAATGATTCTGCAGAAAAACTTCCCCTATCCTGATGGTACATTAACATGGTCATTATTTAACCATGCTTTTTTTATCTTGTAAATAAAAATGTATAAGCGCTTTTATAAGAAGCACGTTCCCTATGCTGCACTTTATGTAACCCTTTCTACATCTTCTGAAGGGTGGATATTGAATTTTAACCCTAAAAAAGAGGTTAAGACATAAACAAATGAATCCAATCTAAAGACGAATAACTCGTATACATGAGCCGAACCGCTTTTGACACCGCAGTTGATTTCCGTGCAAGACTTCGCTTTCCGCGGGCGGATGCTGAGCCTCCTCGTCGCATACGCTCCTGTGGGGTCTCACCTATTCCGCTTTTCCCGCAGGAGTCTTCGGCTTGCCCTCCCATCAACTGCTAGAAAGACTTACAAACATGAAACCTACGTTCACCGTAACAAAAAAAAACGAACCACTAATCAAACATCTTGATCAGTGGTTCGTTTTTCACTTCGTCTAAAATCCTTTTGTCCCAGCCTCTTGAGATTAGAACGTTGACGCAACTTCTTTTGCTTTTTCAGATGCTTTTGCTAGAATATTGTCTGCTTCTGCTGGCGTGTAAGCCATGCCTTCTGCAACAACCAGTTGGAAATCTTGAACACCAATGAATCCCATTACTGTACGTAAATAGCTTTGAGTAAATTCTAGCTCTGCCGCAGGGCCTTCTGAATACACGCCTCCACGAGCTTCTAGTAATACTACCTTTTTATCTGAAGCTAATCCTACTGGACCATTTTCAGTATATTTAAACGTTTTTCCTGCAATTAAAATGTTATCAATATATGCTTTCATTAGTGGAGGGAAACTTAAGTTCCACATTGGAGCTGAGAAAATAACTTTGTCAGCTTGTAAAAACTGCTCTACTAATTCACCCATACGCGTTACTTTTTCTAACTCAACAGCTGATAATTCTTCACCAGCTCCAGCTTTTCCCCATGCTGCTAAAACATCTCCATCGATGAATGGAACTGTTTCTTTATACAGATCAAGCGTTGTCACTGTATCAGTCGGGTTTGCTGTTTTATACTCATCTAAGAAAACCTGTGCTAAACGAGTTGAAAATGATGCTTCATCAACCTGCGGATTTACTTTTACATATAATACATTTGCCATAAATGTCATCTCCTAAAAAGTGTCTATTATCATCAGTTCGAGATATTACTAAACAAATTATCTTTAATTCGAGATTTATTATATAACGCCATTTTTTATGCGTCAACCTTTTCGCACAAAAAAACTCCGCAAGCGGAGTTTTATATACATTGAAATTCTCGAATTTGATTTACATCTACCCCTGCATACACCCAGAAAGATCCTGTCCAGCGATATCCTGCAACTGAGCGTCTGCCTACAAAGGTTGGGTAAAACCAGTAAGGTCGACCATTTCTCGGCCATATATAGGTGTATCGGTATAAGCATCCTGAAATAGCGCCTGGATCAACAGCATAAAGCGATGGACCTCCTGAACCTAGCTTTGGTGTAGGTGTAAAAGCTGGCGGCGGACTTGAAGGTGGCTGCGCCCCTCCCTGCGGCGGAAACCCTTGGCCCCCTCCTCCAGGTGGTGGCGGTGGAAAGCCTTGACCTCCTCCTCCAGGTGGCGGCGGCGGAAAGCCCTGACCTCCTCCTCCAGGTGGAAACGATGGAAAGCCTTGGCCTCCTCCAGGTGGAAACAAATTTTGAAAACGTGGATCGTATTGATATGGATACATACGCACTCCCCCTTTATAATGCTTGCTACGTTACAATATGCATCATAATGAAGATAGGTGAATGTCTACTTTTACCTTCTATAGACTAATGGAACGATGTCAAACTTGGTGAGCTTAAAGGAGGCTTACCCGAAGAAATAATAAATCCAACACGGAAACTACTTGCGTGTTGGATCTGCTTGCGGAAAATATTTTTCAATAAAATTATACAGCCAAAATACGGTAATCAAAATAGGCGCTATCAGAAAAGGATGTTGAACCCACCTTTTCACCAGTACCTTTTCAAATGACGGAATCGATTTTAACACTTGAAATAACGAGCTTCCGCTAAAAATAACGCTCGTTCCTATCAATAAAAAAGACAGCGAGTTAAATTGATCTATCCACATACTCATAGAGATATAAAAACTAACACCGGTTCCTATGCCCCCCATTATTCCGCTTAAAATACTTTTTACCGAAAAAGGAATCCCCACAAACCATCCGGCTCCTAGTCCTGCACACCCTGCTAAAATGCTAGAAAAAAGCAGCGGCTGCTCAAGCCAGAGACATGCATTCACTCCAACCACTAAGGTAACATGTATTCCTACGTGAAGGGAAATTCTTTTGCCAACAGGCTCTGAAACATAATGATGGTAGCGCCCGCTATAAAAAATTGTCCACCATAATAATAAAAATGCTGTCAAACTTGCCCCTATAATCATAAACACACCTCTCTACGTTATGATTCTATTAATCTCTATCTATTATTTTCCTAATATCCTGTGTCTCTTATTCGGTAATCTACCCTATGCCTTCCATACGTTCATCAGTAAGAAAGTAGACTATGACTGTTTACTTGTAGGGAGCTAAGAAGTTGAATGTCTGCATGTAGAAAAAGATAGTGTAGAACACTTTCTCTTACCTTTACTATTATTCATATGTATAGCTTGCTAGATTTAGTCCTTGCAGTTTAGAATTTTTCAGTCGTTCATATGAAACTATTTGCCCCTTTCTTTCGTTATATATATACATGTTTCTTTATCTTTTCACGTGCAAAAAAAGATAAATTCCTATAATATGTTTTCATATTAACCTTTAAGGAGATAAAGAAGATGAATTGAATAAATCCTTACAAATAGAGTTTTTAGAAAAAAGAAATTGTTATCATTTCTCCTATTTATGTTATAGAATAATTCATGTATAATAAAAGGCTGTATGGTAACGCAGCTTGCGACATATCTTTTCTTACTTTTAGCAAGTCTATATTCAAAGCAAAAACTGCAAAGCGGGGTTAGTGCGACTCTTCATTAATCGACTTTGCATTAAAAACCAGCATTTTTCTTTTATCATAAAGAAAGAATGAGATTTAATAGTGACAGGTGAATAATATGGGTGAAAATCAAAGAAATGTTAGTAGATTTGACTGGAACTTGGCTTTCCTAATCTTCCTATTGTTTTGCGTAAGCGTTGTGGCAATCCATAGTGCTGAAAAAATTGGGCAGTATGATAAGAACTTCGTAGCGCAACAAGTTGTTTTTTATATTATTGGAATGGTGATTATAGGATTTGTCATGCGTTTTGACTCCGATCAGCTTCAAAAGCTAACGTGGGTTTTTTATGGATTTGGGAACTTTTTATTGCTTCTTTTACTAGTGGCTCCTTCAAGTATTGCCAGAGAAATTAACGGGGCAAAAAGTTGGTTCACACTTCCCGGCTTCTCGTTGCAGCCATCAGAGTTTATGAAAGTGTTTTTGATTATCACACTGAGTACGGTCATTGTTAAACACAATGAAAAATATCGTATCCGAACAGTAAGAGAAGACTTTTTACTGCTTGGTAAACTAGGCGCTGTACTTGCTTTACCTTTATTGTTAATCATGCAGCAGCCTGACTTAGGTACCGCTCTTGTGTTCTTAGCAATCACAGTTGGACTTGTATTTGTTTCAGGCGTAAGCTGGAAAATCATCGCGCCTGCGTTTTTAGGTATTACAGCGGTTGGTTCTGTTATTTTGGGACTTGTTGTTTATGCACCTAACTTATTAGAAAAGTATCTAGGGGTTAAGCAATACCAATTTGGACGTATTTATTCTTGGCTTGATCCTGAGTCGTATAGTTCGGGAGAGGGCTATCATTTAAAGAAATCGTTAGATGCGATTGGGTCAGGAATGGTAAACGGTAAAGGGATCGGAAATGGAGTTGTCTATTTGCCAGAAGGACAGACCGACTTTATTTTTGCGGTTATTGGAGAAGAGTTTGGCTTTATAGGCGCCAGCATTGTTATTAGTCTTTTCTTCGTACTCGTTTATTACTTGATCAAGCTAGGGCTTGAAACAAAAAATGAATTCAATTCTTACTTATGTGTAGGCGTTATTTCAATGCTTACGTTCCACGTATTTCAAAATATCGGTATGACCATTCAAGTCTTGCCTATTACCGGAATTCCACTTCCTTTTATTTCATATGGAGGTAGTTCACTGATGGGGAACATGTTTGCAATGGGTCTGATGTTTGGAATCTCATGGCATCACAAACGCTATATGTTTGGAAATGATTAAAGAGAGACAATGGTCTCTCTTTTTTCTTTTATCTCCCTATTAAGCATGCTACAATAAAGAAAACGCTTTCAAAAACTGTTTTGAAAGGAGTAGATATGCATGCTTGATTACCAATATCGGCGCAAAGCCTATGCTATTTTGTTAAAACAGACATCCGCACCCTCATCTACAACTTCTTTTTCCACCTGGCTCATACAGCTACTAAAACGAAACAAGTAAAAAAGGTGTGCTACTGCACACCTTTTTTACTTGTTCGACAGCGACGTTAAGCCAATCTGCCTAACGATTTTTTTACTCTCTTCATTTAATCCTTTTACAATAACCTTTTTATTCAATCGCTCGTACTTATCGATAATTTTCGAGATGCCAATCACGGCCGATTGATCCCATATATGAGAAGAACTAAAATCAATAATGATGGTATCTGGGTCTGTTTCATACTGAAATTCATCCATAAAGAAACTGATGGTAGCAAAAAATAATTGTCCTGAAACTCTGTATTGCTTCGTATTACCTTCTGTTTGTGAAGTTGTTTTGATTTTAGCCATCTTCCAGCCAAATACAATCGTACTTAAAACAATACCTACCATTACTCCTAATGCTAAGTTATGTGTAAACAATACGATAACCACCGTAACAACCATTACAATGGCATCCGATAGCGGATATTTCGTTAAGTCTTTAAGGGACTGCCAATCAAATGTACCGGCAGCTACCATAAACATAACGCCTACAAGAGCAGCCATTGGAATTTGTTTAACAACATCGCCAAGCACCATAATTAAGAACAATAAAAAGACTCCGGCGACTAAGGTAGATAACCTTCCACGTCCCCCTGATTTTACATTAATCATAGATTGTCCAATCATGGCACAGCCAGCCATTCCTCCAAAGAAACCTGTTACAATATTAGCGATGCCTTGACCGCGCGCTTCTTTATTTTTATTCGAAGGCGTATCTGTAATTTCGTCCAGCACCGTTGCCGTTAGCATAGATTCAAGTAGACCTACAATCGCTAAAGGAAGCGAATAAGGTAAAATGATGACCAGTGTCTCCACTGATAAATCAACCTTTGGAAAGTGAAGAACCGGCAGCGAACGCGTAATATTCCCCATATCTCCTACCGTTTTTAAATCTAAATGAAAGACAATCGCTACAATCGTCATCAAGACAATGGCAACAAGCGGAGATGGTATTGCCTTGGTCATGAGCGGAAATAAGTAGACGATGAGCAGCGTTCCGGCTACCATTGCGTACATCATCCAATTTGCTCCTTCAAAATGCGGAAGCTGTGCGGTAAAAATCAAAATACCGAGCGCATTTACAAAGCCAATCATCACTGTTTGAGGAAGAAATGATAAAAACCTTCCTACTTTCAAAACACCAAGTAAAATTTGAATAATTCCGGTTAAAACAGTAGCTGCAAATAAATACTCAATGCCGTGATCTTTGACTAAGTTAATCATCAATAAAGACATTGCTCCTGTTGCAGCTGAAATCATAGCTGGTCTTCCACCTGTAAAAGCAATCACAATTGCCATACAAAAAGATGCATACAGACCCACCATAGGATTGACACCGGCGATAATGGAAAAAGCAAGGGCTTCTGGAATAAGCGCAAGAGCAACTGTCATCCCTGACAAAATGTCTGCTCGAACATTTGAAAACCACTGCTGTTTAATACTTGCCATCATGATGGTTTATCACCTCTTATGAATTTTTTATACGATTTTCGACTTTCACGAAAATCAAGGCCGTTTTTAACGTATCAAATCGTACCATACAATTTCCTATTTGGAAACAATTAATTTTCACAAATAAAAAGACGAGAAGCTTGATTGCTTCTCGTCTTTTTATTTGTTACGCGGCAGCATTTCGCTTCCATTCAGCAAATAAATGAAATTATGTTCATTCATTAATTGCTGCTTCAAGCGCAACAACAATCATATCGTTGAACGTCGTTTGACGTTCTTCTGACGTTGTTTCTTCACCAGTGAAGATGTGATCACTTACTGTTAAAACCGACAAAGCATTACGGCCGTATTTAGCGGCTAGCGTATACAGAGCCGTCGTTTCCATTTCAACTGCCAATACGCCGTGAGCTGCTAATTTTTCTAGCTGGCCGTCTTCATTGTAAAATTGATCAGATGTAAATACACTTCCTACTTTTAACTGAAGGCCTTTTTCAACACCTGCATCGTAAGCGCGCTTTAATAAATCAAAGTTAGCTGTCGGTGCGTAGTCAATAGGACCAAATTTAACGCGGTTCATTTGTGAATCACTTGACGAAGACATGGCTAAAATAACGTCACGTACTTTTACATCTTTTTGGATTGCTCCGCATGTACCCACGCGAATTAGGTTTTGAACACCATATTCATTCATTAGTTCATTTACATAAATAGCAATCGATGGTACACCCATTCCCGTTCCTTGAACAGAAACGCGCTTTCCTTTATATGTTCCTGTAAATCCAAGCATACCGCGCACTTCGTTATAGCAAGTTACATCTTCTAAAAACGTTTCTGCAATGTATTTTGCACGAAGTGGATCACCTGGAAGTAAAATTGTTTCTGCAATATCACCTTGTTTTGCCCCAATATGTACGCTCATTTCGTACCTCCTATATGTAAAAAATCTTACGCTTTCACTATACCATATTGTATCCCTTGCATGTCTATTTACTTCTAACATTATGCGTCAAAAATAAAAAGACATACTGCCCAAAAAATGGCGTAGTATGTCTTTTTATATAAGGGTACGCTAATAGCGCAAGGGATTTACTAACTTTAGCTGAGGTGATATGTATGGGGAAAAAACATCGCAACCGAATTAATTCGCCTAAAAAGAATAATCACATTCCAAAAGAAGCAATTATAGCAGAACATGAAGCCCATGGAGATGAATATTCAGCAACAAACCGAAAAAATGGCCCTGGTCATCATACTCGTGATTACTAAGAGTCAACATATAAATAAAAAGCGGCCAGATAGGTCGCTTTTACCTTATGTTTAACGTACATGCAGGCGATTCACTTTTTGCCATCCGTCTGTCCATAGCTTGTAGTAATACTTCCCTCGAGTACCTTCATCAATTAACAAAATATCGCCTGTGCTAATAAATCTCGCATCACAATCTTTTGGCAAATTATCAGCAATATTAAACATCTGAAATACTTGTGTTGCAGCGTCTTGATGATCGAATGCTGTAATCGTTAGACGATGGACAGGCTTATATCCGCGCTTTTCGCCTTTTTCTTCTGTTTGCATAATGGTTACATCATATTCTGTGCTAATATTAAATTGTTTTTTTATTGTGGTCCACACACTCAACATTCTTCCCTCCACCCAAAAGCAAGTATTTACTCTTTTACGTCATGTATTCTTATATAATTAGTGATAAAATCCGAAAATCCTTTATCGAATCAAAACGTTTTTTGTCGAAATTACTAGTTTCTCCTTATTAAACATGTACATAAAATATTTGTTTCCCATTTTATCATTAGTTGTTTTTGAATGGATGAATCAATAGACCTACTTAAACAAAATGAAATATTAACGAAAAAAATGTAACCATTGCTCCTATTTTTGGTTATATAGGCGCTTAGAAAGGAGGTAGACTCCTAATGACCAAGCAAGTCCTACACAATATCCTGCTAGTATATCCGTTAAAAAGTGTACGCCTAAATACAAACGGCTAAATCCAATTAATAAAATAATAATAGCAATTACGCATGCAGCTGCCGTTTTAATAGCCCTGCTTCTTGTATACATCCATATTAACAAAAGCACTCCGCTGTAAAACGCCATTGAGTTCATGGCATGTCCGCTCGGAAAACTATAGTGAGAGGCGGGAACGACTTGACTCCAATCAGGTCTTGGTCTTGCAAAAATCTCCTTCAATCCCCAATTTAAAGCGCGAACTCCCCAAAAAACAAGCGTGATATATAAAGCGAGCAATCCTTTTCGTTTATAAAGAAGAAATACTATAATGGCAAACCATATTGGCGCAGTGACATACCAAGATCCTACAGTTGTTATAAATATGATGATGGGTGTTAACGTATCCGTCCTCCATCCTTCAATGGTATGAAGTACATTAAAGTCAAGCTGTTTCACCCAAGGTGTATTAAACGTAAATAAAATGAGTAAAAAGAAAGCTAAAAGCGATACAATAAATAGAGAATATTTTGTAGTGCGATTTACCATTTTTTATTTCCTCCAACCTATTAAAAGAAAAAGCATGTAGCGTGCTACATGCTTTACTTATTCACACGTTTTGGCTGAATATAGTCTTCCGGCTTGGGAGCTTGATGAACGACAAATTCAGCCGAAAATTCCTCTTTTGCATTTATTTTTTTCGTTTGTTTTGATTGCGGCATATACCTCTCTCCTTTCTTTTTACTGTCTTTAATATACGAAAAATAAAGGAGAGCTATGCACGTTAGCTATAGCGTGAAATAATATTGGTTAATCTATTTTTTAACTGAGGAATTTCTTTTTCAGAAACATGAACATGAACGAGCGACTCATCTGCATCCAGCATTTCAGATAAAAACCCCCCAAACCCTCTGGCTCGTCGATCTACTTCTATAAATAAATCGTAGTCATGTAAGCCGCTCGGCTGCACGATGATTTCAATTTCATCTACTTTCCCAGCGTACACTCCACCGCTTGGAACAAATTCAAATTCTTGAACAAAAGGAAGTCTTTTTCTCATCCTGCGAGGAGCTTCTTCGCACTCGACTTGGCGCAAGCGAAAGCCAAGCTGTTCCATCGCTTCAATTGTGCTTGTTACCATAAGGTTAGGGAGCACTTTTACATGATCAATATCCGACGGATCAACCGCATCTTTAATATCGAGGCTCGTCGCCACCCACACTCGGGTTCTCCCTAATGTAACAGGCGTATCATCAGGCAGCTGAAAGGTAAAAGGAATAGACTTGGTTTCAGATGGTTGGATCGTAAACGGGTCGTTAATCTTAAACGTATTAAGTTCAATGTCCTGCTTGTATTTTTTATCGTCTCTTTCTTTTACATAGGTTGTGAATAGACGCAGATAGATGCTGTCAATTTTCTGCTCAACATTTCCGCCGTACACTTCAACAATCCCTTCAATCGTTTCACCAGCACGAAATTCATCATTGACAAGCTTAGCATCCACTCGCGCTGCACCAATTCCAATGCGGGCTAACGCTTTATTAAATAGCGCCATGCTTTTCCCTCCCCGAGTTCTTACTATTTATATAGTCATAAATGTCTTTTTGTAAACTTTTAATACTTTCATACGCTTCATCTGCTCTCAGCATTTTTTGAATGATGGTTTTAATGGGCGCCGACAAGCTTAGCTCTTGTTCCCAGCTTTTTTCTTGTTTATCCGTCGGCTCATAACCAGAATACAATAAAAATAAAAGAAAATGACCAAGCGCATAGATATCGCTTGCAACCGATGTTTGTCTCATAAACTGCTGTTCTTCTATAAGGCTGCTTGTTTCTTCATGAGCTCCCAAAAATCTTGCAAGACCAAAGTCAATAACATAGATGGTCCCGTTAACATCAATAATGTTTGGAATACGAAGATCACGGTGAACGATTCCTTGCTCATGAATAACGGAAACTACTTTTAGAATATCAAGTAAAATGTCAAGCGCTTTTTCTTCTGTATATACGCGCTTCTCTTCAAAAATTAAATCTTCAAACGTTTTTCCTTGAATCAACTCCATCACTAGAAAACACCCTTCATCTATTTCAACAGCTTCATACAGCGAAGGAATTTGAGGATGATCTAGTTGAGACAGCAGTTTTGCTTCATAATGAAAAGACTTCAGCCCCTGAGGCGTGCGCTGCTTCGTTTTGCGGAGCTGCTTTATTACTACCTCTTTTTGTTGCACAATGTCACTAGCAACATATGTTATACCATAGCTCCCCATTCCCAGTACATTTATGATTTCATAGCGCTCACAAATGACTGTTCCTTTTTTAAAAGGACGGTCAACTAGCCAGCGATGAAAGTGTTTGAACATTCGATTTTTCATTCCAAATCAACTTGAGAAAAAGCTTGAGAAGAAGCTTCCGCTTTTGCGTTTACGCTTGTAATGGTGATGACCATATTTTGAATGACTGTGGCTGTCATAATATTTGCTTCGTTTATAATCGCTACTGCTGCTATGGTGACGCGGACGTCTGTGATGATGATCACTGCTGCTGTAGTGGCGTGGACCTCGGTAGTGTCGATCACTGCTGCTGTAGCGGCGATGTTTAGATCCAGTTAATGATTCAAATATTTTTCTGAACATAAAGAAAACCTCTTTTCTTAACATTTGTTACCCTTTATACGTACGAAATGTTATAAAGGTTTCAAAAAGTCCCTTACCCTTTTTTAAAATAGTTAAACGTTTCAAAGGAGGCTTAACATGACTTCTACTGACACAAATCCCCTCATTAGATTGGAGGATGTTCTTCGTCTGCAGCAGATGATGCAGCACAAACCTCCTGCTATTCTCCCGCTCTCTTTTATTGGAGAAGATGTAAAATGGATTAAAGAAATTCGAAGAAAAGTAAAAAAAGCTAATCAAAACAATGTTACACGTACACAAGCTTATTTGGACTATTATCAAAAACACCCTGAAATTCACTGGGCTCTTTTAGCACACTTAGTTTCACGAAACGGCGGCTATTATATGACAGATCTCTCCACTACCTTAATAAAATCCCTGCTTTCATCAGAGAAACAGCACGCATACTTCTTGTTTTTAGAACATTCCAACTCAGCGATATTTCATGATGCTTACGCTCAGCTGTTACTCTATGAAAAAAGCAAAGAGCAAAACAGCAATCTGTTTCATTTACTCCCCGCCTTTCACATATCTTCTTTTATGAAAGCTGTTTGGAATGACTTTTGGCAGCACAGAAACAAAACGCTCTTATCAATAGCCCTGATTGTGAACGAACAGTATCATATCGAAAAAAATGTTCTCTTTAAAAAAGAGTTTCAGCGTGATGTTCTTAACTCTTGGCAGTTTCACACTCAAAATTTTCTCGGTATGACTCAAATCGTCTTTCCCTATTATTCAGGTAATAAAATTGATTTATGTGGAACGAAAGTCTACCATTTTGAGTCTGTGATAAGACGGATTGAAGTGGGAAAAACCCTATACGTTCTTCTTTTTTATTCAAACTTGCATGATGCTATTTATACCTTTAGCCTTAAACACCCTCATACAGGGTCTCGAAGCGATTATAATTCAGATATATTTACAAATGACAGAACTCATTCCAAAAAGCTCTATAGCCCGACTTTAACTATGAGCTGGGGAGACCGCGTACATCTTTTTTTAAGAAAAGAAGATTGGTTTGAAGACGAAAGCATATTTTCTCTTCTTGACTCTATTCCCGCTTCTTCAGTTAAAAAAATTCCCCTTCAGCATCATATAAAAGTGCAATCCGCTATAAAAGCTGCTAATCCTTTTTCATAACCGCTGTCTCATAAACAAAACGACGAGTTTCCCCGTCGTTACAGATGTATCTATCTTTTTATTCTTCATCTTGCTCATCAATAATACATTTATCAATGAGATAATCAAAAGTTATATCCGCTAATTCGCCTAGCTCTTCTTCAGCGGGAACATAGCCTCGCTTGACTAGTTCATTGTAAAAGAACTCCGCAATTTCTTCCGTATCAATGACCACTTCGATTTCTTTCACAATATCACTCCTTATCCCGTTTGAACGGATTAGCGTACCTTATTTTTCTTAAAAATAGGTTCACTCCATCTTCTGCTTGAAGTTTTACCTTATACACATTTATGAACAATTTGGCAATAGTATGTCTAAAATTTCAGCAGTTTAAATAGAAAGGTAATTATACCCATTCTTTTTTCATTACCATCGCCGTATACACAATAAAAGATAGCTAAGAGAGATGTGATGATCTATCTCGGCTATCTTTTATTTATTAGGCATCTACCTGCTATTTTCCTTGTTCGGATTTTGCTATCTTTTTTAAATGTTTCAGCACTAAGTTCATGACTTCAGCGTATTCTTCATCTTCAAAAAGCTCATACAAAAATTTATAATCATTGTACACATCTAAAAGACCGTTTATAATCTCATGCTTTTCTTTAGTTAACCTCACTTCTTCTTTTTCAGAACCGTTTTGTTTTTTCATCTTTGGTAGCAACTCCGTCTTTTTAATTTCTTTACCTAAATACAACATATCAACACTTTGAGCGTAATTTTCTGTTTCCTCATGAGGAGTTACGAGAATGAGTTCTTCTTCACTAGCCTCAAGCCATTCTCCATCTGTTACACGTGACAATTCATAGACAATATCTTCCCATGAATCCTCTTTATAACGCCATATTTCTGTTCGAATACCAATGATTTTAAATAACTCTTTTCCATAATTAAAAACCTGGACGATATCGCCGAAGAAAAATTTATATTCAAGCTCTACTCTTTCCTGTACTAATATTTGACCTTCATATTCTTCTAGAAGCTCAATTGTATCTTCTAAAAAAAGACCTTCACTATGGTTGATTTCGTATACAAAAATCCCATCCATCACTTTTATATCGGTAATAGTGCCAACGGTCCCGTATATTGTTACAACGACTGTTTCACCAATTCCGTATTTAGGTTTTTTCTTCCCTGCCATCGTCGCACCTCCTTAGTAAACATACACCTACTGAAAAGTTACAATATTATATGCAGTAACTAAAAAAGGGGAAGTATAACATCTTTAGAACCAAGCCTTTATTATCTATTGCCCTCTATCATTTTTTTCTGCTTATTGTACAGGCTAAGGAAAATAAAAAGATCCGAACGATTCATCGTTCGGATCTTTTTATTTTCTCACGCATTATTTTGATAAAGCTCCCATGCTTCATCAAATACGGTCATACTTGATAAATAATGTCCGTTGAGCTCTAAATAAGAACTCAGTTCGTCATAGTCTGTTGAAGATTTCGGGAAGCTGTGATCATCATAAGCACTTCGCGCAAACTCTCCCATTCGATCATGTTTTTTATTTGATCGGAATTTCATTATATAGTGATAAAAGGATTTCATCGTACTCCCCCTCCAGCGGTATGTGTATCTTTTCTATCATTTTTTCAAGAAATCTACAACTTTCTTCTGTGATATGTAGATGTCGAACACTGCAATATGAGTGTTTTACTGGACAAAAAATATTAAATTCATGTTACAGTTGCAAAACAAATTTCACTATTAGCGTAACGAATAAATATTGTTATATCAATATTTTTCTTTTTTCAAAAAGACATTTGTAACAAAAACACATCGTTTTTATAACAAAAGCGTTGATTCGACAGGTTTCTCAAGCCTTTATGTAATTGCAAAAAAGAAGAATTCATGTTTTAATTCCGTAGTGAAAGGTTATTCTAACAATAATCGCCATTTAAATAAATCTTGTTGGTGGGAGGTTTACATCAGCATATGTTGAGGAAAAATAATACTATGAATACTCGAAATGCTTACTTTGATAATGCTAAATTCGTATTAATTTTTTTAGTTGTATTTGGGCACATGATTTCTCCGTACCGAACAGATAGCAGCGGAATGCTGTCCATTTATCACTTTATCTTTATTTTCCATATGCCTGTCTTTATTTTACTAGCAGGTTATTTCTCGAAAAATTTCCATAAAAAAGGATATTACAAAAAAATATTTACAAAGGTGGCTCTTCCTTACTTAGCTTTCCAAACGATCTATACTCTTTATTATAGTGTGCTTTATACAGATGAAACGTACACGCTTCAATATTTGGTTCCTAGATGGGCAATGTGGTTTCTACTGAGCTTAATTTTTTGGAAATTAATGCTTCCTTTCTTTGCAAAATTCCCAATGTGGATTAGCTTAACTGTCTCTATTTCGCTTGGACTTGCAATGGGCTTCATTGATATTGACGGATTTGATAAAATTCTAAGCATTAGCAGAATGTTTGTCTTCTTCCCGTTTTTCCTTTTAGGCTACTATTTGTCACAGCGACAAGAGCCTTTTACAAATCTTTTGACAGCGCGAAATCGAATCATTGCATCCATCGTATTACTAGTTACATTAATTGGAAGCTATTCTTTCTTAGACGACACGGCTTACACAGATATGCTGTATGGAACGAACACGTACGACAATGTGGCCGAATTTTTAATGCGCGTTTCTCACTATGGAATTGCTTTTCTTGTATCTTTTGCCTTTATGGCTTTAATTCCAACGCGCGGTTTTGCTTTAACAAGCATTGGACAGCGATCACTATACGTGTATTTATTGCACGGCTTCATTTTAAAATGGTTCTTTACAACTGACTTCTCAAAAAGTCTAGAGCCAACATCATGGGGTATTATCGTCTTAATCGCACTGTCCATTTTAGTAACGATGCTTCTTGGCAGCCGTATTGTCGATTGGTTCATCACCGGTACCAAGCTCATCGTTCAGTTTGTTACACCTAAAAAAGCCATTCAGAAATTTTCATTAGCATTCAAACGTACGTTTTCATAAAAGTCATACTCCTTTAGGAGTATGACTTTTTTCATTTTCTTTAGAGAAACCAAGTAAATAATTTCATTTTGCTGAATTTTATGTTAACGTTTTAATATCTAAAGGAAGGGAGTTTTTCAAGATGGAATTAGCATATTATGCTGGAGAGTTTAGAGATATTAACGAGGCTGTTATTCCAATTGATGAACGCGGTCACCAGTTTGGAGACGGTGTTTATGAATTTATTCGTGTATACAAAGGAGTTCCGTTTTCGATTGAACGTCACTTAGACCGCTTAGAAAGAAGTGCAAAGGCAATCTTTATTGAACTGCCGGTTTCAAGACAGGAACTAAAGGACATCATTCGTCAAGGAATGGAAAAATCAACGTTAAAAGACGCTGATATTTATATTCAAGTTACGCGCGGGATTGCTCCTCGAAATCATTTATTTCCTGATGTACCTGCACAATTAGCACTCACAATACGCCATCCTCGCCAAACACCTGAAGAAGCCTATGAAAAAGGCATTTCCACTCTTCTATTGGAAGACGAACGATGGGCTAATTGCTATATCAAATCATTGAACCTACTTCCTAACCTTCTGGCCAAACAAGCTGCGGCTTCTAAAGGGTGCAAAGAAGCTATTTTAGTAAAAGACGGATACATAACCGAAGGGTCGAGCAGCAATGTATTTGCGATAAAAGACAACGTCTTGTTCACGACTCCTGCCACAAGAAAAATTCTATCCGGTATTACGCGCGCTAACGTACTGGAATGTGCGCAGGAACAAGCCATTCAAATCCGAGAACAAAATATGACTCCTTCCTTTTTAAAAGACGCTGATGAAGTTTTTATTACGAGCACGTCCGTTGGTCTTTTGCCCGTTTCGAAAATAGACGAAGTCGAACTTCCAACTGTTCGTCCTGTTACAGTAGCTTTAAAGCACGCATACAGCCTACGTACTGCTGGAACAAAGGCTTATCAATAAGAAAATCCGCCCCTTACAAAATAAGGGGCGGATTTTTAGAATTTAAAGTAGTTGCGCTTTAATAATCTTGGCACTTTTAATAGCTCATCATACCGAATGGATTCATCAAGTTTTTTTGTATCGACAAGAAGCAGCTGTGTTTCCACTTCTTCTATGATCTCTTCTTCTTGATATGACATCCCGCAACCTGAACAGCTGATACATGGCATATGAGTAATTTCGATACTTCTCGTTCCATCTGGCAATTCCCAGTATGCGGTATTGGTTGTTTCTACCGCTTTTTCTTCTTCGCACCATGCGCATTGAACAGTCATATTACAGGACCTCCTTAAGATGATGGAGCATCGTCGCTTTTACCGTCTTTTTTCAATTGAGCTTTAAACTTTTTATCTTTTAATTCATCTCTTTTTTCACGTTTGTCTTTTAGGCTTTCGTGAGCACTGTCACTTTCATATGTTTTACGTCTTTTTACTCTCCCTAACCCTTCCGGTACAAGGTTGAATTGAGCATCATTCATAAGACCCGAGATGCCGATGGAAGAATCTTTAGCATCCGATTCTGGATAAACAGCTCGAAAATAATCATCTGCACGCCCAGGCACATAGCTTTCTGGCTCCGGATACGTCGTAATCACGCCTTCAAAGTTTCGCAGAACAACTTTACTTGCGCTTTGACTAATAATATAGTTTGGTTGAACGGCAATCTTTCCTCCACCTCCTAGCGCATCAATAACAAACGTTGGAACAGCATAGCCAGACGTATGACCTCGCAGCCCTTCCATAATTTCAAGCCCTTTGGAAACAGGTGCGCGGAAATGCCCAATTCCTTCTGATAAATCACATTGATAAATATAGTAAGGACGAACGCGTATTTTTACTAAATCGTGCATAAGCTTTTTCATGATAGCTACGCTGTCATTAATCCCAGCTAAAATAACCGCTTGATTGCCAACTGGAACGCCTGCATCGACAAGCATTTCACATGCTTTTTTTGTCTCTTCCGTAATTTCAATGGATGTATTAAAGTGAGTATTTAACCACACTGGATGATATTTTCTTAAAATGGCACATAAATTTTCCGTTATTCGCTGGGGAAACACAACGGGTGCTCTGGTGCCAATTCGAATAATTTCCACGTGGGGAATAGCTCTTAAATTTTTCAAAATATATTCTAAAATGTTGTCATTAATCAGCAAGCCATCACCGCCTGAAATGAGTACATCTCGCACTTCAGGTGTTTTGGCGATATAAGCAATCGCAGCATCTAACTGTTTTTTTGGAACGCCCATTCCAATTTGTCCTGAAAACCTTCTTCGAGTGCAGTATCTGCAGTACATGGAGCATTGATTGGTAACTAAGAACAAAACGCGATCCGGATAGCGATGAGTCAATCCTGGCACTGGAGAATCTTCGTCTTCATCTAGCGGATCTTCTAGATCGTATTTTGTTTTATGAAGTTCTTGGCCAACCGGAACAGACTGCATACGGACGGGGCAGCGAGGATCATCTGGATTCATTAAAGATGCATAGTAAGGCGTAATATTAAGCGGAATGGTTTTGGTTGAAATGCGCACTCCTTCTTCTTCTTCAGGAGTTAAATTAATGACTTTTTTTAAATCATCTAGCGTTCGAATTGTGTTTGTTAATTGCCAAATCCAATCGTTCCACTTTTCCTCGGGCACATCTTTCCATAATTCGATATCTTTCCAATGTCGGGACGGCTTATATAAATCATATAACATACAATCGCTCCTTTATGAAGATTTACTATTGTTATATGTTACAGCCCATAAATTGGTTAATTATTTCTCATCCTTTACTTTTTGATAGATCCTTCACCCATACGTTCATATCTTCTAACGATTTATAAATGTAACAATTATTCGTTAACCGTCCCGTATAGGTATACCCAAGCTGATGAAAAGCGGCATTCATCCCAAATGAAAGCGCTCTCGCTATTGTGTATGCACAAAAAATATGCCTCTGTTTTAGCTCCGCCTCTAGTGCGCTTAATAAATGCTTCATGAATCCATACTTTCGGTAAGCAGGGAGAGTCGCACAATCCGTTAGTTCAGCATTGTGATAGACATAGTCAATTTCAGCAGAAGCAGCGCTAACGATATCGTTCTTGTCAACGATGATATAAAACAAATTATCTTCTTGAAGCAAACTAAAGAGATACTCTTCTTCATAGAGGGGAGTCGGATACACTGTGAAGATTTGACGGTAGAGCTGAGAAAGTTGTTTGGCGTCAGATGAAATGGCTCGGCGCATGATCAGTTGATTCGATAAAGGAGAATAATCAGATGTCGGCAAATTCAAAACATCTTGAAGCAGCTCTGTTTCTTTTAACGTCTCCCCGCTGTCTCGGCGGGATTGAGACGTATAGTAGCATAAAAGATACGCGTCGCTTCCGTTAAAATAGTAGGGAACAGTTGCTTCTAAAGAAAATCCCAAGCTCATCCAGTCCAACAGATGTTCGGCACGTGCTTTTATAATCCACTTTTCGTACGTTGCCTTATCCATTTCTTTATATATATAGCTGTAAATATCGTTCACATTTCCCCGGTAATCATCCATTCTCAGACGCTTGTTACATTCATCTAAAAAAAGAGTCATAGCAAAGGTTGGTTGACAAATAGTTTCTTGTTTCGCCATTTGTTTGTATCCTCTCCCTTTTTAGCTTAGTCCGCAATACTGCACCAGTCTGCTACGGTGAGCGCAATAATTTCTGCTGCATCAAGCATCGTTTGAATACAAATATACTCATTTGGAAAGTGGGCTACTTCTGTTACTCCTGGTCCAAACACAACTGTTGGAATATCTCCAACTTGTGACAATATCCCTCCGTCCGTTCCCCAAGGAGATGCTTCAATGATCGGCTGTTTCTGTTTCACATGATAAAAAGAGGACGAAAGAGAGGTCATAAGCGGATGCTCTAATTCAATTTCACCAGGAAGCCAGTGGGCCCCAAACCATTCCAAGTCGACAGGATGCTCAGCAAACCACTCATCACACTGAGGCAAAAGTTCAAGCCACGATTTCATTTCCGCTCTGACATTTTTCATTTTTTCATGCGGAGCAACTCCTATCCTGCCTTCTAATACTACTTGATCAGCAACTGAAGAAGGCCACGTTCCTCCTTGTATATTTCCGATATTAATGGGCACGGGAATGGGAATTTTATTATAGAGCGGGTCTGTAATTCGGCTGTTTCTCTCTTTTTCAAGACCCTCAATATGTTTAAGCACAACAGCTGCTTTTTCAATGGCACTCACGCCTTCATACCGAGTCCCTCCATGTGCTGCTACTCCATGTACGGTCACGCGAAACCACATCGAGCCTTGTTGTTTAGGAAAGATCTTCATGTTGGTTGGTTCTGGAATAATGGCACCATCTGCTTTATACCCTCTAAGCACGCAGGAAAGTGTTCCTGCCCCTCCGCTTTCCTCTTCTACTACGCTTTGAAAAATAACATCTCCTTTTAATGAAATACCTAGCTCTTTTAATGCTTGAATCGCTAAAAGTAACGACACATTTCCTCCTTTCATATCCGTTGCACCGCGCCCATATAAGTTTCCATCTTTTACAACGGCCGTATAAGGGTCTTCCTTCCACTGTGAAAGATCGCCGGGAGGCACAACATCAATATGTCCGTTTAAAATGATGGATTTTCCCCCACCTTTTCCTTTTAACACGCCTACCACATTCGGGCTATCTCGGAAACTAGAACGGTTGGAGGCAAAAGCTTCATGGGTACGAAGTGTTTTTTCGTCTGGTTCCCATATATCAATATCTAACTGCAGCTGTCGAAGGCGTTCAATGACAATTGCCTGCGCATGCTTTTCAGAACCCTGTACGCTTGCTTCTTCTACGAAACGCTTGAGTAAACGCACTGCACTTTGACGATGCTCTGTCATCCAGTTATGAATAGATTGCTGTATGTTCATGTAATGGTCCTCCTTATCGTATCGTAATCAATTGATCACTCAGGCGAACTGTCGCTTCTGTTGAACTCAAAATATCCTCTACGGTATAAGGAGACATTAACTCGGTTAGAAGAAGCGCATCTTTTTCTACTTTAAAAACCGCCCGATCCGTAATAACTAATCCCACGCAGCCCGAAGCAGTAAGAGGTAAAGAGCATGTCTTGACCAGTTTTGGTTCTCCTGTCTTGCTCGTATGATTCATTAGCACAATGACTTTTTTCGCTTTTTGAGCTAATTCCATCGCTCCTCCCATCCCAGGAACTCGCTTACCTGGCACAATCCAATTAGCTAAATCCCCTTTTTCACTCACTTCTAACGCACCAAGAATGGTCATATCGACGTATCCTTTTCGAATCATCGCGAAGGCTGTAGCACTATCACAGTATGAAGCCCCTTGAACAGTAGTTGTTGGATAGCCTGCTGCATTGCAGACATTCTCATCTTCTTCACCTAAAGGAGGCGAAGATCCTAACCCTAAAATTCCGTTTTCAGCATGAAACATCACATGAACAGCGCTTGGTACATAATTAGGAATAAGAGAAGGAATGCCAATCCCTAAGTTAACAATCATGCCGTTTTTGATTTCAGCCGCAGCACGTCTTGCAATACGATGACGAATATCTATTCCCAAACCCATTTCCAATTCACTCCTTTTGAAGGCACAATATAATCCACAAATACGCCTGACGTCATCACATTCTCTGGGTCAATGTCGCCAAGAGGAACGATTTCCTCCACTTCAGCAATAGTTATACGACCTGCCATAGCCATTAATGGATTAGTGTTTCGAGCGCTTTTATCATAGAGCAAGTTGCCGAATGGATCTGCTTTTTTTGCATATACAAAAGCCACGTCGGCTGTGAGCGGTTTTTCAACTAAAAATGTCTTGCCGTCTACTTCCACTTTTTCTTTTCCAAATTGAATAATGTCATTTTCTATTCCTACATCAATCAGTACTCCTCCAAGTCCAACTCCCCCCGCTCGAATCCGTTCAGCAAGCGTTCCTTGAGGAGAAAACTCAACTTTCAGCTTTTCTTCTGTCATCAGCGTTCCAGCCACGGGATTCGATCCAATGTGAGAAGCGATCAGTTTTTGAATTCTTCCTTGACTTACTAATTTTCCCGCACCAATATGAGGAAAGCCTGAATCATTACATATCAGTGTGAAATTTGATTTTTCGCTTTCAATAAGGCCGTCAATGAGAGAAGGCGGACTGCCTACGCCTCCAAACCCTCCTATCATCAGCGTAGCAGCATGATCCACGTATTCAATTGCTTGTTCCACAGTTGTAATCTTTTGAAATGAGTTTTCGACCTTTGTCACTTATTTCACCTCATTTCCCTGTTTTTCATTTTGTACTTCATACAATGTTTTCGAAAGCAACACGACCGCTTCATCAAGTTGGCGATGAGTAATCGTAAATGGCGGCGCAATAATAATACCGTCTCCTTCTACTCCATCTGTTCCTGCTTGTGAAGGATAAAGGAGAAGACCATTTTTATGGGCTTTACTTATTACGCGCGCCGTCATATTTTCGGAGGATGAAAAAGGCTCCTTCGTTTTTGGATTTTGTACAAGCTCAAGACCAACTAGTAAGCCTTTGCCACGAATATCACCAATGATAGGGTAAAGAAGTTGAAGCTCCTTCAATTTTTTTACTAAATAGGCTCCTTTCAGCGCTACTTGTTGAACAAGATCGTTCTTTTCAATATAGGCTAAGACAGCTAGCCCTACAGCCGCTGACAGCGGATTAGCGCTTAGCGTATGGCCGCTCATAATTAATTTGGATCCGTTCATGATAGGTTCAATCGTTTTGCTGCTAGCTAACGTAACGGCTATCGGTGTATATCCTGCTCCCACTCCTTTTCCAAGCGTCATGATGTCTGGTTTAGCTCCCCAGTGCTCATATGCAAACATCACGCCTGTACGCCCAACTCCAGTCATGACTTCATCGGCTATCCATAACACATCATATTTATCACAAATTTCTCTTATCACTTCATAATAACCGGGTGGAGGTGTAAGAGCTGCTCCGGCAGCTCCTACAATGGGCTCTGTAATAAAAGCAGCAATATGTTCAGGGCCGGTTCGTTTGATAACTGTTTCCAATTCGTGTGCACAAGCAAGATTACAGGATGGATAGGTTTGATGAAACGGACATCGATAGCAATAAGGAGGTGAAACCGAAGGATAATCTTCAAGCAAAGACGAGAAACGTTTTCGTCTTCCAACGTGCCCTGACATAGACAGCGCTCCTATTGTAATACCGTGATAGCTCATCCAGCGTGACAAAACCTTTGTTTTGGTTGGCTTTCCTTGCTCTTGAAAATGCTGAATGGCTGTTTTCATAGCCGTTTCAGTCGCTTCTGTCCCGCTGTTAACAAAAAAGCTCCACTGGAAATGATTGCTGCTTAATTCACATAGTTTCTTAGCTAAGGCTTCCGTCGGATCGCTTGTAAACTGCGACCGATATACAAACGCAACTTTCTGTGCCTGATCCGTCATCGCATCAATAATTTCTTTTACGCCGTGTCCGATACTTGCTGTAACTGCCCCTGACGAAGCATCTATGTACTTTTTTCCATCTTGGTCGTACAAATAAATTCCTTTTCCATATGAAATAACTGGGTAGTCGTCGTCGAGCAGCGGCTTTATCACATGGGTCTTATTCATTTCCGCACTCTCCTTTCAAACACATACTCTTATTAAACTGTATGCTGAAAAGAAGAGTTTCTTGCCAATAAAAAAAGCCCTAGCATATAGCTAGAGCTTTTACATTTATTAAGCCGATTGCGTTACAGATTTATCGATACGCTTTGCTTCTGACTCAGCCACAATAACGGCACACGCAGCGTCTCCCGTAATATTTACAGATGTACGAAGCATATCAAGCAAGCGATCAATCCCGATAATCAATCCGATACCTGCTACAGGCAGGCCAACCGAACTCAATACCATCGCTAGCATAATGAGACCAACTCCCGGCACGCCTGCTGTACCAATACTAGCAAGCACCGCTGTTAATACAACCGTCACAAGAGCACCCAGCGACAGGTCAACGCCGTATACTTGCGCAATAAAAATAGTCGCGACACCTTGCATAATTGCTGTTCCATCCATGTTAATGGTAGCACCTAACGGCTGAACAAAACTGCTGATGGACTCCGGGACACGAAGATTTTTTTGAGCCACATTCATTGAAATCGGAAGCGTTGCACTACTGCTTGATGTACTGAATCCAACTGTCATCGCAGGAGCAAAACCTTTAAAAAATTCAATAGGGTTACGTCTGGCCATAAGAGCGACTGACCCCCCATATGTTACAATCGAATGGATGAACAGTGCGAGCACGACTACAATCATGTAAAGCCCCATCGCTTTAATTGCCTGCCAGCCTTGACTTCCAACCGCTGTTGCAAGAAGCCCAAATGTTCCGTAAGGAGCAAACTTCATCACTAGATTTACAAGGTACATCATCAATTCATTGCCTTGCTCGAGTAAATTATAAAGCCCTTTGGTTTTACTTCCAAGCATCGTAATACCAAAACCGATAAAGATAGAGAAAACGATAAGTTGAAGCATATTCCCTTCAGCCATCGCTTGGATTGGATTGACTGGAATCATATTTAAGAATGTCTCTCCAACCGGCGGTGCTTTTTCAGCTTCAAAAGAAGCGTTTTTTGTATCAAAAGATCCAAATGTTCCTGGTTTAATAACAAACGCTAATAATAAACCAATTACAATAGCAACGGTTGTTGTCACTAGGAAGTACGAAACTGTTTTTGCCCCGATTCTTCCCAGTTTTTTAGGATCTCCTAAACCTGCTACGCCTAACGTGATAGAGAAAAACACAATTGGTACAACAAGCATTTTAATTAAGCTTAAGAAAATTTGCCCAAGCGGCGTAAACAAGTACTTGTCCAGCGGAGCAAAAGCACTTGGAGCAAAAGCATTAATCAACACTCCTACAACAGCACCAGCAATTAGCGCGATAATGATCTTTGTCGATAGCTTCATAGATTTACCTCCCATAAATAAATTATATTAGAATGATTCTAACTACTATACTTATTTTACCATGCATTGAGGGTGATAACACTCAAAATATACAATATATTAAAAATTTTCAGATTAATAGTTTAGGAATATTTTTAGCTATACAAAAAACCATGAGAATATCATGGTTTCATAGACCTGTTATTCCCTCACTGAATGCTTACGGAGTTAGCTGTCGGATTCGGGTACGTGAGTTACCCTACTTGATTCATTCAAGATTCACCCCAAGTACATTACGCACAAATATGGGTCCTCCGTTCTCTTATAAAACAAAAGAGATTAAGCAAATAATTTTCTTTAATATTTTTGCATGATAATAATTGTTACTTTAATTAAAATTCATTTTATGTATTCCTGTCAAGTTTTTATTCAAAAATAATGCATGATTTTATCGTAAAAAGTTGAGAATTGTTATATTTTAAAATATTTACACCATATTTCAATAAACCAAAAACACCTATTTAACAAGACTTACAATCTAATGAATAAAAAATTAATTCAAAAAATAGTTTATAAAGTGAACTTTCTTCTCATTAATATCATTCATAAATATGTATAATTATTCTAATATCCATGTACTTTACTGCTTCCATAAATATTTTACTTATCAAAAAAATAACTCTTTCCAACTGTTGATTTTATCCTTGTACTGCTTGATATACACTCCCTAAAATTTCACTGACTTTATTGATGCGAAGAAATCGACATTATCAATTCCCCTTATTCTACTTAATTCTGCTCAAGATAGAAGTATAGATTTCCTACTATCTTTTAAAAAAGGAGCGGGTAATTATCGTATAAAACTATCGGAGTTGGAGCGGTACAAGTTCTTTACTTTTTACTTATTCCCTCTCGTTATTTAACCCATAAAAAAAAGAGGCCGTGACGGCCTCTTTTTTTATACAGTAACAGGTTCAGAACTTGCTTTACGATTCTTTAATTTTTCAACAATGTCACGCGCTACCCACACACCACACGCACTTGCCTGCGCGAGTCCTCGCGTAATACCAGCTCCGTCTCCTCCCACGTATAAACCGGAAATTTCAGTTTCAAACTTATCGTTTAACTTCGGACGGGCGGAGTAAAATTTCGCTTCCACACCGTAAAACAGCGTATGTTCAGATGCTAACCCAGGCGTTACATGATCCAGTGCTTCTGTCATTTCAATTAAGCTTTTCATTGTATTGTATGGAAGCACTAAACCCAAATCACCAGGGACAGCTTCTTTTAACGTTGGTTCTAAAAAGCCTTCTTTAATTCGATTCGCTGTTGAACGGCGCCCCTTTAAAATATCTCCATACTTTTGAACAACTAAGCCTCCGTTTGACAGCATATTAGCTAATCTTGATACTTCGTGCGCATATTCGTTCGGCTGATCAAATGGATCCGAAAATTTATGAGAAACAAGCAGCGCAAAGTTCGTATTTTGACTTCCAAGCTTCGGATCTTTGTATGCGTGTCCATTTGCTAACATAATCCCTGAATGATTCTCTACTACCACATGCCCTGAAGGATTGCTGCAGAACGTTCTGACTCTTGTACCTACAGACGTATTGTAAATAAATTTCCCTTCGTACAAGTGCTTGTTGATTTCTTCCATAACAACGTTAGATGTTTCTACTCGAACACCGATGTCTACTTGATTGTTAATCATTTTCAAACGGCGTTTTTTTAGTAAGTCGCTCATCCACTTCGAGCCGTCTCGACCTGGTGAAACCACGACTTTATCAGCCGTAATTCTGTCACCATTCTTCAATTCAATACCGCGCACGATATGCTGACCATCTTCTTTTTCTGTTATTAAATCGGCTACTTCCGTTTTATACTGCATATCAATTTTTTCTTTTAAGTATTCATAAATGCTTTTTAAAATTTCTAAATTTTGCTCTGTTCCTAAATGACGCACTTGGGCACGCAATAGCTTTAATCCTGCTGCGTATCCGCGTTTTTCAATTTCACGAACTTTATCAGTTAACGGATCCGTAATCGTATCGGTTGCTCCGTGTTTTAAATTAATTTCATCCACGTATTTAATTAAATCTACCACCTGTGATTCAGACAGATAATCCGTCATCCAGCCTCCAAATTCACTGGTGATATTAAACTTCCCATCTGAATATGCGCCGGCTCCACCGAAACCATTTGTGATAGAACAAGCAGGCAAACAGCCAGCAAACTCTTTTCTGCCAACTGCAGGGGGACATTTTTCAATTTTTTTCTGAAGAATCGGACAATTACGTCGATAGATATCGTGTCCTTTATCGATTAATAAAATAGTTGCTTCCGGTAATTTTAACGTTAGCTCATAGCAAGTAAAAATTCCAGCGGGTCCTGCCCCTACCACAATAACATCATATTTTGAGTTCATTGTACATTCTCCCATCATCTTTTTTCTTTGGGTAAAAGATAAAAGTTATTGACCGAATTTTCTTTTTTTATTATCATTCGGTTATTTTCTAGCCATTTGATAATATATCAAAAACAAACCCTTTAGTCAACAATATACACGAACATTAAAATAAAAAAATAAAAAAACATTCGTTTTTATTTCAACCAAATAAAAACCAGCGAACGAATAGCAAGCGCTACGAAATGTTCACTGGTTCTTTAATATACGGAAGAGCAATTTCTACTTTTGTTCCTACTCCTACTTTACTCGCAAATGAAATATGCCCTTGATGCTGTTCGATTATTCGGTAGCTAATCATTAATCCTAGCCCAGTTCCTGTTTGTTTGGTGGAATAAAATGGTTCACCTAGCCGAGCTAAAGATTGCTCATCAATTCCACATCCTTCATCCTCGATAATGACCATGCCGTATTCATTTCTTTTCTCAACGGTAACTTTAACTGTACCTTTGCTCATTGACTCAAGCGCATTTTGAATTAAATTAATAAAAACTTGTTTAAGCGCATTTTCTTCACAAAAGATTGTAATCTCATCACTAATCTCATTAATAATACGACAATTTTTATAATTGGCGTGTGTATCTAATAGTAATGTCACGTGACGTATGATTTGATTGAGACTTTTCGGATGGTATGAATTTTCAATTTTAGGCTTGGCCAGCGTTAAAAATTCTTGAATAATGGATTCGACGCGATTCAATTCTTCAAGCATAATATCATTGTATTCTTCATTATACTGTTTCGATGCTTTTAGCAGCTGAATAAACCCTTTAATCGCCGTCATTGGATTACGGATTTCATGTGCTACTCCTGCCGCTAGCTTGCTCACCATTGTAAGCTTTTCAGATTTGCTTGCCATTTCATCATATTTTTTTCGATCCGTTACGTCGCGAATAATATACTGAATGGCATCCTGTCCTTCAAACTTAATTTTGGTTGCCGAAGATTCAATAATGACGACCCCTTTTTTAGTCAATAGTTTCACATCAACACGTGGCCTCACGGACATTCCATTCATCAGCTGAACCATTCGTTCTTTTACAATTTCTAAATGTTCGGGATGAATAAAGTGAAGCCAAGGACGCCCGATATACTCTTCTTTTTTCTCGCCGCCAAGAAGTTTAACACCAGCGGGATTCAAATATTGGATTCTGCCTTCTCTCGTTACAATAAATGCATCTTGACTTTGCTGGACAAACTGCTTATATTGCTTCATTTTCCGAATGACTTCCTCTTGCTTTTCAATACTTGAGGAAAACTCTTTCCACTGAACAACTAAGAGCGGAATATCTTCTTCCGTGCGCTGAATATGGATATGCATCGGAAACTGCTGATCTACTTTTTTCTTAAGTAAAACAACTTCTTCCTCTTGCTTTCTTAACGGTTCCACTTCATGCTTTTCAATAAAAAAGCGATTTGGCTCTTCAAATACATTACAGGAAAGAAGCCGTTCCTCCGTCGTTTTAAAAAGGTGGCAGCAAGCTTCATTTAAAATTTGAATATCGCCATCCATATTCATTACGAGCATTGGTGTAAATGACATTGAAAATAGCTGTTGAAATACTTTTTCCTTTTCCATATATTCACCTTCGCTTATTGAGTTACTAGCTATAGTATAATATGGTAAATGTTGATTTGGCAAAATTTTTTTATTATTTAAACAATTTATATGTAAGTTTGTCCTTTTCCATCTTTTATAAAAAGCTCGCACATGCGAGCAAATGAGACCTAATCAGCAAAAACAAGTGCAGCCAATGATGATTAATAAAATAAATAGCACAACAATTAATGCAAATGACTGGCCCGTTCCGCAATGATGATAACCGCCAATTGGATAGTGGCAAGTATCATATAGGTGGTGATAGCCTCCGTGATGGCATGGGTCGTAACAATCGTAGTTATACATAGCAATCTCTCCTCTTGTTTTTTTCATTTCGTACACTGTACTTTATATGCGTTAGTTGATTGTCCTGTATGTGCATTCGCCCATTTTTTACTTTCTCTTACGCCATATTCGCCTTTTGGGCTGCAGCGTATACGAAAACAACAAAAGTAAAATACTGCCCATCACCAGTAGCGTAGTAAAATCTTTCATAAACTCAATAATGACCCCTATATACGGGAGATGGTATGCGTAGCTTCCAATCACTTTAAAAGAAGCAGGCAAAGAATTTCTTTGAGCTGTAACCAGTACATCAGGGTCTTGATTATGGGCCAGTACAAGTTCATTCTTTGAAGAAGATGATTCGTCTCTAAAGACAACTATATCTCCGCGATGCAGGTGGTGATAATCCGTTTCTTGAACGGTCACAGTGAAACCAAATAGGCTTGGAACTGTGCTAACAAATAAAAATGTAAAGCAAATTGCATAAAGAACAAGTACATATCGAAACGCAGAAAACATACATTTATTGATCATAGGTAATCAGCTCAATTCGCTCGGTTACTTTATTTAGCGCGGGGGTAATGTGATTAAATGAAGTAGAGCGCTCTGTAAATTGAATTAAAAGTAGCAGCAGTAAAAAACTTAACATGATTAACCGTAGCATCCGAGCATAAAAATCACGCATGCTCTCACTCCTTTTTTCTATACTAAATTCAGTCGTACAATAAGCCTTCAGTCAATAATTTGATTCAGTATATGCACATAGAGGGCGTTTGGCTCATTGTTTCTTCTTGGAGGTCTCGGGAGTGATCAGTGATCGGCATAAATTATGAGTTTTAGCATATGTTTGGTTACGTATGGAAATGTTTTTATACTCCGACAATAAGGGAGCTGAACATATGGCTAATTATTCCTTTGATCAATATATTAAAAAAGCAATGAAATACGATTTTCTAGCTAACTACTATAAGTATAGTGATCCATCTAAGCATATTCATTATTATCAAAAGCATTTGTACTATATCCAGCAGGCCATCTTAACTTCTTCTGAAAATACGAATTTACGCGTAAATCCGCCGCAAATTCGTATACTTCACGCTTCTCCAGATTCTCCATCTGTAGATATTTATATTAACAACAAACGAGTGATTCGCAACTTAACTTATAAACAAGAAACAGATTATATTGAATTACAAGAACCTGGAAGATACACAATTTCTATTTATCCCGCTGGAGAAACGGGAAGACCTGTTTTAACGGAATCATTTACATTTGAAGGAAACCAAAATTACACGGTAGCGGCGGTAGATGAGCTAAACAAGCTTGATTTATTATTTATCTATGACAATACGGATGTACCAAGTGGAGAAACGAAGCTTCGGTTTGTGCACCTTTCTCCTGATGCTCCTGCTGTGGATATTGCGGCTAGAGGTGGAGACGTCATTTTTTCTGGCGTGCAGTTTAAAGAAGTCACAAAATATTTGCCTTTATCCCCCATGCATGTTCAACTTAGTGTGCGCATAGCAGGAACCAAAAATGTAGTACTCGAAATCCCAGCACTGAACCTTCGCCCGAATCGAACATATACGGTATATGCCGTCGGATTTGCTAAAAACCGTCCTGCATTAGAAGCGCTGATTTCCCAAGACCGTTAACAAAAAAAACCTTCCAAATTGGAAGGTTTTTTTATTCACTGCGCGAAATTAAACGTACGCGAATATCATCATTTTTTAAATCAAACTTTTGTACTTTTACAGCAAAATCACTCTCTAACTTCATCTGCTGTAACGCTACGTATACTGATTCATTCTTTGGATCGATTGTTACCCATTCTGGTAGCGCAAAATTATTATTTACGTATCGAAGCACTGTGCGGACAGGCAGCTGCAGCTTTCCAACAGAAAGTGACTGCTGTTCAAGCACAATATCTCCATTTTTTTGTACGATCGGATCAAATGTCATTCGAATATTAATATCATCGCCGAATACTTGAATCGTTCCGTCTACTCTTACTACATCGGTAAGAGTAATTTTGTAGTTAAGCGGCTGATTCTTAAATTCTTTTTTTAAATATTTATCAATCAGTACATTTAAGTCCGCTTTTTTAGCCAAAATAGTTAGTTCTGCGTCTCCTTCTACTTTTTCAGAGGGAGTTGGATTGACCTTGTCAACCGGTTGAAAAATAAACGCAATAATAAGGATAGCCCCTAGAACATTAATCCCTAATAACGCGATAAATAGGGTTTTCCACTTCTTCATATAACAATCTCCTTACTCGTTCCCACTCTCTTTCGTGTTTTTCTCTTTTTCATCAGATGTAACTTCTTCTGCTGTTTCCTTTTTCTGGTCTCCAACGAGAGGATCTTCTTCCTCCATTGATTTACTAATGCGCTCAGCCATTAGTTTGTACCCTTTTTTATTAGGGTGAAACTCGTCTTTCCCTAATAAATTTACGTCAGAATCATAAAAAATATCATCAATTTTTACATAACTTACATTATCATATTGAGAAGCAATTTTCTCGCTTGCCGCATTCCATTCATTAATAACGACATTAATTTCTTTCACATCACTTAACGATTTAAAGAATGGATTATAAAAACCGATTAAATAAATATGGGCATTAGGATTAAGCTTACGTATGCGTGAAAACACGTCATTTAGACGTTTTTCATATTTTGACTGCTGTGATTCAAACGTCTTAATTGAGATATTGTAAAAGTAATCCCTTACCACTTTCATCACGTCATTGCCGCCAATTGTCAAGAAAACGATGTCTGCTCTTGATACTTCAGCTGCTACTCCCGGCTGATTTAACCTTGCTAATAGCTGATCCGTCCGGTTTCCTCTTTTGCCTAGATTCTCTGTTCGTACATTTTGCACTTCATTTTGTTTAGAAAGGTATTTAGTTAAGTATGGTACATAACCGCCTTTTTTAGACTCATCTCCTACTCCTTCAGTTAATGAGTCGCCAATGGCTACAATATCTAAATCTACAGGGAAAAAGCCTTTCGGAATATGCTTTTTAGGTGTTAAATCCACTTCTTTCTGAACGGCTTCTTCTTTATTGTCCGTTGGCAAAAAAGTCGTCGTCGAACAGCTCGCTAACACCACCGCACTCATACTGCTTATCACTATACTTTTCCATTTTCTCATCATAACACCTACTAACTATGCTGTATTCTCGCTGTCACAAGCAATACTGCTTACCGCTCTGAATAACTATATCTTTATATCTTATCATACTATGTCAAGTTGATATTTTACTACGTTTCTTATATATAGTATATGTAAAAAAAAGGATAAGCATGTTTCTTTCATAAAAATATCCGCTCACACATCGCTGTAAAGATAGCTGTGTTTGGCGGATAGATTTGACGATTTTATAGCTCTTACTGAAGGGTTTTAATATCTTTTATCATATCATCATAAGGAGGATCAGTCACTCCCTGATAAGATTTTTGAACCACTCCATCTTTGTCAATTAGAAAAAAATACGTACCGTGAATAACCTGCGGATCTTCTTGCGGCTTTTTCACAATCATCTTAAATTGATCCAGCGCAAACTTTTCAATTTCCGCTTGTTTATAGCCCGTTAAGAAATCCCAATTCGAAAAATCAGCGCCAAATTTAGTCGCATAGTCCTTCATTTTCTGAGGAGTGTCCACTTCAGGGTCTACGCTAAATGAAACAAAGCGAACGTCCAGGCCTTCATCCTTAGCCATTTTTTGTAATTTAGCCATATGAGCCGTCATTGGGGGACATACGGTTTCGCAGCTTGTGAAGATAAAGTTAGCTACCCAAACGTTCCCTTTCAGCTGACTTAGCCCTACTTTCTTTTGATCTTGGTTAACATAAGAAAAAGAGTCCATCTTCCAATTAAGCGGATTTTCTATTTTGGAACCACAGGCTGTTAACATCATGCAACTAATAAGCAGTAAAAAAAACAATTTATAAGACCAGCTTTTCATATGTTCCTCCTGCACGGTTAAAGTTTAGTCATAGCTAGGGAAAATCAAGATAAACGTTGAACCTTTTCCTGGTATGCTTTCCACTTCAATTCTTCCATTCATTTGTTCCACCAGTTGATAAGAAACCATCAGACCAATCCCTGTTCCTTTTTCTTTTAAAGAATAAAACGCTGTTCCTAGCCGGTTCACTTGTTCACTGGTCATGCCTATACCAGTATCTTCAATTTGAATATGTACATGCCCTTCTCGCTTGTAAAGCCCCACTCGAAGCGTTCCCCCAGCTCTCATGGCTTCAATTCCATTTTTCATAATATTAAGCAGAACTTGATTCAATTCGTTTCGGCTGCCGCGAACATACATCTCTTCTTTTGCGTCTAATTCTATGAGTATATTGTTTGTTAATAAAGCATAAGAAGATAATAAATCTACTAAGCTTGTAATACACTCCAAGCAGTTAATAAAACGATGCTGGTGAACATCCGGCTTGGCTAACGATAAATAGTCATGAATAATCGCTTCTGCTCTGTCCATTTCATTAATCATAAGATGAATGTAACTTAATTCAGTGTTTGAAAGCTTTGTGTTATCTTGAAACAGCTGCAAAAACCCTTTTACCACCGTCATAGGATTTCGAATTTCATGCGCTACAGAAGCAGCTAATTGGCCAATTGCATTCATTTTCTCCGCTCGCTGCAATTCCTTTTGCATCCTCGTTTTTTCCATAATAACTTCCAATTCATCAATCGCTTTGGTAATTCCGTCTTTTGTATGACTGAGATCTGTTTCTACATTCAGGTGTTCTTTTGTTACTGACACTTGATGAAAAAGCTGCTGCAGCCGCTCGGTCATTTCATTAAATCTTGTGTGTACATTCCCTAACTCAGAATCATCTTCGTGTGTCAGCTTCACATCAAATTTCCCTTGACTCACCGCTTGAATTCCTTCTATTAATTCCCCAAGGGGCGACATTAATCGCCTTAGTCCCCAGTCTTGAATCACAATAATGAAGGTAAACAGAAGCGTAAACGCAACGACCAAAGACACAATTAAACGTTTTTGATAGATATAGATAGCGCTTGCATCTACATCTACACCAAGAATAGCCACAACTTTTCCAGAGCTGTTTGTAATAGGCGATAAAACGGTTATCCACGTCCCGAATTCGTCTTTGTATGTAGATGTTACGATATTTTTCTTTTTTCGTTCTGCTTCCTTAAATGATTTGTAAAATTCTTCTCCCCCATAATAAATCATGGACGGCTCTAGCGATTGCTTAATTTTCTTATTCGCTGTTACGATAATCTTATTTCCATGCGATTTGAATTTTTCGGTCGTCATAATATATCCCTGCAAGTACGACGGATGCAATTCATAAATCTTTCTGAACTGCTTTTCTAGCTCGTCTTTTTCAGGAATCGGCCCGTTCCTTGAATCCACTGCTGCTATTACGTCTTGTTTAGATAAAGACTCCCTCCATAAATCGGCCATAATTAACACATGCTGCGTTAACGTCTCTTTCGCCATTTTTTTTTGAACTTGATAGCTAATGGCTAAAGAAATGACTCCAAGGGCAACTACAATTAAAGTAGAAAATAAAACCGTTTTGTTAAACACACTCAAATTTCGAATATATTTTTTCATCGGTATACTCCGGATTCAAAAGAATAGTAACCAGCACAGCATTCGCTGGTAGAAAGTTGATTCTATTATATCACACGTTCGTCCACTTCTCTTTCTCCTTTTTCCAAAAAAGAGAAAGCCAAAAAAGTGACTTGCAAAAAGCAACTCACTTTATTCAGCAAAATACATAAAACCAATTGCACCAATACCCGTATGCGTCGAGATAATAGGCGTCGTATCTTCAATCGAAAATTGCGTATAGCCTCTTGCCTTCACGATTGATTCTTTTAGCTTAGAAGCGAGCCCAAGTCCATCTGCATGTACAAGCCCTACTCCTTTAATACTTTTTCC
This sequence comes from Priestia sp. TRN 1309, assembly GCF_050846875.1. Taxonomy (NCBI): domain Bacteria; kingdom Bacillati; phylum Bacillota; class Bacilli; order Caryophanales; family Bacillaceae; genus Priestia; species Priestia sp. TRN 1309. The sequence continues at coordinate 463,204 of NZ_JBOZGM010000001.1, read as the reverse complement.
TTCTGTATGCTCTTCGAACTGCTTCGTTAAAAACTTAACAATTTGAGAATGACTGCGCACTTTAGCAACAGGAGTATATACTCCGTCAGCTAGGGAAGCAATTGGCTTAATATTTAAAAGAGAACCGATTAGCCCTTTTCCACGTCCAATACGTCCACCTTTAACCAAATTTTCAAGCGTATCGACTACGACAAAAAGATTCGTATTTTGACGCACCTCTTCCAAGCGCGCGACAATTTCTTCTACCGTATGCCCCTCTTCAATCATTTTCACCGCTTCAAAGACTTGAAACGAAAGAGCTTTTGTAATGTACATAGAATCGACAACGGTGATATTTCCTTCTACCATTTGAGCCGCGCTTTCAGCTGCTCGAACGGTTCCGCTCATTCCTCCAGTCATATGAATGGAAATGACGTCATACCCTTCACTCACTAATCGTTCATATACTTCAACAAAAGAACCAATAGCCGGCTGAGAGCTTTTTGGTAATTCTTTTGAATTTTTCATTTTTTCAATAAAATCTGTCGGCGTTAATTCCACGCGATCCAAATATGTTTCATTATCAATATTAATACATAAAGGTATCATCTCAATACCGTATTTTTCAGCTTCTTCCAACGTTAAATCAATTGTTGAATCCGTTACCACTTTAATTTTCGACATGTGTTCACCCCTATAAGATGCATTGCAGACTAGTATAACATGAACGCTTACAACAATATAGTTATAATAGAATGCAAGTTTTGCTAATTCGTAAAATGCATGTTCAACCTTTTAAATCAACAAAAAAAGTTGACTCTGCTGAAATATTCAGAAAAGTCAACTTTTACGTTTATGCATTATGCTTTAATACATGAGACTTAAAGAGCTGTTCGTAATCTTTCCATTTCAGCACGCGTTTTAAATATTCTTGAAACGAGTAGGTTTGCTTCGGAACTGATTCGTTCGTGATTTGTCTAATAAATAAATCAAGTTTTGCAGATAACATGAACCGAAACGTGCTATTTTCCTCTAAAACTGGAATTTCAGTAATTTTTACTTTTTGACCACTGACATGTTTAAATTCAAGGCTTTTTAATAGCAAGGCGATCAACCCTCTTTTTACCCGTTTATTTTATTATAATGCTTGAGGTACTTTCTGTCTTGATAAAATAAAAAGAAAACACAAATATTTTTTAAAATAAAAATGCTTCATCAACTTATTCGACAGTTGATGAAGCATTCCTTTTTAAAACGACCTTCTATTTAAATAAATAAGTGAAACAAGTTGCTTTCTTTATTAATTTCTGTGTAAGGAAATCCTTTTTTATCCATACGATTAATTAGTGGATAATAATCTTCTTTATGCTTAAGCTCGATTCCCACAAGTGCAGGCCCGCTGTCTTTGTTATTCTTTTTCGTATACTCAAAGCGCGAAATATCGTCTGTCGGTCCAAGCACTTCGTCTAAAAATTCACGAAGAGCTCCTGCGCGCTGAGGGAAGTTAACGATAAAATAATGCTGTAATCCTTCATAAATCATCGAACGTTCTTTGATTTCTTGCATACGTCCAATGTCATTGTTGCCTCCGCTGATGACGCAAACAACCGTTTTTCCTTTAATTTGCTCACGGTATGAGTCAAGAGCAGCAATCGAAAGAGCTCCTGCTGGTTCTGCTACAATCGCATTTTCATTGTATAGAGATAAAATGGTTGTGCAAACCTTGCCTTCAGGAACAACTACAATATCGTCCACAAGCTCTTTACTGATGTCATACGGAAGCGTTCCAACTGTTTTAACAGCCGCTCCGTCTACAAATGGATCGATTGCCGGTAGCGTCACTACATTTCCATTTGCTAAAGATGTCTGCATACCAGGCGCGCCTGCTGGTTCTACCCCAATCACAGCTGTTTGAGGCGAGATGCTTTTTACGTATGTGCCGACACCGGAAATTAATCCGCCCCCGCCGATACCCGCAAATACGTAGTCAATTTCATCTTCACAGTCATTGAACATTTCAACGGCTACTGTACCCTGTCCTGCAATAACGTCTACATCATTAAATGGATGAATAAATGTTCGATGCTCCTCTTCACTGCATGCAATAGCTTGTTCATAAGAATCATCAAACGTATCTCCGATTAGTACGACCTTTACGTTATCTTTGCCTAGAAATTTCACTTGATTAATTTTTTGGCGTGGCGTTGTGCTCGGCATAAAGATTTTACCATCGATATTTAAATGACGGCACGCATATGCTACACCTTGTGCGTGGTTTCCTGCACTTGCACAGGCAATTCCATTTTCTAATTCTTCTGGGGATAACTTTTTGATTCGATTGTACGCACCGCGGATTTTAAATGAGCGCACCACCTGTAAATCCTCACGTTTTAAATAAATATTACATTCATATCGTTCAGACAAAACGTCATTACGCTGTAGTGGTGTATGCACAACAACATCTTTAATCAATTGATTTGCAATCATGATGTCCTCTAAATGTACGTGTTTTGTTCGATTATCTACTTGTTGTTTCATAACCAACTTCCTTCCTCTTCTACCATTATTAATTTGTACATTATATCACATAAAATTTAGAAAAATCATTATTTTTCATTAATAATGACTAAAAAAACTTTTCTAACTATTTTACTGTCCACATACTTTACATATGTTTAGCAAACGCTAAATAGACTTACAAAATTGCCCATACTTTCTACATGCAGCTGATGCTATAACAGGTATAAATTAAGAAAGGTTGTGGAATAAATGGAGTTTTCACTTCAAAGTTATGAAAGTGCCATTCCGTGCGAAGTAGTTGCAGATGAAGAAAACGGTAGATATATGCTTCGCAAAGCAGATACAAGCGGAGAAGTTTTTAATACACCAAGCGAGCTGATTCAATGGATTGAAGCAAACTGGAGCGCTGAACAGTTTGTTAGCACAGCCGCTTTTCACGAAATGATGAAGCAATTAAAATCAATATAAAAAGAGATTGAGACATAACGAAATAGACCCCACCTAAAGACGTCTAATATGAATCGGTTTTTACACCGCAGTTGATTTCCGTGCAAGACTTCGCTTTCCGCGGGCGGTGAGCCTCCTCATTGCTTCCGCTCCCGCCTGAGTCTTCGCCTTGCCCTCCAATCAACTGCTAAAAGCACCTACAGACATGAAACCTACGTTCACCATCACAAAGAAAGATCCGAACGATGAATCGTTCGGATCTTTCTTCAACTACCATACTTTTGTCCCAGACTCGCATTTTTTTAATAAGGGAAATCAGCTTCGCTCGTATACGGTAAAATAATACGTGTAGGGATTTTTTTCATCTTTAATTCCTTGCTGCTTCGAAATAACTTTCCATTCGCTCAAATCAATCGCAGGAAAATGTGTATCGCCGTCAAAAGATTCTTCAATATGCGTAATATAAAGTCGGTTTGCAACGTCTAATGTTTGCTCATACAGAGTAGCTCCACCAATCACAAAGAGCTCGTCTTCTTTTTCAGCATCTAATGCTTCTAGTTCCTCAACTGAATGAATAACGGTTGCTCCTTCTTGCTGATAATCTTTTTGACGCGTAAGAACCACATTTTCGCGATTAGGGAGCGGTCGTCCAATTGATTCAAATGTTTTTCTTCCCATTACAATCGTATGACTCGTTGTGATGCGCTTGAAATACTTTAAATCTTCCGGAAGACGCCATGGCAAATCATTCTCTTTACCGATCAGCCTATTTTGATCCATTGCGACAATGAGGGAAATCATACGCTCACAGCTCCTTTAATGTGAGGATGCGCATTATAATCTACTAATTCAAAGTCTTCAAATTTAAAGTCAAAAATTGATTTTACGTCTGGATTGATTTTCATTTTTGGTAATGCATGAGGCTCGCGCGTCAACTGCAGGTTTACTTGTTCGATGTGATTGCTGTAGATATGCGCATCACCAAACGTATGAACAAAATCACCTGGCTCTAAATCACACACTTGTGCCACCATCATTGTAAGCAGCGCATATGAAGCTATATTAAACGGTACGCCTAGGAAAATATCAGCTGAGCGCTGATACAATTGACAAGACAATTTGCCGTCCGCTACATAAAACTGAAATAAGCAGTGACAAGGCGGCAAAGCCATATTGTCTACATCAGATACATTCCAGGCGCTTACCATTAAGCGGCGCGAATCAGGATTGTTTTTGATTTGATTAATAACATTTGTAATTTGATCAATTTTTTCGCCGTCCGGCGTTGGCCATGAACGCCACTGATGACCATATACAGGGCCAAGCTCGCCGTTTTCATCCGCCCATTCATTCCAAATGCGCACGCCGTTATCTTGTAAATACTTAACGTTTGTATCTCCTTGTAAAAACCAAAGCAGTTCATGAATAATTGATTTCAAATGAAGTTTTTTTGTCGTTAATACCGGGAAACCTTCTTGTAAATTAAAACGCATTTGATAGCCAAATGTGCTAATTGTACCTGTTCCTGTCCGATCTTCTTTTTTTGTTCCATTTGCTAACACATGCTCGCAAAGTTCAAGATATTGTTTCACTTCCGACACTTCCTTTATTAAAAAGTCCTTTTCTATTGTATAAGTGTTCACGGGCTAAGTAAACAACTAAATCTCAGCTCATATAGAAAAGTTCTTTATCATGTAGGTACGCGATTTCCCCGAAAAAAAACGAGAATGAGACCTAATGAAACCTACGTTTACCATGACCATAAAAAAATCCGAACGAATTTCATTCTCTCTCAAGAATCTCGATTCATCGTTCGGATCTTCCTTCGGCTAAACTACTTTTTAACAGCTTAGTCTTTGTTAATTAAATACAATTGTGCGGTTTTCATGCACTAAAATGCGGTCTTCTAAGTGCCATTTCACAGCGCGTGCAAGCACCGTACGTTCAATTAAGCGGCCTTTTTTCTTTAAGTCATCCGCATCATCACGGTGATTCACGCGTTCAATATCTTGTTCAATAATTGGTCCTTCATCCAAGTCGTCCGTTACATAGTGAGACGTAGCACCAATTAATTTTACGCCTCGTTGATATGCACGTTCATATGGACGTGCTCCAATGAATGCCGGTAAGAATGAATGGTGAATATTAATAATGCGATACGGATTTTCAGCCACAAAGGTCGGCGTTAAAATTTGCATATAACGCGCTAAAATAATTACATCAATATCATAATCTTTTAATACTTGAAGCTGTTTTGCTTCTGCTTCTTGACGAATGTCTTTTGTCGCTGGTATATGCTTAAATGGAATGCCAAACGATTCAACTACTTCGCGCGCATCTTCGTGATTGCTTACAACGACAGCGATGTCTGTCATCAAGTCTCCGCTTTCCCACGCCCACAGCAGCTCTAGCAGACAGTGAGGCTCTTTTGACACAAAAATAGCTGTTTTTTTCAAATTATGAGCATATGTAAACTGCCAGTTCATCGAAAATGTATCGGCAATCTTTTTGAAGCTTTCTTCTAGCTTTACTTCTTTAGCTAATAAATCCTCACATTCAAATTCGAAACGGATAAAAAACATGCCGCCTTCATGGTTTGTTGAATGTTGACTTGATTCTACAATATTTGCACCGTGCTCATGTAAAAACGTAGACACAGCGGCTACAATACCCGGTTTGTCCGGACAGCTAATTAGCAGCCGACCTCGGTTTTTATATTTCTCTTTATATGAAGTTAAATGTTTTTGAATATGCGATTTCATGTAATTCCCTCTCTTTTTTTAAATATACAGACAATTGTACCATTATCCTTGTAGCGATGCGACATTGAAATAAGGCTTTGACAAAAGAAAGCCGAAACGTTTGCTTCGGCTTGCGTATTTGTTGTTCTACCATCTACTCCATCAAATCGTTCATTCACTGATCTTTACGTTCTACACATACATAAAATGAGTGTTTCCTAAAGTGCTGCAGCTCATCCCCTTCGCTTCCTGCTTTTGAATTAACCATAAAAAGCCGCTGGCACAACACCAGCGGCTTTTCCTTATTATTGCACGGCTTTTTCACTAACTTCATGCAAGGCATTCCTCACCGTACCATATTCGCTTGCGTGAGGACGATCTCCGTCATCTTCGTATCCGTAATCAAACATTCGATTTCGATTTAACGTTAATTTCGTAATGGTTGGACGTAATAAATCAAACAGTTCAAATCGTTTTTTCAAATGTGGAAATGATGCTTGATAATGCAAGATTTCTGCTCGTACACTTTTCCAAAAGTCCTCTTCTTCTACACCTTCATGCTCTTCTAAGATGCTTGCTAAATAGCGGAAGTGACAAACAAATAACCCTGTTAAAATAAACTGCGTCAATCCTTCCGGCTCTTCGCTGCGCAGCACTTCTTTTAATTCAAAAGATAGCTGCTGCAGTTCTTCAAACGGCTGATCGCTAATATTCACGTCGTCTACAAAATCCTTCATAATAATTCGAACGGGCTTGTTGTTTTTAAGAACCAGTACCGTATTTTGACCGTGCGGGGAAAATACAGTGCCGTATTGATACAAGTAATGAAGTAGCGGCGGCAACACAGCGCTGGTTAGCGCATCAATCCACTCGTTAGGAGTTAAGCCTGACTTTTCAATATATGACGAAACTAAAGCTTTCCCTTTACTGTCAACATGTAAAAGCGCAGCTAGCGTAATCGCATGCTCTCCTTCTTCTAGCTCTTGATAAATGCTTTCACGCCAAACGACTCCAAGCATCTCTAGATACTGATAAGGCGCATTTTTAATAGAAGCGAACGTCGGCTGAGTTACGTTTAACGTAGCCACTTCACCTAAAAGTCCTACTTTGCACGTATCTTTTAAAAACGCATCGCGATCTCGTATGCCTTTAATGTGCTGAGTGACTTGAGGTGCAATGACCGTCCGCTCACTTGGAAGCCCTCTGTATACAAGGGTATTTAATATACTCATGGGAAGCTTTACATGATATTTATCTCGATTTGTTGTATTCACAAATGTCCGAATCGACTGCTGAGGAAAGTATTGATCTTCACCTTCTCCTAACGGAACAATTAAATCATTTGCAATGTATTCAGCGAATAAAGGAACAATTACGTTCATCCACTGCCATTCATGAACGGGAATATAATAATAGTCCGCTTTCGAAAGGCCTTGGCTTGTTAATTCTTTTTCAAATTCAGCTAGCCTCTCACCGCTTAGCTCCTGCTTCATAACATCATCAAAGCCGAGGGTATCCAACGAATGAAATGAAGCAATTTGCTTCTCTACAGCAATCCATGAAAGCTGAATTTCTTGTTTTTGCTCAGGCGCAAACCGAAGATAGTCATCATAACCAAACCCAATGCGCCCTTTATTATACGTAATCCAAGGATGTCCCGTCATTTCACCTTCTAGCTCTGCGTAATCCATATCTGCTAATTCATCAGCTGATTTTCGATTTTGTAAATGCAAATCTGCTATTAATGTATGAAAATATTCTTTTGCTAAGTGACCTGCGGTTGAGCTAGACATTCCTTTGTCTTCAGATAGGCTAATTAACAGCTGCAAGGCCTCCGAAAATGTAGGGGTTGACGTTTTAGATGTCAACTTAATACTTTCTGGTAGTACAGAAAAACTGTCAAACAATCGTTGTTTCGCTTGATATGTATACGTAACGCCCCGGTGATCTTCCCATCGATACGTGGCAAGCGCACCCTGCTTTTGCAGCTGTTTTGGCTCAATAATATTTTCATACATAAATTCCTGCAGCATTTTAGCTAAAAGCTGTCGATTTGCTTTTTCCCATGATTGCTTATTAAATACGGAAAGATTCGTTTCTTTGATTTTCATCCTTCATTCTCCTTTACTTGTCTTAGAATAGGGATTGTTTTATTACGCAGCGGCATTACAGCGCTAGCAGCTAGCAAAGCAGCTGCTCCCGCTACTAAAGGAAATGCCAAATCCACTTTGCTGATTTCTAATGCTACAATCGGTGCAATCAGCAGAGCGATATTTTGAACAGCAATAAGCCAGCTGTAATAGTAAGCAGCCGCTTCTTTACTTTTTCGAAATAAATAGATATCCAGTATAACCATGCTGAGATAAAACCCGGCTCCATATAAAATTCGGCTGATAATAAACACGCTGAGATGATCAGCATATGCCTGCAAACACAGCACCAAAACACTAGCACCCGTTATGCCATAAAAAAGCGGTATAACGTTGCCGTTCAATAGTTTGGTAGGTACCGTAAGCTTTAAGACAATCGCCATAATACTCGGCATCGCATACAGCAAAGCGCTGCCTTGACTGCTCATGCCATATGTTTCATGTGTAAACAATGTAAAATAAGGGCGAATGACATTGTGCCCAAGGTAAAAAAAGAAAATCGCCAGCAAATAAAAAAAAATGGGCTCGTTTATGCTTTGAATGGATGCCGGTGTTTTTTCTGCTTTTAAAGGTAATGCTTTTCTTGTTAAGAGCCATACGGCCAGTACCATATCAATTAAAGCAAAGTATTGATATACGTTAAGCGGCATTTCCCATGCAATAACCGTACTTCCAAACAAGCTAGCGACAATAATCGCCGTATGAACAATAAATACATACGTTGTTGCAGCACTTGCCTTTTTCTGTCCTTTTTTCATGCCGCCTACTAAATAGGGGTACAAAAGATATAAACTGCTTTGAAATAGGAGCAGCACTAAGGAAGTAGCTAAAAATCCATAAAAAGTAGAAACTTCGCTCAAAATGACTTTAATTAAGGCCGTCATTAAAAGTGACGTTACAACTACATATTTTACGTTCCATTTCTTAAACAGCATTCCCCATAAAGGTGTCATAACAATGACCACAATCCGGCAGCAAATAATGAAAAAAGACGTCATCGCCACTCCATCTACATGAAATGCATGTGTAAAATACTGTGGATAAAATGGTGATAATAATACTTCTGACGTCATGGTCATAAACAAGCAGATAAAAACAAAGCGCGGAGAAATCATTTCTTAAAATCCGAACTTTTGGAAAACAGTATTTTTATATATTTTGTACACGCTTTTGCCTGCAATTTGGTTAATCAAAACAGCATTGCGATAAGCGCCTAAACCTAAGTCCGGTGCTCCAACTCCGTGTGTATGAAGCTCTCCGTTTTGCACAAATAGCGGGGCTCCTTTCTTCTTCATCTCAACTTGATAGCGTTCGTTAATTTTCAGCTGGCCTTTTTCATCGAATAGTACATGTTCTTTTAAACCTTCCATAAAAGCAGGCTCTTTTGCATGATAGCCAGTAGCCATAATGACAATTTCACTTTCTTCTTTTTCAAATGAGTCCTGCTCGTATTGGTGAAGAGTCAGAAGATGTGTATCGTTTATCTTTTCAACGCCTGCAAGTTCCGTAAGCGCGCGCATCGTTAGAGGCACTTCTTTTCCTCCAATTGTTCGTTCGTAAATCAAATCATAAATATTCCCGATTGTTTCAAAGCTTATTCCTTTATAGAGGAGAGCTTGATTTCGTAAAACGCTCTCTTTTTTCTCTTCGGGCAATCTGTAAAAATAGCGGGTATAATCCGGTGAAAAATGTTCAAGGCCAAGCTTTGAATATTCCATTGGATAAAAACCTTTTGAGCGCGTATACCAATTCAGCTTATACTCAAACTCAGGCTGCTGTTGAAGTAAATCATAGACAATTTCAGCTGCACTTTGACCAGAGCCAATTACGGTTATGCTTTTAGCCTGCAGCGTTTGCTGACGCTTCATTTTGTAATGAGCGGAGTGATAAAACGTATCGCTTGCCACTGTTTGAAAGTCTCTTGGCACTACGGGCTGCGTACCTACTCCAGTAACAAGATGATAGCTGTAATAGGTATAAAGCTTTCCTTCTTTTTCAACTGTTACTTCGTAGTAAGGCTTAGCGTCTTCATGCATTTTTACTTCTTTTACTGTGCTGTTAAATTCAAGCCCACTCAGCTGGCTCGCTACCCAGCGGCAATAGTGATTGTATTCATTTCTCGGAATATGAAACTTTTCAAAGAAATAAAACTGATACAAGCGCTCATGCTCATGCAAATAATTTAAGAACGTGTATGGACTCTTCGGATCCACCATCGTGACCACATCTGCCATAAACGGCACTTGAAGTGTTGTCCCTTCTAAAAGCATTCCTGGATGCCAATTAAACTCATCCTTTTGTTCAAAACATTTATATGTACAATCTTTTTTATCAATTAAAGCGGCTAATCCTAAATTAAATGGACCAACTCCTACTCCAATTACGTCTAAAATGTCCCGTTGTTCCATTCGCTCCACCTTCTTTCAAATACTTCTCTTTCACATTTCATCAGTACACCCGTTTTATCAGGCAGCGACACTTCTTTCATGAATTGAAACCCGCATTTTTTAAATACTGCAATCATTTTTTCATTTCGTCTATCTGGCTCCGCTATTACTTTAGCAGTGTCTGCTACGTTAAACTTATGCTTTAGCAAACTAAGAAGGAGCGGATAAATATAGCCTTTTCCTAAAAAAGCAGGGTCTCCAATCAATAAATGAATTCCTTGATCTCCTTTTTCATAAGGATAATAGTTACTGATTATGTCACCTTCAACCATATAAGATTCCCAATAGCTCATAGGTACACCATCAATTTCTCCGATTAGCAGCTTTTGATGAGAATCAGCTAGAAATGTTTTTAAATGCTGCTCGTACGCCTGTTTTGAAATATTTAAATTCCAATACGGAATAACATGCGGTTCATGCATCCACTTGTACAGCCGTTCGAAATCTTTTGCAAAAGAAACAGAGCGAAAGGTAATGCTCTGCTCCTTTTGCTGAATCATAAATGGATACTGCGTTTGCAAGGCTGATTTCATACACGTACACCTGCAGATTCGAACAATGGATTCTCGACATTTACATAAACAGACTGTGTTTCAAGAGATCCTACCAGCTCATCCATATCATGAACGCGCGTTAAGAAGTTGGCTTTGCAAGGAAGCACTTTCTCTTCTAACATTGATGAAACAAGCCCTGTATGATCATTTTCTTTGTACATCTCGATCTCTTGTCGCAAAATCAATAGCAGATCTGATTCTTGAGCGAGGCCAGCTGCACCAAAAGCGTTAACTAATCCTAAAATATGATTAAAAAATACGTAATAACGAAATCTTTCTTCTGCTACAGCGTCATCACAGACCGTATCGCTTTCTCCGTTTAAGGAAGGAAGCAGCTTGCGAAGCTCTTGTTCCTTTGATTTCATAAAGTAATAGCCTTGGTTATCGCGGTAGTAAAACACCGATGGATATCCGTTTTCATCAAGTTTAATAACGGAGTTTTGCTGATGAGCTTCCAGCGCAATTCCTTTTTGAGTGTAAAGCCACATCATAGGATGAAAAGATACGTCTAAATAGCGTTTAAACCAGCGCTTGCTTACATCTTCAGTCGTGCTATTTTCACTTGCAGCAATGTGATGAATAATATTTTCAATTTGAGAAGCTTCTCCAAACACATGATCTTGACACAAACTGGCTAGAAGTGTTGTACGATCCCCTTGCTTACCTTGAAAAGGATTGCTTCGAATCATAACTTCAAATCCAAGCTCCTTTTCTCCAAGCGTGATGTAAGCAGGGTCTTCAATTACTTGAAAAGCCGGATGATTTTCGTGAAGCTCCGCCTGTAATCTCTTTTGCAATAAACGGCTAACTTCTACCCCTCTGCTTAATTCTTTGCGTTTGTTCACTCTCAGTGAATTAGTGATTTTTACCGGAATGGAAAATTTGTACATCACATCTGCATTGTTACTGTATACGGTTCGAACAGACGAAGTCGGATAAAACGGCTGACCGTGTGGCCCTAGATAAGCAAGCCTGCCTTTTTGAATCCATTGGCACACTTCTTCTTTTCCTAAAAGATAACGAGCTTGCAGCGGATGCATAGGTATAAGTGAATAATCGTCCGCTTGGCAATAAGACTGTATGAATTCTTCAGAAACCGTCTTATCTTTTTTCAGCTGCTCTTTAATAAGCTGTGAAGCGGTTTGATTTCCAGCGGACTGTTCTGCAACGAGAGATGCATGCGCTTTAAAATAATGAAGCTGAAATTCCCCGTTCACTTCAGGTCCAAATACCTCTTCTTCTTCAGGTAATATCCCTTGGCGGCTTTTAGGTGTTGGATGCAGCTGGTGCCCAATAAGCAGGGACTGTTCAGATTCTAAGAACGTTTTGTCCCATTTATAGCACGTTTCTAACTCTTTCTGCCTTTTTTCAATGAATAATTTCATATTTTCATAGCTTAATAGAACACGTATAATTAGCTCATTTACTTGTACTAAATGATCCGTTACTTCTTTTAAAAGAAAGGCCAAAAGAGTGACGATATCTAACTCCTTAATCTCCTCTTGCTGAATACGATAAGAAAAGTTTGAAAAGAACAAGTGACGTCCGGTGGCTGAGCGGTACTTTACTGGAAAGTAAAGAGTTACCGGCTGTTTTTCTAGTCTAAGAACGAGCGTTTCCTCACTTTTTATTTCTGAAACGGACTGCCATACTCCCTTACCTGTCTCTCGAATATAGCAATTAATAATGTTTTGCATCGTAATAAAATTAGCCGATAACTGAGCGTTCACGTAATCGCTCCTCCTTTTTCTCCAACTGTTTGCCTAAAGCAACAACTTCCTCTAAATGAGTGACAACAGAATCAAATGTAATCATAGGATTTAACATCGTTAGTTTTAAATAGACTCGTTCTTTATGCTTTGTTTTTGCCATGATAAACGTGCCTTTTTCGTATAAGTGCTGTTGAATACGCTGATTCAACCTATTTTCATAATGCTGCTGCTTTTGACAATCACTATATAAAATATCTGGTACATAGCGAAAGACAACCGCGTTCATATAAGGGTCATTTAACACTTCTACATTCCTTTGTTTTTGTAAGTAGTCAGCTGTTTGCTTAGCAGTTTCAATCGTGTGGTCAACCATTTCTCCGTATTCATTTGCACCTACTGCACCGAAAGTAAGCCAGAGCTTCAAGGCGTCAAACCGCTTTGTCGTTTGAATGCTGCGGTCTACTAAGTGCACATGCTCATCTTCTTCAGGATTTAAATAATCTGCATGAAGCTGAATGTGTTTAAACATAGCTGAATTTTTCAGCAAAAATGCTCCGCAGCTTACAGGCTGATAAAACCATTTATGAAAATCCATCGTGATAGAATCCGCTTGTTCAAGAGCTTGTAAGCGTTCACGGTACTTATGGGAAAACAGCAGCCCTCCTCCATAAGCGGCGTCAGCATGGAGCCAGAGCCCTTCTTTTTTAGCAAGCTCACTTATTTCAAAAAGAGGATCTACGCTGCCAAAATCTGTTGTACCTGCCGTTGCTACAATAGCAAAGGGAAGGTTGCCCTGAGCTTTCACTTCCTGTATTGCTTCTTCTAAGCTTTTTATATCCATTTCATGCTGCTCATTGCACTTTACACTCACCACTGCACGCATGCCCAGCCCAAGCTGAGCTGCAGATTGTTGCACCGTAAAGTGCGCTTTTTCCGAGCAGAAAATCCGCAGTTTTTTAGCTTGGAACGGTAAGCCTTCTTTACTAACATCCATTGAAAAGGCAGAATGGCAATATTCATTACGAGCAAGCAGGAGTCCCATATAATTTGACTGCGTCCCTCCGCTTGTAAAAATGCCTGAAGATGAGCTTGGATAACCAATTTGTTGTGTTAACTCATCAATCACTTTATCTTCTATATACGTAGCTGCCGGACTTTGATCCCACGAGTCCATAGATTGATTCAAAGCAGAAATCATCACTTCCGCAGCAAGAGCGGGTATAATCGGAGGGCAATGCAAGTGCGCCATTGCTCCGGGATGCGAAATATGAAGCGAATGATTCATCACTACTGCTTGTACGTTATCAAATAAATCTTCTAGCGGTTGTTCGTGCTTGCTAAAATAGACAGAACGATTGACTAAGTTTGACAACTCTTCAACGTCGATGTGAGTATAAGCGGACTTTAATTCATAGTAGTGACGTTTGATCATCTCAGTCATTCCGCCTATCATCGCTTCATAATTCTCGAGGCTTTCCTTTGATGATGATAAAAACCACTTTTCAAACGGTGCCATTCTATTTATTCACCCACTTCTCTTCTGCTGCTTTTACCGCTTCTTCAAATTTCGTTAATATTTCATCCGTTTGTTGTTTCGTTAAAATTAATGGAGGAAGCAAACGAATAACAGCACCATGCCTTCCACCGACTTCTAAAATGACGCCTCTGTCAAAACATTCTTTTTGAATCAGCTTAGCTAACTCACCGTTTGCAGGATGACTGCCGATTTTATTAGCCGGCTTTGTCGCGTCGATGATTTCAACACCCAGCATCAAACCTCTTCCGCGTACATCTCCAATCGACAATACTTGCTTTTGAATATGTCTTAGCTGGCTTTGAATGTAGGCTCCCAACTCGTGAGCATGCGCAGGTAAGTTTTCTTGGTTTATAAATTGCAGAGTAGCCCGTCCTGTAGCCATTGCAAGCTGATTTCCTCTAAAGGTGCCGATATGTGCACCTGCTTCCCATTGATCAAGCCTTTTATCATACAGAACAACGGATAATGGAAGGCTTCCTCCAATTGCTTTAGACAGTACTAATACATCTGGTTCGATATCAGCGTGCTCAAATGCATACAGTTTTCCTGTTCGTCCAATTCCAGTTTGAACTTCATCCACAATAAGCGGAATATTTCGTTCTTTTGTAATTCGACGAAGCTCTTTTAACCATGGAATCGGTGCTGGAACAGAGCCTCCTTCTCCTTGTACAATTTCTACTACAACACCGGCAGGAGTAACAATTCCGCTCTCAGGATCATCCAGCATATTTTCAATATATGTACTAATATACGTGTGTCCTTCAGCACCTACGCCAAAAGGGCAGCGATATTCATATGGGTAGGGTAAAAAATGTGTATCTGGCACTAGCGCATGAATGTGCTTTTTTGGACTCGTTGTACCGCTGATGCTTAATGTTCCGTGTGTGGAGCCGTGATATCCCCCTTGAAAAGATAAAATCGTTCGGTTGCCTGTTGCTGTTTTCACAAGTTTCAAAGCCGCTTCAATTGCGTCTCCTCCAGTGGGACCGCAAAACTGAATTTTCGCTTTGTTTGCGAAATTTTCCGGCAAACTAGCGAATACTTCATCGATAAAAGCTTCTTTTACAGGCGTTGTTAAATCTAATGTATGTAAAGGAATAGATTTTGCTAAAACGTCTTGAATTGCTTCATGAACTACGTGATGGTTATGACCAAGAGCAAGTGTGCCGGCTCCTGCTAAACAATCAATATACTCTTTTCCATCCATATCCGTGATCACGGCGCCTTTTGCCTGTTTAATCGCAATAGGAAGGCGTCTAGGATAAGATCTTGCATTGGATTCTCGTTCATTTTGCATAGCAAGCAGCATTTCGTTTGATGTAAGTTGTTTCGTTGACGTTGACATATCATATCCTCCTGTTTGTTCAATTGATAATGATTTTCATTAACAATTACAACAATAAATGATAATGATTATCACTGTCAATAATTATTCTGAAAATATGAAATTATTCCTATTTCACTCTACAGTCGTAAAAACTCAGTATTTCTCTTATGTATCAAGGGTTAAAAGAGTTTTATGTTGTTTTCCAATTAGGGAAAACTATGTAATAAGTCCCTTTCTATTTCCAAATAAAAAAGTGCTACAATTTCTTGTAGCACTTCTGTTACTTTTGCTTATTCATCGTTTCTTTTGCAGCTTTTACACTCCTTGGGTCAAGCGGTTTCGTATATTGACAATTTACTCGAACCCCTGAACCAATACGAATTTCTTTCACGGGAGTAACGGATAAGAACGCTTGAAGATTTTCAGGCTTCAGCCCTTTTGTCCCGATTAAAATAATATCTTTATCTTTCATTCTTCTTAACAGCTTTTTAATATGAGGAATACCGTTTAGCGCACTTTTATCCGCTCCTGAAGTCATAACACGCTGAATTTGCTTATAGCTTAAAAGCGTTTCAAGCGCCTTTTCTTGATCACTGATTTCATCAAATGCTAAGTGGAACGTTACGTTCATTTCTCCTGCCGCATCCAGCAGTCGCTTTAAAGCTTGCTCATCGATAATTTTGTCTTCTGTTAAACAGCCAATTTCAATTCCATCAATGCCAATTTCTCTTGCATAGTGAATATCTTCAATCATTGTTTGCAAATCATCTTCATCATATTGAAAAGATTGATTATGTGGACGAATCATCACAAATATTGGGATATGTATCGTTTCTTTCACTTTTTTCATCAAACCGTAGCTTGGGGTTAAGCCGCCTTCACCGATTCCAGTTACAAGACTTATCCGATCGGCACCATGTTCCTGGGCAACTTTAGCATCATGCAAGGTTGCAGCTGTGACTTCTAATATCATTCTAAAAACACCCTTTCCCCTTTAATATAGAGCTTTTGCCTTCTTTTCCCTGTATTTATACTTAAAAAACTCTACCAAACTCTCTTATGTAAGAAAACACCCAAAAGATGTGATTAATATTTTCAAAAAATTGAATGTCATGGAAAAAGAGTAAGAACTATTCTTTTTCTCATGACGTTTCAATTAATAAAATTCTATATTTATACTAAAGATCCAAAAATACATCCCTTTTATCTAGGGTAAAGGATTTATTAAAAAGAGCGTGGATTTGTTTGTTGCATGAACATCCACTCATTTAAAGAATGAGGCTGCTGATGACCAACGGGTGCTGAGACATCGCGGCATCCGCAATCATGCATCGGCATTTGACCCATTCCTCCGTGCATTGGCGGCATTCCACCTTGCATCGGCATTTGACCCATTCCTCCGTGCATTGGCGGCATTCCTCCATGCATCGGCATTTGACCCATTCCTCCGTGCATTGGCGGCATTCCTCCATGCATCGGCATTTGACCCATTCCTCCGTACATTGGCGGCATTCCACCTTGCATTGGCATTTGACCCATTCCTCCGTGCATTGGCGGCATTCCACCTTGCATCGGCATTTGGCACATTCCTTCGTGCATTGGCGGCATTCCACCCTGCATCGGCATTCCACCCTGCATCGGCATTTGACCCATCCCTCCGTGCATTGGCGGCATTCCACCCTGCATCGGCATTTGACCCATCCCTCCATGCATTGGCGGCATTCCACCCTGCATCGGCATTTGATCCATCCCTCCATGCATTGGCGGTAGTTCTCCGTACATTGGCATTTGATTCATGTCTTTTTGCATAGTTGGCATTTGACTCATTCCGCCATGCATCGGCGGCATTCCGTCTTTCATCGGCGGCATTTCTCCTTGCATCGGCATTTGACTTGTGCCTTCTTGTATCGGCATTGCCTGCATTTCCTTTGCAGAAGGCATTGGCGGCATTTTAGCAGGTTTAGGTGCTGCTTGCATATATGGATTGGATATCGGTTGTCCGGTTTGTTTCATTCCATACGAATTTCTCATTTTTAAGGGCTCCTTCCCATTCTCTTACTCTGTTTACGTTATTCTTTTTACCATCAATCTGAAATTCGTCCATAAGAAAATAGGCCTTCTACACATTCAAAATTGTAGAACGTATGAGAAAAAAGCTATAATCGAGGCAAATTGCAGATAGAAAGGTGGCACATGATGAATAAAACCATTATCGTATGGATTCGAAAAGATTTTCGGCTGGTTGATAACCCAGCTCTATTTCACGCAGCTAAAGAAGGAATGGTTGTACCTGTTTATATCCATGACGACCATGAAGAAAACTCAATGGGAAGTGCAAGTAAATGGTGGCTTCACCATGCGCTAAATGACTTTAAAACTTCGATCGAACAAATACAAGGAACGCTAATTGTACAAAAAGGAAACCCTAAAGATGTGTTGCAAAAATTACTCCATGAAACGAATGCGCAAGATATTTATTGGAACAGACGCTATGAACCACATGCGCTAAAAAGAGATAAAGAGCTTCAAGCTTTTTTTTCAGAGCAACAAATAAATATTCGCACATTTGAAGGATTTCTCCTTCATGAACCTTGGAAAATCACAAAAGAAAATGGAGATCCTTATAAAGTATTTACAGCTTACTATAAAGCTTCTCAAAAACATGCCGTATCTTCTGCTGTAAAAAAAGTTACTTCCATACAGGCCTTCTCTAAACCAATTGAATCTCTTTCAGTCTCAGATCTCGATTTACTTCCAAGCATCCCCTGGGACGAAACGATTAAGTCGACGTGGGAAGCTACGGAAAAAGGCGCTGTTAATGCCTTTAAAACGTT
Source organism: Priestia sp. TRN 1309 (assembly GCF_050846875.1). Taxonomy (NCBI): domain Bacteria; kingdom Bacillati; phylum Bacillota; class Bacilli; order Caryophanales; family Bacillaceae; genus Priestia; species Priestia sp. TRN 1309. The sequence goes on along the minus strand of NZ_JBOZGM010000001.1, from coordinate 444,956 downwards.
TTTAAAGAAGAAGTTGCTTCACTATGAAAAAGGACGAGATTTTCCCGCTGAAGCATTAAATTCATTTCTATCTCCTTATTTTTCTACAGGACAGCTCTCAGTTCGAGTCCTTTATCATTATTTGAGAACTAAAGCAGAAAAAGTAAGCTCTGATGCCTTTGACCATCAAGCTGAAATGTTTATTCGTCAACTTGTATGGAGAGATTTTGCTTATCAGCTGCTTTATCATTTCCCACACACTACAAGTGAACCGCTGAATGAAAAATTCAAGCAATTTCAGTGGGCGGACGGCAATGAAGAGCTTCAAGCTTGGAAAAATGGAAAAACCGGCTATCCCCTTGTCGATGCCGGAATGCGGGAGCTGTGGGAAACAGGTTTTATGCACAATCGAGTTCGAATGGTAGCTGCTTCCTTTTTAGTAAAGCATCTTTTAATTCATTGGAAACACGGAGCCAATTGGTTTTTTGATACCTTAGTAGATGCAGATTTAGCTAACAACACAATGGGCTGGCAGTGGGTTGCAGGCTCGGGAGCAGACGCCGCGCCATATTTTCGTATCTTTAATCCAACTGCTCAATCAGAAAAATTTGATAAAGAAGGAGAATATATTAAAAAGTGGCTTCCAGAGCTTAGAGATCTGCCTTCTCCCTACATTCATAAACCTTGGGAGGCTCCAGCAGACGTATTAGAAAAAGCAAACGTTACGCTTGATAAAACATATCCGACTCCAATTGTTGATCATAAAGCAGCTAGAGAGCGTGCGCTAGAGCATTATCAAGACATCAAATAAGAGGTATTATTCACCTCTTATTTGACGTCTTGATTTTTTAAATGTGTAAAAATTCCCATTTCGCATCTATTTGCAACTAAAAACATGTATTTGAAATCCATTTATAGGGTTTTCAAGCCCAGTTTCCCTCTCTATAGCACATTTGATTTTTCATATTTTTTCCTATAATTTGAATATATAATAATGATTATATGTGCTTGAGAACTCTCTCACTGCATAGATCTGATTGGAGTGATTCGATGCCCGTTTGTCCTTCTTGTAACTATAAGGAAGATTATAATTTTTGCAGAATGTGCGGCACTCAAGTTCGTCACACCTTCACCAACCAAGAAGATCAGCTTTTTTATCCATTAAAAGATCGAATCATTGCCGATGACAATGAACCAAAGCATCAAGCTATTTTATCTCATACCCATGATTTAGTATGTGCTATTACTGAAGATGGCATTTATGAATACGCTTCTCCTTCTTACGCTAAAACATTAGGGGTTTATCCTGATGAACTTATTGGACGACATGTGCTTATCAATGCGTATCCTGAAGACAAGCACCTAATCTCGACTATTTTAGCTAACATGAGCAAAACAAAAGATGCCTCCACATTTGAATACCGGAAGTTTCACGTGAATGGCACCATCGTTTTATTAGAATGTAAAGGCGCTCCAATTATCACAGCTACTGGAGAAATCGAAGGGTTTGTATTTATCTCACGAGACGTAACAGAGAAAAGACAAGCAGAGAAAAAGATCCAGAATTCAGAAAAACTCTCTGTCATTGGTCACCTTGCTGCAAGTATCGCACACGAGGTTAGAAATCCTTTGACAACCATTAAAGGGTTTATACAACTGTTCAGTGAGACACAGCAGCCGAAAGAAACAATGGTTTATCGAGATCTCATTCAGCACGAACTCTCACAAATTGAACATATTATCGCAGAATTTATGAGCTTAGCTAAACGAGAGTACGCTTATACAGAAAGCCTTATTATGACAGACTTGCTAGATGAGGTATTAAAGCAATTTGAACCAGTTACCGAAGTCAAAAACATCCACATCATTCGCCATTATCCAAAAGAATATCCCCTGCTCATTAGTGGGCAAAAAACACAGCTAACCCAAGTATTTATTCATATTATACAAAATGCCATTGATTCTATGGAAAGCGGCGGCAAGCTGGCTGTATCGATTGAAAAATCAGCTAGAGAAACGCTATGCATTGTGATAAAAGATAGCGGATGTGGAATTGACTCAAAGCGTATCCCTCATATAGGAGAGCCTTTTTATACAACAAAAGAACGAGGAATAGGCCTGGGACTAACCATTTGCAACAAGATTATTAACGAGCATAATGGCTTTTTCCACGTATCAAGTGAAGAAAATGACGGCACAAGCATTACCATTACCCTGCCTATGAAAACGCCTGAACTTTATGTGGTAGAAGTGTAAAAGAAGCCATCTAATTTACTCAGATGGCTTCTTTCTTTAAAACAGCTGGGTGTACAGCTGATACTTATAAAGCATATAGAAACTTCCTATCACTGCCAGGTAAAAGATGAGAGTCTCTGCTCCACCACCTGTTTCATATGTTAAAGGAGGCTTAAACTTCTTCTTGCTAAGAGGAGAGAAAAAAGGTACCCCTCGTTTAGAAAAGAAATCTCCAAGAATATGAAAAGCGTACCCATAGGCTATCCCTAATGTAAAATCGTTGTTATACATCGTATGTAAATAAAAAATAAGTCCACTTGCAAGAATAGAATGCGTGATACCTCGGTGTCCAAAAATAGATTTAATGACTTTTGCGAGACCAAGAGATCTTCTACCAATATATGAATTTGGTTCATCTATATCAGGAAGCAGCGCTCCAATCGCAATGCCTACAACATAAGGAAATGTAAACGAAGCTTCTCCTGTTATAGCCACACCGGCACCGGCAGCAATCGATGTTGCAATATGTGTGTGATATCTCAAATATGCCACCTTCTTTCTTTTTCAACTTAAGGCAAGCACCGTAACCAAAATCATACATATGTTCGCCCAACGTTAACTATAAGTGAAGGTGGTAAAAATGTCAAAATAATCTATAGTTATGTAAACTGCATACCGACTAACCCGATAAGCATCACAAGAAAACTAATAAGAGTACCCTTTCCATTTTTCTTTGCTCTTCCATCTTTTTTGACAATGGAATAAATCCACGTACTCGAATACACAGCGAATCCAAGAAAACCAAATAACGTGATATATGTAAACATGCCGAAACTCCTTTGCTTGTCATTACTATTAACTATACGAGATTTTTTCAAAAAAAACAAAGTAGTATGACGGCTTGTTTAATATCTCTTTCTTTTTCTTATACTAAGAAGAGGAGGGATGGCTATGCACCAAAAGCAGTTGGAAGATATATTTGACTTTTATGGACTGAGCGAGGTTTATCGAGGCAAATTTGAAGATGTTGAACACCACTGGTTATTTAAAGACGCCGAACCAACTATACTAGAAGATTTTTTTAATTCTCACGATTGCGAAGACCTTGCATGCTGTACTCTTGAGGAGTTTTGTTTTTTATTCATGAATTTCCAATCAATCCATGCACAAATTCCCCACGTGTACTATTACTAAAAAAGTGATTTCGCAGGAAAGCGAAATCACTTTTTATTAAAAGCCTAAAGAAATATATTTTACTTCTAAATATTCTTCAATTCCGTAATGTCCGCCTTCACGTCCAAGTCCACTTTCTTTAAAGCCGCCAAACGGCGCTTGTGGTGTAGAAGGTAGTCCATCATTTAGCCCTACAATACCATATTCTAAAGCTTCAGCAATACGAATAGCTTCTGAAATATTTTCAGTGAACACATAAGCTGCTAATCCGTAAGGCGAGTTATTTGCACGGCGAATAACTTCTTCTTCTGTTTGATACGTTGCAATTGGAGCAATTGGTCCGAATGTTTCTTCGTACATACAAAGCATGTCATCCGTTGCACCATCTACAACCGTAGGCTCAACAAAAAGTCCGCTTCCCTCTTCGCGTACAGCCCCTCCAGTCAAGACGTTTCCACCCTTTGCTACAACATCATCTAAGTGGCGCTTTACTTTTTCTAACGCTTTTTCATCGATTAAAGGTCCGATATCCGTACCTTCTTCTAAGCCGTTTCCGACTTTCAGCTGACTAACAGCTGCTGCAAACTGCTCTGCGAACGGTTTAGCAATAGACTCGTGCACGTAGATGCGGTTTGTACATACGCATGTTTGACCAGCGTTACGGAATTTAGAAGCAATTGCATTTGTTACTGCTTTATCTAAATCAGCATTTGCTGTTACGATAAACGGAGCGTGTCCTCCTAATTCTAAAGACACTTTTTTAACCGTATCAGCTGCTCCGCGCATTAATAGTTTACCTACTTCTGTAGAGCCCGTAAACGATAGTTTGCGTACGCGTCCATCTTGCAGCCACGCTTCTCCAATTGCTTTTGCATCTCCTGTAACTACATTCATTACCCCTTTTGGAATACCTGCTTCCTGCGCCAGCTCTGCTAGACGAAGAGCCGTTAGTGGCGTTTGTTCTGCCGGTTTAATAACCGCTGTACATCCAGCTGCTAAAGCTGGGGCTACTTTACGCGTAATCATAGCTGCTGGGAAGTTCCAAGGTGTAATAGCTGCCATAACTCCCACAGGCTGCTTATGAGCAAATAATCGTTTATTAGGAGAAGAAGCTGGAATTGTTTCTCCGTAAATGCGTTTTCCTTCTTCTGCGTACCATGAAACGAATCCGTTGGCATAGCCAATTTCACCTTTTGCTTCTTTAAGAGGCTTACCTTGCTCGACTGTCATGATTTCAGCAAGTTCATCGGTGTGTTCTTCGATCAGCTGATGCCATTTAAATAATAATTTACCGCGCTCTTCTGCTGTTTTTTTAGACCATGTTTGAAACGCTTCATAGGCAGCATCTGCTGCTAGCTTTGCTTCTTTTTCTCCGCCTTTTGCAACGGTAGCTACTACTTCATTTGTTGCTGGATTTACCACTTCGTATGTATCATTTGCTGAAACAAATTCTCCGTTAATATATAAGTTTGCTTGCTTCATATTTCTTCACTCCCTGCTTAAATTTATCTACTCACTGTTCGGTACTGTCCGACACATATTTTCGAATTTTACGGCTCGCTTGTGATTGACTAATACCAAGCTGTTCGGCTACTTTGTAAGATGACCTATGCTGTTCAAACGCCTTGATGACCATTTCTTTTTCCACATGTTCAATCATTTCAGGAAGCGTATGCACAGGTGGATCGATAGCAAACTCTTTTGCAAATGGCAAGTCTTTAAGCGTAATCATTTCTTCTCCTGTAACAACCAGACGCTCAATGATATTTTCCACTTCACGAACGTTTCCTTTCCATTCCTGCCCTAAAAATGCATCTAATGCCTTTGGTGATAAGCGTACATTACGTTCGTATACCGTATTAAAATGATGAAGAAACTGATAGACAAGAGGCAGAATATCTTCTTTTCGCTCTCGTAAAGGTGGGATTGTAATTGGCACCACGTTAAGTCGATAGTACAAATCACGTCTAAACTTTCCTTCTTCGACCATTTGCTCCAGATTTTGATTCGTAGCAGCAATAATTCGTACGTCTATTGATACTGCTCTTGTTGAGCCCACGGGACGAATTGTACGGTCTTGCAGTACATGGAGCAACTTACTTTGTGCTGAAAGAGAAAGTTCACCAATCTCATCTAGAAAAAGCGTGCCTTCGTTCGAAAGCTCAATGATCCCTTTTTTCCCTTCGCGAAATGCTCCAGTGAACGTACCGCCTTCATAGCCAAATAGCTCTGACTCAATAAGCTGTTCAGGAAGCGCTGCACAATTAAGCTCATGATACGGCTGCTGTTTTCTTGTACTAAGCTGATGAAGCAGTTTTGCTACTCTGCTTTTTCCTACCCCTGTTTCTCCAAGTAAGAGAACGGTTGTATTTACAGAAGCAACTCGTTGAATGGTTGAAAAAACTTTTTTCATCGCTTCGCTTTTTGTTACGATTCCTTCTAAATCTACGGATTCGTTTAACTCTTTTTTATAGTTTTCAAGCTGTTCTTCCATCTCTTCTACTTTTCGTTTTAATTCCATTAAGTCTGTGAGATCTCGAGAATAGCTAATAACACTTTTCAATTGCCCGTCATTAGTAAATACTGGCCTAGTCCGCACATGAAGATATCGGCCTGAGTTTGTTTTTTGAACCAATTCAATTGCTTGATTAGATTCAATCACCTTTAACGTGGCCGAAGGATAAAAGATGCCCATTTCCTGAAGTTCTTTTACGTGCTTTCCAATAAAATCTTCCACTTTCAAAGCATAATTTTTTTCACACTCTGAATTTACAACTAATACATACCCATTTGCATCAGTTACAAAGATTTCATCAAATGATGACTCAAATATATCGTAAAGTTCGTCGTTAATTTGCTGAATCTGCTTTTTATGAATGGTCATTTGAATCACCTTTTCGTCAAAAAATAATTATTATTTTATTTTATCAGAAAATGAAAAATCTATAAATAGAGTGTCCAAACATATCCATTCTTTGTGATTCATGAAGAATGAGTGAAGAGTTCTCTCTTCACTCATGCCTCAATTTCTCTTATACTTCAACCGTTTGCTGCACGCTTGCTTCTAGTGCTGCTTCAAAAATAGCTAAGCCTTCTTCTAGCTGCTCATCTGTAATAACAATCGGCATTAAGATACGAAGAACGTTTCCGAATACTCCCGCGCTAAGCAGTAATAATCCACGTTTGTTTGCTTCTTTTACGATGCGCTGTGTAAGCTCTTTATCCGCTTCTTTTGTTTCGCGGTCTTTCACAAGCTCGATAGCAGACATAGCTCCTAATCCGCGGATATCACCGATACAGTCATATTTTTCTGCTAATTTTTCAAATCGTGATGTTACCACTTTTCCAAGGTACTCACCGCGTTCATTTAGCTTTTCTTCTTCAATGATATCAAGTACAGCTAAAGCCGCTTCACATCCAAGAGGGCTTCCGCAGTACGTTCCGCCAAGCTCACCAGGATTAGATTCATCCATGATTTCAGCGCGGCCGATGACACCACTAATCGGTACACCAGCTCCTAGTGATTTAGATACTGTAATTAAATCTGGTGCAACGTCAAAGTGTTCAATACCGAAGTAGCGTCCCGTACGTGCAAAACCAGCTTGAATTTCATCTGATACAAATAAAATTCCGTGCTCTTTACATAATTGATACACTTCTTGCACAAAACGTTTACCTGGAACAATGAAACCACCTTCGCCTTGAATTGGCTCCATTACAACAGCTGCAATCGTTTCTGGTGCTACTTCTGTATTTAAGAAGTTTTTGAATTCAGTGATCATAAACTCTTCGTATGCTTCAACTGATAATCCTTGTGGGCGGCGATACTCATAAGGATATGGAGCTTTGTATACTTCAGGAGCAAACGGTCCAAATTCATATTTATATGGCTTTACTTTACTTGTCATTGTCATTGTCATTAATGTACGGCCGTGGAAACCGCGGTTAAATGAAATAATTCCTTGACGTTTTGTATATTTACGAGCAATTTTCACTGCATTTTCTACAGCTTCTGCTCCGCTATTTAAAAGTAATACTTTCTTGTCAAATTCACCAGGTGCAATTGCTGCTAATCTTTCTGCAAGCTCTACATATGACTCATACATCATGACATTAAATCCTGTGTGAATAAAACGGTCTACTTGCTTGTGAAGCGCTTCTTTTACTTTTGGATGACTATGTCCTACATTGATTGTGCCAATTGCCCCTACGAAATCAATAAACGTATTGCCATCGACATCTTTAACGATCGCCCCTTCAGCCGTATCAGCAAATGTCGGAATGCCATAACTTACACCTTTCGGAATGGCACGGTGTCTTCTATCTAATAATTGCTTTGCATTTTCTCCCGGTAAATTTGTTGCTACTTTGCTAAAAGTTTGACTCATTTTTTATCTTCCTCTCATATTAAATAATTCTTCAATTAGTTTATATGCAAAAAACGTGCCAACTTTTAAAAGGTTGAAAAATAAGCATTTTTAGATAATTCTAACGATAATTCACTCATTAATGAGTCAATATAAACTTATCAGTAAGTCAAAAATGACTCTCTTTTCACATAAAGTGCAGGAATTTTATATTGCCATAAAAGGAACAAGGCTTTTATAATAAATGTATAAATATAGTAATGTTATGATTAATCTCTTTATAAAGGAGTGAAAAATATGCTAGAGGGCTGGTTTTTATGGGTTATTTTATTTTGGGTTGTCTTTTTAATGAGCATGTTTGCTATCGGCGGATTTTTTATGTTCAGAAAATTTTTAAAGCGCTTACCAAAAGAAGACGGCATGTCTGAACTTGATTGGCAAGATCACTATCTTTCCAAAACCATTCACCTTTGGTCAGCGGATCAAAAGCAGCTATTAAACGTTCTTGTTGAACCAGTACCTGAACTATTTCGCGATGTGGCCAAACAAAAAATTGCAGGGAAAATTGGGGAACTCGCACTTGAGGAACAAGCCGCCTCTATAACAGAAGACTTAATCGTACGTGGATACATCTTAGCTACGCCTAAACGTGATCATAAATTTTTATTAAAAACATTAAAAAAGCAAAAAATAGATGCCGTCCCTTATCAGCATTTATTTTAAATCAAAAAAGGTGGCTGCGTAGCCACCTTTTTTAATTTAATATCGTTGTATTTCCAAGACGATCATTGTGCAGCTTTCGTTCGAGCTTTTTGTACGATGTGTACATCGCAATGCGCCAAGGTACAATCATACCAAATGCTAAAATCCAGAACATACCGCCAAGCTGGCCAACATCAATTGAAGAACTTAAATATATTTTCATTGCAATTCGAATAATAAGCAAACCAATAATAATGAATGCAAAAGCTTTTGAACGCTTCAAGTAAATATGATCGTCACGAATTTCAAATTTAGACGTTTTAATTAACAGGATTGAGAAGATCATGCCTGCTATTAACGCCTCAAGCAGTTCTGCACCCGTTACTCGAAACATTGGAAAGATAAACATTAACGCTCCCGTACTCATAAAAAAAGGCGGAAGTATAATTTTTTTTGCATTCGTTGGTTTATCAGCAGCTTTCATTCGAACAACTAATATGAAAGAAGCCATAAAAATTGCGACAAGTGTTGAAGCAATAACCAATGAAATCCTTCCTTTACTATAGTTTAGTGTGTACTTATATTATAATCCAAAAAACATCAGAAGTAAAAGTGCAACAAAAAAACAGAAGAGGATCTCTTCTGTTTTTATTTAGTAGAGGTAATATCTGCTTTTGCTTTTTGCTTTTGTTTTTGCTTTTTCATTGCTTTTAGTAAGAACCCGCCTTTAAATTTACGCGGCTCGTATGAAATAATGAAAGCACGAGGCTCATATTCTTCAATGAATGCTAATAGCTCTTCTTCTCTACTTCTTTTTGTTAAAATGTCTAATCTATAGCGTGCACTGTCTCTTCCTTCACCTTGGTACACAGTAACACCAAAACCTTCCTGTCGAAGGCGGTTAATTAACTCTTCATTTTTGGTCATAAGGTTAACTAAGAATGTTGTATATCCGATAGCAAGCCTAGATTCGATATAACTTCCAAGTATAATTCCCACTCCAAATCCAACTGCGTATACAACCATAGCAAGCGTGCTTTGATCTCCTGAAAATACTAGGGATAAGCCAAATACATAAATTAACGCTTCAACAAATCCAAAAACCGAGGCATACATACTCATACCTTTGACTAAAAAAATTGTGCGCAGCGTCAAGATCGGTACATAGATCAGTTGCAAAAGCAAGATTAACAAAATATCTTTCAATTTATACACCTCTTTTTAACAATTAAAAATATGACGATTTCATTGTATCACTCCGTATTTATAGAAGATATAGTAAAAATAAATTTTTTCTATATATTTTTTCGAGTCATATTCTTGCTTCTTTCCTAAGAGCTAAAATGAACGTTTGGTCTTTAAAAAACAAAAAAGAACCTGCCAACTTCCAGATTCTTTTTTGTATCATTTTCCCTTTTTAAAAGCCCGTAAACCCTCCAAATACGCTCGTTGTATAAATAATAATTTTTGTCATCCAGTCAAAATATAAAATAAACCCCATGCCAATCATTGCGTATCCGCCAACTTTCATCATGGAATTCATATGTTTTTTTAACCAGTTCATTTTTCCAATAAAGAATGTCATGATAAAGAACGGAATAGAAAACCCAAGTGAATACGTTATCATGTACAAAAGACCGGAGCCTGGGTTTGTCGCTGCAAGTGCCATAACCGATACTAAAATAGGTCCCGTGCAAGGAGTCCAGCCGGCAGCAAAAGCCATACCAATAAAAGAAGAACCTAAGAGTCCAGCCGGCTTATTGGCGAATTGAACTTTATGTTCCTGCATAAGAATTCGAGGCTTAAAAATCCCTAGTACAACTAGACCAAAGAAAATAATAAGAATAGCGCCAATCTGCCGAATTAAATCCTTATAGTTAAAAAACCACTGACCAATAAAGGATGTCGCAAAACCAATCATAATAAAGATAACAGAAAATCCCAGCAGGAAAAAAGCTGTGTGAATAAAAGCTTTGCGCTGATGTGACTTAGCGCCTTCCTTTAGCTCGCTGACTGATACTCCCGTTATGTACGATAAAAAAGCTGGATACAAAGGCAAACAGCAGGGTGAAATAAACGATAAAAAGCCTGCGCCAAATGCCAAAAATAAATTTAAATCTCCCACATTTCCCACTTCCCTTTTTTGTTCTTTTTGTTCTTTTTCGTTACCATTTTGTAACCAAATTGTCTTATCTCACTTCTTTCAAATAGTACCATTATCTTGTATAATTAGGTAAACGACTTGTTAGAAGGGATACATAGCATTGGCCAAAAAAGATATTCTATTAGCGATTGAAAAGAAACGAGAAGAACTCATCCGCATAGTCCGAGTAAGTGGATTAAACTCTCCACCTGCTATTAAACATAGTCAAGAATTAGATCATTTATTAAACGTTTACAATGAATTCCCTGCTCAAACAACAGAAACAACCTCTTCATGAAGGTTGTTTCTTTTTTTCACCTTCACTCTATCAATTCTTTATAAATCTCTTTTACTCCTGTTTCTTTATTGAAATTTTCCTCTTTTTCACTGTGCTGAAGCTGATACATATTATAGTACAAACCGCCTTTATCTAGCAGTTCAGCATGCGTTCCTTTTTCGACTATTTTCCCTTTATGCAATACTAAAATACAATCGGCGTGTTGAATAGTTGATAAACGATGTGCAATCGCAATCGTTGTGCGGCCTTTTCCCATATCTCTTAACACTTCTTGAATCGCTTCTTCCGTTTCTGTATCGATATGGGCTGTTGCTTCATCAAGAATAAGGATTTTAGGGTTTCGAATCACCGTTCTTGCAAATGCTAAGAGCTGACGCTGACCGCTTGATAAAGTTGAACCTCTTTCCACTAGCACTTCATTATACTTATTAGGAAGAGCTTCGATAAATGCGTGAGCTTGCACAAATTTCGCCGCTGCTTTTACTTGCTCATCAGAAAAATGGTCTTCATGCAGCGTAATATTTCGCTTTACGGTATCGGCAAATAAAAAGGCATCTTGCAGCACCAGCCCTACCTGATCTCGAAGCTGTTTATTTGAAAAGGACGACAGTGGTTTATTATCGATCAAAATGTCTCCTTTTTGCTGCTCATAAAAACGCATTAATAAATTAATGATGGAGCTTTTCCCGCTTCCAGTATGGCCTACTAAAGCCACTGTTTCTCCTTCGTTTACCGTAAATGATATATCAGAAAGCACATCTCGAACACCGTCATAGGAAAACGTGACGTTTTTGAATTCTACCGTTCCTTTTTGTACCCCCTGCTTTTGTTCTCCTGTCATCACTGGATTTTTTTCTTCCTCATCCATCAAATCAAATACCCGGGAGGCTGATACCATCGCTTGCTGATACATAGAAAGACGCTGCATCATTTCATTAACGGGCTCAAAAAAACGATCCAAATAGTTGATAAACGCGTAAAGAACACCAATTTTAACAGGACTGTCAGCTACGGAAATGCCAAAATAACTGAGCACAAGAATAACGGCTAAAATATAAAGAATTTCGACAGCAGGCCTCAATAGCAAACCATCTAACTTAATATTGCGCATGCCCGCTTTGTAGTGCTCATCATTAATTTCTTCAAATTCCGAGCGAAGCCGCTTTTCTTGACGAAATACTTGAATAATGGACATGCCTTGCAAAGACTCATGAAGCTTGGCATTTAACTGACTTAGCTTTTCTCGGAGCTGTCCGTAGTAAATAGCGCTGTAATGCTGATAAAGCTTCATAAGTCCCCAAATAAACGGGAGAAGAACTAAACAGTAAAAAGCCAGCTTCACATCTAGCATAAACATCGCTATAAAAATACCAATCAAAAATACCCCATTTTGAATAAAAACCGCGATGACTTCTACAAACATTTCTTTCATAGCTTCCGTGTCATTTGTAATTCGAGAAACAAGGCTTCCCGTTGGCGTGTTGTCAAAAAAGCGAAGCGCCAGACGATGAACATGAGAAAAAACGTCAATTCGAATCTGCTGAATAATTTGAAGCGCAATTTTCTGAAACTGCAGAAGCTGAAAGTATTGAACGACAATTTTTAAAAGCTGTAAAAGCAAATAACTGCTTGCAAGCCACACCAGAGGCTGAAGAGGCAAATACTTAGGAGTTAAATAATCGTCAATGAAAATTTTAATCAAAATGGGCCCTAATAAATCAGCAGCCGTAGCAATTAATAATAGAGTGAACGCTAAAAAAAATGATTTTTTATGCGGAATTGTATAGTGAAACAGACGTTTATGTACCGAAGAATGCTCAATTTTCATTTTTCGTCTCTCCTTCTTCTACCGCACGTTCAAGCTGCTGTCTATCGTACATATCCTGATACCAGCCGCTCACGCTAAGCAGTTCCTCATGATTTCCTCGCTGAATAATTTTCCCTTTATCAAGGACAAGAATCAGGTCTGCATGAGTAACCGAGCTCAGCCGATGCGCTGTAATAATCGTTGTTCGATTTTGACGTTTTTGCCTCAACGCTTGTAAAATACCCGCTTCCGTTTTTCCATCTACCGCTGATAGCGAGTCATCTAAAATTAAAAGCTCAGGATCTAATAGAAGAGCTCTTGCAATCGAGATACGCTGTTTTTGTCCACCAGATAACGAAACGCCTTTTTCACCTACTATTGTTTGATAGCCATCTGTAAAATCGAGGATGTCTTTATGTACATTTGCAACTTTAGCCGCTTCTTGAATTTCTTGATTGTTTGCGTCTTCTTTTCCGAACGCGATATTAGCAGCGACTGTTGTTGAAAACAAAAAGTGATCTTGAGGAACATATCCAATGCTTTTGTACAGTGAATCAAAAGCATAATCTTTAATGTCTTTTCCTCCCCATAAAACAGCTCCGTCGCTTACATCAAATTCACGAAGCAACAGCTTTAAAAGCGTGGTTTTCCCAGCACCCGTCTTTCCGACAATCCCTAACGTTTGACCGCGAGAAAGTGTAAAGTAAATTTCGTTTAACGTGTATTCGTCTTCTTTACCATACGAAAACCTATGAATAACAGCTTCAATATTTCCTGTTGGCAGTTCAACACTAGGATGCGCTGCTTCTTCAATCGAATTTTCTTCTTTTAATAAAGAAAATACCCTGTCATATGATGCTCTTCCTCGTTCCACAATGTTAAATAGCCAGCCAAACGCGAGCATCGGCCAAATAAGAAGGCCCAAATAAGTTGTAAAGGTAACAAGCTGTCCCAGTGTTAACTCTTCACTAATCACCATCTTGCTGCCAAAAATAAGAGCAAGTAAAAAAGAAAGTGCTACAATAATCGAAATGGTCGGATCAAACAATGCATCTACTCGTGCTACTTTCATGTTCTTTTGAACAACATCTGCAGACTTCATACGAAATTCTTCGACATCAGCTGCTTCTTCCCCAAACGTCTTAATGACTTTAATTCCGCTAATGCTTTCTTGAACCTTATCATTTAAAGTAGAAAATGCTGCTTGTGCGTGATGAAACCGCGCATGAAGCAATGTACCATAGTAACTTGTTAAAACGGCCATAAGCGGCATAGGAATAAGGCAAATAAGCGTTAATTTCCAGCTGATTGTTAGGGCCATTGTGCATAGAACAAGCCCTCCTGTGACAATGGAATCCACGAGCGTCAAAACGCCCGAACCTGCAGTTTGTTGAATAGCTTGAATATCGTTTGTTGCATGGGCCATCAAATCCCCAATTCGCCGCCGCTGATAAAAGGCCTGATTCATCCTGGTAAAATGAGTGTAGAGGGTATTTCTCAGCTGCTTGGCTAGTTTAACAGATGAACCAAATATCATAATACGCCATATGTACCTTGTGAAATAGGCCACAACAGCAGCTCCTAGCAAAATGCCAACCATCTGCATTAAGCGCTTTCCATTCAGCGTCCCTTCTTTAATGCCATCTACCGTTAAACCAATAATTTTAGGCGGGAGAAGTTCTAATGCTGCCACAATAATGAGCAGCGCTATCCCCGTTATGTAAGAATTTTTTTCCTGTTTGAAAAACCACCATAACTCTCGAAAAATTTTCATCGTATCCCCCTAGCCCCACAACCATTTTCTTATCTCTATCATAAAACAAAAGACACCCTTCTGAATAGAGAGTGTCTGTCCAATTAACCATTATTTAATTTGGCCGTTCATTGCTTTCATCATTTGGTTAATTTTTTTCTGCGATGGTTTCATGCCCATTTGCATCATCATCATTTTTAACATTTGTTCATTAATTGGTGGATTTTTCTTCAGATAGCTCATCATATACTTACGAGCAATGAAAAATCCTAGCGCTATCCCAACAATTAATGCTAGAACACCAACTAGAATATACATTCCCATGGTATTACTTCCTCCTTCGTGTTGTCTAACTTACAGTGTACTAGACCATACGCTATTATACAATATTTCCGTTCCAATTTCCTTAAATAATTACACAAATTTTCTTGTTTTCACAGGCCTCAGCCAGCCGTATTCATCCGTTCCATAATTCACTGCTAAAAAACAAGGATCTAGCTTGCGTAATACTTCAAAAAAAGCTGTCTCAGCATCAACATTGCCATCTCCTTCAATTGTTATACAGCGATTCGTTAATTTTATAGATGCTCGACTTTTTTTATGAGGATATTCCAGCACAAACGTCTCTTGATGAGTAAAAAAATGAGGATAATGAGAAAACGCCTGAAGTAATTCTCGTTGAATAAATGAATTGGGCAGTTGGCGAGTAATGTAATGAACTTGTTTTTGTAAATGCGTTTCCTGCAAGTGACGTTTCATTTTATATTCAATCAGCAGCTGATAAATGAGCTTTTCTCTTCGAAAATAGGATGATGCAACTTCTTCCTCCATTAAATATACTTCATACGTTCTCACGATTCATCCTCCCTTTCGGCTCGTTCTTTTTTGTACCATTATACCGAATGGTGTACGCAATGCTTGTCTATCGATGAAAAAATTTCTTTGTTTTTTTGTCGAAAAAAAAGAGCAGACCATAGGAGTCTGCTCTTTCTTGTGAAAAAGAATTATGCATTAAGCAAGCTTTTCACTTTTGCTACTACATTTTCAACTGTAAAACCAAATTCTTTCATGATTGTTTCACCAGGAGCAGATGCACCGAAGTGATTAATACCAAGAACTTGTCCCTCGTCTCCAACATAGCGTTCCCAGCCAAGTGTAGAAGCCATTTCAATACCTAAACGTTTTTTCACTGATTTAGGGATAACACTTTCTTTGTACTCAGCAGATTGCTCTTCGAAACGGTCCCATGCAGGCATACTTACTACAGATACATCAATGCCTTCTGCAGCTAATGCTTTTTGTGCTTCTACTGCTAGGCTTACTTCAGAGCCTGTTGCAAGTATTAATGCATCCGCTTGGTCTTTACCAGCTTTAGATACAACGTACGCGCCTTTAGACACGCCTTCGTATGCATTTTCTTTTGTACCTTCAAGCGTTGGCAAGTTTTGACGAGTCAATACAAGCGCCGTTGGGCGGTCAGTTGATTCTAATGCTAAGCGCCATGCAGCAGCTGTTTCATTTGCATCTGCAGGACGAACCACTGAAAGACCTGGCATTGCACGAAGTGATGGCAATTGTTCAATTGGCTCATGTGTTGGGCCGTCTTCTCCAACTGCGATACTGTCATGTGTGAATACATATGTTACAGGAAGCTTCATTAAAGCTGCTAAGCGAATTGCTGGGCGAAGATAATCAGAGAATACAAAGAATGTTCCTCCGAATACTTTTACACCGCCGTGTAGAGCCATACCGTTTAATGCAGCTCCCATTGCAAATTCACGTACACCGAACCAAATATTACGTCCGCTGTAATCAGCTGCAGTGAAGTCTTCTGAACCTTTAATCATTGTTTTATTTGACCCAGCTAAGTCAGCTGAACCGCCGAAGAATTGAGGTACAGCTTGTGCTACTGCGTTTAATACTTCTCCAGAAGAAGCACGGCTAGCTAAGCTTGAACCCGTTTCGTATGCTGGAAGCGTTTCTTCCCAGCCTTCCGGTAACTTTCCTTCTACTGCTAGTTCAAATTGACGACCTAGTTCAGGATATTTTTCTTTATACTGTGCAAATACATCGTTCCATTCGTTTTCTTTCTTTTGGCCATCTTCAGCAATTGTAGCTTTGAAGTGAGCATACACTTCTTCTGGCACATAGAAATCTTCTTCAAATGTCCATGCATAAGCTTCTTTTGTTAATTTTGTTTCATCGGAACCTAATGGAGAACCGTGCACGCCAGAAGTACCCGCGTGGTTTGGAGAACCAAATCCGATTGTTGTTTTTACTTCAATTAGCGTTGGGCGTGTTAAATCGCCTTTTGCTTCTTCAATTGCGTTTGCAATCGCTGTCAAGTCATTGCCGTCTTCAACGCGAATTACTTGCCATCCGTAAGCCTTGAAACGATCTTCTACGTTCTCAGAGAACGAGCGATCTAAATCTCCGTCTAAAGAAATATCATTTGAATCGTATAAAACAACTAAGCGTCCTAATTTTAAGTGTGCCGCTAATGAAGCTGCTTCAGCAGATACACCTTCCATTAAGTCTCCGTCACCACAAATACCATACGTAAAGTGGTCTACAATTTCTAAACCTTCTTTGTTGTATGTTTCAGCTAAATGACGTTCTGCCATTGCTTTACCAACAGCCATTGCAATACCTTGTCCTAGTGGACCAGTTGTTGCATCAACACCTGCTGTATGACCGAACTCTGGATGACCTGGTGTTTTGCTTCCCCATTGACGGAAGTTTTTAAGGTCTTCAATTGATAAGTCATATCCAGCTAAATGAAGCAAGCTGTATAATAGTGCTGATCCGTGTCCTGCTGATAATACAAAGCGGTCACGGTTGAACCAGTTTGGATTCTTTGGATTGATGTTCATAAATTTTGTCCACAATGTATATGCCATTGGAGCAGCTCCCATTGGCATACCTGGGTGACCTGAATTTGCTTTCTCAATCGCATCGATTGATAAAGTACGAATTGTTGCAATCGAAAGATCTTCAATACGTTGTGTCATACTCTTCATTCCTTTCAAAACTATGTACATATGTTATCATACTAATGATTTGCTTATTTGTACAATACTTGAACCAAAAAAATTTCCACTTTTACAGTTTTTGTGTGCCTTATTAAAAATATACAAAAAACTAGAGGGAACTCTCCCTCTAGTTTTACTAGAACGTCTTAGTGAAGACGCTTCTTTTTGCTCTCTTTTAACTTCTTAGGCGTAACATCTTTACCTTCCTCGTCCACAACTTTAATCGTATGAAGGTGGTTTGTCATAGATTGTCGGAAAACTTTTAAATATTCCTGACGTAGCTCTTGCTGTTCTTTCGCTTCAGATTCTGTCAGACCTTCAGCCTTTGCCTTTTTTGAAAGAGCATTAATACGAGCAAGTTTATCTTTTGATAGCATATAAAACCTATCTCCTTATAATCAATAATTAAAATTACCGAACCGTTCCGGCAACATGTAGTCATCTTACTAAATCTCTTTCGTTTTATCAAGAGATTGAGCACTCTCTTGATACTCTTGATAGCGACGATGTACCGTTGCTTTTGAAATATTATAACCAAAACCTTTTAGCGTAACTGAAATTTCAGCAAAGGTTAAGCCGTTATGACGAAGGCGGACAATTTCTTCAATCGGCGCTTCTTTTTTTTCTCTTCCTGAGTTAACTCCTTGATTTTTTAAATTTTGCTGCGGACGATAACCGTTTTTTACGGCTCTTTTCATTCCTCTTTTAATTTTAGCGTTATGTAATTTCCGCTGATGCTCTTCCACTAAGCTAATAATATCTAACACCATCGAATCAGATTCTGAAAGCTGAAGCTGACCTTGATGACTAATCGTATAGATCGTAGCATTTTCTTTATGAAAAGCATGAAGAAGCGCAATTCGGGCATTTCCTCTGCCTAATCGCGTTTCGTCTTGAATGAGCAGCACAGATATTTTTTCTTCTTTCATTGTATGAAGAACATCCAATATACCCTCTCTGTCTACGTCATATCCGCTTGCTTTTTCCATTACGACTTTTTTTACGTTTAGATGGTGAAGATGAGCAAGCTTTTTTAATTCTTCTTGCTGGCGCTGTAAAGATGTTTCTTGGGTTTTTTTATCCGTACTTACACGGCAATAAATAATGGCGTCCACTTTTATCACGACCTTTTCGGCTTATAACAATATTCAGGAACGGCCGTTACACACTACTGTTCAATTGCCACTTGATTATGTAACTCTTTTTTTAAAACAGGAATATATAATTTATCTCCAGGAGATAAAGACTGGGCAGTGTCTGAGTTTAGATCATTGACGTCTTCAACCCATTTGACAAATTCATTGGTGGTCAAATGATGGTGATTATGATACTTGTTGGACAAGTCCCAAAGCGTATCTCCTTTTGTAATAGTAACCGTTGAATATTTGTCTAAATCTACTTTATCCGCTCCTAAAACCAGCGTCAATACATATGTAAGTGCAGCGATAACTGCAAAAAAAATAGCGTAATGTTTCATAGAATGTAAGAATTGGTGCATATTATGATCCCCCTATCAGAATATATGTTCTTATTTTATTGAGAACATTTGTTTCTGTCAATGGAATTCTTCGAACTTATGTTTGTATATTGACACATCACGTGGTATAATTCACCTAAAGAATAGCTAAAATCGAGGTGAAAAATATGAAGCTATCAAAACGTCAACAAGACATACTAGATTTTATTAAGCACGAAGTAAAATTAAAAGGTTATCCACCTTCTGTTCGTGAGATTGGGGAAGCGGTGGGATTAGCCTCTAGCTCCACTGTACACGGGCATTTAGCTCGTTTAGAAAGCAAAGGGTTAATTCGCAGAGATCCAACAAAACCAAGAGCAATCGAAGTTCTTCAACTAGACGAAGTAAACATCCCTAAAAGCAATGTCATTAATGTTCCTGTTATCGGTAAAGTAACAGCGGGTCTTCCTATAACAGCCGTTGAAAATGTGGAAGAATATTTCCCTCTTCCAGATAAATTCGTTTCTCCAGATGATCATGTATTTATGCTTGAAATTATGGGAGAAAGTATGATTGAAGCAGGTATTCTAGATGGCGATATGGTAATCGTACGTCAGCAGCAAACTGCTAATAACGGAGATATTGTGGTCGCTATGACCGAGGACAACGAAGCAACGGTAAAACGTTTCTTTAAAGAAGAAAATTTCGTTCGTTTACAGCCTGAAAATTCAACGATGGCGCCTATTATTCTTCGCCACGTAACGATTTTAGGAAAAGTCACTGGTGTATATCGCACGATTCACTAATCACACTGTATGTAAAACCAACTAATCATGATGTTAGTTGGTTTTTTTACGTTTGTTTTCTAAAAAAATTGGCATATTATAAATGATACGTCGAATCATTACAGGCAGGTAGAGCGGTTTTTATAAAGCCTGTTTTACCTTTTACTTTCTGTCTGCATTTTTTCGACTCTCAAAAAAATACAACCGACTATAAGAAGGATGTAGTTTATGACCAATACACCAAGGAAAACAGAACCATTTCAAACTATTATGCCTACCAAAGCAATGAACATGTTTCTTTTTCCTTTTTCCTTTGATCGAAAAAATAAAGAGCAGCTTGTTCATGCACTAGAAGCAAATATGTTTGAGTTTTTTTCCATTCAAAACAAACATGTAGAAAAAGAATACTACGGAGAACAGTATTACGTATCTCATGATAGCTTGGATCAATATTTTCTTCCTTACATTGAATGTATTCTATTTCCTGATTCCTGCGAAAAAGAAGGCTTGCTTCGATTTTCAAAAAAAATAGACCATACCGTTACGCTACAAACTTCCTCCACCACCGTGTCTAGCAACGTGCTGTCTGTGGATGTTTTTTTATGTCCTTTTGAAATTGGCGTCATGACCATTCGCACTGAGATGAGTCATAATCATTACACCTATGATGACATTTTAGAATTCATGAATCATTTTCGTGTATTAGAACCGAAGCTTGCTGAAGAGCATGGATCCACCATTACCTATGAACATCATCGCTATAGCAAAGTACAGGATTATATTTTTTCACAGCTCGCGCCATTTTTGAACGAACACATCAAAAAAGAAGCGACGCGTGAACAGCACGTCGGGAGTCTTCCTTATTTTATCGATGAACGGATGTTTGTATTAAGTTATGTAACGGTAAATCAAGAGCAAGAGATTAACTCCACAACTTTATTTCGTACTGGGCAGCTAAATAGCTATACGCCTGACGGGAAACCGTTTATCTCTGCACACAACCATGAGTATATTAAAACGTATAATACCAAACACGTGTATTCCAGATGGGCTCCTGAAACCTATTACGTTATAACAGACCATGTGTTTTCGTGTATTTCTAAATCGACAGACTCTAAAACGGATCAGCTTTTGATGAATCATCTATTTGGCCAGCATTACTATAATTTATTTTTGCATTTTTTCTATAAAATCGTGTTGCTAAAACTATCCTATGAGTATTCTCAGCTCACGTTTCATAAAAATTCAGAGGGCATCGAGCGACTAATTCGCTCTATTACTGTATTTTCAGGTAAATATTTATTTTTAGAAATTAGCTCTCGCACGGAAGGTCAAGAGTTTTCTGAGCTCTTTAAAAAAATCTTCCACATCAATTCTCTTTATCAAGAAGTCAAAGAAACCCTTGGTACTTTGTATCAAAATCAAGAGAAAATCGCGGCCAAGCGTCACAATTACTTATTATTAATTTTAACGATTTATACCGTTCTTTCCGGTATTTACGGAATGAATTTAGTTATTAGCAAGCTAAAGGGAAACATCAATTGGGATAGTATGAAGCAGTTTTCTATCTTTGAATATATCGCTTTAATAGTAGCTTTATCAGGAATTCTGATTAGCATTAGTCTCGGAGTGAGTTCCCTATGGAATTTATTAAAAGATCGATTTAAAACATAAAAGCTGTTCGCATCAGAAAATACATTATAAAAAAGAAGAGATTGAGACATAACTAAATCAAGCGAGTCTAAAGGGAAACAAATGAAATAAATAAGCTAGCAGGGATTGCTTGTGACACCTCTGTTGATTTCCGTGCAAGACTTCGCTTTCCGCGGGCGGCCGGTGAGCCTCCTCGTCGCTTGCGCTCCTGCGGGGTCTCACCCCTTCCGCTTTTCCCGCAGGAGTCTTCGTCTTGCCCTCCAATCAACTGCTGGAAAGAACTAAACAAATGAAACCTACGTGCACCATAAAAAACGAACCACTAATCAAACATGGTGATCGATGGTTCGTTTTTCCCTTCGACTAAAATCCTTTTTTCCCAACCTCTTTTATCTATTACTAAATCACTGCCTACTCCACTGAACCTTTTATTACACGTTGTGCCGCTGTTGTAATTTCAGAACAATCTAACATTATACTCTATAAGAAAAATATATACAAAATAATAAAATATGGTATCATAGGGTAGGAATTTTGTACCTTATCTTTGAAATAATTTGCAGGAGGTAATATGCTTAACTCATTTTTATCCAAAAGCCTGATTCTTTTATGTGTCATGATTCTTACATGGTCTCTATGGGGCAGTTATAGTGCGATGACAAATTCATTGGACTTAACAGGCTTGGCTTTAAGTAATTCATTTATTATTGAAGGAATATGTATCACTTTCCTTGTCATTTTTCTAATAGCTATTGCAAGTAGATACATGAACAAAACTGTTTTTTTTATTTCACTGATTGTTTTGACCTTAGGTGTTCGATTAGCATGGATGCTTTCTGTTCAAACACCTGTAAAATCTGACTTTCTTGTCATGTTAGATGCCGCACGTAATATCGCAAAAGGAAATTATGAATTTAACCAAAGCGTTTATTTCACTACATGGGTATATCAGCTAGGCTTTTCATTCTATGAATCTATTGTTATTCGCTGTTTTGGAGATAGCATTTTCACATTAAAATTGTTAAATATTTTTTATTCTACTGGAACCGTTATTTTTATTTATCTAATTGGCGCTAAAGTATTTAACGAACTTGCTGGGAGAATGGCAGCTTTCCTATATGCGTTCTACATTCCGAACATTCTCTACAGCTCAGTGTTAACCAATCAGCATTTAGCTACTTTTTTATTTTATGCAGCTTTTTACCTTATTATAAAAAGATTTGCTCATAACAAGTTTAGCTGGCTTTATATTGGTCTTCTATTGTCGTTAGGAAATTTAATGCGCCCTCTGGGACCCATTATTATCGTTGCTGTTTTCATTTATTTCATCTTGCAAATTCTTCAACCTTACATTAAAGCGAAGGATGCTGCTGAGTTAAAAACTCGTCGAAAGAAAATAGGAAAAAACCTCGTAGGCGTACTGGCTACTTTTTTTATTGCAAATGCGCTGATCAACTACTCTTTTGTAGCGAGCGGTATTTCTAAATATCCTTTAAGTAACAGAGATCCTTTATGGAAATTCGTTATTGGCTTTAATTATGAAACAAGCGGTTCTTATTCTTCAGAGGATGCTAGTCGTTTTATGGGTATGCCAATTGGAGAAAAACGAGCTGAAGCAGAAAAAGAAGTAATTAAAGAGCGTGTAGCAGATAAAGAGCAGCTTTTAGATCTCTTTCACATTAAATTCCTGAATATGTGGGGAGGAACGGATGCATCTACATTTTGGAGTATTTCATTAACTCCTCAAGAAGATGTACCTTTTAATAAAGAGAAATTAATTAGTGCTGCTCAAATTTATGAAAGAATCATTTACGTTTCAACTACTATTCTTTCCATTATTGGACTTATATGTTTATTCCTGAAAAAGCAGGATAAATATCCGTATACACTGTTTTTATTACTAATCATAGGATACGTTCTTATTCACTTGCTTATTGAAATTCAAACTCGCTATCGATTCTTTATTTTTCCAAGCTTTATGCTGCTCGAAGGGTTTGGTATTTCAGTGATTCTATCTTATTTACTAGTACGATTTACTAAAAATAAGCCACAGGCAAAATCTGAAGAGATAAATTAAATGGAAGGGATTATGCAACCGTGATAAAATTCCTGAAATTCGGATTCGTAGGTATAATGAATACCCTGCTCACTATTATCAGTTACTTAGCACTCATTCATTTTGATATGAATTATATATTGGCTAACGTACTATCCTATTTCATTGGCGTCATAAACAGCTACTATTGGAACAAATCGTGGGTGTTTCAAGCAACTGTACATAAATGGATGTTAGCTCAATTTTTCATCGTAAACCTTATTACTTTAGCAATTAATACATCTTGCTTATTCCTTCTTGTACACTATACACCTGCTAATCCGA
Source organism: Priestia sp. TRN 1309 (assembly GCF_050846875.1). Lineage (NCBI taxonomy): Bacteria > Bacillati > Bacillota > Bacilli > Caryophanales > Bacillaceae > Priestia > Priestia sp. TRN 1309. The sequence goes on along the minus strand of NZ_JBOZGM010000001.1, from coordinate 421,193 downwards.
TAATTGGACAACTGTTGTCTACTTGTATAGGAATGTTTTTTAATTTTTTTCTTAATAAAATATGGACGTTTAAGCACACAAACAATCACTCGATAGGAGGTAAAGCATGAAAGAACTAATTTCAATCGTGGTACCTATGTATTTTGAAGAAGAAGTAGCTAATGAATGCTATAATCGCTTGCTTTCCGTCATGCATGAAAATCACATTAACTATGAATTCATTTTCGTCAATGACGGCAGTACAGACCGAACAATTGAAATCTTAAAGGACGTAGCAGCTATGGATTCTAACGTAAAAATTATTGATTTTGCCCGTAATTTCGGGCACCAAACTGCCGTCACAGCAGGTATTGACTATGCTCAAGGTGATGCTATCGTAATTATTGATGCTGACTTACAGGATCCGCCTGAAATGATTCCTGAATTAATTGCTAAATGGCAGCAAGGCTATGAAATTGTATACGCAAAGCGCAAGAAGCGAAGCGGAGAGACCTTTTTTAAATTGACAACGGCTAAGTATTTTTATCGCTTTTTAAATTATATGTCCGATATTGAAATCCCAAAAGACACGGGAGATTTTCGTATTATCGACCGAAAAGTTGCGGACGTATTCAAAAAAATGACTGAACGCAATCGTTTCGTAAGAGGAATGATGTCTTGGATCGGCTTCAGGCAAACATATGTAGAATATGAGCGCGATGAGCGTTTTGCTGGTGAAACAAAATATCCTTTAAAAAAGATGATCAAGTTTGCTTCAGATGGAATTATTGGGTTTTCAACGAAACCTTTACGTTTAGTAATGGTTATTGGCTTGTTATCAGTTTTTGTATCACTTCTCGTTTTAAGTTATTCGATTGTTGTTTGGCTGATAGGTGAAAATATTCAGCCTGGCTGGACTTCGATTATGGTAGCTATCACTTTCTTTAGCGGTATTCAGCTACTTGGTTTAGGTCTAGTGGGACAATACATCGCAAGAATTTACGATGAAAGTAAAAATAGACCTATTTACGTTGTACGTGAAACTATTAACTTTTCTGCGGCTTCAACAGATTCTCAAAACGTGCGTGAAAAAGTATATAGCTAAAAAAACAAGGAAGAAAACAACTGTTTTCTTCCTTGTTTTTTATTCTTTTTGAAGCTGTAAATCGCTTGTCACCCAGTCAGGAATTCCATCATCTTCATCAAATTCAATAATGACATCCGTTATTCCTTTTTCCTGTAAAATACGATTTTCGAGACGATCTTTAATATCATCCGCTTCTGCTACTGTTAAAGAAGGATCAATTTCTACTTTTAATTCAACGTGAAGCTCTTCTCCTTCTTTCATCACCATTAACGTTTGAATATCACGCACTTGTACATCTTGCATAACAATGGCGCCAATTTTCATTTCCATTTCTTTATCTGCTTCACCAAGCGCTCCAGCAGCGTTATCTAAAAATACTCGTCCTACTACAAAAAACATCATAAGACCAATTAGCATAGAAGCAATTCCTTCAGCTTGATGAAAAGGCGTAAACCGCGAAATAAAAACGGCGATTAAAGCCAATACGCCTCCTCCAGTGGCTACCAGATCTTCCATAAAAACAAGCTTAGTTGCTGGCTTTGCTTTCTTTAGATGAACAAAGCTTTGCGTAAAAACATTGACCTCTGCAGTATTCATTCCGACATCGTGCAAAATTTCTTTCATTGCCTTAAAGAGGACAAACATCTCAAGTAATACCGAGATGCCAAGTACTGCAATATTTAAGATAAAGCCTGAAGACTTCGTCGGATGAAGAATATGATGATACCCTTCTTTAATCGTTTCAAATGCCATAATTCCTACTACAAGAACCGCTCCTAATAAAACGAGATTAACCAATCGTCCAAATCCGTTTGGAAATCGTTTGGTCGGAGCTTTTTTGCTTAATGCTGAACCTATAAAAACAAAGAACTGATTTGCTGCGTCTCCTAAGCTGTGCATCGTCTCAGCAAACATCGCTACATTTCCCGTTAAAGCAAAAGCAATCCCTTTAATAATGGATATAATGGTATTAACTATAGCGGCCATCATGGCCGATTTATTTCCTTTTCGCAATAACTTAATTAATTCACTCATGCAATCCCTCCGTTTGTGCCTTTGATGAGATTCAATTATGGTTAGTGTATGTGAATTTAAAAATTAAAAACCTCCAACATATAAGTTGGAGGTTTTTAGTCATGTTTCATTATTTTTTAAAACGATAAGGTACCGTTGTAACGATTACGTTTTTACGGTAAAGCAAATGTGCTTTTAACAGCAGACTGGACTGATTATGAAGGATGTTTTGCCAGCTTTTTTTCGTGATGAACTGCGGAATAACAACCGTAATAGCCATATTATTTTCCCGGGCTTTTTCTTCAGCCATATCGATGAATCGAAACAGCGGACGCACAAGACTGCGGTATTGAGAGTGAAACGTAACAATACGAATATCAGGCTGCCACTTTTCCCACTTCTCTTCCATTCTCTTTTCGCTTTCTCGGTCAAAAGCAACGTGCACCGCAATAACGGTATCACCAATCGTTCTTGCATAGTTCAATGAATTTTCTACTACCTTTGTCATTCCTGCTACAGGAACAATGACCACACTTCCTTCAAGCTTTCCAATCTTTTCTCCTTGCTTAATACGAAGCTGCTCTCCTACTGCTTCATAATGCGTATGAATGCGATGAAAAATATAAACGATAACCGGTAAGAAAACGAGCACGGACCATACTTGTGAAAACTTCGTTGTAAACAAAATGATTAGCACCGTTAAGGTAATGAGGGCACCAATTAAGTTAATGGTTAGCTTTCCTTGCCAGCCGGCCGGCTTTTCTCTAAGCCATTTGACAATCATGCCTGTTTGAGAAAGCGTAAATGGAATGAACACTCCAACTGCATAAAGAGGAATTAATTGTTCCGTCGCTCCTTTAAAGGCGACAAGTAAGACAATAGAAGCAATTCCAAGGGTCACAATTCCATTTGAATAGCCTAGTCGATCGCCGCGAATTTGAAACATTCTTGGCATGTATTTATCAGACGATAAGTTTACGGCAAGCAAAGGGAAAGCTGAAAAACCCGTATTCGCTGCTAGCACTAAAATCAGAGCTGTGGTGCCTTGAATAAAATAATAAAACCCATTTCGTCCAAATACACTCGATGCAATTTGTGATACAACCGTTTCATCTGCTTTTGGAGAAATGCCAAGCCAATAAGCTAAAAACGTGATGCCAGAAAATAAAACGGCTAAAATACCGCCCATCAGCATTAATGTATGAACAGCATTTTTTGCACCTGGATCTTTAAAGTTAGGCACTGCATTCGAAATAGCTTCTACACCAGTCAATGCCGAACAGCCTGATGAAAAAGCTTTTAATAATAAAAACAAACTAATACCTGGCACCACGGTACCGAGAGATGTATGAAGCTCAGGTGAAACTTGACCTGTCACTATTTTGAAGAAGCCCACCGCTATTAACAAAATAAGAGCAATCACAAATAAATAAACCGGATAAGCTAAGACAGAAGCGGATTCTGTTACACCTCGTAAATTTAAAACCGTAATAAAAATCACCAGCAAACACGCAATTACTACGTTATAGTGATGCAGCGTTGGAAAAGCCGAAGTTAAAGCATCGGTTCCTGCTGAAACACTCACGGCAACTGTTAAAATATAATCTACTAACAGTGATCCCCCAGCGATAAGTCCAGGATTTTCTCCTAAATTGGTTTTCGAAACAATATAAGCTCCTCCGCCTTGCGGATACGCATAAATAATTTGACGATATGAAAGAATTAAAGCCGTCAGCAGCACCAATACCCCAATCGCAATTGGAATCGAATACCAATAGGCAAGCACGCCCACTGTTGCAAGGACAATCAAAATCTGTTCTGTTCCATAAGCCACTGAAGATAAGGCATCTGATGATAAAATAGCCAGCGCTTTAAGCTTACTAAGCTTTTGATCGCCTAACTCTTTTGTTTTGAGCGGCTTTCCAATCAATAATCTCTTGAGAACTGAATAGTTCACGTAATTTCCCTCCGATGATTGCTTAGCTACTATTCACTGTTCGTTGCTAAGCTCCGTTACAAGTTCATGAATAAGTGATATTATCCCTAAAAAATACCTTTTTATGTTAAAAAAGCGCACAAAAAAAACACTAAGGGTTCTCAGCGTTTTTACACAGCTTAAACCTCCTCTCCAAAACGCTTATGGGGTTAGCTGTCGGATTCGGGCTATGAGAGTAGCCCTACCTTTTAAAAAAGGATTCACCCCAAGTGACCATGCACAAATTTGGGTCCCCCACTTCTGACGAATTAAGCGATAACAGGTCAATATAATTTTCGGTTAAAGGGTATGATTGATAACAAGTTTCTTTCATAACTATCCTTTGTTCTTAGATAATATACTCCCGTACAAATGGTTTGTAAAGCATTATTTTACGTAAACGATAAAATAGTACTTAAGGCGCTTTTAAGGGGAAAACAAAAGGCCTTCTGCCTGCTTACAGAAGACCTGCTTTCTTTAACTTTTTGCTTTTAAAACGGCTGCTAGCTTGTTTTTCGTTTGAGGACCATAAATGCCATCTACATCATAAGGAAGATACACAAGCTGAAAACGTCTGACTGCATCTTTCGTTTGTACTCCATATATTCCGTCTACTGACCCTACTTTAAAATTAACCGCGTTTAATGCTCTTTGAATCTGTTTCACTGCTTCTCCAGAATCGCCTTGTTTTAAAATTCCATTGGGAAGTGGATATTGTTCAGAAGGTGGTGTTGGAGTAGGTGTTGGTGAAGTTCCTGAAGGAATAACAATTGTTTTTCCAACCTGTAGTGTTAAAGGATCAGAAAGCCCTGTATTCGCTTCTTGAAGCTCCTGTACTGTTATGCCGTACTTCTGTGCAATACTGTACAGCGTATCTCCTTGCTTAATTGTATACGTTTTTTCACCTGGTTCAGAAGGTGATGGATTTGGTGTCGGTGTCGGTGTTGGAGATGGCGATGGATTTGGAACTGCACGACGAGGTAAATTTAAATATACGGCAATTCCTTTTGCATACGATTCACCCATGCTTTTTAAAAAAGCTTCATTTTGAAGAAGTGCTGCATCGGCGCTCCTATCAATAAAAGCTATTTCAGTTAGTACTGCAGGCATATTTGTTAAGCGAAGCACCGCATAATTAGCTGATTTTCGACCGCGATTCGGATGATTATACGACAGCAGCGTTGGCTGTACTTGGCCGTGGACAATTGATTGAAACGTTTTACTGGCATTGCTAGCGCTTCTATAAACATAATCTTCATATCCTGTTCCTCCACCGGCATTTACGTGAATAGACATAAATGCATCTGCTCCCCACGAGTTAGCTTGAGAAGCGCGCTGAGATAACGATAAAAAAGTATCTGTGGTACGGGTGGTTTTAATCGTAAAGTCACTGTAGGTGCTATTTAAATAGCTTATTAAATATTGTTGAATTTTTAAAACTAAGTTTTTTTCATACAGTCCGTTCGCTCCAACTGCTCCTGCATCTGCCCCACCATGTCCTGCATCAAGATAGATTTTTTTCATATTACTTGTCCCTCCTTATTGTTAACATATGCATGAGGGAAAAAAGTGCTACGTATACTAGCCTACTTAGTGAAAAATTACTAAAAAAGGAGATTGAGACATAACGAAATCACTTCAACCTAAAAACGAACAAATGGGATAAATGCGCTAGTATGGATGGCTTGTTACATCGCTGTTGAATTCCGTGCAAGGCTTCGCTTTCCGCGGGGGGCTGGTGAGCCTCCTCGTCGCGTGCGCTACTGCGGAGTCTCACCTATTCCGCTTTTCCCGCAGGAGTCCCTCCAATCAACTGCTAGAAGCAACTAAATAGATGAAATCTACGTTCATCCTACCAATAAGAAAATCCGCACAATTCATCGTGCGGTTCCCTCCCCCTAACATACTTTTGGTCCAAATTCTATTCTGGTTGATTAAAGTATAGATCAGGAGGGTCTATTATTTATAACGTTAGGACCTATTTAAAAAGCAGAACGCCTACAACAATGAGAATAATCCAAATTGGAATGCTTATCAATATCCCTATCACTAAACCTTTAAAGAAATTTCCTTCTTTCATTTTTATTACATTCCTCTCCAACAGTATTTTCTAACGATACTATGATTGGCTGAAAACTCTCTGAAGTTATACTGAAATACAGTGCAGAGTGAACACATAAACAATCTCACTATCTGTTATACACTACTTTTACTTATAGATTCAATGAGACAAAAAGCTCATCCTTTTTGATTCATGTAAACAAATTCTTTCTTGTATGTAACAAAACAATAAAAAAGCTCCCTGTAAATTATACGACAGGCAGCTTTTTTATAAACAAGCTATATTATTCAATTTACGTATGCAGAATGTTATTTATTCATTGTGAAAAACAAAAAAGTCGGAGAGAACGTACAAACGATCTCTCCGACTTTTAAAAATTAATATTGGCTCATGTATTGGTCACGTTCCCAAGGATGAACTTGTGTACGGAACATATCCCACTCGATTTCTTTCGCTTCAACGAAGTGCTCTGCTAAGTGTTCACCTAATGCAGAAACCATAACTTCATTTGATTGGAAGCTATCTAAAGCTTGAGCTAATGTTGCAGGTAAATCTACGATACCTTCTTCAACACGCTCTTCTTTTGTCATTACATAGATATTACGATCGATAGGTTTTGGAGCTTCAAGATTGTTCTTGATTCCATCTAAACCAGCTTTTAATAGAACAGCCATTGCTAAATATGGGTTAGCAGCCGGGTCTACGCTACGTACTTCAACACGAGTTCCTACGCCGCGAGAAGCTGGGATACGGATTAATGGGCTACGGTTGCGAGCAGACCATGCAACATAACAAGGAGCCTCATATCCAGGTACTAGACGCTTATAAGAGTTTACAGTAGGATTTGTTACTGCTGTAAAGCTGTGTGCGTGCTTGATGATACCTGCGATAAATTGACGAGCAGTATCACTTAGCTCTAGATTACCGTTCTCATCATAAAATGCGTTTTGGCCATCTTTGAATAATGAAACGTTACAGTGCATACCTGAACCGTTCACACCAAATAATGGTTTTGGCATAAATGTAGCATGTAAGCCATGTTTACGTGCAATTGTTTTTACAACAAGTTTGAACGTTTGGATATCATCACAAGCTTTTAATGCAGCAGCATATTTGAAGTCGATCTCGTGTTGTCCAGGAGCTACCTCATGGTGAGATGCTTCAATTTCAAAGCCCATTTCTTCAAGCTCTAATACGATGTCACGACGGCAGTTTTCACCAAGGTCAGTTGGCGCTAAGTCGAAGTAGCCACCTTTATCATTTAATTCTAATGTAGGTTCGCCTTTTTCGTCTAATTTGAATAAGAAGAACTCTGGCTCAGGTCCAAGGTTAAAATCAGTAAATCCTAACTCTTCCATCTCTTTTAACACACGTTTTAAGTTATTACGTGGATCGCCATCAAACGGAGTTCTATCTGCATTGTAGATGTCACAAATAAAACGTGCTACTTTACCTTTTTCAGATGTCCAAGGGAAAATAACAAATGTATCAATATCCGGGAATAGGTACATATCTGATTCTTCAATACGTACAAACCCTTCAATAGAAGAACCGTCAAACATCATTTTGTTGTCTAACGCTTTTTCTAATTGACTTACTGGAATTTCAACGTTTTTAATTGTTCCTAAAATGTCAGTGAACTGAAGACGAATATATTTTACATTCTCTTCTTGAACTTTGCGGAAAATATCTTCTTTTGTGTACTTTGCCATCGTGTGATCCTCCCCTAAATCTCTATATAATATTTATAATCTATACCCCTCATATACGAACGGCATAAATATTGATAACTTTATTAATGAAAGAACCTGGACATATCTCCTTGATTTAAAGTTGCTCGATTAAAACGGCCTGCTTGCATAAGTTCTGCACGAAGCATTTTTCGCAACTCATCGTCCGTTAATTCTGGCTTTGCTGTTTCTGCCACAACTTTTTCTTCTTGCTTATGCCCTTTTTGCTCCTTTTGAAGATGAAACAGCTGTTTTACACCTGCTAAGTTTACACCTTGTTCGATTAGATCGCGGATTTCAAGCAGCTTATCAACATCGTTAAATGAGAATAGTCGTCGATTTCCTTCTGTTCTTACCGGTGCAACTAATTCATGTTCTTCATAGTAGCGAATTTGGCGAGCAGACAACTCAGTTAACTGCATCACAATTCCAATCGGGAAAAGTGGCGTATTTCTTCGAATGTTGTCACTCATTTCAGTTCCTCCTTTGGATTAACTATTTACATTGTATGCTATGTTAGTTCACCTGTCAACCGAATGTTAGTAATTCTAACATAAATTTTTCTGAACATTTTTTCTATACAAATAAATAGCACTTCGTTTATTTTTATAGCTTATTTTTTTCCTTGTTAACGGGGAGAAATAATCTTTCTATCTTATAAAAGTTCTTTTGTCAGTAATTGATCTACCGCCATGCATATTGCTACTTTTACATGAGCATACGTTAATCCGCCCTGCACGTAAGCGACATAAGGCGGCCTGATAGGACCATCTGCCGTAAGCTCGAGGCTGGCTCCTTGTATAAACGTTCCTGCTGCCATAATCACATCATCTTCATACCCTGGCATATAAGCAGGATACGCCGTTACGTGTGAATTAATTGGCGAAGCGAATTGAATTGCCTGACAAAAAGCCACCATTTTATCGCGGTCATCAAACTGAACGGATTGAATTAAATCTGTTCGTTCACTGTCCCACTTCGGTTCACTTTGCATACCAAGCTCTTCAAACATAGCGGATGAGAAAACCGCTCCTTTTAAGGCTTGACCTACTACGTGCGGCGCCAAGAAGAACCCTTGATACATTTCTTGCAAGCTATACAGCGTCGCTCCAGCTTCTGCACCGATTCCAGGAGTTGTCATTCGGTATGAACAAGCTTCCACTAGGTCTTTTCGTCCTGCAATATAGCCACCGATTTTAGCGAGACCTCCACCAGGGTTCTTAATAAGCGACCCCGCCATCAAATCCGCTCCTACATGCGTTGGCTCGATTGTTTCTACAAATTCACCGTAGCAGTTGTCAACAAATACAACAACGTCAGGCTTAATGCTCTTTACAAACGAAATCATTTCTTTTATTTGAGCGACTGTAAAAGAAGGACGAATGCCGTACCCTTTTGAACGCTGAATGCCTATCATCTTTGTATGCTCATGAATAGACGCTTTCACTTCTTCAAAATCCACTTGACCTTCCTCAGTTAAATCTACTGATTTATAGCTAATGTTATATTCTTTTAAAGAACCTACACCGCTTCCTCGTATGCCAACGATTTCTTCAAGCGTGTCATAAGGCTTTCCAGTTATATATAATAGTTCATCTCCAGGACGCAGTACACCAAACAGCGAAATGCCGATTGCATGCGTGCCTGAAATAATTTGCGGACGCACTAGACATGCTTCTGTTCCAAAAACGTCCGCATATACTTTCTCCAACGTATCGCGGCCTAGATCGTCGTAGCCATACCCCGTTGTCGGATTAAAATGTGAATCACTCACTCGGTTTTGCTGAAAGCTTTGCAGCACTCGAAATTGATTTGCTTCAATACGCTCGTCAATTTTCTCATGTACGGGCTTAATCTGCTTTTCTACTTTTGCAGCAAGTTCCCGAATGCGTGCCCCGTTTTTTAACTGATCAAACATCATTTCTTTGTTCCTCAACTTTCTTCAAGCGTTTGTAGCTTTTTGTAAAGGGGATGCTCTTTTGCAATATACCCTTTGCACTGATACTTCTCAGTTTCTTCATTGAACTTTAACGACTCAAGAATAGAGACCGTTTTTAGTTCAGCGAGCATTTTTCCTTCATAAGCCGGCAGCAGCACATGAAAAAACGCCATTTCTTTTTTCATTTCTTCTTGAATTCTTTCCCCAAGCTTCACTAAATCCGTAGCTTTAAAAGCGCTCATTGATAACGATGTTGAAGCGGATGGGACAAATAGTTCATGCTGCATATCTTCTTTATTGTAAACTGTTAGCATCGGAATGTCCGTTACGTTCAGCTCTTCTAGTAAGCGATGCACTGTTTTTTCGTGGTTGTTGTAATCTGGATTAGATGAATCTACCACGTGCAGAACAAGGTCAGCTTCGGTTACTTCTTCAAGTGTTGAACGGAAGGCGGCTACTAACGTTGTTGGAAGATCTTGAATAAATCCAACCGTATCCGTTAACAGCGCCGTTAATCCTGACGGAAGCGTATACTGTCTTGTCGTTGGATCAAGAGTTGCAAACAGCTGATTTTCTTCAAAAATACCAGCTTCGGTTAAGCGGTTAAAGATCGTCGATTTACCAGCGTTCGTATAGCCCACAATTGCAATTTGATAGACATGATTACGCTTACGTCTTTCTCGATAACGTTCGCGGTGACTTACCACTGTCTTTAACTGACGCTTAATTTCATCAATTTTACGGCGAATATGTCTGCGGTCACTTTCAAGTTTCGTTTCACCAGGACCTCTTGTTCCAATTCCGCCTCCAAGACGCGACAAAGCGGTACCTTGTCCTACTAACCTAGGCAGCAGATAATTTAATTGAGCAAGTTCCACCTGCATTTTTCCTTCTCGCGTTTGAGCACGCTGTGCGAAGATATCCAAAATCAGCTGCGTGCGGTCAATAACACGCGCAGATAACCCTGCTGACAAATTGCGGATTTGACTCGGTGACAATTCATCATTAAATACAATTAAATCAGGCTCTAACTCTTCTTCAAGAGCCACAAGTTCTTCTACTTTCCCTTTTCCAATATAAGTAGCTGGATGAATGCGATCGCGCTTTTGCGTTAACCTTACCAGCACTTCGCCTTTTGCAGTCTCAGTTAAAGATGCTAGCTCATCCATTGAATATTCAAAACGTTCGTCATCGTCATGAAGCTGACATCCGACTAAAATTACGCGTTCAAGTTCAGTATTCATTTCTGCTGTCAAAGATTTTTCCTTCCCTTACTATTAAATTGACAAATCATTCATATCATATCAAAAAAATGTCCATTTCTCCATCTTTGCAAAAGAGACAGAATACATTGTCTTTTACTAGTTTAACACCCTTTTTAAAATCTATAAAACGATGATTAAAAAAACATTGAAATATCACGAAATTCTGTATACAATTTGAATTGGTTTACTTATCGAAATTTGAATCAGGCTGCCTGATTTTAAAATAATAGTCGCTACTTGGTGAAAACAGAATAAAGGGGATAGCATCATGACTTGGGACGTACTTAGCATTATTGGAACGATTGCTTTTGCAATCAGCGGAGCTTTCATTGCCATGGAAGAGGAATATGATATTTTAGGCGTTTACATACTCGGAATCGTAACGGCTTTTGGCGGAGGAGCCATTCGAAACCTGCTTATCGGTGTACCGGTGTCTGCCCTTTGGGAACAAGGACTCTTTTTTCAAATTGCTTTATTATCTATCACTGCCACTTTTTTATTTCCAAACAATATCTTAAAACATTGGAAGCGATGGGGAAATTTTTCGGACGCCATTGGCCTTGCAGCATTCGCGATTCAAGGAGCGCTTTATGCCACTCATATGAACCATCCGCTTAGCGCGGTTATTGTAGCTGCGGTCTTAACAGGAAGCGGCGGGGGGATTATCCGAGATTTATTAGCACGCCGAAAGCCTACTGTTCTTAAAGATGAAATTTATGCCGTATGGGCGATTATCGCAGGATTTAGCGTAGGGCTCCATATTACAAACACGCCTGTAGAACTTTATACGTTATTTATCTTGCTTGTAGGCCTTCGGATGTGTTCATACATTTACAAATGGCGCCTGCCGATTAAAACGATTCGACAACCAAATATGTAGAAAAAAGCCTTTCATGACGAAAGGCTTTTTTTCACAGCTGAATATCGCTTGACGTTAAAGTTAAAAGCTCGTTGCGTTCAAAGCTTTCTTCTTCTAAAAGCCTCATGGATTGAGTACGTATGGAACGTTCAATAATGTTTCGCACATATCGACCGTTACTAAAATCCCTAGGCGTCTGATTGTACTTCACGTCCATAAAATGATCTTTTAGCTTTTTATAGGCCTCTGTACTAAACTGATACTGCCTGTTATTCATCATGTGACCCGCAATGTCCATCAGTTCATTAACATCATAATCCGGAAAATCAAAAATAAACGGAAACCTAGAGCGCAGTCCTGGATTAAGACTTAAGAAATTTTCCATTTCTCTTGGATAACCAGCTAAAATCAATACAAACTTATCATTTGAATCTTCCATATGTTTGACCAATGTATCAATCGCTTCTTTTCCAAAATCTTTTTCTCCCCCTCTTGCAAGAGAATAAGCCTCATCGATAAATAAAATACCTCCAAGCGCTTTTTTTACAAGATCTCTCGTTTTCTGAGCGGTATGACCAATGTATTCTCCAACTAAATCTGCACGCTCTGCTTCAATTAAATGTCCTTTAGACAAGATGTTCATATTCAAAAATAATTTACCCAGCAGGCGGGCTACCGTCGTTTTCCCTGTTCCTGGATTTCCTTTAAACATCATATGCAGCGCCTGCTTTCCCGCTTTTAAGCCCTGTTCCTCTCTTTTTTTGTTAATATATAGCCACGCATATATTTCTTTTATCATTTTTTTCAATTCTTCCATTCCAACCAGTCCGCTCATTTCTCGTTCAATTTCCCGAAGCGGCTCATGATTTATCACAGCTTTTTTGGCAGGACGCGGAATTGATGTCGTATACGATTTTTCCTTTTTTGTTTCATTATTTAAAATGATATTAATTTGCCCATTATTTTTAAGAGTTATCGGCTGTTCCACCATGTTCACCTCTCGTTTCATCCCACTTCTCTGTATCGCATAGCTGCATGCGATGAACGATACGAAGACAATGATCTCTTGTTACCGAAGAAATAATCGTCTATTATAAGGTTTATGTTCAATGAGTAAAAACAATGTTAAGAAACTTTTCTAAGCCTTTATTTACATAAAAAAAGCATCCGAATATGCGGATGCTTCTCTTTAATCTCTATTCAAGTTCTACTGTAATATTTTTATTTGGTACAAATGTCGAAATCGCATGTTTATAAATCAGCTGCTGTTTTCCTTCAGATTCAATTAGCACAGTAAAATTATCAAATCCTTTAATTAGTCCTCTTAATTGAAAACCATTTAAAAGAAATACCGTCACATAGATATTTTCTTTACGTAATTGATTTAAAAATTGATCTTGAATATTAACTGATTGTTTCATTATTCGGCCTCCTCGTTTCTCTATCTGTTTACTTAATTCGCTTCTTTCTTCAGCTTTCCTGCAATATATGTAAAAATTTCAGCAAACTTTTCGGGAAATTTGTCAACTTCCATCTCTATCCATTTTACAGGCATTTTATTTCGAAACCATGTTAACTGACGCTTTGCATATCTGCGTGAATTTTGTTTCAACTGTTCAACGGCTTCTTCGAGCGTACAGCGTCCCTCAAAATAAGCATAAAGCTCTTTGTAGCCGATAGCTTGAATTGATTGTACATCATGCAGACCACTTTCGTACAATGATTTGACTTCCTCAAGCAGTCCAGCCTGCATCATCATATCGACTCGGTGATTAATTCTCTCATATAATACGTCTCGATCCATTGTAAGTCCAATAATGGTTACATCGTATAATAACTCTTGCGACTGTTCTTTTGTATAGTCACTGAATTTTTTGCCGGTTACTTCATAAACTTCAAGGGCTCGAATTACACGGCGATGGTTATTTTTATGAATAGCAGCCGCACTGTCTGGGTCAATTTCTTTGAGCTTCTCATACAGGGGATCAATGCCATGAGCTTTAATAAATACTTCCATTCGTTCACGAACTTTTTCATCACTAGGCGTTTCTGTGAACTGATAATCATAAATAACGGATTGAATATAAAGACCCGTCCCTCCAACAATCAGCGGCATTTTTCCTCTAGCACGAATATCATCGATTTGTTTTCTTACAATCTCTTGAAATTCTGCCACAGAAAACGATTCATCCGGCTCCTTAATATCGATCAGGTAATGGGGAACACCCTGCATCTCTTCTTCTGACACCTTTGCTGTTCCGATATCCATCCCTTTATAAATTTGCATCGAATCACCTGAAATAATTTCTCCGTCTAACTGTTTGGCAAGTTCAATGCTTAATTTTGTTTTACCAACCGCAGTTGGTCCAATAATGACAATAAGTTTTGGTTTCTCTCCCGTCATAACAACACTACTTTCATCTATAGGCATTCACATCATTCCATTTTATCCAAATGGTCATGATTTATTCAACAAAACGGCTAGCTGCAGCTAGCCGCATTGCTTACATCACTCGCTTAAACATTTTTTCCATTTCATACGTCGAATGATGAATAATAATTGGCCGTCCGTGCGGACACGTAAATGGATCCGTTGTTTTTCTTAACGTTTCAAGTAAAGCAAAAATCTCATCGTTTCGCAAATGATGATTCGCTTTAATCGATCCTTTACAGCTCATCATAATAGCCGCTTCTTCTCGTAACTTTTCGATATTGACTCGTTTCATCGTAAAGATTTGCTGAATCATCTCTTCAATGGTTTCCTGTTCCTCTCCTTTTGGAAACCACTGCGGATGTGAACGAACGATATAGGAGTTTTGTCCAAACGGTTCTAAAAAGACTCCTACTTCAGCAAGCATGTCTTTGTATTCTTCTAAAATCAAGGCTTCATTTCCCGAGAACTCTAGCGTAAGCGGCATAAGCAGTTCTTGAACTTCTGAATCTACTTCTCCAAGCTTTCGCTTAAAATATTCGTACTTGATTCTCTCCTGCGCCGCGTGCTGATCAATAATAAATAATCCTTTTTCATTTTGCGCCAAAATATACGTTCCGTGCATTTGGCCAATTGGGTACATCGCAGGAACACGCGGTTCCGGCTGCTCTTTGGCTGAACGGTTTGGTTCTGGAATAGGTGCGTTTTCTTCCACCGATTCTTCATAGTGTTCTATTTCTCGAAACGTTGGTTCAAGTTCTTCATCTTGACGTATGACCTCTGTTTTAACAGGCGGCATGATCTCGTCTACACGAGCGGGAGTCTCCTTAAAGCTAGGCTCGCGAACCGTATCAGACGGCTGATAGCCAGACGGTTTAGACTGATGATCAAATGTAAAGGTCTGCTGCTCAGTTGGCTGCACAGCTGATTTTGACTTGGTTGGTACTACAGCATCCGGAATTAACTGCTGCTTTTTAAAAGCAGCTTTTACTCCTTGTTCAATAAGCTCAAACAGCTCCGCTTCTTTACTTAAACGCACTTCTAGTTTCGCTGGATGAACATTCACGTCCACTAACAAAGGGTCCATTGTAATGGTTAAAAACACGATTGGAAAACGGCCGATAGGTAAAAGGGTATGATAGCCCTGCTGTACCGCTTTTAACAACCCGTAGTTTTTAACAAAACGACCGTTAATAATGGTGGACATATAGTTGCGAGAAGCTCGTGTAATTTCAGGAAGGGCAACGTAACCATTCACTTCATAATCAAGAGACTGAACGTTAATCGGAATCATTTTTTTGGCGACTGCCATTCCATAAATAGCTGCAAGCACTTGGCGCACATCTCCGCTTCCGTTCGTATACAGAAGCTGTCTTCCTTGATGCATCAGCCGAATTGAAACTTCAGGATGAGACATCGCAAGGCGATTGACGACATCCGTTACGTTACCAAGCTCCGTGTTTACCGTCTTCATATATTTTAAACGTGCAGGTGTGTTAAAAAATAGGTTTTCAATAACAAGTTCGGTACCTTTTCGGCTTGACGTTAATTCGTGATGAACGATTTCTCCGCCTCTAAGTTTAAGGTGAGTGCCGGCTTCTTCTCCCGTACTCGTTTTGAGTTCAAGCATTGAAACCGAAGCAATACTTGGCAAAGCTTCACCGCGAAATCCTAACGTTCGAATTCGAAATAAATCTTGTTCTGTTTTGATTTTACTTGTCGCATGTCTTTTAAAAGCGGTCAAGCAGTCTTCAGAAGCAATGCCGTCTCCATTATCCAATATACGAATTTTTGAAAGCCCAGCTTCTTCTAGTTCAATTTCAATAACTGTACTGTTTGCATCAATAGCATTTTCGACTAGTTCTTTCACCACCGAAGCAGGTCGTTCAACAACCTCTCCGGCAGCAATTTTATTTGAAAGTTCGTCTGAAAGCTGCACAATTTTACCCACAGACTCACTCCTCTCAATCTATTTCTTTTTTAATGATTTTTGCAGTTCATACATCGCATTCATTGCGTCTAAAGGCGTCATTTCTAAAATATCGAGCTCTTTTAAACGATCGATAATTGCTTTTTCACGTTTTGAAAGCGCAGGCTTTTCTTTTTTCTCTTCTATTTCAAAGAACGAAAGCTGATTGGCTTCATCTGCTTTTTTACGATCTGCACGTTCTTCTTGAACCAAAGAAGCACCTTCTTGTGGAACTTGTTGTGTTATCTCTTCTCTTTTTGGAGCCTGACGTACAGGTTCACGCTCAGAAAATTGTTCTAAATCGTGTAAGATGACGCGAGCTCTCTCCAGAAGCGGATCTGGAAGTTCTGCTAGTTCCGCTACGTGAATACCATAGCTTTTATCTGCGGCACCATCTTTGATTTTGTGTAAAAAGACGACTTTCCCATTTTTTTCAACCGCGCTTACATGAACATTTTTAAGCGCAGGAAGCGACTCATCGAGTACGGTTAATTCATGATAATGAGTAGAAAATAGTGTCTTACAGCCAATATGTTCATGAACGTATTCAATAATTGCTTGAGCAAGAGCCATTCCGTCATACGTAGACGTGCCCCGTCCAATTTCATCTAACAGGATCAGACTCGACTGAGTGGCATTTGTCACTGCATTCTTCGTTTCTAGCATCTCGACCATAAACGTACTTTGGCCTGAAATTAAGTCATCAGCTGCTCCGATACGTGTAAACACTTGATCAAAAATCGGCAGAACCGCTTCGTCAGCTGGCACAAAACAGCCAATTTGAGCTAATATCGCCGTTAAAGCGACCTGACGCATGTACGTACTTTTACCAGACATATTTGGTCCTGTAATCAGTAAAATTGAACTATCATCCGTCATTTGACAGTCGTTTGGCACATATTCCTGCGAATTCATTACTTTTTCTACTACTGGATGGCGTCCATTTTGAATCGAAATGTCTTCACTTGAAAAAATAGGCTTCGTGTAATGACGTTCTTCACTGATTTTTGCAAAGCACTGCAGTACGTCGAGCTCACTTACTTTTTTAGCAAGTTCTTGCAGCCTTGGAATATATGCTTTTACTTCTTCACGAATTTGTAAAAACAATTCATATTCCAGCTCTACAATTTTCTCTTCCGCTTCTAAAATTAGCGCTTCTTTTTCTTTCAGCTCAGGCGTAATAAAACGTTCTGCATTGGTTAACGTCTGTTTTCGTTCATACATTCCTTCAGGCAAAAGATGCAGATTTGCCCGCGTTACTTCTATATAATAGCCGAACACACGATTATAACCAATTTTCAGTGAGCGAATCCCTGTTTTCTCACGCTCTTGCTGTTCAAGTGACGCAATCCACGTTTTTCCGTTTCGGCTTGCATCTCGATATTGATCAAGCTGTTCATGATAGCCGTCATTAATAATGTCTCCTTCTTTAATTGACAACGGAGGGTGCTCTTTTAATCCTCTTTCAAGAAGATTAGCTAATCGCTCACAAGGATCAATGTCTTCAACAAGCTTTGTGGCATAAGGATGATTCAAACGATTCACAACCTCTTGAATATGAGGCACATTTTGCAATGATTTTTTTAATTGAATTAAATCACGAGCATTTACATTCCCAAAAGCTACTCGACCAGCTAAGCGTTCTAAATCATATACGTCTTTTAGCAACTCACGCAGTTCTTCTCGTTCAAAAAACTGTTTCATTAAGACATCTACCATATTCAAACGATTATCAATATCCGCTTGTTTTAAAAGCGGACGGTCAATCCAATTTTTTAATAAACGGCCGCCCATTGCCGTAACGGTCTGGTCTAATAGCCATAGAAGCGAGCCTTTCTTTCCTTTTGAACGAATCGTTTCGGTTAACTCTAGGTTTCGCTTAGAGAACAAATCAATTTTCATATATTCATTGATTTGATAAAACTGCACGGGCTGTAAGTGCTCAAGCGAACGCTTCTGCGTGCGAGTTAAATACTGAAGAATACGCGCAAACGTTGTAATAAGCTTTTGCTGCTGAAGCGACTCTACTAAATAATCTAGTCCTTCTACTTGATCTGTACTATTCTCATAAGAAATGGTAATCGTCATGCGCTCTTTTAGTGTTTGTAATAAGTCAGCAGGAAACTCAGAGCTTACAACGACTTCTTTTGCTTCTTTTGCATAAATTTCTGAGACGATATCGTGAAACGAACTAACAAGCGTTACGCTGTTTTCTCCTGTAGACAAATCAGAAAGAGCAAGACCAAACGTTTGATCCTCGAACGCAGTAACAGAACAAATATAGTTATTTTCCTTTTCATGCAGTCCGCGTTCGTTCATCAGTGTTCCGGGTGAAATCACCTGCACCACTTCTCGCTTTACAACACCTTTTGCATGCTTAGGGTCTTCTACCTGCTCACAAATAGCTACTTTAAATCCCTTTTCAATTAAACGCTCGATATACGTAGGAGCAGAGTGATACGGAACCCCGCACATCGGAATTCGCTCTTGTCCTCCTCCGTCTCGACTTGTTAATGTTATTTCAAGTTCTTGAGAAGCTGTCGTAGCATCTTCAAAGAACATTTCATAAAAATCACCTAATCTAAAAAATAAAAAGGCATCTTGATACTCTGCCTTAATTCTCAAATATTGCTGTATCATTGGCGTATACGCTGCCATACTATTCCTCCATACCACATCTAGTTGTGCGTTTTTGCTACACGTATTATAACATAAGTCTTTCTTAAACTTAATTTATTCAAATAGAACAATCTTCAATTTCTTTTCATCAAACAAATAAAAAAGCTTCGGACGAAGGAAGAAGCTTGTCCGAAGCTTTTCATTATTTACTGCTGTTCAAATGACTATGCTTACGTCCGTATAAGAAGTAAACCACTAGCCCTAGTACAAGCCAAATTACGAAACTAATCCATGTTAACTTTGGAAGCTGAAGTGCTAAGTATAAACAGAACACAAAAGCTAAAATTGGAACCACCGGCACGAACGGTACGCGGAAACCAGTCGATTCTGAAGTTTGTTTTGATTTACGTAAATATAAAATTCCAATTGATACAGTCATGAAAGCAAAAAGAGTACCGATATTTGTTAACTCTGCTAATCTTCCTAATGGTACTAAACCAGAGAAGATAGATACTAGTAAACATGTAATCCACGTATTTACTACTGGCGTTTGTTTTTTCTCACTGATTTTTGAAAAAGGCTTTGGCAATAGACCATCTCGACTGATCGCATAAAATAAACGAGTTTGTCCATACATCATAACGAGTAATACCGTTGTAATACCAACAATTGCACCTAATGAAATAAATCCTGCTACCCAGTCTTGATTAATGTAGCTTAAAGCAAATGCTACAGGGTTTTTAACATTTAATTCAGTATAAGGGACGATTCCTGTTAAGATAAGCGATACGACGATATAAAGGACTGTACAAATCGCAAGAGATGCGATGATTCCAATTGGCATATCTCGCTGAGGCTTACGTACTTCCTCGGCCGCTGTTGCTACAGCATCAAATCCAATGTAGGCGAAGAATACAGTTGCTGCTCCTGTCGCTACTCCCGAGAAACCAAACGGCATAAACGGCGTCCAGTTTTCTGGCTTAACATAGCTAACTCCTACCCCGATAAACAGAAGTACAACAGCCAGTTTAATAATAACCATGATAGCATTAAAACGTGAAGATTTTTTTACTCCTTGTGTTAAAAGCAAGGTAATTAAGAAAACAATCATAATTGCTGGAATATCAATGTACGTGCCGTTTGCAGGATTGTATGCACTTGTTAAAGCTTTTGGAAAATGTATGCCAAACCCTGCTAACAATCCTTGGAAATACCCCGACCATCCGCTCGCTACAGCAGAAGAAGCAAGACCGTATTCCAAGATAAGATCCCACCCTAAAATCCAAGCGATTAATTCACCAAATGTTGCATAACTGTAAGTGTATGCACTTCCTGAAACGGGAACTGTTGAGGCAAACTCCGCATAACAAAGAGCTGCAAACACACACGCAAGTCCTGACATAATGAAAGATATAACTAAAGCTGGACCGGCATGTTCAGCGGCGGCTACGCCCGTTAATACAAAAATTCCGGTTCCGATAATGGCTCCAATTCCTAACATCGTTAAATCGAAAGCGCCTAAATCCTTTTTTAATTTAACACCTTTAGAGTTGGTTTCACTAATTAACGTTTGAATTGATTTTTTACGAAATAAGCTCATAGTAAACCCCCAAAAAATACTTATCTGATATAACTAAATTTTCTGAAAATTAATGCATTATTTTCTTTAGATTTACTATACACTGCGCATTCGACAAAAAGCAATATATTTTTTTATTTTTATAAGAATTTTCTTAAAATAGTAAAAATAAAAAAACTAGGAAGAACTTCTTCCTAGTTACTCATCGTCTCCTAATATAAAATCAGGATCTAAATCTTCAAATTCATCGTCATCTACGTCTAAATCAAACTCGTCTTCATCATCGCAGCCTTTCGGATTTACTGCAACACAAACCTTGGTTTCGCCAATCACTTCCGCCAACAATTCTCTCTCTACTTGAACAATCGTTTTATTGCCATTGGGTGAAATTGTGCACTCTAGGCAATTTGGCTGCTGCAGCACGCGAACAATTACTTCGTAATCGTCTCCAATCGAATCTTCGTCTTTATAGCGCAGCTTAATATTATCTTTGTATGATACGGTTTCCGTCCAAACTTCGGTTTTTGTATTATTATTGTACGAATACCAGATGTTAATATCATATCTGCCGTCAACTTCTACATTGCTGCCGCTTTTCTTTGCTTTGTACTCATGGTTAATCACCCAGCATCCTAAGATGCTTGTTGGTCGATTTTTCGGTGCAAGCGTATGAGACGATTGTGTAAACTTGCGACCTTTACCTACGACTGCTTTTGTAATAATTTCTCTATAGTGTTGTGACATGTGAGCATACCCTCCTCAAACTATCTTCATTTCATCCTATGCAGGCTCATTCACTTGTTTGCACATTATTTTTAAGAAACTAGGTTTAAGGCATAAAAAACCTATGTTCCATTGTATGCAAGGATATAGAAAAACGTGACAATTATTAGAGAGAAAATCTGCCCAATTTTCATGCCACATAATGCACACGTGATGCACAAAAAAATGCCTCAGCAATTTGCTAAGGCATTTTTTCTTTATGAGCAGCTAGATCCAGGGCTGTTTCGCACCTGTGAACCTGTTTCACCGCGCAGTAAATCACCATCTGTTGACACAATAATTTCATCTGTTACTGTGTTTGAAATAGTGTTAGCGACAAGTTGAAGCAAATCATTCACGTTTATTTGAGACTCTTGAAACTGCTGAATAATCGGCAGTTCATCCAGCTCTTCCTGTAAACGATCGATTTTTGCCTCCACTTGTTTTAACGCTTCTGTCTTACCATAATGTTGGAAATTAACAGCTTGTTTTTGCAAACTTTTAATGCTTGCAATGGTTTCACGCACTTTTTGATTTTCGTTAAGCTGAGCTTCGGCACGCTTGAAGAAATCTACTTCTTCCGTTTCAGCAATCATTTTTGCCAGCTCTTGAGCACGTTTAATTACGTCACTCTTGTTATACTGCGCCATATTACTTCACCTCTGCTGTTTCTTCTACCATTTCCCCGTTTAATGTCCATGTTTTGGCTTTTGTAACTTTTACTTTTACAAGTTGCCCAATCACTGACTTAGGTGCTTTGAAGTTTACAAGCTTACTTTTTTCCGTGTAGCCTGCTAATACTTCCGGATTATTTTTACTTTCACCTTCTACTAATACTTCGACAACTTTACCTTCATATTCCTTCAATTTCTTTGCAGAAATTTCATTTACAAGAGCATTTAAACGCTGAAGACGCTCTTTTTTCACTTCCATTGGTACGTTGTCTTGCATCTTAGCAGCCGGCGTACCTTCACGAGGTGAATAAATAAACGTATAAGCACTATCAAATTCAACCTCACGATATAGCGACATTGTTTCTTCAAACTGCTCATCCGTTTCATTTGGGAAACCAACAATAATATCAGTTGTTAATGATGCCGTTGGAATGGCTTCTTTAATTTTACGAACAAGCTCTAAATAATGTTCACGAGAATATTTTCGTGCCATAATTTTTAAGATATCACTGCTTCCTGATTGAACAGGCAAGTGAATGTGATCGACAAGATTTCCACCTTTAGCAAGAACTTCAATTAAACGGTCATCAAAGTCACGAGGGTGACTTGTTGTAAAACGGATACGAGCAACGTCAATTTTACGGATTTCGTCCATTAAGTCGCCTAAGCCGTACGTCATGTCTTCAAAATCTTTTCCGTATGCATTAACGTTTTGGCCTAGAAGCGTAATTTCTTTGTAGCCTTGAGCAGCTAAATGACGTACTTCTTGGATAATATCTTCTGGACGGCGGCTTCGTTCTTTTCCTCGCGTATACGGAACGATACAGTACGTACAGAACTTGTCACAGCCGTACATGATGTTAACCCATGCTTTGACGCTGCCTTTACGTGCTCTTGGAAGGTTTTCAATAACGTCCCCTTCTTTAGACCATACTTCAATCACCATTTCTTTTGCTAAGTATGCTTCGTTCAAAATGTGAGGCAAACGGTGAATGTTATGTGTACCAAAAATCATATCCACGTGCTGATGTTTTTGTAAAATTTTATTTACAACTGACTCTTCTTGAGACATACATCCGCAGACGCCGATTAATAGCTCAGGACGCTCGCGCTTTAAGGCCTTCAAGTGTCCTAATTCACCAAACACTTTATTTTCCGCATTTTCACGGATCGCACACGTATTCAATAAAATAACATGAGCATCTTCAACAGAGTCAGTCGGCTCGTAGCCAAGGCCTAGAAAAATACCAGCCATTACTTCTGTATCGTGCTCATTCATTTGACAGCCGTACGTACGGATATAAAACTTACGTCCCTGTCCCATTCCATGAAACTGTTCATCGATTGCAAAATCGTTGTGATAGGAAACTTCTTCTTTTCCTCGTTTTTTCGCATCTTTTAAAGAAGGTGGCATGTATACTGTTTGAAAATATTTGCTGTAATCCTTTTCGGATTTTTTGTCCGCTGGATTAACTTGGTTGCTTTCTAAACGTTGTTTTTCGTTCATAAAAAAATCTCCTTTCGCCATGACAATTGTCACGTTGCACCTGTAAATCGCAAAAAAATGTGACAGCCTTATGCTTATGCATAAAACTCATCACATTAACATAGTATATAACTTTCAAGTAGCGAACACAATCATATACCTATTTTCTATACCTATGACTATGAAAAAATCCGAACGAGCTGGATTCTCCATTAAGAATCTCAATTTACCGTTCGGATTTTCCCTCTACTAAACTGCTTTTATTGCAGCCTCTTTTACATAAATTCAGCCACTAGCTCATCAAATTTTTCCTCAGTCATACCTAAGTCTGCTTTTGACAGCGGCTCTTCACTATAGCCGTGAACAAGCTGCTGATACGACGGCTGATGCGCATTTTGATAAATAAGCCCTGTTACTAAGCCATTATGCTCCATTAACGTCTGCATAGCTTGCATACGATTGTTTGCATCATAACCTTCAATTGTGCTAAGACTAGTTAGGTTTTCTTTAAACCAATCATACGTGTTCACTTTGTTATACGTTACGCACGGGCTAAATACGTTAATTAAAGAAAAACCTTTATGCTGAATGCCTTGTTCAATTAAGCTTGTTAACTCTTTTAAATTCGTTGAAAAGCTTTGCGCTACAAACGTTGCCCCGGAAGTTAACGCCAGCTCCATGACAGATAAAGACGACTCAATTGATCCTTCAGGCGTACTTTTTGTTTTGAATCCTACTTCACTGCGAGGAGATGTTTGTCCTTTTGTTAAACCATAGATTTGGTTATCCATTACGATATACGTTACATCGATGTTTCGGCGAATCGCATGTACCGTGTGTCCCATACCGATAGCAAACCCATCTCCATCACCGCCAGATGCGATAACGGTTAAATCACGATTAGCCATTTTTACACCTTGAGCGATTGGAAGCGCACGTCCGTGAATACCGTGAAAACCATATGAATTAATATAACCAGAGATACGTCCAGAGCATCCAATACCTGAAATAACAGCAAGCTCATGAGGTTCTAAACCTACGTTAGCAGATGCGCGTTGAATGGCTGCTTGTACGGAGAAATCTCCACACCCCGGACACCAGTTAGGTTTTACACTGTTACGAAAATCTTTAAACGTTGCCATTTAACACAAACATCTCCTTACTTTTTGCGTATACTTCTTGCGGAAGAAATGGATTTCCATCGTACTTCAATACGCTTTGAATTTTATCATGACTTGCGATATTCATTTTTAAAATATTAGCAAGCTGTCCAGTAGCATTGTTTTCAACGACAACTACTTTTTTAGCTCCTTGCACGTAAGGAAGCAGTTCGTCAGCTGGGAAAGGATGAATTAAACGAATGTGAGCGTGATTTACTTTTATACCGTCCTGTTCCAAACGTTCCATTGCCTCTTCAATAACTCCACGCGTCGAATTAAATCCAACAAATAAAATATCAGACTCTTTTTCATGAGAGTGAACATGAATTGGCGTATTAAAACGAATTCCTTTTGTTTTACGAAGACGCTTATTCATTTGATCATCGCGGTTCACCGGAGATTCAGATGGCTTTCCTGTCTCATCATGTTCTACTCCCGTTACGTGATGAATGCCATGCTTCATTCCTGGAATGACGCGTGGTGATACGCCGTCTTCTGTTACGCGGTAGCGCTTGTAATATTGTTTTTCTTCCAACTCTTCTAGCTCTCCTTGCTGAAGCTTGCCGCGGCGGATTTCAACGCGGTTATAGTCAAGCGGTTCTACCGACTGTTTCCCAAGTGAAAGCTGTAAATCCGTTAGCATAATAACTGGACACTGATATTCTTCTGCTAAGTTAAACGCTTCAATCGTATCGTAGAATGCTTCTTCAACCGTACTTGGCGCCATGACGATCTTCGGAATTTCACCGTGCGTACCGTAAATCATAGCCATTAGGTCAGACTGTTCTTGCTTAGTTGGAAGCCCTGTACTTGGACCGCCGCGCTGCGTATCAATAATCACAACAGGCTGCTCAGTGATGCCCGCTAATCCAATCGACTCCATCATTAATGATAGACCAGGTCCAGCTGATGCTGTCAGCGCACGTACGCCTGCATAGTTAGCTCCGATAGCCATCGTACATGCTGCGATTTCATCTTCTGTTTGAATAACAGTTCCACCGAATTGAGGAAGCTTTTTAATTAAGTATTCCATGATTTCTGAAGCAGGGGTAATTGGATATGCTGGCATAAAACGAGCCCCACCGGCTAAAGCACCTAGTGCAATCGCATCGTTTCCAATCATAAACATACGTTTTTTACCATCCGCTGGATCTAGTTTCATTGTTTCTAATTGTTCGCCTAGCTGTTCACGAATGTAATCTGCACCTTTTTTAATAGCTTCCATGTTTTTTTGTACAACTTTTTGGCCCTTTTTACCGAAGATTTCAAGCACTACTTCTTCAAATACTTCTGTGTCAATATGAAGCACAGCACTTGAAGCGCCTACAGCAACCATGTTCTTCATTAGCGACGTTCCTAGTTCCGTTGCAATTTCTGTAAACGGAACAGCGTATAGCGTAGCAGTTGTACATGTTTCGGGCAGACTTGGGTTGAATTTCGCATCTGCAATTACAACGCCTCCTACGCGCAGCTCATGGACGTTTACATCGATTGTTTCCTGATCGAACGCAACTAAAATATCCAAATCATCTGACACAGATCGAACCTGAGTTGTACTCACTCGGATCTTATTATTTGTATGTCCACCTTTGATACGAGAAGAAAAATGACGATAGCCGTATAAGTAATAACCTAATCGATTTAAAGCGGTTGAAAAGATTTCTCCCGTACTTTCGATTCCCTCACCCTGCTGTCCGCCAACTTTCCATGAAAGTTGCTGTACCATAAATCAACGCCACTCCTTTAATTGCTCTTAATATAGAAATCTATTTTATTGATAAAAACTGAAAAAAGTAAATTAGCAAACGATTTCATTTGCTTCTGCACTTCACGAACAAAAATCATCCGCAAAACTCCCACAGCACCTTGTCGCTGTGCAGGATACGTTTCTGCTTGAACAGCTCCATAATCCGTTTTCAATTTTATTCCGATTGCCAGAAAAATGCAACCCTTTCCATTGAATTCTCAATCGTTTTAATTATATTTATATTTAATGAATAAGATGAAGTTTTTTAATGATCTTTTCTGCCTTCACATGAGGTATTATTATATAAATAACTTCTATAAAAAGAGCTTTCCCAAAAAGAAAAAGCTCTTTTTTTATTAGTTGCATACACGATCGGCAAAGTTTTGAAACAGAAAACGTTTTACCTGCTCCTCAGTGTAATACTTAAGGAGTTCTTCAATTAAATTCGTATACTGTTCATATCTTCCGAGACGATAAACCGTTTTGTCAATGCCGTCAAAGTCTGAGCCAAAACCAACGGAGTATTCGCCTCCTCTTTCACATATGTAATCAAGATGACGGATCACATCCGCTATGTGCGCTTTGGCAGAACTCGTTAAAAATTCAGGGACAAACGTAATACCAATCACGCCGTTTCGCTTTATTAAAGCATGAATTTGATCGTCTCTTAAATTCCGGGGATGAGAACACAATACGTGTGAATTGGAATGAGTAGCCACTACATATTGTGCTAGCTCAATCACATCCCAAAAACCTCTTACTGATAAATGAGAGACATCCGTCCATACTTTATGTTCATTATTCAATTCAACAACTTCTCTTCCAAAAGACGATAACCCCGCACCTCGAGGTTCTAAAATACCATCACATACAGCATTGCTGTAATTCCATGTCAAGCCTACTGAACGTACACCCAGTGAAAAAAGTGTCTTTAAGCGAACTAAACTTGTATCAATGGCATCGCACCCTTCAAGCGTCAGCATGGCTCCAAGTTCACCTTTTTTCAAGCTATCTATATCGCGCTTTGAACGAACCCATTTTACACCGGGAAGCGATAAAATATGACTCTGAAACAGCTGAATCATTTCTAACGCAACATCAAAGCGCTGAGCTGCCGGAACCGCTTCTGGAATATAAATAGCGAATAGCTGAACTTTCCCTTTTGCTTTTTTTATGCCTTCTAACGTAACATGCAGCGCTGAATCATATGTAAAAGATAAACGTTTATTTAACCAGAGCTTCATTAATACATCACAATGAGCATCAAATATCACAACCAACACCCCTTTAACTCTATACAAAAAGGACCTGTTTGGCTTCTATGCTTTACAGGTCCGTGGTTTTTATAATTATCGCGGCTCTACAATTAATTTAATGGCTGTTCGCTCTTCTCCATCAATTTGAATATCTGTAAAAGCTGGGATGCAGATTAAATCAACCCCACTTGGTGCAACGAACCCTCTTGCGATTGCTACAGCTTTTACTGCTTGATTAAGTGCCCCGGCCCCAATGGCTTGAATTTCTGCTGCGCCGCGTTCGCGCAGCACGCCTGCTAAGGCACCAGCAACTGAATTTGGATTAGACTTTGCTGAAACTTTTAATATTTCCATATCTAGCTCCTCCTTATTCTTTACAATGTATGATGAGAGATCATTAGACCAATGACTTAATTGATTTCAATGTTACTATATTCACGATATGTCAAACGTATTCCTGCTTGTTTTTCCTAAATATTCAAAAACTTATATTTCTACACCTTTCTTTTTTCTTTTTACGTTTTTGACAAAATAAAAAAGCCAATGTATCGCCTTTCGACACATTGACTTTTTCCCTTTATTCAAAAAACGGATGATCTTCGTTAATTAAAATTCGCTCTGTTTTTGTTGCTTTCCCCGTCTTTTGATCAATATCAATAACGATTCCACTAAGCTGCGTTCTTCCTTCTTTTGGCACTTCAAATCGAACAGGAAGAGACGTTAAAAAACGCTTAATAACAGCTTCGCGCTCCATCCCTAAAATGCCGTCATAAGGTCCCGTCATTCCTACGTCAGAGATGTAGGCTGTTCCTTTTGGCAATATACGATTGTCAGCTGTTTGAACGTGCGTATGAGTGCCGACAACAGCGCTGACACGACCGTCCACATACCAGCTAATCGCTTGCTTTTCACTTGTTGTTTCAGCATGAAAATCAATAAAAATAAGCGGAGTGCGCTGGCGTGCTTCTTCAATTAATTCATCTGCTTTTTGAAATGGACAATCGAGCGGAGCCATAAACGTACGCCCTTGTAAATTAATCACGGCTACCTCAAGCTGATTGTACGTAAAATACGTAATTCCTTTGCCCGGTGTACCTTCAGGAAAATTTGCTGGACGAACAAGATTTTTTGCATCGTCAATAAAATCAAAAATTTCACGTTTGTCCCACGCATGGTTACCAAGAGTAATAATGTTAGCCCCTGCTTGTAAGAACTGACGATAAATCTTTTCGGTAATTCCTTTTCCTGAAGCTGCATTTTCTCCATTCACAATTGTAAGTCCCGGAGAGTATTTTCTTTTTAATCTCGGTAAATATTCTTCAACCATTTCACGGCCTGGAGAACCAACTACGTCTCCAATAAATAAAATTCTCATGTAAAAGCTCCTATACTTCATTCTTAATCTGCATCTTCATCTCTACGAAAAAAAATAAAGTGGCGAAACGCCACTTCATTTTTATTTTGCATACTCTACTGCTCTTGTTTCGCGAATAACCGTTACTTTGATGTGGCCAGGATAATCCAGCTCATCTTCAATTCGTTTTCGGATATCTCGAGCAAGTCGATGCGCTTCTAGATCACCAATCGTATCTGGTTTCACCATAATACGAACTTCACGCCCTGCTTGAATTGCAAATGATTTTTCAACGCCTTCATAAGACTCTGAAATTTCTTCTAACTTTTCAAGACGACGAATGTAGTTTTCTAACGTCTCACTGCGAGCACCTGGTCTTGCAGCAGATAATGCATCCGCTGCTGCAACTAGTACAGCAATGATTGATGTTGGTTCTGTATCTCCATGGTGAGAAGCAATCGCGTTAATAACAACCGGATGTTCTTTATACTTTGTAGCTAATTCAACACCGATTTCTACGTGGCTTCCTTCTACCTCATGGTCAATTGCTTTACCAATATCATGTAACAATCCTGCTCGTTTGGCTAACGTTTCATCTTCACCTAATTCAGCAGCCATAAGTCCTGATAAATGAGCTACTTCCATTGAATGTTTCAGCACATTTTGACCATAGCTTGTTCTGAATTTTAAGCGACCAAGAATTTTCATCAAGTCTGGATGCAACCCGTGAACACCGACTTCAAACGTCGTTTGTTCACCGACTTCACGAATATATTCGTCCACTTCGCGGCGAGATTTTTCAACCATTTCTTCAATACGTGCGGGATGGATACGACCATCTTGAACGAGTTTATCAAGTGCAATTCTTGCTGTCTCACGACGAATTGGGTCAAATCCTGATAAAATAACTGCTTCTGGCGTATCATCAATAATAAGATCAATTCCTGTCAAAGTTTCAAGCGTACGGATGTTTCGACCTTCTCGACCGATAATTCGGCCTTTCATTTCGTCATTTGGCAAGTTAACAACTGAGACAGTCGTTTCAGCAACATGATCTGCTGCGCAACGCTGAATAGCAAGTGAAAGAATTTCTTTCGCCTTTTTATCGGCGTCTTCTTTTGCACGGTTTTCTGTTTCTTTTACCATTATTGCAATGTCGTGGGAAAGTTCATTTTCAACACGATCTAAAATAATCGCTCTTGCATCTTCTCTTGTTAAGCTTGAAATACGCTCTAGCTCTGTTTGCTGTGCACGTACTACTTCTTCAACTTTGCTTTCCATCTCTTCAATATGCTGTTGTTTAACAGTAAGAGAATCATCTTTCTTTTCAAGTAACGCTTCACGTTTATCAAGTGATTCGTCTTTACGATCAAGATTTTCCTCTTTTTGCATTAATCGATTTTCTTGTTTTTGAAGTTCTGCTCGACGATCACGAATATCTTGTTCTGCCTCTGTACGAAGCTGATGGATTTCATCCTTCGCTTCTAGTAAAGCTTCTTTTTTCAAAGCTTCCGCCTCGCGGGTTCCTTCATCAATAATTTGTTCTGCACTAGACTTTGCTCCCGCAATTTTAGCTTCAGCAATCGATTTACAAACAAAAAAGCCAACAACTGCACCGACGATTAGGCCAAGCAAAGCGAAGATGATTGTATTAGTATCCATCATTTCACCTCCCCTTGCTATAAACTTGTAAGTTTTAAATTTCATGTCGGCATGTACATCGTATTCACCTTTCAATATACACACAAAGGCTTTTAAACGCTAAAATGTTTTAAAAAGGGAAAATATACATCTTAATTGTAAATCTGTGCATTTTTATTGTCAAGCCTGCCTCTACAGTATATATTGAAATTTCGTATGTTACTTTTCTAGCATTAACAATTTTTACAAAAAAAAGACCCCTTCTTTGAAATAGAGGAGTCTTTTTTTATCTCGCAGCAAATTAAATATTTAAATCGCCTTGATCGTCATCCTCAGGAGCTGGCTCTCCATCTTGGTCTAAACCATGATGTTCACGCACTTGTCCCGCAATTTCCTGACGAATATCAGTATTTTCTTTTAAGAATTGCTTTGCATTTTCACGGCCTTGACCTAGACGCTCGTCATTATATGAATACCAAGATCCACTTTTTTGGACAATATCTAGTTCAGAAGCGATATCCAAAATTTCACCCTCTTTTGAAATACCTTCTCCGTACATAATATCTACTTCGGCAGCACGGAAAGGCGGAGCTACTTTATTTTTCACAACTTTAATTCTTGTTTTGTTACCTACGATATCATTTCCTTGCTTTAACTGCTCTGCACGACGCACTTCTAGACGCACTGAAGAGTAGAATTTAAGCGCACGTCCACCAGGAGTTGTTTCAGGGTTACCAAACATTACGCCGACTTTTTCACGAATTTGGTTAATAAAGATAGCGATTGTTTTAGACTTGTTAATAGCTCCAGATAGTTTACGCAATGCTTGAGACATTAAACGAGCTTGTAGACCCACGTGAGAGTCTCCCATTTCTCCTTCAATTTCCGCTTTTGGCACTAACGCTGCTACTGAGTCAACAACAATAATATCTACTGCGCCGCTTCGAACTAAAGCTTCTGCGATTTCTAAAGCTTGTTCTCCTGTATCAGGCTGAGATAATAACAGCTCATCAATATTAACACCTAATTTTTGAGCATATACAGGATCTAACGCGTGCTCCGCATCGATAAATGCAGCCTGTCCGCCCTGCTGTTGAACTTCTGCAATCGCGTGAAGAGCAACTGTTGTTTTACCTGAGCTTTCTGGGCCATATACTTCCACCACACGTCCACGTGGATATCCACCTACGCCTAAAGCTATATCTAATGCTAATGAACCACTTGGAATTGTAGAAATTCTTTTTTCCGTTTGTTCACCTAATTTCATAATTGAACCTTTACCAAATTGCTTTTCAATTTGCTTTAAAGCCATATCAAGGGCTGCTTGACGATCGTTCACTCAATTTCCTCCTCTATCTCTTTGAAATCATCTATAAACTGCAAACTTACTACGATGTAGTAGCAATGTCGAATTAACAACTTTCTATAACTTACTATACTAGTTTTTGGGTCGTTTGACAAGCAAAAAGCGAATAAATGTTCGTTTTTTATAAAATTAAAAAAAGGCTGCTTTGGTAAAACTAAGCAGCCTTTTTTCTTTATTTTTTTATCGTCTTCAATACGTAATGACAGCCGTAATTAACCGTTCGTGAACGAATTCCTTGGCGGCTTCCAGATAGCTGCAAGCTGTAAACTTGAGGAGTTTGATCCTTATAAGCGACCCCTATATGCACTGTTCCTACAGGGTGTCCTTCTTGTTTAGAGGGTCCAGCTACACCCGTAAAACCGATGCCAATATCCGTTTTGTATAACTGTTGAATACGCTGAGCCATTTCAGCCGCGCACTGCTCGCTAACGGCTCCGTACTGATTCAGCGTGTGTTCGCTCACTCCGAGAATATTTTGCTTGATTTCATAATGATAGGCTACCAGGCTGCCTTTAACAACTTCTCCAGCACCTGAAACAGTTGTTAAACGTTCGCTGAATAACCCGCCGGTTAAACTTTCGGCTGAAGCAATCGTCAAGCCTTGTGCCGTTAATTCTTTTACCAATTCATTATGTAAAGAAGTTGCTTCGTATCCATATAAATACTCGCCTACGCGCTCTGAAATGGTTTTTTCCACTTCGTCTAACATGCGCTGTGCTTCAGCAGCATCAGCGTGCTTAGCAGTTAAGCGAAGCGTCACTTCTCCATCTCCTGCAAGCGGTGCAATCGTCGGGTTTGTTTGCGCATCAAGCAAATCTTCAATTTCCGTCTCAAGCTGTGATTCTCCTATTCCGAAAAAACGAAGAACGCGTGATTCAATACTTTCTTTTAATTCAAGCTTTTGAGCTAAAAATTCTTGACCATATGCTTCATACATTGGATAGAGCTCTTTTGGCGGCCCTGGGAATAGCATATAGTGTTTTCCCTCTACTGTAAGCCCCATACCTGGAGCCATTCCGTAATCATTAGGGAGCACTGTCGAACCTTCAAGTACAATTGCCTGTTTTTTATTGTTAGGTGTCATGATACGATTTGACTGTTTGAAATAGGCTTCAATGCTTTCAAGTGCTTCCGCATTTGTTGTCAACTCTACTCCTAGCACACTCGCAATTGTTTCTTTTGTTAAATCATCTTTTGTAGGACCAAGCCCGCCTGTGAAAATAATTAACTCTGCACGTGTTTGAGCTGTAGCAATCACTTCTTTCAAGCGCTGTGCATTATCTCCTACTACTGTATGATAGTAAACATTAATTCCAAGTTCGGCTAATTTTTTCGATAAATACTGAGCGTTTGTATTGGCAATTTGCCCAAGCAGCAGCTCAGAGCCGACTCCAATAATTTCAGCGTTCATCATATCATCTCCATCTTACTTATTTTGAATTAACAAAAGCCTGTTTGTTTTTAGCAAAGTAGTCCCAGCCTGAAATAACCGTAAAAATCACTGAGATCCAAAGCATTACGCTAGCAAACGGAATGGAAATCCATTCAAAAGGCAAGTTGTACAACAGAATAGCTGAAATAGCTAAAATTTGAGTCCATGTTTTAATTTTACCTAACATATTGGCTGCTACAACTTCTCCTTCCCCTGCTAGTACAAGTCTTAAACCTGTGATAGCAAATTCACGGCTAATAATGATGATAGCAGCCCATCCTGCACCTGCAATTAAATCTAAGTCAACAATAGCTACAAGCGCAGCTGAAACCAACAGCTTGTCTGCTAGTGGATCTAAAAACTTGCCCAAGTTCGTGACTAAATCGTACTTTCTTGCATAGTATCCGTCGATCCAGTCTGTTGTAGATGCAATAATAAATAATGCCGCCCCTAATAGATGAGCGATCGGAATCTCTTTTCCTGCTGCCTCTACTGTGCCAAATGGTAGCGGCACCATCATAAAAATGAGGAATACGGGAATTAGAAAAATTCGCGAAATGGTAATCTTGTTTGGTAAATTCACTTCTTCTGCCTCCAATTACTGTTACAAACTGAAAGCGTGCAAACGAAGTTGTTTGCACGGCTTTGGTTTTATTATAGCGTGAATGAGTGTTTAATTCACATATTATCTTTATTTACACCCTGACCACTTTTTAAAACAGGCTGTTTACTGTGCTTCTGCCGGCTGATATTGAATCGTTACAACTTGTCGAACTTGCTTGGATGAATCAAACGGCAAGTCAACCGCTTTTCCATTTACTTTTAACTCTACTCCAGGTGAATAACCGATGTTGACACGAGCTTCCGTTTCTTTCGTCAAATCAAATTCTTTTGTTTCACCTTTTTTTAGAATGGAGCTAAAGAAAGCATTTCCTTTTCCATTTTTCACATCTAACCAAGTATCTGCTTGAGTGGATGTTACTTCTAGGTTAAATGCATCTGTACCGGAAAGAGCATACGTAGCACTTCTGCCTGTTTTTTGAACTTCCTTGTATTCTTGTTTACCGCTGTCTTTCTTTTCTTTTTCAGCTTTTTCTTTCTCAGCTTTTTCTTTTGCGGCTTTTTCTTTTTCAGCTTTTTCTTTTTCTTGTTCTTTCTTATCAGCAGCACTTTGTTCATCTTCTGACTTGCTATTGTCATTTTTTGCAGTAGTTTCATTCGTTTCTTCCTGCGTGTTAGACTGCTGAACTTCGCTGTTTGGAGCTTCTTGGTTAGCCTGCTCCTTGTTTTTATCCGAGACGATATTTTGAGCGATTACCCAAATAATAATCCCAACAACTACAACTCCCGCCACCACTAGAACAGTTGGAAGGTAGTCATATGCTTTTGAAACTCCTTTTGTATGCTGAGGAATTTCTTTGCGGCTGCGAACGCGCGAAAGCTGCTGCGGCATGTCTTCTGTTTGAGTTGAAGGAATGTCTGATTTGTATTCTTCAAAAATAGCATCTGTGTCCAACCCAATTGCTTCGCAGTATTGCTTAATAAACGCTCGTACGTAAAATTTCCCTGGCATAACCTCATAATTGCCTTCTTCAATGCCAAGTAAATAGCGTTTTTGAATTTTCGTTAGTTTTTGTAAATCCTCTAACGACAATCCTTTGCTTTCTCGTTCTTGTCTTAACCTTTGTCCTAACTCTGTCAATGCTAACACCTACCAATTATGCTAAAAATCAAACATCGATAATCCACCGTCTTGAAACATTTGAGGACCTTCCATTATTTCATATGTAATCTTCTCATTGGGGTCATTTCTTATTTCAATAATGTAGGCAAAATCATCTAACGAATACTCGGTATTTTGTACAAATACATCCGGATGCTCCACGATTTTTGTCGCGGGTACATTCATTACTTCTCGAACAAGCTGCCAGTGCTTTTCATTCGCTCGTTTTGTCGATACAATCCCGTCAATGATAAAAATATTATCAGCGTTGTATTCGTCAGCAATAAGCTGACTGCGAATCGTTTGTTTTAAGAGTGTAGAAGACACAAAAAGCCACCTTTTGTTCGCACATACGCTAGCTGCTACAATCGATTCGGTTTTGCCTACTCGCGGCATACCTCGAATACCGATAAGCTTATGACCGTCTTGTTTAAACAGTTCCGCCATAAAATCTACGAGCAAACCTAATTCATCTCTTACGAAACGGAATGTCTTTTTATCATCTGCGTCACGCTGAATATAGCGACCGTGACGCACTGCTAACTTATCACGCAATTTAGGCGGTCTCATTTTTGTCACAATGATATTATCCATTGTTTTCAAAATAGATTCAAGCCTGTCTATTTGCTCATGTGAATCACAGCGCAGCAATAATCCACGGCGAATATCATCCACTCCATTAATTGTGACAATATTAATTGACAACATTCCAAGAAGCGATGAAATATCACCTAAAAGACCCGGACGATTTTTTTGTATTTGATATTCTAAATACCACTCAATTTTCTCCATCAAACCCCTCCCATTTCTTGGCTGGCCTTCGAGAGGTGCCCCCTTTTTTTCACCTAGTTTAACTATAAATGATTTCCATTATATTATAAACCCTAAAGGCAAGTAGTTCTACATTTGTTATGTATGTAAGCGCTTATTTATTTGTACTATTTAATTCTAAGAAAAAAGGAGCTTTCACACGCGGTGAATTAGCTCCTTTTTAGAAACGATAACTTATTTTACTGATCCGTTATTTTGAACTAATTTCACCATGCTGCTCGCAATCGCATGCTGCTCTTCTTTAGAAGCAACGCTCCAAAGGTCTGCTAAAATTCGCTCTTGATCATTTTTTGCATCAACTTGGTTTGCTAAATATCCACCAATTTGATAAGCAAGATCATGAATAACTTCTTCTTGCATTCCTTCGTTTTGTGCATGATGTAAACGGTCGCCTAAAAAATCTTTCCAGCTATCCCAGTTTTCTAATACTGACATGAGTAGCCCTCCTTAAGGTTTATTCATATCATAGTTTGTACCTTGTTTTTAATTTTATGCACACTTTATATGTACCAACCGCCATTAACCGATAATATTTGTCCAGTTATATACGAAGCACGTGAAGATATTAAATATGAAACCGCATCTGCCACTTCTTTTGGATATCCTATTCTTCCTAAAGGGATCTCTTCAGCCAGCTCTTTAACCTCTTCTTTTGAATAGCTGGCCATCATATCCGTTTCAATCGCTCCGGGCGCAACTCCATTGACGCGAATTCCACTTAATGCAACTTCTTTTGCCAAAGCTTTTACAAACGTATTTTGGGCGCCTTTTACCATTGAATAAAGAACTTCAAACGAAGCTCCTGTAAGTCCCCAAATGGAAGAAATCATGATAATTTGTCCGCTTTTAGCACTGATCATTTTAGGCAGCAAAGCTTTTGTAATAACAAAGGGAGCCGTGATGTGAAGATAGATCATTTCTTCGGTTTCATTTGCCGAAGCATCTGTCATTAACCCGCTAATGCTTCGTCCGCTGTTATGAATAATAACTTCTACGGGAACAATAATCTCCTTTAAAAACTTCTCCACTCCCTCTTTACATGATAAATCCGCTTGTACTGTAAACACGGTTTTCACCTTTTCAGCTAGCTCATGTGCAAGCGCCTCTATTTTGTCTTTTCGTTGATGATAGTGCAAAATAAGCGAGTATCCATCTTCAGCCAATTGCTTAGCAATCGCTGTGCCAATTCCTCCGCTTGCACCTGTCACAAGGGCAAATTTCTCCATAGCCTTCTCTCCTTTACATGCAAAAAAGCTGATGAACATCAGCTTTTTTGGCAACAATCATCTTTATTTAGGTACTACTTCACAAACCGTAAAGTTCTTTTCATCAATAATCTCGTTTAGCACATCTTTTATTTCGTTTACCTTCAGTTTTTCTAGCGTTTCAACAATATCAAATAAATTCATATCATTAAACGCATAGCGTGTAAACTGATTAGCGATAAACTCAGGTGAGTTTAATGAACGTAAAAATCCGCCGATTTTCTTTTTACGAATACGTTCAAGTTCCTCTTCTGTTAGTGATTTTGTTTTCATTTCAAGTAAAATTTGTTTAACTCGATCATACAGCTGTTCCGGTTGATCCGTATCTCCTCCGATAAGAGCAAAACCAAATCCTCTTTCCTCCGTATAATCATACGCAAACGTTTCATCAATGAGTCCGTCTGCATACAACTCCTCATAGTACGAAGAGCTTTTTCCAAATGCATAATCTAAAATGATATTCATTGCTAACTCGTATTTAAGCATTTCTCCGCCTGAACGCTGCGGATTTTTCGCTTTTAGACCCACCATACATTTCGAAGACTGCACCGGCATTTTTAATACTTGTTTTTCTTGATCCACCGTTTCAGGCTCTTCGTCAAAATGACGCTGTATGTCAGAGATTTCTTTATAATCTTTTTTCTGCTGATTGTCTCGAACTTGCTTCATTACTTTTTCCGCATCAACAGGACCTACAATGAACAACAGCATGTTGCTCGGATGATAAAACGTTTCATAGCATGTGTACAGTAAATCTTTATTAATATGTGAAATTGATTCGATCGTGCCAGCAATATCAATTTTAACAGGATGGTTTTTGTACATATTTTGAATGGTACCAAAATACAAGCGCCAGTCCGGATTGTCGTCATACATTGTAATTTCTTGACCGATAATGCCCTTTTCTTTTTCTACCGTTTTTTCTGAGAAGTACGGCTCTTGTACAAAGTCCACTAATGTTTCAAGATTTTCTTCAAAGTTAGATGTACAGCTGAATAAGTAAGCTGTGCGGGTAAAAGAAGTAAATGCATTGGCCGAAGCACCTTGTTTACTAAACTGCTGAAAGACATCTCCGTCTTCTTTTTCAAATAATTTATGCTCTAAAAAGTGGGCAATTCCATCCGGAACTTTTGTCATTTCATTTTCATTTAGCGGTACAAATTGATTGTCAATCGATCCGTAGTTTGTTGTAAAAGTGGCAAACGTTTTGTTAAACTCCGGTTTTGGCAAAATGTATACCTGCAGCCCGTTATCCATTTTTTCATGATACAGCTGTTCTTGAAGCTGCGAAAATTCAATTTTCTCCATTTTCTTCACCGCCCGTTCCTGTTAAGAAATAAATTGTATCCATTTCAATTTTCTCAGCCACTTTAATAATTTCCTGCTTAGATACCGCATCAATATGCTTTAAGTATTCATCAATTGAAATATCTTTACCCGTTAATTCATTATGATACATAACCTCTACTAGTCCTCGTGGAGTATCCACCGTTTCAAGCAGTTGGTTGTGAATAACGGCTTTCGTTTGAGCGATTTCGCCGTCTGTAAACGATCCTTGTTTCATTTCCTGCATTTGTTCTTTAATAATCGTAACAGCTTGGTCGTAATTTTTAGCATCAATACCCGACATGACCATTAGTAATCCTTTATGACTCTCTACTCTCGAAGCAGCATAGTAAGCTAAGCTCGCTTTTTCACGCACGTTAATAAATAGCTTGGAATGTGAGAACCCTCCGAATATCCCATTGAATACTTGAAGAGCAAAATACTGTCTATCTCCGTATACAACGTTTGTACGATAGCCAATATTTAATTTCCCTTGTTTGACTTCTTGTTTTTCCACCACTTCATTTACGTTTGAGATCTCTTTAGACGTGATAGAATCTTCAATGTCTTTTTGCTCGCGCTTTGGTAAAGTAAATGTTTCTTTTACTGTTTGTAAAACCTCTTCGACTTGCAAATCTCCAATAGCATAAAGGTGAATGGCATCTTCTTTTAACACCTGCTGATAATAGGCGTACAAACTTTCACCTGTAATTTCTTCCACATCGTCAATTTGACCGTTTACATGTAAAGAGTAAGGTTCTTCCTTACACATTTCTTCAACTAGTCTTAAATTAGCATAGCGCATTTTATCATCAAATACGGCTTGAATTCGCTGACGAAGCGAACGCTTTTCTTTTGTCATAATATCCGTTAAAAAAGAGTCCCCTTCAACTGCTGGCTTTAATAAAATATCGCCAAGAAGAGCTAACGCTTTTTGCAAAAGCGGAGTTGAATCTTTCAAATATTTTTCATTCGCTATATCAATGCGAATCGTAATATCGTGGTTATCACCTTTTTTTGTTAAGTCTACTTGTAAAGTAGCACCATAAAGCTCATCTAAATATGTACGAAGCTTTGTCGTAGACGGCAGCGACTCGGTAGCGCTTTGAAGCACATAAGGTAAAAGGGCACGCATTGTCACCGTTTTCTTATCTAAAGGGGCATTTAGTTTTAAAATGAACGTGTTTGTTTTGTACTTAGCTGTTTGAATGGTATGAACAGTCAATCCTTCTAGTTCATGTTTTTGTTCAGTCAATAATTTCATATATAAACCTCCTTTTAAATTTTGATGTATTAACTAGACAATACTTCTATTTTGAATCTTTAACGCTAATTTTAGTCTTATAACCACTATATCGAATTCAAGGAAACATTTTCAAGTAACTTGCCGCGCGCTTCCTCATTTCTTTTCATATTCTTTCTCTCAATGAAAAAAAGGCGGAGAAAAGAATATGATTTCTTTGTCTCCACCTTCTATATTTATCCAACTTTAGTCATTGTTAGACCTCGTATAGAGGATTTATTAGCGGCGGCCTTTTTCATAAGGAACGCCCAGCGCTTTAGGAGCCTCAGCACGTCCTACAAAACCAGTAAGCGCTAAGATTGTTAATACGTACGGTGCAATGGTTAAAAGGACGGATGGGATATCTTGAATAACCGGAATCTGAGCTCCCGTGATACTCAAAGACTGTGCTAATCCGAAAAACATGGCTGCACCTAAAGCACCAATAGGATGCCACTTCCCGAAAATCATGGCCGCAATAGCAAGGAACCCTTGTCCAGCAATCGTTCCCGCTGCAAAGTTTGTAGCGATAGACGTGGCATACACCGCTCCGCCGATTCCAGCGAACATGCCGGAAATCATAACGCCAACGTAACGCATTCTCACAACTTTGATCCCCATCGTGTCTGCTGCCATTGGGTGTTCACCAACTGAACGAAGACGGAGACCAAACGGCGTTTTATAAATGATGTACCATACAGCAAAAGCTAGCGCAATCGCAATATAAGACGTAATAGGAACGTTCGAAAACAGAATTTTACCGATTACTGGAATGTCTGATAAACCTGGAATACTTACTTTATCGATACGGAATTGAATAAAATCTGTTTGTCCTTTCCCAAAAATCTTTTTAATTAAAAAGATTGAAAGACCCGCAGCTAGAAAATTCAGGGCTACACCACTTACAGTTTGATCTGCTTTTAATGTAATGCTTGCAACAGCATGAATCAGCGAGAACACAGCGCAAACAACAGCCGCAATTACTATTGCTATCCACGGGGCCCAAGCACCTAATGAATCCTGAAGTAAAAGGGTTGAAACAATACCTGTGAACGCGCCAAACATCATCAGCCCTTCTAATCCAATGTTCACGACCCCGGAACGTTCACTAAATATCCCTCCAAGCGCGGTAAAGATAAGCGGTGCAGCTGAATAAAGCGCCGCTGGAATAATAATGGCTAATACCTCTAAGAAGTTCATTTTGCTCCCCCCTTGCCTGCACGGCCAAGCACCCAGCGAATTAAATAACTAGATGCAACAAAAAAGATAATAAGCGCAATGACAATTTGAATTAATTCAGACGGTACGCCTGTCATAAAGTTCATTTGAGGAGCCGCAGTTTGCAGTCCTCCGAAAAAAAATGAAGCTAATAAAATTCCAATTGCGCTGTTAGCTCCTAAAAGGGCTACGGCAATACCGTCAAATCCCGTACCCGTAAACGCAGTGAATGTGCCCATATACTGAAATGTTCCAAGCCCTTCCATAGCCCCGGCAAGCCCGGCAAAAGCGCCTGAAATTGCCATGGATAACACAATGTTTCGGCCTACATTCATTCCTGCATACTGTGAAGCATGCTGATTAAAACCAACGGCTCTTAGCTCGAAGCCCTTAGCTGTTTTATTCAAAATAAACCACATTACGACGGCTGCAGCGATGGTAATAAGAATGCCGTAATGAAGGCGGGAGTTATTGGTTAACTGTGCTAAAAAGCTTGATGCTAAAGATGCCGATTCTTTAATATCATACGATTTTTCATTACCCGCGTATAAATACGTACGGATTAAGCTGCTCGTGGTGTAAAGGGCAATATAGTTCATCATGATGGAAACAATTACTTCATGAACATGAAATTTTGCTTTTAAAAATCCTGGAATAAACGCCCAAATTGCTCCAG
The DNA here is from genome assembly GCF_050846875.1 of Priestia sp. TRN 1309. Classification (NCBI taxonomy): domain Bacteria; kingdom Bacillati; phylum Bacillota; class Bacilli; order Caryophanales; family Bacillaceae; genus Priestia; species Priestia sp. TRN 1309. Next base: position 379,486 of record NZ_JBOZGM010000001.1, on the reverse strand, counting down.
CTGCAGCTGCTGCTAATACAGCTAAAGGAATATGAATGACTGCTGGTAAATCAAACGCATACCCAACCCATACTGAAGCCAACCAGCCAACTAAAAGCTGTCCTTCTACTCCAATGTTAAAGAGACCGGTTTTATAAGCAAACGCAACCGCAATACCGGCCAGAGCAAGAGGCGTCATGGCACGAATCGTTTCTCCAATGGCTTTTGGCGTTCCAAACATCCCGTCAAAAAGAGATTGATAGCCAAGCATTGGATCATAGCCGCCTAGTAACATAATAACCGCTCCGGCAATGAGTCCTAATATGGCCGATACAACAGGGATCAAAATCATCATTACACGTTCATTTTTCACAAGTTTATTCATGCTGTTCCACCCGCTTTCTCACGCGTACCGCCTGCCATTAATAGACCTAACTCTTGTTCATTCGTTTCTTTTGGATCTACAATGTCAACTATTTTCCCTTCATAAATAACCGCAATGCGATCGCTTAGATTCATTACTTCATCTAGTTCTAGCGAAACGAGCAGCACTGCCCGTCCTTTATCTCGTTCTTCAATCAGCTTTTTATGAATAAATTCAATGGCTCCTACATCCAGCCCCCTCGTTGGCTGAGCTGCAATTAATAGTTCCGGACTGCGGTCTACTTCACGGGCAATAATGGCTTTTTGCTGATTTCCGCCCGATAGCGATCGCGCTTGCGTATATTCACTAGGGGTTCGCACATCATATTCTGCAATTAACTCTTTTGCTTTTTTATACAGCTCTTTATAATTCAAAATACCTGATTTAGACATCGGCTTTTGATAATACGTTTGAAGACCGATATTTTCACCAATTGTATAATCTAATACCAGCCCATGCTTGTGGCGATCCTGCGGAATATGACCTACTCCTGACTCCGTAATTTTACGCGTGGATAACGTAGACAACTCTTGATTTTTTAACGTGACCGAGCCCGACTTTATTTTTCTTAGACCCGTAATTGCCTCAATCAGCTCTGTTTGGCCATTTCCATCCACACCCGCGATGCCTACAATTTCGCCTGCTCGAACGCTTAGATCAAGTGAACTTACAGCCTCTACTCCTCGGCTGTCTTCTACTACTAATTCTTTTATTGTTAACACAGCTTCTTTTGGAGTCGCTGTTTTCTTTTCAGTTTTAAAATGTACTTCTCTTCCTACCATTAAAGCAGCAAGTTCATCAGGGTTGGTCTCTTGCACATTTACCGTACCAACCCCGACACCTTTTCGAATAATTGTACAGCGGTCACACACTGACATAATTTCTTTTAATTTATGCGTAATTAAAATAATCGACTTTCCTTCTTGAATTAATTTTTTCATAATTTGAATTAATTCCGTAATTTCCTGAGGTGTTAAGGCGGCAGTAGGTTCATCAAAAATAAGAATATCGGCTCCTCTGTAAAGCGTCTTTAAAATTTCCACTCGCTGCTGCATGCCAACTGAGATATCTTGAATCTTCGCATATGGATCTACCGATAATCCATATTGATTTGAAAGCTCTTGAATATCTTGAGCTGCTTTTTTAATATTGATTTTCCCCGTTCGCGTCGGTTCGTTCCCAAGAATAATATTTTCTGTGACTGTAAAGTTTTGAACAAGCATAAAATGCTGATGAACCATTCCAATTCCTAAGTCATTCGCTACGTTAGGGTCCGTGATTTTGACTTCTTGGCCGTTTACACGAATCTGCCCTTTTTCAGGCTGATAAAGCCCAAATAAAACGTTCATCAGCGTTGACTTACCTGCACCATTTTCTCCTAACAAAGCATGAATTTCTCCCTTTTTCACTTGGAGTGTAATATTGTCATTAGCGACAATACCGGGAAACTCTTTGCGAATATCTAGCATTTCAATAACATATTCCACTACTTTCACTCCCTATTCCTGCCTGCTACAGGATTCTGTCTTCCGTTTTTTGGCTATGAAAAAGGCTAGTTTTCACTAGCCTTTTATACTCATATAATCATTGCTTAACAGATATCAGCTTATTTTTTAAGCGTTTTTTCAAACTCTTTAAATTCTTTATCCGTTTGAGGCACTGTAATGTCACCGTCTAGAATTTTTTGCTTATACTCATCAACTGCTTTTAACGCATCTTTGCTTACATTATCTTGTGATGGAGCAATTCCTACTCCGTCTTCTTTTAAGCCAAACACAACCTCTTTACCGCCTGGGAATTTGTCGTCCATTGCTTGTTTTGCAACATCTTCTACAGCAAGGTCAACGCGTTTTACCATCGAAGTTAACGTTACGTTTTCAGGCATACCTTCTTCATGCTGATCGCGGTCAACTCCAATTACCCAAACCTTTTTGTCTTTACCGCCTTTTGAACGGTTTTTAGCTTCTGTAAATACGCCGTTTCCAGTACCGCCAGCCGCTTGATAAATAATATCAGCGCCTTTGCTGTAAATGGTAGAAGCGATAGCTGATCCTTTTTCTGGAGAGTTAAAACTTTCCGCGTATTGAGAAATAACTTCAGCGTCTGGGTTTACAGATTTAACACCTGCTTTAAATCCGTTTTCAAACTTCTTGATTAATGGAGATTCAACGCCTCCGATAAAGCCGATTTTGTTCGTTTTCGTTTGTTTCGCTGCCACTACACCTACTAAGAAAGAGCCCTGCTCTTCTTTAAATAGAATGCTCGCCACGTTATCTAAGTTTTCTGACTTTAACGTATCGTCTACTAATGCAAAGTTAGCATCTGGATACTGCTTTGCTGCTTTTTTAATGTCTTCTTTTAACAAAAAGCCAATTCCATACGTCAAGTTGTAGCCACTCTCAGCAAATTTAGAAAGGTTGCTCTCGTATTCAGATGCTTTTGTAGACTGCAAATATTTGTATCCAGTCCCTTCATCAAGTCCGTTGTCTTTCCCAAACTTTGTTAGACCTTCCCAAGCAGATTGGTTAAACGATTTATCATCTACCCCGCCCGTATCTGTTACCATTCCCACTTTAAAATCCGCTGCTTTTTTATCTCCGCTGCTCTTATCTGCGTCGTTTGAGCCACACGCGCTTAAAAGTGTTCCTGCCGCTAATACTAGTGATAATGCAAGTCCCGTTTTACGTTTTAACATGTTTTAACCCCCTGAATAGTTTTAAAAGTATAAAGCCAATTTTCTATTTCGTCCCTGTGACCTACATTTGACACCTCCTTAAAAGGACAATGTTAAATAGTTGTAAATTTTCTGACATTTAACCATAAAAAAACTAGACGCGTTTACGCAGTACTTGGAAACTAAATTGATCTGCTTTAAAATAATTGATGGAATATAAAATGGGTTCATCATACTGGTCATAATGCATTTGTTTCAGCACAAGCAAAGCGGTTTCTGGCTCGCATTGTAAAATAGGAGAAACTTTTTCATGATAGCCTAGAGGCTCAATATTTGCCACGGCGTATGAAATGTGCTTTCCTGCTTGTTTTTCAAGAATTTCTAGCAAAGATTCCTGTTTATATTCGAAATTTTCAGGCAATATTTCTTGAGGAACCTTGTCCATGCAATATACAACAGGCTCTCCGTTTGCCGTTCTCACCCGTTCAACAAATAAAATCTGTTTGTCTTCCCCGCAAGCAAAACGTGTTAAATCATTTTCAGACAACTCTTGTATTTGAGAAGATAAGAAGATTGTTCCGGCCTTCATACCAGCTTGTTCAATCATATGTGTTATACTATTTAATTGCTCAATCCCTGACAAAAAAGTAGGCTTCGTGTTGACAAATGTTCCCACGCCGTGTCTGCGAACAATAATATTCTCTTCTTCTAATATGCGAAGTGCCTCACGTAGCGTTGCGCGGCTAACCCCTAGCTGCTTTGATAAATCAAACTCTGAAGGGAGTCTTTCCTTTTCTTTAAAAATTCCTTTTTCTATATTTTGTTTAATTTTATCAATCACTTGTAAATACAAGTGCCGATTATCCGCACGTATAGACATCACTCTTCCTCCATATTAAAAAGTCATCAGACCTCTGATGTTCGACTACTTAATCGAAAATAATATATCATTTTTCGACAGATAAATAAATAGGTTATATTAATTTTTTGTTAAAATTTTTAATATTTTTTTAAAAAATGAATTTTTGTTATTTTTTAATGTCAGCATACCTAACAACCTACTTTTCTTCTAATATTAGATAAAACCCAAACATTTTAGTCATTAAATTTTTTAATATTCGTTTTTATTTTATTTATTTAGCATGACATATTTTTGTATAATACTATTCTTACCGTCTCTTCTTCCATAAAAAAATGAGGTTGAAACATAACTAAATGAATCCAATCTAAAGACAAACAAATAAGATACATGAGCTGAAACGCTTGCGACACCGCAGTTGATTTCCGTGCAAGACTTCGGTTTCCACGGGCGGGCGATGGGTCTCCTCGTCGCTTACGCTCTTCCCGCAGGAGTCTTCACCTTGTCTTTCAGTCAACTGCTAGAAGGAACGAAACGGATGAAACCTATATTCACCCTAACAAAAAAAACGAACCGCTAATCAGACATGTTGATTAGTGATTCGTTTTTCACTTAGGCTAAAATACTTTTGTCCCAGCTCCATCTTTTCTAATAACCTTATTAAGATCCAACATCTTCATTTTGCTGAGAAATCAGCACCGAACGCGGCTTACTTCCTTCGTAAGGCCCAACCACTCCACGATCTTCCATCGCATCGATTAAGCGTGCAGCCCGGTTATAGCCAATTCGAAAGCGTCGCTGCAGCATAGAAACAGAAGCTGTTTGCATTTCTGCCACAAGCTGAACCGCTTCGTCATATAGCTCATCTGCAAAATCATCGACTTGTTCAGGGGCATCTGTTGGAATCATTTCTTCTTGATACTGTGCTTTTTGCTGTGCAATTACAAAATCAACAATCTCTTCTACTTCTTCATCTGATAAAAAGGCACCTTGCACACGCACAGGTTTTGAAGCTCCAACAGGCATGAACAGCATATCTCCTCTTCCTAGAAGCTTCTCAGCTCCTCCCATATCTAGGATCGTACGAGAGTCAGTTTGTGAAGATACACTAAAAGCGATTCGGGAAGGAATGTTTGCTTTAATAACTCCAGTAATAACATCTACTGATGGTCGCTGTGTAGCAATAATCAAATGAATGCCGGCAGCACGAGCCATTTGAGCAAGACGTGTGATTGAATCTTCGACGTCAGATGAAGCAACCATCATCAAGTCAGCCAACTCATCAACAATCACCACAATATAAGGAAGAGTCGGCTGTTTTGCATCGGCGTCTCCATCATCATTCATACGTTTTACTAAATCGTTATATCCTTCAATGTTTCTCGTTCCGCTGTGTGAGAACAACTCATAACGTCGCTCCATCTCACTTACAACTTTCTTTAATGCTTGAGAAGCTTTTTTCGGATCTGTTACGACAGGAGCCAATAAATGCGGAATACCATTGTACATATTCAACTCAACCATTTTAGGGTCAATCATCATTAATTTTACTTCATGAGGCTTTGTTCTCATTAAAATACTAATAATAATACCGTTGATACACACACTTTTTCCGCTTCCTGTTGCCCCTGCTACAAGCATATGAGGCATTTTATTAAGCTCTGCTAGCACAGCTTCGCCTGAAATATCTCTTCCTAAACCAACTAATAGCTTTTTATCAGGTCGGTTATTTTCAGTCGCTTCAAGTACTTCTCTAAGTGAAACCATCGCTACTTCTTCGTTCGGCACTTCAATTCCTACCGCTGATTTCCCGGGAATTGGAGCTTCAATCCGAATATCTTTGGCAGCTAATGCAAGTGCTAAATCATCACTTAAATTGACAATCTTACTTACTTTTACTCCTACATCAGGATATACTTCATATTTTGTAACAGCTGGTCCAAGGTGAACTTTTGCCACTTTTGCTTTTACGCCGAAACTTTGAAACGTTTTTTCAAGCTTTTCGGCATTTTTATAAATGTTTTTATGCTCTTTTGCCTGGTTACTTTTCTTTGGCATCGTCAATAGCTTGATAGGAGGAAGCTCATACTCTTTATTTTCCGTTTCAGTAAAGGTAATCATAGGAGCTTTTTCTTCTTCCTGTTCCTTTTGCGGCCTTGGCTGTTGCGGTGCAGCAGCTACAGGCTTCGATTCCATAACCGGAGGCACCGGAGCTATAGGAGCAGCAGGAGATTGACTAGACTCTTCCTCTCCATAATCAAAGTGTTCAATAATTGGAGGCGAAGGTGCTTCCACTTCTATTTCCACGCTTTCTTCAGGTTCTTGAACAGCTTTTTCTTGGCGTCTCTTTTTTGTTGTTTTAGGGGCTTTTTTCTTCTTATGTTTCCACGTCTGAATATCTTGCCAGCCTTCTTTTAACTCCGTTGTTAAAAAATTAACTAGAGGTGACAGAAGTTTTAATACCGTTTCGTGAAGCGAACGTCCGGTAATGAGCAGTACCCCAATCACAATAAGCAAGGCAGCGATAAGTTCTGTTCCTAAGCTATCAAACAGATAGTAGAACATGGCAAACATAATAGCTCCTATCATCCCTCCCCCTAAATCACTGTGATTCGATTGTCCCGTTGCTTCGAGCATATACAAATCCCACGTATTCATAATGACAGATGGATCTGTAAACGTTCCGTTTTTCGATAAATTTTCAAATAACGTCACGTGACTAAACAGTAAAATAGATAAAATAATGAGGTATGTACCGATAAGCTGCCGCGTCACTAAAGGAGGCATTTCTCTTTTCCAAATAATATAAACAGATAGAATAACCATTCCGATTAAACACAGCATATACCATTCGCCAATAAATAAGCGGACCACGAGTACAAGAGCCTGTCCTACAGCACCGAGTCCTGCCATGGCAATTAACGTTAACGCTAATAAAAATAAGCCAATAAGCTCAAAGCGCAATATGCGTTTCCATTCATCCTTTTTTATTTGACCTCTTCGTTTTTTCTTTGCCATTTTTCCACTCCAATCAACGTCCAACACCCTATGTTGATTTTGTTTCTTTTATCAGTTGAATAAAAAAGCAGCCAATACAGCGGCTGCCTTCTTCGTCATATTCATTATACCATATTCACCATAATTATACTGAAATCCTTACGACAAAATTTGACCAGGATAATAATTTTCATTCAAATAATCTTGAGGATTCGTGCTTAAAACCCTCACAATTTGCTGTTGTTTTTGTTCATTTTCTTCAACGATAACCGGGATTCCATTATGATTAATAAGCTTTGGCTGAGATTGTTCTTGATGATAAGACTGCTGAAAAATCAGTTCTTGTGGCATCATTGTATATAAAATCATTGCAGCAGCTGCTCCTCATTCTGACGTCCTTGCTCAATCAGTTCATTCAATTTTTTGATTGCTTGAGCAACTCCGCCTACTTCGTTAATTAACCCGTATGAAACAGCATCTCCGCCAACTACATTTGTCCCGATATCACGCGTTAAGTTCCCTTTTGAAAACATAAGTTCTTTAAACTTTTCTTCTGAAATATGAGAGTGTTCTCTCACAAAGTTAATCACGCGCTCTTGCATTTTATCTAAGTATTCGAATGTTTGCGGTACACCAATAACAAGACCCGTTAAGCGAATGGGATGAATGGTCATGGTCGCTGTACCGGCAATATACGAATAATCAGTTGAAACCGCAATTGGAACACCGATTGAATGTCCGCCTCCTAGCACAATGGACACAGAAGGCTTGGATAACGAAGCAATCATTTCCGCAATGGCAAGACCTGCTTCTACATCTCCACCTACTGTATTCAAAATAATAAGCAATCCTTCAATTTTTGGATTTTGTTCAATCGCCACAATTTGCGGGATGACATGCTCATATTTTGTCGTTTTATTTTGAGGAGGCAGCTGCATGTGCCCTTCGATTTGTCCTACAATCGTTAAACAGTGAATATTAGAATCCTGAGGAAGCTGAGCCACGTTGGTCTGTCCCAATTGTTGAATTTTATCTAATATTCCGCCCTTGCTTTCTTCATTTTTATTAGGCTGCTGAGGCGCTTCATCAGAATGTAATCTTTCGTTATTTTCAAACATATTCTAGCTCCTTTCACTTATTGATAGTAGTAGTATGAACTTCTCATAGTTATTACATCCGCATCAGCTGCAAATAAAAAGCCTTCCCAGCGGGAAGGCTTCACATTAGATTTCCATGATAATCGGTAAAATCATCGGTTTACGACGGGTTTTTTCATATAAAAATTGATTTAAACTTTCTCTCATTTTTAATTTTAATGAAGACCACTCGATCACTTTGTCTTCCATACACTTTTCTAAAATTTGCTGAACAATCTTCGTTGCTTCTTCTAAAAGCTTTTCTGATTCTCTTACATAGACGAATCCGCGGGAGATGATTTCTGGCCCCGCTACTACTGTTTTTTGACGTTTATTAATCGTAACTACTACCGTTAAGATTCCGTCCTGTGACAGCAGCCTGCGATCCCTCAGAACGATATTCCCAATATCGCCGACGCCTAGTCCATCAATGAGCGTATTTCCCGCTTGAATAGAACCGCTAGGGTACATGCGAGCATCTTTAAACTCAACTCGCTCACCTTTTTCAAGCAAACAAATATGATCTTCTGATATTCCTAATTGACCGGCTAGCTTTGCATAAGCTTTTTGTTTTCGATACTCTCCATTCACAGGCATGACATATTTCGGCTTTGTTAAGTTAATCATAAATTTTAATTCTTCTTGACTGCCGTGTCCGGAAGCCTGCACTTTCTTCTGAGCAAACACTACGCTTGCTCCTAAACGAAAGATGACGTCAATTGTTTTTGAAAAGGTCGTTTCGTGCCCCGCCACGGGTGTAGCAGCCAGCAGGACCGTGTCATCTTGTTTGATTTGAATAAATTTATGGGACTGTTTAGCCATTCGAGTAAGACCTGAAATCGGCTCTCCGTGATGACCTGTTGTTAAAATAACCGTTTCATGTTCTGAAAGATCCTTTAGCTTTTGCACAGGAACAATTAAATCCTCAGGCAGCTGCAAATGTCCAAGTTTTGCTGCAATATCAATGATTTTCAGCATACTCTTTTCCATAACGATCAGGTTACGGCCATGCTGATATGCGGCATGAATAACTTGCTGAATACGGTGCAGATTGGAACTGTATGCAGCAACAATGATTCGACCTTTGCTTTTATAAAAAGCGTCGGTAATATTTTGTCCGATGACGGCCTCGGAAACTGTATAGCCTGGCTTATCCGCATTTGTACTGTCTGAAAGCAAACACAGGACGCCTTTTTTCCCAATGGCAGCCATTTTTCCAATATCAGCGCTTTGAATGCTGACTGAGTTTTGATCAAATTTAAAATCACCTGTATATACAATCGCACCTTGATTGGTTTGTAAACAAATGCCGACTGAATCTTGTATACTGTGCTGCGTTCTAAAAAATGAAATATCCACTCCTTCAAACGATAAAACCGTTGACGAAGTGATAGGATGTAAAGCCTCATATTTTTTAATTCCATACTCTTTTAACTTTTCTTTGATAAGTGCTAGCGTTAATTCTGTACCATATACCGGCACGTCCAATTTTTGAAGTATAAAGGGAATAGCCCCAATTTGCTCTTCATGTCCATGAGTAACAAAAATGCCTTTTACGTTCTGCTGATTTTCTACTAAATATGTAATGTCAGGAATGACAATATCAATTCCTAACATTTCCCCTCCCGGAAACTTTGACCCTGCATCTAACACATATATGTTTTCATTGATTTCCACCACATACATGTTTTTTCCAAGTTCTCCGACTCCACCTAAGGCTGAAATTTTAATATTTTCTGTCTTTTCTAGTACCATAAGTTCCTCCTACTTACTTTCACCCGTACAATTTCATTTGCTTACATTATAACTGAAGTAAGAATTGGAATACAAGAAATTTCATTCGTCTATTTCCGTCATGTGCTCTTCTATTATCTTATAAGAAAAAAACGTCTCTTCATCAACTCGTATATACGGTCAATGAAGAGACGCTTAAAAAACATACTTATAGCTTATAGCGTATTTAATGTGCTGACTAACGTTTGGCGTTCTTCTTCCGTTAACGGAACTAAAGGTAATCGTACCGATCCTACGTCTAACCCTTTTAGCTGTAAAGCTGTTTTAACAGGCGTTGGACTTGGAGCCGCAAAAAGAGATTTCATCACAGGTACAATACGCTGATGAATTTTTGCTGCTTCTTTCGGATTTCCTGACTCATACAACTTAACCATCTCTTGCATTTCATTTCCAATAACGTGAGAGGCAACAGAAATAATCCCAGTTCCTCCAATTGCTAATACCGGCAGTGTTAAGCCATCATCACCGCTGTATAAAGCAAAATCATCGCTTGTTTGTGCGATAATAGCTGTCATTGCGTCAAGGTCGCCGCTTGCATCTTTTAACGCTACAACATTTGGCAGTTCAGCTAGGCGTACAATTGTATCCACAGACATATTGATCACGGATCGCCCTGGAATATTGTATAACATGACAGGCAGCTCTGTACTTTCAGCAATTGTTTTAAAGTGCTGATATAAGCCTTCCTGATTCGGCTTGTTATAATAAGGTGCTACAATCATAATCGCATCTACGCCGATTTCTTCTGCCTTTTTCGTTAATTCAATTGATGCATACGTATTATTGCTTCCTGTACCTGCAACAACAGGTACACGGCCATCTACTACCTTTACTGAGTGGCGGAACAGCGCCAGCTTTTCTTCTGTTGAAAGCGTAGGAGATTCACCCGTTGTTCCTGCAATAACCAACGCATCTGAACCGTTGCTGATTAAATAGTTAATAAGCTGCGTTGTTTTTTCAAAATCAATATTTCCTTTATGATCAAAAGGCGTTACCATCGCTGTTGCGACTTTCCCAAAATCAATCATGTTTTCACTCCTTGAAATTGCATTATCCCTATTCATATAATGAACCGTTAGCTTATAGCTAACGGAACATGTAGTTTATCTCTTTTGCGGTGCTTTTGACAAGTCAAAGGCACCATGAAGAGCATTAACGGCTTTCTTTAAATCCTCTTCTTTTACAAGCACCCAAATCGTCGTATGGCTGTCAGCAGATTGTAAAATCTGAATACCTTCGCTAGAAAGAGCTGTAACAATTTTAGATGTAACACCAGGCACCCCTGCAATTCCTGCTCCAACCGTTGATACTTTGGCACAGTTGCGAATAACAGCCGGCTCATACCCTAGCGCATGAAGCACATCAATTGCTTTGTCAGTTGCTTCATCTGTTACCGTATATACAACACCCTTCGGTGAAATATTGATAAAATCTACGCTGATTTTTTCTTGTGCCATTGCTTTGAATACCTCTGCTTGCGTATCATAATGGCCTTCTTTACTAAAAACTTTAATTTGAGTCACGTTCGATACGTGGGCGATTCCTGTTACAAGGCGTTCTTGCACATCGCTTCCACGCTGCTGTGCTTCACCTTGAGATGTAACGAGCGTACCTTCTGAATCAGCATACGTGGAACGGACGCGCATCGGTACTTTTGCTTGCATGGCGATCTCTACGGCACGTGGGTGAACTACTTTTGCACCTTGATAAGCCATGTTGCATATTTCGTTATATGTGACAACGGATAGCGGTCTTGCATCTTCTACAATACGCGGGTCCGCTGTCATCACACCTTCTACATCCGTGAAAATGTCAATGTAATCGGCCATAAGGGCTGCACCTAACGCTGAAGCAGATGTATCGCTGCCTCCGCGTCCAAGCGTTGTTGTATCACCTTCAGCAGTTGCCCCTTGAAAGCCTGTTACGACAACGACATCATATTCTTCTAATTCTTTTAACAAACGGTCGCATTTCATTTCTAGTATCTTGGCATTGGTAAAATCATCATTCGTCACAAACCCTGCCTGTGCACCGTTTAATGCTGTAGCTTTAATCCCATTTTCGTTTAATAAATTTGTAAACACAACCGATGAAATTAATTCTCCGCATGCCATAAGCATATCAAGCTCACGTTTGTTAAGAGACGCTTTATTTCCATCAACAAGTGAAAGCAATGTATCCGTTGCATACGGTTCACCTTTTCGTCCCATTGCCGATACAACAACGACTACTTTGTAACCCTCACTTAATGCATTATTTAAATGATAGATTGCTCTTGCTCTTCCTTCTTCGTTACGTACGGAAGTTCCTCCAAATTTTTGGACGATTATTTTCATACTTACACCTCATCATGTTCCGAGACACTCTGGTTGCGCTTATTTTACTAAGCTAAGCTTAATAAGTGATTCTGCAATTTGTACAGAATTCCAAGCTGCACCTTTTAACAAGTTATCAGAAACGATCCACATATGGAAACCGTTATCGCGATCTAAATCTTTACGAATACGGCCGACAAACACATCTCGTTTACCTACACAGTCTGCTGGCATTGGATATACTTGATTTTCTGGATCATCTTGCAATACGATACCAGGTGCATCAGCCAATAAATTTTTCACATCAGCTACCGTTACACCGTCTTTTTCAATTTCAATGTACACTGACTCTGAATGACCTGTTACAACCGGTAGACGAACACAAGTAGCAGCTACTGGCAATTCAGGCATGCTCATAATTTTTTTCGTTTCATTAATCATTTTCATTTCTTCAAATGTAAAACCGTTATCTTGAAATTTATCAATTTGCGGAATGGCATTAAAAGCAATTTGATAATGTTTTTTATCTCCACCAACCGGTAAAATCTCCGGTGTAAACTCTTTTTCTTCTAAAATAGCTTTAGCTTGTTCTTTTAATTCATTAATTGCAGCAGCGCCTGCTCCAGAAACGGCTTGATACGTTGATACTAGCACTTTAGATAAGCCGTATGTTTCGCGTAATGGCTGTAATGCTGCTACCATTTGAATTGTAGAGCAGTTTGGATTAGCAATGATTCCGTTATGTGCGTGTAATGCATCTTCGTTCACTTCCGGCACAACTAACGGGACATTTTCATCCATTCGATAAGCGCTTGTGTTGTCTACAACGATTGCTCCGCGTTTTACTGCCTCTGGTGCAAGTGCTTTTGAAATGCTGCCGCCTGCACTGAATAAAGCAATGTCTACGCCTTCAAAGCTATCAGGAGTTGCTTCTTGCACAACAACTTCTTCTCCGTTAAACAACACTTTTTTACCAGCTGAACGAGCTGAAGATAATAACGTTAATTTACCAACTGGAAAATTACGCTCCTGTAGGGTTTTAATCATTTGTTGTCCTACTGCACCTGTTGCTCCTACTACTGCTACATGTAATTCTCTTGTCATTTTAATACCGCCTCCAACAATTTTCAACTACTCAACATTTATCTGCATATACTGACTATTTTAACATATTATTATGCTTCATTGCGTCAAAGAAGAGAAGATTTTTAAAATCTTCTCTTCTTTGAGATTGAGAGTTCTCTTACAGCCGCAGTATTGAACAGATTCATACAACAGCAAGAGGCATATATGTCCTATGACTCTTGACCGTCGCGGAACCTTTCGACAATAACAGGCTGAATCTGTTTATCTTCAAGCGCTGCGTACACCGTGTCTGATAACATCGTCATACGCGCTACCATTGAATTTGGTTTAAGCACCGGGTCATCTTGACCAAATGGAATAAAATAAATATTTTTAGTCGCCATTAGCCTCATTAAGTTTACACCATTTAGCCCTAGTGCGTCATTAGTCGAAATTCCCAGTACCACTGGCTTATTATTACGAAGCGTTGCTTTAGCTGCCATGAGTACCGGAGATTCAGTCATTGCATTCGCAAACTTACTCATCGTATTCCCAGTGATTGGGGCAACTACCATACAATCAAGCGGAATCTTTGGTCCTAGAGGCTCTGCTTTTACAATTGTATTGATGACGGCGTGACCTGTTAATTCCTCAATTTTCTTCACCCAGTCTTCTCCATCTCCAAAACGAGTATTTGTGGATTGTACAGTGTAAGAAACAACCGGTAACACTTCTGCTCCCAAATTAACAAGCTTTTCAATTTCTGGCATAACCGCATCATACGTACAGTGAGATCCGGTCAAGCCGAATCCTATTCTTTTACCTTTTAATGACATTATTTTTTCTCCTCTCTCGCATCCGCAGCGTCTTTTAATAAATTCACTAATACATTAGCGACAATCTGACCTGCTGTTTTTGGAGCCACAATCCCTGGAAGACCAGGTGCTAAAATAGCTTTAATTCCTCGTTTTTCTGCATAGCGGAAATCGGTTCCTCCAGGCTTTGAAGCTAAATCAATAATGAGCGCGTGGGTCGGGACATTAGATAATGTCTTAGCCGTTAAGATGGGGTACGGAATGGTGTTAATACATATATCACTATCAGCAATTTCTTTATCGAGTTCAGAAAGATAGAAAGGCTGCAAACCCATTTCAGCAATACGTGCTAAATGTTCAGATTTTCTAGCTCCTACTTTTACATTGGCACCAAGTGCAGCAAAGGACCTCGCCACGCTCATTCCTACTCTTCCTAAACCTAGGACAGAAATATTTGAACCGTGAATGGTAAAATCCGTATGTTGAATAACAAGCATGATGGTACCTTCAACAGTAGGAATAGAGTTATAAATTGCTACATCATCACGCTCAAATAGCTGAACGAGTTTACGGTTTGTCGTTTTGACTAATTCGTTTAAATACCCATTGCTAATACCAGAATAAATAATGCAGTGCTCAGGCGTTTTTTTAAGTATTTCTTCAGTCAATACTACTTTTTCATTTGAAAAAATAGTATCTACTTGCCCTTCGTGATTTGTTCCAGGCACTGGAAGGATGATGGCGTCAACATCTGAAAAATCCAGCTCCTCTATCTGATATTTCGTCGCACCTGTAAAACCATGATCTAGCTGATCAAAACCAATAAGAGAGGTTTTTGCATCTAATTGAATTAATTTTCGAATGACTTCAAGCTGCCTAGCATCACCGCCAATTACAGCTATGTGCAAATCCGTTAACATGTTTCATTTTCACCTTCTTTAACATTAAATAGATGTATCCTTCGCTTAAACCATCGAGATGTAAAGTGCTATCATTACGCCCTAGAATGCCTATTGCTTTTCTTCAACATACTATGTAAACACACAGGAATCGGTGAATCTTTATCCCTGAAAATAAAAGAAACGAGATGCAGGAAGCATCTCGTTTGTTATTTTGTTGACTCATTATTTATGTCTTCTAGCTGATGAACATTTACAATCACCATATCCGTACCAATTTTTTCGATATTCCCCCACGGCACTCGCACTTCATCTCCTTGTTTTCGAAATCCAAACCACTTCACAGATGGAATAATAAGCGCATTAATTTGTCCCGTATGTTCATTAATTTCAAGATCTGTTTGCCCTAAAATACCCAAACGCTCTGCTCGCTTAACATCTACAATTTCTTTTCCACTCAGCTCACTTAATCTCATGAAATCCCTCCTTTCATCTAATTTATTGAACAACCATACAAAAAATGACATAAAAATAAGGCTGGCTCAATTATTTTAGCCAACCTTACTTTTATGGTTTAATTTCCTTTAAAACCCTTAGGTAAATCTCCACTCGGGCTTATTAATGAAAGCGCAAATTCGTCTTTGAAAATATCTCGTGCAAGACCATTTACACTATCTTTAGTCACGGCATTAACAAGGTCTAAAATCTCATCTAATGAACGGTGATAGCCCAGCATTAACTCATTTTTTCCGTTTCTGCTCATACGGCTATTTGTACTTTCAAGACTCAGCATTAAGTTTCCTTTCAGCTGCTCTTTGCTGTTAGCAAGTTCTTTATCCGTAATACCCTTGTCTTTCAAATCATAAAGCGTTTCTTGAACCGTATCATATAATACGTCGAGCTGATGGCTTCCAGTTCCCCCATAAATCGTTACAAGACCGCTGTCTCGATAAGAAGAATGATAAGAAAAAACAGAGTAAGCCAAGCCGCGCTGTTCACGGACTTCTTGGAACAAACGACTGCTCATACTTCCACCAAGCACGTTGTTTAATACAATTAAGCTATATACATCTTCTCCGCCGATTGGCAAACCTTTAAAGCCAAGGCAAAGATGAGCTTGTTCTGTCTCTTTTTTGCGCGCAATATGATTTGTATGGAACTCTGGCTGAACATATTGATGAGCGGAATGACTTGACGTATATGTACCAAAATAGTTTTCCACCTGTTGAATAAAACTCTCATCAATGTTTCCAGCTACTGAAATAACGATGTTTTCAGGAATATACATTTGCTCCATATACTGACGAAGCGAATCACCGTTAAATGTTTTTAACGTATCTTCCGTTCCTAAAATTGGATAGCCTAATGGATGATTGCCATATACGGCTTTTCCTAATAGATCGTGTACAATATCATCAGGTGTATCTTCATACATTTTAATTTCTTCATATACAACATTTTTTTCACGAGCTAATTCCTCTTCATCAAATGAAGAATTAAAGAACATATCCGCCAGCACATCTAGCGCTTGATCTGCGTGTTCGTCTAATACTTTTGCATAGTAGCACGTGTATTCTTTAGAAGTGAATGCATTTACTTGTCCCCCAATGCGGTCGAAGCTTTCTGCAATTTCACGAGCAGATCTTGTTTTTGTTCCTTTAAAAAACATATGTTCAAGAAAATGTGATACACCATTAATTTCAGGGTGTTCACTTCGAGAACCCGTTCCGATCCATACCCCAATGGCCACAGATCGAACAGTTGGGATATTTTCCAATACAATTCTTACACCATTTTTGCACGTATATCGTTTTATCAAGCTAGTGCCTCCCTTTTGCTTATCTCACTTACTTCTTAGTAGAAGAAGGTATTTTCATCATTCTTTCTTCATCTAGCATTGTTGACACATCGCTAACTTTCAGGCCTTTGCGTTCAATATCGGTTAACAATTGGTCAAGCGATTCAGCCGTTGATTCAGTCGGGTGCATCAGTACAATAGCTCCTGGATGAATCTTTTTCATTACTCGATTAATTAACACTTCTGAACTCGGCTTTTGCCAATCGATTGTATCAACTGTCCACATGATGGTACTCATTTTTAACTGAGAAGCAAGCGTTACTACTTCGGGGCGAAAACTGCCGCTCGGCGGAGCAAACCATTTTACTTTTTGTCCCGTAGTAGATGTAATAATATCATTCGTTTTTTTAAGCTGCTGATTGATTTGACTAGCCGATAAAGTGGCCATATCAGGATGAGAATAAGAGTGGTTTCCCACTTCATGCCCTGCGTCTACAATCATTTTTGCCATATCTGGATTATTTTTAACCCATTTTCCTTCTAAAAAGAAGGTTGCTTTAGCATGGTGCTTTTTCAGCACTTCTAACATTTTAGGCAAATACTCGTTCCCCCATGCTACGTTCACTGTAAACGATACCATAGGCTTTTCATCGTGTCCACGGTAGATAGGTTCCTGTGGTAAATCCTTCAAGTGAACCTTTGGTCTAACCTGTTTGTACACTAATTTTTTTTCATCAAATTTACCCGCAGGTTTCATATTTTTATAAGAAGCAGCAAGATCAACTTTTATGCCGTTATAGCCAGGAACCCGTTTCCAAACGGGATCGATTCGTGCATTCGCTGCTGGCTTTTCATAATCTTTTGCTTTTTCTTCAATCTTTTGATATAACGCATCATGCTGAGCTGATACAAGTTGTACATCGGATTTAAGTGCTTCTATATATGCTTCAGCAAAAGGATTATAAATAGATTTATATGTAATTGCCAGTAAAAATAGAAATGCTGTAAATTGCACAATGGTTCTCTTCACTTATCCTTCCCCCTTTACCATTTAAAATATGTATAAAGAGGACAAGGTAGAACAAACATCTACAAACGATAAAATCGCCCTACACATGGATTTTCTTCATGTATGGACGATTTCACAATATCTATATAGTAGTAAAAGAAGATTATTTTGTTTCTTTTGCTTTTTCTTCTTTTTCTTTTTGTTCTTTTAAAATTGCTTTACGAGATAAGTTAACGCGACCTTGTTTATCAATTTCCATGACTTTAACTAAAAGCTCGTCACCAATCGCTACAACGTCTTCTACTTTTCCAATACGCTCTTCTGCAAGCTCTGAAATATGAACAAGCCCATCTTTTCCGCTGAAGATTTCTACAAATGCACCGAATTTTTCAATTCGTTTTACTTTTCCTAAGTACATTTGGCCGACTTCAACTTCGCGTACAAGATCTTCGATGATTTTCTTCGCTTTTTCATTCATCGGCTGATCAATAGAAGAAATGAAGATTGTACCATCTTGTTCGATATCAATTTTAACGCCTGTTTCTTCGATGATTTTATTGATTTGCTTGCCGCTTGGTCCAATAACATCACGAATTTTATCAGGGTTAATCGCCATTGTAAGGATCTTAGGCGCATATTGAGAAAGCTCTTGACGAGGCGTAGCAATCGTCGACATCATATGATTTAAGATTTGCATACGGCCTTTTTTTGCTTGTTGAAGGGCTTCGTCTAAAATTTCACGAGATAACCCGTCAATTTTAATATCCATTTGAAGCGCAGTTACGCCATTTTCGGTACCTGCTACTTTAAAGTCCATGTCTCCTAGGTGATCTTCCATTCCTTGAATGTCCGTTAGAATCGAGTAGTGTTCACCTGATTTGATCAGACCCATTGCAATCCCTGCTACAGGTGCTTTAATTGGAACCCCAGCATCCATCATTGCAAGCGTACTTGCACAAATACTTGCTTGTGAAGTAGAACCGTTTGACTCTAATACTTCAGATACAAGACGAATTGTATAAGGGAAATCTTTTTCATTTGGAATAACCGGCTCAAGTGCACGCTCACCTAGCGCACCATGTCCAATTTCACGACGACCCGGTCCGCGCATCGGTCTAGTTTCACCAACACTAAATGAAGGGAAGTTGTAGTGATGCATGAAGCGTTTAGATTCTTCTACACTTAAACCATCTAAAATTTGCACATCGCCAAGTGCACCTAATGTACAGATGCTAAGCGCTTGAGTTTGTCCACGCGTAAATAATCCAGATCCGTGTGTACGTGGAAGCAAGTTTGTTTCAGAAGAAAGTGGACGAATTTCGTCAATACTACGGCCATCAGGACGTACTTTTTCTTCTGTGATCAAGCGACGCACTTCACTTTTAACAAGCTTCGACAAAATTTCATTCACTTGATTTAGTACTTCTTCTTCTACATCTTGCTCTTCAAATTTTGCAGCTACAGCGCTTTTCACTTCTTTAATCGCATTTTCGCGCGCATGCTTTTCTTGAACTTGAACAGCACGGTTCATGTCACCTTCTGCAATTTCGCGAACTTGACGCTCAAGGTCAGCATCAACAGTATAAAGCTCAACTTCAACTTTTTCTTTGCCTACTGCTGCTACAATTTCTTCTTGGAACGCAATTAATTTTTTAATTTGCTCGTGTCCAAACATAATTGCTTCTAACATTACTTCTTCCGGTACTTCATCAGCGCCTGCTTCAACCATGTTGATCGCGTCTTTTGTACCAGCAACCGTCAGATGAATATCGCTTTTTTCAAGCTCATCTACCGTTGGGTTTACAACAAATTCATTGTCTACACGGCCTACGATTACGCCTGCAATAGGACCTTCAAATGGAATATCAGATACTGATAATGCTAATGAAGAACCAAACATTGCTGCGATTTCTGAAGAACAGTTTTGGTCTACGCTCATTACAACGCTGACAACTTGAACTTCGTTTCGGAAACCATCTGCGAATAAAGGACGAATCGGACGGTCGATTAAACGGCTAGCCAAGATTGCTTTTTCACTTGGTCTGCCTTCACGCTTAATGAATCCACCTGGGATTTTACCGACTGCATATAAACGCTCTTCATAGTTTACTGTTAACGGGAAGAAATCTACATTTTTAGGCTCTTTTGAAGCCGTTGCTGTACTTAATACAACTGTGTCTCCATAGCGGATTAATGCTGCGCCATTTGCTTGTTTTGCCAACTGGCCAACTTCAACTTCTAGCTTTCGTCCAGCTAGATCTACAGAGAACACTCGTTTTTCTTGTTCCATATCGACGAGTACCCCTCTCTACATATAAAATATGTATGTAATCAAATGTGATAGTTTTATTATAAACGA
The DNA here is from genome assembly GCF_050846875.1 of Priestia sp. TRN 1309. NCBI lineage: Bacteria > Bacillati > Bacillota > Bacilli > Caryophanales > Bacillaceae > Priestia > Priestia sp. TRN 1309. The sequence goes on along the minus strand of NZ_JBOZGM010000001.1, from coordinate 359,363 downwards.
AATATCCAAAAACAATAGCTTTTTTCACATTATGTAGCATCTTTAATGTTTCTTAAATGTACATACTAAAAAAGCGGGAATGCTCCCGCTTTCTTCTTATTATCGACGTAAACCAAGTTTGTTGATTAACTCACGATAACGAGTAACGTCTTTGTTACGTAGGTAGTTAAGTAAGTTACGACGTCGACCTACCATTTTTAAAAGACCACGACGTGAATGGTGATCCTTTTTATGAGTACGTAAGTGACCGTTTAGATTGTTAATTTGCTCTGTTAGGACAGCGATTTGAACTTCTGGAGAACCAGTGTCGTTCGCATGAGTTTTGTACTCACTAATGATTTCATTTTTACGCTCTTGTGTGATAGCCATCCTATTCACCTCCTTATTATTAAACCCCAGTTACCGAGCAAAACGTTGGTGAATCGTAATGCCAAGCAATGGTTGTTTTACATACAAGTGTTATGTTACTACTTATTAGAACAAAAAGCAAGTCGTAGCAGCTATTTATATATATTTTTTTATTTATTGTTTTTTTGAATTCCTTCAAAATAAACAAGGGCTTCTTCCTTGTCCTTTGAGATCTGACCGACAAGCTCTTCGATGCCGCTGAACTTTTTTTCTGAGCGAATCATTCGGTGCCATTTCACCGTTACGTGCTGATCGTAGATTTGCTCGTCAAATGATAATAAGTGGACTTCGATTGTTGGCTTTTCTAAATTATCGTGAAAAGTCGGCTTGTAGCCCACGTTGCACACTCCTGCATACCACTTACCGTGAAGCTGAAGCTCAACAGCATACACGCCGATGCGTGGAAGTAAATACTCATCGTCTAAAGCGATGTTAGCAGTAGGAAAACCTATTTGCCTGCCTCGCTTTTCTCCATGAGTCACTGTACCTGACACTTCATAATAGCGGCCAAGCAGCTCTTTTACTCGATGCATATCTCCATTTGCTATACTTTCGCGAATAAGCGTTGAACTAATTTTTTCTTCGCCATTTGTTAACTTATCAATTGTTGTTTGCGTGAATTTTGATCGAGAATGAAATGGTAGTATTTCCATTGTTCCTTTACCTAACTTTCCATACGTATAGTCAAATCCAGCTACCACATGCTGTACATTCAGTCCAATAATATACTGATCAACAAACTCTTGAGGCAATAGTGCTGCAAACTGTTTATCAAAATGAACGATATATAAAAAGTCAATTCCCATTTCCTCAATGAGTTTCTTTTTTTCTTGAAGCGGTGTGATCATATCAATGTGCTGCACATTGCGCCCGAGCACCACAGAAGGGTGAGGAGTAAACGTCATCACAGCACTAGCTATGCCTTTTTCATCGGCTAACTGTTTTGCTGAATTTATCACTTGCTGATGCCCTAAATGCACACCATCAAAATAACCAAGCGCTAACACTGATTGTTGAACAGCTTCTCGTTGAAAGTGGTGTGGATGTCGAATTTCAATCGTTTCCAAAACACAGTTCACCTTTTCCCTAACCGGTCTAGTCGATTGCCAACACTTTAACCGGCTTCATTAAATGTTTTTTTGTTGGGTGCTGAGCATAAATTGCTAAGCACTTGCCTGCAGAATTTATCATTAAAAAGAAGGGTTCTTTTTTTAACTCTTCATCTTCCGTACACGGCAATACCGCGCCATTTTTCACTTTCTCTGCTAATGTATCACTAATTTGAAGTTTCGGCAAATGATTAAGAGCTTCTTCGATCGAATGTAGTTTCTCATTGATCGTTTCTTCTTCTACCGCCCGTTCAATATCTTCAAATGTCACACAATCTTCGAGTGAAAACTGCCCGGAACCCGTTCGCTGCAAATACGACATATGAGATGGATAGCCAAGAGCTTCTCCAATCATCACAGCAAGCGTTCGCACATATGTACCTTTGCTGCACGTTACGCGGAATTTGAAGGAAATTTGTTCTCCCTCAAATGTAGCGCGATCATCCAGCAGTTCAAAGTTATAGATATGAATGGTTCTAACTGGGCGCTCTACTTCGATTCCTTGCCTTGCATATTCATATAGTTTTTTACCTTTGACCTTTACCGCTGAATACATTGGAGGGACTTGCTGAAGTTCTCCTGTCATCGAAGACAGCACTTCTTCGATTTGAGCACGTGAAAAAGAATCCGCTACTTTCTTTTCTTCTACAACCTCTCCGGAAGAATCTTCTGTTGTTGTAGAAAACCCGAGTGTAACTTCCCCTTCATAGGTTTTAGTAGCTCCTGTTAGATATTCTACAATCTTGGTAGCTCTACCGATACAAATAGGCAATACTCCTGTAACGTCTGGGTCTAATGTGCCTGTATGCCCTACTTTTTTAGTGCGAAGCAGCTTTCGGACTTTAAACACACAGTCGTGCGAAGTCAGGCCAGCTGGTTTATGTAAAACTAAAACACCGTCCACTCATTCTTCATCTCCTTTTCATTTAAAAAAGGGTGTCTCAGAAGCAAAAACCACTTTTGAGACACCCTTTTTTGTTTCTACATTCACTGATCTTATTCGTTCTCTTGATGGTCATCGCTTTCTTTTTTTATTTCATGAAGCAATGATTCAATTCGATTACCATAATCAATTGATTCATCAAACTCAAACGTAATTTCAGGTGTTTTACGTAAGCGAATGCGCTGACCGATTTCTGAGCGGATAAATCCCTTTGCTTTCGCAAGGCCTTTTAACGTATTCTCACGCTGTTCAGCATCTCCTAAAACAGAGATATAAACTTTCGCTTGCTGTAAATCGCCTGATACTTGAACATCTGTTACAGTCACAAAACCGATGCGCGGATCCTTGATTTTACGATTTAAAATCTCGCCCATCTCTTTTTTCATTTGTTCTCCGACTCTAGTTGCTCTTATGTTCATCTGTGTCACCCCTTTTATAACCAATCAAAAGTTGTAATGGTACGTTCAATCTCTGGAAAAGAATCAATCAAGCTTAGCGCTTTTTGCAGTTCTTGTTCCGTTGTGACACGGCTAGATGAGACTGCGACAATGCTAATTTTTGTTCGTTGCCACACATCTTGAAAATCAGTTTCTGAAACCGATACGTTAAACCGCTGCTTCAAGCGCATCAAGATGCGCTGAAGCACGGCACGTTTTTCTTTAAGAGAAGCAGCATCGTAAATTAAGCATTCACACTCCACTAGTCCAATCATTTAGGATCAATTTGCTCCATTACATATGCTTCAATAATATCTCCTTCTTTAATATCATTGAAGTTTTTAATTGTAATACCACACTCATATCCTTGAGCGACTTCTTTTGCATCGTCTTTAAAGCGTTTTAGCACATCTACTTCACCTTCAAAGATAACAATTCCGTCACGAATTAAACGAATTCCACTGTTACGCGTAATTTTACCGTCTGTTACGTAACTTCCTGCGATTGTACCAACTTTTGATACTTTGAATGTTTGACGTACTTCCACTTGACCGATGATTTTTTCAGCAAACTCAGGGTCAAGCATTCCTTTCATCGCAGATTCAATTTCTTCAATTACTTTATAAATAATGCGGTGAAGACGAATATCTACGTTTTCTACGTCAGCTGTACGTTTTGCTCCAGCATCTGGACGCACGTTAAAGCCGATAACGATTGCGTTAGAAGCAGTTGCAAGAATGATATCAGATTCTGTAATTGCGCCTACACCCGTATGGATAATACGAACATTTACACCCTCTACATCAATCTTTTGAAGAGCAGCAGCCAATGCTTCTACAGAACCTTGTACGTCTGCTTTTACGATAAGGTTTAAGTCTTTCATTTCACCTTGTTTAATTTTTTCAAATAAATCATCTAAGCTTACGCGAGATTTTTCACCGCGCTGTTGTTCAAGCTGCTTTTGAGCACGAGCTTCTCCGATTTGACGAGCTGTTTTCTCATCTTCAAATACTAAGAAACGATCTCCAGCTAATGGAACTTCGTTTAAGCCAGTAATCTCAACCGGAGTAGATGGTCCTACTTCCTTCACACGGCGGCCGATATCATTTACCATTGCGCGAACGCGGCCAAACGTATTTCCGACTACGATTGGATCACCTACGCGTAGTGTACCAGTTTGAACAAGAAGCGTTGCTACAGACCCACGGCCTTTATCTAGCTGTGCTTCTACAACTGTACCTGCTGCACGACGGTTAGGATTTGCTTTTAACTCTTCTACTTCACTTACAAGTAAAATCATTTCAAGTAATTGATCGATCCCTTCACCTGAAATGGCTGAAAGCTTACAGAAGATTGTTTCTCCGCCCCACTCTTCAGCTACAAGGCCGTGCTCCATTAGTTCTTGCATAACGCGATCTGGATTTGCTGCTTCTTTATCCATTTTGTTAACCGCAACAATAATTGGCACTTCTGCCGCTTTTGCATGGTTAATCGCTTCAATTGTTTGAGGCATTACACCATCGTCTGCTGCAACAACAAGGATTGTAATATCCGTTACTTGCGCACCGCGAGCACGCATTGTTGTAAATGCAGCATGCCCTGGTGTATCAAGGAATGTAATTTTCTTTTCATCAACCACAACTTGATAAGCACCGATATGCTGCGTGATACCGCCTGCTTCTGCAGCCGTTACTTTTGTGTTACGGATAGAGTCAAGAAGCGTCGTTTTACCGTGGTCAACGTGACCCATGATTGTAACAACTGGAGGACGCACTTGAAGGTCTTTTTCGTCGTCAATAATTTCTAATGATTCAAAAGCAGTGTCATCTACTACTACTTCTTCTTCAACTTCTACACCGTATTCTCCGGCAATTAGTTCGATAGAATCTTTATCTAACTCTTGGTTAATTGTTGCCATTACACCAAGCATAAATAATTTTTTAATAATTTCAGAAGGCTCTTTGCCTAATTCTTTTGCTAACTCAGAAACCGTTAAGCTTCCGACAAACGTTACTTTTTCCGGTAACTCTTTTGCAGCTGCTGGAGCTGGTCTACCTTTTGGTGCCTGTGACTTTTGTGCCTGTGGCTTTTTGTTACCTTTATTGTTTCCTTTGTTAGCTGTTGATTTTGTATTTTTATTCAATACTTTCACCCCCATAAAATTAACCGAGCATCGTTGCTAGCTTTTTAGCAAATCCCTCGTCCATAACGGCTACCACAACTCGAGCATCTTTACCAATCGCTTGACCTAGCGTGTAGCGATCGGGAACCATTCTAACCGAAACGTTGTAGTAAGAACATTTATCCGTTACTTTTTTCTTTGTGTTTTCAGACGCATCGCTTGCTAAAAGTACTAACTTTGCTTTTTGTTTCCGAACTTCTCTAACCACAAGTTCTTCTCCAGAAATCAATTTGCGTGCACGGTTTGCAAGCCCTAAAAAAGAGATCCACTGTTCATTCATTAGCGTGACTGTTTCTCCTTTTCTACAAGCGCTAGCAACTCTTCATAAACCGCTTCATCTATTGACGCGCCTAAATGTGTCGAAAGCACATTTTTCTTTTTTGCCAATAAAATTGCTTCTTTATCCTTGCTTACATAAGCTCCGCGCCCGGACTTTTTACCCGTTACATCAACTGAAACGTCGCCTTCTTTTGAACGTACAACGCGTACTAGCTCTTTTTTAGGCTTCATTTCTCCAGTGGCCACACATTTTCGCATCGGGACTTTTTTACGATTGTTCACCTTGGCTCACCTCTTATTCCATATCTTCATCTGAATCAAATGCATGTTGACTTACTAGCATATCATCGCTACTTTTTACAACCATACCTTCTTGCTCAGCTTCTGATTGACTTTTAATATCAATTTTCCAGCCTGTCAGCTTAGCGGCTAGACGTGCATTTTGTCCACGCTTACCAATTGCAAGTGACAGCTGATAGTCAGGAACGATAACAGTTGTTGCTTTTTCATTTTCATCTACAATCACATCTACTACCTTAGATGGACTTAGGGCATTGGCAACAAATTCAACTGGGTCATTTGACCAGCGAACGATGTCAATTTTTTCACCTTTTAGTTCATTCACAACAGCCTGTACGCGCTGACCTTTTGGCCCAACACAAGAGCCGACCGGATCTACTTCAGCATACTCAGAATGAACAGAGATTTTTGAACGGTCTCCAGCTTCGCGAGCTACTGATTTTAATTCAACTGTACCGTCATAGATTTCCGGAACTTCTTTTTCGAAAAGACGTTTTAAAAGACCTGGATGCGTACGTGAAACATAGATTTGTGGTCCTTTTGTTGTTTTTTCTACTTTCGTAATATACACTTTAATACGATCATGAGGTTTATACTGCTCATTTGGCATTTGCTCGCTTTGAGGAAGCAATGCTTCAATTTTGCCAAGGCTCACGTAAATGAAGCGAGAATCTTGACGCTGAACAATACCTGTCATAATATCTTCTTCACGATCGCTGAACTCTGAGTAGATAACGCCGCGCTCCGCCTCACGAACACGCTGTGTAACAACTTGTTTTGCTGTTTGAGCCGCGATGCGTCCAAAGTCTTTTGGCGTTACTTCGATTTCAACCACATCGTCTAGCTGGAAGTTAGGGTTGATTGTTTGTGCTTCTTCAACCGAAATTTCTAGACGTGGATCATATACTTCATCAACCACATCTTTGCGAGCAAACACGCGCATTGAACCTCTTTCTAAATTTAAATCAACGCGTACGTTTTGCGCTTGGTTAAAGTTGCGTTTGTAAGCAGAAATTAGCGCTGCTTCAATTGCTTCAATAATTACATCTTTGCTAATGCCTTTCTCTTTTTCAAGAATGACTAAGGCATCAAATAACTCACTGCTCATCGTTGGATAATCCCCCTTTAATATTGGCCCCTACACATTAAAATACAATCGCTAATCGAGCAAAAGCGACTTTGTCATATGGTAAAATCACCGTTTTTGTGCGTGTTTTGATACGAATAGATAATGTGACAGTTTCTCCGTCAAATGATTGTAATTCGCCTTCAAATTCTTTTGCACCTTCAATTGGTTCATATGTTTTTATGTATACATGCTTACCAATTGCACGTTCAAAATCTTTATCTTTTTTTAATGGGCGTTCCGCACCAGGCGATGATACTTCTAAAAAATAGTTATGAGGGATTGGATCTACTGCATCCATTTTCTCACTCAATTTTTCACTTACTGCTCCGCAGTCTTCGATATCCACGCCGGTATCAGAGTCGATAAACACACGTAAAAACCAATCTTTTCCTTCTTTTACGTATTCAATTTCAACAAGCTCTAAATTCATTTCCTCTAAGATAGGGGAAACCATTTCTTCCACTGTTTGTTTTACATTTTTACTCATTCTAATCCTCCCTTCGAGACATTGCATGGTATGTTTAGGTTACGCGTTTTTTATGTCTCTTATATCAAAAAAGAGTGGTTTATTTGCTATTTTTATTTTGCACTCTATAAGAGGTCTAACCTACTAGAGTGGAAATGTTGTCATTTGTGTTGCAGGATTTTAAACGTCACATAATAAATCAATCATGGTGATTGAAAATCTACAGAAAAAACGAATCATGCTAGAAGCCGATTCGTTCTCCATACTACTTACTATGACAGTAAGTTCATATCAATAAGAAAGAGCGGGTTTCCCCACTCTTTCTCGTCCGTATCCTTAGCATTTCCACAATTACTATATCATAACCGCTTATTTTATGCAAATGTTAGAAAAGAGAAAGCTGGTTCTGATCAGGTAATGATTCAAGGCATCCATGGTTGTCTAGATACTCTAAAATCGTCTTCGATACTTTGCCTCGCTGCTGCAAGTCTTCTTTCGATAAAAACTCTCCCGTTTCACGAGCTTTTACAATGTTCAGCGCTGCATTTGTGCCAAGACCAGGAATGGCATTAAACGGTGGAATTAAAGATGTGCCGTCAATTAAAAATTCGTCTGCGCTCGATTCATATAAATCTACTTTTTTAAATGAATAGCCTCGTTCGCACATTTCCAAAGAAAGCTCAAGCACCGTTAATAAGTTTTTCTCTTTAGGAGATGCATCTAAACCTTTGGCATTGATTTCTTCCATCTTCGCTCGAATGGCAGTTGATCCTTTAATCATCGTATCAATATCAAAGTCATCTGCACGAACCGTAAAGTATGCTGCGTAATAAAGAAGCGCGTGGTGCACTTTGAAATAAGCAATACGCACGGCCATCAATACATAAGCAGCCGCATGGGCTTTAGGGAACATATACTTAATCTTTTTACAAGAATCAATATACCAGTCCGGAACACCATTTTTGATCATTTCTTCTTCAAATTCAGGTGTTAGCCCTTTCCCTTTACGCACAGACTCCATAATTTTAAAAGCAAGTGAAGGTTCAAGACCTTGATAAATTAGATAAACCATGATGTCATCACGACAGCCGATTACTTCACTTAAGTTGCAAATATCATTGCGAATTAGCTCCTGCGCATTACCAAGCCATACGTCCGTCCCGTGCGACAGTCCCGAGATTTGAACAAGTTCTGAAAACGTCGTTGGCTTCGTATCTTCTAACATTTGACGCACAAAGCGCGTTCCAAATTCAGGTATGCCAAGCGTTCCTGTTTTACACATAATTTGTTCTTCTGTTACGCCAAGTGATTCCGTTCCACTAAAAATTTTCATCACTTCAGGATCATCCGTCGGAATTGTTTTTGGATCAATTCCACTTAAATCTTGAAGCATGCGAATCACGGTCGGATCATCGTGTCCGAGTATATCAAGTTTTAATAAATTATCATGAATCGAATGGAAGTCAAAATGAGTTGTTCTCCATTCGGAATTACGGTCGTCAGCTGGAAACTGGATGGGTGAAAAATCGAAAATATCCATATAGTCCGGTACAACAATAATTCCTCCTGGATGCTGACCAGTTGTACGTTTTACGCCCGTACATCCTGCTACTAAACGATCCACTTCTGCGTTTCGTAAATGTAAATCACGGTCACCAGCATAGCCTTTTACATAGCCATAAGCTGTTTTTTCGGCAACTGTACCGATTGTTCCCGCACGGTATACATTATCTTCTCCAAACAGTACTTTTGTATAGTTATGAGCTCGCGGCTGATACTCTCCGGAGAAGTTCAAATCGATATCGGGAACCTTGTCTCCCTTGAATCCTAAGAACGTTTCAAACGGAATATCGTGTCCATCTTTAATAAACGGTACGCCACAATCGTCGCAGCTTTTGTCCGGCAGATCGAATCCAGAACCTACGGAACCGTCATTAAAAAACTCGGATTTCTTACATTTTGGACACACATAATGCGGCGGCAGTGGGTTTACTTCTGTAATTTCCGTCATCGTCGCAACAAATGAAGACCCTACGGAACCACGTGAACCAACTAAGTAACCATCATTTAATGATTTTTTAACGAGTTTATGCGAGATCAAGTAAATAACGGCAAACCCGTGGCCGATAATACTTTTCAACTCTTTCTCTAGACGAGCTTCTACTACTTCAGGCAGCTCTTCACCGTAGATGCTGCGTGCCATCGCATAGCTCATTTCACGCATTTCTTCGTCCGCACCTTCAATTTTCGGCGTATATAAATCATCTTTAATTGGTTTAATATCATCGATCATATCGGCTATTTTTTGCGTATTATGAACAACAATTTCTTTCGCTTTGTCCCCATCTAAAAATGAAAAACAATTCAGCATCTCATCCGTTGATCTAAAGTGAACATCCGGCAGCTGATGACGGTTTAAAGGATTAGCCCCGCCTTGTGAACCAATTAAAATTTTTCGGTAAATTTTGTCTTCCGGATTGAGATAGTGAACATTTCCTGTTGCTACAACCGGCTTTCCAATCTTTTCACCAAGCTTCACAATATTGCTAATAATATCTTTTAAGGCTTTCTCATCTCGCACTAAATCTAGTTCAATTAAGTGCTTGTAGTTGTCAGGAGGCTGTACTTCGATGTAATCATAAAATTCAGCTACTCCTTCTACTTCATCAATTCCTTTTTGCATCATGCCTTCGAATACTTCGCCTCGGTCACATGCGGTTCCAATCAAGATGCCTTCTCGATATTTGTCGAGCTGAGATCTTGGAATTCGCGGAACTCGATAAAAGTAATTTAAATGAGAAATCGAAACAAGTTTAAATAGATTTTTTAATCCTACGTCGGTTTGTGCTAAAAGAGTCGCATGATAAGGACGGGCCCGCTGATAGGCATTCCCTTCTCCCATATAATCATTTAAGCGATCATGCATTGTAATTTCCCGTTCAAATGCATCTTTCAGCATTTTATTTAACAAATAGCCGGTTGTTTCCGCATCATAAATCGCGCGGTGATGCTGCACAAGTTCAATATCAAACTTTTTAGCAAGAGTATTCAAACGATGGTTTTTCATATGCGGGTACAAAAATCTTCCGAGTTCAAGCGTATCAATAACGCCGTTAGCTGCTTTTTCTAAACCGATTTTTTGCAGTCCCATATTTAAAAATCCCATATCAAAGCTTGCATTATGAGCGACTAAAATACTGTCACCCATCCACTCGTGAAAATCACGAAGTACTTCTGAGATTTCAGGCGCATTTTGGACCATATCATCTGTAATACCCGTCAGCTCAATTGTTGTTGCAGACAGAGGATGATGAGGATTTGCAAACCGTTCAAATCGATCAATGATTTCTCCTTCTTTCATCTTCACGGCAGCAAGTTCAATAATGGTATCGTACACGGCTGACAAACCGGTTGTTTCGACGTCAAATACTACGTAAGTTGCTTCTGTTAAATCCACATGCTTCGGATTATAGGCAATCGGCACGCCGTCGTCTACTAAATTAACTTCCACTCCGTACAGTATTTTAATGCCGTTCTTTTTCCCGGCTCCATATGCTTCAGGAAACGACTGCGCAACCGCATGATCAGTTATCGCTACAGCCGGATGTCCCCATTTTTTAGCTTGTCCGACTAAAGCTCCAACAGATGAAACGGCATCCATTTGACTCATTGGCGTATGCAAGTGAAGCTCCACACGCTTTTCATCTTCAGGCGCTGTATCTTGTCTAGCAGGACCGGTAATCTCGTTGACATCATTTCCAATCATAACTAAATCACGGACAAATGTATCATTTTGTACACTTCCGCGAACCTTTACCCACATTCCTTTTTTAATCGCTTGAAGTAAAGGAATATCTTCTTTGTCACGTGAAAACATTTTAACCATAATAGAGTTTGTATAATCTGTCACTTTAAAAATAAGAAGCGTACGTCCGCTTCGTAATTCTCTAGTTTCTGCATCAAATACGTATCCTTCAACGGCAATTCGCTTTTCTTCATCCACAATGGAGTCTAGGCGAACCGTCTCGTCTTTAATCGTATATCCAATTGTAAGCGGACCTTTTGGTAGGTCTGGTCCATCACTTTTTTCATTTTCTTTATTTTGCATCTCTGTGATGGCTTGTAATACTTTTTCTGTATCTTCTTGTTTTCGTTGCTCTACAAACTGCTGAAATGCTTCTTCTGAATGTACAACTTCCGTCATTAGCTGAAGGTTCGGAAAGCCATAGGACGCATACTGATCAGCAATTAACTGACTGTACTTTTTACGTAAAGCCGTTCCTTCTGCATCATGTCGTGCGTTCACAATCAATTTGGCACCGTTCAATCTCGGCATTTGATCTTGTAAAAGCGACTGTAAAAGCGGGGATATTCCCTGCATTTCTCCAATACAATGCTTCCAATATGACTGTACATGCTCTTCCGTACATTCTTTATTAACGGTTTGAATAGAAAAAGAAACACTCGCAATATGAGAAAAAGCTGAAGACATGCGAGCATGGAATAACTCATAGATCTCAAAAGGTAATAACCCTTCTAAAGAAAAATGAAAATGCCATTTTTTTTGTTCTTTCTGAATGACGAGCTTTTCAATCGCTGCGTTTTCAAAATAAGGAACAATTTGATCACTCGTCAGCTCTAACTGCTGCAGCAGCAACTTAAAACGCTCTTTTTTTCCTAGCGTTTGTGCTTCCAAGTTTTCTGCCTCCTTTTATAAATGAGTGCAATCTATTTTAACATAAATGACTTCTATTCTGTCATATGTTCTGTTTATAAACATAAAAACAGCAGGGATACAAATCCCCGCTGCTTCATTACTTCGCTAGCAGTTCTTTCACTGTTGAAACAAGATTGTCAACTGACACTTCTAGTGACTCCCCAGTTTTCCGTACTTTTACTTCTACAATTCCTTCAGATGCACGTTTACCAACTGTTACTCGAACAGGAAGACCAATTAAATCTGAATCTGCAAATTTTACTCCTGCACGCTCTTGGCGGTCATCTAACAGCACTTCAAAGCGATTATCTAATAACTCATTATATAATTTCTCACCTAGTTCACGCTGTTCATCATTTTTCACGTTAACTGGAATAACGTGCACTTGATAAGGCGTAACAGCCTCTGGCCATAGAAGACCGTTTTCATCATTGAATTGTTCTGCAATCGCAGCTACTGTACGAGAAACACCGATACCATAGCAACCCATAATCATTGGCTGGCTGCGTCCGTTCTCATCTAGATACGTTGCTCCCATCGCTTCACTGTAGCGAGTTCCTAGCTTAAAGACATGTCCGACTTCAATACCTTTAGCGAACTTAATAACACCTTGTCCATCCGGTGACTGATCTCCTTCTTGGATGAAGCGGAAATCTTCGTAAGTTGCATTAAAGTTACGTTCATTCACATTTGTATAGTGATAACCTTCTTCATTTGCTCCGCATACACCGTTAACGATTGCTTTTACCGCATGATCAGCTACCACTTCTACTGAATCACTTACACCAATCGGTCCTACCGAACCAACTGCGCATTTTAATGCTTCTTTTGTTTCTTCTGGAGTTGCCAGTTCAACGACGGAAGCTTCAAAATAGTTTTTCACTTTAATATCGTTTACTTCGTGATCCCCGCGAACAAGTACAAGCACAAAACGATCATCTACTTTAAATAAAAGGGACTTGATACAAGAAGTCGCTTCAACATTTAAGAAAGCAGCTACGTCTTCAATGCTATGCTGATTTGGTGTTTCCACTTTTGTTAATTCTTTTTCAGCTTCATCTGATTTTTCATACGTATTTACAACCGGTGCCATTTCAACATTTGCTGCATAAGAAGATGTATCTGAATAAGCAATTGTATCTTCCCCGATTTCAGAAAGAACCATAAATTCATGCGTATCTTTTCCGCCCATTGCACCTGAATCAGCGATAACCGCACGGAAATTTAATCCGCAGCGCTCAAAGATGCGGCTGTAGGCAGCAAACATTTTATCATACACTTCATCTAAACTTTCTTGAGAAGCATGAAACGAATATGCATCTTTCATAATAAATTCACGACCGCGTAATAAGCCAAAGCGTGGACGTTTTTCATCGCGGAACTTCGTTTGAATTTGATATAAATTTAGCGGTAAACGTTTGTATGACTTCACTTCGTCACGAAGCAAGCTTGTGATAACTTCTTCGTGTGTTGCTCCCAAAGCAAATTCACGGCCGTGACGATCTTTCATACGCATTAACTCAGGCCCATATGAATACCAGCGGCCAGACTCTTGCCACAATTCAGCTTGTTGTAAAGCAGGCATCAATAATTCGACAGAACCTGCACGGTCCATCTCTTCACGAACAATTTGTTCAACTTTTTGCAATACACGCTTACCAAGCGGTAAAAAGCTGTACACGCCGCTTGCATTTTGGCGCATATAACCTGCGCGCAATAGAAGCTGATGGCTTTTTATATCCGCATCAGCTGGCACTTCTCTTAATGTAGGAATCAATGTAGAACTTTGTCTCATAACCTCGCACCTCTTTGCTTACTTCTCTATCTTATTTTTTAAGGCGGACCATGCCGCAATTTTCATATAATCAGCGAGGGAATATCCCTCGCTGAGCGTATGTCTTATAAAAAGAACTTTTGAATATCGTTCCACGTTACAACGAGCATCAGCAGCATTAATAAAGCAAAACCGATAAAATGAACAATCCCTTCTTTTTGACGATCAATTGGCTTACCGCGAATTCCTTCTACAGCGAAGAATAATAGTCGTCCTCCATCTAAAGCAGGAAGTGGAAGCAAATTGACAATCCCTAAGTTAATACTTAAAACGGCTGCCCATTTCATTAGGTAATAAATGCCTGACTGTGCTACTTGATCGGTTGCTGCGTAAATACCTACAGGACCAGAAAGCATATCCAGTTTGAACTGTCCTGTCACAAGCTTCCCAAGGCCCGTTAAAATTTCTTTCATCCACGTATATGTTTCAGTAGCTCCGTGCGTGATCGAACCAATGAATGACTTTTCAACCGGTGCATATACGCCAATTAATCCAATTGTCTGTTCCCCAACCTTGCGGCTTTCAGGTGTAATTGGAATATCTAGGGTTTTGCCGCCGCGCTGAACCGTGAATGTAATTTGCTGTTCAGGATGTTTTTGAATTACTTTTACGACATCATCCCACGTTGAAACACTTTGTCCATCAATTGCTTGAACTTTATCTCCTTGTTTAAGTCCCGCATCAACGGCTACTCCATCTGATGTTAATTTGCCCATCACAGGTTTGTCAACAACATATCCTTGAGAAATCCCAAGAACGATAAAAATAACAAAGGCTAATATAAAGTTCATTAGCGGACCAGCGAAAATGGCTAGCGCACGCTGACCAAGAGTTTTGGAAGCAAACTGACGGCTGTAAGGTGCAATTTGAATGTCTTCTCCGTCCATAACAAAGTAAGATTCTTCTGCTACCTCGAATTTTTGCAGATGTTCATCTTCACCTTCTTCATAACCTGAAATAAATAGATTATGCTCTAAGTCTGCTTGCTCTACCTCAATGACTTTTGCATTTGGATGCTGTTCCTTGTTATTAATAATGACTTTATTTACTTTGCCTTCCTTATCAAACATGAGGCCCACCATTTGACCAGGCTTAACTTCAATCATTTCCGGGTCTTCTCCAGCCATTCGAACAAATCCACCTAGAGGCAGTAAGCGAATGGTATAAACTGTTTCATCTCGTTTAAATGAAAAGATTTTGGGACCAAACCCAATGGCAAACTCACGGCATAAGATGCCTGCACGCTTTGCAAAAACTAAATGACCAAGCTCATGAAAGAATACAAGAGCTCCAAAAATGACGACAAACGCAATGACTGTGTTCAATGGGTATTACCCCCTTCATGTAATAGAGTCAAACCTCCACCCACCAAAAATAAGGGAGTGGCTTCTCTCGCACGCACATTATCGAGAGATGGCGGATCTAACAAACTCTCTTGCTTCTAAATCTACTTCTTTAATAGTAGATAAACAAGGTTTCTGTATTACAGTATGTTCATTCATTGCTTTTTCAATCACATCTTCAATTTGTAAAAATGTAATGTGACCATCTAGAAAGGCTTGAACAGCTTCTTCATTAGCTGCATTTAAAACAGTCGGAAGTGTTCCACCCGCTTTGCCAGCCTCAAATGCAAAAGCTAAACAGCGAAAACGCTCTTCATCCATTTTAGCGAAGTGAAGCTGACCAATATCCGCCAAACTTAAACGCTTGGTGTCAGGCAAAGACATGCGTCTTGGATACGTTAACGCGTATTGAATTGGCACGCGCATATCGGGCGTTCCAAGCTGAGCAATAACGCTTGTATCAGAATACTCTACCATAGAATGAATGATGCTTTCCTTATGTAACAATACATCAATTTTCTCATAGGGAAGATCAAAAAGCCAATGTGCTTCAATCACTTCTAGTCCCTTATTCATCATCGTTGCCGAATCAATTGTAATTTTAGCTCCCATTGACCAGTTTGGATGATTTAACGCATCTTCAACCGTTACTCCCTGTAGTTCTGCTCTCGTCTTATCTCGAAAGCTCCCTCCAGAAGCCGTTAAAATTAAACGGTCTATTGCTTTTTGATCTTGCCCTTGCAAACTTTGAAAAATAGCTGAATGCTCACTGTCTACCGGTAAAATATCAGCGCCATATTCCTTGGCTGCTTCCATGACAAGGTGACCAGCGGTAACAAGTGTCTCCTTATTTGCAATAGCAATTGTTTTTCTCATTTTGATTGCTTCTAGCGTAGGAGTCAACCCTACACTTCCAAGAACAGCGTTTACCAACACTTCTGTAGAAGGATGAGTTGCTACTTCCACAAGTCCTTCTTCTCCATAAACAAATCGAATAGAAGGGAATTCTGCTTGCAGTGACAGACAATCTTCTTTCTTCATTACAGAAACAAGGGCTGGCTTACACTGCTGAATAATCTTTCTTGCTTCGTTAATATTTCGACCTACAGAGATTGCTGAGAGCTCAAAATGCTCAGGATGCGCTCGAACAATATCAACGGTTTGAGTACCGATTGAACCTGTAGCTCCTAACAAGGAAATTTTCTTCAAGTATATTCACTCCTATTAAAACAAAGACATCTTTTTTATAGAGATAATAAAAAAGCTAAAATTGGCATGATGAACATTAAACTGTCAAAACGGTCTAAAATCCCACCATGACCCGGTAAAATTTTCCCTGAATCTTTTACGCCATAGTGACGTTTGAACGCTGATTGTACAAGATCACCCATCTGTCCAAATAACGATACGATAATACCAATTACAAGTAGCTCGATCATAGTTTGATCAATATTTGCTAACAGCTTAAATACAATGGCTACTATAATAGCGCATACGACGCCACCAACAAAACCTTCAATTGTTTTATTGGGACTGATTTCCGGCCATAGCTTTCGTTTCCCCATTGCTCGTCCAATAAAATAAGCTCCGGAATCCGTCGCCCAAATAATAAGGAAAGCAAAGAACAAATAAGCTAACCCGAACTCTTGACGAACCTCGATAAAATAATGAAAGCCAAAGCCAACATATACTGTTGTTAATAAAATAAACCCAACGTCATCGAAGGTAAATTTATTTTTAACTACAACCGTGTACATTAATAAAAGAAGGACAGCAGCAAGCGCTACTTCTATCTTATGTTCACTTAAGAATTGAAATGCAACATCTCTTCCGTTTGGTAGTAAAAACACCCAAGTTAGTAATAAACTAATGATACTTGGAAAAGACATTGCTTTCAAATGTTTCATTTTTAAAAGCTCAATTACACCAACTGTTCCGATCACATACATGATAAGGGTAAAAGGTAACCCTCCAATTAAAACAATCGGCACAAATACCGCAAGTGCTACAATCGCGGTGATAATGCGCTGTTTCATCTTGTTTTCCACACCTTCTTATACACCACCAAAGCGGCGACCGCGCTTTTGAAACGCCTCGACTGCTTCGATTAAATGATTTTCTTTAAAATCTGGCCATAATACTTTTGTAAACCAAAACTCTGTGTACGCTAGCTGCCAAAGCATAAAGTTACTTAAGCGAAGCTCGCCACTTGTGCGAATAAGCAAATCCGGATCTGGAAGGCTTTTGCTCATTAAATAGGAAGAAAATAAATTTTCTGAAATAGAAGAGGAAGCCACTTTTCCCTGTTCTACATCTTCTGCCAATGACCGAATAGCGCCCACAATTTCGTGACGGCTACCGTAATTAAGCGCGAAGTTTAAAATCATCCCCGTGTTATGCTTTGTTTTTTCAATTGCCTTATCCACGGCTCGAATCGTATGGGCAGGGAGCTCACTTTTATCTCCCATAATACGAACTTGCACATTTTTTTCAATTAGCTCAGGCAAAAAGGTTGTTAAAAATTCCTCTGGCAGTTTCATTAAAAACTCAACTTCAGTTTTGGGGCGCTTCCAATTTTCAGTGGAAAATGCATATAAAGTTAATACTTTAACACCTAATTCATTGGCCAGTCTGGTCACATGACGTACTACTTTCATTCCTTCATGATGGCCCATCATGCGAGGAAGAGCTCGTTTTTGCGCCCAACGACCGTTCCCATCCATAATAATTGCAATATGTTCAGGAACAGGGTGCTGTTTCACTTGATCTTTTCGTTCTGACAAAGACAGTGTATTTAAATCTTGACTTTTCTTCCATGCTTGAAATTTTCTTAACATGCAAAGGTCCCCCGTTGTACGCTCTCACATAAACGTGTAGCTTATGTGAGTTTTTTCTTACTACACATTATTAACAAAAAAACCCCCTGTAAACAATAGAGGGTCTTTTACAATATATTTTACCTTGAAATGACTTAAACTGCCATAATTTCTTCTTCTTTATCTTTTGCCACTTTATCCACTTTTACGATATGGTCATCTGTTAGTTTTTGAATGTCATCACTGTAGCCGCGTAGATCGTCTTCAGTAATTTCACCTTTTTTCTCTAACTTTTTGAAATCATCGTTTGCATCACGGCGTACGTTACGAACCGCAACTTTTGCTTCTTCAGCATATTTTTTAACCATTTTCACTAACTCACGACGACGCTCTTCCGTTAAAGCAGGAATCGATAAACGGATAATAGTTCCATCGCTTGTAGGTGTTAATCCTAAATCAGATTTTAAAATAGCTTTTTCAACTTCACCAATTTGTGATTTGTCATAAGGCTGAATAACAAGCATACGAGCTTCCGGTACGCTTACTTGCGCCAATTGGTTAATCGGTGTTGGTGCACCGTAGTATTCTACCGTTACGCGGTCAAGAAGTGACGCGCTTGCACGTCCAGCGCGAATTGATGCTAGTTCGCGGCTAAATGATTGAATTGCTTTTTCCATTCTTTCTTTTGCGTTTTGCAACACTTGTTTTGGCATGTTTATTTCCCCTTTACAATTGTTCCAATGTTTTCGCCTGTAACGGCACGTTTAATATTGCCTTCTTCCGTAATTGAGAAAACAATTAGCGGAATATCGTTGTCCATACATAATGAAGAAGCTGTAGAATCCATAACAGCTAGTCCATCTTTTAAAACATCAATATATGTTAATGTTTCATATTTTACAGCATCAGGTACAAGCTTAGGATCTGCATTATAAACGCCATCTACGTTGTTTTTAGCCATTAAGATAACGTCAGCTTCGATTTCAGCTGCACGCAAAGCTGCTGTTGTATCTGTAGAGAAATAAGGGTTTCCTGTACCCGCAGCGAAAATAACAACGCGTTTTTTCTCAA
This sequence comes from Priestia sp. TRN 1309, assembly GCF_050846875.1. Taxonomy (NCBI): domain Bacteria; kingdom Bacillati; phylum Bacillota; class Bacilli; order Caryophanales; family Bacillaceae; genus Priestia; species Priestia sp. TRN 1309. The sequence continues at coordinate 340,329 of NZ_JBOZGM010000001.1, read as the reverse complement.
GATGTCGAACAGCTTTTCTTCTAATATAAGGCTCTGCTACTTGTCTCATCTCGATAGAAGTCTGAACTCGTGTTTGCACACCAATGTTCTCTAAGCTATCTTGAAGAGCCAGCGAGTTCATTACTGTTGCTAGCATTCCCATATAATCAGCAGCTGCACGATCCATACCCATTTCACTACCAATTTTACCACGCCAAATGTTTCCACCACCAACGACTACAGCAATTTCCACACCTAATTCATAAACGGCTTTTACTTGTTCAGCAACAGATTTGATGATGGATGGGTTAATACCAAAACCATCTTCACCAGCTAATGCTTCTCCACTTAACTTTAATACGATACGATTATATTTTGCTTGACTCATGCTTACCTCCATCGTTAACGGTGAGATCTCTTTTGTAAAAAAGGGAACACACAGTGTTCCCTATACGGTCAAACCCTTACTTTTTAACTTGGTTCATTACTTCTTCAGCGAAGTTGTCTTGACGTTTCTCAATACCTTCTCCTACTTCAAAACGAACGAAGCTTTCAACAGTAGCGCCTTTGCTCTCAACGAACTGACGTACTTTTTGATCAGGATTTTTAACAAATGTTTGATCTAGTAAGCAAATATCTTCGAAGAATTTGCCAAGGCGACCTTCAACCATTTTTGCAACGATTTTTTCTGGTTTGCCTTCGTTTAATGCTTGTTGAGTCAATACTTCGCGCTCACGCTCAGTTTCTTCAGCAGAAACTTGGTCACGAGAGATGTATTTAGGGTTGATTGCAGCGATGTGCATAGCAACGTCTTTTGCAACAGCTTCTTCAGTTGTACCAGATAATACTGTTAACACACCGATACGTCCGCCAGCATGTAGGTAAGCACCGAATGCATCAGCATCAGTTTTTGTTGCTACAGCGAAACGACGTAGAGATAATTTTTCTCCGATTGTAGCGATTGCAGAGTTGATGTGTTCTTCAACAGTTGCACCGTTTTCCATTTTTTGAGTAGCAGCTTCAGCAGCGTCAGCTGGTTTGTTAGCTAAGATGTGAGCAGCTAATTCTTTTGTTAATTTTTGGAAACCTTCGTTTTTCGCAACGAAATCAGTTTCAGAGTTAACTTCTAAGATAACAGCTTCGTTACCTTGAGTTTCGATGTAAGTTAGACCTTCAGCAGCAATACGGTCTGATTTTTTAGCAGCTTTTGCAATACCTTTTTCACGTAAGAAATCGATTGCTTGCTCCATATCACCGTTAGTTTCAGTTAACGCTTTTTTACAATCCATCATACCAGCGCCTGTTTTTTCACGTAGTTCTTTTACCATTTGAGCAGTAATTGCCATAATGTGTAGCCTCCTTGTTTGGGTATGTAATTAATGTATATAAATGGGTTAAATCTTTTCAAAAAAAGGTGATAAAAGGCTATTCCCTCTTATCACCTTTCACGGAATTAAGCAGTAGTTGTTTCAGTTTCAACTGCTGTTTCTTCACCTTGTTTAGCTTCTAGAATAGCATCAGCAACTTTAGAAGTTAAAAGTTTAACAGCACGAATTGCATCATCGTTTGCAGGGATTACATAATCAATTTCGTCTGGATCACAGTTAGTGTCTACGATACCAACGATTGGAATGTGTAATTTTTTAGCTTCCGCTACTGCAATACGCTCTTTACGAGGGTCAATGATGAATAATGCATCTGGAAGTTGTTTCATATCTTTAATGCCGCCTAAGAATTTCTCAAGACGCTCTAACTCTTTTTTAAGTTGAACTACTTCTTTCTTAGGTAGTACTTCGAAAGTACCGTCTTCTTGCATTTTTTCGATATCTTTTAAACGTTTGATACGTTTTTGGATAGTTGAGAAGTTAGTTAATGTACCACCTAACCAACGTTGGTTAACAAAGTACATACCAGCGCGAGCTGCTTCTTCTTTAACAGAATCTTGAGCTTGTTTTTTCGTACCTACGAATAAAACAGTACCGCCGTCTGCAGCTAATTCTTTAACGAATTTGTACGCTTCTTCTACTTTCTTAACTGTTTTTTGAAGATCGATAATGTAGATGCCGTTACGCTCAGTGAAGATATATTTCTTCATTTTTGGGTTCCAACGGCGAGTTTGGTGACCGAAATGTACACCAGCTTCTAGTAATTGTTTCATTGAAATTACTGACATGTGTTTTTCCTCCTAATGGTTTTAAGTCTCCTCCGCTTATATCATCTTCAGCCGAAACTACAAAAAGTAGCACCATCAACCGAATCAACAAGCGTGTGTAATAACACCAAAAACTAATATAGCATACTCCTTTTTCACAAGCAAGCGTTTCATTAAGTTTATTGATGAAATTTCAATAATAATTCAATTTCAGTTTTCCCTCTGTGTAAATGTTTTGCAATTTCTTCAATTGTTAAACCTTTTCCCTTTAAATAAACGGAAAATTCTTTTATCTCTTCACCTGACAAATCTTGAATTTGGTCTGTAGTTAATTCATCAAAAGATGTGCTTATATGTTTCTGATTTTCTTCTATAGAGAGAAGTTCATGCAGCGACTGGGAAGGCTCACTTTTTAGATCCACCCTTTGAACAGGCACGTCTTCTTCATCTACCAAAGGTGATTTGGCGCTGCTTTCTTCCATTTCGGAAGAAAGCGAAGTTGAACGCTCACGAAGCTGCCGTAAAAACTGCTCGTTTTGTTCCTGAAATTCAGCGAGATATGAACTCATTGCAGCTTCCATTTTATTTATATTTTGCTGGTGCAAGCGTTCAATCCTTTTCACTTTGGTCACTTGCATATATAAAAGAATAATGCAAAACAGTGATAGACCATGAATTAAAAAACTAACTGTGAGTAAAAACTCCATCACTTTACCTCTTTGTTAAATTATTTTGCTTAAACTCGTACGCATTTTAAACAGCGCTTTCGAATGAATTTGAGAAATGCGTGAAGTGGATAGCCCTAACAGCTGCGCGATCTCTGTGAAAGTCAACTCCTCTTTATAAAATAATGAAACAACAAGCTGCTCTTTTTCATTTAGCTGCTCGATAACTTCAGCGAGCTCTTGATATCGTTCGTCGTTAATTAGCTCCTCTTCAGGAGAGAGCGTTTTTTCATCTTTAATCGTGTATTTTTGCTCTCCATCTTCATACTCTTTTGGCTGTTCTTCCATTGACAAAACGTTAGCTAAGAAGCCTTCATTCATTGTATGAACAACATCTGCTTCTGTCATGCCTACTTCTTTTGCAACCTCACTTGGTGCAACTCTGCGCAAGTATCTTTGTTCAAGTGCTTCTGTTGCTTGCTCAATTCTTTTCGTCTTTTCCCTTGCGCTTCTTGATAACCAATCTTCTTTACGAAGCCCGTCTATTATCGCCCCTCGAATTCGAAAAGACGCATATGTATCAAACTTTAAGTCTCTACCGTAATCAAACTTTTCCAAAGCATCGTAAAGGCCGATTAATCCTAAACTACGAAGCTCTTCTTTATGAATATTCTTCGGCAACCCTACACTAATCCGCTGAACGTGATAGTTAACAAGCGGCATATACTTTTTAACAAGCATGTTTCCCGCATGGGAGTCTCTCGTCTCTATCCATTCCTGCCAAATTTTATGTTCTTCAACTTCTTGTATACTTTTCAAGGGTCTTTCAACTCCTTTTTATAGCGCTATTAAACGGTCAACGGTCAGAGCGCGCTTTATATCGTTTTTATCCCTTCATTAATCGTACGAACCTTTAAAATAGCCGTTTGAGGATCAAATTCAATTGTGCGTCCGTTGTGTCCTCCTGTAGCTTTTGCTGCAATTTCTACACTGTTTCTATGCAGTTCTCTCTCCACTGCTTGAACATTTCGAAGGCCAATTCGCATCACATCATTTCTTGGTTCAAATTGAAACATCTGTGCCCCCCCTGCTATTTTTGCTTTTAATAATCTTCTATGTGCACCTTGTTTAATCAACATATTTATCAAATCAAAAATGGCTGTATCTGCATATTTAGCTCTATTAAAAGGACATTTAGCCCCGCTTGAATCGGGAAGCATTACATGAGCGAGCCCAGCTACTGAGTGAACAGAGTCGTAAACGACAACTCCTACACATGACCCTAATCCCGCTGTTCGAAGCACTGCGGGTGCATGTGTAACATTCATCTCGGCAATTCCTACCTTAATCACTTGTTTATCATCTCTCACGATTCTTCAACTCCTACAAACTTCAGCGTGATATCCATTATTCGCTTGGCTCACTGGAGGTGGTCTTCTAAAGAGAGCACTTTAGGTAAATTTAGAAGAACAATTAAACGGTTATCTACTTTAACAACTCCGTTCAAGTATTCTACAGCTGTTCCTTCAACTGTTTCAGGCACTGAAGCAATCGTTTTTTCATCAATGTCTACTACATCATTTGCCGCATCCACAATCAAACCTGCTTCTACATCATTAAGACGAACCATAATAATACGTGTCAGCTCATGGTTAAGCTGTTCTTGTAAGTTAAAACGAGTGCGCAAATCAATAATCGGTGTAATAACACCGCGAAGATTAATAACACCTTTTACATATTCTTTTACTCCAGGAACGCGTGTTATGTGCTGAATCTTTTCAATCGATTGCACTTCTTCTACTGAAATTCCGTACTCCTCGTCCCCCAATTGAAACACAATAATTTTCATGCCTTTCTCCCTTTCTTTTTACAGCATTTGTTATTTGATCAAAGCGTTGCAATCAATGATAAGTGCTACTTGTCCATCGCCTAAAATCGTGGCTCCTGAAATAGCAAATACACCCGGCAGATAATGACCTAAAGATTTTAAAACGATTTCCTGCTGACCGATAAAAGAATCAACAATTAGCCCGGCGGTCTTTTCTCCTTTTTTCACAATAACGACGGAATAATGATCTCTTTGTACCGAGTTAGGCACAGTAAATAGTTCTTTTAAATCAATAAGAGGAATAATGGCTCCTCGAAAGTCAATAACCTTTTGACCATGTACATGCATGACCTCTTTCGGCTGAACAATAGCTGTTTCAATAATCGAAGAAAGCGGTAAGGCATAGCGCTCTTCACTCATTTGCACGAGTAAAGCAGAAATGATAGACAGAGTGAGCGGCAGTTGAATAGAAAAACGCGAACCGTATCCTTCGTTAGAATCGATCGTTACAGAACCCCCTAGCGATTCAATCGTGTTTTTCACGACATCTAGACCTACTCCTCGTCCGGAAACATCTGAAATTTGTTCAGCCGTCGAAAAGCCCGAAGCGAAAATGAGCTCGTACACTTGTTTATCCGTCAGCGTTTCAGCAGTTTTCCCATCGATAATTCCTCGATCTAACGCTTTTTGCAGTACCTTTTCACGATTGATGCCCGCCCCGTCATCTTCTAAATCAATAAAGACATGATTTCCGCTATGATAAGCTTTAAGGCGAATCGTTCCCTTTTCATTCTTTCCGTTCTTTAAGCGTGCTTGAGGCATTTCAATTCCGTGGTCAACGGCATTTCTTAATAAGTGAACAAGCGGATCTCCAATTTCATCAATGACGGTTCGGTCCAACTCTGTATCAGCTCCGACAATTTGAAGTTCAATTTGTTTCCCTAAATCTTTTGAAAGCTGTCTCACCATACGAGGAAACCGATTAAAAACGGTTTCTACAGGCACCATACGCATATTTAAAATAATCGTTTGCAAATCTCCAGAAATACGGGACATCCGCTCTACCGTTTCGTCTAATTCGCTATTATTCAATTCTTTTGATATTTGTTCTAACCTGCCTCTATCAATAACTAGTTCTTCAAACAAGTTCATCAGACTGTCCAAACGGTCAATATTGACTCGAATCGTCTTGTTATTTGAGAGCTGTCTTTTCTCTTCAACAGGCGATTTAGAAGGTGCTGACACAGTAACTTCCTGTATAGTTGCTGCTTCTTCTTGTGAAACAAGCTCCTGCATTTCTGTCTCCTTTTTTATGGGGACCGCAGCAATTTTCACGCTTTCTACTTCAGAGACCTCCATAATGCTCGCCTTCAGCTTTTCTTGCGATTCGCTTGTTACTAATATAACGATAAAAGATGATTCAAATTTTTCTTGTTCGATATCTTGAACAGTTGGCGCTGACTGAATGACGTCTCCCGCTTGCTCTAACACATCAAATACCATATATGCACGCGCAGCTTTTAACAGACAGGTGCGTTCGAGCTGTACGGTTATTTCAAACGCATTAAATCCTTGCCCTGCTGTTTGACTGAGCAGCGTTTGTAAGAACTCATCATACTCAATAGAAGAAGCCGCATGCTCTGCTGCGGGTTCCTCTGCTACAATACGCTGCAGCTTTTGAACAAGCAATTTGACATCAAGCTGACCATCGCCGCCTTCAGAAATAGATTGAACCATTATTTCTAGCGCATCGACTGATTCAAACAAAGCATCAAGAACTTCCGTGTGAGCGTCGATTTGATGATTTCGAACGGCATCTAGCACGTTTTCCATTTTGTGAGTTAATTGTGCTAAATCATCAAATCCCATTGTTGCAGACATACCTTTTAACGTATGAGCAGACCGAAAAATTTCATTTACATAACCAAGATCATCGGTATTTTTTTCAAAACGCATTAGCTGGTCGTTAACGTTTTGAAGATGTTCCTTGCTTTCTTCAATAAACACTTCTAGATATTGATTCATATCCATCGTAACTTTCCCTCCTATTTCTGTGCGTAGCGAGAAATAAAGCTTCCAACGTTTCGCAGCGGTTCAATATAATCAACAAGCTTTGTAGAAACAGCTGATTTGGGCATCCCATAAATGACAGCTGTTTCTTTAGATTCAGCCAATATAAGCGCGTCTTTATTTTTCTTTAAATCAATAATGCCTTCCGTTCCATCCGCCCCCATTCCCGTCAACACAATAGCAAGTTTTTGATAACCTGAAATTTTACTAATCGACTGAAACAAACGATCCACTGAGGGGCGATGTCCCTTTACAGGTGAAGAAGTGTCTAAACAAATGCTGAGCTGTCCTTCTTTCTCTACAACCGTCATATGAAAACCTCCAGGCGCAATGTACGCACATCCTGAGCGCGCGATTTCATTGTCTTGTGCTTCTTTCACTTCAATATCAGCTAGCTGATCTAGTCTAACCGCTAATGATTTTGTGAAATTTGGAGGCATATGTTGCACAATAAAAATAGGTGCGTGTATGTCTTTTGAAACAGTTGATAATACTTCTTGCAGCGCACGCGGTCCTCCAGTAGAAGTGCCAATACAAATCATTTTGTTCACTTTCGTCCCCATCGGGAGGTTATATACACTTCTGTTTTGCACGTGCTGATGACTGCTTGAAGATATGTTGGCTTTACTAGCAAGCAATAGTTTAGAGATAAGCTCATCTTTCACTTTATGTAAGTCCAGCGAAATAGCTCCCGAAGGTTTAGCAACAAAATCAACTGCGCCGTACTGCATAGCGGTCAGCGTATTTTCAGCACCTTCTATTGTTGTACTCGATAACATGACAACAGGAAGGGGCTTCACACGCATAAGCTGCTTTAACATATCTAAGCCATTCATTTTAGGCATTTCGATATCAAGTGTCACAACGTCTGGCGACAGCTCGAGCGCTTTTTTCAACCCTTCTTCACCGTTACGTGCGGTACCCACAACGTGAAAACGACTGTCACATGCTAAAAAATCGCCGATTAGCTTTCGCATAAATGCAGAATCATCCACAATAAGCACCTTTATTTCATTCACTCTCATTTCCTACCTTTCAAGAAAAAATCGTTTGAGGCGCCGAATAAACATTCCCTCGTTTTTAGCCGTTATCCTATTATCTTGAGGAATAAGAATATTCACCATTTCTATTAGTGATACACTTGCTTTAGATGTTGGGTTTTGAAGCAAAAAAGGCATTTGGCGATTGACCGCTTTCTGGACAGCTTGATCGTTTGGCACAATACCTAATAGAGAAATAGATATGTTCAAAAACTGCTGAACAGCTCGGTTAAATCGTTCATACGTCTCATTTCCTTCTTTGTCAGAAAGCGTTTTGTTAATAATAAGACGAACCGGTGCTGATACAGAATAGGAAGCTGCTAGCTTAATAGCAGCGTAAGCATCTGTGATAGATGTAGGTTCGGGTGTTGTGACCACGATCATTTCATCTACAGCTTTTAAAAACTTAAGCACACTCTCTGACATGCCCGCTCCCATATCAAAAATCATGTAATCGTATTGATTTGTTAAAGAACTCAATTCTTGTATTAAATGAGCAAGGTCCGATGGAGACCATTCAAATACAGAGGAAATTCCCGTTCCACCAGCCACATAAGCTAAATCTTCAGGACCTTTTTTAATAATTTGCTGGATGGAAAGCTTTTTTTCTAGCAAATCAACCATCGTATAGGAAGCAGTTTGTCCAATCAAAATATCAATATTTCCCATCCCTATATCCATGTCAAAAAGAAGAACTCTTTGCTTTTGCTTCGTTAGCGCAAGAGATAAGTTTAATGATAGATTCGACTTTCCAACTCCTCCTTTTCCGCTTAACACGGCTATCGTTTTACAATTTCTTAAAGAGTTTTGATGTTTCTTTAACACTTTTTCTCTTAAAACTGCTGCTTGATCATTCATCTTTCCAATCTCCAAACACATCGTCGATAAACTCTTCTATTTTAAATGACGAAACATCTTCTGGTACATCCTGCCCGTTTGTTGTAAAAGCAGCTCGTTGGCCGTAACGATACAACATATTTAAAAGCGAGCCTTTGTGAGTTGTTTCATCTCGCTTCGTAAAAATCAGTTGATCAACAGGGAGACTAGCAAAACGTTCATATATAGCTTTCATATCTGATGCTTTTGACGTTAGTGCTAGAACAAGAAACGTTTGCAAATCTTCTTGAAACGTAATAATTTTCTTTAAATCATTTACATATTGCGGTTCTAAAAAGTTACGGCCTGCTGTGTCAATAAAAATCACATCGTATGCTTTTGTTTCCAGCAAAGCTTTTTTAAAATCTTCTCCGTTATAGCAAATCGTTAAAGGCGCATTTAAGATCGAAGCGTACGTCTTGAGCTGCTCAATCGCTGAAATTCTATAGGTGTCCGTTGTGATAAATGCTATTTTTTGATTTTGTTCTAGGACACACTTTGCAGCCAATTTAGCAAGAGTGGTTGTTTTACCGACACCTGTTGGCCCTACTACACTTACATATTTTTTGAAAGGACCGCTCCATTCACTTGCTTTAAACTGATTGGTAAACCAGTTTTTCGTCCACTTCATGAGTTGGTTTGAGTTAGGGCGGCGATGTAAGTAGTAGTACTCTAGCATAGGAGCCTCCAAGTTTTCTAAAATAGCTTCGTCTATTTCTTGCAAACGCAAATAAGCAAGCACATCTTCCACTACTTTTGGATATGAACCTGAAGAAACCTTTGGCATTTGACTCATTTGTGAGACAAGAGTATTTAACTCACTGAGCTGCTGCTTCATAAAAGATTGATTATCTTCCATACTGGGTTCTGGCGGCGCTGAGTTCTTCTTTACGCTCAGCTTTTCTACGGGATCGACAGCTGCCAATACTTCTATTTTCGCCTTAGTAAATAAGCCAAGAAAACCTCCTGTTCGAATTTGTTTCGAATGTAAAATAACCGCTTCCTCACCTAAATCTGAACGAATGGCTTTCATAGCTTGCGGCATAGATTCTACTACATATTTTTTTACTTTCATCAGATATCCACCACTCCAACACTTTGAACTTCAACATTTGCTTCTAACTCGTTATATGATAAAACCGCCATATGAGGAAAATACCGCTCAGTGATTTGACGCACGTACATCCTCACTGCAGGAGAACATAACACAATTGGAGACTGTTCTTGAAAAGAAAGTGTTTCTATTTGCTTAGCTATACTTTCCACAATAGCTTGTGAAACGTTAGGGTCTAGTGATAAATAGTTCCCATGCTCCGTTTGTTGAACAGCTTCCGCCATCGTTTTTTCAACTTTTCCTGAAAGGGTAAGAACTCGAAGCAGACCTTCTTGGACCGTATATTGACTGGTAATTTGCCTTGCAAGTCCTTGTCTGACATATTCAGTTAACAAATCGGTGTCTGACGTCATTTTTCCGTAGTCGGCCAGCACCTCAAAAATAATGGGTAAATTTCGAATTGAGACGCTCTCTTTTAAAAGTTTTGCCAGTACCCTTTGAATGTCTCCAACGGAAAGCGGATTAGGCGTTACTTCCTCAATTAAAATAGGATACGTTTCTTTTGTGTGATCAATTAGTTGCTTTGTCTCCTGCCTTCCAATCAGCTCATGCGCATACGATTTTATAACTTCTGTTATGTGCGTAGACACAACCGACGGTGGGTCCACAACGGTATACCCAAACATCTCAGCCTGCTCCTTCACCGACTCGCTAATCCATTTCGCAGGCATTTTAAAAGCTGGTTCTAACGTATCAATTCCTTCAATCAATTCATCATCCATTCCGGGACTGATTGCTAAGTAGTGATCGAGCAGCAGCTCCCCTTTCCCCACTTCATTGCCCTTTATTTTAAGACAGTATTCGTTGGGCTGAAGCTGAATGTTATCTCTGATACGAACAACTGGAATGACTAATCCTAGCTCAAGTGCCAGCTGGCGCCTAATCATAACAATTCGATCGAGTAAATCGCCTCCTTGATTCGTATCAGCAAGCGGAATTAATGCATACCCAAATTCAAATTCAATCGGATCAACGCTTAATAGATTGACAACACTCTCTGGACTTTTCATTTCATTGTCTTCTAGCTCTTCTTCAGTAGGGGCCATTTCTTCACGAACCGCCTGATTTTTAGCCTGAGACAAATAATAGCCTCCCACCCCTAATAAAATAGCAATAGGCATTGTAATGACATCATTAATTGGCGTGATTAAACCAAGAGCGGCAATTGTTCCTCCAGTTACATAAAGCATAACGGGAAAAGCAAACAGCTGCCGTGTAATATCTTCGCTCAAATTGCCTGTTGAAGCAGCTCTCGTGACGATAATTCCCGTCGCTGTTGAAATCATGAGGGCTGGAATTTGACTAACCAATCCATCGCCTACTGTTAACAAAGTAAACGTTTGGGATGCTTCAGTGATGGACATTCCCATTTGCAGCATGCCGATAATAATTCCAAACAAGATGTTAATAAGGGTAATGACAATCCCTGCAATGGCATCACCTTTGACGAATTTACTAGCTCCATCCATTGCTCCGTAAAAATCTGCTTCGCGCTGAATTTTTTCACGGCGGTCAATTGCTTGTTTTTCTGAAATCATACCTGCATTTAAATCTGCATCAATGCTCATTTGTTTCCCTGGCATCGCATCCAAGGTAAAACGTGCGGCTACTTCAGAAACACGCTCCGCTCCTTTTGTAATAACGAGAAACTGAATGATAATTAAAATAATAAAGACAACAAACCCCACTAACGGATTTCCACCAATCACGAAGTGGCCAAATGTTTCCACTACTCCGCCTGCTTCTCCTGTTCCTAAAATTGAACGGGTTGTCGATACGTTCAAACCTAATCGAAACAGCGTAAGAACCAGCAGCAAAGACGGAAACACCGATAGCTCTAAAGGTTCTTTCATGTTCATGGAAACGAGCAGTACAAGCAGCGCAAGAGAAATGTTAATCATGATTAAAATACTTAATAACCATGAAGGCAACGGAATAACAAGCATAACGATAATGAGTACAACACCTATAACAACTGGCAGTTCTCTTGCAGACATTAATTTTTCTCTCCTTACAATAGCGTAACGTTACATTTTATTTTGAATGCGGTATACGTAAGCTAATATTTCAGCCACCGCTTTAAAAAACTCTTCTGGAACCGCATCCCCTACTTTGGTTTGATCAAAAAGCGCTCTTGCCAGCGGGCGGTTCTCTACCATGATAATTTCATGACTTTTGGCAATTCCTTTGATCTTTTGAGCAATAAAATCTACGCCGCTGGCTACAACATAGGGAGCATCCATTTTTTCTTCATCATATTTTAAAGCAATGGCATAATGAGTAGGGTTTGTAATGACGACATCTGCTTTTGGAACTTCTTGCATCATGCGAGACATTGCCATTTCACGCTGCTTTTGCTTTATTTTTGATTTGATTAGAGGATCTCCTTCAATGTTTTTATGCTCATCTTTGATATCTTGCTTTGACATTCGAATATTTTTCTCGAAATCAAACTTTTGGTACAAATAATCAAGCAGCGATAAAAATAAAAGCATAAGCGAAGCTGCAAGTCCCATTTGAAAAACAAGCTTAGACAGAACAACCAGCGAGTCCCCTATACTTTTTTGAGATAAATTTAATACATCTTCTATGTGAATCCATAATATAAAACACGTGACGGCTCCGATACACATAATTTTCAGCGTTGACTTGATTAGTTCTACCAGCGCTCTCATGGCAAAAATTCGTTTGGCTCCGCTAATAGGGTTAATCTTTTCTAACTTAGGCTGAAGGGACTCCGTGGAAAAAAGAATGCCAACCTGCATATAATTCGCTCCGAGCGCAGCAACAAAAGCTGCGAGCATGACAGGACCCGCTGCAAGAGCAATTGAAGGAAGAAGATGCTTAAACATCGCAAATACGCGCTCTGCCGTCACTTCCTCAAGCATATACGTTTGAAAAGCTTCTCTTAACAGCTTCATCATTTGCTGTAAAAATTGTTTGGCTCCAAACAAAAAATAAAGAAAAACCATTAAAAGAATGAGCGCAGTGGTAACGTCTTGACTTTTAGCTACCTGTCCTTTTTTTCGAGAGTCCTGCTTTTTTTTAGGTGTAGCTTTTTCCGTTTTTTCTCCTGCAAAAAATTGCAAATCAACTTTTACTAAAAACAAAGCTACACCCCTCCTAATATGCGGATCATCGCGCGCATCGCTTCTATCATTTGTTCAAATATGATTTGCATCATATAAAACATGCTCCCCATCACTACAATTAGTAAAATAAAAGCAACGATGATTTTCACCGGAAATCCAACTACGAAAATATTTAACTGCGGAACCGTTCTCGCGATGATGCCAAGCGCGATATCGACTAAAAATAATGAACCAACCAAAGGCAAAGACATTTGAACGGCTACTAAAAACATCGATGAAAAAACAGTTATGATGTGTGTAGCAAATGCTTGGCTTCCCACAGGGAAAGCTACTTTGTCTAACGGAATAATTAAATAACTATTATAAATGCCGTCTATTAATAAATGATGCCCATTGGTCGATAATAAAAATAGAAGAGCAAATACATATAAATATTGACCTAGTATCGGACTTTGCGCCCCTGTCTGCGGGTCTATTACACTGGCAATGGCAAACCCAATTTGAAAATCGATGAGACCTCCGGCGATTTGAATAGCCATAATAAATACATACGCAGTCAAACCAATAAACAACCCAACAGCACATTCTTTTACTACTAAAAGTACAAACTGTGCATCTAACGAAACGACGGGTAAATCAATCGTTGTCGCAATAATGACGGATAGCGAGGCAGACAAACCTACCTTATGAACTGCGGGAATCGTTTTGTATGAAAATAGCGGAACAGTGATGAAAAAAGACGTTACCCGCACTAGTACTAGTAAAAACGCGGGATAGGATAAGATCAACTGACTCATAGCTATCCTACGTACCGATACAGATTTGCAAAAATTTCATATGTAAATGAAATCATTTTCGATAACATCCACGGACCAAAAAATACAATCCCTACTAAGACCGCTACAATCTTAGGAACAAAAGCAAGAGTTTGCTCTTGAATTTGGGTAGTTGCTTGAAAAATACTAATAATGAGCCCAACTACAAGGGCCAGCAGTAATAGAGGACCAGATACAATTAAAATTGTATACACGCCTTTTTCTGCTAACGAAATGACAAATTCTCCATTCATTGTCTATCACCTATTGAAAACTTATTAATAATGATTTAACAACTAAATTCCAGCCGTCAACCAGTACAAATAGTAAAATTTTAAATGGGAGCGAAATCATAACGGGAGGAAGCATCATCATTCCCATAGACATCAGCACGCTTGCTATAATCATATCGATAATGAGAAAAGGAATAAAAATCATAAATCCAATTTGAAATGCCGTCTTTAGCTCACTGATCGCATAAGCTGGAACGAGCGCAGTTAAGGGAATATCTTGAACAGAGGATGGTTTATCTATATCCGCATATTCTAAAAAAAGAGCTAAATCTTTTTGTCTTGTATGAGCACTCATAAATTCTTTCATTGGTTCAGCTGCTTTTTTATAGGCTTGATTCAACGTGATTTTTTCTTTTAAAAGCGGCTGAAGCGCCTGTTCATTTACCTGAGAAAAAGTTGGTGCCATAATAAAAAATGTTAAAAACAGCGATAAACCAACTAATACTTGATTAGGAGGCATTTGCTGTGTCCCAAGCGACGTACGTACAAATGAAAGCACAATGACAATTCGTGTAAAGCAGGTCATCATGATTAAAATTCCAGGAGCTACTGAAAACACCGTCAGCAGCAACAAAAGCTGGACAGAAGTTGAAATATTTGTAGGACTGCTCGAGTTAAAGAGATTCATCACTTCATTCATCGTTCTTTTTGTTCCTTTCTAACTCTTTCAGTGCGTTTTGTCTTTTTATTTTCATTTCATTCATTTCTCGCTGAAAAAGCTGCTGAAAAGAATGACTAGATTTCTCTTCTTTTTTAGAAGTGAATTTTTCTAAAAAAGACGGTAGTACGACTTTATATTCGCCCTCGTTTTTCTGTTGTTCCTCATACTGCGTAAGCAGCTGCTGTTTCTCTTGCCCTGTAATTTCTGAAAGAAGCTGCACATTTTCACCGACTCCAATAACAAAAAGCTGATTTCCAACTTTGACTACTTGTACAGACTTGCTGCTTCCAACATTTGTACCACCCAAGTTTTGTACGACTTTATTTTTTTGTAGAAGCCTTCCTTTTTTATTTACAAATTTTAAGAGCGCAAAAAGCAGCCCAATTACAAGTAAAAACGCGAATATCATCTTCACGATATCTCCAGCTGAAAGCGCAGGCGTCGCCTGGAGTTCAGTTTTTTCTTTTGAATCAGTACTCTCACTCTCTGAACACTTCTCCGTTTTCTCCAAACATTCTTTTACCGATGCAGATCCACTTTCTGCATAGACGATTTGATTTGATCCTGCTAATACGCTTATTAACAGCGCAACAATTACGAACTTTCGCAGCAATGTCTGCCACCTCTTACTTCAACATAGTGTAAGATTAGCGGGAAAGTCCCGCCAATCTGTTGTTTATCCAATTGCTTTTGAAATTGCCTCTAATACACGATCTGCTTGAAACGGCTTAACGATAAAATCTTTTGCCCCTGCTTGAATGGCATCAATCACCATTGCCTGCTGTCCCATCGCTGAACACATGATCACCTTGGCATCACTTTTTATGTTTTTAATTTCTTTTAAGGCCGTAATTCCATCCATTTCAGGCATCGTAATATCCATTGTGACAAGATCTGGTGCATGCTCTTTAAATAACTCCACAGCCTGCTGGCCATCTGCCGCTTCCGCTACTACTTCATATCCATTTTTCGTTAAAATATCTTTAATCATCATGCGCATGAACGCAGCATCATCTACAATTAAAATTCGGTTTCCCATCTCTACTCCTCCTAAAAATCATTACTTTAGTTTGTTAATACGGTCTCTTTGACTAATAATATCAGTTACGCGAACGCCAAAATTCTCGTCAATGACGACCACTTCACCTTTTGCAATTAATTTGCTATTAATCAAGATATCTACCGGTTCGCCTGCTAGTTTATCAAGTTCAATGATTGCACCAGAAGATAATGCTAAAATCTCTTGAACCGTTCGCTTAGTCCTTCCAAGCTCCACGGTAACTTGAAGCGGGATATCAAGCAGCATGTCTAAATTTCGCGAATCCCCTTGAGGAGAAGACACGTGCTCGAACTCTGAAAACGATGCGGGCTGAACATCAACTGGTACATGAACAGGTTCTGCCTGCTGTGTTTCTTCATGCTGTATGTATTCAGCTGCCGGCGGTTCTGTTTGCTTTTCGTTAAGATCTGATTCTTTTTCAATAGAAGCTGCGGTACCTTCTGCGCTTGGAACTAAGAGCTCTTCCACCAAACTTTTGGCAAAAGATATCGATAACAGCTGCATAATATTGGAATCGATTAATGTGCCTACCTTCAAATTAAAAGAGACTTTTACAAAGACGTCATCTTGGGGAATCAGCTCTGTGCCTTCCCCTTTTTGAATATTTAAAATATCTAAGCTCGGCGGAGAGATATCAATTTTCTTTTGAAATACCGTAGACATAGACGTCGCTGCAGAACCCATCATTTGATTCATCGCTTCCTGCACTGCACTCAGCTTAATTTCATCCATGATTTCCGTCGGATTCTCTCCCGTTCCACCAAGCATCAAATCTGAAATAACAGCTGCATCTTCATGTTTAATAACTAACAAATTCGTACCAGAAAAGCCTTCTGTGTACTGAACTTGCACAGCGACATGAGGATTTGGAAATTCATCCGTCAGCTCTTCTTTATACACGAGCGATACAAACGGTGTGGTAATATCGACTTTTTGATTCAATAAAGCCGATAACGCTGTTGCTGAACTGCCAAACGAAATATTTCCAATTTCGCCAAGCGCGTCTTTTTCCATTTCCGTAAAGTAATCGTCTACTTGACTTGACTTATTCGGCTCTGAAAACTCGTCAAGTGAAGAAGTTCCTTTTAACAACGCATCAATTTCATCTTGCGAAAGCATGTCATCGTTCATTCCTTTCGTTCCTCCTCTTAACATCATCTAGAATTTGCACAGCGACTTTCCGACTGACTTTTCCAGGCTGCGCAATAAATTTAGGTTGTTCTCCGACGTAAATAGTTAACGGATTATGAACGCTTGTTTGCAGTCGAATAACATCTCCCTCATCTAATGCTAGGAAATCTTCAATGGAAATATCCGCTTTTCCTAGCTCGGCTACAACCTGCAATTCCGCATCATTAATTTGTTCCTTTAGCTGCTCAACCTCTTGTACGTTAGGTTCTTTTTTCGAAGATTGCATCCAGTAATGAACGGACAGTTTGGACACAATCGGCTCAAGCGTCACGTGCGGAATACATAGATTGATCATGCCCGTTTCATCTCCAATTTGTACGTTTAATGAAATGACGATGACAATTTCATTTGGTGAAATCACCTGCAAAAACTGAGGATTCACTTCAAACTCTGATGTTTCAGGTTCAATTTCCGCAATAGAACTCCAAGCTTCTCTCATACTGTCTAACGTTTTCTCTAACAAGTTTCGAACCAAGCTCGTTTCAATCTCCGTTAAGTTACTAATTTTCCCACCGCTCTCGCCTTGTCCCCCGAGCAAGCGGTCAAGCATCGCATAGGCAATGTTCGGATTGACTTCCATAATGATATGCCCTTCTAAAGGAGGGACAGCTATCACATTTAAGATGGTTACTTTCGGAACAGAGCGAATGAACTCCTCATACGGAATTTGATCCACTGATACAACGGACACTTGTACAACGTTACGAAGCTGTGCCGAAAAGACGTTGATGAGCATGCGCGCATAATTTTCATGAATTCGCGTCAAACTGCGAATCTGATCTTTTGAAAAACGCAGCGCGCGTTTAAAATCATATGTACGAATGCGCTGTTTTTTATTTTCCTTTTTTAGCTCATCCGCATCCATCTCTCCGGTTGATAACGCGGATAATAGGGCATCAATTTCATTTTGTGATAATACATCCCCAGCCACTAGCTTCCCTCCCTTTTTCTTTACTGCAACACTTTAGACGTTGTATAAATTTTAACAACATGTCCGTTTTCCATTAATTGATCAATTTGCTTTGCAATATCTGTTTCTAACGTACTGAGCCCTTGCGTTCCTTCAAAATCTTGAGCACTCATATCGGAGAGCCGTTTGATAATAATGTCTCTTACTTGAAAGTCTCTTTTTTGAAGCTCTGCTGCCGCTTTTTTACTATCCATTTGAATTTTAAAGGAGATGCTGATGTAGTTATTGCTTTTTAAATTGGTTTTGATATCCGTTACATCTACAGAAGCTTTAATCACATCGTCGATAGATGGACCTTTTTCAGTACCTGCCTGCTCCGTATACTTTAACGTCACAATAACCGCAATGCTTCCTATTAAAGTAAGAGAAAGCAGGATAATAATCATCTTACTAATTAGCTTATTTTTGAACACACTTTATTCCTCCGTCGTTTGCTGCAGTCCTAATACGTTAATTCGCTGATAATAACTCGTCACTTTCTCATTCACTTCTTCAACTGAATCCTTTACCACTAGCTTTTTGTTATTTGTTAGCGTAATAGTTGTATCGGGAAATGCCTCAACCTGCTCGATGTAAAGAGCATTTAACGTAAATGTTTTGCCGTTTAGCCTCGTTAAAGTGATCATAATCAACCGGAGTAATACCTACTCCTTCCTCCCGCCTATCGTTTTAGATTCACTAATTCTTGCAGTATTTCATCGGATGTTGTGATAATTCTTGTATTCGCTTGAAATCCGCGCTGTGCAACAATCATGTCCGTGAATTCCTCGGATAAATCAACGTTGGACATTTCAAGGGCGCTTGAGACGAAGGTTCCTGTACCGTTGGCTCCTGGAGCTCCTAGCAAAGGATTTCCTGAGTTTACGCTTTGAGTAAATAAATTTCCTCCTGCCTTTTGGAGTCCTTCATTATTTGCAAATTTAGCAAGTTCAATTGTTGGTGTATTTGGAGTTATATTTCCGTTAGCATCTATGATATTAACCTTCCCATTTGCTCCTATACTGTAGCTCTTACTTGTTGAAGGAATATTAATATTCCCTCCTCCAGTTTTTTGTACATACAGTCCATCACCCGTTACCAAATTACCGCTGCTATCCAAATAAAAATTACCTGCTCTTGTGTAATAATTTGTGTTTCCATCATTTACAACAAAATACCCATCCCCAGAAATAGCCAAATCAAGCGGACGTCCCGTTGACTGAATGCTTCCTGCCGTTTGAACTGTATCAATCGTGCCAATCTGTGAACCTAACCCGACTTGTTTAGCATTAACACCTCCACGGTTAGCTCCCGGTGCCGTCGCTCCTGCTACCTGCTGACTTACTAAATCTTGAAACGTTGTACGTCCTTTTTTATAGCCGTATGTATTAACATTGGCAATGTTATTTCCTAGGACATCTAATTTAGTTTGAAAATTTTTCATGCCGCTGATTCCTGAATACATCGAACGTAACATAAAATCACTCCTTAAATTTGGTTGGTTAACTGCTTACTTCTAAGATATCGTTTAGCGAAAGTACCGTATGATTTTCATCGTTGATCGTAAACGATATCTCATTGTTTTTGACGGATGCTGTTGAAATGACTCCTTGCTTTTTATTTCCTTCTTCATCTAACCATGCAGCGGTTTTACCAATTAATTCGCTTCCTTTTAAAATAGGAGAAGCCTGAGACTGCGTTACAAACGTATTGAGCGATGTGCTCATATTTGTCATTTGTTCAAGGGATGAAAACTGAGCCATTTGAGCAATAAAGTCTTTGTCTTCCATTGGATTCATTGGATCTTGATTTTGAAGCTGAGCAATCAAAAGCTTCAAAAAGTCATCTTTGCCAAGCGAGCTGTTTCCCGTTTGCTTCACTTGTGTGTCCCTATTGCTTAAATACAAGTCAGACGTAATTTCATTTGTCATTGTTATCACCTATACGTTGTAGTTAATGAGCGCTGATTCAAAAGAAGATAGAAAGGAAGCCGATTCTTCCAATTGTTGTGAATCTTGATCTTCTTCTTCTTTTTTAAACGCTTCTTTTTCCTGTCTTTCTTTTTGCTGGTCGTTTTCATTGTTATACGACATCGCTTGTTCTGACAGTAGCACATCGATTTTATCAATTGATACATGCTGAGACGCGAGACCATGCCGCAAAGTTGAAAGATTGGAGTCCAATAACTCTTTTGTTTTTGCTGACGATACGACAATTCGCGCAACCGTTTCGCTGTCTTTCTGAAGCATTTCAATTGAAATCGCACCTAGCTGTTTAGGAAATAACTTAATGAGAAGCTTGGATGTTCCCTCTTCGGCACTAAACGAAGCTTTACTCCATACTTTCTCAAGCTCGTTTACCAAATTGCTAGACTGCTGATAGTCTGATTTTGCTTGCCCTAGATAAATAGAGAACTGCTGAAGCTTAGGCATTTCTCCACTTCCAAAGGATGATGCCTGATTCTCTACTGGCGCCCCGGTTGTGTGTGTACCTGCCGGACTTTCGCTATTTTCCAAAAAGCTATTGGTATCTATACTTCCGCTAGGTACAACCACATCTTTTTTCCATGGAAGCTGATTAAAAAACGGTACTTTTTCTTCTTTAGGAAAAGCAGTCATATTTTTCACAGAACTTTCTGAAGCTGTATGAACAGCGTCCATATCCACTTGATCAACCAATACGTGCTGAGACCCGAGAGCCTGCCGTAAACTGAAAAGGTTGGAATTTAACAGCTCTTTTGTTTTTGCCGACGTTACCACAACCTGCGCAATCATTTCATCGTCTTGTTGAAGCACTTCAATTGATATTGTCCCTAGCTGATTTGGAAATAGCTGAATGGAAAGCTTGGACGCCCCCTCTTCAGATCCAACTGAAGCTTTACTCCATATTTTTTGCAGCTCGTTTACCAGATCGCTAGACTGTTCATAATCTGATTTCGCTTTCCCTAAATCAATAGAAAACTGCGGCCTTTTTTCTTCTTTACCAAAAGCAGTCATATCTGTTACTGAACTTTTTGGAGCTGCTTGAACAGTAGCCACATCCACTTCATCAACGGATACATGCTGAGACGTGAGAGCTTGTCGTAATCTGAAAAAGTTGGCATTTAACAGCTCTTTTGTTTTCGCTGACGATACAGCTACTTGTGCAACCGTTTCATTGTCTTGTTGAAACACTTCAATTGAAATCGTCCCTAGCTGCTTTGGAAATAACTGAATGGAAAGCTTGGATGCTCCTTCTTCAATACTGATGGAAGCTTCACTCCATATTTTTTCCAGATTATTTACCAAATCCCTAGACTGCTGATAGTCTGATTTTGCTTGGCTTAAATCAATAGAAAACTGCGGCTCTTTTTCTTCTTTACCAAAAGCATTCATCTCTGTTACAGAACTTTCTGGAGCTGCTTGAACGCCCGCCGCATCCACTTGATCAACCAATACGTGCTGAGACCCGAGAGCTTGTCGTAAACTGAAAAGGTTGGAATTTAACAGCTCTTTTGTTTTTGCCGACGTTACCACAACCTGCGCAATCATTTCATCGTCTTGTTGAAGCACTTCAATTGATATTGTCCCTAGCTGATTTGGAAATAGCTGAATGGAAAGCTTGGACGCCCCCTCTTCAGATCCAACTGAAGCTTTACTCCATATTTTTTGCAGCTCATTTACCAGATCGTCAGACTGTTGATGATCAGAGTTTGCTTGCCCTAGATCAATAGAAAACTCTTGGATCTTAAGCATTTCTCCAGCTCCAAAAGCTGATGGGTTATTTTTTAACGTCAACCCGGCTGTTTTAGCAGTGAAAGAACTTTCACTATCTATACTTGGGTTACCTAAAACCACATCTTTTTTCCATGGAAGCTGATTAAATAGCGGCCCTTTTTCTTCTTTACGAACAGCGCTCATATCTTTTAGAGAATTTTTTGAAGTTGAATGAACAACGGCGAAAAAACCAGCTGAGCGCTTTTCATGTAAGGTATCGGTTAATACACGTGGTTGTTTATGAATTTTCTCTATTTTTTCAACAGCAGCTTTCCGCAAGCCTTGAAGCTGCGAATCTGAAAGCTTCACTGACTGTAGCTGCGGTTTTTGTAGTTCTTCCATCAGCTGAGCAAACTCTGTTTGAAACGCAGACGACGTGTTTTTGCATATAGTCAACAAGCTAGAAATAGAAGACAAATATTGTTCTTGACTGTCTGTTTTAGATGAAACAGGTTCCTGCTGCATTTCTGTTAACACGTGCTGCAGCTTTAGAAGCGGCTGTTCCAAATCTAGACTACTTGGAATACTACTGATCATCTCGGCTAGATGTTCGTATAAGACAGACGGTTCATCTCCTTCATCTCCTTCATATTCTGCTTCGCTTAACTGAATCGCAATTAACCCGACCGCGTTAAAGACGTCTTGATTTATCGCTTGTTCATTCAATGATTTCTCCCGGCTCGCTAAAGGTTGCGCATTTAGCTGCTGAAGCTGTTGAACGATTTCTTCAAAAAAACCCTGAGTCTGAATAACAGCCTCTTTTTCATCGCAGTTTACCTTTGATGCAGCTGCTGGACGTAGTGAAATTTCCACTGTTTTCACCTCTGCTTTTATTCATCAATCTGATCTGTTAACAATGTCGTATAGCGTGCAGCTACTTTCGGATCCATTTTTTCTAAGATTGCCGTTCTTGTACTTGCTTTGAACTGCTTAAGCATCGTGACCGCTTTGTCTTCTTTTAATTCGGCAAAAATGAGCGCTGCATTTTTAGGAGACATGTTTTCATAGGTAGCAATGACATCTTTTTTCGCCAGCTGATTGTTCTTTTGTTTTTTCGCTTCGTCATCGGCTTTTTCTTCCATATCGCGCATTTCAATTTTTAGTTCATCCATTTGACGATCTTTTGTACTGATCGTTTTCTCATAGGCTGAAATTTGCTTTTCTTTCGTGCTCAGCTTCTTTTGAAGGCTCTCAACCTGCTTTTGTATTTCTTCATTGCTTTCTTGAATATTTTCATTTTTTTGTGACTGCTCACTTGATACAAATGGAATGGCGTGTGTAACAGCAGAAACCTTATCATTTATATTGACGCCTAAAAGTGTCAGGACAATGTAAGCTGCCAAGATGAGGAACACCGCTGGAATAAAGATTAAAAATAAAAACACCTGGATTTTACTGTAAGATTTCCCATCTTCATAGTTTTCTTCTTCGTACTCTTCTCTTAATTCTTTTCGTTTAGCCATGTTTTTCACCTAATTTCTATGCAGCATGTACTGCTGTAAAGACAGCTCATCCATTTGCTTCGCTTCTAATTGTTTTTCCGCTGTTATATAAGAATCGTAGTCTTTCTTTTTTAATTTTTCATACTTCTTTACTTCTATATTCTTTTCTTCTAGCTTCAGTTTCTTTAAGTTCATTTGCTGTCTGGCAAACATGACCTCTTGTTGCAGCCTTTCAATCACTCGTTCGGCACTTGTTAAAAACTGCTGAAATGATGTAATTTCTAAAATAGAAAGCCCCTGCTTCATTTTGCCCGTATGCTGTTCAATCAGCGTTTCTTTTTCTTTTAACTTTTTATAAAGCTTTTCACCCGCTGTTTCAAACTGCTGTAAGGACTGATTATATTGAGATAGCAGTTCATCTTTTTCATTTGACTTAATTGCCATTATTTTAGATAACCTAAATTCATATGCCATATTTACTCACCTTTCACAAACAGTTCACAGAGCTTTGTTACACTTGTTTCAAACGATGGATGTTCGTTCGTTTTTTGCTTTAAAAATGCCTCAATGACAGGATGATAGTGGATTGCCTCATCAATGTAAGCAGAAGATCCTCTTTTGTAGGCACCTATGTTAATTAAGTCTTCAGAATTAGCGTAGGTAGCCATTAATGAACGCAGTTTTTCAGCTGCTTCTTTATGCCGTTCACTTACGATATGGTTCATCACGCGACTAACGCTTTTTAAGACATTGATGGCCGGATATTGACCTTTATTGGCAAGCTCCCTGTCTAGTACAATATGTCCGTCTATAATGCCTCGCACCGTATCCGAAATAGGTTCGTTCATATCATCACCGTCTACTAATACAGTGTAAAAAGCGGTAATAGATCCATGTTGATTAGTCCCTGTACGTTCAAGCAGCCTTGGCAAGCTAGCAAAAACAGATGGTGTATAACCTTTGGTAGTCGGAGGTTCACCTACGGCTAATCCAATTTCTCTCTGAGCCATTGCTACACGGGTAACAGAATCCATCATCATCATGACGCTCAGCCCCTCATCTCGAAAGTATTCAGCAATAGAAGTAGCTGTATATGCTGCTTTCATTCGAAGTAGAGCAGGCTGATCCGAGGTAGCAACTACTACAACGGAGCGCTTTAACCCTTCCTCTCCAAGATCTCGTTCAATAAATTCTCTAACTTCTCTTCCTCGCTCGCCTACAAGGGCAATGACATTGATATCTGCTTTTGTATTACGAGCAATCATCCCAAGCAGCGTACTTTTCCCAACACCGCTTCCTGCAAAAATACCTATGCGCTGCCCTCGGCCTACGGTTAACAAACTATCAATCGTCCGTACACCTACTTCAATAGGCTGTTCAATAGCCGGGCGCTCTAAAGGATTAGGGGGGTCTTGATCGGTTAAAACAAAAGGCAAATAATGAGAAAGTTCAGACCCATCTAAAGGGTTGCCTAACGAATCAAGCACTTGACCTATTAACTCTTTCCCCACGCTTACCTGCAGAGGTTTTTCTGTTGTTTCCACTAGGCAGCCAGGTCCGATATATCGAACAGACGTATAAGGCATTAAAACGACGTGCTCACCGTTAAAACCAACAACTTCTGCACGAATTTTATCTCCTCGTTCACTGAGATGAATAAAACAAACATCTCCTATTGACGTTCTAGGTCCTTTAGATTCAATCATCATTCCTACTACTCGGCTGACTTTCCCGTACCGTTTAAAAGAAGATGTGCGCGGGATTTCATGAATGAGTTGTGCGACTTTCATGTTTACTCCCCTCTAACAAACGTTCTTTTAATTTTTTCTTCATTTCCGTTAACTGACTATCAAAAGAAGCAACAAGACGCCCATAAGAGGAATCGATGACACAATCCATTTCCTGAAGATTTTCATCTGCATAAATAAACAGCCCGGTTTCTCCGTTTAATAAATCGAACAGTTCTCGTTTATGTTCACATACATATGCATATTTTTTGGGAGAAACAAAAAGCTGGATTTCTTTATGTTCTCTAACTTCTTTTAAAGACCTTGCAACAAGTGATAAAAATGATTCATCTCTTTGAAGCTGCTCATTTAAAAGCGTTTCTGCTAGGGTGAAACCTAATTCAAAAATGACTTCTTCAGACTGATTTATATATTCGTAGTACTGATTCTTTGTTTCGTCAACAATGTTTCGCGACATGGCTAATACATGTTCGTACTCTTGTTTCCCTTGAAGCAGCCCTTCTTCGTACCCTTCTTCATAGCCGCGTTTTTTTTCTTGTTGAAACAGCAGCACCTTCTCTTCTTCCCACTGCTTTTTCAAACGTTCAACTTCGTTTTGAGCTTGTTTGCGGTAAGCGTCTGCCTCGGCCTTTATCATTTCAGCTTCACTATGCGCTTGTTCAATAACGTGCTGTGCATTTTCTTGCTGAAGATGTTCTTCTGTCGGCTCATCTTGTATCGGAAAACCAAATGGAATGACTTGAATGTGCTTAGCATTTTCGTCTGAAAGTTTGTTCGTATAAGTTGATTTAATGATATTAGACAATAATATCGTCTCCTCCACCTCGAGCTAGTACAATTTCACCAGCATCTTCTAAACGTCTAATTGCAGCAACGATACGTGACTGGGCTTCCTCTACATCTTTCAAACGCACAGGGCCCATAAATTCCATTTCTTCTTTAAACGTTTCCACCATACGGCTAGACATATTTTTAAAAATAATAGATTTCACTTCTTCACTTGCTACTTTTAAGCTCAACAATAAATCATCATTTTCTACATCTCGTATCACACGCTGAATAGAACGGTTATCGAGCGTTACGATATCCTCAAATACAAACATTCGCTGTTTGATTTCTTCTGCTAATGCCGGATCTTGAATTTCAAGCGTATCAATAATAATTTTTTCAGTCGCTCGGTCCACTCCATTTAATACTTCAACTACTGCTTCTAAACCACCTGTTTGGGTATAGTCTTGGGTAACGGTAGCTGAAAGCTTTCTCTCTAAAATTTGCTCCACTTCATTAATGACTTCCGGAGACGTACTTCCCATCGTTGCAATCCGCCTTGCAATATCCGCTTGCCTTTCCTGAGGCAGTGATGATAAGATTTGTCCTGCCTGCGGCGGTTCTAAGTAAGATAAAATAAGGGCAATCGTCTGAGGATGCTCATGCTGAATAAAATTTAACAGCTGCATAGGATCAGCTTTTCTGGCAAAGTCAAACGGACGAACTTGCAAAGAAGAAGTTAATCGATTGATAATCATCATAGCCTGCTCTGGTCCAAGTGCTTTTTCTAACACCTGTTTCGCATAGCTTACTCCTCCTTTTTCAAGGTAGTTTTGAGCAAGCGTTATTTGTTCAAACTCATGAAGCACAGCTTCTTTTAGGGACGGCTCTACCTTTCTCACTGAAGAAATTTCAAGCGTTAGTTGCTCAATTTCATCTTCACTGAGATGTTTATAGATAGAAGCTGATACATCCGGACCGAGAGAAATCAACAAAATTGCTGCTTTTTGCTTTCCAGTTAACTCATTTTTTTGCATAGCCTTTACCATTAGCTTTCCTCCTAATCCTCACTAATCCATGTTCGCAGCAGCTTTGCAAACTCTTCCGGGTCTTGCTTCGCTAACGTTTCAAGATTGCTTTTTGTTTGCTGTTCAGCACTTAAAACAGGGGCTTTTTGTGCCGCTTCATATGCTTCAAAAGTTTCATCATACTCTTCATCATATTCGTCTTCATCTAAGTCTTGACGCCTTTTCCTAACCAACAGCACAATAAGAACAACAATAATAAGCAGCAGTGCTCCTCCGATTATATACATCCACAATGGAATCGAACTTGCTGTGCTGTCAGCTGTTTCTTGTCCATTAAACGGCTGAACGGAAACGGTAATCTTATCGCTGACCGCGTTATCCGAGAGAGCTTTCGTATTTGCATCTTTTGAAATAGAAGTACGGACAATTGTACCTAACATTTTTTGAACGTCTGACTCAAGTGTATCGGACACTTGTGATTTCCCTTTTGCATTGGAGGGATCTATCATTACTTGAATGCCAAGGTCTTGAATTTTGTATGGACTTTCAACGATTTCTTTATGAATTCGATTCACTTCATAATTAATACGTTCTTCGTTTTTTTCGTAGTCTCCGTCTCCACTTGCTGTGCTAGATGAGTAATTTGTTGTATCTTCTTCTCCTGTTCCAGCAACGCCTCCATCTTGAGCATTTTTACCAGAAAATGTTTCATTGATTTTTTCAGCGCTAACGGCAATTCCTTGCATATTATCTTTATCAACAGGCTCTACTAGCTTTTCTTCGCGATTTTCCTGTGTAAAATCAAGATCTGCTGTAACAGAGACCATTACTTTGTCTTGACCGACCAGTCTTCCTAGCATTTGCTGTACTTGACGCTGAATATCCCGCTCAACTTCTTTTTTCGCTTCGTTCTGCGAAGCAAATGAGCTAGAAGCTGAATCCGTTTCATTTCCTTTTAAATCAAAGTACTCAAAATATTGGTTCATAATGACGATATTATCTGTAGGAAGGTTTGGCACACTTTTGGATACTAAATGATAAAGAGATTTAATTTGCTGATCATCAAATTTATAACCAGCCTTTGTATTAAGCACAATCGATGCAGAGGCTTCTCCCTGCTTTTCATTCGCCCATACACTTTCATTGGGAAGGGTAATCATCACTTTTGCATCGTTGACTCCTTGAATGTTTTTCATTAAGTTAGCCAATTCAGTTTGCATCGCATCGAGTTTTAACACATCAAATTCATTGTCTGTCATACCAAAGCTCGCATTTTTCCCAAAAAACGAATAGTCGATACTTCCGCTATCAGGAATTCCTTGTGCAGCTAAATCAACTTTTAGCGAGTCAACGCTTTGTTCAGGCACCGAAATGGTTGTTCCATTATCAGAGATTTCTGAAGGAACGCTTCTAGCATCAAGCTCTGCTTTGATTTGTCCTGTTTCTTGAGCCGATAGATTGCTATAAAGAGGGACAAATTTATCTTTGTTTAAGAAAACAGATGCTAAACTAATGACTAGAATAGCCGCAAGAGGAGCAGCGATAAGGGCTATTTTCTGTCCTTTTTTGCGGTTATTCCAAAAGACTTTCATCTTATCTCGATAAAGAGCTATTCTTTCATTCATGGTATTCCTCCGGTTATTACTATTTTCATTTTCTTTAATAACCGCTCAATTACATTTGCATTCTCATCATTTCCTGATAGGCTTCAACAGCTTTATTGCGTATTTCAAGAGCCGTTTGCATCGTAATACTTGCTTTTTGAGCAGTAATCATTACATCTTGGAGTTCGACATTTTCTCCTTTAGCAAGCTTTTCAGTCGCTATATCCGAAGCGCGTTGAGCATTGTTTAACTCATTGATTGAGTCTTTTAAAAACGTTGAAAACTGTTGAGTTGTTTGTCCAGTGCCAGTCGAAGCGGCTGTTTTTGCTATTGCTATTTGATTGCTGATACCATTAATCATTTTATCGCTCCTTTATTTTCCAATTTCTAACGTCTTTGTTAATATACTTTTGTTTGTATTAAAGACCGTCACGTTTGCTTCATAGGATCGAGTAGCACTAATTAAATCCGTCATTTCCTTTAAAGGATCTACGTTCGGCATCTGCACGTACCCTTGGTCATTCGCATCTGGATGCGTCGGATTATATACTAAATTAAAAGGAATATTATCTTCTACGATATCTGTGACTTTTACACCGTTGTTTTGACTTTTATTGATTTCGGAGTGTAAGAGAGACGAAAAAGAAGGCGAACGATCAGACTGCATGACAACCATTTTTCTTTTGTAAGGCTGCCACTCACCATTAACGTACGTCCCTCTTGTCGTTTCAGCATTCGCCATGTTAGATGAAACAACGTCCATCCTTAAACGATTGGCAGTTAAAGCTGAAGATGTAATATTCATATTTTGAAAAATAGTCAAACTTATTTCCCCCCTCTAATGACTGTTTGAAGAGAATTAAATTTTCCGTTTAAACGATCTACTAGCGCCTCATAGTAAATTTGATTTTCAGCCATATCCGCCATCTCTTTATCCATATCCACATTGTTTCCATTTGCTTGATAGGAAGTGTTTCCTTGCTGGGTAATCACTCGCTGGGATGAATCGGAAAATGGGATATGTTTTGAATCAGTCTGATATGCTTCTAACTCGTTATGTAATAAATCTCGAAATTCACTCGTACGCGATACTGTTTTCGATTTATAATTTGGAGTATCAACGTTTGCTATATTTTGTGCAATCGTCTGCTGCTTTTGTGACGCGTAGCTAATTCCATTTCCAATTGTTTGAAAAGTAGTTGAAAACAAACTCAATTCTTACACCTGCTTACCTATTCTATTTTTCTCAAAAATGAGACAAATTTCGACTTTAGTACCATAGAACTTATTGTAAGAAAAACTTCATGCAATGTCTATCCTTTTTTAAGAACTTTTGGACTATAAACCAAAATTTTCATTCGATTTCCAAGCATATTTTAACATCAATGCTGTACTTTAGCTCTATTTTTTTAATTTAAAATCAAAATACATACCATAAGTCCTGAACAATATGTAATAAAAGTAACGATTTGTAATCAACTAGTATCTTTTTACTATTTAAAGATTCTATAATATAATTTTTAGATTTTTATATGAAGTTTGTTAAAGATTTATAAAAATAGTGAACGAATCGTCTTAACCCAGAGCGAACCTTTTCATACTGAGAGCATATAAAAAAAGCACACGGGCTTTGCCCGTGTGCTTTTTGGTTCATAAACTTAGTTAGATTTTAATTTTTCAAGCTCTACTAAGAATTTGTTGTTAAGAACTTTAATGTAAGTTCCTTTCATTCCTAGCGAACGTGATTCAATAACGCCAGCACTTTCTAATTTACGTAGCGCATTTACGATTACTGAACGTGTAATTCCAACGCGGTCAGCAATTTTACTTGCGACTAATAGTCCTTCATTTCCATTTAACTCTTCAAAGATGTGCTCAATAGCTTCTAACTCACTGTATGATAATGAGCTAATTGCCATTTGTACAACAGCTTTGCTACGCGCTTCTTCTTCAATCTCTTCTGCTTTTTCACGAAGAATTTCCATACCTACTACCGTTGCACCGTATTCAGCAAGGATTAAATCATCGTCTTCGAACTGACGGTCTAAACGAGATAGTACAAGCGTACCTAGACGCTCTCCGCCTCCGATAATTGGAACGATTGTTGTTAGTCCTGCATCAAATAAGTCTTTATTTTCAACTGGGAAAGCTGTATATTGACTTTCAATGTTTAAATTAGAAGATGTTTCTTGAATGTTAAATAGGCTTTGAGTATATTCTTCTGGGAACTGGCGTGCTTCTAACATATCTTTCATGCGCGCATTCTCAATTTGCTGTTTAACAGCGATTCCTAATAATTTACCGCGACGACTTACTACGAATACGTTTGATTCGATCACTTCGCAAAGTGTTTCAGCCATTTCTTTAAAGTTTACTGGTTTACCAGCTGCTTTTTGTAGCATTGCATTAATCTTTCTAGTTTTCCCTAATAAATCCATTAGTACTCTTCCTCCTGCGATTTCAGTTCTATAAAATAAATTGACTCAAATCTTTGTTTTTAGCGATTTTTTCTAATTTTTCTTCCACATACTGCGGAGTAATCACAATTTTCTCTAATGTTACTTCTGGTGCTTCAAACGATAAATCCTCTAGCAAACGTTCTAAAATCGTATGAAGCCTTCTTGCACCAATATTGTCTGTATCTTGATTTACCTGATATGCAATTTCTGCAATCTTACGTATAGCATCGTCAGAAAATTCAATTTGTATACCTTCAGTTTCCAATAATGCCGCATATTGCTTTAATAACGCATTATCTGGCTCTACTAAAATGTTTATAAAATCTTCAACGGTTAGCTTCGTTAATTCAACGCGAATTGGAAATCGACCTTGCAATTCTGGAATTAAATCCGACGGTTTTGATACATGGAAAGCACCAGCTGCTACAAATAAAACATGATCAGTTTTGACTGCACCATATTTGGTAACAATCGTTGATCCTTCTACAATTGGTAAAATATCTCGCTGCACGCCTTCACGTGAAACATCAGCGGAAGATGAATTACCACTTTTTTGAGCAATTTTATCAATTTCGTCAATGAAAATAATTCCGTATTGTTCTGCACGATTCACAGCTTCTTGCGTCACTTCATCCATATCAATCAATTTTTGCGCTTCTTCATTTGTTAATACTTTTCGTGCATCTTTAACAGTAAGTTTGCGCTTTTTTTGTTTTTTAGGCATAAAATTGCTTAAGGCATCCTGCATGTTCATGCCCATTTGTTCCATACCCGAACCTTGTAACATATCAAACATAGAAGGCTGTTGCTCTTCTACTTCAATTGTGACATAATGATTTTCAAGCTCTCCTAGAGCAAGCTGATGAGCAATCTGCTTGCGCTTCGTTGCAATATTCGTTTCCTCATCTTGATCAGGATCCGCATCGCTTGACTGTGTACCGTTTGAAAAAATCATTTCAAACGGATTTTTAAACGATTGCTGCTTCTTTTTGCTTGGAACAAGAAGCTCCACTATCCGCTTGTTTGCATTTTCTTCTGCACGATCACGCACGCCGTTCATTTTTTCTTCTTTCACAAGTCGAACTGACGTTTCCACTAAATCACGAACCATTGATTCCACATCGCGTCCTACATATCCAACTTCCGTAAATTTTGTTGCCTCAACTTTAATAAAAGGTGCACCGACAAGCTTAGCTAAGCGGCGTGCAATCTCGGTTTTACCCACACCTGTAGGACCAATCATTAAAATGTTTTTCGGCACAACTTCATCACGTAAAGATTCGTCTAGCAGACCGCGGCGATAGCGATTTCGCAGCGCAACAGCGACCGCTTTCTTTGCCTTCGTTTGACCAATAATATACTGATCGAGCTTTTCTACAATTTGTCGAGGTGTTAAATGAGAATTCATAAAAAAATCCCCTTTCCTACAGTTCTTCTACAATAATATGATCATTTGTATAAACACATATCTCACTTGCTACATCTAAAGCTGCTTTTGCAATTTCTTTAGCTGTTAAATGTTCGCCTGCATGTTGTTTTAATGCACGTCCCGCTGATAAAGCATAATTTCCGCCTGATCCAATTGCTAAAATGCCGTCGTCCGGTTCAATAACTTCACCCGTTCCTGATACTAACAGTAAGTTATCTTTGTTCATAACAATAAGCATTGCTTCTAACTTTCGCAATACTTTGTCACTTCTCCATTGTTTAGCAAGCTCCACGGCTGCACGCTGAAGATTTCCGTTATACTCTTCAAGCTTCGTTTCAAATAATTCAAAAAGAGTGAATGCATCAGCTACTGAACCTGCAAAGCCGGCAAGAACTTGCCCTTGAAATAGACGTCTTACTTTTCGAGCAGTATGTTTCATCACAACAGCATTTCCAAACGTTACTTGTCCGTCCCCAGACATGGCACATTGACCGTTATGCTGAACTGCAAAAATCGTAGTAGCATGGAAAGTAGACAAATTAACTCCTCCTTTTATGCGCGAGGATGGTGATTCATATAAACTGCCTTTAAACGATCCTTCGTCACATGTGTGTATATTTGAGTGGTTGATAAATGTTCATGACCTAGCATTTCTTGAACTGTACGTAAATCTGCCCCTTCATTTAACATATGAGTCGCAAAAGTATGCCGCAAAACGTGTGGACTAATATGTATATTCTCAGCGGTTTTCTTTACTAACTGATCAATGACTAAGCGTATGCCTCGGTCTGTCAACGGTGTCCCCTTATAATTTAAAAAGAGCGAATGAGTATCAGAAGGAGCCTTTTTTAAAAGAAGCTTTCTTCCATTATCTATATATACTCTAAGAGCGTCCTTGGCATAACAGCCAAATGGCACGTACCGTTGTTTTTTCCCTTTGCCATATACGAGCAAAGTTTGAAGTGAAAAATCTATATCGCTAAGCTTAATAGATGCACATTCACTCACTCGTATTCCGGTGGCATACAGCAATTCTAAGAGAGACTGATTACGCTGCCCTAACGGAGTTGTTAAGTCATTCATTTGAAATAATTTCACAATCTCCTCTTCATACAGGAAGCGAGGATTTCTCTCTTCCTTTTTAGGAAGGGTAACGAGCGCAAATGGATTATCTTCTACTAATTCTTCTCTATTTAAGTAACGATAAAACGTTCTCAAACAAGAAATTTTGCGTGACATCGATCTTTTTGAATACTGCTTTTCATATAGGCGTGTTAAAAACAGCCTTGCATCAGCATATGTAACACTTTGTAGGTTTTGTATTTGCTCTTCCTGCATAAAAGACATGAAGATACCTATGTCTTTTTCATAGCAGTCAACTGTATATTTTGAATAATTTTTCTCAATTTGTAAATATTCTAGAAAGGAATTTAATACATCTTTAACAAATTCCAATGTTATCACCTCACAAGGGCTACTAAATATTATCACAATTAAGTAGCCCTTGCAAACAATTTTGATTATTTTGTTGTAAAATTCTGAATAGTTTCCAATGCTCGTTTAGCCAGCGTTTCATTTCGTTCTTGTTTGTTTTTGATTCGCACTTCCAATTCTTTGAATAAGCCAAAGTTGGCATTCATCGGCTGGAAGTTTTTGGCGTTTGTATGTGTGATATAGTGAGCCATACTGCCAATCGCTGTTTCCTGCGGCAATACAACCAATTCTTCACCAAGCACAAGTCGAGCCGCGTTCATTCCTGCCATTAATCCGCTCGCAGCTGATTCTACATATCCTTCTACTCCCGTCATTTGTCCAGCAAAGAATAAGTCATCACGCTCGCGATATTGATACGTAGGCTTTAACAATTTAGGAGAATTAATAAACGTATTTCTATGCATAACCCCGTAGCGTACTACTTCTGCATTTTCTAAACCTGGGATTAAGCTTAATACTTCTTTTTGTGCTCCCCATTTTAAATGTGTTTGGAAACCTACAATATTATATAGTGTACCTGCTGCATCATCTTGACGAAGCTGAACAACTGCATAAGGTCGCTTTCCTGTTTTCGGATCTTCTAACCCAACTGGTTTCATTGGTCCAAAGAGCATTGTTTTTTCTCCGCGTGAAGCCATTACTTCAATTGGCATACATCCTTCAAAATAAATTTCTTTCTCAAATTCTTTTAAAGGAACCGTCTCTGCATTGATTAATGCTTCATGAAAGCGCTGGAATTCTTCTTTTGTCATCGGACAGTTTAAATAGGCAGCTTCCCCTTTGTCATAGCGAGATTTAAGATATACTTTATCCATATCAATGCTGTCTTTTTCAATAATAGGTGCAGCCGCATCGTAAAAATATAAATAATCTTCACTTGTTAACGCGCGCAGCTGTTCCGATAAATCTTTTGACGTTAGCGGACCTGTTGCAATAACAGTTGGTCCCTGTGGAATTTCCGTAATCTCTTCATTAACAACCGTTACGTTCGGATGGTTTTTAACGCTTTCCGTCACACGAGAGGCAAATTCGTGACGATCAACAGCCAGTGCTCCACCTGCTGGAACCGCACACTCGTCTGCTGAACGAATAATGACAGAGTCTAATAATCGCATTTCTTCTTTTAGCACACCCACTGCATTTGTTAATGTATTCGCACGCAGTGAATTACTACATACTAATTCAGCAAATTTGTCCGTATGATGAGCAGGTGTTTGCTTTACTGGTCTCATCTCATAAAGACGGACTTTCAAACCGCGCTTTGCGATTTGCCAAGCTGCTTCACTTCCAGCAAGACCTGCTCCAATAACATTAATTACTTGTTCATTCATTGTAAATCCTCCAACTTCATTTCTATCTTTTCTATCATTTTGCTTATTCATTCACTTGTCTTTTCCTTTTTTAACGGGACAAAGAAAATGCGACATTACTCAATGTCGCTAATAACGTTTCCATTTTAGCACATGAAGCAATGTCGCCGCATCTTATATAACTGCTATTTTTAAATTTAAAGTGTGGGAATTCATCCCATTCTCTTTTACTGCTGAGCTTCCTCTTTATAATCACAACTTGTACAGACGACTTGAGTTCCTTTTTTCTGTTTCTTCTCTACAAGCAGATTTTCACATTTCGGACATTTTCTTGCAATCGGTTTATCCCAAGATACGAAGTCACAGCCCGGGAATCGATCACAGCCATAAAATGTACGCTTTTTCTTCGATTTTCGCTCAACGATATTTCCTTCTTCACATTTCGGACACTTTACGCCAATCTCTTTTACAATTGGCTTCGTGTTGCGACAGTCAGGGAAATTAGAGCATGCCATAAATTTTCCGTAGCGTCCCATTTTGTATACCATAGGTGAACCGCATTCTTCACAGTCTTCTCCGGCAGGTTCATCTTTAATCTCCACTTCGCGCATTTCTTTTTCAGCATGTTCTAAGCGTTTTTCAAAATCACTGTAAAATTCGTCAATAACACGCACCCATTGAACATTACCATCTTCCACTTCATCCAAATCGTTTTCCATTTTAGCTGTAAACTCTACATCTAAAATTTCCGGGAAAAACTCCAATACAAGCTCTAGTACAATTTCTCCAAGTTCTGTTGGAACAAAACGCTTGTTATCGAGCGCTACGTATCCGCGCTTTTGAATCGTATCAAGTGTTGGAGCATATGTAGACGGTCGGCCAATGCCTAGCTCTTCTAATGTCTTAACTAAACGAGCTTCTGTATATCTTGGCGGCGGCTGTGTGAAATGCTGCTTTTCATCGATGTCCTTAGAATAAGCTACTTCTCCTTCTTCTAAGTCTGGAAGAAGATTTTCTTTTTCCTCCACTTGATCATCATTGCCTTCAACATACACTTTCATAAAGCCTGGAAATTTAACTTTTGAGCCGTTCGCTCTAAATGTTACGTCTCCATTTTTCAAATCTACAGCCATTGTATCCATAATGGCAGGTGCCATTTGACTAGCAACGAAGCGCTCCCATACTAACTTATACAGTCGATACTGATCACGCGATAAGAACTCTTTTACCTCTCCTGGTTTACGAAGAGCTGAAGTTGGACGAATCGCTTCGTGGGCATCTTGCGCATTTGAATTCTTCTTTTCTTTACGCTTTTCCGTTGCCACAAACTGATTTCCGTACGCGTTCGTAATGTAATCTCTAGCTTCTGTTTGAGCTGTTTCTGAAATACGAGTAGAATCGGTACGCATATACGTGATAAGACCTACTGTACCTTCTTTTCCTAAATCAATTCCTTCATATAATTGCTGCGCAATCATCATCGTTTTTTTCGCTCGGAAGTTCAGTTTCCGTGCTGCCTCTTGCTGTAATGAAGACGTGGTAAAAGAGGGAGCCGCATTACGCTTTCGCTCACGTTTTGTTACTTTAGAAATTGAAAATTCGTTTCCATCTAATTGTTTAACAATGTTGGTTACATCATCTTCATTCGATAGCTCTACTTTTTTCCCTTGATATTCGATTAACTGGCCTTCAAACTGGTCGTTCCCTTTTTGAAAAGTTGCTTTTACCGTCCAGTATTCTTCTGGGATAAACTTTGCAATTTCTTTTTCACGATCAATAATTAACCGCACTGCAATTGATTGAACCCTTCCGGCACTTAATCCTTTTTTCACTTTTTTCCACAGCAATGGACTGATATTGTAGCCAACCAGCCTGTCAAGAATACGTCGTGCTTGTTGAGCATCTACTAAATCCATATTAATTGCTCGTGGATGTTTAAAAGATTCTTTAATCGCTTCTTTTGTAATCTCGTTAAACACTACGCGGCAGTCCGATGCAATGTCTACATCCAAACTGTGCGCCAAATGCCATGCAATCGCTTCTCCTTCACGGTCTGGATCGGCTGCTAGGTAAATCTTTTTTGCTTTTTTAGCCGCTGTTTTTAGTTCTTTTAAAACCGGGCCTTTCCCGCGAATTGTAATATATTTCGGGTTGTAATCTTGTTCAATATCAATTCCCATTTGACTTTTAGGTAAATCGCGAACATGTCCCATCGATGCTTTTACTTTATATTTCTTTCCTAAATAACGTTCAATTGTTTTAGCCTTTGCAGGCGATTCTACAATTACTAGGTAGTCAGACATCTATTTGTTCCTCCTCAAGAGGTAGAATAAAATCTTCATTATTATTAAATATTTGGTTCTTGTTTGTCAAATGTCAAAAAGATAAGTCATACGATTTTCCTACGTATCTCACTAGTATTTCATACCATGCAAGAATATGACTACTTTGAAACATTCATCTTATATACATCATTTCATCTGTAATATCAGCAGCGCTTTGCACAAGTTTTGCCCCTAATTGGATTAACTTATTCGTTCCACATGATGTTTCTTCAAAAATAGAACCCGGTATGGCAAATACTTCTCTTCCTTGCTGAAGCGCCTGGTCGGCGGTAATAAAAGATCCACTTCTTTCTTTTGCTTGCACCACCAACGTGCCTCCTGTTAATCCGCTAATGATTCTGTTTCTGCGAGGGAAAAACCATTTCGTCGGCTTCATAAACGGGGCATATTCAGAAAGCAGCAAATGATGCTGCGCAATTTCTCTTGCTAAATTTTGGTTTCCTCTTGGGTAAATATTATAAAACCCTCCGCCTAAAACTGCAATCGTTTTAGCTTTTTCAGCGATAGCCAGTTCATGAGCAGCCTGGTCAATTCCTAAGGCTAGCCCACTCACAACGACAAATTCTTCATGCAGCATCGGCTTAACAATACGAGTTAAAGCTGCAGTTCCATATGAAGTAGGATTTCTTGTTCCTACAACGCTTAAGCTTGCCGGAGCGTGTAGAAGAGACAAGTTCCCCCTTGCAAATAATACCCAAGGCGGATCATAAATATGGCGCAAAAGTTCAGGATATTCATCATCTAAGATGGTGACACATCGAATATTCTCAGCGTCATATTTATCTAGAATATCTCGTATTGGAATAGTTTGCAAATCTTTTTTTATTTGATTAGCACGTTCAATCGAGAGAGTCAATAGTTTTTGAAGCTGTGATGGAGAGTACTCGTAGAGATTTTGTAATGAAGAATTCTGTTGAAGTAGCGTAAAAATTTGTTTCCAATTAACAGATGGACAATGTGCTAAATGAATTAATTTTTCCCGTAAACCAGACATTCTACAATCTCCTTTTTAAATGGACAAAATAGCCCCCGGTCAAAGGAGGCTATATGTCTTCTATTAATGAGTCTTACACTGCTCGTAAATGCCTTGTTCTTTTAACACTTTAATAAGTGTTTCTCCCATAACAGATGGTGTTTCAGCTACTTGGATACCGCACTCATTCATTGTTTTAATTTTTTCAGACGCTGTCCCTTTACCACCTGAAATAATCGCACCAGCATGGCCCATACGTTTTCCTGGAGGCGCTGTTTGACCGCCAATGAAGCCAACAACAGGTTTTGTCATATTTGCTTTTACCCATTCTGCCGCTTCTTCTTCTGCTGTACCGCCGATTTCCCCAATCATAATTACTGCATACGTATCTTCATCTTCATTAAACGCTTTTAATACATCGATAAAGTTCGTGCCATTCACCGGGTCACCGCCGATACCAACAGCTGTTGATTGGCCAATTCCAGCTTCAGAAAGTTGGTGAACAGCTTCATATGTTAATGTACCAGAACGCGAAACTACACCTACATGACCTTTTTTGTGAATGTACCCTGGCATAATGCCAATTTTACATTCTTCCGGTGTAATAACACCTGGGCAGTTAGGCCCTACAAGACGCGTACGTTTTCCTTCCATATAACGTTTTACTTTTACCATATCTAATACTGGAATACCTTCTGTAATACAAATAACTAAATCTAAATCTGCGTCAACTGCTTCAATAATGGAGTCAGCTGCGAATGCTGGTGGAACATATACAACAGAAGCCGTTGCGCCTGTTTTTTCTTTCGCCTCGGCAACCGTATTAAATACCGGAACACCTTCTACTTCTAAGCCGCCTTTACCCGGCGTTACGCCACCAACAATTTTTGTTCCATATTCTAACATTTGCTGTGTGTGAAAAAGGCCAACTCCGCCTGTAATTCCTTGTACAATTACTTTTGTATCTTGATTAATAAATACGCTCATTCCTATCCCCCAGCCTTTCTATTTCACTAGTGAAACGATTTTTTGTGCGCCGTCTGCCATAGATTCAGCAGCTGTGATATTTAAGCCTGATTTTTGTAAAATTTCTTTTCCAAGTTCAACGTTTGTTCCTTCTAAGCGAACAACTAATGGAAGGCTTAATCCAACTTGTTTTGTTGCTTCAACAACACCTGTTGCAATAACATCACATTTCATAATTCCGCCGAAAATATTAACGAAAATACCTTTTACATTTTGGTCAGATAAAATAATTTTAAATGCTTCTGTTACTTTTTCAGCAGTTGCGCCGCCCCCAACATCCAGGAAGTTAGCAGGGTCGCCTCCGTAATGCTTAATAATATCCATCGTTGCCATCGCTAAACCTGCACCGTTTACCATACAACCGATATTACCGTCTAGTGAAATGTAGCTTAAGTCGTATTTAGATGCTTCAATTTCTTTAGCATCTTCCTCTTCAAGGTCACGATATTCAAGAATATCTTTTTGGCGATACAGCGCATTTGAATCAAAGTTTAACTTCGCATCCAATGCCATAACGTCTCCGTCACCTGTTACAACTAGAGGGTTAATCTCTGCAATTGAGCAGTCTTTTTCAACAAATACTGTATATAAACCTGTCATGAATTTAACTGCTTTTCCAACTAATTCTTTTGGAATATTAATATTAAATGCAAGTCTGCGAGCTTGGAATGCTTGTAAACCAATCGCAGGATCTACATATTCTTTAAAGATTTTTTCAGGCGTTTTTTCCGCCACTTCTTCAATTTCAGTTCCACCTTCTTCAGAACCCATCAATACAACTTGAGACGTTGCACGATCAAGAACTAAACCGATGTAGTATTCTTTCTTAATATCGCATCCCTCTTCAACTAACAAGCGCTTAACTTCTTTTCCTTCAGGGCCTGTTTGGTGCGTTACGAGGGTCTTTCCTAAAATATCTTGTGCATATGTACGAACTTCATCTAAGTTTTTTGCTACTTTGACACCGCCCGCTTTACCGCGTCCACCAGCATGGATTTGTGCTTTCACCACTGATACTTGTGAACCTAATTCCTTTGCTGCTTCAACTGCTTCTTCAACAGTAAAAGCTACTCGACCGTTTGGTACTGCAACCCCATATTTTCTGAGTAGTTCTTTTCCTTGATACTCATGGATATTCATTTCCCATCCTCCTAACATAATCAACCACAAAACTATACTGCACAAAATAGACTGCGCTTTCATTGTATAAAAATAATTGTCTAATTGTCTACTATTCTAGTGAAAAATATTGAAATAATAAGAAAATTGATATTTTTATGGAGATAGTACTTAACCATACCTTATGAAGTAGATGAGGCTCTGCGGACGTTAAACGTGTGGTTGATCATGTAAATCAACCTTCATAACTAAAGCACACTGAGAGGAAAATAATTTACGAATTTTTCCCGCTGCAATATCTCCGCTTACATAGGCTATATTCTTTTTAAGCCTAGAATCCCGCATTGAAACATGCGCTAAAAAGCAGAGATATGTTCGGGTATCATGTTCTAGTTTACTTGGTTTTTTATCGGTGCAAAAGATCGGCGGTGTTCTGGCAAAATTCCATATTGTTCGATTGCTTCTAAATGTTGTTTTGTTCCATATCCCATATGTTTTTGGAATCCGTATGCAGGATAGCGTTCACCAAGTTCTTTCATCATTCGATCTCGCGTCACTTTTGCAATAACAGAACTTGCAGCAATTGAAATGCTTGTAGCATCGCCTTTAATGATTGACTGCTGCGAAATAGGCACCGGCAGCTTCATCGCGTCAATGAGCAGTTCATCAGGCTGAACTGCCAGCAGTTCAATGGCTTCAGTCATTGCCTTTTTTGTCGCTTCATAAATATTAATAGAATCAATGACCTCTGCGTCTATAATCCCTATACCGATAGCGACAGCTTTTTTACAAATTTCTTCATAAAACGCTTCTCGCTTTGCTTCTGATAACTTCTTTGAATCCGTCAGACCAGGGAGAAAAAAATCGGGAGGCAAAATAACAGCAGCCGCTACTACCGGTCCTGCTAACGGTCCTCTTCCTACTTCGTCTACTCCGGCAATATAAGTTGCTCCTTGCCTATATAATTCATTTTCATATGCCATCATTTCATCAAACTGTTGCTTCAAGCGCTCAGCCGCTTCAAATTGCCTTTGTTTTTGAATAATAACCTGCTGCACACCTTTACGCTCATCTTGCGCATATGCCTTAAATAAAGCATCTTCCGGGCTTCTCACTTGCTTTAGTTCCTCTTTTATTTCCTTAATACTCTTTTTCATTAGCTCCACCTTCTTTATATCAACATTTTCACGCGGCACTTTCACATAAAAAACGCCTCATGCTGAAAAGGCAGAGGCGTTTTTTGCTTCAGTTCGCAATGTGTTGCTTACAGCTGTTGTTCAGCTTCACTTGGATCATCAAATGTAAAGGTGCCAATTTTATCCGTTCGAATTTCTCGAAGAACAAGCTCAGCTGTTTTATCGTAATCCACCATGCCGCCACCCATTAAACAGCCGCGGCGCGACCCAATTGCATCAAAAAGCTCTACAATGTCTTCAGGGATTTCATTTAAATCATAACGCTGCTTTAATTGTTCTGGGTAATGGCTAGTTAAGAAGCGCAGCGCATAAACAGCGACATCTTGCATATTTAAAATGGTATCTTTGATAGCACCCGTTGTCGCAAGCTTATATCCAACTGTTTCATCTTCAAACTTAGGCCACAAAATACCTGGCGTATCAAGCAGCTCTAGCTCGTTTCCTACCTTAATCCACTGCTGTGCCTGCGTCACACCTGGACGATCTCCCGTCTTGGCGATTTTTTTGCTGGCAAGGCGATTAATTAGCGTTGATTTACCGACGTTAGGAATCCCTACAATCATCGCACGGATAGCGCGGGGTTTTTTAACTCCTTTTGCGCGCATGCGGTCAAACTTCTCTTGAAGAAGTTCTTTAGAAGACGAAACAATTTGTTTCATTCCTTTACCTGCTTGTGCGTCAATAGCTAAGGCATAAATACCTTGTTCTTTGTAATAATCTAACCACTGCTGAGTGACGCGCGGATCCGCTTTGTCCACTTTATTCAACAATACGATTCTGGGCTTGTTCACAATAATCTCATCAATCATTGGATTTCGCGATGATTGCGGAATGCGTGCATCAACCAGTTCGTATACAATATCAATCAATTTTAGCTTTTCAGTTACTTGTCTTCTGGCCTTGGCCATATGGCCAGGAAACCATTGAATTGTCATATTTTACTCACCTTTTATATTTTACTTTGCAAAACGCGCTTCTTTAATCGGCCAGTATACGGCACTCGTTTTACCAAGCACCTTGTCCATACTCACAAAGCCAATCTGACGGCTGTCTTTACTGTAGCGTCGATTGTCTCCCATCACGAACAAATAGCCTTCTGGCACGGTCTTTTTAC
Source organism: Priestia sp. TRN 1309 (assembly GCF_050846875.1). Lineage (NCBI taxonomy): Bacteria > Bacillati > Bacillota > Bacilli > Caryophanales > Bacillaceae > Priestia > Priestia sp. TRN 1309. Next base: position 297,734 of record NZ_JBOZGM010000001.1, on the reverse strand, counting down.
CCGTTACGTCTTCTAGTTTAAAATCTTCGGTTAAATTACCGTCAATCACTTCTTTTTTATACTGATCTAAATAGGGCTCTTTATAAGCTTTTCCATTTACATATAGCGTATCATTTCGATACTCAATATGATCACCCGGCAGTCCGATAATACGTTTTATGTAATCTTTTTCCGCTGTAGCATGAAAAACAATAATATCAAAGCGATCAGGATCACCAATCTTATAGGAGAACTTATTTACAATCATTCGATTTTGGTCATGCAGCGTAGGCATCATAGAAAGTCCATCTACTACAATCGGTGCAAACAAAAAATAGCGAATTACAACAGCTAACAGTACGGCAATGGCGATTGCTTTTATCCATTCCCACAGTTCATTTTTCTTTCGAGCCATCTTCAGTCCTCCAACTCTTATGTCATACCTTTATTTTAAACGATAATGTTTGAAACGCCTAATAAATAAATAGAATAAAAAAATGATGACTTGTACGTCTATTTTTCACTGTCAGAGAACGAATCGTTCTAAAAAAACATTTGAAAAAAGGAGCTTGTTTAAACAAGCTCCCCTTTACTATTATCGAATTTCTTTAATACGCGCAGCTTTACCACGTAATTCACGTAGGTAATAAAGTTTCGCACGGCGTACTTTACCGCGGCGCATTACTTCGATTTTTGCAATTTTTGGCGTATGAAGTGGGAATGTACGCTCTACACCTACACCGTAAGAAATCTTACGTACTGTAAATGTTTCGCTGATACCACCGCCACGACGCTTAATAACAACACCTTCAAATACCTGAACACGTTCACGAGTACCCTCAACGATATTTACGTGTACACGTACAGTATCACCAGGACGGAACGTAGGAAGATCTGTTTTTAATTGTTCTTTTGTAATCTCTTCGATTAATTTTTGCATCGCGTGTTTCAACTCCTTCCAACAGACGCTCATACCAATGCTTTTCAATCATTGCAGCGGAACATCGTTATAGGTGACCAGACATCTGCCCAAGCCACAAAATCTATCTTAGCACACTCTTATACCGTATGCAACAGAGTTTATGCATAAATTTTATGGATTTATGAAAGGTTGTTTTCCTCTTTTAATTGAGCTACTAGTTTCTTTTGCTCTTCCGTTAGCTCCATCTTTTCAAGCATATCCGGTCTTCGAAGCAACGTGCGCTTTAAAGACTCTTTTTGGCGCCACTGTTCAATTTTTTTATGATTTCCTGACATAAGTACTTCAGGAACTGTTAAGCCTCTAAAATCAGCAGGACGCGTATAGTGGGGGTGCTCTAGTAAACCTGTACTGTGTGAGTCTTGTACAGCTGAATGATTATTGCCAAGCACATCAGGAAGCAGGCGAACAACGCTATCGATCACAACCATTGCACCAAGCTCTCCTCCAGTTAATACATAGTCACCAATTGAAATTTCATCAGTTACCAGCTGCTCACGAATTCGTTCATCATATCCTTCGTAATGACCGCAAATAAAAATTAAATGCTCTTCTGCTGCTAGTTCTTCTGCTTTTGCCTGTGTATAGCGTTCGCCCTGCGGACAAAGCAAAACTACCCGGGGCTTCTTAGCTGTTTCAGTCAGCTTTTCTACAGCGTCAAAAATAGGCTGAGGTGTCAATACCATTCCAGCACCTCCGCCGTAAGGATAATCGTCCACATTTTGATGTTTGTTCGTAGAATATTCTCGGAAATTAACTACATTCAGTTCAACCGCATTTTTTTCCTGTGCTTTTTTCAAAATTGATTCACCAAAAACACCGTCAAACATAGAAGGAAATAGCGATAGTACATCAATTTTCATTAGTCCAATAACCCTTCCATTACTGTAATAACAATCTCTTTTTCCTCTATATCAATAGATTGTACAACGTCGTCGATGTAAGGAATAAGAACTTCTTTTCCGCCTTTTTTAACGACCCACACATCATTAGCTCCCGGCGTTAAAATTTCTTTGACCGTTCCTACCTCTACTCCGTCTTCTGTTTTTACTGTACAGCCAATAATTTCGTGGAAATAAAATTCACCGTCTTCTAAATCCGTTAGCTGCTCCTCAGGAATTTTCACTTCGCAGTTTTTGTACTGCTCAACATCATTTACGTTGTGATAGCCTTCGAATGTAAGCAGATCAAAATTTTTATGCCTGCGATGGCTTGCTACCGTTACTTCCACCGGCTCGCTTTGCTTTTCTTTGAAGATATAAAGTTTATTTCCTTTTTCATAGCGCTCATCAGCAAAATCCGTAGTTGATACAATACGAATTTCTCCTTTTACACCATGGGTATTCACAATTTTTCCAACCTTAAACCATTTCATGCTTCTTCACCTCTATCTAATCTCAACAACTTTGCTATCTTTTATAATAATTGTTTTACTTTCTTTTATCTTTTCCCAATCATCGCCGATTTTTACCTCTACTAAGGCATCCAGTTCCGTTTCAACGAGTTCGCTCCCTAAAGGAAGCTTTTCTAATTGCGTCAGCTGAAAGTTCAACACTTCAATTTTTTCAAGGCGAGCGGATTTTTCTTTTTCAAATTGACTATGTAATAAAGAAGAACCTTTATTGGCTTTTTCCATGTGCTTTAACTGAAATTTCAGCTGTTCCATTTCCTTTTCAAGCGCCTGCTTGCGGTTTATAAAACGATTTTCAAGATCTTGTTTGCTTGCTTCAGTTAACACTTGTTTCACAACCACTTTTTGAATAATGTTCAAAACGTTCCCTCCGCCCTCAAGATAGTGACCTTGTGCTTTTTACATGCATATTGAAATAGCTGCTTCTTGCTCGCAAAAGACTTACTGTGATCAAAACGTTCATCTTATCATAACATAAAAAAAGGGGGAGGTTATCCCTCTCCCTTTTTGATTACTCTTGAATTTTCACATACACTTTTTTACCTTGCTGTGATGCTGCTGCATTCACAACAGTTCGAATCGCTTTTGCAACGCGGCCTTGTTTGCCGATTACTTTGCCGACATCTTCTTGGTGAACAGTAAGGATGTACGTCACTTGACGTTCATCTTCTTGTTCCTCCACTTTAACATCAGCTGGATAATCAACAAGCGGCTTTACAATTGTTTCGATTAGTGATGTCATCTCGAGTGAAATTATTTTCCTAATTTAGCATTATGGAATTTTTCCATGATGCCTTCGTTAGAGAAAAGGTTACGAACTGTATCAGATGGTTTAGCACCATTTTGTAACCATTTAAGAGCTAGCTCTTCATCGATTTTAACTTCAGCTGGTTGAACTACAGGATTGTAAGTTCCAACTACTTCGATGTAACGTCCATCACGTGGTGAACGAGAGTCTGCTGCTACGATACGATAGAAAGGAGATTTTTTAGCTCCCATACGTTTTAAACGAATTTTTACTGCCATTTTATAAAGCACCTCCGAATATGTTTCAACAAGATAATATAATATCAAATAGGTAAAATGTTTGTAAAGGTTTTTTTCTTAACACTAGAAAAATATTTTATTTTCTTTGGTTTTTTCAGTTCAAATCAAGCATTTTATCATGAAAAGAATGGAAGTTTCATACCCTTTTTCTTGCCTTTTGACATATTTGTCATTTGTTTCATCATTTTTTTCATGTCTTCAAATTGTTTAAGCAAACGATTGACTTCTTGTACAGAACGTCCGCTTCCTTTTGCAATACGCTTTCTTCGACTTGAATTAATGATTTCAGGGTTTGTTTTTTCCGCTTTCGTCATCGAACGAATAATTGCTTCTACATGATTAATTTGCTTTTCATCAACCTGCAGGTTTTTGAGCCCCTTTACTTTATTGGCGCCCGGAAGCATACCAATTAGCTCATCAAGCGGTCCCATTTGACGCACCTGAGCAAGTTGATCTAAAAAGTCATCAAATGTAAATGACTGCGTGCGCAGCTTAGCTTCAAGCTCTTTTGCCTTTTCAGCATCTACATTTGCCTGAGCCTTTTCGATAAGCGTCAGCACATCACCCATACCTAAGATACGGGAAGCCATACGCTCTGGGTGGAATGCTTCAATAGCATCCATCTTTTCTCCAAGACCGACAAACTTAATTGGTGTATCAGTTACTGCACGAATAGAAAGCGCTGCACCACCGCGCGTATCGCCGTCTAGTTTCGTTAATACAACGCCAGTTAATCCTAATTGCTTATTAAAGCTATCCGCAACGTTTACTGCATCTTGACCCGTCATCGCATCGACAACAAGGAAAATTTCGTCTGGGTTAGAAAGCTCTTTGATCTGTTCTAACTCCTCCATTAGATTTTCATCAACATGCAAACGTCCCGCTGTATCAATTAATACATAATCGTGATGCTCTTCTTTCGCATGAGCAATAGCTTGTTTCGCAATCTCCACAGGACTTACTTGATCACCTAATGAAAAAACAGACATGCTAAGCTGTTTCCCTAGTGTTTCAAGCTGTTTAATAGCTGCCGGACGATAAATATCTGCTGCTACAAGCAATGGATTACGGTTATATTTTTTACGTAATAAATTGGCAAGTTTACCAGTTGTTGTTGTTTTACCTGCACCTTGAAGTCCAACCATCATAATTACAGTTGGAGGTTTTGGAGCTACTGCAATCTTGCTTTGCTCTCCGCCCATAAGTGCAGTTAATTCTTCTTGTACAACCTTAATAACTTGCTGTCCAGGCGTTAAGCTCTTAAGAACGTCTTGACCTACAGCACGTTCGCTTACGCGCTTAACAAAGTCTTTTACTACTTTAAAGTTTACATCGGCTTCTAAAAGGGCAAGTCTAACTTCACGCATCATTTCTTTAACATCAGCTTCGTTAACTTTTCCTTTTCCTTTTAACTTTTGCAGTGTGCTTTGCAAACGGTCGGCTAATCCTTCAAATGCCATATACGCCGCCCCCTAATCTAATTTCTCGAGCGAATCAAGAAGAGAAGAAAGCTTACTGTTCTTGTGTAAGTCGGCTGCAAGTTCGTCTTTCAGTTGTTGAACAATTGATTGACGCTCTTGAAACCGTTGAAATAACAATAGCTTTTCCTCATATTGTTCAAGCATTTGCTCTGTACGTTTTATATTATCATAAACTGCTTGACGACTCACATCAAATTCTTCCGCTATTTCACCGAGGGAATAATCATCCAAGTAATAAAGTGACATATAACTTCTTTGTTTGGGCGTCAACAGCGCCTGATAGAAGTCAAATAAGTAATTCATTCTTGTTGTTTTCTCGAGCATATGCACGCTCTTTTCAACCATCTGACCGCCCCCTTGTTAAGTGAAAAGCCTTTACATGTTATTAGTTTAACTAGGCGAAGTTTGAATGTCAAGTTTTTTCCTTAACACCTCACATTTTTCCACTTAAAAGAGATGGAAACATAACTAAATTACTTCAATTTAAAGACGACTAAATATGAAACCTGCGTCCACCCTACTAATAAAAAGATCCGAACGATTAATCGTTCGGATCTTCCTTCAACGAAGATACTTTTATCCCAGCCTCTTTTTAGATTACGCCTCTTTTTCTGTTTCTTCTTCTACAGCATTGGCAAATAACCCATAGATATATTGCTCCGTGTCAAACGGCTGAAGGTCGTCTACTTTTTCTCCAAGTCCAACGAATTTAACAGGAAGCTTCAGTTCGTTTCGAATGGCAAGAACAATCCCGCCTTTAGCCGTACCATCTAGTTTTGTTAACACAATTCCAGTCACGTTCGTTGCTTCTGAGAATGTTTTAGCCTGACTTAAAGCGTTTTGACCCGTCGTCGCATCAAGTACGAGAAGCACTTCATGCGGAGCACCAGGAATTTCTCGCTCAATAACACGCTTTACTTTCTCTAATTCTTTCATTAAATTCACTTTGTTTTGAAGGCGACCTGCTGTATCACATAATAAAACATCTGCTTTTCGAGCCTTGGCTGACTGAACAGCGTCATACATGACAGCGGCAGGGTCAGAGCCTGCAGATTGCTTAATAACATCAACACCAACGCGTTCTCCCCATACTTCTAACTGCTCAATCGCACCGGCACGGAACGTATCTCCTGCCGCCATTACGACTTTTTTGCCTTCTTGTTTGAATTTATGTGCAATTTTCCCAATTGTTGTTGTTTTCCCAACGCCGTTTACCCCTACAAACAAAATAACCGTTAAATCATTTTGCTGCATATTTAATTCACCAATCTGCTCTTCACCAGATTCATAAATATCAATTAATTTCTCAGAGATGACAGCCTGTACATCTTGAGGGTCCTTAATATTACGGCGTTTCACTTCCGATTTTAAGTCATCAATTAAATCCAACACGGTAGCCACGCCGACATCAGCGCTAATTAAAATTTCCTCTAATTCCTCAAAAAACTCTTCGTCTACTTGACGATAGCGAGACACTAGATCATTCACACGTTCCGAAAAAGAATTGCGTGTTTTTGATAGTCCATCTTTAAATTTTTGTGTAACAGAATCCGTTTGCATTGTAATTTTTTCTTTTAATTTCTTAAAAAAGCTCATTCGTACCACCCTTTCATTCTATGAGTTAAACATATTGCTTTGATTCTTCTAAACGAACAGAGACTAATTTCGATACGCCAGATTCTTGCATTGTCACACCGTACAGTACGTCAGCTTCTTCCATTGTACCTTTTCGGTGAGTAATAACAATGAACTGTGTTTGATTACTAAATTTGCGTAGATACGTAGCGAAGCGATGAACGTTCGCTTCATCAAGCGCCGCTTCCACTTCATCTAGCACACAAAACGGCACCGGACGTACTTTCAAAATAGAAAACAGGAGGGCAATGGCTGTTAACGAACGCTCGCCGCCTGACAGCAACCCTAGATTCTGCAGTTTTTTCCCAGGAGGCTGGGCAACAATTTCCACTCCTGTATTTAATAAATCTTTCGGATCTGTTAATTTCAAATCCGCTTTTCCTCCTCCGAATAGTGAAGAGAACACTGTGCCAAATTCATTGCGGATACGAGAGAACGTATCAGAAAAACGTTTCTTCATTTCCTCGTCCATTTCTTCAATCACTTGATACAGGGTATTTTTCGCTTCGTCGAGGTCAGCTCGCTGCGTATTTAAAAATTCATAGCGTTCTGAAACGCGTTCGTATTGTTCGATAGAACCTAAGTTTACGGTTCCTAATTCATCAATTGCCAGCTTAATGAGCTTGATTTTTTTCCTTGCTTCTTGAATATCTAATGTTAAAGGATACTTTTCTTTTGCTGCTTCAAAGCTAATTTCGTACTCTTCTGTCAGCTGCTGGAGACGGCTGTCTAGCTCTACGTCAATTCGATTGATTTTGACTTCTTCATCTTTTAAAGCATCCGTAATTTGTTTGTACTGACGCTGGAGCTCTTTTACAACCCTTTCTTCGTCTTCAAGCTTATTCTGGGCTTTCAACCGCTCTGATCTGCAGTCATCCATTAATTGTAACGTTTCTGTCTTTTCTTTTATTCGCTCATGCGCCGCTTCTTCGAGCTGAAGTTCACCCGAGTCGTTGCTTGTGATTTCACTCGTTAAAAGAGAAAGATCATCTGTAGCTTCAGACAAACGCTGAATGGTTTGATCAAGCTCAAAGCACACTCTTTCGTATTTTTCTTGCTGATTTGTGAGGAACTGTTCTTTTTTCGCAAGAAGCACTTTTACTTCTGTAAGCTCATGTTGAACCGTTTCTTTAGACGTTTGCTGTGTATGCTTGCGTGCAGCTAACTCTTCAATGTTTTTCTCTAATACATTTGCCTGCTGCTGATTTCCCTGCAAACTCGTATGCAGCTCATCAATTCGAGCGGACAAGCTTGTTTGATCTTGTCTAAAGCTAGCAATATCATGATCATACATGGTTAAGCGGTCATTCACTGCTTTTTCTTCGATGTCAATTTGCTTTACTTCTCGGTCAGATTCCTGCTCTTTGTCTTTCAAGCGTTCCACAAATGCCTGCTGTTTATTAATTTCCTGTTGAAGCTCTTCAATCTGTGACTTTTTATCTTTCACATCTTGCTCGAGCACAAGCGTCTTTTGTTCCATCTCTTCTATTTTTGCCGTAATGGCTTCCACTTCACGCTGACGGCCTAACAAAGAGTTGGACTTTTGCTTCATTGAACCGCCTGTCATCGAACCACCGGGGTTGACCACATCCCCTTTAACGGTCACAAAACGATAGCGATGCTGCACAAGGCGGGCAAGTTCATTCGCGCCTTTTAAATCATTGACAACAATAACGGTTCCAAGCAAATTTTTAATAACTCGGTCGTAAGTAGCTTCGTATTTAACAAGAGATGAAGCGATTCCTACATACGCTTCGTGACTCTCTAGCATAGAAATAGTTTGAGCCGGAACATAACGGTCTTTTACAGACGTCAGTGGTAAAAATGTAGCTCTTCCGTAACCGTTTTGTTTCAAAAAGCCAATTGCCTGACGGGCACTTTGTTCGTCTTGAACGACAATGTGCTGAGCTGCTCCTCCAAGCGCAATTTCAAGCGCTGTTTCATACTCTTTTGGGACATTAATTAGCTCAGCAATGGCACCTTTAATACCTGCAAGCTTCCCATCACGCGCTTTTAGTACTTCTTTTACACCGTGAAAATAACCTTCATAGTCTTCTTGCATCTCTTCAAGCATTTCTTTTCGTGATTTTGTCTGTTGCACGTACTGATAAGCTTGATAAAGCGTAGACTCTTGTTTACGATAGGCTTGCCTTAATGACTCAAGCTTCTCTTCTTGCTGCTTATACACTTGTACAGCCTGCTGAAGCTCTTGACGAAACTGAGCGAGCCTTTTGATCGCCGCTTCTTTTCGCTGCGTTAATTCACGGCGCTGTTGGACGTATTGCTCGTTGGATTTTGTTAAGCGCTGCTCTTTTTCAAACGTTTGCATTTTTTGCTGCTCTAAAAATGAAATTTCATTTCGAGCGGATGTTTGAGCGTTCGCTAATTCAAAATATTCGCTTTTCATCTGTTCAAGTTTTTCTTCTAGATTCTCACTGTACTGCCTGAACAACTGTTCCTGCTCAGTAAGCTTCAGACGTATCTCTTGCACTTCTTTTTGAGATTGCTCAAGATCTTTTCCTTCGCTGTCTTTTGCTTTACTTAACTCTTGATGCTTATGAGTATACTCTTTTACTAAACGTTCCAGCTGCTCTTTATTTTGAAAAGCATTTTTCTTACGCTCTTTTAATACTTCTTTTTTGCCTTCTAGCTTTTCTACTTCTTCACTTACATATAGTAGTTTTTTATGTAAAGAGTCTAGCTGTTCATCAATTTGCTGAATATGCGAACGAAGGGTCTGGATTTCTCCTTCACGCGTGCGAATATTCGTCGCGAGAGATTCTTCAAGCTGCTCGTGCTGAGCCATTTCAGCTTTTAATTTTTCCCATTTCTGATGAAGATCTTCAACTTCAAATACCGTAACAGCCACATCAATGTGCTCTAATTCTTCTTTTTTCTGCAAATAATCTTTTGCAATAGACGATTGAATCTGTAAAGGCTCTAACTGACCTTCAATTTCATGAAGAATATCTACTACTCGATTTAAATTTTCTTGCGTTTCGAGAAGCCGAAGCTCCGCTTTTCGTTTACGCGTTTTGTATTTTAATACACCTGCTGCTTCTTCAAAAATTTTACGGCGCTCGTCAGATTTACTGCTTAGTACTTCTTCTACTTTTCCTTGACTGATAATCGAAAAAGCTTCTCTTCCAAGTCCTGAGTCCATAAATAAATCGACAATATCTTTTAAACGGCACGGCTGGTTGTTAATAAAAAATTCACTGTCTCCTGAGCGGTACACGCGCCTTGTGATACTAACTTCATGATAATCAAGCGGGAGAAACTGGTCATCATTTTCCAAAGTCAGCGTTACGTCAGCCACGTTTACCGCACGGCGTGATTCGCTTCCTGCAAAAATAATGTCCTCCATTTTCCCTCCACGAAGCGATTTGGCTGACTGTTCTCCAAGCACCCAGCGTATAGCATCCGTAATGTTGCTTTTTCCGCTCCCATTCGGTCCTACTACCGCTGTTACACCTGGCACAAAATCTATCGATACTTTTTCTGCAAACGATTTGAACCCTGCAATATCTAATCGTTTGAGGAACATAGAAATCCCCCCTCACACATGTAATCTTTTCATAGCAAATCCCCCTTTATAACGAATGCGTTAAGAGGGGGATCATTTTATTTCGTTTGACTTGCTCTAATTTTCGTAATAGCTACTTGAGCTGCTTTTTGCTCTGCTTCTTTTTTCGAACGGCCTATACCAACGCCGAGCTCTTCACCATTTAACGATACGCGAGATAAGAATTCGCGATTATGCGCTGGACCTTTTTCTTGCAAAACTTTGTATTCTAATTGTCCAACTCCATCACGTTGAATCACTTCTTGAAGCTGGCTTTTGAAATCCATCACATGAGAAAAAGCACCTTCATTAATTTTTGGAAAGACAACTTTTTTTAGAATTGTTACTACCGTATCAAGCCCTTGGTCTAAATAAAGAGCTCCGATAAATGCTTCAAACACATCGGCCAGTAAAGCCGGTCTAGATCGGCCGCCCGTCATCTCTTCACCTTTTCCAAGTAACACTAGTTTACCAAAATCCATTTCATTTGCAAAAGTAACAAGCGACGGTTCACACACAACTGCTGCACGAAGCTTCGTTAACTCACCTTCACTCATCGTTGGATACTTTTTAAATAAAAATTGTGATACGGTTAGCTCTAATACGGCATCTCCTAAAAACTCAAGACGCTCGTTGTCTTCATACGGTCTTCTGCGATGCTCATTCACATAGGATGAATGTGTAAATGCTTGAAAAAGAAGCGCTTCATTTGTAAACTGAATACCAATTTCCTTTTGAAACTCGGCAAAATTTTGCTTGAATTTCACGTTCATCTTTCGATCTCGATTTGAATATTGTTTAGGCATAAAATACCTCCGCTTACCTGCTTCAATTGTTTCGTAGTTTTTCCCTACCATCTCTCATTATAAAACGAGGTATCCTAAAAGATACACTACCTTTTCAAAAAAAAGAGGTCTTTTTTTGAAATTCTTAAAAAGAAGAGAAAGCCCCGCTGTTTAACGGGGCTTTTCATACATATACTACAGATTAAATTTGGCTCTGTATGTAATTAACTGCATCTCCTACAGTTGAAATTTTTTCAGCTTCTTCGTCAGAAATTTCAATATCGAATTCCTCTTCAAGCTCCATTACAAATTCAACTACGTCTAGAGAGTCAGCACCTAAGTCTTCTTTGAAACTAGATTCTAGTTTCACTTCACTTTTGTCTACACCAAGACGATCAACAATGATTGTTGTTACGCGTTCTAGTACCTCTGCCATTGTTCTTCACCTCCCCTCAAGTCATTATAGATGATTTCCATCTAAAATACTATGGTTGAATAATAAAGTTTATCGGTCGCCTAGTAAACGTCCCTTTGTACTTTATCACCAAATTGCACTTTTCGTAAAGTGCCTTTTTTACATCACCATTCCGCCGTCAACGTGAATCGTTTGACCCGTAATATAACGGCTTGCATCTGATGCTAAAAACGCAACTGCGTTCGCAACATCCTCAGGCTGGCCAAAGCTTGCAAGAGGAATTTGCTTTAACATTTCCGCCTGAACTTCTTCATTCAATTTATCCGTCATGTCTGTTGCAATGAAACCTGGAGCAACTGCATTCACTGTAATATTGCGGCTTGCTAATTCTTTGGCAGTTGTTTTTGTTAAACCAATCACGCCTGATTTTGCTGCTACATAATTTGCTTGTCCAGCATTACCGCTGACGCCGACAATTGATGAAATGTTAATGATGCGTCCTGCGCGCTGCTTCATCATTTGACGAGTAACCGCTTTTGTACACAAAAACACGCCTTTTAAGTTTGTATTAATAACATCATCCCATTCGTCTTCTTTCATACGCATAAGAAGATTATCACGTGTGATGCCCGCATTGTTTACTAAAATATCTACTGAACCAAATGTAGAAATCGCTTCTTTTATCATTGCTTGTACAGAATCACTTTCTGCCACATTTGCTTGTACAGCAATTGCATCCGTTCCTAGTCCTTTAATTTCATCCACAACTTCAAGAGCTTTCGCTTCGCTTCCAGAATAGTTTACAACTACTTTAGCACCAAGCTTTCCCAGCTCAATTGCAACGGCACGACCAATTCCGCGAGAAGCGCCTGTTACAACTGCAACTTTCCCTTGTAACATGTTATTCTCCCCCTTTTAGTGCGTCAATCGTTGATTTTAATGATGTAAGATCATTAACAGCGTAAACAGCCGCACGGCGATTTACTTTTTTCACAAGACCTGATAATACTTTTCCTGGTCCAATTTCAACAAATGTATCTACACCTTCTGCAAGAAGTGTCTCAACTGTTTCTTCCCATCTCACTGGAGAATACAGTTGTTCCACTAGCTTGTTTTGAATATCTTGACTGTCAGTAACCGGCTTTGCTGTTACGTTTGCTATGACTGGAACTTTCGCATCGCTAAAGCCCACTGTTTCTAGCGTATCACGTAATTTTTCAGCAGCTGGCTTCATTAAACTAGAGTGAAACGGACCGCTTACCACTAGAGGAATCACGCGTTTTGCACCTTTTTCTTTGGCAAGAGCTCCTGCTTTTTCTACGCCATTTACCGTACCTGAAATAACAATTTGACCCGGACAGTTAATATTTGCAAGCTGAACAGCGTCGCCTTCGTTTGTAATTTGAGCGGTAACGGCTTCTAGATCTTCCGCAGACATGCCAAGCACTGCTGCCATTGTACCTTGACCTGCTGGTATAGCTTCGTCCATATAGCGACCTCTTTTGTGAACAGCCACAACAGCATCTTTAAACGATAAAACCTCAGCAGCCACAAGCGCACTGTATTCTCCTAGACTGTGACCCGCAACAAAATCGGGTGTAATTCCGCTCGTTTTAAACGCTTCAAGCAGCATTGTACTCGTTGTTAAAAGAGCAGGTTGAGCGTGATAAGTTAAAGTCAATTCTTCTTGAGTGCCTTCAAAAATAATGTTTGAAAGACTGAACCCTAAAGCTTCGTCAGCTGTATGAATCAGCTTTTTTGCTTCCTCTGTTTCATCATATAAATCTTTTCCCATACCAACAGTTTGTGACCCTTGGCCTGGAAAGATAAAAGCAATTTTCCCCATTTCTTATCTCTCCTTTTCTTCATTAGCAGTTTGTTCGATTGCTTTTTGAATAGTGGAAGACACATTGTTTTCCACCATATTCACAGCTTGCTTAATCGCGCTAAATACTGCATTCGCATCCGACGAACCGTGCGCTTTGATAACAGGCGCATGCAATCCAAACAGCCCTGCTCCTCCATATTCACTGTAATCCATTTTCGCTTTTAAACCCTGCAGCTGAGGCTTGAGTACCGCTGCGGCTAACTTGCTTTTTAACGTGCTCATTAATTCTTGTTTAATCATTGAAAACAAGGAAAGCGCCGTTCCCTCAATGCTCTTAAGAGTCATATTTCCTGTAAAACCATCTGTTACAACCACATCGGCTACGCCGTTTAGCAAATCACGAGATTCCACGTTGCCTACAAAATTGAGATCAGCGTTTTTTAGTAGCTGAAAAGCTTGTTTGGTTAAGTCATTTCCTTTTTTATCTTCAGTTCCAATGTTCAACAGTCCCACTCTAGGAGCTTGAATGCCGCGTACTTTTTCGGCATACACCGACCCCATCACAGCGTACTGGAGCAAATGTTCAGGCTTGGCATCAACGTTTGCACCAACGTCTAGCATTAAAAAGCCTTTTCCATCTAGTGTCGGAAGCGTCGGAGCAAGTGCTGGACGTTCAATGCCTTTGATGCGACCTACAATAAAAAGTCCCGCTGTCATTAACGCACCTGTGTTTCCTGCTGAAATACAAGCATCAGCACGACCTTCGGCTACTTCATTTGCCATTAATACCATAGATGCTTGTTTTTTACGGCGCACAGCTCGCACTGGCTCATCAGTTGCATCAATGGTTTCTTCTGTATGAATAATTGAAATACGATCTGAATTTGTTAAATGCTTTTTTATTTCTGATTCGTTTCCAATTAACGTAATATGTAATTCTTTAAATTGAGCAGTAGCTTTTTCTACACCTTCAATAATGGCTTTCGGTGCATGATCTCCGCCCATTGCATCAATAGCTAGTTTCATGTTGCGTCTCATCCTTTTTATTATTTATCCTTTGTAGAACGATACATTTTAAAAGTGCCAGAGAACACTTGCTCTTGCCCTACATAGCTGTTTACCTCAACGGTGGTTCGCACTTCACTAGTTGACAGAACTTTCGCTTTTGCTATCACTCGTTCATGAAGCTTAACAGGGCGATGATAACGGATCGACGCATCTGCTGTGAGCGCTAGTTCGTTGTTAATAACAGCGACAGCTAACGAATTAGCTTGCGCAAAAAGGTGGTGACCACGAGCGATTTGATTACGCTGAAACACATGCTCTGTTTTCACATCAAAAATAGATATCGCTGATTGATCTAGTTCAATATCGATAACTTCTCCAATGACTTCTTCAATCGGAAGCGAACGCACTTCCTCGTCTAGTTGTTTTGAAGCTACATGCTTAATACGTTCTCGCAGTTCAGGAATCGACAACTCTAGGCGGTCTAATCGAATTGTTTGAACGCTCACTGAAAAACGGTCTGCTAGTTCTTCATCCGTAATAAATGGGTTTTCTTCAATTGTCGTTTTTAATAGCTGCTGTCTTTCTTTTTTACTGCGCTTCATTGTCCACCATCCGAACTTTTAATACTAGGTACTAATAGCAGTATATAATCATTGCCTTCTAATTGCAACATTTTTCACATGCTGTATTCTGTGCATCACACTATAGATATTCATGACTATTAACAGCCGCTAAAAGTATCTACATACATGAAACCGACGTTCACCCTACCAATGAAAAAATCCGAACGAGTTGGATTCTTCGTCAAGAATCTCGATTCATCGTTCGGATTTCCCTTCAACTAAACTACTTTCAGCCTCTTTTACTAATCAAATTTTTCTCCAGTTAATACGCCCGTTGCTTCTAATTGTATTCTCAGCAGCGCAAACTGCTCTTCTGTCCAAAAACTGTCGGAATTTACAAGCTTAGCAGCATCTTCTCTGGCTACTTCAAGCGCACGGTAATCGTGCACCATATCCGCTACTTTAAACTCAGGCATCCCGCTTTGTTTTCTACCAAAGAAATCACCAGGCCCACGAAGCTCTAAGTCTCTTTCTGATAATACAAATCCATCGTTTGTTTCCGTCATAATGGTCATTCGTTCTTTTCCAACTTCTGATTTCGGATCCGCGAGTAGAATACAATATGACTGTGCATCTCCTCGTCCTACGCGTCCTCTTAGCTGATGAAGCTGAGATAACCCAAAGCGCTCTGCATCATAAATGACCATTACGGTTGCATTCGGAACGTTCACTCCTACTTCTACAACCGTTGTTGATACTAAAATCTGCACGTCATTTACGCTAAACTGTTTCATCACTTCTTCTTTTTCATCAGGTGACAATCTTCCGTGCATGAGACCAACGCTTGCTTTTCCATTAAAATAGTGAGTGAGTGTTGCATGCACATCAATGGCATTTTGAACATCCAGCTTGTCCGATTCTTCAATCAACGGACAAATAACGTAAGCTTGTCTGCCATCATGTATTTCTTTTTCAACGAAATGTAAAATACGTTCAAGCATATCATGTTTTACCCAGTACGTTTCAATAGCCTTACGTCCTGCTGGCATTTCATCGATAATGGACACATCCATTTCTCCAAACACCGTAATAGCAAGGGTTCTTGGAATAGGAGTCGCCGTCATAAACAGTACATCCGGACTTTCTCCTTTTTCACGTAAAACCCGGCGCTGTCCAACTCCAAAGCGGTGCTGTTCATCCGTAATGACGAGCCCTAAACTATTATATATAACTTCGTCTTGAATTAAGGCATGTGTACCTACTAATACATGAACATCTCCGTCTCTCACTCGCTGAAGCAGCTCTCTTCTTGCTTTTCCTTTAACAGACCCTGTTAGCAATCCTACGCTGATGCCTACCTTTTCAAGCATCGCAGTTAATGACTCTGCATGCTGTTCAGCTAAAATTTCAGTCGGTACCATTAAAGCACCTTGATGTCCCGCTAAAACAGTGGCGTATAAAGCAACCGCTGCTACGACTGTTTTACCTGACCCTACATCACCTTGCAGCAAGCGATTCATGCGATAAGGCGATTTCATATCGTGCGTAATTTCGTTTACTACACGTTTTTGAGCGCTTGTTAACGGAAACGGCAGCAAGTTCGTGAAGTTTACCAGCTCAGTTGAATCAAATGCTTGCTTCATTCCAGGCGTTTCTTCTCTTTCGCGCTTTCTCAGCGCCTGCATTTTTAATTGAAAAAGTAGAAATTCTTCATAGACAAATCGACGTCTCGCTTGTTTTAAATCTTCATGATCACGAGGTAAGTGAATACTTCTAACCGCTTCTTCACGCGTTACTAGTTTGTACCTAGAACGAATAGAGGCCGGGAGCATATCCTGAATGCTGCTGCCATAATTCTTCAACGCAAGAGAGACGAACTTCCGCATTCCTTTGACCGTTAAGCTGCCTTTAACTGAGTAAACAGGCTCAATCGTTTGATTTTTAACAAACGGAGAAAATTGAAGCTCCTGCAAGTTAATCGTTTGCCGATGCTGATCCCATTTCCCTGTAACCGTAACAGTTTGATCGATTTCTAACTTTGATTTATAGTAAGGGCGATTAAAACAAGTAACCGTAATCAAATAGCGGTTTACTAGCAGCCGAAACGTAAGGCGCGAACGTTTTTTGCCGTAATACGTAAGCGAGGGGACGCTGTGAACCTTTCCTTCTACGGTGACCTTTTCGTCGTGCTTTGCTTCAGCCAAATCTTTTAACTCATAATCTTCATAGCGGTATGGGAAATGTTCTAACAAGTCATGCACACTGTGAATATGCATATCCTCTAATGCTTGTGCTGTTTCATCTCCAATACCTTTAATGGTTTTGATTGAAATAGTTGTTAGTTCATTCACTTTTATTTAATGCAATACCAAAGATCTTCGCTTCAAGCTCGCGACCTGTTGGTGTTGCCGCTAAGCCTCCTTGTGCAGTTTCTCGTAATGCAACCGGCATTGTTTGACCAATTTTATACATAGCATCAATGACTTCATCACATGGAATACGACTTGTAATGCCTGCTAAGGCCATATCTGCTGCAATCATTGCATTCGCCGCTCCCATTGCGTTTCGTTTCACACATGGAACTTCTACTAGCCCCGCTACTGGGTCACATACTAATCCTAGCATATTTTTGAGAGTAATTGCCATTGCTTCAGCTGCCTGACTAGGTGTACCTCCTGCCATTTCAACGATCGCTGCAGCTGCCATACCTGAAGCTGAACCAACTTCTGCTTGACATCCGCCTGCTGCTCCTGAAATAGACGCATTATTGGCTACAACAAACCCAAAAGCACCTGATGTAAATAAAAATTCAATCATTTCTTTACGAGTGGGATTTAGCTTATGTTGCACTGCAAACAGCGTTCCTGGCACTACCCCTGCAGATCCAGCAGTAGGCGTTGCACAGATTGTACCCATTGCCGCATTTACTTCGTTTGTCGCTACAGCTTTGCTAACTGCATCTAAAATTAAATTTCCAGATAAAGATTTTCCGCTTTGAATATAGTTTTGAAGCAGCACTGCATCCCCGCCTGTTAAACCTGTAACAGACTGTACCCCTTTTAAACCGCGTTCAACCGCTTCTTCCATAACCGTTAAGTTCCGGTCCATTTTTTCCATGATTTCTTCACGAGTAACTCCCGTGATATCTATTTCCTGTTGAATCATAATCTCTGCAATTTTCACATTTTGACTTTCTGCTAATTCTACTAGTTCTGCTACATTTCGAAACATAGTAACCTCCGCTATTATTCTGTCTTATTTTCACTTTAGAACCATATATAATTATTCGATTTATTCTCCCAGGCCTTTCCTATTCAACCATTCTTGTTACTTGAATAATGTGAGGCAATGTTTTTAACTCTTCAATTACATCATCTTCAATATTCGTATCCATTTCAATTGCCATAAGCGCTACTTCGCCGCGCTCTTTGCGAGATACTTCCATATGTCCGATATTAATTGAATGTTTCATCAAAATATTTGTAACGGTCGCAATGGCACCAAATCGATCATTATGCACAACGAGAATAGCTGGATTCATGCCTGATAAATTTAATTCAAATCCGTTAAGCTCCGTAATTTGAATTTTTCCTCCGCCAATTGAAATTCCAACAACTTCAATTTCCTTTAATCCGTCGCTCATTTTGATGCGAGCAGTATTCGGATGATCGGTGATTGCCGCTTCCTCAACAAATGTGACGTCGATTCCTTCCTTTTTAGCCAAGTCCAAAGACTCCGGAATACGCTGATCGAATGTATCAAAATCTAAAATACCGCCAATCAACGCTACGTCTGTTCCGTGCCCTTTATACGTTTGCGCAAAAGAACCGTACAATGAAACCACAACTTTTGTGGGCTGCTTACCAAAGAGTGTTCGGGCAACGCGTCCAATACGCGCTGCACCAGCCGTATGTGAACTAGATGGTCCAATCATTACCGGACCAATAATATCAAAGACAGATTTATATTTCATAAGGATTTTCCCCCTGCTATTTAGACATTGTTATTACTTATATGTTACTTGAGCTTTTGACTTTTTGGAAGCTTTGTTTCACGCTCTTAAAAAATTTAAAAATTCTCATTTTTATTAGAGATTCACGCACAAAAAAAGCGGTGTATTTATCCATAAAAATAGGATAAGCACACCGCTTTTTTTGCTATGTTATGCAGGAAAAGATGAATTACTTACGCTGCTTCTTGCTCTGAAGCTACATCGTCTACTGTTTTAATTTTAAAGTTTTTAAAAACAACTGAACCTATAAACCCAGCTAATGCTCCCGCTAGTGCACAAAGTACTGCACAAATTGTGACCTTCATAGGGTCATTAAACCCAAACATCACTGCAAGTCCTGCGATTGGCGTTGCCGTGCCTGCAGCATCATTTACTAATCCGAACAGAGCCACAACTACACCCGCTAGTGCCCCTCCAACAAAGTTGGTAATGTAAATAGGAATTGGATTGGCTGAAATAATATTTGCTTGTGTTAAAGGTTCAACTGCAACTGAAATGGTTGTACGACGATCCCCAATTTTTAATCGATCAAACAGCACATAGTTCATGAAAGAAGAACCAAACACAGCAAGAGCTCCAATCGCCATAGGCAATCCCGTTAACCCTAGCATAGCCGTTAAAGCCATTGAGCTAAGCGGAGCCGTTGCTACTACTGTAATAACTCCCCCTAAAATAATTCCCATCAAAATAGGGCTAGCACTTGTTGTATCTTTAATAATTCCTCCAATATTTAAAAGCGTCGCATCTACAATAGGTGAGAATGCATTACCAATTAATCTTGTTAAAGGTGCTGCAATTAAGATATTGCCTAATAAATCTAGACCAGCAGGTGCCTTTTTCTCAATAAATTTCACTACAAATGCCATGAGGTATCCCGCAAAAAATCCAGGGAGCAAGCCTAGTCCTGAACACACCACGCCCATCATAAGAGCATATACAGGAGATACTCCTAACGCCAAAGCAACTAGTGCAGCTGCTGCAACTCCTCCCATTCCTCCTGCAGCCTTTCCAACTTCACCTAAGAATGAAATACCTAGTAAATCTCCTCCTACATATGACTGAAAGGCCTCTACGAGAAACGCAGCCACCGCTCCGCTTGCCAGAGCCCCCATCGCTTTCATGCCATAAGGTGCCTTGTTGCTAAACAACCAAAATAAAAATAAAACTAATAACAATAAACCTGTTCCTTTTAAAATATCCACTGTTGCCTCTCCTCTCATGCTGTTTTCTTTCACATTTGACTCAATCAGTTTTCAAAACTACCATACAAACGGGTTCTTTTCAACTAATATACCTAATATGCCGAACGATTACAACATGTAAAAATAAAATAGTTCGTATTTAACTTAAAAAACACAAAAAAGAAGCGCCCCTTGAGAGGAGTGCTTCTTTTTTTGTTATTCAATTGCAAAAATGTAAGAATATAAAGGTTGATCTCCTTTATGAAGCTCTACCTCAACTTCTTCAAACGTTTCTTCTACAAACGATGTTAGCGCTTCAGCTTCATCGTCTGAGACATCCTCTCCTTGAAGAATCGTAAGGATTTCCGCTTCGTCATCAATCATATAAGTCAATAGCTTTTTCGCTGCTTCTAATTTCTCTGAATCTTTTACGACGATTTTCTTTTCGGCAATACCCATAAAATCGCCTTTGGCTAATTCAAGACCATCAATATTTGTATCGCGAACTGCATACGTTACTTGCCCTGTTTTTACGTGCTGCAGAGCTTCTGTCATTGCTTCCTCGTTTTCTTTTAAGCTTTGCTGAGGATTAAATGATAGCAGCGCTGTCATTCCTTGAGGAACCGTTTTAGACGGGACAACCGAAACGTGACTGCCCGCAACAGCAGCCGCTTGGTTAGCAGCCATTACAATATTTCCGTTATTAGGTAAAATAAGTACCTGTTCTGCATTTGTTTCTTCAATCGCTTTGACAATATCCTCCGTACTTGGATTCATTGTTTGTCCGCCTTCAATGACAACCGTTGCCCCAAGGCTCTTGAACAATTCAGCAATTCCTTTTCCCATTGATACAGTAACAATGCCAAAGGGCTGTTTTTCAGCCTTTTTTACTGCAGGCTTTTCTTCATCTGAAACAATGCTGCTATGCTGTTCTCTCATGTTTTCAATCTTCATTTTAATTAAACTTCCATATTGCTGCCCGTAGTTTAACACTTCTCCAGGATGCTCGGCGTGAATATGAACTTTCACAATTTCATCATCAGATACTACAAGCAACGAGTCGCCCCATTTACTTAAATCTTGGCGAAACGTTTCTTCAGAAAATGTTTTAGCTGCGGGCTTATCCTCTTCCAGCCTTACCATAAATTCTGTACAATAGCCAAATTCAATATCTTCTGTATTCATATGGCTTTGCGCATGCTTATGATGCTCAGCATTTACAAGTTCATTCATCGAAGGAGCTGACATGGGTACACCCGGAAGTTTTTCACCTTTTAATTCAGCTAAAAACCCTTCATAAATTAAAACAAGCCCTTGACCTCCGCTATCCACTACGCCTACTTCTTTTAACACGGGTAAAAGATCTGGCGTGCGATTTAACGAAGCATTAGCTTCCTTAAGTACTTCTTCCATGAACAGAATCATATCAGATTGCTTTTTAGCAACAGCCGCTGCTTTTTTAGCAGTATCCTTAGCTACTGTTAAAATGGTTCCTTCGATTGGTTTCATAACAGCTTTATAAGCAGTTTCTACACCAAGCTCAAGAGCTTCAGCAAACTCAACTGTTGTAATCGCTGACTTTTGCTCAACCGATTTCGCAAAACCGCGGAATAATTGAGATAAAATAACTCCTGAATTACCGCGCGCGCCCATCAATAAGCCCTTAGACAAAGCTTGACTCACTTGACCGATGTGATCAGATAGTTTATTTTTCACTTCTTTAGCACCAGACGTAATCGATAAGTTCATATTTGTTCCAGTATCACCATCTGGTACAGGAAAAACGTTCAGCGCATCCACGTAATCTGCATTGTTAGATAGATGCTGGGCTCCTTGAAGCACCATTTCTCTAAACCGCTTTCCGTCCAACGTTGTCATTGACACGAATCTTCCTCCTTAATTAAACGTTCGTTACACGAACACCCTGCACATAAATATTTACTGAATCAACCGTTAGACCAACCGTTTGTTCCAGCGTGTATTTTACTTTTGTTTGCACATTATGAGCAATTTCAGAAATTTTTGTTCCATAGCTTACGATAATGTACATGTCGATATGTACGTCATCCTCTTCTTGTCTTACCACAATACCTCGTGTAAAGTTTTCTTTGCGAAGAATTTCTGTAAGACCATCTTTAAGCTGATTTTTTGAAGCCATTCCGACAATCCCGTAACAATCAACAGCTGCTCCTCCAGCAATTGTTGCAATTACATCTGTAGAGATATCAATTTGACCATACTTCGTTTTCATTTCGATGGACATACTCGTTCCCCTTTCTACTTTCATAGGTTATAAATATTCTACTATAATCAATCTCGTTTTAAAAGAGGCGTCCAGCTTGTCCCTTTTAAAGATGACAGTATTAGGTATCAACTTGTCTTAAAATAAGTAATAGCCCAAGTTATACCTATTTCTACTCTCTATATTATTGAACATAGATTCATTTTATATGTCAAGGAAAATTTCTTGAAAGCTTTTCTCCAGAACTATTGCATTCTCTGTAAGGCTGTGATAAATTAATATAGTATTTCTCAAAACAGAATTGAGTAGTTTTTTTGGTGTTAGGAGGGAAAATCATGGCACGCAAATGTGTAGTAACTGGTAGAAAAGCTCGTTCAGGTAACGCACGTTCTCACGCAATGAACGCTACTAAGCGTAAATGGGGTGCTAACGTTCAAAAAGTACGTATCTTAGTGAACGGTAAACCAAAACGTGTGTACGTTTCAGCTAGAGCCCTTAAGTCTGGTAAAGTTCAACGCGTTTAATCTTTATAATGAAAAAGCACCATATTTTATGGTGCTTCTTTTATTATTCCGGCGTTGTTAATCTTTTTTAAACGAATTAAGCATGACCTTTACGATCCCACCTAAAAACTTTGGAAGTTTGATTGTATAGAATTTCATACTGTCCCTCCTAACCGTCTCCACACTTTATCTCCTTTTAAAGAAAGCCCTATGTCCTGCTCTCATTTTCCATACTTCATCACAAGCAACGTTTATCATTGCTTCTTACCATCATTAATATGCCTTTTGTAAATGAAAAAGTACCTCTTTGTTGAATAAGTTCATTGCTAATACATAAAGTTGAGCCGAGTTCTACTTCATGCTTATTGAGCGGATATTTGAAACCTTCTAGCGTAAGCTCTTTTACACCGCCTGCAAAAGGAACGAATGAAATATAGTGAAACTCCTTTAAACGATCAACATGATAAGTGCCTGGTTCAAACAATTGAATGATATTTTGATTGTCAATCATTTGTACATTCGCTTTCTTTTTTAAGCCTTTGTACAGGAGCTGAATGCTTCCAAACATGTGGTCAAGTCTTCCACCTGTTGCTCCAAAGATACAAATACTGTCCGGTTTTTGCTCTATTGCCCACTCAAAAGCAAGTTCCAAATCAGTTGCATCTTTTTCCGCAGGATACAATTCAACATCTTGTAATGCTTCTCTCACTCGCTTAAGCTGCGCATTTGTAATGGAATCAAAATCTCCGAATGCTTTCACGGGCAAAATGTCTTGTTGAAGAAGCAGGAATACGCCCCGGTCTACTCCTACCCACTTTACATCATTTGATTGGTGCAGGAGTGGCATATGTTCATCCGGTCCCCCTGCTAGAATATGAATTTTCATTATGTATATGCTCCTTTTCTATTAAAAAATGAACGAAATAAATATGTTTTCTTTATCCTAAAAGAAAAAGCTGCTGTGTACAAGTTCTACCCGTTGTACACAGCAGCTTTTATTACTTACGCTTGAACAGTTGTGCGAATTTGGCTGATTGCGCCAGCTCGATCTTCTTGATTATAAATAGCTGAGCCAGCCACTAAGACATTTGCTCCTGCTTCTACACATTTTCTTGCTGTTTCTTCATTAATTCCTCCATCAACCTCTACTTCAATAGAAAGGTGACGGATTTCAATAAGCTGAGAGATTTGCTCGATTTTCGGCAGTACACTTGGAATAAAGTTTTGTCCTCCAAAGCCTGGGTTCACCGTCATTAATAAAATAAGATCGATATCTTCTAAGATATGCTTTACCACGTCAATTGGCGTTGCAGGATTTAAAGCAACGCCTGCTTTCATGCCGTGCTCTTTGATTAATTGAATGGTGCGGTGCAAATGAGTACACGCTTCAGCATGTACCGTTAAAATATCAGCACCCGCCTTTGCAAACATTGGAACGTATTGATCTGGGTTTTCAATCATTAAATGCACATCTAATGGCAGTGTTGTGACAGGGCGTACAGCCTCAACGATAAGCGGTCCAATTGTAATATTAGGAACAAAATGGCCATCCATGACGTCTATATGGATGTAGTCTGCTCCACCTGCTTCAACTTCACGAATTTCTTCAGCAAGCTTTGAAAAATTGGCAGATAAAATGGAAGGTGCGATTTTTGTCATTTTTAATACCTCGGCTTTCTTTGCTTAATTTCCTCAATAAATTGCAAGTAATGTTCGTAGCGATAACTCGGAATTTCTTTTTGTTCGTATGCTTCTTTCACCGCACATTTTGGTTCTTTCACATGCAAACAACCTCGAAATTTACACTGTTCACTCAAACGCGACATTTCAGGAAAACAATCGGTCAACTCTTCTACTTCTAACGTTAAAAATTCCAGTGAGCTAAAGCCTGGCGTATCAGCTACTAAACCTTCACCAAACGAAATCAGTTCTACATGACGTGTTGTATGCTTTCCTCTTCCAAGTGACATTGAAATATCATTTGTCTTTAACTCAAGCTCTGGTTTAAGCGTATTTAGCAGTGAAGATTTACCTACACCTGACTGTCCAGCAATAACCGTTACGCGATCTTCAAATAACGGCTGAATTTGTTCCATGCCTTTTTCTGTGACTGTCGACGTTAAAATGACCTCATATCCTATTTTACGATATTCTTCGGCATATTGCTCGATTTCTTGCTTTTGCTGCTGTGATAAAAGATCTACTTTTGAAATACAAATAATAGGTTCAATATGATTAGACTCCACTAACACTAAAAATCGGTCAAGAAGCATTGTACTAAAATCAGGTTCAATCGCTGAAAAAACAAGCAGCGCCTGATCAACATTTGAAATTGGGGGACGAACTAATTCATTTTTACGTTCTTTAATTTCAAGTATATATCCTTCAAGCTTATTTTCCGCCTGAAATACTACATTGTCACCGACTAAAGGCGTTACCTTCTTTTTACGAAAAACACCTCGTCCTCGACATTGCGTTACTTGTCCGTCATGAAGAACATAATAAAATCCGCTAAGGGATTTAATAATTCTTCCTTCTGGCATAACCTCACTCCTATCACTCTGGATATTCAACGTCTTTTTCTTCAATAACTTCCCCGTCTCGGACAATTTTATAAGACGCTTTTTCATTTTCATCAACTAAAACATCGAATGATTCTTTTGTTGTTTCAGTAATCGTTAGTTCTTTAGCAGGAACCGACATATCGTTATCTGCATCTTCGATATAAATTTGTACTTTTTGCGGCTTTGGCTTTTCCTCTTCTGTTTCAGTGGCATCGCTTGTTTCCGTTGCGTCGCCTTGTTCCGTGCTTGCTTCGGTGTCAGCCTCTTCTTTATACGGAATGGTAACATCCACTGACACCGTTTGAGGAGCTTTTGGCTCTTTGCCCATTGAGACCGTAATGGTGAGCTTATCACCTTGCTCAATACTCTGCTCCGCTGCAGGCTTTTGAGACATCACAAGACCTTTTTCAACAGTGTCGGAATACGCTGTTTTTACGTCCACTTCAATATCTTCATCTGATGCATAATCTTTTACGCTTTTTTCCGTCCAGCCCGAGAAATCCTTTAATGCAATCTTCGGCGGACCTTTACTTACCCATAGAGTAACCGTTGTATCTTCCGGCACGACTTGTTCGGTTTCTTTAGGCGTCTGATCTGTAATATTGCCTTTTGGTTCTGTGCTTTCAACTTCGATGGATTGGATATCTTTATAATTCTGCTTTTCTAACAGACTTTTTACTTCCGTAAAGCTTCTTCCAATGTACCGGTTAAATGCTTCTTTTTTCTTTCCTGTACTTCGATAAATAATGACGTTAGAGCCTTCTTTGATCACGTCTCCCGCTTCTGGCATCGTTTTAACCACGTCGCCTTCTTCCACCTCATTATCAGATATATCTTTAGGATTCTTCACTTTAAAGCCTAAAGAAACTAAATCGGTTACAGCTGATTCATAATCTTGATTATGTAAATCAGGAACCTTTACGTCTTTTGGCAGTAATAAAGCCGGAATGAATGTAACGGCGGCTACGCTAGCAGCTGCCAGCAGCAAAAAAATTAAAACAAGCGTTACAATCAGCTTGCTTTTGCTTTTTTTCTTTTTCTTCTTTTTTTTCTTCGGCTTTACTTCTTCTTCTTGTTCTTCGCGCTCTAAGTGAGGTGGTTTTCTCACAGGTACGTGCGTTTCTTCGGATTCAACAAAATCCTCCTTAATAACGGGAATGGCTTTTGTCACTTCTTCATCATCAGGCACCGTAAATCTTTGTTCATTATAACGATTTGGATGAACAGCAGACTGTAAATCCGCTTCGAGTTCTTCGACGGAACTGTATCGGTAAAATGGATCTTTAGTTGTTGCTTTTAATACAACATTCTCCACGCTTTGAGGGATAGATGGATTCCACCTTTTTGGAGAAGGTGTTTCTGTCTGTAAATGTTTTAATGCAATTGACACAGCCGATTCCCCAGAAAAAGGGACTCGACCCGTTAGCAATTCAAATAGGACGATGCCAAGCGAATAAATATCAGAACGCTTATTCGCAAGCCCTCCCCTTGCCTGTTCAGGAGATAAATAATGAACAGAGCCCAAAACAGAATTAGTATGCGTAATGGTTGTAGAACTTAGTGCTACGGCAATGCCGAAGTCAGTAACTTTAATGGTATCATCATGATCAATTAAAATATTTTGAGGCTTAATATCCCGGTGAATAATTCCGTACTGATGAGCATGGGCAATAGCTGATGTAATCTGCGTCATAATATGTATGGCTTTATCAAGAGATAATGGTGATTCTTGCAGAATGTATTGCTTTAATGTCATACCCGGTACATATTCCATGATGATATAGTAAATATCTTCTTCTTCTCCAACATCATAAATGCTGACAATATTAGGATGAGCAATACTCGTAGCAGATTGAGCTTCTCGATGGAAACGCTTTATAAACGCATCGTCACTTGCAAAGTCTAAACGAAGCACTTTAATTGCCACATCACGATCCAAAATCATGTCGCGACCTAAATAGACGTTTGCCATTCCGCCTCCACCAATTACTTGCAATACCTTATAACGGTCGTTTAGCCGTCTACCTATTAGCAACACTCTCACCCACTTTCAGATGTAAAGTCCACAATTGCAAGTGTAATATTGTCTTCTCCACCAAGCTCATTTGCTAATTGAATCAGGCTCGTACCCTTTTCGTGAAGTGATGAACTTGTTGATAACGTTTCGTTCAGCTTTTGTTCCGTTACCTTATTTGTCAGTCCATCTGAACATAATAATAATCGATCTTCTTTTTCCACTTCAATTGTTTTTACATCTAAACTAACATTTTCTTCGGTACCTAGTGCTCGCAATAAGATATTTTTTCGCGGATGATGTTCAGCATCTTCTTTTGTGATTTGACCATTTTTTACGAGTTCATTCACAAGAGAATGATCTTCTGTTACTTGTTGAAATCCATATTCATTGGAAATATAGCACCTGCTGTCTCCTATATTACCAATCGCACAAAACGTATCGGCGCATAAAGCAAGTACAACTGTCGTACCCATGCCTTTACACTCTTCATGCTCCTGAGCATACCGATAAATATCTTGATTAATTTGGGAAACATGCGTACGAATCCACTGCGTCGCCTCATCAGGAGACGTTACTTTGTTCGCTTCTTCCCACGCTATTTGCAATTTTTGAACCGCCATCTCACTGGCGATGTCGCCAGCTCGATGACCTCCCATACCATCAGCCACAATTGCAAGCAGCTGATTATGTTGGTTCAAAAATACCCCTCCGTTATCTTCATTGTGTTGTCTAACTCTCCCTCGGTCTGTCATGAAGACAGTTGCCATACAATCACCTCGTCTCTTCTTTACGCTCCTTCGCACGTAATTGGCCACAAGCTGCATCGATGTCATGACCTTGCTCACGTCGAATAGTCACGTTAACGCCACGCTTTTTAAGCGTACGTTCAAATGCAAAAATCTGTTCACGCGGTGTACGAACATAATCACGCTCAGGCACATAGTTTACCGGAATCAAGTTCACGTGACATTTAACGTCTTTAAT
Organism: Priestia sp. TRN 1309; assembly: GCF_050846875.1. NCBI lineage: Bacteria > Bacillati > Bacillota > Bacilli > Caryophanales > Bacillaceae > Priestia > Priestia sp. TRN 1309. The sequence goes on along the minus strand of NZ_JBOZGM010000001.1, from coordinate 269,535 downwards.
CAAATCCGCTAATTCCTCCGCATGCTCTACTTGATCGTTTACTCCTCCGAATAGACCATACTCAAAGCTAATACGTCTTCCCGTTTTATCCGTATAATATTTAATGGCTTCCATCAAATCAGGAAGTTTATACGCGCGGTTAATCGGCATTAAGCGTGAGCGGATGTCATTGTTTGGAGCGTGAAGTGAAATCGCAAAATTGATTTGCATTTTTTCATCAGCAAACTTATAGATTTTTGGAATGATTCCACTTGTCGATACTGTGATATGACGTGCACCAATATTTAATCCATCATCACTGTTAATTGTTTTTAAGAAGCGCATCATTTCATCATAGTTATCAAATGGCTCCCCAATACCCATAATTACGACAGAGCTCACGCGTTCTCCTTGTTCATCTAGCGCTTTTTGTACTTTTACTACTTGCGCTACGATTTCTCCAGCTTCTAAGTTACGCTTTAAACCTCCAAGAGTAGACGCACAGAACGTACAGCCGATGCGACAGCCAACTTGAGTTGTTACGCAGACAGAATTTCCGTATTCATGACGCATAAGCACCGTTTCAATCGTATAACCGTCATGGAGTTCGAATAAAAACTTCATCGTGCCGTCTCCAGACGTTTGCTGAACAACTGTTTTTAATGTCGTTAATGCAAATTTGTCTTTTAATTGTTCACGTAATCCTTTAGATAAGTTTGACATATCGTCAAAGTCCGTTACGCGTTTAACATATAACCAGTCAAAAATTTGTTTAGCACGGAACTTCTTATCACCATGTTCCACTAACCAATTTTCTAGGTCGTGCATTTCTAATGAATAAATAGATGGTTTTTGCGTTTTTTCTTCTGCTTTTGCTTTTCTTTTAGCTACTTCTTCCATTTTTACACCTTCTTCTGTAAACATGCAATATAAAATCCATCGCTTTGTGCATCTGGCAGCAATTGAATTTCACCATGTTTTACGTTTTGTTTAAGTCTTTGCGGCATGCGTGCAGCAAGCGTTTCGTCTTTTTGAAAATCAGCATGATCTGCTAAAAATGCTGCTACAACATCCCCATTTTCATCCCGATCAATTGTACATGTACTATATACGAGGGTCCCACCTTTTTTTAATAAAGGCGCAACCGCATTTAAAATATCTTGTTGAATACGCGCCAGCTGCTTTACATCCTGCTCAGTTTTTGTATATTTCAAATCAGGTTTACGTCTCATCACACCAAAACCTGAGCACGGGGCATCTACTAAAATGCGGTCAAACATTTCTTTATCAAACTGTTCACCGGCTTTGCGGCTGTCTTGAACCGTTGGCTCAATATTGGTAAGATGCAGACGCTCTGCCTGCTGGGCAATCAGCTTTACTTTATGGTCATGAATGTCCAAGGAAATAACTCTACCACTGTTTTTAAGCTGCTCTGCAATATGAGTTGATTTTCCTCCCGGTGCAGCACAGCTATCTAAAATCAGCTCTTCTGCTTCTGCGCCTAGTGCATGAGCTACTAACATAGAGCTTTCATCTTGAACGGTAAACATTCCTTCACGAAATGCTTGTGTATGAGCTGCATTTCCTTTTTGAACTTCTAGCGCTTCTTCTACAAAATGGCCTGGTTCTACAACAATACCTTCTTTTTCTAGCGCTTCTTTTACTTCATTTTGCGTAAAGCGTGCACTGTTTACTCGGATTGTTTGTTTAGGGGCCATTAAATTAGCTAAACAGATTCCGCGTGTTTTGTCCAATCCATATTGTTCCACCCAGCGTTTTACAAGCCATACTGGATGACTCGTTTCAATTGCCAAGCGCTCCACAGGATTTTGTATTTCTTCTAAAGAAGGCGTGCCGCTGCGCTGAATATTTCGTAAAACGCCGTTTACCATTGAGGCAATTCCTTTGTGACCACGTTTTTTAGCAATTTCTACTGCTTCATGAAGGATTGCCCGGTCAGGTACTCGGTCTAAATACATCATCTGATAAAGAGATAAACGAAGCAGCACTCGCACCCAAGGCTGAAGTTTTTTGGGATTTTTCAAGAAAGGGGCTAACCCGTAATCTAACGTATCGCGTCTTTGAATCGTTCCATACACGATTTCCGTTAACAGCCCTGCATCTTTCCCTTGAATACCACGTTTTTGTATACTGTTATTTAACAATAGATTGCTGAATGCCTGATTTTTTTCAATAGCTAGTAAAATATCTAAAGCTATGTCTCGAACGTTGTACTTACCCATTGACATCCCCTAATACTGTTCCGACTTCAACAGATGTACCTCGTAAATACTGCGCTGCATCCATACGTTTTTTTCCAGCCGGCTGAAGTTCCGTCACTTTAATAGCTGTTTCATTTCCAGTTGCTACTACAAATCCGTCCTCTTCAAGTGATAAAACGGTACCCGGTTTGCCTGATGCAGATACTTTCTCTCCCCACCAAATTTTCATGACTTGACCGTCTGCTGTTGTATAAGCAACGGGCCAAGGATGAAGTCCGCGGATATGATTATAAATTTCTTCTCCTGTACGGGCCCAATCAATTTTCTCTTGTTCACGCTTAATATTAGAAGCAAATGTCGCTTCGCCATCGTTTTGTTTAACCGGCGTAATTTCACCTTTCACAAGAGAAGGAATGGTTTCTGAAAGCAATTTTGCACCAGCAGCGCTGAGTTTATCGTGAAGTGTGCCCACGTGATCACGTTCTTCAATCGGAACTTCTACCTGTGTTAAGATATCACCTGCATCTAATTTTTCTACCATATACATAATTGTAACACCAGTTTTTGGCTTACCTTGTAGAATTGAATAGTGAATCGGCGCGCCTCCGCGCAGTTCAGGTAACAGAGAAGCATGTACGTTAATACAGCCGTATTTAGGCGCTTCTAAAATAGGAGTTGGTAAAATTTGACCAAAAGCCGCTGTTACAATTAGGTCAGGCTCATACGCTAACACTTGCTGATATTCTTCTTCTAAACGAATCTTTTCTGGCTGCAGTACAGGTATTTCATGTTTTAACGCCTCAACTTTTACAGGAGGAGGTGTTAATACGCGCTTGCGTCCTTTTGGTCGGTCCGGCTGTGTAACCACTGCGACCACTTCATATCCATCTTTAAGTAATGTTTGTAAAACCGGCACTGAAAAATCCGGCGTTCCCATAAATACGACTTTCATCGTGTAAAACCTACCCTTCTAGTTCATCCTCTTCGTAATACTTTGTTACTTTTTCCGTGAACAATACACCGTGTAAGTGATCAATTTCATGTTGAATGGCTCGTGCTAAAAAACCTTTTGCTTCTATAAAATAAGGTTTTCCTTTACGATTTTGCGCACGTACTTTCACATAATCAGCTCGAGCCACGTCACCAAAAAGGCCCGGAAAACTTAGGCAGCCTTCTGGACCGATTTGTTCGCCTCGTTGCTCAATAATTACCGGATTAATTAACTCAATTTTACCGTGTCGATCGTCCACGTCTACCACTGCCACTTGCTGCAGAACTCCTACTTGAGGAGCAGCTAGACCCACACCGTCTGCTTCAAGCATTAAATCATACATGCCGTTTAGTAATTTCGCTAATTTATTATCAAAGTTTTTAACGACTTCACACTCTTGTTCAAGTACTTCATTAGGATGGTAAACAAGCTTAAGCTTAGCCAAATAGGCACCTCCTTTATTCTTTCTATTTATATCCAAAAAGCTTCTTCTTTAACGCCATCAAGACGACTAGTTACATCATCGAGTATGGATTCAAATCAATTGTAATCGTTAAATTTTCCTTCTGCATTTCCGCTTGATAACGTTCTAATATATATTTCAACAGCGGAATCAGGCTTGGTTCCAGCTTGTATTTTAACATGCATTGATAGCGATATCTATCTTTTATCTTAGCAATGGGAGATGCGACTGGCCCTAAGATTGTTGTTTGCGGCGAAAGTTTCTGACCAAGATACTGCGAAATTTTGTCTGTAACAGACACCACTTTTGCAATATTTTCATGAGATACCGTTACAAGCCCCAAGTAAAAGAAAGGCGGATATTTATGCATTTTACGAATTTCCATCTCCTGCTTATAAAACGCATCGTAATCATGCTGACTCGCAAGTTGAATGCTGTAGTGCTCAGGCGTGTACGTTTGAATCACTACTTCTCCTGGAAGCTTGTGGCGTCCTGCTCTTCCGCTTACTTGTGTTAAAAGCTGAAACGTTTTTTCAGATGCACGAAAGTCAGGTAAATTCAGCATCGTATCTGCTGTTAAAACGCCTACAAGCGTGACGTTTGGAAAGTCTAGCCCTTTGGCAATCATCTGCGTCCCTAGTAAAATTTGCGCTTCTCCACTTGCAAACTTGTTCAGGAGCTTTTCATGCGCGCCTTTTCGGCTTGTTGTATCAACATCCATTCGCACGACTCTAGCCTCAGGCAGCACTTTTGTTAATTCTTCTTCCACTTTTTGTGTACCAGATCCAAAAAAGCGGATATGTTCGCTGTGGCATTCCGGGCACTCAGTGTGCACATGTTCTTCGTGTCCGCAGTAATGGCATTTTAATTTATTTTGATAGCGGTGATACGTTAGTGAAATTTCACAGTGCTCACATGTCGGAACGTAACCGCAGTCCCTGCACATAACAAAAGAAGAATGGCCTCTTTTATTTAAAAATAAAACGATTTGCTCTCCTTTTTCCAAACGGTTTTTCATCTTTTCAAACAGCATAGTTGAAAACATAGAGCGATTGCCGCTGCGAAGTTCCTCTCTCATATCAACAATATCCACCGACGGCATCGATGACTTATTCATTCTTTGCTTTAACGTCAGTAGCTTATATACACCTTTTTGCGCTCTTGCAAAGGACTCAAGCGTTGGTGTTGCACTTCCTAAAATGACTGGACACTGATGATGCTGCCCTCGGTAAATGGCTACATCTTTTGCATGATAACGGGGGTTTTCTTCTTGTTTATAACTCGTCTCATGTTCTTCATCGATAATAAGAAGGCCTAAATTTTCAAATGGAGCAAATACAGCAGAGCGGGCCCCTACCACAACGGATACTTCTTTTCGCTGAATTTTTCGCCATTCATCGTATTTTTCTCCAGTAGACAAGCCGCTATGAAGCACAGCAACTTTTGAGCCGAACCGCTCTTTAAACCGCTTGACCATCTGAGGGGTAAGTGAAATCTCCGGAACAAGCATAATCGCTTCTTTTCCTTTTTTTAATACTTGATCAATCGATTGGAGATACACTTCTGTTTTTCCGCTTCCCGTTACTCCATACATTAAAAACACATCGTGAAGATTTTCTTCGATGTCCTGCAGAATCGGTGCGATTGCCTCAGCTTGTTCATCGGTCAATTGAAATGGCTTTGACGGTGTAAAGTATCGATCTTGATAAGGATCACGGTATATTTCAATTTCCGTTTCCTCTAAGAGTCCTTTGTTAATCAGCGCTTTTATAGGAGCGGAGGTAATCTGCAAATCTTCCGCTATTTCTTTTATGGCTACTTCTTCATTTCGCTCGAGCATAAAAGACAGCACTTGCTTTTGCTTTTCTGCCTGCTTATTTAACTCGTTCATAAACTGTTGAATGTCTTCAAGGCTTTGATTCAGTTTTACGCCTTTTGCCGTTTTTTTGTTTCCTTTGTTTTTCACCACGTAGACGACTTCAATTAGACCTTTTTGAATATCACGGTGAAAAGCAGGAGCAGCGGCTGTTTTTTCCACTTCACTCCACTTCAGCGAGGATCTTGACTGAAAAAACGGCTTGACTTGCTCATGAAGCTGTTCGTATGCCTCTTTTGAAAGGAGTGACAGTTCTTTATCATATTTTGCTTTCATCGCCGCAGGCAGCATGACTTGAAAAGCCGATATCATAAAACAAAGCGTTTTTTCTGTTAGCCAGTGCCCAATCTCTAACAGTTCAGGAGTCAGAACCGGCGTTAAATCAAGCAAGTCAGCGATTGGTTTAACACGCTTAACTTCAGCCTCTTCTTTAAGAGCCACCACAAACCCTTGAACTTTTCTTGGACCAAACGGAACGACAACTCGCATACCCGGAACAATAATTCCTTTCCAATTGTCAGGAATGGCGTAGTCAAAAGCTCGATCTGTTTGTTTAGCAGCCACGTCCACAATTACACTAGCTACACTCATTTTCTCAGCCCTTCTAACATTTCCTTCACTTCTTTTAACACCTCGGTAGCTACATCGTGTTTTGAAAGAATGGGAAGTTCTTTAGACTCTCCGCTTCGCTTATAGAGCGTCACAATATTTGTGTCCGTCCCAAAACCTGCTCCTTCTGTCGTCACGTTATTGGCTACAATCATATCCAAGTTTTTAGATGCAAGTTTCTTTTGTGCATATTCATCCACTTGTTCTGTTTCTGCTGCAAAGCCGACTAAAAGCTGGTGTTCTTTTCGCTCTCCAAGCGTGCGTAAAATATCTGTTGTTCTCTCTAGCTCTAATACTGCTTCACCAGGCTGCTTTTTCATCTTTTGATCAAACACATACTTTGGTCGGTAATCTGCCACTGCGGCTGATTTAATGACAACATCTGCTTCATGATAGCGCTGCATAACAGCTTCAAGCATCTGCTGCGCACTTTCAATTTGAACAACCTGCACCCCTTTTGGATACTCTAAATTCGTCGGTCCCGTTACAAGTGTTACCGATGCACCTAACTTAGCAGCTTGTTCTGCAAGAGCATAGCCCATTTTCCCAGTAGAGCGATTGGTGAAAAATCGGACGGGATCAACGCGTTCTACCGTAGGTCCTGCTGTAACCAATACATTGATACCGTCAAAGATTTTTTGTGTATCTGATACTTTGGAAAAATAAGAGCCGATTAGTGAAACAATTGTTTCTGGCTCTTCAAGACGACCTTTTCCTACATAACCACATGCCAAATACCCTTCTCCTGGTTCTACAAAAGAGTAACCAAATGATGAAAGAGTGCTCATATTTTTTTTAACAGCGGGATGATCGTACATATGAACATTCATTGCAGGCGCAATCCACACAGGTGCAGTAGCAGCAAGCAGCGTTGTGGAAATCATATCATCTGCAAGACCATTTGCTATTTTCCCTATCATATTAGCCGTAGCAGGAGCCACTAAAATTAAATCGGGCCAATCGGCTAAATCAATATGTGCAATCACAGATGGATCTTTTTCATCAAACGTATCTGTATAAACTGGGTTTCGAGACAGAGCTTGAAACGTAAGCGGCGTTACGAACTCGCGTGCTGAAGCAGTCATCATTACTTTAACTTCCGCTCCTGCTTGTACTAATTTACTTGTTAAAGCTACGGCTTTATATACGGCGATTCCGCCGCTAACACATAATAAAATTCGTTTTCCCTTCATCATTATGCCCCCATCTATTTATCCCGCTCAACCAGCATCCGCTTGTTTACTCGGGTAACTATCTAAAGCTTTTCAATTCAATTATTATACCATTTTTGTAGTGAGACATTCACTATCCTGCTTGAATACAAACAAAAGCATCAAAAAAATAACAACCTATAAAGTAGGTTGTTATTTTTTCACTTACTGATGTTTAGAATCTTCTTCTGCTACACCTTGCTTATAGCTTAATTGTTCAGCATTAATTTCTTCTAAAGCACAGCCTACAAACTTATAAGAAACCGGCTTTTCAATCGGCGTATCATTGTGAAGCTGTAATTGACGAGCGCGTTTTGCAGCTACTGTCACAAGCGTGTACTTAGAATCTAATTTTTCCATTAGGGAATCAATTGATGGATAAAGCATGTTTATTCTACCTCCAGCATTCTTTTATAGCGCGCAGAAATACGATCACGACGGCAGTGTTCAGCCGTTACGATAGCACGGATGCGAGCACAAGCATTTTCTACTTTGTCATTTTCTACAACATAATCGTAGGCGTCCATAAGTTCAATTTCTTCTTTTGCCACGCGCATACGGTTATTGATTAAGTCTTCTGTTTCAGTACCGCGGTTTACGATACGACTTTTAAGCTCTGATAAACTCGGCGGTGCCAAGAAGATGAACAAACCTTCTGGAAATGCTTCTTTCACTTGAAGAGCACCTTGCACTTCAATTTCTAGAAATACGTCTTTTCCTTCAGATAACGTTTGTTCTACATAATCAACCGGGGTACCGTAGTAGTTGCCTACGTATTCAGCCCACTCTAATAATTTCTTGTTTTCAATCATGCGCTCAAACTCTTCGCGTGGTTTGAAGAAATAGTCAACGCCGTCTACTTCACCTTCGCGGGGCTTTCTTGTTGTTGCAGAGATAGAATACTGCAATTTAATGTCTTCTTGCTCAAACAATGCTTTTCGTACCGTTCCTTTTCCAACACCTGATGGTCCGGAAAGAACAATTAATAAACCTCTTTCAATCATCGGTTCAAGTGACCTACCCTTCTAATAATTCTTCTTTGTTTATAAGTCGCTGCGACACAGTTTCTGGCTGTACAGGAGCTAAAATAACATGATCGCTATCCATAACAATAACAGATCGTGTTTTACGTCCTTGCGTTGCATCTATTAAAGAGCCTCGATCTTTTGCATCTTGAATAATGCGTTTGATTGGAGCTGATTCAGGATGAACGACAGAGATTATACGATTAGAAGAAATAAAATTTCCAAATCCAACGTTCACTAATTTACCGCTCATAAGAAGCCTCCTGCTATACCAATATAATCTTTATCTTACACGAAGGCTATTCAATATTTTGAACCTGCTCTTTTATGCGTTCTAATTGTGCTTTCATACTAATAACATACTGAGCAATAGTACCATTATTTGCCTTCGCACCGATTGTATTCATTTCACGATTCAGCTCTTGAACAAGAAAATCCAGCTTGCGTCCCACTGAATCAGGTGTATTTAATGCTTGAATAAATTGTGAAACATGACTTTGAATTCGCGTAAGTTCTTCGCTAATATCTGCTTTTTCAGCAAAAATAGCTACTTCAGTCAGCACTCGCTGCTCATCGAAAGTACCTTCTAAATAGTCGCTCAGCTTTCTTTTAATACGCTCGCGATATTGTTCAGCAACTTCAGGAGCAAGCTGTGTAATTTTTTCGCGAATGTCTTGAATGTCCTGTAAGTATCCCATTAAATCGTGATACAGCTCTGATCCCTCTCGTTTCCGCATATCCACTAACTGATGAACAGCAGCTTCAACGGCTTCAAAGATTGCACCATGAATACTCGTCTGATCAGCTTCTTCTTCATAAGTTGTCATCACTTCAGGCATGTGTAAAATGTCTTGAATTTGAACAGATTGTGACAGCCCGTGCTTTTCTTTTACTTGCTGCAACGCATTCATGTATTCGTCAAGCAGCTGCCAATCCGTCTGCAGTTTCTTTTTTGCCATTTCTTCACCTGAAATAGTAACAAATACTTCTACTCTACCACGTTTTATGTATGTTTGAACGATTTTTTTTATTTTATCTTCAATTTCAATTAATTGTCTTGGCATACGGATAACAATTTCACAAAAACGATGATTAACAGACTTCATTTCCACTGTTACTGATCGATTTTCCACTTCCGCTTTTCCGCGGCCAAAACCAGTCATACTTTTTATCATTATCATCACATCCACTATGTACATCTTACATAAAAAGTATCGTAAAAGAAAGTGTTAGCAAAAAAAAGAAATCTCTCTTCTTTATTCAACCTGTAAAGGCTGCCTTCATGAGTTTTCTCATTTGGGACAGCCTGTATTAAAGTATAGCACAATTTATGAAGGTTTTCTTGTTAAAAGTGAACCAGCAAGTAAAAAAGTTGGAAGGCTTGCAAGTCCTAAAATAACGAGCCATTCCCGCGGTGCAATGGCCATTGTATGGAAAATAGGCTGCAGCGGCGGATAGTAGATGGCCACCAGCATAAGGATAATAGATGAAATAACAGCCCCTACAAGATATAAGTTCTGAAATGGATTCCGATCAAAAATTGATTTTTCACTTCGGCAGTCAAATACGTGAATAAGCTGTGCCATGACAAGCGTGGCAAATGCAATTGTCTGAGCATACTGCAACCGATCTGGGTCATTGTCGTAAACAATCATAAACGCAGCAAGTGTAGCAGCTCCAATTAAAAATCCACGGCTGACTACTTTCCATCCTAATCCTCTTGCAAAAATACCTTCGCGCGGATGCCTTGGATGGCGCTTCATCACGTTGTCCTCTGGCTGGTCTAAGCCAAGAGCCATCGCAGGCAAACCGTCTGTTACTAAGTTTACCCATAGTATCTGAATGGGCACTAGCGGAAGCGGAAGTGCTAAAATCATCGCAAAGAGCATAACTAAAATTTCTCCTACATTTGATGCAAGCAAGTAACGGATAAACTTCCGAATATTTTCATAGATATTTCGCCCTTCTTTGATCGCTGATTTAATAGTGGCAAAATTATCATCAAGCAAAACGAGTGAAGACGCTTCTTTTGCTACGTCTGTCCCGGTGATGCCCATCGCAATTCCTATGTCTGCTGCTTTAATAGCCGGTGCGTCATTTACGCCGTCGCCCGTCATCGCTACAATGTGATCTTTTGCTTGAAGAGCTTTAACAATTTTAAGCTTATGCTCAGGTGATACCCTTGCATATACATAAACATCATCTACTACTTCTTCTAGCTCTTCCTGCGTCATTTTGGATAAATCCGTTCCTTCCAAGACTTGACCGTTTTTCGGTAAAATTCCGAGCTGTTTTGCAATCGCCTGTGCTGTAATAACGTGGTCACCTGTAATCATAACGGTTTTGATGCCTGCGTCTCGGCATTCTTTGACCGCTTGCTTGACCTCTGGTCTTGGCGGATCAATCATTCCTTGAAGCCCGAGGAAAGTCAGGTCTTTTTCTGCTTCCTTCTCTGTATGAACGCTCTCATGTTCTCCTAACGGTCGATATGCAATAGCAATGGTTCGAAGCGCTTGGCTAGCTAACTGATCAATCGCTCCTTTTACTTCATTATGAACTGTTACCGACAGCGTTTGTTGTCTGCTTTCCCACAAAATATTTTTGCTGTTTATAAGCAGCACATCCGGAGCACCTTTTGTTATCACATAGCGTTTATGAGATGCGTCTTCAATGACTACACTCATCATTTTACGCGTTGAATCAAATGGAAACTCTTCAATAATCGTAAACTGCTTTTGAATATTTTCTTTTGTCAGCCCCGCTTTCATCGCGGCAACAAGCAAAGCCGCTTCAGTAGGATCCCCGTCGATAACATATTCTTTATCTTTTCTCGAGATCGACGTTTGATTGCAAAGCAGACCAAACACCAAAAGCTGCTGAAGCGGTTTTTCACTCCGTGTATCAACTTCTCTTTCCTCTCGTGAAAATACGCCCGTAGGTTCATACCCTGTCCCTGATACTCTCCACGTCATTCCTCCGGACCAGAGGTGGGTAACCGTCATTTTATTTTGCGTTAATGTGCCCGTTTTGTCTGAGCAAATGACTGACGCGCATCCTAGTGTCTCAACAGCAGGAAGTTTGCGAACAATGGATCTTTGCTTAATCATGCGCTGTACACCAAGAGATAGCGCCACGGTTACGATGGCAGGAAGACCTTCGGGTATGGCAGCAACAGCTAAGGAAACTCCCGCTAAGAACATACTGTATAAATCATGCCCTTGCAGCACACCAATCCCAACAACTAATACAGTAAGTGCAAGAGCTACAACAATTAAAATTTTGCCCAATTGCTCTAACTTCCGTTGAAGAGGAGTAATCATGGCTTCAGCATTTTGAAGTAAATCAGCAATTTGGCCCATTGCTGTTTTCATTCCAATCCCTACAACGATACCTGTTCCGCTTCCTCTGGTTACAAGGGTACCCATAAACGCCATATTGTCCTGATCTCCAAGCGGCACTTCATCTCCTGACAATGCTTTTATTTGCTTACCAACAGGCAAAGACTCTCCCGTAAGCGCTGATTCTTCAATTTCTAGACTTTTGGCTTCCATAATCCGAAGGTCAGCTCCAATACGGTCTCCGCTCGAAAACTTTACAACGTCTCCTACCACCAGCTCTTTAGATGGTAACTTAACCCATTTCCCTTCACGCATGGCTGCTACTTGAGGAGCAGAAAGCTCTTTTAATGCATGAAGAGATTTCTCTGCTTTTCTTTCTTGGAAGAACCCGAGAAATCCATTAATTACCACAATAGCAATGATAGCAATTGCATCGATGTATTCTCCTAAAAGCCCTGAAATAAGCGTGGCAGCTAGTAAAACCAGTACCATAAAATCTTTAAACTGCTCTAGAAACACAAGAATGGCTGGTTTTTTCTCTCCTTCAGTCAATTCATTAAACCCTTGTTGCTGCTGACGTGCTTTTACTTCTTTGTGTGTAAGACCATGCTGCCTGTCTGTTTTTGTTACTTCTACTATTGCTTTTTCACCTAATTCATACCATTTCATTGCATCTTTTCACACCCTTTTATTTGTAAATGCACCTATTAGATTGTTACAATCTTATATCGTATGCTTATTCAGACTCGTCCTAAAAAATGCTATACTTTTCTATAGGACAATTTTCAATTACTTAAGGATGTGAGCACTGTGTCATTTGATGGTATTTTTACATATGGCATTTTACAAGAATTATCTGAGACCTTGGTTTCAGGACGAATTTCAAAAATATATCAGCCGTTTCCAAACGAGTTGATTTTACAAGTACGCGCTAAAGGTGAAAACCGCAAACTTTTAATCTCAGCTCACCCTAACTATTCACGCGTTCATTTTACAAATGAGCCCTATGAAAATCCATCTGAGCCTCCTATGTTTTGTATGCTTCTTCGCAAGCATTTAGAAGGAAGCATTATTGAACAAGTGTATCAGCTTGGATTAGACCGCATTTTAGTCATTGAAACAAAAGGACGAAATGAAATTGGCGACGTGACGTACAAGCAGCTTATTATTGAAATCATGGGAAGACATAGTAATGTTGTACTTGTAGATAAAGAAAAACAAACGATTATCGACAGTATTAAGCATGTTCCAATGGCCTTGAACAGGCATCGTACGCTTCTACCCGGAGCTCCTTACGTACTGCCTCCTAGCCAAGATAAGCTTCATCCATTTGAAGCGGACGAGGAAACCGTGGTTAAAAAAATTGATTTTAATAGCGGAAAGCTAGCCAGTCAGCTAGTGCAGACCTTCTCAGGGCTTTCTCCTTTAATTGCAAATGAAGTAGTGTTTCGCTCTGGCTTAGCGAATCGTTCTACCCTTCCAAAATCATTCGTCGAAACCATGACGCTGATCAAAGAAGGTCAGTTTACACCGACTCTGACAACCGTTAATCAAAAAGACTATTTTTATTTACTCGAATTAACGCATTTAGAGGGTACGAAAAAAACGTATGCAACTATCAGCGAGCTTCTTGACCGCTATTACTACGGGAAAGCAGAGCGAGATCGTGTAAAGCAGCAAGCGCATGATTTAGTACAGTTTATTTCCACCGAGAAAAAGAAAAATGAGAAAAAAATAAAAAAACTTGAGCAAACGCTACAAAATGCAGAAAAAGCATCTGATTATCAGCTAGCCGGTGAACTCCTTACGGCAAATTTACACCTTGTCAAAAAAGGAGATGCGAAAGTGGATGTTATTAATTATTACGATGAAAATAGCGGTACACTTACGATTTCATTAGATCCGCAAAAATCACCGTCTCAAAATGCTCAAAGCTATTTTACAAAGTATCAAAAAGCGAAAAATTCCGTTTCGATTGTAATCGAACAGATTGAAAAAGCAAACGAAGAAGTACAGTATTTTGAATCACTTATTCAGCAAATGGATACTGCTACTCACAAAGACATTGCCGAGATTCGCGAAGAGCTTGTGGAAGAAGGATATTTGCGCAACCGTCAGCAAAAGCAAGCAAAAAAACAAAAAAACACCACGCCTACACTTGAACAATACGTTTCAAGCGACGGCACGACGATTTTAGTTGGAAAAAACAATAAGCAAAATGAGTATTTAACAAATCGCCTTGCTGCTCGTGATGACGTTTGGTTTCATACGAAAGATATACCGGGTTCTCACGTTGTTATCCGCAGCCAAGAGCCTTCAGAAGAAACAATTTTAGAAGCGGCTCACCTTGCTGCTTACTTTAGTAAAGCCAAGAATTCAAGTTCGGTACCAGTGGACTATACAAAAATTCGCCACGTAAAAAAACCAAGCGGTGCTAAACCTGGTTTTGTGACGTACGATAATCAGCAAACGGTGTACGTAACGCCTAGCGAAGAACTTGTACTGAAGCTGCGCCAGTCATAACAAAAACCCCCTTTCTATATAGGGGGTTTTTAGTTTAGTTCATCCATGAAGGATCTGAAGGATTTTCACGCCATTTAAATAGCTTTTCCATCGCTTCTTCTTCAATGTATCCCGCTTCGTTTGCCGCCTCTACTAGCGTAGAGTAGTCTGTTAAAGAATAAACTTGAAGTTCTTTTTCTTTAAACAGCTGACGCGCTTTTTCCAGCTCATATGTAAAGATAGAAACAACTCCCAGTACTTCACAACCCTGCGCTTTTAATGCATCGACTGCGGTAAATACACTTCCGCCAGTTGAAATCAAATCTTCAATCACAACTACTTTTTGACCTTTTGTTACTTTTCCTTCAATTTGATTTCCTTGTCCATGTTCTTTTGCTTTGCTTCGCACATAGCACATTGGAAGCTCTAGCGCTTCACTTACCCATGCTGCATGAGGAATACCAGCTGTAGCTGTACCAGCAATCACTTCTGCATTGGCAAAATACGTTTTAATTAAATGCTGCAGACCTTTTGCAATTTCTTTTCGCACTTTTGGGTAGCTAAGCGTTAGACGGTTGTCACAATAAATAGGCGACTTAATTCCAGAGGCCCACGTAAACGGATCGTTCGGTTGAAGGCTTACTGCCTCAATATCAATTAATTGTTTTGCAATTTCTTTTCGTAGTTTTGTCATCGCGTAATACGCTCCCCTTTCCACTGCTGTAACATCTCATAATATGCTTTAAGCGGGTCTTTTGCTTTAGTAATAGAACGGCCAACCACAATGGCACTTGAGCCATATTCTCTCGCTAGCTGAGGCGTTGCTACGCGGACTTGGTCATCTACTGAATCTGCCCCCATACGAATACCCGGCGTTACGGTCAAAAAGTCCTCTCCTGCTGCTTTTCGAATCGAAGGCACTTCATGAGTAGAACATACAACGCCGTCTAGTCCGCTTTTTTTAGCAAGCGCTGCATAATGCGTAACCACTTCTTGCATCGAGTGCGTAATCAGCTGCTGCTCTTTTAGCATTTCATCCGATGTACTTGTTAGCTGAGTAACCGCAATACAATCCGGACGTTTTTTGCCAGCAGCGGTTCCTAAGTCAAGTCCTTCAACGGCTGCTTGCATCATATTCGTTCCGCCGGCTGCGTGAACGTTAACCAAATCCACTTCAAGAGAAGCCAAAGACTTCATTCCTTGCTTTACCGTATTGGGAATATCATGAAGCTTTAAGTCTAAGAAAATCTGGTGGTTTTGCTCTTTTAATGCAGAAATAATGGATAGCCCTTCTTTATAAAACAGTTCCATGCCTACTTTCACAAATAATGATTCTTGTTGAAAAGGCATTAAAAACTGCTGTACATCGTTAATTGATGAAAAATCAAGAGCAATGATTAACGGTTGCTTCACGCTTTTTCCAGCTCCTTCCGATACATTCTGAAACATGCTCGTATCCTAATGATGTTAATAGCCTTGGCAGTTCGTCAATGATGGTTGGGCATACATACGGATCGACAAAGTTTGCTGTACCAACCGCTACGGCACTTGCACCTGCATATAAAAATTCAAGTGCATCTTCAGCAGTCGTCACTCCGCCCATACCGATAATTGGAATGTTTACTTTTTGGCTCACTTCATACACCATTCGAATCGCTACCGGTTTAATTGAAGGTCCTGACAGTCCGCCTGTGCCGTTCGCTAAAACCGGCTGAGCTGTTTTCAAATCCAGACGCATCCCGAGAAGCGTATTGATCATCGTTAAGCCATCCGCGCCAGCTTCTTCAACAGCCATTGCCATGTCTACAATATTGGATACGTTTGGTGATAGTTTAACATAAACTGGAACATTTGAAACATCTTTTACCGCTTTTGTTAAACGAGCAGCGATGACAGGATCTACGCCAAACGCAATTCCGCCTTCCTTTACGTTAGGACATGAAATATTCAATTCAAGTGCTTTCACATTTGATACGGTTGAAATTTCTTTTGCCACGTGCACATATTCTTCAATTGAAGCACCGGCTACGTTCGCGATAATCGGCACATCATATTGCTGAAGCCAAACGAGCTCTTCATTCATTACTTTTTCTAGCCCAGGATTTTGTAATCCAATCGCATTTAACATTCCTGCAGATGTTTCCGCTACGCGAGGAGTTGGATTGCCAAAACGAGTTTCAGCAGTAGTCGCTTTAATCATAATGGCTCCAAGTGCATCAAGTGAATAAAATTGAGCATACTCACGCCCAAATCCAAAGCAGCCGGATGCTGGCATAATTGGATTTTTCAAATCTAACCCTGGCAATGTCGTTTTTAGCATACTCATAGAAGCACCTCCCCTGCTTGAAAGACGGGACCGTCGCTGCAGATTTTTTTATACGCCGTAGAATCTTCACTTTCCCTGCATACACATGCAAAGCAAGCGCCGATTCCACAGCCCATTCTTTCTTCTAAAGAAATGTAAAGCGGCTTGTTTGTATAATTATTTTCTAGTGCTTTTAACATCGGAGTTGGACCGCATGAAAACATAACGTCATATGAAAACTGATGCTCGTCAATCACCGTTGTGACAAAACCTTTTGTTCCGTAAGAGCCGTCTACCGTTGCAATATATGTTTCTCCTAAAGCTAAAAACTCTCGTTCATAAAATACGTCTGCTTTTGATTGAAAACCCAGGACGTGGATAACCTGCACGCCTTTTTCACGAAGTCTTTTTGAAAGCTCATAGAGCGGAGGCACTCCAATGCCTCCCCCTACTAATAAAGCCGTTTGACCTGACTCTATTGCATCTAATGGAAAACCGTGGCCAAGGGGACCTAGCACGTCAATCGACTGTCCGGCTTGTTTTTCGGCCAGCAGCGATGTTCCCGCCCCTTCTGCACGGTAAATCATCGTAAATTGTTCGTGCGTTTGATCAATTTCTGCAATACTGATTGGTCTGCGAAGCAGTGGCAAATAGTCGTTGTTGACGCGGATATGCACAAACTGCCCCGGCTCATTCATGAAACGAACAAGCTCGCCTTGAAGGGTTAATTCATATACATTGTGTGTTAACGGTCGCTGACTGACGACTTGCATCATTTCATGTTTGATCATACGGTTGTCACCTCTTTGGTTGGACGAACTTTTTTCATTGGCGTTGTATGGAAGCTGATCGTTTCAAGCACTCGTAAAATCGCTTCTGCTGTATCAAGTGATGTTAAGCAAGGTACGCCATTTTCAACTGCTTCACGGCGAATTTTAAATCCGTCACGCGCAGGCTGTTTTCCTTTTGTTAGCGTGTTGATGACCAGCTGGGCTTCACCTTTTCGTATCACATCTAAAAGATTGTGATCTTCATGATGAATTTTATTTACTATTTTTACGCGAATGTCTTCTTTTGTAAACGTTGAAGCTGTTCCTTCCGTTGCAATCACTTGATAGCCAATATTAGCAAAGCGCTTTGCTAACGCTGTTGCCTCTTCTTTATCTTTATCCGCTACTGTCATAAGTACTGAACCGTACGGCTTAATGGACATACCTGACGCAATTAGTCCTTTATATAATGCTTTTTCGTACGTTGAATCTTGCCCCATTACTTCTCCAGTAGATTTCATTTCAGGTCCAAGCGTAATATCTACGCGGCGCAGCTTTGCAAATGAGAAGACCGGCACTTTTACGTAGACGCCTTCTTCTTCAGGGTGCATGCCTGATTCATAGCCAAGATCTTTTAAACTTGTTCCTAAAATTACTTTTGTTGCCACATTCGCCATCGGAATACGCGTGATTTTACTTAAGAACGGCACCGTACGGCTTGAACGAGGATTTACTTCAAGAACAAACACTTCTCCTTTTGATAAGACGAACTGAATGTTAAGCAGTCCAATAATGTTTAAGCCTTTTGCAATTCGTGTTGTGTAATCAATGATCGTATCTTTTACGTCCTGTGACAGAGTTTGCGGTGGGTATACAGCGATGGAGTCGCCTGAGTGGACACCCGCGCGCTCTACATGCTCCATGATTCCTGGAATAACCACTGTTTCACCGTCTGAAATGGCATCGACTTCAATTTCTTTTCCTGTTAAGTAGCGGTCGATTAATACAGGATGATCAGCGTGTACTTTTACCGCGTGTTTCATATAATGAAGCAGCTCTTCTTCTTTGTACACAATTTCCATCGCGCGTCCGCCCAGTACGTATGAAGGACGTACAAGCACCGGATAACCAATTTCTTTTGCCACAACCACTGCTTCTTCAACTGAAGTAACCGTCTTTCCAAGCGGCTGAGGTACTTCTAAACGCGCTAGCGTCGCTTCGAATTTTTTACGGTCTTCCGCTGCATCTAAGCTTTCAAGCGACGTACCTAAGATCTTGACCCCTCTTGCTTCTAGCTCATCCGCTAAGTTGATTGCTGTTTGACCACCGAACTGTACAACCACACCTTCTGGTTTTTCTAAATCGATGATATGCATCACATCTTCAATCGTCAGCGGCTCGAAGTATAATTTATCTGAAATACTGAAGTCAGTTGACACTGTTTCTGGATTGTTATTGACAATAATCGCTTCGTATCCAGCTTCTTTAATCGCCCACACCGAGTGAACCGTTGCATAGTCAAACTCAATTCCTTGCCCGATGCGGATCGGACCTGACCCTAACACTACAACGCTTTTACGATCTGTAACAATCGATTCATTTTCATCTTCAAACGTACCGTAGAAATATGGTGTTGTAGATTCAAATTCTGCTGCACATGTATCTACCGTTTTGTATACTGGCATCACGCCGTTTTGTTTGCGGAAGTCGTATACTTCACGCTCTGTTTGATTCCATAGCTTAGCAATCGTGCAGTCTGCAAATCCCATTTCTTTTGCTTCCTGTAAAACTTCTACATTATGAATCTCTTCTTTTAACACATTTTCAAAAGCAATCACTTTTTCAAGTTTTACTAAGAAGAAAAGATCGATTTTGCTCCACTCGTGAATTTGCTGAATTGTTACGCCGCGGCGAATGGCTTCTGCGACGTAGAATAATCGCTCATCGCCAGCTTTGCGAATACGTTTTTCAATAATGGCATCATCAAATTCATGCGCATCTTTTAACTCTAAGTGATGAACGTTTGACTCAAGTGAGCGTACGGCTTTTAAAATTGACTCTTCGAACGTGCGGCCAATTGCCATTACTTCCCCTGTTGCCTTCATCTGTGTACCTAGTTTACGGTTAGCTGATTCAAATTTATCAAACGGCCAGCGTGGAATTTTAGATACGATGTAATCTAGTGCAGGTTCGAAACATGCGTATGTCTTCCCAGTTACCGGGTTCATCATTTCATCTAATGTTAACCCTACCGCAATTTTTGCGGCTAATTTTGCAATTGGATACCCTGTTGCTTTTGATGCTAAGGCCGACGAACGGCTTACACGAGGGTTTACTTCAATTACATAATACTGGAAGCTTTCTGGGTCTAGTGCTAGCTGAACGTTACATCCGCCTTCGATTTTAAGCGCTCGGATAATTGTTAGTGACGCATTTCTAAGCAGCTGATACTCACGGTCGCTTAGCGTTTGGCTTGGTGCTACAACAATTGAATCTCCCGTATGAATACCGACCGGGTCAAAGTTTTCCATATTACATACTACAATCGCATTATCGTTTGCATCGCGCATTACTTCATATTCAATTTCTTTAAAGCCTGCAATGCTTTTCTCAAGTAAGCACTGTGTTACAGGACTGTGTTTTAACCCACTTGTTACAATTTCAATCAGCTCTTGCTCGTTGTTACAAATTCCGCCTCCCGTACCGCCAAGCGTATAAGCAGGACGCACGATTACCGGATAGTTTACTTGTTCAACAAACGCATACGCTTCGTCTAGTGAATGAATGATTTCACTTGCTGGGACAGGCTGATTTAGTTCAT
This sequence comes from Priestia sp. TRN 1309, assembly GCF_050846875.1. Classification (NCBI taxonomy): domain Bacteria; kingdom Bacillati; phylum Bacillota; class Bacilli; order Caryophanales; family Bacillaceae; genus Priestia; species Priestia sp. TRN 1309. Next base: position 249,423 of record NZ_JBOZGM010000001.1, on the reverse strand, counting down.
TCATTAATGAACGGAACTGCTCACGGTCTTCAGCTTGTTCAATCGCTGATAATTTTGTCCCGAGAATTTCTACGTTAAATTCTTCTAAAATGCCCGTTTCGTGTAATTCTACCGCTAAGTTCAGTCCCGTTTGACCGCCAAGCGTTGGAAGCAGTGCATCCGGGCGTTCTTTACGAATAATTGAGCTTACAAATTCAACCGTTAGAGGTTCAATATATACTTTGTCTGCCATTTCTGAATCTGTCATGATTGTTGCAGGATTGGAGTTCACAAGAATAACTTTGTATCCTTCTTCTTTTAACGCAATACATGCTTGCGCTCCTGCATAGTCAAACTCTGCCGCCTGTCCAATGACGATTGGTCCTGATCCGATTACGAGAATTGTGTTAATATCTTGACGTTTTGGCATTAGCAATTACCTACTTTCTGATTGTTTTTCATAAGATCCATAAATTCGTTGAACAATCCGTTTGCATCTTCAGGTCCCGGTGATGCTTCAGGGTGATACTGAACCGTAAATGCCGGATATTCTTTATGCTTTACTCCTTCAACTGTTCCATCGTTAAGCGCAACGTGCGTCACTTCTAATGGCGTGTTGACAAGAGATGGCTCACACACTGTATAGCCGTGGTTTTGAGATGTAAGAGCTACTTTATTGGTTTTTAGATCCTTTACAGGATGGTTGGATCCACGATGACCAAATTTCATTTTTTCTGTATCTGCTCCGCATGCTAGGGCAAACAGCTGATGTCCTAAACAAATTCCGAAAAGCGGAACCTTCCCTAAAACCCCTTGAATCATCTCGATTGCTTCCGGTACGTCTTTTGGGTCTCCAGGTCCGTTGCTTAACATGATGCCATCTGGATTTAATTGAAGAATTTCTTGCGCAGTTACGTTATAAGGAACCACAATCACGTCGCATTGACGAGCTGTTAATTCACGTAAAATTCCGTGTTTCATTCCAAAGTCAACGAGTACCACTTTTTTACCTCTGCCTGGGCTTGGGTAAGGCTTCACCGTTGATACTTTTTTAACTGAATCAGTCGGAAGTTCATGATTTTGAAGCTGTGCTACCACTTCTTCTACATTGACTTCCATGCTGCACACGCGTCCGCGAAGCGCACCGTGCTGACGAATTTTTCGCGTTAATTTTCGCGTGTCGATTCCAGCTAATCCTGGAATATCTTTTTGTTTTAAAAATTCATCTACTGATAGTTCGCTTCTGAAGTTTGAAGGAGCATCACAAATTTCTTTTACAATCAAACCGTGTACAGCTGGTTCAATCGACTCAAAGTCATCGCGGTTAATACCGTAGTTTCCGATTAAAGGATATGTTAATGTCACAATTTGTGCACAGTATGACGGATCAGATAGAATTTCTTGATATCCTGTCATTCCCGTGTTGAAAACAACTTCTCCTGTCATTTCTTTGTCGCTGCCGAATCCTTTTCCGATAAATACTGTTCCATCTTCTAAAATTAGTTGACGTTGCATGCTTTAACATCCTCCCATACTCGTTTACCTTCTACTAATGTCATTACCGGCCAACCTTTGCATACCCAGTTAGCAAACGGCGTGTTTTTACCTTTGGATACAAATTCTTCTGGATTAATTGCTTTTTCTGTTTCAAGATCAATGATGGTTAAATCCGCTGTTTTTCCCACTTCAATCGTGCCATAAGGAAGGTTGAATGTTTCAGCCGGCTTGTTTGTTAAATACGATACTAGCTGCTCTAGCGTCATTACTTCTTTTAATACCAAGTTTGTATAAAGAAGCGGGAAAGCTGTTTCAAGTCCCACAATTCCAAACGGCGCAAGCTCCATGCCTTCTGCTTTTTCGTCCGCTGTGTGCGGTGCGTGATCAGTGGCGATAAAATCAAGCGTTCCGTCTAATAAAGCTTCAATTAATGCCTGTTGATCATCTTTTCCTCGAAGCGGCGGATTCATTTTGAAATTCGAATCAAGTCCCGGGATATCTTCTTCATTTAGTAACAGATGATGAGGCGTTACTTCTGCAGTTACGCGAATGCCTGCTTTTTTCGCATCACGAATGGCGCGAATGGATTCTTTTGTACTTACGTGACACACATGGTAGTGACAGTTTGCTGCTTCAGCAAGCAGGACATCTCGTGCAATTTGAACGGCTTCGCAGATAGATGGGATACCGTTTAGTCCATGTTCTTTTGCAAATTTCCCGTCGTGTACGCAGCCTTTGTTAATTAAATCATTATCTTCACAGTGTGCAACGATTGCTTTGTTTAATGAAGCGGCTTTTTTCATCGCTTCTAGCATCATTCCTGTTGACTGAACCCCTACTCCATCATCTGTAAAAGCAAATGCTCCCGCTTCTTTTAAGCCTTCAAAGTCCGTTAATTCTTTTCCCAATTGACGAGTAGTAATCGATGCGTACGGTAATACGCGCACATGTGCTGTTTCTTCAATGCGCTTGTTTACCCACTCCATTTGTTCAACAGTATCAGGCACTGGACGCGTGTTCGGCATTGCAGCAATTGCTGTAAAACCGCCCTTTGCAGCTGCTAGAGTACCTGTTTCAATTGTTTCTTTCTTTTCTCCCCCTGGCTCACGCAAGTGAACGTGGACATCGATTAAACCCGGTGATAAGAAGTTCCCGCCTGCATCAATGACTTCTTCATTCTGTACGTCAATGTGTGAAGCTATTTCAGCAATTACACCATTTTCAATTTTCAGTTCGACTTTTTCAATTTTTCCTTCATTTAACCATGTAGCATTTTTGATAATTGTTGTCATTATTAAGTCCCCTTTCAATTGGTTGTAGCGCTCTTGCTAATACTGCCATGCGAATGTATACGCCATTTTGCATTTGTTTAAAAATTCTTGAGCGTTCACATTCAACGAGCTCATCTGCAATTTCGACTCCTCTGTTCACCGGAGCTGGATGAAGAATAATGCTATGTGATTTCATTTTCCGCTCTCTTTCAACGGTTAATCCGAAGCGGCTATGGTAGTTCTTTGCAAGCTCTGAAGTGTTCTCTTCATGCCTTTCAAATTGAATACGCAGTAGCATCACAACATCGACCGTTTCGATTGCTTCATCGATATCAAGATATGTACCGTGTCTGTTCTCTTCATCTTTCCATTCTTCAGGTCCCGCAAAATATACGGTCGCCCCTAGTTTCGTCAGCATTTCTGCATTCGATCTCGCTACGCGGCTATGTCGCAAATCTCCGACTATTGCGACTTTTAATCCTTTAAACGAGCCGAACTCTTGGCGAATTGTCAGTAGATCAAGCAGACACTGAGTTGGATGCTGACCGCATCCGTCTCCTGCATTAATGATGGGAATCGATACTTTTTCCTGCAGTGCTTCATAATAACGATCTTGCGGGTGGCGAATAACAACTGACTGAACACCGATTGAAGCTAATGTTTCAATCGTGTCATAAAGCGTTTCTCCTTTTTGGACGCTTGAAGTTGTTACTTCAAACGGAATTGTTGTTAATCCTAGCTGCTGTTCTGCCATTTCAAAGCTGCATCGAGTACGCGTGCTCGCTTCAAAAAATAAGTTGGCAACAAACATTTTCTCTTCCGGTTTCCATCCTTGTTTATTCGTTCGATAGTTTTCAGCGCTGTCTAAAATCTCTAGAATTTCATTTGTTTCTAGTGTTGAGACTGTCACTAAATGTTTCATATCGATTCCCTCCATTTTTGCTTTCCTCGCATTTCTTTATAAAAAACACCCTTTCTAACTTAGAAAGGGTGTAAGAAAACAAGCTTCGTCTATAACGCGCTTTTCACACACCCTTAGAAACCTCTCTGGATTTCAATTAAAAGGCGTTCTATGAAATTTTTCGTGCTGACGTTTGTTGAACGTTTTCTGCTTCTTTTATCTTCTCTTTCGGCAGAACTAGATTCAGCAGAACTCCCATGATAGCAGACAGTGCCATGCTATCAATCTTTACATGTTCTGAGATATCTAAGTGTGCTCCTCCGATTCCTAACACTAAGATAATCGAAGCAATCATTAAGTTTCGTTTTGATCCAAGATCTACCTTTGCATCCACCATCATGCGCAAGCCTGATGAAGCAATGATTCCGAATAAGAGAATTGAAATCCCACCCATGACCGGCGTTGGTATACTTGAAATAAGAGCGTTGATTTTGCCGACAAACCCGAACAAAATCGCGAAGACTGCTGCTCCTGCTATTACAAATACGCTAAGCACCTTTGTGATGGCTAACACTCCGATGTTCTCACCATATGTTGTGTTTGGAGGTCCGCCGATCAGCGCAGCAAGCATAGTGGCTACTCCGTCTCCTAAAATCGATCTGTGCAGCCCTGGCTTTTCAATATAGTTTCGATCCACAATCTTATTTAAAACAAGAATGTGTCCAATATGTTCTGAAAGTGTTACGACTGCTACAGGTACCATGATAAGCACAATCCCTAATGAAATGGACGGCGTGTATGTGACGAACGGCACGTAGAAGTGAGGTATTTCAATCCACTCTGCTTTCATTACCTTTGAAAAGTCTACCAATCCTTGTGTATAAGCGAAGATGTATCCGCCGATAATTCCCATCAGTACCGGAATCAGGCTGATAATGTTTTTAAAGAAGATTGAGCAAGCAACTGTTATCGCTAGTGTCACAAGCGCAACCATCAGGTAAGTTAAGCTGTAATTTCCTTTTGCATCGTTCATCGCCATGCCTACTGCTGTATTAGCTAATCCTAAGCCTATAACCATAATAACTGGTCCTACTACAACCGGAGGAAGCAGCTTCATAATCCAATTAATTCCTGTTCCTTTTATAATCAAAGCAACGATTCCATACACAAGTCCGGCTAAGAAACAGCCAACCATCGTTTCTTCAGGTCCAAACGAAGCTTTTGCGAAAATGATTGGCGTGATGAACGCGAACGATGAACCAAGGTAAGAAGGAATTTGACCTCTTGTAATGAGCAGGAAAGCAAGCGTTCCTACCCCGCTTGAAATCAAAGCAATTGCCGGGCTGAATCCGACTAGGAACGGCACTAGCACCGTCGATCCAAACATTGCAAACAAATGCTGCAGACTCAATGTTAACCAATTTACTGCTTTTGGTTTATCATGTATATCAAGTACAAAATCTCGTTGTTGACTCATATGTTTTTCCTCCTATCACTATAAAAAAACCTCTTTACGCAGAGGCAAAGAGGTTTTCAGCATACAAGGAAGACGCTATACCGCAGTATAGTTTTCCTTGTATAGTGACCCCCCTTTTGCAGCCTCACGGGACTACTATTTAAAAGGGTATATAATTTATTTTTCGTAAATAGACACGTGGTCTTTTTCGTCTACTTCCATCAAATGCACCGCAATTTTTTCACTTTTAGCTGTCGGTACGTTTTTACCAACATAGTCTGCTCGAATCGGCAGCTCGCGGTGTCCTCTATCCACTAAAACAGCCAGCTGAATGAGTTCCGGTCGACCGATATCAATTAGTGCATCAAGTGCTGCTCGAACCGTACGGCCCGTATATAACACATCGTCTACTAAGATGACGTTCTTATTTGCAATATCTGTCGGAATATCTGATCCTTTTACGAGAGGTTCGTCATTGCTTGTCACTTTCGATAAATCATCTCGGTAAAGCGTGATGTCTAGTTCTCCGACTGGCAATGTGTTTCCTTCAATTTGTGCAATTCGTTCTGCTAAACGTTTTGCGATATAAATACCTCGCGTTTTAATCCCCACTAGCACACAATTTTCGATTCCTTTATTCTTTTCAATAATCTCATGTGCAATTCGAGTTAAAGCGCGGCGGATAGCCTGTTCGTCAAGGACGGTAGCTTTTACGTTCACTGTTTTTCACCTCAAGTTGTTGACATAAAAAAATCCTCTTGCCTTGAGGCAAGAGGATTTGGTTTTAGACATATTTCTTCAAAAAGGCTATAAGTATGCCTTTTCTGCACCGTTTCCTTCTCAGCCTCTCTGGACTGTTCTTAAAGGTTCTTATTAAGTTAATACAAGTATGCCATCACTTATGGCAGTTGTCAACTTCTTTTTTCAATAAGCTCTAGCATCTCATTAAACTCTTTTGGAGCCGGTGCTTCAAATTCCATATATTCATTTGTACGAGGGTGAATAAAGCCTAATACACCTGCATGAAGTGCTTGTCCGTCAATCGGAAGCGTTTTTTTCGGTCCGTACTTCGGATCTCCAGCAAGCGGAAAGCCAATATACTTCATGTGAACGCGAATTTGGTGTGTTCGCCCCGTTTCTAGCTTACATTCGACTAGTGAAAAATCTTTAAAACGCTGCAATACAGTAAAGTGCGTCACTGCATCACGACTGTTTTCATCAGTGACCGTCATGCTTTGACGATCTTGCTTATCTCGGCCGATTGGCGCATCAATTGTACCGTGATCGTGCGCAATTACTCCGTGAACGATAGCTTTATAGCGACGCGTCACTGTTTTAGCTACAAGCTGACTAACTAGTGATTCATGAGCTAAATCATTTTTTGCAACCATAAGTAAACCTGACGTATCTTTATCAATTCGATGAACGATCCCAGGGCGCATAACGCCGTTAATACCGGATAAATCTTTACAGTGAGCCATTAAGCCGTTTACAAGCGTGCCGCTATGATGACCTGGAGCTGGATGTACAACCATGCCGCGAGGTTTATTTACAACAAGCACATCTTGATCTTCATAATAAATATCTAAATCCATTTCTTCCGCTACCACATCAAGCTCCTCTAGTTCCGGCACTTCAATAATAATAGCGTCTCCTGTTTTACATTTATAGTTTCCTTTAACGGTTTTATCATTCACTTTTGCATGACCTTCTTTGATCCACTGCTGCACTTGTGAACGTGACCATTCTGCATTTACAGTCGAAAGTACTTTATCAATACGTTCTCCCGCTTGTTCTTCATTTATAACTGTTTCAATTACATTCATTCTTTGTGCTCCTTCTTCATTTTCCCTTCAAACAGCGTCATAATAAACATGATGATTACTCCGACGACAAGTGCCGAATCAGCTACGTTAAAAATCGGAAAATCATACGTAAAGATGTATGTATTTACGAAATCAACTACTTCTTTACGGACCACTCGATCAATAAAGTTTCCAATGGCGCCGCCTAACATTAATGCTAGCGCAATACCGAACCATTTATCTTGTTTTTTGAGCTTTTGAATATAAATTATTAAACCGACTACCACAACCACCGTAATAAGATAAAAGAACCACATCTGTCCTTGTAGAATCCCCCACGCGGCTCCTCTGTTACGATGAGAGGTAATGTAAAGAAAGTTTTCAATTACGGTAATGCTTTGTCCATAATACATTTCTTTTACAATCATCCATTTTGTTACCTGATCAATAAGTATAACAGCTAAAGCGATAAGATAATAAAACACAAACGTTTTCCTCCCGCAATAAAATCAAACGAATCCATACTAAAGCATTTTAGCACATAATTCATTTTTTTTCTCGCTTCTCACCAGAAAACAAATAAATCTTCGTTTGTGCGGGCCGTCGGCATTACTTTTAATTTATGAATAGACATCACTTCGCCAGTTAGTTCATCAATTCCAAACGCACCAACGTCAAGCTTTGCTAGCGCGTGTTCTACATCTTTTAAATCGGCTTTAATCATTTCTATTACGTAACGTTCCTTTTCATCTATATAACCAGATTGTTCTGTAGCATATCTCAATAGGCGATCTTGTAATTCTTCTTTGATAAGAGCTAATTCCTGTCCAATGGAAAGATAATTTTCATACATGCAAACGCCTCCTGTGCTGATAAGATGAAGTATTAATGATGTTAGGTTTACCGAGTTTTCCATCGAATCTACAACACAAGTTTTTCCTAAGGCTTTGAATGCTTTATACCATTGTATTTGGGAATTTCGTACAGCAAAAAACACGCCCAAAAAGGACGTGCTTTTGTTCATTACTGCTGAACGTAGTGATTTTTCACAACATCCGCACAGCGTGTACATAAAGTTGGGTGATCTTGATCTTCGCCAACTGTTGGTGATACTACCCAGCAGCGCTCACACTTCTCACCTTCTGCTTTACTTACAACAATTGAAGCATAGCTGAATTTTTGTGCTTCAGCAGGCGCTTCACCTTCTGCTACCTCGAGATCTGAAACGATGAAGAGTTGACCTACATTTTCAGAAATAGAGGCTAACAGCTCTTTCGTATCTGCTGTTGGATACAGCGTTAATTTTGCTTCTAAAGACTTACCGATTACTTTTTCATTACGAGCTTGTTCTAGCGCTTTTAAGACTTCATCGCGAAGCTCCATGAACGCATCCCATTTCTCTACTAATTGATCTGCTCCTTCAATTTCTTGAACCTCTGGCATATCAACTAGCTGCGCGCTTTCTTCCGTTACGTTCGGAATGTGAACCCATACTTCGTCTGCTGTATGAGAAAGAATTGGAGACACTAATTTCGTTAACGATAATAACGTTTCATAAAGAACCGTTTGAATGCTGCGACGCTCTACATTATTTTCTGCTTCAATGTACAATACATCTTTTGCAAAGTCTAAGTAGAATGAACTCATATCAATTGTACAGAAATTATGCACTGCGTGATAAATGCTTGAGAATTCATATGAATCATAAGATTTTTTCACTTTATCAATTAATTTGTTCAGCTTCACAAGCATGTAGCGGTCTACTTCACGAAGGTCTTCAACGGCTACAGCGTCAGTTGTTGGATTAAAGTCCGCTAGGTTTCCTAGTAAGAAACGGAACGTGTTGCGGATTTTACGATATACTTCTGCTACTTGTTTTAAAATGTTATCAGATACACGAACATCCGCTTGGTAATCTACAGAAGCTACCCATAGACGTAAAATATCCGCACCTAGTTGTTTCATTACTTTTTCTGGAATTACAACATTCCCTAATGACTTACTCATTTTGCGACCTTCACCGTCTAAAGCAAATCCGTGGCTAAGTACGCCTTTATAAGGTGCTTCACCTGTTACAGCTACACTTGTAGAAAGACTTGAATTAAACCAGCCGCGGTATTGGTCAGAACCTTCTAAATACAAATCAGCCGGACGCTGTAAGTCTTCACGCTCTTCAAGAACAGCTTGATGTGAAGAACCAGAGTCAAACCATACGTCCATGATGTCTGTTTCTTTTGTGAAACGGCCATTTGGGCTTCCTTCATGAGTAAAGCCTTCTGGAAGCAAGTCTTTTGCTTCACGCTCAAACCATACGTTTGATCCATGTTCTCTAAATAGATTTGATACGTGCTCAATTGTCTCGTCCGTAATGATTGGCTCATCATTTTCAGCATAAAATACTGGAATCGGAACGCCCCATGCACGTTGACGAGAAATACACCAGTCTCCGCGGTCACGCACCATGTTATAAAGTCGCGTTTCACCCCAAGTAGGCACCCATTCTGTTTTTTCTACTGCTTTTAATAAATCTTCACGGAAATCTTTAATAGACGCAAACCACTGTGCTGTTGCACGGAAAATTGTTGGTTTCTTCGTACGCCAGTCATGTGGATATGAGTGGGTAATGAAACTTAATTTTAACAGCGCGCCTTCTTCTTCTAGTTTGTCGGTAATCGGCTTATTCGCTTTATCATAGAATAATCCTTCAAATCCTGGTGCTTCATTCGTCATATGACCCTTACTATCAACTGGACAAAGAACTTCCAAACCGTATTTTTGACCAACGATAAAGTCGTCTTCCCCGTGTCCCGGTGCTGTATGAACACAGCCAGTACCAGCATCAGTCGTTACGTGATCGCCAAGAACAACTAAAGAATCACGCTTGTAGATTGGATGTTCAGCTACCACGCGTTCAAGTTCTGAACCTTTTACTGTACGAAGTGTCTTATAGTCAGCCCATTCAATTTCTTTAGCAACTGTTTCAATAAGTTCAGTTGCTACTACATATTTTGCTCCATCTGCTTCAACCACGCTGTACTGAAGCTCGGGATTGACAGCAATCCCTTGGTTAGCTGGCATTGTCCATGGTGTTGTCGTCCAAATGATGAATTTTTCATCTTGTTCAAGCACGCCTTTACCATCTTTCACATTAAACGCTACGTAAATAGAAGCTGAACGCTTGTCATAGTATTCAATTTCCGCTTCTGCTAAAGCAGATTCACTTGAAGGAGACCAGTATACAGGTTTTAATCCTTTGTAGATATAGCCTTTTTTCGCCATATCGCCAAATACTTTGATTTGCTGCGCTTCGTACTGTGGCTGAAGCGTTACATATGGATTATCCCAATCTCCGCGTACGCCTAAACGCTTGAACTGCTCACGCTGGCCGTTTACTTGTTCCCAAGCATACTGTTCGCAAAGCTTACGGAATTCAGCTACTGTCATTTCTTTGCGGTTTACTTTTTTATTTTTTGTTAAAGCCGTTTCAATTGGCAAGCCGTGTGTATCCCAGCCTGGCACATAAGGTGCGCAGAAGCCTGACATCGACTTATAGCGAACGATAAAATCTTTTAAGATTTTATTTAAGGCATGTCCCATGTGAATATCGCCATTGGCATATGGAGGTCCATCATGCAGGACGAATAGCGGGCGGCCTTCCGTACGTTTTTGTACTTTTTCATAAATATTCATTTCAGCCCACTGTTCTTGCATTTTAGGCTCGCGGTTCGGTAAATTTCCACGCATCGGAAATTCAGTTTTTGGCATCAATAATGTATCTTTATATTCCATGTTTTACCCTCCAAAAAAAAACGTAAATTTCATATCTTTTTGCACCATAACAAAAAGACCTCCTCATCCCAAAAAGGGACGAGAAGGCCTCCCGCGGTACCACCCTAGTAGATTTGCTGCACGCAAATCCTCTTTGCATTCGTAACGTGAATAAACCGCCACTGCTTACTATCATCATTTCAGCAATGGTACTCTAGGGTGATTTTCACTCTTTTGTTTGTTATCGAGCTCGCACCATCCTCGATTCGCTTTGACAAACTAAAAAAGCTACTGTCCCTGTCTCCGTACTGTTTGATATGAAATTTCATCTGTTACCAAATTATATGACAACAAAACGTGAGAAGTCAAGATGATGTCTTGACTAGTCAATTTTTTCTTCTAGCGCTGGCATCTCATAATCCATCAACTGATCCCAGTCATCGCTGTTTAACATTTCAAGCTGTGCTTCAATTAACATTTTGAAACGGGTTCTAAATACTTTAGACTGCTTTTTCGTCTCCTCAATGTCCATCGCAATTTTACGAGACTTAGACAGTGCTTCATTAATAATACGGTCCGCATTTTTTTCTGCTTCTTTTATAATGAGCTTCGCTTCTTTTTCAGCGTTTCGCTTTACATCTTCCGCTGCTTCTTGAGCAATTAAAATTGATTTATTTAACGTTTCTTCGATGTTAGTAAAATGTCCAAGACGATCTGTTAATTCAGATACTCTTCCTTCTAACTCCTTTTTATCACGCATTACCAGCTCATAGTCTTTAATTACTTGGTCAAGAAACTCATTTACTTCATCTTCATCATATCCGCGAAATCCGCGATTAAACTCTTTGTTATGAATATCCAAAGGGGTTAAAGGCATCTAGGCCACCTCCGTGTTGTCTCATTACATCATTAGTAATGGTTTATTCGACATATTTTTAAAATTTCCTGCTAGTAGATTTCTTTATTTCTGCTTTCCTACAACAATTCGCCATTTTTCTTTTTTGGTTTTGCCTTCAAGTGAAACGATACGACTTCTGCCGTGGCCACGAAGCGACAAAATATCACCTTCATGACATTCAAAAGAAGGCTGTTCAATGACTTTAAAATTTACTTTTACCGCTCCATTTGCAATAAACGGCTGGACTTTTTGTCTTGATAAATTGTGAATGGTCGACAGCAAAACATCAAGCCTCATTGAAGAAACTGTATAAACGTGTTCAATCAGCTCTTCTTTTACCACATGCAGCTGCTCTCTTTGAATAGAAGAAAGTGAAACTTTGGCTTTTCCAATTGATGTTAAATTCATCTCAATATAAGAAGAAATTTCCTCTGCGGCTACAAGCTGAATATCGTCTCCCGCGACCAAAATATCGCCAAATTTTGAACGGCGCAGTCCTAAGGACATCGCCGAACCAAGAACTTGAGGATGTTCAATCGTCACAAACTTTTTAGGATAATTCAATTCGTACATATGCAACTGAAAATCTTCGCTTTCAGGCACATAGTAATCCGGATATAGCAGCGCACGCTTGCGTTCAGCAAACGGTTGTCCACCATCAAATGAAACTTGAACCTCTCCTTCAGTCCCGACAATAGCCGTCACAATCTGCTGCTCTCTTGGATCTAAAAAGTCCGTTAATTTTGGGCTGTATTGATGTAGGACATCTTCTTTCCACTGAAGAACTTGATCAATAAACCCATGTTCTTCTTGCCTAAAATGTTCATAAATAGACATATTATTACTCCTACTATTGGTATGTAAAAAAGGAATCCAGCGATTCCTTTTTTAAATAAACCCCATCACATTATTAAGTGAATACACGCCTCTTTCCGCAAATCGTAGTAAAAAGATTGCAACAAGAGGTGAAATATCAATCATGCCAATAGGCGGAATGATTTTACGAAAAGGCTCTAAGTAAGGTTCACAAATGCTGCCAAGCAGCTGACCAAACTTAGATGCTCTTACATCGGGTACCCAAGACATCAAAATGTAAATAATCAGTGCCCATGAGTAAAGCCCAATTAATTTTGCGAGAATCCCAAAAACGATGTCCAAAAACTACCACCTCTTTACGTTTGTTGTATCGTGTTCTCCCATCATATCTGAAATGCTTCCGCTTACGTCTACATTATCAGGTGTACATAAAAAGATGTCGGTTCCAATTTTTTGAATGTCCCCGCCTAAAGCATAAACTGTACCACTTAAAAAGTCGACAATTCTCACTGCTTGATCTCGTTGAATGCGCTGTAAATTAACAACTACGACTTTACGATTTTTTAAATGATCCGTAATTTCTTGTGCTTCGGCATAGACGCGAGGTTCGCAAAGCATCATTTTTGATGATTTTTGAACGCTTTGTAAGCTAATCACGTTTTGCTGCTGATTCGGCTGCTGACTAGCTTTCACTGGTCTCGACTGCTGTACAGGCTCTTCTACCGACTCTTCTTGTTCGTAATGTTCTTCTACATATTCAGTATCGTCATCAAGAGCAAAAAAACTTCTAAAGCGATTTTTCATACTCATCTTGAATTACACCTCCTTAACGTTCATTCCCAACTAGCGTGGTTCCTAGTCGAATGAATGTTGCTCCTTCTTCAATTGCAATTGCATAATCGTTTGACATTCCCATTGATAGCTCCGTACAAGGTGCATACGGGAGGTTTAGTTCTTGTATACGATCCTGCAATTTCTTTAGACCTTGAAAACAGCTGCGAAGCAAGGACTCGTCATCTGTGTGAGGAGCCATGGTCATTAATCCAACTACTTGGATATTTGTAAATGTTTCAAGAGATTGAATAAATGGAATTACCTCTTCTACAGCAAGGCCATGCTTTGATTGTTCTTCGGCAACATTAACTTGTACAAAACATTTTATACGATGTCCTGCACGTTTATCAATTTCTTTTGCTAAAGATAATCGGTCTAGTGAATGAATATAGTCAACTTTATCAATCACATTTTTTACTTTTCTTGTTTGTAAGCTTCCGATAAAATGCCAGGTCGCTTTCTCACCGATTGATTCATACTTTTCTAGAAGACCTTCATCCCTGTTTTCTCCAAGATGTAAAATGCCTGCATCCACTGCTTCTGCTGCTCGTTTTGTGGAAACGTATTTTGTTACAGCAATCAGCTCTACATCTTCTCGATTTCGATTAACTTTTTTACATGCTTCAGCAATTGTTTGTTGAACTGCTTCTAGATTTTCACTTACGCTAGCTGTCACTATGTAATTACTCCTCCTTAAAGCCTATGAAGTTAAACATGCGTCCTGTTTTCCCTTGGTCGCGGCGATGTGAGAAGAACAGGTCATCTTCACAGCTTGTACAATACGACGATGTTAAAATTCGTTCCGGCAATACGCCTGCGTTTTGAATCAGCAGCTTATTGACTTTTTTTAAATTAAGCGCGTATTGTCCAGGGCTTACTTCTTGATATCCATTTTGGCCAACTACTTCGTTTACTTGTGTAATGACGCGGTTATCGACAACATAACAGCAATCTTCAATCGAAGGGCCAATCGCCACGTAAATATCTTCAACCGGAACATTTTCTTGCTCTACCCACAGCCGAATCATATTTCCTGCAATATCTTTTACTGTTCCCTTCCACCCAGCATGAGCAAGACCAACTAAATGGTGATCAGGCGCATAGAAGTACAGCGGAACACAATCTGCATAACATAAAGCTAACAAAATATCAGATTCATTTGTATAAATGCCATCCGCTGCTTTTATGCCCTCTTCATACTTGTAGAGTCCTTTTGCACAGTCGGCTTTTGTTACTTTTTGAACAGTTGCTTCATGTACTTGTTCAGCACATACAAAGCTTTCAAAAGACATGTCTAGTTCGGCTGCTAAAATTTTTCTATTTGTAATAACATCTTCTACGTTATCGTTTACGTGAAGCCCTAGGTTAAAAGAAGCAAATGGAGGTTTACTCACGCCACCATTTTTTGTGGTGAAACCAGCAACAAGCATATCATTCTTTTCTACCCAAGGGCTCAGCCACATAAACGACTCGTGATGGCTTTTTTTTAATGGCTCAGGATTCATGTATGTGACACATCCCTTGTTTCATTTGTTCTCACATATTGTACCACAGATTGCTAGGTGCTGTTGACAAAAAACTAATTCTCTTCAGGCTGAAATGCGTCTTTATAACGTACTAAAATGACATCGGAACCAATTTTCACAATATTTTTCCACGGAATCACAATTTCATCATCTTTGCCAAAGAAGCCCAATACACGAGAGCCTCCGATAATGACGGCCTGTATTTTTCCCGTTGTTAAGTCAATATCAATATCCCCTACATTTCCAAGTTTTTTGCCATCAGCTACATTCACTACATCTTTCAGCTGAAACTCTGAAATCTTTAACATGCTCTCTCCTCCTATAGCCAACTTTATTCCTTAGCCTATATATATTTTCAAATTTTCATTTCATGAAGGAAAAGCTTATTTTTTCTCTGCCATTCTCTTTCTATAAGCATTTTGTTCACTAATTACACAGTTTTTCATCAAGAGACATTCTCAACAAGCAGCGAGAAGTCCTCATAGCAATAGGAAATCTAACATGAATATCTTTTGGTTATGTATTCATTGATACATACAAAATAAGCATCATGTCTGTTTTTATAGACACGATGCTTATTAAGTTGAACATCAAATAAAGTGAATGGTATTGATTGTATGAACAAGAGCAGCTGCCAGTTTAGAGAGCTTTTGTTAACTTTGAATATTTTTATTCATCTGTTTAATAGCAGCTTTTTCTAAACGAGAAACCTGCGCTTGAGAAATACCAATTTCTTCAGCAACTTCCATCTGTGTTTTACCTTGGAAGAAGCGCTTTCGTAAAATTAGTTTTTCTCGCTCGTTCAATCTTCTCATACCTTCTTGCAAAGCAATTTCTTCAATCCAAGTTGAATCACGGTTGCGTTCATCGCTTAGCTGATCCATCACATAGATTGGGTCTCCGCCATCATTGTAAATAGGTTCAAATAAAGAAACCGGATCTTGGATAGCATCTAAAGCAAACACAATTTCTTCATGCGGTACTTCTAGGACTTTTGAAATTTCCTCAGCTGTAGGTTCCTTGGATGTTTCACTCATAAGCCTTTCACGAACTTGAAGAGCTTTATAAGCAATATCACGAAGGGAACGAGAAACACGGATTGGATTATTGTCACGTAAATAGCGGCGAATTTCCCCTATAATCATTGGGACAGCATATGTAGAAAACTTCACGTTTTGACTTAAATCAAAATTGTCAATGGATTTCATTAATCCAATACACCCAACCTGAAATAAGTCATCAACAAATTCTCCACGATTGTTAAAACGTTGGATCACGCTGAGTACGAGACGTAAATTTCCGCTTACTAGCTTTTCTCTTGCTGTTCCATCTCCAGCCTGCATTTGTTTAAACAACTTTCGCATTTCTTCATTTTTTAATACGGGAAGTTTCGAAGTATCTACTCCACAAATTTCTACTTTATTTCTTGTCAACTCTTTCCCTCCTAACAGGAGATGATGTTCTGAATTCAGTATCTCCTCCGGAGGAAAAAATATGCACTTTTACAATTCTGACAATTCCACGCTAAAAAAGCTGATTGTATAAGATGCTTCTCAGCCCTTATACAATCAGCTTTTTTACTTAAACCATTTTATTAAATTCTTTTCGCAGCCGTTTAATAATTCGTTTTTCGAGCCTTGAAATATAAGACTGAGAAATGCCTAGCATATCGGCTACATCTTTTTGCGTTTTTTCTTCTCCGCCGGCTAGCCCAAAGCGCAGCTCCATAATTTGCTTTTCACGATCATTTAATTGGTGCAGTGCTTTCAGCAAAAGTTTTCGATCTACATTCGCTTCCAGGTCTTTTGTGATGATATCTTCTTCGGTTCCCATCACGTCAGATAATAACAGTTCGTTTCCATCCCAATCAATATTTAACGGCTCATCAAATGAAACTTCAGATCGAATTTTATTGTTGCGGCGCAAATACATTAAAATTTCATTTTCAATACAGCGAGAGGCGTACGTCGCTAGCTTAATTTTCTTTTCAGGATTAAACGTGTTTACTGCTTTAATTAAACCGATGGTGCCGATGCTAATTAAATCCTCAATATTGATTCCCGTATTTTCAAACTTGCGGGCAATATAAACAACCAGTCGCAAATTACGCTCAATCAATAGTGAACGTGCTGCTTCATCTCCTGATGGGAGTTTTTTCAGAAGTACTTCTTCTTCATCTTTTGTTAAAGGCGGTGGAAGAGCTTCACTTCCTCCTATATAGTACACTTCATCTGTTTTTAACTTAAGTTTAATTAATAATTTGTACCACCATAATTGAAATCGAATTCGATATGTAGCCATTCTGTATCCTCCTTTATTTGTTCACACCTTTTACGATGCGGAACTTACTTCTCCAATAACGATAAGCTTCGGATGAACAATACATTCATATTGCTTCTCCACTGAAAGCGTTGTATGACTAATACCTACTAATACTTTAGTGACTTCAATCGTGTTGGACTGATGAACCAGCCTTACCATATCTGGCTTTAGAGCAAGCAGCAGCTGATTGGCTTGGCCTACGCTTCGATAAGGGACAAAGCGGACTTTTGAATACCACTCTTGATCAATATCTTCGCTGTGTGAAAAGGATTGAACATTTTTGCTTAATTCCATTAAGCCTTCAGGCAATATTTCTTTTAAAGAATCTGCTGTAACAATCATAACCGGGGTTTTCGTCAGCGGATCTACAAGCTGATTCCCACTATCAATAAGTCCTTTCATCGACAGCGTCTGTTCGTTTAAAATAACTTCTACATCTACCAGCTGATCAAATGTAATATTTTTCATTCGCAAATCATCAACTCGTGCTTTTGAAAAATAAGATAATAGCGGAAAACCAATAAGAACAAATATCCAGCTAATAGGATCACCAAACTGTGGAGATTTCGTATCAACCATTTGATTAAGAACAAGGAACTGATCTTGAAATAAAAAGTGAACGCCCATTAACCCTCCACCCACAACAAAGGTTGCAAAATAAAACGTTAATAAATTCTCAAAGAAAAAGCGCAGTCGTTTATAACCAAACGCCATCAATACCATAAAAAACGAGAATAAAATTTTAATAGCAGGGTGAACCATAAGATGAGAAAAAGGTGTAAACATAAGAAGGACAATCAATGAACCGATAAAGCCGCCAAGCAAAAGCCGCCACCACTTGTAATTCCGTTTAAGTACAACAGCACATAACATTAGTAAGATCGTATCTAACCCAAAATTCAGCATCCATATTAAATCTAAATAGATTGGCAATGTTTATAACCTCTCCATTCTTTCTGAATTTTTCTGTTAAAAATTAGTATATAGTACATCCTATTAGAAAGTCTGTCAGTTCATGCCGAGAAACAAGCAGTATTTTTGAGGAAATCATTCGATATTTGTCACACTACTTTTAGAAAGAAAACACAAACCCTTTGAAGGCGTCATATTGACCATGTCGAATGTTTTTTATACTCTTTTTGAGTTTTCTAGATTCATTGCATAAAAAAAGACCTCTGTATAAAACAGAGGTCTTGGCTTTTTATTTTCTTAGCGTCTACGATTACGGTTTCGTAAGAATGTTGGAATATCTAGCGCATCTTCAGACTGTGGCTGAGATGGACGCGTATATTCTTGCTGTACAGGTTCTTCACGCTTTACTTCACGCTTCGGCTGTGGAGCCGGTTGCTGTGTCGATTGCTGCATGCGATTCGCCGATAACGAAGGACGACCTGGTTTTGGCTGTGATAAATCTTGGTCACTAAAGCCAGTTGCAATAACTGTAACAACAATCTCATCTTTTAGGTTTTCGTTAATAACAGATCCAAAGATCATGTTCACTTCTTGGTCAGAAGCCGAAGCAACGATATCTGCAGCTTCTTGTACTTCGTAAAGACTTAGGTTTGTACCGCCTGTGATATTCATTAATACACCTTGAGCTCCATCGATAGATGTTTCAAGAAGTGGACTTGAAATAGCTTTTTTAGCTGCTTCAGCAGCGCGGTTTTCACCAGTCGCAATACCGATACCCATAAGTGCAGATCCTTTGTTAGACATAATTGTTTTCACGTCCGCGAAGTCTAAGTTAATTAATCCAGGAACTGCGATTAAATCTGAAATACCTTGCACACCTTGTCGTAATACGTTATCCGCTTCACGGAACGCTTCTAGCATTGGCGTGTTTTTATCAACGATTTCTAATAAGCGATCATTTGGAATAACAATCAGCGTATCCACTGCTTCTTTCATTGACGCAATGCCGCCTGCCGCTTGAGTAGAACGCTTACGGCCTTCAAACGTAAATGGACGAGTAACAACGCCTACCGTTAGTGCTCCTAGCTCACGAGCAATTTGGGCAATGACTGGAGCTGCACCAGTTCCAGTTCCTCCACCCATACCAGCTGTTACGAAAACCATGTCTGCACCTTTTAGTGCTTCTTGGATTTGTTCCTTACTTTCTTCAGCTGCTTTTTTACCAACTTCTGGATTAGCACCTGCACCTAATCCTCTTGTTAATTTAGCGCCGATTTGCATTTTTGTTTCAGCTTTTGATAAATTTAATGCCTGTGCATCTGTATTAACTGCAATAAATTCTACACCTTGGACGCCATGTTCAATCATTCGGTTAACCGCGTTGTTACCGCCGCCTCCGACACCGATTACTTTAATCGTCGCTAATTGGTCTACACTTGTATCAAACTCCAACATGATAGTTCCTCCTAATTCTTCGAAATTACCAATCCGTAACGTTAATCAAAGAAGTATCCAAAAAACTTCTTCATTAAATTTTGGTCATTTTTCTTTTTCGGCTGCTCAGCTGATTGTTGCGGCTGCTGTGGTTTCGGGCTAGGTTTGATCATTTCTTGCTCAATCGGCTCTTCTTCCACAACTGGCGCTCCAATTTCCCGGCCTTGTATTTTAGCATTTTTGTATGCAAATTTTATTAATCCTACGCCTGTTGTATAATGCGGCTCACGTACTCCAATATAATCAGGCACTGCTATGCGCACGTTATTCTTTAAAATCACTTGAGCTAGCTCAAGAATACCAGGCATCGCTACTACTCCGCCTGTTAGAACAAATCCTCCTGGAATATCTTTGTATCCTAGGCGGTTTACCTCCTGCGTAATCATATCTAAAATCTCTTCTAATCTAGCTTCAATAATATCAGAGATTTCGAGCTGATTAAACTGCTGATGCTGATCGCTTCCAATGATCGGTACACTAAATACTTCTTCTTCAGAAGCATGATCGTAGAAAGCATGTCCATGCTTTATCTTAATATTTTCCGCGTCTTCAGTCGATGTGCGAAGGCCAATCGATAAATCTTTGGTAATGTGCTCTCCGCCAACAGCTAGTACATTTGTTACTTTCAAATGTCCTTGGTCAAAGATCGCAACCGTTGTTGAACCTCCACCGATATCTACCAGTGCGACACCTAAGTTTTTTTCATCACGAGATAATGCAATTGAACCAGCGGCTAGAGGCTGTAAACAAATATCACTGATTTCTAAACCAGCTCTTTCTACACAGCGTAATAAGTTATGTAAAACCGTTCTAGATCCTGTTATGATTGTGCCTTCCATTTCTAAACGTACCCCAATCATACCTCTAGGATCGTTAATACCTTCTAAGCCATCTACGATAAATTGCTTTGGAATAACATCAATGATTTCACGATCTGGCGGGATAGACATGACTTGAGCAGCATCAATTACTCGATGAATATCTTCGTTTGTAATTTCACGATTTTCGCTTGACACGGCTACTACTCCGTGACAATCCTGTAAAAATACATGATTTCCGCTTATGCCCACTACAACCTTTTTAATTGTAATGCCTACCATTCGTTCAGCTTGTTCTACTGCTTTTCTAATAGATTGAACTGTTGCATCTATATCAACGATAGAACCTTTTTTTAGTCCGTGTGATTTAACATTCCCTACACCAATGATATTCAATGAATCGTTACTCATCTCTCCGATGATTACTTTCACACTGGATGTACCGATGTCTAAACTAACGTATATTTCATTGCTGTTCATTCTTTGGCACCTCCTTTTTCTTTCTGCACATGTCATCTTAAATAAATTAAGAAGAACAACAATATTAATTTTTTATTATATGAAAATATTCAACAAATACATCTGTTTCCCTTTTGTAAAATCAATTTTTTTCAAGTTTTTCACAGACTTTATCTCTTTCAAAGAACAAAACGTTCTTGTTTTGACTTTTTTTTAGATTTAAGCCTCAAATTCACTGAAAAAAAGCTATTTAACTACAAGTCTACACTAAGATGTACACTGAGAAAAGCGAAACTTACCTAGAACAAATATTACATTTCCATTTCACAGCAGCGGAGAAGAAAATCATATGTATGCAGAATACTTGCATGTGATTATACAATGTACAAGGGCTAGTTTGCCAGTCTCAACTCATCTATTTCCTTTAATTAACACTTATAAAAAATAATTACTGTTTGCTCTTTTTATAAGGTTTAAATGCATATCCTTCTTCTAAATCAATAATGCCTTTTTGATCATCACTCAATTTACTTGCAATAGCTGGGTAATGAATAATTTTATCAGAGAAGTTGCTAATTTTCCCGCTTACTTCACGCGTATCATTCATAAACACCTCGATGTGAAGAGGTTCTGATTTTGTCGGCGCGTAGTAAATCTCAGAAATAGCCCCTTTTATACTCTTAGGCGTTTTAGCTAATTCTTGAACCATGCTTTGTATAGCGTCTCCGTCTTTCCAGTCAATTAGCAACGGAGCGTCGGATGACACTTTCTTAACACTTACTTCTTTTAAAACTTTTCCATTTTCATTCACAGGGAAATATTTATTCCCCGAGGTTACATATGCAATTCTTGCGTACTCTTTTACGTCGATTACAACCTTATTAGGAAATGTTTTATGAATGACAGCTTCCTTTACCTCAGGGTTTTTTTCGACTTTTTCTTGAATTTGATCAGCGTCAGCTTTCCAGTAGCTGGTTTTTTTGGACAGACCACTCGCTTTGACAATATCCTTATCACTTACATGTTTATTCCCTTGTACTTCAATGTTAGAAACATTACTCAGAGAAGATTGAGAATATACAATAAATAAAATAAGGATGAAAAAGAGTGATAAATACAAAATAAGCCGTCTATTTGCTTTTTGCTTTCGCTGTTCTTGCAGCTTCGGTACACGATCTTCTAAAACAATTAACTTACCTTTTTCCATTTTTTTCACCCTTATCCATTTGAGAAAATAAACGAGGACTTACCATCTATTTATTTCCAATCTTTGCTTCATGAGAATATCCCCATTATAGCATAGAATAAACACATAAAAGCTACCTTTTCACGCATAACCATACAGCGAAGGGCTGAGTAATTAGCGACCGATAATCTCAACTTCTGTATGAATATCAATATCGAATTTCTCTTTAATTGTTTTCTTAACATGAGCAATTAAATTCAGCACGTCTGAAGCCGTTGCATCTCCTGTATTGACAATGAAGTTCGCATGCTGTTCACTAATTTGCGCACCGCCTACTGAAAAACCTTTTAAGTTGGACTTTTCAATTAAGTCTCCTGCATAATTTGGAAGCGGATTTCTAAAAATACTTCCTGCACAAGGGAAATTCCAAGGCTGTGTTTCACGGCGATAGTCTTTATTTTTCTGCATGACCGCCACAATATCATCTTTCGTTCCCTTTTTCAAACGCAGCACAGCTTCTACACATACTCCAGGACGGTCTTTTTGTAGAATGGAATGACGATACGAAAATTGAAGCTCTTCATTTGTCAGCCACTCCAGAGTGCCATCTTCAAATAAAATCAGCGCTTTTTCGACTACATGAGACATATCAGAACCATGGGCACCTGCATTCATATAAACAGCGCCTCCCACAGATCCAGGAATTCCACTTGAAAACTCCAATCCAGACAGACCTTGTTTTGTAATAACTGTTGCAAGCTTGATGCTAGGGTATCCCCCACCTACAGTAACCGTCTCTCCATCTACTGTTAAATCATCTAATCCGGCTCCGAGCTTAATGACCACACCTTCAATTCCCTTATCAGAAACAAGAAGATTAGATCCTCGACCAATCGCTCTCCATTTCACGCCGTGTTTTTTAATCATATCCATTGTAACTTTTAAGTGATTAACAGAATCAGGTTCTACAAGCACATCTGCTGGACCACCAATTTTCATTGTTGTATGTTTTGCTAGCGGTTCATTTTCACGAACCTTTCCAATATTCGCTTCGACTAACTCTTTTACTAACGCTTCCATAAGAACCTCCTAAAACCCTCTTTGCTGTTATAAAACTTTCATGTCAATGCGCCCTTACTTCTAATGCATAAGAATAATAAGAACAGATTCATAACTAAGCAGCAGCACCTTGTAAGATACCTTTTTTCTACGAAGGCACTCTATTCTGTTGTCAATTTCATCATTTTTATTTATCGTATGACATTCACCCATAGAATGTACGTTCATCTGCTATATAAAGTAATTTTGATTGTTTTTTTATCGTTTTTCATTTAGAAGTTAAACACATGCTGACAGTCATAAAAAAACGCTACGCTCATAAGTGCACATACGTTCACCTACTCACTAAGATAAAACATTTAACCTTACACATCATACCATAGTTGGACTCAAAATTGGTTATCACAACATTACATTTTAAAAACATTTCATACAAAAATATCATCTATCTGTAAAAAATCGAAAATAAACCGCCAACAAAATCCGGCGTGCACTTGGATTTAAGATGACGGTTTACTTCAGTAGACCATTGCCTACTTGACATTATACAATTTTTTTCAATTAATAGCGAGAATATCTACTAACATTTAACAAAACTCCAACTGCTGCCAGCATGAGCGTCAGCGACGATCCGCCGTAACTTAAAAATGGAAGCGTAATTCCCGTAACAGGCATAAGACCTGTTACCACGCCTATATTGATCATGACTTGAATCGCAACCATTGAAATAATTCCTAAGGCTAAGAACGTTCCGTAAAGATCAGGTGCTCCCAGCGCTACTTTAATTCCTCTCCAAAGCAATAAGCTAAACAAAAGTAGCACAAGTGTTCCGCCGATAAAACCGAGCTCTTCTGCCAGAATAGCAAAAATAAAATCAGTTTGAGGCTCCGGCAGATAAAAGAACTTTTGTCTACTTTGCCCTAACCCTAATCCAAGCAATCCCCCCGGCCCAATTGCATAAAGAGATTGAATGATTTGAAACCCGCTTCCAAGCGGATCTTCCCAAGGATTTAAAAATGAGGTGATGCGTTTAATCCGATAAGGAGCTGATAAAACAAGCCCTACAAAACCGGCAACGCCAAGCAACCCAAGACCTGCAAAGTGACTTACCTTTGCTCCTGAAACAAAAATCATGACTAAACAAGTTCCAACAAGCACCGTTCCAGTTCCTAAATCCGGCTGCATCATAATAATGCCAAACGGTAAGAAAACCAGTAATAACGCCGGTAACATTCCTTTTCTAAAGGATGTAATTTTCTTCTGGTTTTCTGATAAATATTTCGCTAAAAATATAATCATAGCAAACTTCATAAATTCTGAAGGCTGAATCGAAAACGCTCCAACTCCTATCCAACTTTGCGACCCATTCCGTACTAGCCCTACTCCCGGAATCAATACAAGTACCAGCATAACAAAGCAAATGATTACAATTGGCTTTGCCCACGTACGCCACATCCAATAATCAATATTCATGATGACAAACATCGCGCATACTCCAAGCCCTGCAAATAAGAGCTGGCGTTTAGCAAAGAAAAAAGAATCATTAAACTTGTATGTAGCCCATACCGCACTTGCACTGTATACCATGATAAGGCCGATGGTTAGCAAGGAAAGCGTAACGATTATGAGAAAAAAATCTGGGGTAGACCTTTTTGTCGACACTGTCACACACCTCTAAAAATAGATTAGGGCTAGTGTATTTTCTAGGTGTTTAGACAAGCCCTTATTTCAGTTTATGCACAGATTCAATAAAGATGTCACCACGTTCTTCAAAAGTTTTAAATTGATCCCAGCTTGCACAAGCAGGAGATAATAAAATAACATCTTCTTCATCTGAACAAGCATATGCTTCTGAAACTGCTTGTTTAACATTATCGACACGTTTTACAATTTGTATTCCCTCTTCTTTGGCTACGCGTTCAATTTTAGGAGCCGTTTCACCAAACGTAATAACAGCTTTCACATTTTTAAACTCTTCTTTTAAATCATCAAACTCATTGCCGCGATCGAGTCCGCCTGCAAGTAGAATCGTCGGCTGTGAAAAAGCGGAAAGAGCTACTTTTGTAGCAAGCATATTTGTAGCTTTAGAGTCATTATAAAACTTACGTTTGTTGATTGTCGTGACATATTGAACGCGGTGTTTAACACCAGCAAACGTTGTGAGCACGGAGTAGATAGCTTCATTTGAACAGCCGTACAGCTTCACAACGGATACAGCTGCTAAAATATTTTCTTGATTATGTTTGCCTGGCAGCACCACATCTTTTAACGACATCACTTCTTCATCTTTAAAGAAAATCGTTTCGTTTTTAATATACGCTCCTTCTGTCGTTTGAGCTGTAACAGAAAAAGGTACTTTTGTCGCTTTAATATTTGCACTAGCTTTCATCACTAGCTCATCATCCGCATTAATAACGGCAAAGTCTTCACTTGTTTGATTGTTAAAGAGATTTGCTTTCGCTTTAATATATTCCTCTTTTGTACCATGATAGTCTAAGTGAGCATCAAACAAATTCAATAATAAAGAGATTTTCGGACGGAATTTTTCAATTCCCATCAGCTGAAAAGAAGAAAGCTCCGTTACAATTACATTGTCCTTTGTTGCTTTTTGCGCCACTTCACAAGCTACTGTTCCAATATTTCCAGCAATCAACGGCTGCTTTTGATCTTCTTCTAACATTTTATAAATGAGCGTTGTTGTTGTTGTCTTCCCATTGCTTCCCGTAATTCCGATAAAAGGAGCTTCGCTAATTTCATAAGCTAATTCTACCTCTGTTAAAATCGGAATATGTCGCTTTAATGCTTCTTGCAATAGAACATTTGAATACGGAATCCCAGGGTTTTTTACAATAACGTCCGCTTTGTCTAAAAGCTCAAGCGGATGATGTCCACAGACAACTTCAATGCCCGTTTTTTCTAACTCCTGTGCTGCTGCGTTCTCTTCGTACGGTTTTTGATCATTAACGACTACTTTAGCACCAAGCTGTTTAACTAACTGAGCGGCTGCTAAACCGCTCTTGGCTAATCCTAAAATAAGTACTTGTTTACCTTGATACGTATTGACTGATTTCATTTAAATCCACACCTCGATATAAATTCCAAGCATTGCAAATAATAGTCCTACAGCCCAAAAAGTCATAACTACGCGCCATTCCGACCAGCCGCTTAGCTCGTAATGGTGATGAAGCGGGCTCATTTTAAACACACGTTTTCCTGTTGTTTTGAAAGATGCGACTTGAATAATAACAGATAATGTTTCAATAACAAACACACCACCGATAATAACAAGCAAGAATTCCATTTTCATTAAGACAGCCACCGTAGCGATAGCTCCTCCTAGCGCTAAAGAACCCGTATCTCCCATAAATACTTTTGCAGGATGGGCATTAAAAACTAAAAATCCTAACACAGCTCCTACTACAGCAACTGAGAAAATAGATAGTTCAAACTGCTCTGCATTCCAGGCGAGAACTGCAAATGCACCAAAAGCAATCGCACTTGTACCAGATACAAGTCCGTCTAATCCATCCGTTAAGTTGACCGCGTTTGAAAAACCAACAAGCCAGATGATGAGGAAAACAACATAAAACCAACCTAAATCGATTGGGTCTTTAATTCCTGGAATCGTCACTTCAGTTGAAAACTCAAACTGTCTTGCAATAAAGTAAAAAATAATTGAAATGACAACCTGACCTAAAAACTTTTGTTTAGATGTTAATCCAAGGTTACGCTTTAACACTACTTTTATAAAATCATCTAAAAATCCTAATAAACCAAATCCGATTGTGACAAATAATAATAGAAACGTCTTATATGTAAGTTCTGCATATTGATTGACCATAATAAGAGTTGCCACAATAATAGATAATAAAATCATGATACCGCCCATTGTAGGTGTACCTGATTTTTTTTGGTGAGATTTCGGGCCTTCATCACGAATACTTTGACCAAACTTTAATCTTCTTAAGAAGGGAATAAAAATCGGCGACAATACAACCGTAATCAAAAAGGCTACGCCGATTGTCAATAAAATTGATTGTTCTAGCACGATGTCCCCTCCTTAACTTCTAACTCATTCCGACTCATTTTGTTCTCTACCCATTTCATTACTACTTTCGCTCCTCAATCATTTTGCGTGCTACTTCTCGATCGTCAAAATCGAATACTTTTTTACCAATAATTTGATAGGTCTCGTGCCCTTTTCCAGCAATGACAATAACATCATCTGCATGCGCTGTTTCCACTGCATAGCGAATAGCTTCTGCACGATCAGCAATCGTCACATAGTTATCTGTATCCAAACCTTCTTCCATATCTTTTAAAATAGCCAATGGATCTTCACTTCGTGGATTATCAGATGTCAAAATAGCTTGTGTACTGTATTCAGCTGCAATCCGAGCCATGATTGGTCGTTTTGTACGATCTCGATCTCCGCCACAACCAACAATAACATATATATTGCGTTTTGCGAATTCTTTTACAGTTTTTAACACGTTCTCTAAGCTGTCCGGCGTGTGGGCATAATCCACGATAACCGTAAAATCTTGCTGCGCATCAACCACTTCAAAACGCCCAGACACACCTTCTAACACTTTTATTTCCTCGACAATAACTGACAGAGGGAGACCAGATACTAAACATGCAGCCGTAGCCGCTAATACGTTGTAGACGCTAAATTTCCCAATAAGCTTCATTTCTACAGAAACCGTTTCTGTCGGTGTTGTCAAATCGAACGTTGTGCCGCTGTTTGTAATTTGAATATTCGTTGCACGAATATCACTTTCACGGTCAATACCGTACGTAATCACTGTAGCAGCCGTGTTTTTAATATATTCCTCGGTTGCCGCATCATCGACATTAAGAACAGCAAATTTAGGACGAGTATGGTTATAAGCATTTCCTAACTGTGCAAATAGCAACCCTTTCGCACGACGATAATCTTCCATTGTATGATGATAGTCGAGGTGATCTTGCGTTAAGTTACTAAATACCGCCACGTCAAAGTCGCACCCGTGTACGCGTCCTAAGTCAAGCGCGTGAGATGATACTTCCATCATCGCTACTTCTACATTCTCTTCCACCATTTGATTAAATGTTTTTTGAAGAGTCAGCGATTCAGGCGTTGTGTTTTTCACATCATAAGACGTATCACCAATACGAATTTCAATCGTTCCAATTAGACCCGTCTTTTTATGCTGTGATTTAAAGATATGCTCAATTAAATGTGTAATCGTTGTTTTTCCATTTGTGCCTGTTACACCAATTAAATGCATTTTTTGTGTGGGCTGATTGTAGAAAGCATCCGCCAGCACTGCCATTGCTCGCTTTGTACTCTTCACGCGTACAACGGGCACTTCTACATCCACAGGCTTTTCTGCTAAGATTGCTACTGCCCCTTTTTCCACAGCCATCTGTGCAAAGCTATGACCATCAACCGTATAGCCGTCTATACAAATGAACAATGCTCCGGGCTTAACTTCTCTTGAATCCATTTCAATTGACGTAATATCAATATTCTGTTCAGGAAGCTGAACAAAATCATGTAAATGTGTTAGTAGTTCTCGTAAATCCATTCCTACCATGTCCTCTCTATTTGTAAAGTGAAACGTTTGTTATAAGACGCTATGGCAACTATTCTTCTTTTTCTAGCACCTAACCTATTACATTTTACAGAAAAAGAAGCCCGGAGGGAACACCCCCAAGGCTTATTTGTTGATTTCATGTTCACACGCAGCGTAACCTGCTGATTATCATGCAAGGAAGAATAATAGTTTATAGAGATTTTTATTTTCCCATATAAATTCTAACCGTTTCGCCTTCTTTAACTTTCGTTCCGGCTGCAGGAGACTGCTTGACCACTTTATCTCCTTCGCCACTCACATCTAATTTTAAATTAAGTAGCTGTTCTTGTAACTCTTTTTTTGACATTCCTACGACATTTGGTACTTTTATCATTGGTGTGTCCAGCCACGTTAACTCTTTTTCAATTTGTCCTTTACGCGGTTTAACGTCCATCACACGCAAACTGTCTTCAATCATTTTACCTACAATCGGAGCTGCTACCACTCCACCAAACTGAATGGTGCCCTTTGGATTATCAACCGCAACATACACGACAATTTCAGGGTTATCTGCTGGTGCAACACCGATAAAAGAAACGATGTGATTATTTTTTAAATACTTTCCATTTTGAGCTTTCTGCGCCGTACCCGTCTTTCCTCCAACGCGGTACCCTTCCACAAAAGCTCCTTTTCCGCTTCCTTGCGCGACTACACTTTCAAGAGCAAAACGCACTTGCTTAGACGTTTCCTCGGAAATAACTTTTCGCTTAGCAACCGGTTTATGACTGCTTACAACTTTTCCGGTAGTTGGATCCACCCACTCTTTTGCAATATAAGGTTCATAAAGCGTTCCACCGTTTACGGCTGCTGAAACAGCAGCTACTTGTTGAATAGGAGTAACAGCAACCCCTTGCCCAAAAGCTGTTGTAGCTTGTTCAACCGGACCCACGCGCTCAAGCGGGAACAAAATTCCTTTTGCTTCCCCTTGTAAATCAATACCTGTTTTTTGACCAAAGCCAAATTCTTTAATGTATTTGAACAATTTCTCTTTTCCTAAACGTTCCCCAAGCTCCACAAAACCAGGGTTACATGAGTTCTGTACAACTTCTAAAAAAGACTGCTGTCCGTGTCCGCCTTTTTTCCAGCAGCGAAGTCTCGCTCCTCCAACTTCCGCGGCTCCATCATCGTAGAATTGATCTTTTAGTAAATCCACTTTCTTTTCTTCAAGAGCAGCTGCCAGTGTAATAATCTTAAACGTTGATCCGGGCTCATATACGCTCCAGATTGGAAGATTGCGATTATACACCTCAGGCTTCACATTTTTAAAATCCGTCGGATCAAAGCCCGGACGACTTGACATACCTAAAATTTCACCGTTTTTAGGATTCATGGCAATGGCAATCATACCATCTGGATTATAAGCTGTCTGAGCATTATCCAACTCACGCTCCATGATTGTTTGCACACGTGAATCAATGGTCAATCTCAAATCGAGCCCGTCCACAGGCGCTGTGTAGTCATCGGCTATATTGGGCATCTTTTTACCTTTAGCATCAGAATACAATTTAACTGAACCTTTTTGTCCTTTTAGCTCTTTATCATAATATAATTCAAGGCCCGTTAACCCTTGATTATCTACTCCCGCAAAGCCTAATACATGCGACAAATAACTTCCAAACGGATAGTACCGCTTCGAATCCTCAGCTATATATACGCCTTTTAAATTTAAATTTCGCACTTCATTTGCTTTCGCATGTGAAATTTTTCTTCCTTCAGGACGCAAATATACGCTAGAAGAAGCTTTTGTTATTTGTTCATATACTTTTTCTTTTGATGCTCCCAGCACTTTTGCTAACTTTTCAGCCGTAACAGCTGGATTTTCAACTTGTCTTGGCATAACTAAAACGGTCGGTGCACTTTTATTTGTAGCAAGTGCCACATCATTGCGATCTAGTATCTTTCCTCTTTCAGGTTCAAAAGGAATATTCCGACTCCATAAGTCTTTGGCTTTTTCAGTTAGCGTATCCCCAGTCAGCAACTGTACATATCCAAGCCTTGTATCAATAATCAAAAACACAATAAAACCGACAAACAAAACAATGGCTAGCCTTTTACGAACTGTGACTCCTGATACCCGCATATATTAGAACCTCCTCTGAATCGGCTCGTTCCAATATATGCTTGTACAGGATTCACTAGAACTTATTTTCTAGTCAAGTTGCTTATCGTCTTTTTTACTGTCAGATTCACTTTTTTCTGTTTCTTTTAACTTATTTAACGTGCTTGAAAATTCTTTAGGCGTTTCAAGTTCCACTTTCAGGTACGTTCCTGATTTTAGCGGATCTCCCGCTTTAATACTTTGACTTACAACATAACCATTTTCAAGTGCGCTAGGTCGAACGTTGACAAATTCACTAAAGCGAATAACGTCACGATGTGAAAAACCTGTTAGATCAGGCATTGTGGCTTTTCCGTTTGTCTTAATGAACACACGCTGTCCAGTAATAATTGTATCAGCAGTCGGTAATTGGCTTTCCACCGTATCTCCTTTACCTATTACAACAGGAATAAGGCCTTTTTGTTTTAAGTCTTTCACGGCACTATCAACTGATTCATTAACGTAAGATTTAAGCTTAATTTCTGAATCCACTTTCTTCTCTTCCGTTTCTTTCCCATCTTCATCCTTCTTAGTAGGCTCTACACCTAAGTACTGTAAACTATTCTTCATAACCGGATTAAATACAGCAACAAGGGGTTCACTCCCTGCCTCTTGGGGCTTGAGAGTCGGATTTTTAACGGCTACATAGACAAGCAGCTTTGGATCTTTTGCCGGTGCAAAGCCCATAAAGGAAATAAAGTTTTTCCCATGTCCATGCAGGTAACCTCCGTTGGGACCAGGAATTTGAGCTGTACCGGTTTTTCCAGCAACATCATACCCTTCAATCGCGTATGGTTTTCCTGTTCCATTCTCTGAAGAAACAACGGTTTCTAAAATACCTAGCGTCTCATTCGCTGCTTTTTTAGAAATTGGCTGTCCTACCACGGTAGGTTTCGTTTTTTTAATCGTTTTTTTATTTGTTTCATCGACTACTTGTTTAATCACATAAGGCTTCATCATCTTGCCGTCATTTGCAATCGCAGTAGCCGCTTGAATTTCTTGAATAGGCGTAAAAGCAGATGCCTGTCCAAACGCAGTAGTAACTCGATCTCTCGGGTACTTCGTTACTAATTTGCTGGAAGCTTCGTTTGGCAAGTCAATCCCCGTTTTATCCATAAATCCAAACTTATCTAAGTATTTATACAAACGATCGGTGCCCAGTTTTTCATTGGCCAAAATAGCGACCGCTACGTTTGAAGACCTTTGGATTCCTTCATTAAATGTAATAGCTCCCCAGCCGACCCCAGCGTTGTGATCGTTAATTGGAACGCTGTTTTTCGTTACTTTATAAGACCCAGACTGATAGCGGTCTTCCCCGTTATAAACGCCTGCATCAATCGCGGCTGCTAGCGTAAAGATTTTCATCGTTGAACCAAGCTCATAGCTGTTTTCAACAAACGGATTGCGATAAGAAGTGATATCACGAATATTTGGATCAAATGAAGGTCGGTTTGACATCGCCAAAATTTCACCAGTTTTCGGATTTACTACCGTTGCCATTAGCTCTTCTGGTTTGTACTCTTTAGCTGCTGTTGTCATCGCATCTTCTAAGAACGTCTGAATTTTTTCATCAATCGTAAGCGTAACGCTGTCTCCATTTTTAGGAGCTACAATTGACTCTTTTGGATCCGGAAGCTTAATTCCGTTTTTAGCAGCTTCGTATTTCACATATCCATCTTCTTCAGAAAGCTGCTTATCAAATACTTTTTCAATTCCCATTTTCCCTACGATTTTGCCCGTATCATCCTTTTGTGCATATCCTAAAATACTTGAGGCAAATACACCGTTTGGATAGAAGCGCTTCGAATCGCGTAAAAACGTGATGCCCGGGAGATTTAGCTTCTCAATTTTTTGCTTTAGCACGTTATCAATATCACGTCCGCCTGGGCCAAGTTCTACTTGGAATGCCTTCCTTTTAATTCCTCTCGTTAACATGCTTTCAATTTTTGATTCGTCCATATTCAGTAGCGGCGCTAGCTTTTCAGCTGTCTTTTCAGGGTCTACCACGTGCTGTGGATGTTTTTTATCTTCTGACTGCGACTCCTTCAAAATCGCCACAACCGTATAAGCACCCGTGTCTTGGGCGATTGCTTCTCCATTTCGATCGTAAATCGTACCGCGCTGTCCTTCAATTTTGGACGTTCGCGTATGCTGTTTTTGTGCAATTTCGGCTAAAACCTCTCCATTTGCTTTACCCGTCGCTTGGATGTAAAAGAACCTGATGGCTAATACAAAAAAGAGCAATGCAAATATTAAAATTAATATTGCTGCTCCTGTACTAATATTGCTATTTTTTCTTGGCGTAGTCATCGCAATTAATCGTTAACGACTTTTACGTTATTTTCATTCAATTTTAGTCCAAGTTCTTTTGCTTTTGTCCAAATACGATCGTATGCACTTAACTCTGTTACCTGTAATTTTAACTCATTGTTTTTTGCTTCTTGCTTGTCAATCTTTCCATCGAGTGATTGCACTTCTTCACTGATGCTATAAAGCGAAGATTGATTTGAAATGATTTGCACAGACCCAAACAGCATGAGTGCGACAAACCCAGAATACACAATTTTTTCACCAACCGTGATTTTTCTTTTTGTCTTTCGAACAACTTGACGTACCGTCTTTTGCTGCTTCTGCTGCTGGTCTTGCTCTCTTACTTTGTATGCTGCATTGTTCATTCTCGTCCCCTCCTCTTTGATTAAACCCTTTTATTAGACTAATTTCTCAACAATTCGAAGCTTTGCCGAACGCGCGCGCTTATTTTCTTCTACCTCTTCTTCTGAAGGTAAAATAGGTTTTCTTGTAATGACTTTCATTTTAGGTTTAAATTCTTCTGGAATAACCGGCAGTCCATGAGGAAGCTGCGGAACCGTGCTTGCATTTTTAAACGCTACTTTACAAATTCGGTCTTCAAGTGAATGGAAGGTAATAACACTTACACGTCCACCTTTTTTGATTACATCCATGGCCTGTTCAATTGCATCTTCAAATACTTGAAGCTCATCATTTACAGCAATTCGAATAGCCTGGAAAATCCGTTTTGCCGGATGTCCACCCGTTCGTCTAGCTGGCGCTGGAATACCATCTTTAATAAGATCAACCAGCTCTAGCGTTGTTTCAATTGGTTTAGACTCTCGATATGCCTCAATTTTGCGGGCAATTTGTTTCGAAAACTTTTCTTCTCCATATTGGAAAAAGATTTTTACAAGTTTTTCATAAGGCCATTCATTTACTACGTTGTACGCAGAAAACTTTGAGTTTTGATCCATGCGCATATCAAGCGGGGCCTCATGATGAAAGCTGAACCCTCGCTCTGGTGTATCCAACTGAGGAGACGAGACGCCTAGGTCAAACAATACTCCATCTACTTCTTCAATTCCATGTTTCATTAGCTGCTCTTTTAAATAGCGAAAATTACTTTTGATTAGAATAACTCTGTCTAGATACGGGGCTAATTTTTCTTTTGCATTTTCAAGAGCAACATCGTCTTGATCAAACGCAATTAATTTCCCTTTTTCTGATAGCTGTTTTACGATATATTCACTATGACCTGCTCCGCCAAGCGTGCAGTCGACATATACTCCATCCGGCTTAATATTTAAGCCTTCCGCTGCTTCTTTAAGCAAAACAGTTGTGTGATTAAACATTATGACACCTACTTCTTTCTAAACTACTTAGTTATGTATACAAAAAGCAAAAAACGGTGTTTTTCTTTGATATATATACACGTTTATATTATATATCAAAGTTCAACATTATTTCAGCTATTTATATAAGAATTAAGTAGAATTTTGTCTTTTTGTCACAAATAGTGTCATTTTGTTAAAAGTAGGACATATTCGTAGAATAAAATGTAAGGAATATAAGGTTTTTTTGTGTAATTAGAAATAAATACCTTATAAGGATTCAATTGGCTGACATTCACCTTGTAAACTTGTTCTCTTTTCCAAAATAAAAATCCTGCTTTTCAGCAGGATTTTATTAGACATAGCAGACTTTTAACTGGTGATTTAATTCGACTTCAGCACTTAGTAAATCTGACACAAATTGCATACCATAGCCGTTTAAATAATACATAATATTCCACATGCGTTCTTGTGGAGCATTGTAGGGACGAAGAGCAAGTTCAATTTGAGCATATTTTGAATGCTTCACATCGTGCTTAATGAGCTGTTTGGATTCGACAATCTTTTGAATGGTTTCAAACTGCTTTTGAATAATCGCTCGATTTTTAAGCATGACTTCATCAAATGTTTTGTCTTCTTTTTGAATATTTTCACGAAGAGTTTTATGAATTTTTTCAAAATCTTCTTTCGCTTTTTCAAAATACATTTCGTACGGGTTGTGAACTTCTGTCTTAAGCCAGTGCTCCCTCTCTGCATCTACGCCTTTGTTAATGACATTCGAAAGGTCTAACTGAAGTTCATCCATATACTTCTCGATATGTCTTTCTACGATTGCATAGGATAACCTCGGAACCACGGGAGGCATTTTAAAGCTAAATAAAGAAAATGCTTTTTCAAGCTCTGCCCAATACGCTACTTCCCCTGGACCTGCAATAAACGCAAGGGTAGGAAGTAAGTACTCCTGCATAAGGGGTCTAGTCACAACGTTATTACTAAGAAGCTCTGGCGTTTGTTTAGCAATTTGAACCAGCTCTTCTTTAGACAGCGCGAGTTCATTTTGCTTTCCAACAAACTGCTCTTGCTCTGCGTCTCTTTCTAAAAGTACTCTGTTTTCGTTGTGTGAATAAAAGAGATGGGCCGTTTCTTCTCCCACTTCAATCATTCGTCCGTATTGTTTTTGAATCTCTGTTTGCTGTTCCATAACGGCTGACGATAATTTGTCATTTTGTTCAATTAACGTCACAAAGAAAGAAGATTCAATGCTGCGCACTTCTTTAGAAGCTGCATCCATTAAAATAAGACCTGACTCTGCAAACAATGTGGTAACCAAATGAGCAAAGAAATCGACATAGGTACGTGATTTATCTAACGCCTCTAAAACAAAGTGTAACACCTGATTTGTATGCGCCGTTTCGTTAAACGTTTGAAAAACATCACGAACCCAGCTTCTACAGGCTTCATGATCTAATTCGATTTGAGAAACCATTTGCTTTTTCTTTAAAGAATGCTTTAACGTTTTCTTTAAAAGCTGGTTTTTATGCTCTGTGTATACATGGTTGATCTCAGCAAAATCATGATCTTCTCCAGCAATCCAAAATACCGGAAGCACGGGCACGTTTAGAGCTGCCTCTTGTTGTTTAGCTAGCAGCACAATTGAAATCACTTTATGAATGGTGTACAAAGGACCCGTAAGCAGCCCCGCTTGCTGACCTCCAACGACCACTACGCTGTTAGGATCTTTTAGCTTTTCAATATTTTCAATCGTCTTAGAAGATGCTCCGTAGCGCTTATTAAAATCAAGCAGATACTCAGCAAGCTGTTCTCTTGGATAAGACTGCTTTTGAACGTCCGCTAAACGTTTTTCATATACGTCTTTTTCGTGTATATTATAATGAAAAAAGGAAAGTGCTTGCTTTTCACCTTTTATGTAATCGTTCGTTAGTTTGTTTCCCGCCTTTAAAGAGACGTCTGTAATCTCCATGAAAGAACTTCCTTTCTTTTCCTAATACTTATATTCTCTACATATAGCTTCATTATCCATAATGTAACTGCTCACGTCTAGTAACATGCTTTACAGAGAGGAAATACGAAAAGCGATTCCACCTATATTTAACACAATATGTGCAATAAGAAACAAAACGAAATTCATCCGAAAGAACCCTTTCGCAATAAGCTTCATTTCTAAGTCATGTTTGACTTTCCAATGTACAAACATCATAATCATTGCCACAACTAAAAGGACTAACGCAATCAACCACAAAAAAGAGTGCCCGAAAATTTCCACAGCTGCATAATGCACGGACAAAATAAGAAAAACCGTAGTAATGTACGTTGCTATGTGGACAGATTTCCTTTTATTTTTCGTCAGTTTGCGTAAAAGCATGTATAGAATAAAAAAACCGACGAGCGGCAGAGTGACAAACGTCGCAAAAACGCCAGCAATAAAACTTCCCATGTTACTCACCCTTTTCTTCTTCGATTCCTTTTATTGACCTATATAAAAAGTCAACAATAGGCGTCGACGTTCTTTTTTCAGCAGCTTGTGTTTGGATATAACCTAAGATAGCATCAATCTCGGTTTGCCGCCCCTCCTGTATATCTTTTAGCATAGAAGATTGATTGGTACTCGTGCGCGAACAAACCCCCAGCGCATTTTCCCAATAATTAAAAGCTGAATCTAGTTTTAATACATCCGCAATCTCTTCAAACAATAGACGCATCGTTTTATAAAAATAGCTGTTGTGAATCAGCTGCCCATTTTTCACGCGATACAGCGCCGTAAGAGGATTAATGAGCGCATTTACAACTAATTTCTTCACCAGCATCGCATACCAATCTTTTTCAATTACCCAAGGAAAATTCACAATTGGTAAGATAGACTCCATTTCTCCTCTGTACGAAGCAATACGGGTTGTTCCTATTCCTGTATGATGGACGCTATCCATATTTGTACGCATTGCCCCATGTTCAACTGTACCCAAATAGAGAGTGCGCTGCGGGAGGTTTTTGAGAATTTCAATATGGCTCATACCGTTTTGGATAAACAAAAGGGGAGTATGTATAGTAAGGGTTTTAATAAAAGGAATAATCTCTTTTAAATGATACTGTTTTACAGTAATAATGATTAAATCTGCTTCTTTTATGTTTTTTTCCAGAGGGATAGCACTGACTTTTTTCGTGTGATGTTCCCCTTGTCTATGTAAGGTAATTCCATTTTCGTTAATACACTTTGCTTGAGTTGGTGTTTTCGTGTACAAGGTTACATCATAACAATCTGATAAATACGCGCTAAACAACAGACCTAATGATCCGCCTCCAATAATACCTATAGTTTTCATCGTATTTTTTGTTCCTCTTTCTATTATTGAGTTTCATTTTAGCAAAAAAATGCTTTGAATTAAATGCATTCTTTAAATTTTACCTATTCATATAGCCCGTGTGATTAAAAATCACCGGGCTTATTGTAAATTATTTAGAGTGATCCCGTTTTTTTCTATTATACGGGATACACCGGATGTTTACGACGGCTAAAGGTCACATTCTTTGTTTCATATAAGCGAAAGCGGTCAATTAACGTTCGACGCAGTTCGTTAGCAGGAACGATGTCGTCAATAATAAGTTCAGATGCCAGCGTATAGATATCGATGTGTTCTTTATACTCTTGCTGTTTCTGTTTAACAAACATGAACCGCTCTTTCGGATCTTCAATTTCATTAATTTTATTAGAATAGACGGCATTTACTGCAGCTTCAGGACCCATTACGGCAATTTGAGCAGTAGGCAATGCAATGCAGCAATCTGGTTCAAAAGCCGGACCAGCCATAGCGTAAAGCCCTGCGCCATAAGCTTTACGCATGACTACGGAAATTTTAGGAACTGTAGCTGAACTCATCGCTGCAATCAATTTTGCTCCATGTCTAATGATGCCTGCTCTTTCTACTTTAGTCCCAATCATAAATCCAGGTACATCCGCTAAAAATAGCAAAGGAATATGGAAGGCATCGCACAGTTGAATAAATTTTGCGCCTTTATCTGCTGAATCTACAAACAGCACTCCCCCTTTAACTTTTGGCTGATTAGCAACAATCCCTACTACTTTTCCATCTATTCGTGCAAGCCCTGTTACCAATTCGGCGGCAAACAGTTTTTTTATTTCAAAAAAGCTCCCCTCGTCAATAAGGGTATCAATTGCTTCATAGATATCAAATGGAACATTTTGATTCTCCGGAATTAGTTCTACTAAATCTTTTGTCTGCTTAGGCTCTTTAGCTTTTTGTACTTTAGGCTTCTCTTGATAGTTTTGTGGAAAGTACGTTAAATAAGATTTGGCATACGAAATAGCTTCTTCTTCAGAATAAGCCAGCACATCCCCGCACCCGCTAACGCTGCAGTGCATATGTGCTCCTCCCATTTCTTCTAGCGTAACCTTTTCTCCAATAACGGCTTCGGCCATACGCGGCGACCCTAAGTACATAGAAGCGTTCCCATCTACCATCACAACAATATCACAAAATGCAGGGATATAAGCCCCTCCAGCTGCTGACGGACCGAAAAGCAAACAAATTTGAGGAATGACGCCGGAAAGTTTTACTTGATTGTGAAAGATCCTTCCAGCTCCTCGGCGGTTTGGAAACATATCTAATTGATCCGTAATACGCGCTCCAGCAGAATCCACTAGGTACAGTAAAGGCACATGCAGTTTTTCTGCAACTTCTTGAATCCGAATAATTTTTTCTACTGTTCTAGCTCCCCAAGACCCTGCTTTTACAGTAGAATCATTAGCCATTACACAAACCGTTTCATCGTTTACTTTTCCAATCGCAGTTACAACACCGTCTGCCGGCAACCCTTCGGCTTTATTATTTGCAAACATGCCGTCTTCTTCATATTTCCCGTCATCGAATAAAAGGGCTAAACGATCTCTTACAAAAAGCTTCTGTTGTTTTGCAAGTTTCTCTTTATACTTCTCGGCGTTGCCACGCTCTACTTTTTGACGATTTTCATCATATTTTTTCTGAGATTCACCTGTATGTATCATGATATCTCCCCTTTATGAGTTATGAAATAGTCACCAAAACGTCGCCTTCGTTCACAAAATCCCCCACGGCTATATGGACA
The DNA here is from genome assembly GCF_050846875.1 of Priestia sp. TRN 1309. NCBI lineage: Bacteria > Bacillati > Bacillota > Bacilli > Caryophanales > Bacillaceae > Priestia > Priestia sp. TRN 1309. The sequence goes on along the minus strand of NZ_JBOZGM010000001.1, from coordinate 209,962 downwards.
GTCTCTGCAATACCAGCTTGATCGCTTTCAATAGGAATTTCCATTTTCATAGATTCTAATACAACAACAACTTCTCCTTTAGTTACACTTGCTCCTTGCTGAACAAACACATTAAATACCATGCCTGCCATTGTCGCTTTGATTTCACTCATTGTGGTGCTCCTCCTTTATTTAATACTGTTGATAATAACGATGTGTTATAGGTGCCCTTTTCATATAACTCTTCATTTAACAACTGCTTAAATAGAGGAATATTTGTTTTGATTCCCTCTACAACAGCTTCTGTAAAATATGATTTAGCTAGTTCAATTGCATTTGAACGCGTACGACCAGTAATGATAACCTTTGCAATCATTGGATCATAAAAAGGTGTAACCGCATTCATATCACTGTAGCCGCTATCTACGCGCGCGTAGGTTCGCTCCGGCAAGTGATAACCCGTAATTTTCCCCGGAGCCGGTAAAAAAGTAAACGGATCTTCTGCATAAATTCGAAATTCAATGGCGTAGTTATTTGCTGCTATTTCCTCTTGCATACGAGGAAGCTTTTCACCGCGCGCAGCTAAGATCTGCCACTTAACTAAATCGACCCCTGCAATTTGCTCGGTGATCGGATGCTCAACTTGCAGCCGCGTGTTCATTTCAAGAAAATAAAAATTTTCGTCTTCATCCACGATAAACTCCACCGTACCCGCATTATAATAGCCGATTGCTTTAGCCGCTTGAACGGCTTGGTTTTGCATGGCTTGTCGCGTACTTTCTTTTAAAGAAAGCGCAGGGGCTTCTTCAATCACTTTTTGATTTCTTCTTTGTACAGAACAATCGCGTTCAAAAAGATGAACGACATTACCATGCTGATCTCCAAAGACCTGTACCTCGATATGTTTTGCGTTTGTTATAAGCTTTTCAATAAACATTCCTTCATGACCAAAATATGCTTTTGCTCTTGCTTTTGTTGAGGCATATACTTGTTTTACTGCTTCTTCGTTATCGCAGCGCACCATTCCAATTCCTCCGCCGCCTCCGCTTGCTTTTAACATAACGGGATATCCAATTACCCCCGCTACTTTACAAGCCTCTTCAACCGACGTCACATCACCTTCGCTGCCGGGGACAACAGGTACACCCGCTTCTTTCATCGCAGCGCGGGCAGCAATTTTGTCGCCCATCATCGAAATGATTTCGGGAGAAGGACCGATAAAACAAAAACCTTCATCAATCGCTCTTTTAGCAAATGCACTATTTTCCGATAAAAATCCATATCCAGGATGAATGGCGTCTACTTTTTCTTCATGACTAATTCTAAGCAGCTCTTCCACATTCAAATATGACTTTTGCACAGGAGGCTCTCCAATTCGACGTGCTTTTGTAGCCGCTTGAACATAAGGAAGTTCTGCATCTGCATCGGAATAGACAGCCACCGTTTCAATGCCCATTTGTTTGCATGTATGAATAATACGAAGAGCAATTTCTCCTCGATTTGCAATCAGTATTTTTTTCACCTTTCTCTCCCCTTTCCTCAAATTTCTACTTTCCCCCATATAATTCTACAATAATTTTAAAACTCCTCTACAATTTTTGAAAACGCTTTCTATTTGAATTCTGTTTCCCTTTTGCCTCCTTTCTAAAAAGTGATGTTTATAGTAATGTATTCTTCGTATTTAACCGAAAGAATTCATTTTTCTTTGTGCGCATTGAATATTCGTTTACCAATCATGAAAACAGAATATTTTGTATTTTTGTTATATAATATTAGATGAACGAACCAATCCAGTTCGTTCATCTAGCAAGGAGACATAACAAGGGGGATATGGGATGAATTACGAAGTGAAGCATTTAAAAATTAATTTTAAAACGCTAGAAGAGTTCAAGAAATTCAAAGAATATGGCATTCAAGAACTTTCAATGCTAGAAGAATTACATGCCAAGATTTCCGATAATGAAATAAATTCTCCGTTTTACGGCATTTATTTTGGAAATAGCTTAGTGGCTCGCATGAGTCTCTATAAACGAAACAAACAGTACGATCAATATTTCGAGCCGCCTCAAACGTATATTGAAGTGTGGAAACTTGAAGTGCTCAGCGATTTTCAGCGCAAAGGATTAGGTCAAACGCTCGTTGAATATGCCAAATCCTTTCAATTACCTATAAAAACAAGCCCGCGAGTAAAATCGAGTGATTTTTGGTCAAAAATGGGGTTCGTACCTGTAACGTATGATATCGATCGTGATTTGGGAGAAAACCCTCTTATTTGGCTACCAAACGGTGTAAGCGAACAAAAATAAACAGCTGATTTCCAGCTGTTTATTTTATATCTATGTGGTATATATGATTAACATGAAGTAGGGAGCATTCAAGCTATCGCTTTACTTTTGAACTTTTTCTAAATTTAAATTTTTATCCACTTGAAATTTCACTTTTCTACTTTTTTCATCCTCTTTTAATACAACCATTTTACGAGCCCTCTCCATAATTTCAATAAGAGCTTTATAGTCATCTTCCACAATTAACAAATTGTTTTGCAAAGCTTTTTTTTCTTTTTCCAAAATCGTTACTTTCTCTTGTAAACGTTCAATCTTTTGCTGCAGTTCTTCATTAGCTTCGAGAAGCTCCGACGAGTGTTTTTGCCCTTGATCTACATTTTCTAAATACTTAATTACCTCATTAAGCGAAATATGTTTCTCTGCTTCCATATATGATAAGCGTGCAGGCTGCTCGTCGTCTTTTGAAACAGTTCTTGCTTTTAATTCTTTTCTCTGTTTTTTCGCAAGGTCAATACCAGTCTTGTATTGTTTGCGCACAAAAGAATTCCAGCGGAAGCCACAAGCTGCTGATGTTCGTGTAAGTTTCTTCCCCACTTCTTCAAATGCAGCTAGCTGAGTGCCACCTTCACGTATATGACGCAGTACAATTTCTGCGAGTAATAAATCTTCATCATGAGTCCATGCATCTTGACGAGAAGAAGTCATTTTTCTATCCCTCCTTATCCGTACTTATTAAATGAATATGCACCTACTAGATAAGATAGACTATTGTTCCTCTTCTCAATCAAGAAAATCTTTCATATACTTTGAAGCAAAATGGGAAATCCGTGATTCTTTCATCTTTTGCTTATTAACTATATTGCTATGGAAATGCAGTTCATAACTATGTTTTTTTAACGATGACCTTTTGAACCGCTTCTTCATGCTCAGGCGATTCCCACAATATCGAACAGCGATGAATTTCTTGTTCCATTCGATTCCAAACCCGGCTTTGCTCCCATTTCTCAATAGCGATTTCTTTGTAAGCTTGCAATACTTGGGTCGATTTATGAGTAATAGGAGCTAACCACTCCTCACACCTCATAGTTAGCTCTTTAAACGACGTAACATAGGAAAGAAATCCAATTTGCTTTGCTCGTTCTACTCCATACAGCTGAGCACTGTAGATCATTTCCATCGCTTCTTGATACCGCAGCTTTTCAAGAAGAATGGTTCCTCCTCCCCAGCCTGTTGTAATTCCTAAATTCCCTTGAATAAAGCCCATTTCGCTATGTGTTGCACTTATACGGAAGTCACATGCAATCGCAAGCTCACACCCCCCCCCAACCGATGTTCCATTCAAAAGGGCAACTGTTGGTTTTGGGAGCGTTAAAATTTCATAAAGAATTCTCCCCATTTTCGTTAACATTTGAGACGCCTCTTTCGAAGTCTTTAGCTCATGAAATACGCTTAAATCTCCTCCACTGCAAAATGCGTCTGAACCAGCACCTGTAATTACAAAAGCTTTTACTAACTGATTATGTTTCACATAATCTACAGCTTGCTGCAGTTCATTCATCACATCATAATCAATGGCATTACGCTTTTCAGGGCGATTAATCACAAATGTAGCAATGCCTTGGCTTGTAGTAAACAGCTCGCTTTTTTTCATGCTTTTTCCTCCTTATGGACAAGGTATGAATCCTTTTACAACAGTAATTGTTTATTTAAAAAGAGTTCTTGTTCTATAAGAAAAATCCTTCTCTTCCAAAGGGCAGAGAAGGAAAAAAGGCAAAAAAAATAAAAGACCCTTTAAGAGGGTCTTTTATTTAAATAAGCAATTATTTGCTTACTACGTCATTTCCTTTGTAAGTACCACAAGCTTTACATACGCGGTGTGATAGTTTCATTTCACCACAATTTGGGCACTCTACCATACCAGGAACTTGTAATTTAAAGTGCGTACGACGCGTTCTTTTCTTCATTTTAGATGTTCTTCTAAAAGGTACAGCCATTATTCCCACCTCCTTAAAAGAATTTTAAAATCATATGAAGGCCCGAAAGCCGGATCTTCGCATTTTTATTTCTTTTTGTCTTTAAAGAAATTTTCGAGTACGGCTAAGCGGGGATCTACTTTTTCCTGCTGTTCTTCTTCGGTAACAACTTCCCAGTCTTTTCCTGACTGTGGAGCTGCTCCTGCCGCTTGCTGATTTTCACTAAATACCTGCAGAGGAATTTCAACAATAATTAACTCTTGAATCAAAGGTTGTAAATCAACCGTTTCTCCCTCTACAATGCGTACTTCAGCATCTTCTTCATAATCAGCATTCACATTCAATAAAAACGTTTCAGTTGCGTTAATTTCAAACGGATACGGAACGTCAACTAATGTACGAGCACAAGGCAACGTCATTTCTCCTGAAATTTTAAGGTGAAACGTTACTTTCGAAGAGCTAATGTCGGCTCTTCCTTTCACGTTTACATCTGACATTCTACGAATTTGAGGATCAGCATTCATAAACTCTTTGCCGTCAATCACTTCGTCAAATGTTAGACCTTTATTTTGCAGCTGATACAATTGATGTATTGTCCATTTCATTGTTAATCACCTCAAGGCAACAAAGGTTATTATAGCTTTCACAAGATTATTTGTCAATATTTTTTCTTTACACTATAATGTACTTAAATATGCTTTTTTGTAAAAATTTCTTACTTTCATAAAAAAATGTTTTTAAAACAAAGAGCTAGACTAAAAATAATAAATTAAAAGGAGACATTATGCAAGCAGTTGGAATAATTGTCGAATATAATCCTTTTCATAACGGACACGCTTATCATTTGCAGCAAGCCAAACAACAAACCGGAGCAGATTGTGTGATTGCTGTGATGAGCGGGCACTTTTTGCAGCGCGGAGAGCCTGCTCTTGTATCGAAATGGTCCCGCACAAGAATGGCTTTAGCCGCTGGTGCAGACTTAGTCGTTGAATTACCCTATGCTTTTTCTACTCAAAAAGCTGAAACATTCGCAAGCGGCGCTATTTCTATTTTGGAATCCCTTCACGCTGACTTTGTATGCTTTGGCAGCGAAAATGGCAATATTGACTCATTTACCCGCACCGCTGATTTGCTCGAAGCTCATGAATCAGAACTATCTGCCTTAATTCAACAAGAGATGAAAAAAGGAAACAGTTATCCAAAATCAGCTTCCAATGCTTTCTTACAGCTTTTCACGGAGGCTCCTATTGATCTATCTCAGCCAAATAATGTGCTTGGAATGAGCTATGTAGCTGCCATAAAAAAACAGCATGCATCTATTAAACCATATACAATCACTCGAATTCAATCACATTATCACGATGATTCCCTGTCTTCCTCTTTTATTTCAAGCGCTACAAGCATACGTAAAGCTATTTTTGACAGCAGCAGCAATGGGGACCTGGGCAAGCATATGCCAGTTAGTACAGCAAACGAATTAGCAGCTTACAAACAAGCACACGGACAGTTTCATCATTGGGAGCACTATTTCCCATTTTTGAAATACAAACTATTAACTACTCCACTTTATGACTTACAGCGTATTTATGAAATAGAAGAAGGTATTGAACATCGACTGCTATCTTATATTTCTTCATCTACTTCATTTGAAGATTTTTTAACAAATGTTAAAACGAAGCGATATACGAGAACCCGTTTACAGCGCATGTGCGTTCACCTTTTAACCAATACAACAAAAAGTGAGATGCAACAAGCTGATCCTTATATTCGCTTATTGGGAATGTCAAAGACCGGACAAGCCTATTTAAAAACAATTAAGAAAAAGCTGTCCCTTCCTATTGTATCCACTGTATCGCAATGTAAACTGAAAGAAATTGATACCGATATTAAAGCGACACATGTTTATAGTATGCCGTTTCAGGAGCCTCTGCGCTCTCAGTTTATGAAACAAGAATATACGCAGCCTCCTATCATTTGGCCATAAAAAAATCGTCTGCAAGAGACGATTTTTTTATGGTTTCAGCTTTTCTAAATAGGTTACGGCATCCGAAAATGAATCTACGGGTACAATTTTCATATCACTGTTTATTTTTTTGGCTGTCTTCACTGCTTCTCGGTAGTTAGAGCCAGCAGCCCCTTTTTCATTTGGTGCAAAGAAAATCTCTGCTCCTTCTTTATCTGCGGCTACAATCTTTTGTGAAATACCTCCGATTGGTCCTACCTCTCCTTTATCATTGATAGTCCCTGTACCTGCAACGCGGTGGCCTTTTGTCATGTCCTCTTTAACAAGCTGATTATAGATTTCAAGTGAGAACATCAGTCCCGCTGAAGGCCCTCCTATTTTTTCAGTATCAATATGTATATCGGGCTTGACTTTTAATTCTTGGTTCGTTTCTAAGGCAATTCCTAGGCCTACTCGTTTCGGCTCGTCAGGAAATGCTTTAACTTTTAGAGTATATTTGCTTTCTTTGCCATCTCTTTTCACATAAATTGATACTGAATCTCCTGCTTTTTTAGTCGATACGTAGTTGATTAAGTCCTCAGCAGTTTGAATTTTTTTCTCATCTACTTTTGTCACGACATCTCCAACATGAAGTTTTCCATGTGCAGGCATATTTTCTACAACATATGTAACATATACGCCTTTATTGTGGTAGGAAACGCTCTTTCCAGCTGCTTCATATGCTACTGAAATAGCGGCATTTTTTGACGTATCCATCATATGTAATTGCCTTGTCGAGTAATCTTCATCGCTTTCACCCTGCTGCAAAATTTGCTTTGTAGGGAAAATTTCATGAAAGTCCTGTATTTTAGCAAGACCATATGAAAGAGGAGTTGCTCTGCCCATTCTTACAGTTGTAAGCATAAACGTCCCTTTTTCATGGTATCCATCTTCTACCTTAATAATAGGCGCAAGTTCTTCTGCCATTCCAGGCTTTGTAATGTAGTACGGCAATGGATAAAAACAAAGCATTGCCACCACTGCAATAACAGCCAAATATACCAAAATTCTAATTCTAGATTTCACTTTTTTTGTTCTCCTTCCAATGATCAATTGCTTGTAGAATAGAAGGCAACTGCTCATGTGCTGCTTGTTCACCAATTGACATCATTTCTTGAATGTTTGTAAATGCTCTGGAACTAAAAGTATCGAGATTAGGACGAATCATAACGTCTGAAGCAATAGTTCGATGAGCTACTAGCTCATCTTGCAAAATATCTAAACTTTGCATAATGACATCAAAAATGGAGCTGATTTCTGCATTCACTTTCGCTTTTGATACATCGACTCCAATGACAATATCAGATCCCATCTCTTTTACAACCGATACAGGAATACGATCCACTACCCCGCCGTCTACAAGCAATCGCCCATCAATTACTTCGGGAGCAAAGATTCCTGGAATTGAAATACTTGCTCTCACCGCTTCAGCGATAGGTCCTTTTTTAAACACCACTTTCTCTCCTGTTTTCAAATCTGTCGCTACAATGGCAAACGGTATAGATAACTGTTCAATGTTTCTATTTTGCGTAAAAGTGCGAACCAACGACTTTACTCTGTTGCCCGTAATAAATCCCATTTTTGGCACGGTAAAATCCAAATAATACTTTCGTTTGAACGTTAGCGCCATTTTATAAAGAGTTGCCAGTTCAATACCCGACGCATATAGTGCACCAACTAAAGCTCCCATGCTGCTGCCAGCTAGAAAATCAATAGGAATGTTATTTTCTGTTAGCGCTTTGATTACTCCTAAATGTGCAAAACCTCTAGCTCCACCTGAGCCTAACGCAACTCCTATTTTTGGGCTTTCCACTTTACCTGCCCCCTCGTTTTACCTTATAGACTTCTAAAAATGTAAAAACTTTTGATGAGCTTCTCTATCATTGTTGCCCTGTCTTCAATAGGACTATTCTTCATTTTCTATTTGTTCATTTTGTATGAAGCTAAAGATATGTTTTGCTCAATCAACGGTGGTTATTAAGCATTATACTATACTGAAGGTTGTTTTAAGAAATTCTTACTCTTCTCTTGCTGCGTATACGTTTTTTTACTCCTTGACTATTCTAGAAGTGCATTGATTTATGTATATGAATTGTATTTCCAAATGTGACAAGACGCCTTTTTATTCAGTATGAATTTATTTTCTCCTTACACATAGGCATAAAGTCGATGCATAGCTTCGTATATTGATATATAGAAGAACTTGTACATTTGCCTAAAACTCCTCATTTCATTCCTATCAAAATGAAGTGAGCTTAGAAAAGGAGATGAATCGTTCGTTGAATAAATCGATGGTGAAAACACTTCTGCTCGGGACGAGCGTAACACTTCTCGCTATTGCGCTTATTGTATATCCAAAAGAAGCGCTAGAAGGTTCAGTAAGAGGTCTCAACACATGGTGGAAGGTCGTCTTTCCTTCTCTGCTGCCCTTTTTTATTGTTTCAGAAATGCTTATTGGGTTTGGCGTAGTGAAGTTCATTGGGATCTTATTAGAGCCGTTTATGAGGCCTTTATTCCGAGTACCTGGAGTAGGGGGTTTTGCTTTAGCAATGGGCATGGCTTCTGGGTTTCCTTCAGGTGCAAAAATCACTTCCCGGCTGCGCCAAGAAAAACAGCTAACAGCTATTGAAGCTGAAAGACTCGTATCATTTACTAACTCATCTAACCCTATTTTTATTTTTGGAGCTGTGGCAGTTGGCTTTTTTCACAATCCAGCTGTCGGTATCATATTAGCTCTCTCTCATTACATAGGGAATATTTGTGTAGGACTGGTGATGCGGTTTTATGGATCAGCAAAACCTAAAGGACAAGTAATTCAAAAACCTTCTTTATCGTTAGCTTTTCACGAAATGCATAAAACGCGATTAAAAGATAAGCGTCCTATCGGGAAGCTTTTAGGAGATGCGGTTACTTCTGCAGTTCAATCTCTCTTAATGATTGGCGGTTTTATCATTTTATTTTCTGTATTAAACAAACTTTTATATGTGACTCATATCACGGCCGTTTTAAGCAGCGGTCTAGCTTATTTATTTTCCCTTTGTCATATAGGGACTGAGCTGAGCCTTCCCTTTATTTCGGGGCTTTTTGAAATTACGTTAGGAAGCCGCCTAGCAAGCGAAGCACCGGACACGCTGCTGTTTCATCAAATTATCATCGTTAGCTTTGTATTAGGCTTTAGCGGTTTCTCTGTTCAAGCACAAGTAGCTAGCATACTCGCCGAAACAGATATTCGATTTTTCCCGTTTTTTATTGCCCGAATTTTTCACGGCTGTTTTGCGGTAGTATTCACTATCTTTCTGTGGGGTCCTCTTCGGGAATCCATTACTACTTTTCAAGCATCTGAAGGAGCACTGCCGGTTTTTTCTCACTTGGAGTCCGTTACGATTCTATCGCAGTGGCTAAACGTGTACGGCCCGCTCCTAACGATTTTTACGCTGTGCTGCTATATTTATATATATTCAAAACGAGCGTTTCTTCATCGTTCCTAGTAAAAAAAGAACGTGACGTTTTCTTATCGGCAAAGAAAACGTCACGTTCTTTTTTATCTTATTTTTGAGACAGCTGCTCAAATTTTTCTGCAAGCGCTTCTCTAACAGGGGGAGGAACTAATTCAGAAATATTCCCGCCATATTTAGCTACCTCTTTTACAATACTAGAACTTAAAAACGAGTATTGATTATTTGTCATCATAAATAACGTTTCGATTTCTTTATCTAATACGCGATTTACAGATGTGATTTGCATTTCGTACTCAAAATCTGATACTGCACGCAAACCTCTTAAAATGGTCTTTGCCTGCTTTTCTTTTGCATACTCCATTAATAATCCGCTGTACGACTCTACTACCACATTAGGAAGTGATTTTGTTACTTCTTTCAGCAAAGCTACTCGCTCTTCCCCTGTAAATAGAGGACTTTTTGAGGAGTTATTTAAAACAACCACATAAATCGTATCAAATACATTTGCGCCTCGTTTAATAATATCAAAATGTCCATTCGTAACTGGATCAAAGCTTCCTGGACAAACAGCTATACTGCCCATACGTATCCCCTTTCTACATCTAACAGCTCATTGATTTATTCAACTGATTCTTCTTTCTTGTATGTATAAATAGAAACACCAATGATACCGTACGTTTCGCTTTTTATTTTTTCAAATAAACCAATCTCATTATCTAAATGTACATCATGAGAATGCTCCGCTACAATAATTCCTGTTTTTGTCAGAAGGTTTTCTTCACTTACCGTTTCGATAAGCGCTTTCAACTTTTGTGCTTTATACGGTGGGTCAAGCAAAAGTAAATCGACAGTCAGCTCCCTTTTCTTTATCGCTTTCAGTGCACGCTCTGCATCATTTCGATACACTTCAGCGCGGTCTTCTAACCGACAGGATGCTAAGTTTGCTTTAATCGTCTGAATCGCTTTGCCATCCCGATCCACAAAAATGACTTTATCTATTCCTCGACTTAGAGCTTCAATTCCCAAGCCACCGCTTCCACCGAACAAATCAAGAGCTGTTCCACCTTCAAAAAACGGTCCAATCATATTAAAAATAGCTTCTTTCACCTTATCTGTTGTAGGGCGGGTTGAGTATCCTGGAACCGCCTTTAACGCATGGCCTTTATATAAACCTGCTACTACTCTCATCCTTATCACTACCTTACTTTTACTTCCTTATTCTTCATTATCCTAACATATTTTGAATTACAAAGACTAGCAAAAATCCTCAATTTATTCAACGCTGTATGCATTCTGTGCAATAACCCAGCAGCTTGCTTTTATGCTGGACTTTTACGACCGTCTCCTTAGATACACCTATGCAGATCATTCGGCATTTCGTTCATAAAAGATTTCCTTTACTTTAATATGTCATCATAAACGTAAATTTACCCTTTTTCTCTGTCATGTTATCAGTCTTTTATATTTTAAAAAGTGAATTTCACGAGACAGGTATATGAACGTTTAAAACGGACATACTGACTAGTAACAACATCATCTAACCGATGTTGTTGCCAACCGCGGAGAAGACTTACGTTTCCCCATAAGTTCTTCCTCCGGTTTCTCCTCTCCCTTTGCCTTCATCAAGGTGCTTGTAATCGCAGAGGTGATTACACCCCTTTATTGAAGGGCCCTACAATGAGTAGTTGTAGGGATTTTTTTATTTACTCCTAAAATATTCAGTGATACATTAAACTACGTGAGTTTGCTTTTTTAATACATAGAGGGGGAAATACATATGATTCAGCGTTTTATTGAGCTCGGAGAAGGGTATTCAGATATTTATGAGCTGTTAGAGATTGTCAAAAGCAACAAACATCGTCTTGCCCATCTTATTATGCTGCGAACAGTAAAAGAAGATCGACAAGTAGCTTCTTTTGTCGCTGTCTTGCATCCAACAGCTGAAGGGAATTTCCAACCGCTTTACGTTTGCCGAGAAGGAATTGTTTTAAAACAAAACGACAGCAAGCGCGTTGAGTTATTTAAACGAGCAGCTGAGGAAGCGGGAAAAGAAATTGTGGTACTCGATGTCAAACCATCTACTACCTTTCCAGAAACAGCACTATACTATCAGCACCTTATTGGCATTTTGCGAATGAACCGCTTTATTCCGCCAATGCAATAACCTCATCCCTGCCTATTCGTTTGCTAAGGCCAAGTAAAATAAAAAAAGGAATGTACATTACATTCCTTTTTTGTTTAAATTCCTATCTTATAGTCATATTCCTTCGCTTTATCCGGCTTTGAATTTTCGAATTCTGTTTTTAAAAACGGCCGATAAGAAGGATCTACTTTCTTCACAAAAGGTAGAGACTGAAGTTTATGGATTGTTTTTTCAATGCCATCTTGGTTGCAATATAAGACAACATACTTTAATTCTTTAGATACGTAATGTACATTTCCGTACTTTCGCAATGCTTTTGCTTGCTTAACAGAATGCACATACGCCACAATTCCTTGACGTTCAACAAACATATTTAGTTCCCCTTTTGCATACGTTATATTGGTTTTCTTTATCATAAATTCTTTTATATGAAGTAGGTGCTTTATGTATGAATTTAGATGATATCTGGATGCTCTTTCTTACTCATTTTAACGAGCACAGAGCTATTGAACAAGTCATTTTCAAAAAAATAACAAATATACCCTTTTTGTATATAAACACATCAATTGAGCGTAGAAAAATAGATGAGCTTCTAGAAGCTTCATCTATTTTTGCTACATCCAATACAAATGCTACGTGGCGCTCAAGTTTTGTCAGAAGTCAGCATCTTACTTATGTCTATCAGCACAGGTTTTACGTTCCACAGCGTAAAATGGCCTGCTGCGGAAATTCCTGTGCTGATTGCGTTCGATTTATACAGTGAACGGCTTATGCGCTGCACCCGCAGCTTCCACCAGATCCGCAGCCACCGCCGCAGCTGCTTCCCGTATCAAAAAACGGATTTCCCGTCGGTACTTTAACATGCTCTGAAACAGCTTGACCAAGGATAACGCTAATTTCATCAAGCAGTTTTTGCAATTCATTTTCTGCTTTTTTGAACGCAGCGATTGTCGCATGTAAATCAACTTGACGCTTTACATCACGTACTTGTCTCGTAATGGTTTTATAGTCAGGATGATATTTTCCAAATCGCTGAACATCCTCATACTGTTCCTTTATTTTCACAAATTGAGCAATTAATGCCTGTGCATGTGAATCTTTATTTAATCTATATAAACATTGACGATAGTTCTCGGCTACGTCTGATTGTAACACCATGTTCGCTACGTGATCAGACTCGTCGAGTAATTCAACAGTTCTCATTGTTGTCAGCATGGCTGTGCACCTCCGTTTTTATCTTATCACGTTTTGGATCTAAAGAAAAAGAACTTGCTAAAACAGCTTACACTGATTTACTACAAGTTCTACTTTTTAACTATATAATTTCAACCGTAAAGGTATTCCTCACTTGATAACTTTCTTCTTTAGATTTCATCAGTTCAATCGTAACAGTATGAGATCCTTTTGGAAGATCACTTAAAACAAAGGCTGCTTGCTTCATTTCTTTAAATGGTTTTCCATCTACTGTGATTTGAAGGAATCCAGTCTCTGTTGAAAATGAAAACCCGCTTAGAATACATTCGACGTATACGTTCTGTCCTTTCACATGCTGGTGTACCATCAGTGAAGGTTTTGTATTCATTGCACCAAACGTTTCAGCTGCCCGCGGTTGAGAGGAAGTTTTAGTCTCAGGTTTTGGTTTATCATGGTTGCATCCTAGCAGAGAAACTACACATAAGGCCGTTGTTAATAGTAAGCGCATAATACCATTCCTTTATCATTCGTTTCTCCATAGTGTTTACAAACTCTTTATTTTTACTCATGACGTGCAAAAATCTCTGCATCGCTATGTATGCAGAGATCATTGATTTTTCATGGATTGAAACATATGAAACATCATGTTTGCCATTTGAATCGAATTCGAAAACTTTTCAACTTTATGAGGAATGGTTTGTTTGTAGTAGTGTTTGGATTCTAATTCAAATTTCTCCAGTTCTTCAGGATTCCTAGATAAACGCCGGTACCACATTGGCTGTTCACGAACGAAGTCGTTGAGTTTAGGACGAGACTGCATATACTCGTATATATCTTTTCTCATTACGTTTAATCTTTCCTAAAGCCAAATGGATTCCCTGGCCCGGAAGCTGCTCCTCCACCGGATGGCTTAGATGGCTGAAATTGTTGCAGTACTTGTTGAATATTCGAAATAGCGGAATTTACATTTGTGATATGATTTTGCATTTGATTCAAGTCCATGTTTTTCAGCGAGGATACGATTGTACCCATAATATCTTTTTTCTCCTCTGTGGTAGCAGCTGGTTCAGCCTTTTCACTTTCTTCTGAACGATATGCCTCCCACATTGGGTCTTCTGCACCGAATAAATACCAATCTTCATAAAGCTCTTTCCACGTTTTTTGCTGCTTTCGAACCTGTTCTACTAATTTGGGATGTGATTTTACAAATTGTTTAAATTCCACAACGGACGGATGAAGCTCTCGTTTGGTTTCCTTCACAGTCACTCACCTCATACTTAAATATAGCCTACTATATCTTAGAAAAAGAGAGCTCGTTTCGTGCGCCTATTTCAAAAATTTTTTATAGCTGTTTTTTTGAAGAAGCACGAACTGTGAACCAGTATGTAATGAAAATAGATAAAATGCTTAGCCAAAATGTAAAATAACCAATTTCAGACATATACGCATTGAGCATGCTGTATCTTGGCATCATAGAAAAAACGTAATCAATGATATCATTATGTACGGCCCATACAGCGGCAACCGCTACATGCCATAACTTAATCCGGTAAAACGGTACGTATAAAAGCCCTTGAAAAGCCATTGCTGCATGAGAAGCCATTAACATAAGCATCATCCAATCAATGTATCCTGTTAACACATAGACCAATACATTCATTATAACGGCCCAAATCCCGTATTTAAACAGCGTGACCATGGCTAAAGCTTCAAATAGTGAAAAATGTTTTCCGAGTAAAAGACCGATAAGTACGATAACAAAAAACAAGCTTGCCGTTGGACTATCAGGTACAAATAATAAAAACTTCTTAGGTGTTTCCGCTAATTGACTCCCATACCAAATATATCCGTAGATTGTTCCTAGTATATTTACAATCAGCAAAAGCGTTAAAAAACGCTTATCTTTTAAGGTATACCATAACCAAGCCATTCAGAAAGTCTCCTTTACATTTAATCTCTTCTTTATTATGTACAGTTTTTGGACAATAGCAAGCACCTATCTCATTGATATAAACCACAACATTAAATAAATTCAAAAAAAACCAGCCTTTTGGCTGGTTTTCATTATTCTTTTCCTAAGTTTCCGACAAACTCCGAGAGCGTTTTCAATTCTTTATCTGAACCTTTGAAAACACCTTTTGGCATATTGCCTTTACCATTTTTTGCGATATTGGCGATTTCTTCAGGAGATAAATCAATTCCTGTTAAAGCCGGAGCCGCAGGGCCTCCCTGTAAATTATCACCATGACAGGTCAAGCACGTTTGCTTTTGCATAATTTTGTAGCCTTCTGAATTTTTGTCAATCGCTACTTCTTCTCTAATTTTCCCTTGCTCTTCACGTGCTTTCCAATCTACCTGTGTCGCTGACTGCCACGTTAGGAAAAAGACTGCTGCTATAGCCAGAAGCATGAATCCTGTCGCAAACGGTCTCTTAGCCGGTCTTCTTTCTGGTCCGCGATCAATGAAAGGAGCAAGCATTAATGCGCCAAATGCAATCCCAGGAATAATAAATGCACCTATAATATTATATGGACCAGAAGCAAATGAATATTTAAGCAATTGATATAGGAACAAAAAATACCAGTCGGGAAGAGGCAAGTACCCCGTATCAGTCGGATCGGCAATACGTTCAAGCGGAGATGGATGAGCGATGGTTAAACATAAATAACCAATTAAAAAAACTGCTCCTACCATCCATTCTTTTAGTAAAAAGTTTGGCCAGAATGCTTCTGTTTTCCCTGGAAATTCAGAGTAATCTTTTGGAATATTGGGTTTTCGTTCTGCAGGAACACGTGAATCTCCAACAAACTTCATCCCTTTACCACGATGCATGTTCTCCCTCCTTTTTCTCACTGTTCTAGTGAAAGTACTAACAACGGAGTATGTGCTTGATGCATATGATGACTAGTGTGATTGACTAATTGAATAAAGCGTATAAACTTTTATAGTGGTCCTGAAATTCCTTGTTTACGAATCATTAAGAAGTGGGCACCCATTAAGCCAAGCAGGGCTCCGGGTAAAAAGAATACGTGAATGGCGAAAAAGCGAGTTAGTGTTTGAGCACCAACGATGTCTGGATGTCCTGAGAGTAATGTCTTCACTTGCTGGCCTATAATTGGTGTGGATTCAGCAATTTGCAAACCTACTTTCGTTGCAAATAGCGCTTTCATATCCCACGGCAACAAATAACCTGTAAAACCTAAACCTAACATAACAAAGAAAATTAACACACCCACAATCCAGTTTAACTCGCGGGGTTTTTTGTATGCTCCTTGGAAGAAAACACGAAGTGTATGTAAAAACATCATGACGATAACCAAACTTGCTCCCCAGTGATGCATACCTCGAACAATTTGTCCGAAAGCGACTTCATTTTGCAGATAATAAACGGATTCCCATGCATTTTTTATATCTGGTACATAATACATGGTCAAAAACATGCCTGATAAAATTTGAATAACGGTAACAAAAAACGTCAATCCACCAAAACAATACACAAATGCTGAAAAGTGATGTGCAGGATTTACGTGTTCTGGCACTTCATGATCGGCCACATCTCGCCATAAAGGAGTAATATCTAGCCGTTCATCCACCCAGTCATAGATTTTATTCAACATTTTCTATGCCCCTCCTTGTGGTTTGGCTTTTCCTAGATATAACGTACCGCCTTTTACCTTTTGAACGTATACATCTAACGGTCCCATCGGTGGTGTCCCCGGTACATTTTTACCGCTTTTTTCATACATTCCCCCATGACAAGGGCAGTAGAAACGATGTGGATAGTTTTTGTCACCAGCCCAGTTAACCGTACAGCCTAAATGCTTACAAATTGGTGACAGCGCGACGATTTCACCTTTATCAGTTTTGTACACCCAAGCCGATCTTGGTTCTTCTGATTTATGCCACGCATCCACTTGCTTGATTTTAAAATCGACACGTTTCGGCTCTTTTGTAATGTCTTTAACCTGCGCTACAGCTACTAAATCCTGACCCGCTTCTTTTTCCAAAATTGGATCTACTGCAAAGCGCACCATTGGCATTAACATTCCAGCAGCCATAAATCCCCCTACACCAGTGAGCGTATAGTTTAAAAACTGTCGTCTTGATACCCGATCACCCATGCTTTTCCCCCCTTTAAAAAAGTTCAGTCCAGAGAATTTTGGACACATGATGGACCATTCTATTAAACTAGGACATAATCATGATATATTAATATTTCTGGAAGGTCAATACAATAAAAACCTAAAACATGGAAATAATCTTTATTTTTCTAAATTTTTCGTCATTATTTTGTTTGCGCTTCCATTGCTTATTCTACAGCCTTTTTAAACACTCCATTTCTCTACAAAAATCGGCAGGAGCTGTTGGACTTGTTCATGTATGAGCGTATACTTATGCGAGTCGTCTATATGCTCAAGCGGTAAAGCAGGTATCCAAATGCAGTGAGCCCCTATTTCTTTCTCATACTGCAGCCAATCTCGGTCGCTAGTAAGCACAAAAAGATGTTTGACTTCATTGTCATTTATATGCTCATTCCAACGAAGTAATGTTTCATAAACAGCAGCTACTCCATCTTTTTTTAAGTATGTAAAACTAGGTGTTAAAATCACTCTTCCTTTAAATTGTCTCTCTAACTCTTCAGTAAGAGCAGTCGTATATTCACTCATAGATGCAGTAAGCTTTAAATCTTCTCCGAAATCAATAGGAATGAGTGGAACCAATACAGTATCAACATAACTTTTGGATTGTAAATACACATCCATTTCCTTCGCCTGCAGCTTCAACTTTCTTCTCCTCTCAGCAAGCTTGCTAAGGCTTGTCTTATTTATTTTTCAAACTGAATAAGGAGATAAAAAAAGAGATTGACCTTTTTCTAAGAAGCTAGCCAATCTCTCGTTTATCTACTGTACATAATGGTTATTTAAATATTCGCTTAAGCGCTGAAATTCCTCTTTATCATTTTCATCTAATGCTTTATCAATTAGTTCCATGATTTTTGATCGTTGAAATTTCTGAATAGATTCTTCCAATATTTGCTCAGCTAATACTCTGTCTTTTTCATTTGTTTGATTAGCTTTTGGCATATACGGATTGTCTTCCAGTACAGCCACATATTGAGGCGATGAATACAACGATCGGAAGTTTAATTGAATATAAATGTCTTCTTCTCGATTCAAACGAATATCATGAAATGATTTTTCTGCATCGGTTGTCATGATATTTTCTTTATAAAAACGAAATGGAGGGTCTTCCACACAGTGCGTAGACATCACCATCCCGCGAGGACAAAACTGTGCTTGCTCAACGAAGTGAACTCGTTTCATCAATTGATCATGGCTCATCAAATAATTTAAAATCCATACACATTCTCTGCGCTTCAGCTGATAATTCGTTAAAAACCAGCGAACAAATTCTTTTTTCTCGTTGACAGTAACAGGGGTCGTCATATTCTCACTTCCCTCCTCTGTGTTTAAACTCTCAGTTAAAACACCTTTTACAGTTATTTATTCCACACGGCAGCAATAAAATCCTCTGAACTATTATTTATTCTTCTAATTGAAATAATATGTCTTGAATTTCATCTACTGTTGGATCCATGGCTAATAAAGCTTGGAAAATCCCCTTCGCTTTCGAGCGCTGTCCTTCTTCTAATAAGAAATAGCCATACTCTTCTAAAAACGCATACTCTTCTTTAAAAACAGTATATGCAGATTCGTAGTATTTTAGCGCTTCTTCATAATTTTCTAATTCCTGATAAGCTTTTGCTAAATCCCATTCAAAATGAGGATCATGCTCATTATATTCTTTGGCATGCTCGATATTCTCTACTACATCTTCATATCTCTCTTGACTCATATAAAGTTTAGAGAGAGTTAAAATAGCTTCAATGTACCCTGGATCTAGTGCAATCGCTTGTTGAAACGCCGATTCAGCCTCTTCTTCTAGACCGCGCTTTAATGCTATTTTACCTTTAAAAAAGTAAAGTTCTTTTTGAAATTCATCCTGCGCAATACCTTCGTTGACAGCCACCGCAGCCTCTTCTAGCATCTCTTCATGTTCATATGACTTTGCTAAATATAAATAAAGAGAATGGTACTCACGGTCTAACTCTTTTAGTTCTGTAAACTTTTCAATAGCGGTCTGATAATGACCTGCTTGATACGCTGAAATCGCATATTCAAATAGTGTGTTAATCTCAAGCTTATCTTTTAACGCTTGATCAAAGTAAGGAAGCGCTTCTTCGAACTGGCCGATACCTGCTAGACTTTCAGCTAATCGCTGACGAAGATCCGTACCGTTAAATTCTTTTTCTGTTTTTAGCAGCGTTTGATAAAAAGGAATTGCCTTTTGATAAATTCCTTGACTGCTGTAAAATTCACCGAGCCCAAAATCGATAACCGGCTCATTTGGAAGCATTTTTTTCGCTTCCATTAACTTTTGCTCACTTACTTCACTAAGGCCTTGCATTTGATATAAGTCAGCTACAAGAAGCAGAGCTGGCACATAATTATCGTCTTCGCTGCTAATTTGATTTAAAATATGAATGGCTTCTTCTTCTTCTTCTAAATCAATGAGCATTTCAGCTTTTAATAAATACAGCTCGCCTTCTTCTGGGTATTTAGCGATGAGCTCGTCTATTAAAGGCAGCGCATCATTTACTAGTCCCCACTCCTGCAGCTGTTCAGCCATTAAAAACTTTTCTTCGTCTGTAGCTTTATCTTTCAATTCATGAATAAGGGCAAGACCTTTTTCAATTTCATTGGATTCTACGTAACCTATCGCGCGGTCTAGTTCTTTCACACACAATTCTCCTTTATTATTACATTCACTTTTTATATAAAAATAAAACGAATTAATTTTCTATTTTTCCAAACTCGAAGCAAGAACACATGCTTCTATACACAATGATAAAATAGTTTGAGCGTTTGTTCAACAAATCAATTTGAATACGCTTACATTTTTTTTAGGTAAAAACGAGATTGAGACATGAAACCTTCGTTCACCATCTCAATAAAAAATCCGAACGAGTTTGATTTTTCATCAACAATATCAATTCCTCGTTCGGATTTCCCTTCAACCAAAATACGTTTGTTCCAGCCTCTTCCTTATTGGCTTAGCTCATCAAGATCTTCAAAAAAAGTAGGGTAGGAGACGTGAATGGCATCGCTTCTCTTTAGCGTTACCTCTCCCGTTGCAATGGCTGCTGCGACCGCAAGCATCATTCCAATTCGATGATCTCCGTAGCTGTCTACTTCACCGCTTCGCAGGGCCGTCTTGCCTTCAATGATGAGGCCATCAGCTGTTGGCGTAACAGAGGCACCCAGCTTGCTTAGCTCGGTTGCAACCGTATCGATACGGTTCGTTTCTTTTACTTTTAGTTCTTCCGCATCTTTAATCACCGTTTTCCCAGTTGCCTGAGTCGCCAAAAGAGCGATTACCGGAATTTCATCAATTAAACGAGGAATTAAATCGCCCCCAATTTCAATCCCTTTCAACTGAGACGTTTCAATCGTCAAATCGCCAATAGGCTCTCCATTTTGAATACGTTCATTGGAAATTGTAAGGCGTGCACCCATTTGCTGAAGCACATCAATAATACCTGTTCTTGTAGGATTGAGTCCGACGTTTTTCAAAACGATTCGGCTGTTTGGAACAATGGCTCCTGCAACAAGAAAGAATGCAGCTGAAGAAATGTCTCCAGGGACGTACACATCCGTTCCGCGCAGGGATTGTCCCCCTTTAATACTTACAGTCGTTCCATCTACCTCTACGTCTACTCCAAATGCGCGAAGCATACGCTCGGTATGGTCGCGTGATGTAAAAGGCTCGGTTACTTTTGTTGTGCCTTCGGCATGAAGTCCCGCTAGTAAAATCGCCGATTTTACTTGTGCACTTGCTACAGGAGAATGGTAATGAATTGCTTTTAATGCTCCTCCTCTAGTAGATAAAGGCGTATATTGGCCATGCTCACGCCCATCAATCTTTGCACCCATAGAGCGCAGCGGCACCGTAACACGGCTCATTGGACGCTTGGCAATCGACTCATCTCCAATTAGAGACGTATGAAATGGCACACCGGCAAGAATCCCCAGCATTAAACGAGTAGTTGTTCCTGAATTTCCTACATCTAAGATGGAAGTAGGTTCACTTAATCCTTCGATACCTTTACCTTCCACTTCGACATACTCGCCTTCTCTTTTAATCGATACGCCCATCTTTTCAAAACAAGAGATAGTACTTAAGCAATCTTCACCTGCTAAAAAATGATTAATCGTAGTTTTCCCTTCTGCCATCGCTCCGAACATCACAGCTCTGTGAGAAATCGACTTATCCCCGGGAATAGAAATTTCTCCTTGAAGAGATGAAAGATTCGTTTTTAATGGTTTTCCACTCATTTCATTCACACCTTTCGTACATTAAGAAATAAACGTCTGATATTGATGCTGATGGAGACACGCTCTTGCCCGCTTTCTATCTTCCTCTGTTTGAAAGCTCAAACGTAATACTCCGTATATATCTTCTCGTGTTTCTAAAATTCGAATGTTTGTAATACTGATTTCATCTTCTGCTAAATAACCGGTTACTTCTGAGATAATACCCGGATAGTCAGGAACATCCACATAGAGATCATAAAAGGATGGAATCGCTCCTTTGGTTCGTACAGGAAGCTGATCTCTAAATTGTTTCGCTTGTGAAAAATATGTATAGATATCATTCGCATCTTTTCGTTCGATCATATTTCGCACGTCGTTCATTTCTTCAAGCCAGTGGTCAAACATTGAAAGAAGCGCATCCTGGTTATGAAGCAAAATATCTCTCCACATCGCTGGACTGCTTGAAGCAATACGTGTAATATCACGAAACCCTCCAGCCGCAAGCTGCGAAACTAGCTGATTGTCTTGTTGGTAATATTCTGCTTGATGAACAAGGCTTGCAGCAATAATATGTGGAAAATGGCTAATGACACCTGCTAATTTATCATGTTCTTTTGGTGACATTACAATAATTTTAGCTTTTGTACCACTTAGCAATTCCTTTAAGCTGTTTAAAGCCTCCGAAGAAGTAGAAGATGAAGGTGTTAATACATACATTGCATTTTCAAATAAATGAGCTTTAGAAGCAGCTACTCCGCTTTTATGAGACCCCGCCATTGGATGACCCCCGATAAACTCAATGCCTTTAGAAATAAGAGCCTCGGCTGTCTTCACTACTTCTTCTTTTGTACTTCCTACGTCTGTTACGATGACAGACTGTTTGAGCGTAAAATGTTCGAACTGTTTTAGCACTTCCGCTGCTTGGGTGACCGGAATGGCAATAACAATATAATCCGCTTGCTCAGCGCCTTGTTGCAAAGAAGAAGCCGCTTGGTCAATTACGCCTAGAGTTTTAGCGAGCTCCAGCTGCTCTTGATTAATGTCAAAACCTATTACATCAAGATGATGATGCGTCTTTTTTATATTAAGTGCAAGAGATCCTCCAATTAATCCTAGGCCTATAACAAAAACATTTTCTTTCACTTTCCTTCACCTCATTGTGCATATGAAGATGAGAGTGTGAAATCACACTCTCATCTTTTACTATATTAGGTATTAAGCTTTCGCCGTTTCTTGGTTAACAAACTGCTGAAGCAATTCAATGATTTGTTCATTTTGTTCTTTTGTTCCCACCGTAATACGAACGGAAGTTGGGAAGCCTAATGCATTCCCTGAACGAACGATAAATCCGCGCTCCAATAAAAATTGAAACACTTCATCGCCTTGACGGCCAAAATCAATTAGAACAAAATTAGTGAAAGAAGGATAATAGTTTAAGCCATTCTTATCACAGAAAGCATAGTACTGCTGCAAACCTGCTTCATTTTTCTTTTTGCACTCTTCAATGAACGCTTGGTCTTCAAGAGCAACGATTGCTGCTTTTTGAGCCATGCGGCTTGTATTAAAAGGTTCGCGAGCCGGCTCAATTTTTTGTAGCAATGATTCGTTTGCAATACCGTAACCAATACGCAAAGAAGCTAAGCCGTATGCTTTTGAAAATGTGCGAAGTACAATTAAGTTTTCGTATTCATTCAAAAGCTCTACCGTATTCGGATAGTCGGCTTGATCTGCTGCATACTCAAAATACGCTTCATCCATAACGATTAACGTATGCTTAGGAACTTGCTTCATAAAGGAAATTAACTCATCGCCCTTCACATACGTTCCCGTTGGGTTATTAGGACTGCATACCCATACAATTGTCGTATTTTCATCAATTGCACGAAGCATAGCATTTAAATCATGATCTCCGCCGCGCAGCGGTACTTCACGAATTTCTGCACCTTCAATTACGGCATTGTGCTTATATTGAGGAAATGATGGCGTTGGCATGACAGTGTTTGTATCAGCCGATAGTAAAGCTCGGCAAATAATTTGAATGACTTCATCAGACCCATTTCCAAAAATCAGCTGATCTTGATCTACACCTACGTGTTTTGCTACTGCTGCACGCAGTTCAGCTGCATAACCGTCTGGATAAAGCGCCATATTTTCAATTTCTGCAGCAATCGCCTCTTTTACTAAAGCAGAGCTGCCGTAAGGATTTTCATTGGATGCTAATTTTACAACGCGATCTAAATTAAATTCACGCTTCACTTCTTCAATTGGCTTACCTGGTTTATATGGAGATAAAGTTAGTAATTGTTCTTTTACTTTCACCGTGTTACACCTCGCATTTTTGTATAGGCGAAACGATGGATGCAACATACTCCTCAATTTGATTTAATCCGTCTCGGCGTGTATCCTTATTTAAAAGAACTTGTTCAAGCTGGCCAATTTTATTAACAATTGCACTTCCGATTACAATGCCGTCGCTGTGTT
Source organism: Priestia sp. TRN 1309 (assembly GCF_050846875.1). Classification (NCBI taxonomy): domain Bacteria; kingdom Bacillati; phylum Bacillota; class Bacilli; order Caryophanales; family Bacillaceae; genus Priestia; species Priestia sp. TRN 1309. Next base: position 186,072 of record NZ_JBOZGM010000001.1, on the reverse strand, counting down.
CTTTTAATACCTCTACTTGTTCGCTTGTTGAAATCCCAAAACCGACGGCAACCGGTATAGAAGCTGCTGCTTTCACATCTTCTAAAAAGGTGCCAATATCAGCCGGCAGCGTAGAGCGAACCCCAGTAACGCCTAAAGACGACACGCAGTATAAGAAGCCCGTTGCATCTGCAGCAATTTTTTGAATACGCTCTTTAGATGTAGGAGCAACCATTGAAATGTACGCAACTTCATTTTCAGCGGCAAGCTCCCGGATACGGCCACTTTCTTCGTACGGTAAATCCGGAATTAGCACTCCATCTATTTCATTTTCTCGCATTAACGCGAAAAAGGATTCTAAACCTAATTGTAACACAGGATTAAAATAGGTAAAGAGAATTACCGGTATTTTCACACCTTTTTTTCTCATCACCGATACAAGCTTAATAGCTTTTGAAATAGACATACCGCCAGATAAAGCTCTTTTGGACGCCTCTTGAATAATCGGACCATCTGCTAAAGGATCGGAATACGGTACGCCCAGCTCTAAAATAGAAGCACCTTGCTTTTGCAAAGACAAAGCAATCTCCACCGTTGCATCTTCATGAGGATCTCCTGCTGTAATAAATGGAATAAATAATGTTTCATGTTTAGGTAGTCTCGCTTCAAACGTATTCATGTTCTTCTTCCTTCCCTTCTAGCAAGTTTACTAATGTATGAACGTCCTTATCTCCTCGACCTGATAAGCAAATTAAAATGGTTTCTTCTTTCGTCATGCTTTTAGCCAGTTCAAATGCTTTTGCCAGCGCATGGGCGGATTCGATAGCCGGGATGATTCCCTCCGTTTTCGCCAGCAGCTGAAGAGCTTCGATTGATTCATCATCCGTTACACTTTCATATTCTACTCGTCCAATAGATGAAAGGTGAGAATGCTCTGGACCGATACCCGGATAATCCAAACCTGCTGAAATAGAATAAGGCTCTGTAATTTGACCATTTTCATCTTGAAGTAAATACGTGAGCGTTCCATGAATAACACCTTTTGTGCCTTTAGCCATTTTAGCAGCATGAAGAGCTGTATTTAGTCCTTTCCCCCCTGCTTCTACTCCAATCAAGCGTACATGTTCTTCTTTAATAAAATCATAAAACATACCGATTGCATTACTGCCGCCTCCGACGCATGCCACGACAGCATTCGGAAGTTTTCCTTCTACCGCTGTAAACTGTTCTTTTGCTTCTTCTCCAATAATTTTTTGGAAATCTCGAACCATTTTAGGATAAGGATGCGGTCCAATTGCCGAACCAATTAAGTAAAAATGATCTTCACAGTGTTGAACCCAGTAGCGGATCGCTTCATTTGTTGCATCTTTTAGCGTTTTTGTTCCAGAAGTTGCAGGAATGACTTCCGCGCCTAGAAGCTTCATGCGAAAGACGTTCAACGCCTGACGTTCAATATCTTCTTCTCCCATGAATACTTTACATTCCATTCCGAACTTTGCAGCTACTGTAGCTGTGGCTACCCCGTGCTGACCCGCTCCTGTTTCAGCAATAATTTTTGTTTTGCCCATCCGTTTAGCAAGTAAAATCTGTCCAATGGCATTGTTGATTTTGTGAGCACCCGTATGATTTAAGTCTTCACGTTTTAAATAAATTTTTGCCCCGCCGAGTGTTTCAGTAATATTATCAGCATATGTTAAAGCCGTTGGTCGCCCTGAGTAATTGACGAGTAAGGATAGATACTCATCTTTAAATGCCGGATCTTTCATTGCTTGATTCAAAGCTGCTTCTACTTCTTCAAGTGGTTTCATTAATGTTTCAGGTACGTATTTTCCGCCAAATTCACCAAAGCGGCCAAATTCATCAGGATGATTGTATGTCATAGTATGGATCTTCCTTTCAATCTCTATAATTTTTGTATAGTCCTTCGTTCCATTTGTTTCAATACCGCCAGAAATATCAATCGCCCCAGGCTTGTAGGGTAACAAGTTCTCAATGTTAAAAGCATTGATTCCTCCAGCAATAAAGCATTTTTTACCTAACTTTCGTGCAGCTGATTCATACTGAGGAACGAAGCTCCAATCAAAAGCGACGCCCGTTCCTCCGAATTGTTCTTTAACCTTGCTGTCAATTACATAACCGTCAGCTTCTTCATATACATGCATTTGCTGCAGCGTATCCTTATTGTGCGGGAGTGCTTTCCATACTTCATATCCACGCTGCTTTAACTCACGTACTTCAGCAGCTGTTTCTTGCCCGTGGCACTGAATCACATCTAAATTTGTCACGGAGGCAATTTCAAGTATTTGATCCACCGGTGTATTAACAAATACCCCTACTAGCGCGACTTGTTTTTTTATTTCATCCGTTACAAACTCATTTACTCGTTCAGGCTTTACATATCGTTTACTTTTAGGGTAGAAAATAAAGCCAATGTGAGTAGCAGCCGACTTTTCGATTAAAGCTATATCTTGTTTTGATCGAATACCGCAGTACTTAATAAGCATATTCACTTTCCCCAAACAGCTTTTTAATCGCTTTGGTTTGATTATCCTGTCTCATAAGCGATTCTCCTACTAAAATAGCTTTTGCTCCGGCTTCTTTTACGTAGGAAACATCATCGTATAAGTAAATGCCGCTTTCACTTACTAAAAGCTGATCTTTCGGCACGTGCTTAGCGATTTCTTTTGTCTGCTGCACGCTGGTTTCAAACGTATGAAGATTTCGATTATTAATCCCGATAATCTTCGGTGTAAATACAGCTAACAGCTGTTCAAGCGTTTCTAAAGAATGCACTTCTACTAAACAATCTAACTCTTTTTCAGCAGCTTGAAGATAAAGCTCTTGCAATTTTAATGGTTCAAGTGTTTCTCCGATGAGTAAAATAGCATCGGCACCGATTCTTGCACTTTCTTCCACTTGAATGGAATCAATGATGAAATCCTTACGAAGCACAGGAATAGAGACATGCTGTTTAATATCACTTAAAAACGTTCGGTGTCCTTGAAAATAGTGCTGATCCGTTAACACAGACAAAGCATCTGCTTTTCCTTCCTCGTAGGCTTTAGCAATTTCCACAGGCTGAAAATTCTCCTTTATTAATCCTTTGGAAGGAGAGGCTTTTTTTACTTCTGCAATAAGAGCCAGCTCTCGATTTGGATTTGATAAAGCTTCTAAAAATGATCGTTTTGTAACATTTTGCTGTTCGGGTAACTGTAGGTTTTGAATTTCTTCTTTTTTTGTTTCAATAATTTTATTGAGCATGTTCAACCACCTTTTTCGATTTCAATCGTTGTAATTGCGTGTATGCAGCACCTGATTCAATTGTTTCTAAAGCTACAGCTACTCCTTCTTCAAAAGTAGAAACGTTTCCGCTAACGTAAATAGCTGCAGCAGAGTTCAACACGACTGCATTTTTAGCAGTTACATTACTTTTATTTAAAAATAGCGATTCAATGAGCTCTGCACTCGATTTCGCGTCTTCTACCACCAAGTCTTCAAGCTTACCTCTCTGTAAGTGTACATCCTCTGGTGCAAGCGTATATTCTGTAATAACATTGTCTTGCACTTCTACAATATCCGTTACATCCGTGGCACTAATTTCATCCAAACCGTCCCTGCCCGCAACGAGAAGAACGTGGTTAGCTCCCAGTACAACAAGCGCTTCTGCTAATTTCCGTGCAAGCTCAATAGAGTAAACGCCAATTACTTGCTTTGTGCAATTAGTAGGGTTTGCTAACGGACCTAATGCATTAAAAACGGTTCTAAACCCTAATTCCTTTCGAGTAGCAGCAACGTGCTTCATAGCAGGGTGATAAAGCGGCGCAAATAAAAAGGACATGTTGAGGTCAGACACCGCATTTTTCACTTCTTTTTCATTTCCTTGAATCCATATATCCAGATGTTCTAACACGTCTGCACTTCCGCTTTTAGAAGACACCGCGCGATTCCCATGTTTCGCAACCTTTACTCCAGCAGCAGATGCCACAATCGCACTAGCCGTCGAAATATTAAACGTAGAGGCGCCGTCTCCTCCCGTACCGCACGTATCTACTACGTTTAATTCTTCTAGAGAAATAGCATTCATGTTGTTTTTCATACCCCGGACAAAACCAACAATTTCATCGACGGTTTCTCCTCGGTACGTTAAAATGGTTAGCACGCTAGCAATTTGAGCTGCCGGGACTTTACCGTTCATAATATCATTCATAATTTTTTCTGCTTCTTCCGCTGAAAGTGACTCGCCGCGCAAACACTTTTTCAACAATTCTTTAAACATATACATCCTCCTTTTTATCGTAGATGTCTTGAGCTAATTGAATTGTTTTAATTAAAGCGCTAGCTTTATTGCGGGTTTCTTTCCACTCAAGCTCCGGTTTTGAGTCAGCAACCACTCCTGCTCCAGCCTGTATATAAGCGGTTTGGTCTTTCAAAAGAATGGTACGAATTGCAATGCACGAATCAATGTTTCCATCAAATCCGAGATATGCTACGGTTCCTGCATATACATTTCGCGCAACTGGTTCAATTTCATTTAAGATTTGCATCGCCCGCACTTTTGGAGCGCCAGATACGGTACCCGCTGGAAATGCAGAAAGCAGCGCATCAATAGGATGTACTTTTTCATCTAGGCGTCCTGTCACTTTAGAAATCAAGTGCATGACGTGCGAAAAATTAACCTGCTGCATTAATACCGGCGTTTGGACACTTCCATACTGTGCAACTCGGCCGATGTCATTTCTTGCTAAGTCCACGAGCATATAGTGTTCTGCCCGCTCTTTTTCATCGTTAATTAAGTCTTCATACAAGCGCGCATCTTCTTCTGCATCTCTGCCGCGTCTTCTCGTTCCTGCAATTGGATGAATTTCTAAATGGCCGTTTTCAATTTGAATCAACCGCTCAGGGGAACTTCCGATCAATTCCACTCCCTTTACTTTCACGTAAAATAAATAAGGAGATGGATTAACTAATCGCAATACTCTGTAAATATCAAATCCAGCTACGGTCGTATCAATTTGAAATCTCTGCGACAATACGGCTTGAAAAACATCTCCGCTTTTAATGTATTCCTTAATTTTTTCCACATCTTGCACAAATTTATCTTTTTGGTATGACGATGTCACACCTTCAAAGCTAACTTCGCGCTGCTCGCTTTCAAACATCATCGGCTTTTCTTTCACCGTCTGCGCTATTCTTTCAACATATCGATTGATCTCTGCTAGAGCTTCATCATGTTTTTCTTTTTTCTGCTGTTCTTTATCTTGCTCATCAAGCTGAATGTAGTGAATCACCATAAGCTCTTTTGTTTGGTGATTGTAAGCGAGCATCGTTTGACAATAGATAAAGTGAAAAGTAGGCATGTTCAAATCGTTTTGGGCATGTACGTTTACTTTTTCAATTTGCGATACTGCGTCGTAGCTGATAAATCCTACTGCTCCTCCTTTAAAAGGAAGTGCAAGGTCTGGTACTTTCACTTTCAGCTCTTGCTGAATTTTACAAAATACCTCTTTAAAGCTGTCTCCTTGCAGCACAGGTTGAAGCTGCTTGTTTTTTGCTAGATAGGTTCCGTTCTCTTCTTCTACATACAAAAACGGATTCAAGCCAATAAAAGAATAATTGGACCATGGTGATGATTCATCATTGCTTTCAAGCAAATATACAGCTTCATCTTTTACTTGCTGAAAAAGATCAACAGGTGTCATGCTATCGATAAATATTTTTTTTATGATTGGAATGGTTAAATACTTTGTAGAGTCTTCTAAAAAAGAAGTATACGTGTTCGTCATATCTTTCAATCCTCCATTTCATGGAGAATGAGAATAGATGAGGTTATATAAAAGAGGATATAATAAATAAACCCAAAGACACATCAAAAATGGGCCTTTGGGTATACGAATGGTAAAATTCACTCAACTAAACTCTGCTCAACTGTCTCATTCTCGTCTACCCTAATCTCAACTAAACTGTCTATTTTTTTCTCATAACTAAAATCTCTAAACTAACTTGTTACCAATTGTAGTACGTTTCAAATTCATTTGTCAACTACTATCTACTTGGCTTTTGAAGAAACTACGCTTGAAGCTCTTCATTCAGCAGCTTAAGAATCACTTCATCTTCTACTTGTTGAACAAAAGGTTTTCCTATGCCTTCAAGCAGTACCATATGAACATTGCTTGACTTGGACTTCTTGTCTGCTTTCATTCTCACGAGCAGCTTTTCAGCTGAAAGGTGGTTTGGAACAGACGTCTCATAGCCAAATTTTTCAAACCATTTCGCAATTTCAGCTACAGGGAACTCGCTTTTCCCAAGCGTATTGCTGACTTTCATAGCAAACAGCATCCCAATGGCTACGCCTTCTCCGTGACTGATTTGTCCATAGCCGCACTCTGCTTCGATCGCATGACCTAACGTATGTCCAAAGTTCAGGTGAGCGCGAACGCCAGCTTCTGTCTCATCTTCTTTTACAACAGATGCTTTGACTAAAATACCGCTTTGAATAGCATAAATTAATTTTTCATCTTGTAAATCAGTCAGCGATTGTATATTTTGCTGAAGCCATTCATAAAATGCTTCATCGTGAATAAAAGCATGTTTAATCACTTCTGCAAAACCGGAACGCCACTCTCTTTCAGGAAGCGTTTTAAGAAGATCAATGTCATAAACAACCGCTTCAGGCTGATAAAAAGCGCCAATCATATTTTTTCCAAGCTCATGATTAATGGCTACTTTACCGCCTACAGCACTATCGTGAGCAAGAAGCGTCGTTGGCACTTGAATAAACGAAACCCCTCTCATGTATGTAGCGGCTACAAATCCAGCTAAATCGCCAACTACCCCTCCGCCGAAAGCAATAACGAGCGCATTGCGGTCAAGCTGCTGCTCGAGTGCAAAAGTCTGACAATCGTAGTAATATTGAAATGACTTTGCGTGTTCACCGCTTGGTACTACGTATTTAGCCACTTTAAACTGCGTCTCAATCGCTTTTACAACCGCTTCTCCATAATATGAATCTACAGCTGAATCAGTGATGATTAACACCGACGACAGATTAGGTTTTACACTCTCAATAATAGAAGGCAGCTTTTCAATTAATCCATTTCCTAAATAAAGAGGATATGTTTTGGATAAAGTTTGAATATCAATTTGCAACATTAAAACTCCCTCGCATGTACACGCATTTTCTCAATATTTTCAGCAATTAAATCAATTCGGTCTTGTCCAAACTGTTCGATTAGCGCATCAGCCAATTCCCAAGCTACAACGGCTTCTGCTACAACGCTTGCTGCCGGCACAGCACAGCTGTCTGAACGTTCGATGCTTGCCTCGAAGGCTTCTTTCGTTTCAATATCAACACTTTTTAACGGCTTGTAAAGCGTTGGAATAGGTTTCATTACACCGCGTACTACAATTGGCATACCTGTTGTCATGCCACCTTCAAAGCCGCCTAAGTTGTTTGTTTTACGGGTATATCCATTCTCTTCATCCCATAGAATTTCGTCATGAACTTCGCTTCCTGGTCTGCGAGCCGCTTCAAATCCAATCCCAAACTCAACGCCTTTAAATGCATTAATGCTCATAACAGCTGCAGCAATCTTCGCATCTAATTTACGATCGTAATGGACATAGCTGCCCACTCCTGCTGGCACGCCTTCAATAATAACTTCTACTACGCCTCCGATCGAATCGCCGTTTTTCTTAGCATCATCGATTGCTTGCATCATGTCTTTCTCAACAGCTGAGTCAAAACATCTTACTGGAGAAGCTTCAGTGACTTCTTGAAGTTCCTCTAAGCTTTTGTATTGAGGAGGATTTGCCTGTACGCCGCCAATTTCTAATACATGTCCAGCTACAGAAATCCCGAACTGAGCAAGGATTTGACGAGCCACAGCACCTGCTGCTACCCTTACAGTTGTTTCACGAGCTGAAGAACGTTCTAATACATTTCTCATATCGCGATGACCATATTTAATAGCGCCGTTTAAATCGGCATGCCCTGGTCTTGGTCTTGAGATTTTACGCTTTACTTCTTCTGATTCTTCTTCAGAAATTGGCTCGATGCCCATAATTTTTGTCCAGTGTTTCCAGTCGTTATTTTCTACCGCTAACGTAATAGGAGATCCTAGCGTATAGCCGTGGCGAACACCGCTTAAAATTTCCGCTTGATCTTTTTCAATTTGCATACGTCTTCCGCGACCATGACCTTTTTGTCTTCGCGCTAAATCTGTATTGATGTCTTTGGCTGTTAAAGGAAGCCCTGCGGGAACACCCTCTAAAATAGTAGTCAACTGTGGACCATGTGATTCTCCTGCTGTTAAATATCGCATAATCGTACCTCCGCTTAATATGTATTATTCGTCAGAATTTTTCCATTTTTAAATATGACTATACCATACTATAACATAAGAATATATAAAAAGTTTCACCTCAGCTTGTAAGAAATCGCTTCAGGTTATCTCAATTAAATGGTCTTTACTTTTCTGTAAAAAAACGTATCAGCCGTTTCAAACCCATACTTTTGCGGAGTGAAAATCTGCTCTGTGCTCCCTACAAATAAGATGCCTCCAGGTGCTAAAGCTCTGCTAAACTTTTCATATAAAGCATGCTTTGCTTCATCGGTAAAATAAATAAGCACGTTTCGACAAACAATCAAGTCAACGTTTTTAGGAAAAGAGTCTGACAGTAAGTTATGTTTTTGAAAAACAACTGTTTTTTTGATTTTTTCATCTAATAAGTACCCGGTTCCTCTTTGTTGAAAGTACTTATTTTTCATCGAAACAGGCATTTCCTGAAGTGAACGTTCATCATAAAAGCCTATTTTTGCTTTTTCTATCACTTTTTCATCCAGATCGGTCGCCAATATAGAAATACGCGAAAGCGGAAAAAATGTTGATAAAACCATCGCTAGTGTATACGGCTCTTCCCCTGTTGAGCAGGCAGCGCTCCACACTTTCAGATCTGATTTTCCTTTTACAAGAGTCGGTAAAATTTTTTGCTCCAATATATCCCACCGCTGATAGTTGCGATAAAACTCTGACACGTTAATCGTCATCCGATCTAAAAACTCCTCAAGCAGTTCGTTGTTACTGTTCATTGCTCGATAATATTCAAAAAAACTAGAAAAACCTTTTTTTTCATACAGCGAGGTGAGGCGGCGGTGCATTTGAGACTGCTTATATAGGGACAAATCAATGCCTGTTTTTGTTTTTATTTTCTCCACAAACGCGTCGTATTCATCTATCATTTTTGACTCTCCTTTCTCATTCCTATACGTTTATGTTAGACGTATAAAGAAATAAAACCTTTATATACGCTTATCTTCTTATTAATATATCGGAATACATTATGAAAATGTTTATGCGGGGAAATCTTTGCACTTAATAGCCTAGAAGCTTGTTTATACACACAATAAAAAAGACGAATGAAAATTCATTCGTCTTTTTGCGCTATCTAAATTAGTAAATCCAAGCGTCTGCGTCTTTTTTATAGAAAGTCAGCTCTTCACTTTCAAAGAATAAGCTGATTTCACGCTCCGCACTTTCTGGTGAATCTGAGCCGTGAATAATATTCTTATCCACAATCAGTCCATAATCACCTCGAATAGTTCCAGGAAGCGCTTCTTGAGGGTTAGTTTTCCCCACCATTTGACGTGATACTGAAATCACGTTTTCACCTTCCCATACCATAGCAAAAACTGGACCTGATGTGATAAATTTCACTAACTCACCGAAGAAAGGTTTCTCTTTATGTTCACCATAGTGTGTTTCAGCTAATTCCTGCGAAATATGCATAAGCTTAGCTCCAACTAATTGAAAACCTTTTTTCTCAAAGCGAGAAATAACCTCACCAATAATGCTTCTTTGTACCCCGTCTGGTTTGACCATTAAAAACGTTTTTTGTATCATTTTACTCTCCACCCCTGAAGTTCATGATATGTAAACAAGTTTTGAAAGCGCAATCACACCTCATGAAGATATTAACATTGTTTCGAGCAGTTTACAACTTATGAAAGTAAATAAATCAAAATTTCCGTTTTCCAATGTACTTCGCAATTTGATGCAGCGTTTTTTTCGCCTTGTTTGGCGGCAGTTCTTCTAAAATGCTCATCGCTTTTTGCAGATAACGATCGCTCATCTCAAATGAACGTTCAATGGCGTTAGAAGATTTAATATCAGAAATAATTTCATCGATCAGCTCTTGCTCATATTCCCTCTCGAAAAGCTGTTCTACTTTATCTCGAAACTCAGCATTTTCAATGGCATACAAAACTGGCAGCGTAATATTTCCTTGCAGTAAGTCGCTGCCAACTGGTTTCCCAAGCTGTTCTTCTGATGAGATAAAATCTAAAATGTCATCCGTAATTTGAAATGACATTCCCACGTAATATCCAAACCAAAATAAACGTTTATGTATATCTTCAGGAGCTCCCGCTGCAATTGCGCCTAACTGACAGCTTGCAGCAATTAGCAGTGCCGTTTTACGTTTAATTCTACGCAGATACACGCGTAAGTTTTGGTTTAGGTTGTATTTGTCCTTAATCTGTTCAATTTCACCGAGCGTTAATTCCACCATCGTATTAGATAAAATTTTATGTGCTTCCACATCTTTAACCTCACTCATAACTTCAAGTGCACGAGCAAAGATGTAATCCCCTGTATACATAGCAATACGATTGTCCCATTTTGCCTTAATTGTTGGTTTTCCCCGTCGCTTATCAGCGTCATCAATAACATCATCATGAACAAGAGACGCCATATGAATCAGCTCAAGCGCTACTGCCACATGTTTGATTTGGTCGATATTGTAATGCCCAAATTTAGCTGCCAACAAAACAAATACAGGGCGAATTCGTTTCCCCCCTGCTTGTAAAAGGTGAAGAGAAGCATCTGTGATAAGTGTTTCATCGGTATGAACAGTTTGTTCAAGTTCTTTCTCAATAAGGGTAATATCCGTATTCAAAAAAGCGTACATCATTTTTAGTTTCATTGGACTCACCTTGCATTATATATTCATTCTTTACTCCTTATCCTACAGGCTGTTGCACCTGTAGGACAAGCTTTTTCTCTTTTATCGTTTGTACCCTAGATGCATCGCCGCTACTCCACCTGTGTAAGATTTCACTTCAACATCTGTCAAACCGGCTTCACGGAACATATCAGCCAATTGCTTTTGACCTGGAAAGTCCCTAGCTGACTCTTGAAGCCATGAATATTCATCATAGCTTTTAGCGACCATCTTTCCAAGCGCAGGCATAATATACTTAAAATAAAGCAAGTACATTTGTCGGTAACCAATCATCGTTGGCTGAGACGTTTCAAGGCAAACCACTTTTCCGCCAGGTTTCACGACGCGCTGCATTTCCTTTAAAACTTGAAGGTAATCGGGCACGTTGCGCAGTCCGAATCCAATCGTTACATAGTCAAATGAATTATCTTCAAAAGGAAGCTCCATTGCATTGCCATGTAGTAAAGTAATATTTGAAAAAGGTGAGTTTTTTACTTTCTCTTCACCAATCTTTAGCATATTTTGACTAAAATCCAGGCCAACTGCCTCTCCTGTTTCTCCAACTGCTTCAGCCATAGCTAGCGTCCAATCCGCAGTTCCGCAACAAACATCTAAAGCTTTTGTTCCTTTTTGAACATTCATTCGCTTCATCGTATCTTTGCGCCATGCCTTATGACGCTGAAAACTAATAACAGAATTCATTTGATCATAATTTTTGTATATTTTTTCAAATACGCCATGGACACGCTGTTCTTTTGATTGCTGCATATCTCTATCCTTCTCCTACGACATTTTTCAACACTTCTAAGCTAGATGTAAGTTCATCTAAGTGCTCTCTTAAAAACTCATTCATCGCAAATTCACTTCGCAAGTACCCTCTAACAATATTTACAGACTGTTGAGTATACGAATAAAGGTATTCTTTTATTTGTTCTTGATTCATGCCAATTTGTTTGCAATAGTTTAGCAAGAGAGTAGGCTCTTTATGCTGTAATGACTTTAATTGCTTTAATATCCCATTCAAATACGCTGCATGTTTTAAAAGTTCTTTCCACTCTTCACGTTCAAAATAGTCACATAAGCATCTTACAAACGATGATTCTGCTGCTAAAAAACTATTCATAACGTCGTGTGGATTAGTAGAGCGATTGTTATAAATGTGTATCTTAGCGATATTAATTTCTTTAATAGCAGATGCTATAACTTTCATTAAATTCAGCTGGCTGCTTTGAGCTAAATAGTAATAGTACAGGCCGCTGTAATAATCTCCGGCCAAAACTACCAGCTGCCTCTCATGCAGCTTCCCTTCATTTCCGCTAACATTTTGAGTGGAGACTAGATCGTGGGTATCAAGTGCGGTTTGAACGAGCATCACAGATAGCACAGAGCTGTTCTTTTTTTCTTCTTCCATTGAAAGAGTATCTAAGAACGAACACATGTACAGTAATCTATTTTCATCAATACGCGGATGATGAATATATTTTTTTACATATGGATGACTTAATTCAACATGAAGCTGTTCTTTCATGTTGGCCACAATATCATAGATGGTTTTTACGCTCATCATCCTTGTCTCCCTTTCCATCACTATTTGTTTAAAGTTCTTTTAACTCCAAATCGATAGTGTCAATTATAACATAATTACATTATAAAATATCCTTTAAATTCTTTTGAAGCTTTTTCACGGTTTAAATCCTTTAGCTGCTCATCCGCTTGAACACCGTTCATCTACATACCATCTTGATTTCTTAGACAGTAATTTAAGATATTGCTTTTAGTTTCACCATGTTTTTCCTGTTCTTATTCATTTATTTTAAATATAAATAAAAGCAGGAAAATCCCTGCTTATTTTTTCGTATCGGATTCAATTTCTCCGTGAACAGTCTGAACGACGGCTTTGCCACGAATTTTAATTGCGGATGTATGCTCAGTAAACTGCGCAATCATCACTTCGCCTTTATCTAGTTTTTCTGAATGATGAAATCGCGTATCTGCTCCTCGCGTTAAGCCAATTACGTTAACTCCATCTTCGACCGCTTTAATGACAATATACTCTGGCGTTCCTTTTTGTGTCATATTCTCTTCTCCTTCATCATCCACATTATGATTTAATCAATGATAAAACTTCAGCTCTAGAACTTGCATCGTGTTCTAACACTCCACGCACAGCAGAAGTGATTGTCATAGCCCCAGGCTTTTTAATGCCTCGCATGGTCATACACATGTGCTCTGCTTCCACTACTACCATTACCCCGTGCGGCTCTAATGTTTCTACAATAGAATCCGCCACTGTAGATGTAATTCTCTCCTGAAGCTGAGGACGTTTCGCAACAGCCTCTACCGCTCTTGCCAGCTTACTTAAACCGGTCACTCGTCCGCCTTTTGGAATATACGCAACATGAGCTTTTCCGTAAAAAGGCACTAAGTGGTGTTCACACATAGAGTAAAAAGGAATATCTTTTACAAGCACTAGCTCTTCATGATCCTCTCCAAAAACTGTTTTAAAATGCTCTTTTGGATCTTCATTCAACCCGGAAAAGACTTCCTCATACATTTTAGCTACTCGCTTTGGTGTATCTAATAATCCTTCACGGCTTGGATCTTCGCCAATTGCTTCTAAAATTAGTCTCACAGCTTGTTCGATCTGTGGTTTATTTACAGATGACATGTTGTTGCCCTCCAATTCGTTGCATTACGACTTTATGAAAAAAATTCTAGCATATGTATATACCAAAGGCAAAAAAGAAAGGTCGCAAATGTGCGACCTTTCAAAGCTCTTCATCAACGGCTATGAATAAAGCCATTTTATGTAGATATTATTTTACAGCATCTTTAAGAGCTTTACCTGGTTTGAATGCAGGAACTTTGCTAGCAGGAATTTCGATTTCTTCGCCAGTTTGTGGATTGCGTCCTTTACGAGCAGCACGTTCACGTACTTCGAAGTTACCAAAACCGATAAGTTGAACTTTGTCCTCAGCTTTTAAAGCTTCTAAAATTGTATCGAAAACAGCATCAACTGCTTTTGTAGCATCCTTTTTTGAAAGCTCACTTGCTTCTGCAACAGCATTAATTAATTCTGTCTTGTTCATGCCATTCACCTCCTCCCAAAATCGGATCATATAATAACTAAAAACCTTGTTAGAAAAGGAATCTAGTAATTCGTTATATCTCATTCTTTAACAAAACAAATGGATATTATACATAACCTATGTATCGACAAGCCTAATCATAAACGATTGAACTAAATAATTCAATGTTTTTCATTCGTCTGCCGTATGTATGTAGTGAAAACAGTATGATCGATCGATTTCTGTTAAAAGATTAACATATTGAACAAGGCATAGCAAGCAGAAAATAACGCAGGAATAGGATAACCACGCGATCTATCACAATATATGTAAAGTTTTGTATGATCTATCCAAAAAGAAGAGGCTCCTTTATGAGGAGCCTAACGTTATATTCTTATAAAATAATCGCGATTAAACCTCCAGATCCTTCGTTAATAATCCGTTCTAGCGTTTCTTTTAACTTATATCGCGCATTTTCAGGCATCAGCGACAGCTTTCCTTGAATCCCTTCTCTTACGATTGAACTTAGAGAGCGGCCAAATATATCTGAATTCCAAATTGAAAGCGGATCATCTTCAAAGTCTTGCATCAAATAACGAACTAATTCTTCGCTTTGCTTCTCCGTTCCGATAATCGGCGCAAATTCTGATTCTACATCCACTTTAATCATGTGTATAGAAGGTGCCACTGCTTTTAAACGAACTCCAAAACGCGATCCTTGGCGAATAATTTCAGGTTCATCAAGGCTCATATCTGAAAGCGAAGGTGCAGCTACACCATAACCCGTTTGCTTAACCATGCGAAGTGCATCAGAGACTTGATCATACTCGGTTTTTGCATGCACAAAGTCTTGCATTAACTGCAGCAAATGATCTCTTCCGCGAATTTCTACTCCCACGATTTCTTTCAAAATCTGATCATATAAGTCATCTGGAGCGTATAAGTCAATTTCGGCAATCCCCTGCCCCATCTCAATTCCGGCTAATCGAGCCTGATCGATAAACTCAAACTGGCTAAATTGCTCTACTACCCGTTCAACGTCTCTCAGTCTCTTAATATCTTTTACCGTTTCTTTAACGGCTTCTTGATAGCTTTCACGCAGCCAATGTTTATCTTTTAAAACCATTACCCAGCTTGGTAGATTAACGTTGACTTCTAATACAGGGAACTCGTATAGTGCTTCTCTTAATACATTCATCACATCAGTATCGCGCATGCTTTCCACACTCATCGCTAATACTGGGATATCATATTTTTCATTAAGCTTTGCACGAAGCTTTTCTGTATCGGGATGATATGGCTGTACGGTATTAATAACCATGATAAAGGGTTTGCCTACTTCTTTTAGCTCATTAATGACGCGCTCTTCTGCTTCCACATAATCTTGACGAGGTATATCTCCAATTGAGCCATCTGTTGTAATGACGACACCAATCGTTGAGTGTTCTTGAATGACCTTTCTCGTTCCAATTTCAGCCGCTTCGTGAAATGGAATTGGTTCTTCATACCAAGGTGTATTGATCATTCGAGGTCCATTTTCATCTTCGTACCCTTTAGCGCCTGGCACTGTATATCCTACACAATCTACTAACCGTATGTTAACTTCTAGCCCGTCATCCACCAAAACATTGACTGCTTGATTCGGTACGAATTTCGGCTCAGTTGTCATAATCGTTTTTCCAGCTGCACTTTGTGGTAGTTCATCTTGTGTGCGAGCTCTTTCTGCCTCGTTCTCGATGTGAGGCAGGACCACCAGCTCCATAAACTTTTTAATAAATGTAGATTTTCCTGTTCGAACTGCTCCCACCACACCTAAATATATATCGCCTCCTGTACGTTCAGCGATATCTTTAAATACATCCACCTTTTCCAAAAGATCCCCTCCGATCTATGAGTTCATGGAATATGACATCCATTGCGAGAGTAAATTAGGACACTATATAGTTATGACGTTGTCCTATTAAAATATGACTTTTGATAGAAAAATTTATGATTTTTTTCATGCACATGCTGACTTAGTCATTCTGATTTTCATTATTGGTGTACAAGAAAGAGAAAACCCCTTCTCTCTGAATATTATTCAAGGAGAAGGGGTTCATGACTTATTTTTTAAAAAATATTGGTTCATTCTTATCGTTAACTGTATAAGGAAGAGAGTAAGCAGGTACAAAATCACTGTTTTCCACAAGGAGCTTTCGGATATCTTCACCCGGTTTGTAGGAGCTTTTATGCTTTTGAATGGCATCATACAAATCAGGACGATAATCTACAAATACATCTCCCTGCCCATTAACAATTAAAGAAAGACTATTCCCTGTATACGGGCTAGTAACGACAGGGGGTTCTTTCATATTCAATTTCTTATAGTTAATAGAGAATACGCCGGGAGCGATGACGTCTTTAAACGGTACGTATCCTTTATGGTTTTGACGGTATATATTCAAATGTACATTAACATCTTGAATCGTATCCGCCATCCGTAAGTCTAATAATTTAACCGTGGGCTTTGTTTCTGCATCCACAAGCACGTACGCAAATATCCCTCCGCTTTCATACGAATTCCCAGGTGCGTCTTGCATGTATCTAGGAACAATTTTCGTAAAGTCAATCGGATATTTTTGATAAATCGGCGTGTCCATATCTTTCGTTTTTATCGGCAATAAGCCTCCGCTTTCTTCTTTAAATTGATCAACGGCCGTTTGTACGGAAGCAACTTGATCTTTATAAGGAACTTGATTTTGAGACATTCTTTCCGTCGGGTACAAACAACCGGATAATACAAAAATGGTTAACCCAACAATAGACGTTAGCATGAATTTTTTCATTTTCCTCACCCTACCATATGTACATTAAGCATCTGTCGGACCGCTGAATACAACAATTACCATAATAAGACCTGCTACAATCATGAGCGAATAGGCAATGAAAGCGAGTACAATTTTACCAACGCGGTTCGTGATTTTATAACGACTAAAGTAAATAGAAAATACCGCAATAAACATAAATACAATGGAACCCAATGAAATCCACATCTTTAACAAACCTGGCGACAAATTGCATCCACTCCTTTTTTCACCGTTATTATAACATAAGGACTTATAGTTAAGATGGATATTAATAGAACATTCTAAATTTAATATTTATTTACCTTCCATTGATTTACGCTCTATAGTAATTACTTTCCTATTAAATTGACAAATTCCTGCTTTTTCACATAAAAAAAATCGAAGCGAAGGGGGCTCTTCGCTTCGACCGTAACTAAATATTCCCATACTAACAGTTCTACTCATCTTTATTTACACGTTATTTTATGCAAGTAAATGATTTTGGGTATCACCAATTGCCTATTTTTTCATATTTCTTTGCACTTAATTTAATTTTTCTCCTAAAACATTCGCTAAATCTTCCATTTCATGTGTTTTAGTACGAGACATAAGCGCGTCTACTGCATCTTTTGCCTTCACATCATTAAACAGTACATTATATAAAGCATCAGCAATCGGCATTTTCACGTCGTATTTTTGAGATAGCTGGTAAGCTGCTTTCGTCGTGCGTACACCTTCTACAACCATTCCCATATTTTCTAATACTTCGTCTAAATTTTTGCCTTTTCCAAGAAGATTACCAGCGCGCCAATTTCGAGAATGAACGCTTGTACACGTTACAATCAAGTCTCCAATCCCGGTTAAACCTGAGAACGTCAGAGGATTGGCGCCAAGCACCGTACCTAAACGAGCGATTTCAGCTAAGCCACGAGTCATAAGAGCGGCCTTCGCATTGTCACCATATCCAAGTCCATCCGTGATACCAGCAGCAAGAGCAATAATATTTTTTAACGCTCCCCCAATTTCCACACCAATCACATCAGGATTTGTATAAACACGGAAGTACTGTTGATTATTAAATAAATCCTGCACTTTTTCTGCTGCTTGTATATTTGTTGAAGCTGACGTCACGGTTGTCGGCTGCCTTCTACTTACTTCTTCAGCATGACTCGGACCTGATAAGACAACGATGTCTTTTGTATCAATTTCTTGTTGAATCATTTGAGATATACGTAAAAGAGAATCCGGTTCAATTCCTTTACTTACGTGAACAATTGTAAACAGTTCATCGGTAAGGGATTTTAGCTGTTGCAACACTTCACGAATGGCCTTCGTTGGAACAGCTAAAATAAGGGTTTCAACACCCTCTATTGCCTTTTCTAATGACGTAAAACCTTTAATCTGATGAGGAAGCTCTACACCAGGCAGATATTTTTCATTCTGATGCGTCTCGTTGATTTGATCAATGACTTGTTGTCTATGTCCCCAAATGCGAACATCGTGTCCATTTTCCGCCAATACGAAAGCTAATGCAGTTCCCCAACTCCCTGCTCCTAGTACAGCTATTCTTTCCACGCCGATCACATCCTCTGTTATTTTCTTGGTCTTGCAATAATTTTAATTGGAGTTCCTTCGAATCCAAAAGCTTCACGAAGCTTATTTTCTAAGAAACGTTTATATGAAAAATGCATTAGCTCAGGATCATTTACAAACACAACAAAAGTTGGCGGCTTGATTGCTACTTGAGTTGTGTAATAGATTTTTAAGCGGTTGCCGTTGTGAGTAGGCGTAGGGTTCATTGCTACTGCATCCATAATTACATCGTTTAAGATGCTTGTTTCTACACGTACAGCATGGCTTTCGCTTGCAAGATCAATCATTGGCAATAGAGTATGCGTACGTTTTTTCGTTTTAGCTGAAAGGAATACAATTGGAGCATATGTTAAGAACTGAAAATGCTCGCGTATATTTTCTTCAAATTTTTTCATTGTTTTTTCATCTTTTTCTACTGTATCCCATTTATTCACAACAATGACGACAGCTTTTCCAGCTTCTTGTGCATAGCCAGCAATTTTCTTATCTTGTTCAATAATACCCTCTTCAGCATTCAATACAATTAAGACAACGTCCGAGCGTTCAATTGCCTTTAATGCGCGAAGTACGCTGTATTTTTCCGTACTCTCGTACACTTTTCCACGCTTTCTCATTCCAGCTGTATCAATAACAACATATTCTTGATCTTCTTTTGTAAACTTCGTATCAATAGCATCGCGTGTCGTGCCGGCAAGATCACTGACAATAACACGGTCTTCACCTAGAAGAGCATTAACTAATGAAGATTTCCCTACGTTAGGACGACCAATCAATGAAAATTTAATGACGTCTTCTCCGTAATCTTCGTCTTTTTCTTTTGGAAAGTGCTTAGCTGCCTCGTCTAGCAGGTCACCTAAACCTAAACCATGCGTTCCTGAGATTGGGAACGGTTCTCCATATCCTAGTGCGTAGAAATCATAGATTAATTCTCTCATTTCAGGATTATCTACTTTATTAACGGCTAGGACGACGGGCTTTTTGGATTTGTATAAAATTTTCGCCACTTCTTCATCAGCTGCAGTAATTCCATCGCGTCCATTCACTAGAAAAATGATTACGTCCGCTTCATCAATTGCAATTTCTGCTTGCTGTTTGATCTGTTCTAAAAATGGCTCATCTCCAATATCAATACCACCAGTATCAATAATGTTAAAGTCCAAATTCAGCCACTCACCTGAACTATAGATACGATCACGAGTTACACCCGGAATATCTTCTACAATAGATACTCGCTCTCCTACAATTCGGTTGAAAATTGTTGATTTTCCTACGTTGGGACGACCAACAATCGCAATAATTGGTTTTGGCATACGATTCTTCCCTTTCCTTGATCTTTTTTATGTATCGGCAACCAGTCTTTAATCGACTAAAGGTATTTATCTACATGTACAAATAAATAAGATCATTCTTTTTTCAAAAATCGAGGCCATGCAGCGTGGCATGACCTCTACTAATCGATCATAAGCGATAAAGCAGGATTTTTATCAGCTCTTTCTTATACTGAACTGATTAACTGCCTATCCGCTGAATAAGCATTACTCTTTCAATCAAACAATTTTATCAAAAATCACCGGTAACAACAATATAATTTTACGAAATCTCTTCTTCTATTTGTAAGTACTTTGCTTTTGCCTGTGAGACTTCAGCACGTACAAATCTAAATAAGCAGAGAAATAAACCAGCATCTCCCAAATAAACATCGCTCCTACTGCTGTGGCTAAAACGTCGAGTGTACGAAGAGACCCTATTTCATAAGATGCGATATCCCGAATGACAACTGCATATAAAAAGTCTCCTCCAACTACACCTAAAATGATTGCTGCGAATCTTTTTTCAGCATCTTTAACCACCATAAAGCAAATATATAAGATAAGTCCAGTCAAAATCCACTTACGATCAATAAAAATCCAGACAGGATCATAGAGCTCAAGTAAACAAAAACTAGCATAGGCAATTATTATAATGCCGCATACAATAACATAATATAACTGCTGAAATCGGCTGTAGCCTGAAGCATACACACACGCTACTCCCACTAAAAACAAAGCGGTGTAGCTACATGAAAACTGAGTCATATGCATGTTCATTCCGCTTAGGAGTATACTGATTAATATAATGGCTGCTACCTTCCAACGCCTAGCTGTTTTGGGCATAAGAAAAGTCGCAACAATCCATCCCATCCACGAAAGCCAATAAAAGAAAATTCCGTCCACTGAATATGGCACCTCCCCTATCTGTCATCAGTATGTATCAATTTTGGAAAACTTAATCGGAGTTTTAGAATAGAACCGCTTATTTTGGACAACCTATCAGAAAAAAGGAGGGAATATAAAATGGGAAAAGATCGTCAAGAAAAAAAATTAAAGGAATCAAAACGAGTTGAATCTGACCGTGATCAAGGACTTCACTATCCGGGAGCAACTAGCTTGCAAAGTCCTGAAGAAGCGCGCGAGTTAAATGAGCATAAATAAAAAAATGCGCTGACTAAGTCAGCGCATTTTTTATTTTAAAACTGGATGTGAAACAGGATAGGAACGTTCTTTCTTTCCTGTAAACAAAAAGAGAACTCCTCCCACTAACAATAGTGCTCCTGACAAATAAAATCCGAATTCCATACTTCCAAGTTTATCTGCAAAATATCCGGTAATGTAAGGTGCAAAGATCGATGACAGCATGCCGCTGAAGTTAAAAAAACCGTACACTTTAGAGTACATGGAAGAGGGAGTAATATCCGCCATATACGAAATTAAAATCGGATCTAATGCTAATTTCCCTATCAGACCGTACACAATTAAGCCGATTAATAGCCAAGAATAACTCTCTGTATAGGGAATAAAAAATTGACATAAAGCGCCCGCTACTGACAAACTCACAATTAATGCTTTTTTATTTGCAATTCGATCCGATATATAACCAAAGAAGATTGCTCCCGGAATAGACGCCCACGGTACTAAAGATGCTATGATGCCTGTTTGAGACCCTTCTAAGCCGCGCGAGTGCTGCAAGTAATAAGGAAGCCACGTCAGCATCCCAAAAAATCCGTAAAGAGAGCAGAAGATTAAAATGTATACGAAAATATGATTTTTTGTAAATAATACTTTTAGCGACTGCTTTGTTTCTTTATTTAGCGAATTTTTTTCTTGATCCCTTTGCTTATCTTTTACAAAGAAAGCTATTAAAATAGCTATTACTATAGTCGGAATAGCAAATAAGTAAAAAGTAAACTGCCAGTCTTTTTCTAACGTATATGTAATGTATGTAGAACCGATAAAACCAAGCGATATACCAAAAGCCATTCCACTATTGATGAGCGCAGACACTAGACCTCGGTATCGTTCAGACGTGATGCTTGAAGAAATTCCGTATTGTGAACCATAATACGTTCCTTCTCCAAGTCCTGTCAGCGCCCGCATGAGCAAGAACATACCGAAAGTAGTCGTAAGTCCTGTAAAGAATGTGGCAACTCCAAACAAAATGTATCCAGCCACTAAGATCTTAACGCGACCAAATCGATCTGCCAAAAAACCCGTTGGAATCTGCATAGCTGCATACGCTGCAAAAAATACGGTAGACATTAGCCCAAGTTCAGCTTTATTAAGATCCCACTGCGCACCGATATCTCCCATAACTGGAGATAAAATATTACGATCTGCATACATGAAAACCCAGCCTAAAAAGAAAAGAAAAATTGTAAATATAGGATGTCCCTTTTTCATTACGCCACCTCTTTTTTCTGATTTTTCTGTTTATTTAACTTATTATAAGTGGCTAACGTTTGGGATTTCATGCTTTTTGTCACTTCTTCTGCCAATATTTTTTGTTTTTTTTAATGAAAACGCGATCATTCATCTTCTAAGGAAATAAAAAAGCAAGCAGTTAACTGCTTGCTTTTTTATCATCTGTTATTAAATGTTTCTATAGATACATTTCGCTGAGTCAGCCAGCTATGGGTATCCCCTGTAATAACTAGAGGCATTTGCTGAAGCTTAGCAATAGAAGTTGCTCCTAATGCAGCCATGATAAACGTTAACTCCTCATGCAGCTCGGCTATCTCTTCTACGACTGCTTCTAAACCAGACTTCATTAAAATGGATAGAAAATATCCTGCCATTCCCGTTGCAGAAGCTCCTAACGCAATAGACTTAGCAACATCCATAGAGGTTTGAATACCTCCTGAACCAATAATGGATATACCTTCTACGTGCTGAGATACTTCCGCTAAAGAAGCTGCTGTGGAAATTCCCCAATCATTAAAGAAGTGAAAATGTTTTGCTCGTCTTTCATTTTCGATTTTCGAAAAATTGGTACCACCGTACCCACCAATATCAACGATTTCAACACCAACATCTTTAAGTTTTTGCACTGCTTGAGCGCTCATCCCAAAACCTACTTCTTTGACAATTACAGGAACGGTTACTTCTCGGACAATTCGTTCAATACGACGTAATGCATCGGTAAAATCACGATCTCCCTCTGGCATGACCAGTTCTTGTATAACATTTAAATGAATTTGAAGTCCATTTGCTTCAAGCATATCAACCGCTTTTTTAGCTTGTTCAACTGTAGCTTCACTGCCTAGGTTGGCAAAAATAATTCCGTTAGGGTTTTCTTGACGCACTACTCTGTATGATTGTTCTTCCTTTTCATCTTTAATCGCAGCCATCTGCGATCCAACGGCCATTGCTAATTGACCATGATGAGCAATTTGAGCAAACGAACGGTTAATCCGTTCCGTTTCTTGTCCGCCTCCACCCGTCATAGCATTTATAAAAATTGGCGAACTTAACAAAAGTTCGCCAATTTTTGTATCAATATGAACATCGTGCACGCCTGTATTTGGTAAGCTATTATGAACGAAGCGAATATCATCTAGCCCGTGCAGCCGATGCTGTCCCGTTTGAATCGCATGATGAATGTGATCAATTTTACGTTTTGCTCTGCTCACAAATCATCACCATTACTTATCTTAATTTTTTTAATTGATCCCCAATCATATCACCTAATTGGAAGCCTTTTGACTCTTCTTGTAATTCATAGTCACCGTAATCTTCTTGCTCTTCTTCCTCAAGGTCACGAATGCTTAACGAAACGCGTCGTTCTTGTTCATTCACATCAAGTACTTTTACCGTCACTTTTTCGCCTTCAGAAAGCACTTCATGCGGTGTCCCGATATGCTTATGTGAAATTTGAGAAATGTGTACAAGTCCTTCTACTCCAGGTAGAACTTCCACAAAAGCTCCAAAAGATACAAGTCTTTTAACAGTTCCATCTACTACATCACCTTGGCGAAGCTTCGTAGAAATGTTGGACCATGGACCTTCTAACGTATCTTTAATAGATAATGAAACACGACCCGTTGATTTGTCAACAGATAATACTTTGACTTTCACAGTATCTCCCTCAGCTACTACGTCTGAAGGCTTTTCTACACGCGTATGTGAAAGCTGAGAGATATGCACTAGCCCATCTACTCCGCCTACATCTACAAACGCACCAAAGTCTGTTAAGCGCTGAACGGTTCCTTCTAAAACCTGACCTTCTTTTAATGACTCAAGAACATTTTCTTTTTGTTGTACAAGCTCTTCTTCTACAACTGCACGATGCGAAAGGATCACGCGATTTTTTTCTTTATCTAATTCCACTACTTTGACTGTAAGAGTTTGATCTTGATATTCTGCGAAATCATCAACGAAATGAGTTTCAACAAGAGAAGCTGGAATGAACCCTCTTACACCAATATCTACTACTAATCCGCCTTTGACAATTTCTTTGACTACCGCTTCAAACACTTCACCTGAAGAAAGTTTTGCTTCTAAACCGTCCCATGCTTTTTCAGCATCTACAGCCCGTTTAGATAACACAAGCACATCGTCTTCCACTTTAATTACTTTCGCTTCGACTTCGGCACCTTCTTGGATTACATCCCCTGCTTTTTCAATATGTAAGCTCGCTAATTCACTAATTGGAATAATACCGTCTAGTTTGCTGTTAGGCACATCTACATACACTTGCTTTTCTTCTACTTTTGTAATAGTACCTTTTACTGTTTCTCCTACTTCTAATGACGTTACCTCTACTTGATTCATATCTTCTGTCATCGTCTTTTCCTCCTCCAATATCCATCTACAATATGTATTCCCTTGTAAGAGTTCTTCACTCTTTTAGCTCATCATTATTGTATATAGCTCTGTATAGAAAAAACTCTCTTTGTTACTAACTTCTAATAAATAGAATCTTTTGTCAAGTCATAAGGTTACAAACTATTGATATTTTTCAATTAATTCACCAATGCTTTTCATAATAACTTCGGTTACTTCCTCGGCTGATGCCTTTCGTTCACGAAGTTCATCCATCTGAATTGGCGGTCCGTACACTACTTTTAACCTTGCAAAACGCTTATATGGACCAATAACAGCACAAGGAACAACAGCTGCTTTTGAACGCAAAGCAAAAAAGCCTACTCCAGCCATTCCTTTTCCTAATTTTCCATCTTTACTTCTTGTTCCTTCTGGAAATAATCCAAGCACTTTTCCTTCTTTTAAAATCTTTAACCCTTGGCGCAAAGCTTCACGATCTGCCATCCCCCGCTTTACAGGGAACGTTTCTAACTTTGGCAGAACCGTCTTCAGAAAAGGTGCTTTAAACAGCTCTGCTTTTGCCATAAACGAAATAGGCCTTGGACACGTCACACCTACCGTAGGCGGATCTAAGTTGTCAATATGATTTGAACAAAGCAAAACTCCGCCTTCTGAAGGGATATTTTCTGCACCGATTACTTCATAACGATAAACTGGTGTTAAAATACCTTTTACAATGCCACGTGCAAACATATAAAAGCTCAAAATCATCCAATCCTTTCGTTTGTAATAGAAAGTATTTTTTCTACAACTCCTTCAATCGATAAGGAAGTTGTATCGATTTCAATTGCATCTTCAGCTTTTTTAAGAGGTGCTACTTCACGCTCAGAATCCAGCTTGTCTCTGCGGGCAATTTCTTCTTTTAAACGCTCTAAATTTGATTCAAAACCTTTTTTTATGTTTTCATCATGGCGTCGCTGTGCTCTTTCATCCACAGACGCTAATAAAAAGATTTTAACTTCTGCCTGAGGAAGCACATGTGTACCGATATCACGTCCATCCATTACAACGCCTCCATCTTTAGCAAGACCCTGCTGTCTCGCTACCATCTCTTCACGAACTGCACGATGTTTCGCGACGATGGATACAGAATTGGTTACTTCTGCGGAACGAATTTCACTTGTAACATCCTGTCCATTTAAAATGACTATCTGTCCAGATTCAGACGGTTTTAAATCGATTACTGTTTCGTTAAGCAAATGCAATAGCTCTTCTTCATTTTGCAAATCTACCTGGTTTTTCTGCGCTTGATACGTTAGAGCACGATACATCGCTCCTGTATCAACATAAATATATGATAAGGTTTCTGCTATAATCTTTGCCACTGTACTTTTCCCAGCAGCTGCAGGGCCGTCAATCGCGATTGAAATTTGTTTTTTCATAAGTGCCTCCCTTAATTTCAAAACAGGAACAAACCACTTTCATCTTTTATACAATGAGCCATTTTATATGAAACGTTTATAAACGAAAAAAAGAGCAGGGGGTCTTCTCCTGCCTGGTGTTCACTGCATGTTTCTTTCCTAGTTATTCTACCATACGTCCGACTACTGGTCGAATGTTTCAATAATTTTATTAAAATTATTTTTGCTAACTCCCTCATACTGAATGACCTTTGAGAAATATGTACTGTGACTGCTAGATAGTAAAATACATTGGGCAATTATTAAAAACACAAATTGAATAACCACTAATTTAATTAAAATTCGTTCTATTCGATTCATCTTTTTCTCCTTTTGTAAGAAGTGATACCTTTGCTTACAGTTTAGGAAAGAGAAGTTTTTTTTATACGCTAAAGAAGACCTTTTCTCCTTAGGTCGAGCTGACGCTTTAAGGTATAACGAATCATCATTTCTTTCGTTTGTTTTTCCATGTCCATAAATTTAATAGATAGCTGACCTACTTTACAGGAAGTCGGGGCGGTAATTCGTACAACTTCCCCTTTTAATTCAAGATGCTGCAAAGTTCCCTCACGATTAGGAAGACTTAATCGTACAACAACGGAATCTTTCTCATTAAAAAGCAGCGAATGATGGAAGGAGCCGGCTACTCCACCTGCACTGATGTTTTTAGTCATAATTTCCATTACGGCCTGCTGTTCTTGTTCACTTTTTATCACCGCCTTCACTGTAAGCGGCACACGGAAAAAATTTCTTCTTTGGATGGACTTTAACTTTTTATCGCCCGGGTAAAAGAGCTTCACAACAGGCATGCCTTTTATTTCACGCCCTGTTACTTCAGTTGGAAAGGTATATACATTTTGATTATATCCGATAAACGTAGCCAGCAATTTTGTACCTTTTAGTAAAAAAGCACTTCGCTGCGTTTCTTCGTTTAGCGGATAGCTAATATAAATCACGTCTTCCGTAAACTCAACTACCTTACATCGATACGTTTGTTGTAAGGTAGACTCTCTGTACCCGCTCTCTAACGTCAACCTCATTCCCGCTTTTATCATCTTCTCTCTCCTTCAGTTCCACTATATACACTTTTTCCCTTTATTTAAACATAGTCAAATATATTTATTTTGTAAATAAAAATTAGTCATTTAGACTCAAAAAACTTATACAACACAAAAAAACCGGTGTCTATAGACACCGGTTTCTCAGCTTTATACTTCATTATATAAAGGTTCTGAGTTTTGCAGTTTTTCGACTTTCTCTTCAAAACCCGTATCGGCATTGATAAAAATACGATACGTATCATTTTTAATTGTCCCTAAAAACTCATAGCATAGCACTTCTTCGTTTAAATCGTTTGTAATAATTGCCAAGCGGTCTTCCATCACTTTTACATTCGGGTTTAGCTTGGTTTTTGCCTGTTCTTTCGAAATTTTAGGTTTTGGAATATCTCTTGTACGATGTTTTAATAAGAAGTCTTTAGCTGAGAAGCCAATCACAGATCCATCTTCTAAAGACATTTTCATTTTAACTGAATCCGGATAAATCCGAACTCCACTTTCCGTTTGCTCTACGAATGTAAAGACTCCCATGTTATCGTATTGAGCGCTTTCAGCCATCACTAGGCTTTCAAAACGATGATCTTTTAAAAACTTAGTCGCTTTGTTCATAGCATCGTTTAAACTAATATTTTGTTTTTTAATATCTCGATCTTCGAGCACCCAAAGCGGATATCCACCTTTTTGGGTAATATCCATATACGTCTCTTGTTTAGTTTTTGGATCTGTAATGGTTAAGCTGTACACCTCATAATCGGCATCTTTTCCGCTCTTTACAATATGAATTTGTTCATTTCCTTTTAAATTCAAAAACGAACGCGCCACTTGTTTGGCAACATCTTCACTAACTTCTCTACCTTTTAATTGATGAAAAGCGTTTTTTTCCTGTTCATTCGTTGCATTCATAACGCCTAAATCTGTTTCGGCAAAAGAATCCATACTTTTTTCAACGGTTTTTAATCCGTCAATAATCGTATTGTCCCCTTGCTTTTCTTTTGTGGCTAGAGCTAGCTCAACATCCATCCAACGTAAGTTATTATCAATGACTAGATGCTGTACTTGGCGCATTTCATTTTGAATTTCGCCTGACTGATCATAAAGCGAATTTAACGTTTTATACTCTTTATCTGTTAAGGGGGATTTGCTTAAATCCCTTACCGCCACTTTGTACGTAAAGTCCCCAACATCTGAAAGAAACTCTTCTGTTTTATTGAACGGTAAAAGCGATAAAGGCAGCTGTCCTACATTGTTATGAGCTTCAGAAGTTAAACGCCATACTTCTGCAAGCGCGGGCGAAAGCTGATCTCTCGAACTCATGGCAAGCGTGCCACCGATTTTATCATTTAATAAATCTAGCTGATATGACAAATCATGAAATGCTCGTTGATACGTATTCTCCGCTTGAAGCAGCACAGCATCTTTTTCTTGATGTTCGCTGTACCCCCAATACCCTACACCTACAACACCAATAGCTAATAATACAATTAAAATTGTTCGAATCATGTTTCCTTCACCTCTCTTTATCGACAGAAAATGTGTTTCCCGATTTGCTTAATTTGAGGACGTGACCAAATCCATGCGCTTGTTGCTGTATCCGGATTAAAGTAATAAATAGCATTCCCAGTAGGATCCCATCCGTTAATCGCATCCATAACCGCTTTTTTAGATGTTGGATTGGGTTCAAGCCAAATTTGCCCATCTGCTACGGCAGTAAATGCACGCGGTTCAAAAATAACTCCAGCGACTGTATTTGGAAATGACGGACTGTTAACTCGGTTTAAAATAACGGCCGCTACGGCTACTTGGCCATTATATGGTTCACCCCGTGCTTCACCATGCACAGCATTTGCCATGAGCTGAATATCATTTTGTGAAAACCCGCTCGGTACATTCACCGCTGTTGGCTTTTGTGCTTTTTCTTTCTGTTGTTCAGAATTTCCTTTAGACGTATTACGCTGCGGCTGACTGGCAGGTTTTTTTGCTTGAGAAGATCCGCTTTGTGCTTTTGGCTGACCATTGTTCCCGCTGTTTTTTCCACTGCTACCGCTTCCTTTAGACTGCTGATCAAGAGGCTTACCGCCATAGTGCGTAAACTTATTGCCTTTTCTAATTTGATTTTTCACATAGCTTTCGTGATATTTTGTTGCGTTAGCTAATTTAATCTTTGTTTGCCAGCCTGCTAAACCGTCAATCTTTTTAATGCCAAATTCATATTGAAAATTGCGCAGTGCCCAGTATGTGCTCCATCCAAATACACCGTCAATTTTCCCGTTATAATAACCTAAATACTGAAGTCTCGACTGCAGCTCAATAACGTCATCTCCAACTGCTCCGTGTTGAATGACTTGATTTGAAAACGCGTGAGCGGCCTTTGGACTCACAACGGACGCTGCAATAAATGAACATATGCATATGAGACATGCATACTTTTTAAAACATCGAAATGATAACATGACAAAACCTCCTACATCGTATGTAACTGATAAGATGATAGGAGTATTTTTTGTAAAGGTTGTTTTTTTATACAAGATGCGCAAAATTTACCGAAATGAAAAAACTCAGCTCGTAAATCTCTCAAAAAAGATTTACAAGCTGAGCCTAGACAATCGATGGCTGTTTGGCCTTTTTTACTTTTCTTAATGCCAGCCACCATAAATAAATCATAAATGGAATAATAATAAATACCCAATGATCCATTGTTTTTAAAATATAATCATATGTTCCATGTAAAATGAGCGGCGCAAATACGGAATACAGCGTCCACTTCGTTTTTTCCTTTCCTTCAGAAAACTTTGCTTTCCCTAAATAATACCCCATAATGACGCCGAATAAAGCATGACTAGATACGGGTAAAATGGCTCTTCCTAGCGCTGATTCTAAACCATTTGCAAATAAATATAAAATATTTTCAACGGTAGCAAAACCTAATGAAACAGCTGCCCCGTAAACAATTCCATCGTAATGCTCATCAAATTCCACATGTTGATAAATCGTGAAATATAAAATGAACCATTTGAAAAATTCTTCTAAAAAGCTTGTCGTAAAAAATGCTTCAAGAAAAGGTGATTGAAAAACGTGTTCTTCACCAAATACATATTGAATAAACATAATTGGCAAAACAAGCATTGCTCCAAAAATAAATGTTTTTAATACCATTGAAATAGGCTCAGTTTCATATTCATCTTTCAAATAAAAAAAACTTAACAATGCCAATCCTGGCGCAATGCCTGCAGATACAATCGCCAACATAAATAGCGCCTCATCTCCTCTATTTTTTTTAATAGTAACATGTTATCTTTAGGATGAAAATCTCCGTCTATAATGTCCTTATCTTTATATGTAAATGCTCACATAACTTGCTGTCGATTTACAAAGCCTAACAAAGACCTTAAACAAGTATACCAAAAAATGTATCATACTTATACGAAAAATTGAAAGGAGCTCTCTATGAAAACTGTTTATATTCTTCACACCGGCGGCACAATCTCGATGAAAGAAGACATGGAAACTGGAGCGGTAGCACCAGATATTCAAAACCCGCTTCACCGCTCAACATCATCTGTTTCAGGTATGGCCAATGTAATCGTAGAAGAAGCATTTCATCTGCCTTCTCCTCACATTACTCCTAAGGAAATGCTTATACTTTCAAAAAAAATACGCGATAAAATTAATGAAGGCAAAATTGATGCAGTCGTGTTAACCCACGGCACGGACACGTTGGAAGAAACCGCTTATTTTTTAGATTTAACAGTGCATACAGATATTCCAATTGTCTTAACTGGAGCTATGAGATCAAGCAATGAAATCGGTTCAGACGGTCCTTATAATTTTATATCTGCGGTTCGGGTGGCTATTAGTGACGGGGCAAAAGGAAAAGGTGTCTTAGTTGTGATGAACGATGAAATTCATACCGCTGAAAATGTGACCAAGACCCACACAAGCAACGTGGCGACATTTCAAAGCCCTCAGTACGGGCCAATAGGATTAATCACAAAACGCGGCGTATCTTTTCACCACATGCCTACAGAACATGAATTTTATCCTGTTAATCAAATAGATAAACAAATCACTTTATTAAAAGCTTATGCAGGAATGGACGACCATTTATTTCAAGCAGTGGCTTCAATGAATGTTGACGGACTTGTAATTGAAGCCCTCGGTCAAGGAAATCTGCCTCCTCTCACTATTCCAGGAATTCAATTGCTTTTGAAGCGAAAGATACCCATCGTGCTCGTTTCTCGCTGTTTTAATGGAATTGCTCAAGATGTATATGGGTATGAAGGCGGTGGCAAGCTGTTAAAAGAGATGGGCGTTATTTTTTCAAATGGCTTAAATGGTCCTAAAGCACGCATTAAACTGTTGGTTGCTCTCCAAGTAACAACGAATCATGATGAGCTGCAGCAGCTATTTAATCATTAGTAAAACAACGCATAGAAGCCTATGCGTTGTTTTTGTTGATAATATGAGAAGCGATTGATTTCCCATGAAAACGTCCATTTTCAATAAAAATCTCATTAGCATTGTTTCCTGCAGCAATCACACCAGCGATATAAATTCCTTCCACGTTTGTTTCCATCGTCTCTTCGTTAAAAGAAGGGCGGCCTGTTTCATCATCTAATTCCACACCCATTTTTGTTAAAAACGAGTGATCAGGGTGATAGCCAGTCATGGCAAAAACGAAATCGTTACTAATCGTAAATTCTTTCCCTTCCTGCTCATATGTTACCGCTTCATCCGTTATCTTTGTTACATGAGCGTTAAAATGCATCCCAATCGTTCCATTTCGAACCAGCGCTTCAAATTCAGGCAATATCCAAGGTTTTACGCTAGGGGAGTAATCTGAGCCACGATAAATAACCGTCACCCTTGCATCACACTTCACCAATTCCAGAGCCGCATCGACGCTAGAGTTTTTTCCGCCTATAACGACTACATCTTTATCAAAATACGGATGCGCTTCTTTGAAATAATGAAATACCTTTGATAAATCTTCACCAGGAACATTCATATAATTAGGATGATCGTAATAGCCCGTAGCTATAATGACATTCTCCGCTTCATATGTCTCTTTGGATGTTGTGACAATAATTTGGTTTTCCGCTTGTTTGTCTACTTGCAAGACACGTTCAAACGGCTGAATTCGAACTTGCTTGCGCTTCACCACTTCTCGGTAGTAAGCAAGAGCTTGGTTGCGCACAGGCTTACGATTTTCGGTAATAAAAGGGACATCCCCAATTTCTAGTTTTTCACTTGAACTAAAAAACGTTTGGTGGGTCGGATAGTTATAAATTGCATTCACAATATTGCCTTTTTCAATTACAAGGGCATCAATACCTGTATGTTGAAGCTCAATAGCTGCTGAAAGCCCGCATGGTCCTCCGCCAACAATAATTACTTTTTCTTTCTTCATGCCTGTCACTCCTTCAGTTGTAAACGCACCTTTTTTTTATTTTAACGCAGTGTAAAACAAAAAAATCTCCTCATTAATGATAGGAGATTTTT
Source organism: Priestia sp. TRN 1309 (assembly GCF_050846875.1). Taxonomy (NCBI): domain Bacteria; kingdom Bacillati; phylum Bacillota; class Bacilli; order Caryophanales; family Bacillaceae; genus Priestia; species Priestia sp. TRN 1309. The sequence goes on along the minus strand of NZ_JBOZGM010000001.1, from coordinate 153,515 downwards.
TCTATTTACGCAATTGTTCTGCTGTTCTGCTGTTCTGTTTTTAAATCCAGCCTCTGAAGCGAGAGCCTTCTGCCATTTTTCTTACGCCTATCATATAAGCAGCTAGACGCATGTCGACTTTTCGAGTTGTAGAAGTTTCGTAGATGTTATTAAATGATTTCACCATTACTTTTTCAAGCTTTTCTTCTACTTCTTCTTCCGTCCAATAATAACCTTGGTTATTTTGCACCCATTCAAAATAAGAGACTGTTACACCGCCCGCACTTGCCAAAACGTCTGGAACTAATAAAATCCCTCTCTCTGACAAGATGCGCGTTGCTTCAAGAGTTGTTGGTCCATTTGCTGCTTCCACCACAATACTCGCTTGAATGTTATGGGCATTTTCTTCTGTAATTTGATTTTCAATCGCAGCTGGAACTAGGATGTCACAGTCAAGTTCAAGCAGCTCTTTGTTGCTGATAGTATTATTGAATAATTTCGTTACTGTACCAAAGCTATCGCGTCGATCTAATAAATAATCAATGTCTAAACCATTAGGATCATGCAGCGCTCCGTATGCATCAGATATCCCTACAATTTTAGCACCAGCGTCGTGCATGAACTTAGCTAAAAAGCTTCCTGCATTTCCAAACCCTTGTACTACTACCCGTGCACCTTGTAATTCAATGCCTCGTTTTTTCGCTGCTTCACGAATACAAATAGTTACTCCTTTTGCAGTCGCTGTTTCACGGCCGTGCGAACCACCTAAGACAAGGGGCTTTCCAGTAATAAAGCCAGGCGAGTTAAATTCATCAATCCGGCTGTATTCATCCATCATCCAAGCCATAATTTGTGAATTTGTAAACACATCCGGCGCTGGAATATCCTTTGTTGGTCCAACAATTTGGCTAATCGCACGAACATATCCGCGGCTTAAACGCTCTAATTCTCCAAAAGACATATTTCGAGGATCACAAACAATTCCACCTTTTCCTCCACCGTAAGGAAGGTCAACGATTCCACATTTTAAACTCATCCATATAGATAGAGCTTTTACTTCTTTTTCAGTTACGTTTGGGTGAAAACGAATTCCACCTTTCGTAGGACCAACTGCATCGTTATGCTGCGCTCGGTGACCTGTAAAAATCTTAACTGATCCGTCATCCATACGAACAGGAATTTTTACTGTCATCATTCGTAATGGCTCTTTTAATAGTTCATACACTTCATCAGGATAGCCTAGTTTTTCTAACGCTTTATGTATCACTGTTTGTGTAGATTTTAAAACATCATGCTTCTCTTCTTGACTATTTTTACTGTCTTGCATCTTGTCGGCTACCATCTGTAAACCTCCTAAAATGTATCGAAAATTATTCGTTTTTAATTGAATGGTGCTTCTTTCATGACATAGTATACACCCTTAGTTTTGCATTGCAAAGGAAAATATCGAACTTTTAGTATTTTTTGTGTTCTTCTAAGAAAACGCTTCCAATAACTTTACAAGGTATGCTACAATGTTTTAAGTCTGCCTCTTTCCTAGTATGCGTTAATCGTCTTAAAAAAATAAAAAACACCCGGTGATAAAGAGCACTTTCAACAACTTTGTACAAGCTGAAAGTGCAGCCACTCTTATTTTAATAAAAGTGCTTTATCCTTCACGGGTGTAATTATTTCAATTAAACAGTTAAGAAAAGACAGAGTTAATATACTCCAGAGCTCTCTTTTCTACTAATATTTTTCCATATTCATTTACGCGGTGCTTTGTAATTGTAGAGGGATTTCCATACTCCGCCAAAACCGCAATCATATTCCCAACTTCAGCCGGTGACAGCATGTGATAATCCAACAGCACGTAAAAACGTTTTTCGAATGAATAGAGCACGCTATCCGTATCGTAAAAGTTTGACATGCGCTTGGTCAGCTGAATGACATCTTCAAATGAATCAAACTCAAAAAACATGTCTTCGCTTTCATCTAGCATGACCTGCATTTCAATGAAGTCCTCGAACTCGTCTTCATCGAACTCACCGTAGCTGGTTTCTTCTTCATACTGCTTTGTCACAAATACAACCATTCCCTGTGCTTGAAGTGAAAAAACTTCTACCGAAAGAGAATTTGTAGGTTCAAAGTTCAGTTCTTGAGAAGCTTGCTCTATCATTTCACGAAAGAGCTGTTTTACTTTGAATGTATCTGTCCATAGATCTTCTTTTGTTAACCCTCTTTCTTTTAAATCATCGTAGGTCAAAAAAACTTTTAGCTTATTATAGTTTAATCGTTCAAGCCTCATTAGCGTCCCTCCCCGCTTGCACTCATAACCACATGGTTCGATAATGCAGTATATGTATTTTTTGGAAAACGGTTCGTGATGTTTACTTACGAGTTTACAGGTTTATGAAAGGAAAGACAAGCTATTCTCAATCAATTTCTGCTAATTTTTTTGTTAGCCAGCTGTTCCACTCTTCTTTTGTATTTCCTAAAATAAACGGCTGAGCCTCGCCTTTTCTTTTGCTATCTAAACCATCAAACACATAACCGCCTAATCCTACTTTAAGATGCGGGAATTTCTTTATCATTTGGTTCGTCAAATTCAGTGTTTTCTCGGCATTTTCCATCATTGTGCATGACATAAATAAAAACGTTGGGTCTACTTCTTTAACAATTAGCTCAACATCTTTATCTTCAATGCTGCTTCCTAAATAAATAACCTCAAACCCTTTACGGCGTAAAAATAGCGTAAAGACTAGAAGTCCAACTTCATGTGTCTCATTAGGCCCACATACAGCAATCGCTTTAGGCAATAAGCCATTTGAAGGCAGCGAATAAAAAATCATGCTGATACGCGTTTTTAATACTTGAGTCGTATAATGCTCATGAGCACTTGTGATTTGCCCTTTTTCCCACATATCTCCAACCGTCACGAGTAGAGAACCCAAAATATCAATAACCACTTTTTCTACCGAATACAGGCTAAACGCATGATTAATTAAATCCTGTGCTTTTCCTTCTTCAAAAGATAGAAGCATCGTTAACAGCTCATCCCTAATTTTCTGAGGGGAATCTACTTCTCCTTCTTCTTCAAACGCTCCTACTGTACTACTTTCCGTTTCTAATAACGAAACCGCTTGACTAATCGTAAAACCTCCGCTCACTTTTTCCGTGAGCCATTTTAATTTCCGCAAATCTTCCTCTGTATATAACCGATGCCCCGATTCATTGCGGACAGGATTTAAAATTTGATAGCGTCGTTCCCATGCACGCAAAGTTCCCGGCTGGATCCCGACCATATTTGAGATGGCTTTAATATTATACTTCCCTTCGTGAGCCATACGTAACCTCCAACTACTCTTCGTGAACTGTTTCTATTAATTGAATTATAGGATAAGTTATCCTGTGTGTAAAATTTGTATATGCTATGTAAAGAGTTTGTTCAAGGCTATTCTTTCCTTTTTAAAGTGATATAATGCGTTTGTGCTCTAGCTTGTAAACGGAGAGGCAGGGAGGTTGTACCATATCCATTACTAACAAAAAGAGGAATCTGTCTTTTCTCTTTCAGCCCTCCTAATTCATACATACCAAAATTAAATAAGCGTATCTGTCCTCCGTGTGTATGTCCGCTCAAAATTAAATCTACTTTTGATTCTTCATCTACATAATAGATAACATCAGGATTGTGGCTTAGAAGAATGGTAAGCTGGTCAGGTTCAATGGAAGAAACAGCTCGCTTTAGATCCATCTCACCTTCGGATAAATCATCTACTCCCGCAAAATTGCATGTAGTACCATGTTTAGAAACTGCAGAGACATGCTCGTTTTTAAGGGTAATAACTCCCTCATCCTTAAGCATCTGCTTCAATTGCACTTGACTTACTTCGTAATCATTATTTCCCCATACAAAATAGACCGGTCCAAGCGTTTTAAGCTTTTGAATATTTTGACGAGCACGCAATAAAGGTACTCCTCCTTCTAGTAAGTCACCGCCTATGATCACAAAGTCTACTTCACCAGGTATTTTTTCCAACAGCTTCGACGAAACTGTTCGCTTATGTACATCCGATATAAAAAACAGGCGTAAAGGCTGCTGATTTCCGGGAAATGCTGATAAATGAATCGTTCTTTCTTCTACATATGTACGATGGGCTTCCGAAAACATAAAAATCAGCAGGCCTATGCCTAACGCTAAAATAATTAAAGAAATAACCATATATTCTCCTTCTTTTCATTTTATACACGGTGTGTTTCTGTTAAAGAAGAAAGGGCATAAATTGTCGCAATTGTTAACAAACCTACTACTTGATAAAGCGCAACTGTGCTTAACGATAAAACTCCTATCACACATAGACATGAAACAAGATATTCATGCCATTTTACCTTATAGCCTTTTAGAAACAACCGACTTTGCAGAAACACTTTACGAACTGCCGCCGACAGACAAAAAAGAGCCGTGAAAAATAAAATTATAATACCAAACACATCTAACGGATGTAAAATCATTTGAATAAGTAAATAGGTTAACGAAGCTTTTGAGCCTACAGCCGTTAAACTGCTGATATAATAACTGCATAACCACGCAGCCAGCAAGTTAAACCAATCTCTCACAAAAAAACCCCCTTCACTAAACTTCTATGTAAAAAGAGGCTTTTTCATGCGATTCTATTTATTTTCATGATATAAATTAATTCCATAAGTGGACTGCATCCAGCGGAACGTTTCTTTTCGGTTCTCCCATGTTTCAGGCGTCGCCCATAGCTCTTTGCTTCTTTTAATAATCTCACAGCGCAAGTCTTGAAAAGTCTTTTCCGCTTTCTCGCTTTTTTTCTGCAGCTGTACAGTATAAAAATAAAGGGAGACGGTAAGCAATAGAAACATCAAATGCCCTATGTTACCTAACAAAAATGAGAAAAATTCGCTAAACGTCGTAAAAAAACCGCTTTGAAATATGAAAAAAAAGTAGCTAATAACAGCCGTTACGCTGGCTAAAAACAAAAGCTTCCATCTTTTCTCTTTAGCTTTCAGCTTATTAACCGTCTCTTTTCTTTTGATAACGCTCGCTAATATATATTGAAGTGTTTCATCGCTTTCAAAGTCTATCAACTTGTTTTCCAACATTCCACCCCCTCGTATGCTAGTACAACATATGAGTGAATATAAAAGATTATGTGGATAACACTGAAAATAATGGCTGTTTCCTTAACCTTTACTGCATGAGTTCTTCTGACTGTACAGATTTCCCTTTTGACTTTCGTATCTGCAGGCCTAATAAAAAATCAATGAGAAAATGAGTAAAAATCGTGACATACAAATTTTCAGTCCACCAAAACAGCAACCCTATTAAAAAGCTTAAAACCACAACCGAAATAAATAGAAACCACTTTTTTAAATATCGAATGTGAACGAGTGCAAATACGATACTCGCCCAAAAAAGGCCAAACTGAACTTGTATAACCCCTCGAAATAATATTTCTTCTGAACATGCAACGATTAGGCAAATAAGGGCTAGATGAGGAATGGAACGATTAGCAAATAAACGTTCATTAATCCCTCCGTCATCATATAAATGCTCGGGTACACACTTCATTAGAAGCATATCTCCTCCTACTACCAAGAGAGCTGTACCTCCCCCGTACAATAAAATAGAAGCCCAATCCAGCTCAAAAAACTGTAAAAAGGAATGCCACGAATCAAATGTGAAAAAACCGATGCCTAAAGCAATAAAGCAGATGAGCAGCTGCGTTACATATAAATTTTTAACCAGCTCTGCATCCGTCATGGATGAAATAAGCTCTTGCTGTGACTTTGCCATTATATCTCTCCTTGACGAAGCAAACGAGCTAATTCTAATTCCCAGCCTTGAAATGTCCATTGCTCTTGCTCACCATTTGTTTTTTTATAGGCTTCTAAATCCAATCCGCAGCAATCGCAACAATTCTGAAGCTCTGATTTTCCCAGCTCATTGAAATAGCCAAGCAGCACCTGACGACGGCATTCTTTTGCCTCAATAAACTCCTTCATCGCACGGTACTTGTCATGTTTGTTTCGAAGACGTTTATTTACAGCTGCAACAATCGTTTCATGCAGCGATTCAGGGATTTTCCTAGGTTCAACATGTTCATTTTCCACTACATTTTCTCTGTACAAATAATAACGAATAAATCGCCAATGTGTTTCTTGAATACCCACTGTATAAAGAAAATGAGACTCTACTTGTTTTAAAGGAATGGCCTGATCATGATTTCGTAAATACGACAGGCAGTATAAGATGATATCTGAAGAAGGAAGCTCAATTTCAAGTAAAGAATGAGCAAAATCATCGTCTCCTTCAGCATAAAGCAAAATCGCAATACTGTTTTGCTGATCGCGTCCACTTCTTCCAATTTCCTGTACGTATGCTTCTAGCTGCGTAGGTGTATGAAAATGAATAACAAAGCGAACATTCGATTTATTAACCCCCATTCCAAATGCACTTGTGCAGCAAATGATATCAAGCTGGTTTTCTAAAAATTGCTGTTGAACAAGCATTCTTTCATTCGGTTCCATTCCCCCATGGTAATACTGCACTCGCTGTATCCCATTTTCCTTTAGAAGCTGTGTTAATGCTTCTGTCCAAGATCGGCTGGAACAATAGATAATTCCTGGACTTTGCAGTTCACTAACGTACATCAGCAACTTCTCTTTTTTCTCTTCAATACTTGCAACAAAATCAACTTTCATCGCAATATTACTTCGATTCATGGAATAGATGTGCTCGTTGACAGCAGGCAGCGATAAGTAACGCTTAATATCTTCCACTACTTCCCTAGTCGCAGTTCCTGTTAGTGCCAGACATAGCGGACTGCCAAGTTCCTTCCATATATCTCCTAACTGAAGATAATCCAAACGGAAATCATGTCCCCACTGAGAAATACAGTGCGCCTCGTCCACAACGAAAAGGCCTACCTTTGCCTGTTTTAATGCTTCTACCACAACAGCGTTTTGCAAAATTTCAGGAGATGCATAAATAAAACGATAAAAAGCTAAATCTTTTAGCGCCCGTCTTTTTTCTTCTTGTTGTAGGAAACTATTTAAGGCAATAACTCTCTTTTCTCCACTTGCCTTTAGTTGTTGAACTTGATCTTCCATCAGTGAAATTAAAGGAGATACAATCAGCACCGGTCGGTTCAACACATAAGCGGGGAGCTGATAGCACAATGATTTCCCTGTTCCTGTAGGAAGAACCGCTAACACATTATGACCTGTTAAAATATCTTGAATAATCTCTTTTTGTCCTAGTCGAAATTGGCTATAGCCAAATTGTTTCTGTAGAAGTTGTTCTATCTTCACATCAAACACCACTTTTTTTAGTATCAGGTAAAATGTTTTGCTAATACGAGACGAATCTGAAAATAGGTAACGCCGTCTTTTACTTCTTCCTTTATCGCCTTTAATTTATTTGTACGCAAACTTTCAAAAGCCGAGATAATTTCTTCCTGCTGCTTAGGCGATACGTATGCATCGATTGAAAAAGATGGAACAAACAGAGCTAATTCTGCAATATGATCTTCAATTGTACTTTCTTTTAAACGCCTTATATAAGCAATTTCTTCAAGCGTCTTTCCTTTTTGAAGCCAGCTATACGTTTTTAACGTCGAGCTTGTCAAAGGCAATTCTAAATATAGATCATGCAAAAAAGAAGAAAGTACATGAAAGCTTTCATTATTTTGACTCACTTTTTCAATGATATGATGAATAACCCCTAAAAGTTGAATATGCACATAATGCTCATCGAGTTCATATTGATATGCTAACTGATTTTTTGTAAAGCCTACTCTTTCGTATCCAGTCAGTTGCAAAACAAAAAGAGACGCATCCCGTTCCGTACAATCTTTCAAGCACGTTCGGAGCTCTTTGAATAGCTCGGCGGCTAACTCTTGACGCGTTTGCTTTTGAGACATAATATACGTTTTGACCCATTGAATGACCTCAGGATTTTTGGAAATGGGTAAAAACCCTTTTTGAAAATACTGTAGGTTTGATAAGGTCTGAATGAACAAAGTGATTCTTGCTAAAAATAATTGAGTACTGCTTGCGAATTTCCATCCGTCTAAAGCTGGATGAAAGGGCCGAGCCGTCAGTTCATCTTCAAGGCGTGTTCGTCCCTTATCTGTCATCACATACTTTTGATTTTCAGTTTCTTCGATATACTGCTGTTCTTTTAAATATGCAACGCAGGTTTCAAAAGACCGTTTATCTAAGTAAAAAAATGACTGAAAAAGAAAAGAGATTCCAAAAATTTTTCCGTCTTGAATTGTTTGCGCTGACTTTTTACCTGTTAATAAATGATAAATACCATAGGCGGTTCGCTCACCTTTTAACTGTTTTATACAAAATAAAATGCTAACTTGAATATAATTCAAAGGTGTCAACTTCCTTTCTCATTCATTGTACCAAAAGTGACCAATAGCATGTGAGATAAAGGCTTTTTAGCTCTTTCCTTTATGTATCAAAACGTTTGGATAAGTGAAGAAACCTTGATTTGATAAGCATTCTCAGTGACTTTTCTATTGAAAAGTTTTATAAATCATTTTACAATGAATAAGGAGAAATTTCACTCTTGATTCGCGAAGAGATTATATAATGAGAAATTTTCGAACACTTTACAGGAGGTCTTGTTATGCCAAAATATACAATTGTTGATAAAGATACTTGCATCGCATGCGGCGCTTGCGGAGCAGCAGCACCAGACATTTATGATTATGATGATGAAGGTATTGCATTCGTAACATTAGATGATAACCAAGGTGTAGTAGAAATTCCAGAAGATCTAGAAGATGATATGATGGATGCAATGGAAGGCTGCCCTACGGATTCAATTCGCGTAGCGGATGAAAAATTCGAAGGCGATGCTAATAAATTCGAATAAGTATTGAACAAACCTGTAGTATAGTACATGCTGCAGGTTTTTTTATATATAAAAATCGCTCTCCCCGGGAGAGCGATTGAATTAAACAGCAACGCGGCGCGTGATCCATTGCTTCATTTTTGAAAACAATAAGACAAAAATAACCCCTGTTGCTGCTCCTTTTATTAAGTTAAACGGCAAAATACCTGCAACGATATATTGACGCGCTTGTTCACTAGACATTTCTGGCGATTGTAAGAAGATTGTATACGCCGGTAAAAAGACATAATAATTTAAGACAGCCATGAGTACCGTCATTACAACCGTACCCGTAACCAAACCTATCGTTACGCCTTTAGCTGTTTTAAATCGACGGAACATATATGATACAGGAAGAACGAACAGTAAACCAGCTACAAAGTTCGCCACTTGACCAACCGGAACCCCTGTAGCACTTCCTTGAATTAAATAATTCAATAAATTTTTTATTCCTTCTACTATAACAGCAGCCATAGGTCCAAATACAAGTGCTGCTACGAGTGCAGGAATTTCGCTAAAATCAATTGTTAAAAACGGAGGTAATCCAGGAATCGGAAAATTAATCATCATTAAAATGTAAGCAATACTGCTTAACATTCCTAGTATAACCAGCTTTTGAGTTTTCTTACTTTGTTGCATCTTGCCTCTCTCCTTCTTTGTGATCCACTCTTCAAAGAAGAAAGGTTCAACTTCATATCCCCACGCAAAAACCTCCCAACAAATGATTCGTTGAGAGGAGACATGGCAGGCATATTTAATAAACGTTCATCACATTAGGTTTTGAACGCTGAACCTCCACCTTCTCCCATCCAGACTGTACTGTCGGCTTTGGAATTTCACCAAATCTGCTCGTATGTATTACATATAAGCTCGCGGGCTCAAAACAATTTGTTTTTTACCGCCGGTCGGGAATTTCACCCTGCCCCGAAGATAGACCAATATTTAATTATGAATTTATTATATGTTATCTCGAATTAAAAGTAAATAAAGAAGTTTTTTTAATTCCTATTAAATTGATGTCTTTTATAAACTTCATTACTGTTTTATATGTAAAATAAGGAAATAAGTGCATAACCAACAGCATTATGACATATTTATAGTTTCAATTTTACGTTTACAATTGTGTATTTGATAACTAATTGTAAAGTTTAAAAAATATAATTGACAGAATTTTTTTAACATGGTAAATTATCAAATATTTGATGATAGTAAAATCCAAGGGAGATGTTCACGTCATGTATAACGTATTAGTAGCTGATTCAATTAGCAATGAAGGTCTTGCTCCACTACTTGAAGCTCCTCATGTGAATCTTACGCGAAAAAAAGTTGAAGAAGTTGAGAATGATTTGCATACGTACGATGCGCTTTTAGTACGGAGTGCTACGACGGTTACAGAGGATTTGCTGGCAAAAATGCCGAATTTAAAAATTGTTGCTCGCGCTGGAGTAGGTGTCGATAATATTGATATTGAAGCCTCAACCAAACGAGGGGTTGTCGTTATTAACGCGCCGAACGGAAATACCATTTCAACGGCGGAACATACATTTGCTATGATGGCTAGCTTGTTTCGGCATATCCCCCAAGGAAATGCTTCAGTCAAAGCGCGCGAATGGAACCGCTCAGCATTTGTTGGAACAGAGCTTAATCGCAAACACCTGGGCATTATCGGATTTGGACGAATTGGCTCAGAGCTTGCTAAACGCGCAAAAGCCTTCAATATGAGCGTTCACGTTTACGATCCTTTTTTAACCTCTTCCCGAGCTGAAAAGCTAGGCGTAGAACTATTATCCCTGGATGAATTACTAGCAGCAGCGGATGTAATTACCGTACACACTCCGCTTACGAAAGAAACCAAGGGATTGCTCAATCATGAAACATTAGCCAAAACAAAGAAGGGTGTATTTTTATTAAACTGCGCACGCGGCGGGATCATTGATGAAAAAGCCTTAGTTCATTATTTAGAAATTGGCCATGTTCAAGGTGCAGCTATTGACGTATTTGAAGTTGAACCGCCGATTGATAACCCTTTGTTACATTTTGATCAAGTTATTACAACTCCCCATTTAGGAGCTTCTACAAAAGAAGCCCAGCTTAACGTTGCTGAAGACGTGGCACATGACGTTCTGCGTTTTCTAGAAGGTAATCCTGTAAGTTCATCCATTAATTTACCAACGCTTTCTAAAGAAGTTTTTGAAAAAATTCAGCCGTTTACGAGCCTTACTAAACAAATGGGAGCTATTTTATCTCAATGCATGCGAGAACCCGTTCAGCATATCTCGATCTCCTACGGAGGTACAGTGACGGATTTAGAAACCACTTATATTACACGGAGCTTGTTATCAGGCTTTTTAACCCATCGTATTGACTCACCTGTTAACGAAGTCAATGCTTCTATGATTGCCAAAGAACGAGGAATTACATTTGGTGAAAAAACATCGGAAGATACGCAAGGATATTCTAATATAATTGACGTTACAGTAACAGGCGAACAGCGTACATTTACGATTACGGGCACTTATATAGCAGGATATGGACCTCGAATTGTTAATATTGATTCGTTTGATATTGATTTTTATCCAGAAGGACATCTTCTTTATATCCGTCACAGTGATCAGCCCGGAGTTATTGGAAATGTAGGGAAAGTACTTGGAGATTTACGTATTAACATTGCTACCATGCAAGTGGGCCGTAAGCAAAAAGGCGGAGAAGCCATTATGATGCTCACGTTTGATAAACTTTTAGATGATTCTGTCATCAATTCATTAAAACAAACAAGCGAAATTGTGACCATACAGCGCATTGAGTTGTAACATTGAAAAAAGAGCCTTAGCGGCTCTTTTTTTATGGACTTATTTTTAACACTTGTCCTGCATTTAAAGCGGTGTTCTCTAAATGATTCCACTTTCTTAGCTGCTCCACATCGACTTCATATTTGGCCGCAAGTTCAGATAATGTATCTCCTTGATGGATAAGAATACAGTTATCAGAAGCCTGATGTAACTGCTGAAAAACCGTGGCAGCTAAATCGTTTTTTACGTATGCCGATAGTTTTTGCTTGTCCAATTTGGCGAGTGGGTTTACCGCATTGGTTTTATCCGGATTCCAACTTCCTTGATGAACTTCAAAATGCAAATGTGCACCTGAAGATCGTCCTGTATTGCCAACCCATCCAATGTTTTGACCTGGGGCTACAGAATTTCCTTCTGCAACAAGTCGTTTCTCTAGATGAGCATAGACCGTTTCGTATCCATTCGTTTGTTTGATAAAAACAACTTGCCCGTATGTATTTGAATAATAAGAGCGGCTCACCACTCCTTTTGCAACAGCATACACCTGTGTACCAACAGGTGCTGCTATATCGATTCCAAAGTGTTTGGCGTGACGAGAACCAAATATATCAGTTAAGACTCCTTCAACCGGCCACTCCCACTGCTTCTCTTCTGCCTTTACCATTTGCCCGCCCAAAAATAAAAGACCTATACACAATCCCATCACTAATACAACCAATATTCTTCTTAACACGTCAATCATGAAGAAAGAACCTCCTATGTAGATCATTGCACACAAAACATACTATATGCCAATTCCTTCTCTTTTAGACTTGTTTATAGAAAAAATAAAGAGATGTGATTCTCCAATGAATCACATCTCTTTACTATTCTTATTATTTCAGCCGAAGACAAACTGTTATTTAGCATGTGTTTACTTTGGCAGTTTGATAAAGAAAGTTGTTCCTTCATTTAATTCACTTTCAACCGCAATAATCCCTTGGTGTGCCTCCACGATATTTTTAGCGATCGCAAGCCCAAGACCAGTTCCTGACTTTCCTCTCGTTCTGGCTTTATCAGCTTTATAAAATCGCTCAAATACAAACGGAAGATCTTCTTTTGGAATCCCTGCTCCCGTATCTTGAACAGAAAGATGGATTTCGGATTGACTTTTATCAAGATGCAGCTTTACTTCTCCGTAGTCATCCGTATGACGAATGGCATTATCAATTAAGTTTGTCAGCACTTGTTCCATACGGTCTGAATCAATCATCGCTTCAAATTCATCTTCTATTTTTCCATTAAGAGACAGTTTAATATGTTTTTCTTTAGCTAACCCTTGAAACTTGCGCAAAACACGTTCTGTAAATTCAACCATTGCTACAGATTCTAAGTGAAGCTGCACATGTCCCGCTTCCATTCGCGCTAAATCTAAAAGTTCATTTACAAGCCGGCCCATACGGAGTGATTCATCATAAATCACCTGTGCAATTTCTTTCTTTTCTTCATCCGTACTTGCAATATCGTCAATAATAGCTTCACTATAACCTTGAAGCATAGAAATAGGTGTACGCAATTCATGAGACACGTTTGCAATAAAATCTTTTCTTGATTTATCAAGTTTACGCTCTTCAGACATATCTCGCAGTACAGCTACAGCACCGCGGATTTTCGTTTGATTATAGAGCGGTGACATTAAAATGACCCACGTTTTCCCTTGAATTTTCAACTCTGCACTTCGCTCCGTTTCAGTCTCTACTACCGTTTGAAACAAATGCACGACGTTTGCTGGAAGCTCAGGCACCTGCTGGTTGTTCACATCCTGCTCGTAATACCAAGTCTGAAGAAAATGCTCCGCTGGGGGATTGGTAATTAAAATCGATCCGTCTCTACTAAACGTAATAACACCGTCTGCCATACTGCTTAAAATACTTGAAAGCTGTTCTTTTTCCTGATTGAGCGCATTGAGATTAAACTTTAACTGCCTGCCCATTTGATTAAAAGCAATCGCTAACTCCCCAATTTCATCGTGAGTTAAAATAGGTACTTTTGTATCAAAGTTCCCTTTTGTTACTTCAAATGCCGCCTGCCTCATTTTTCTAAGAGGTGCTGTAATTCGAGTGGATAAGAAAAAAGCAAAGATAGTAGTTAAAATAATAGCAATACCTGCAGCCAATAAAATGAACTTAGTCGTATATTGAGCGGGCTCTTCAATTTCAGAAAGAGATTGATACAGATAAACGCCGCCTGTCGGTTTATTATCTTTCATTAAAGGTACACCGACAACAAACATTAAAGGCTCATCACTCGTGTCTTTCTTTGTGGTCATGTACATTTTTTCCCGTATTACTTTACCTTTTTCAACCACTTGATTTAGCTGATCGTTTTGTTTAACAATGGCCGAAATAGCTTTCTTATTTTCTTTATCAGGATGTGTGGAATGCCAATAGAAATCTTTATCCTGAACAATAACTACACTTGCTTGATCTGCAAGTTCACGAGCAATGGATAGTCCTAGCTTTTCATCCTCTGTTTCCTGCACAATGGTAGAGATTTTAGCAGCCGTTTTAGTTAAACGGTTTTCTGCGTCTACAACATGATAATTTTCAAAAAACTGAAGCAGTAAAATGGTCAAAATAAATAAAACAAGCGTAACGAGCAATAGGATAGTAAACCATAGTTTACCAACTACACTTCTCCAAAACATCAGTTATTTTCAACCTCAAATTTATACCCTACTCCCCAAACGGTTACGATCATTTTCGCCGCTTGTGACGATACGCGATTTAACTTTTCACGCAAACGCTTGACGTGCGTATCTACCGTACGAAGATCTCCAAAGAAATCATAATGCCACACTTCACGCAGCAGCTGCTCTCTGTCGTATACTTTATCTGGCGTTTTTGCAAGGTAGCACAATAATTCATATTCTTTTGGAGTTAAGTTAACTTCTTTTCCGTCTGCTGTAACGCGATGTGCATCATTATCAATCGTTAAGTGATCAAAGACAATAAGGTTTTTCACGCTCGTTTCTGGCTGAATAAACGTTGCTTGAGAAGAACGTCGAAGCAGTGCTTTTACGCGAAGAACCACTTCTCTTGGGCTAAACGGCTTAACGATGTAATCATCTGTACCTACTTCAAACCCTTGGACTCTGTTTACTTCTTCACCTTTAGCTGTAAGCATGATAATAGGAGTTGCTTTTTTCTCGCGAATTTGTTTACAGACCTCAATACCGTCTATGCCAGGCATCATTAAATCTAATACAATCAAATCATAATCTATGTGTAACGCTTTTTCGATTGCTTCATGCCCGTCGGCTGCTTCTTCAATGATGTATCCTTCTTTTTCTAAGTACATTTTTAACAATCGTCTAATGCGATCTTCATCGTCTACTAGCAGTAATCTTTGTTCGTTTTGCATGTATTTTCAACCTCCTAGTCTTAGTGTACAAAAAAAAACCGGCGAGTTCTACTTATGTTACCCAAACAATGTGACAATTCGTGAACACCTTTATGAAAAATAGCTTTTTTCCTCAAAAAAGAGGTTGAGACATATCGAAATCCATCCAATCTACAGATGGACAAATAAAATACAGGAGCTAGAAGCAACTACATATATGAAGCCTCCGTTCACCATGCAAATAAAAAAATCCGAACGAATGTGATTCTCCATCAAGAATCTCAACTCATCGTTCGGATCTTCTTCAACTAAAATATCTTTATTTCAGCCTCTATTCTATTTTTAAAGGTTACGCATATGAATGTAAACCTGCAATAACTAGGTTCACGGCCACTAAGTTGAACATGATGATGGCAAACCCGCCAACTGCCAGCCAAGCTGATTTTTCACCGTGCCATCCTTTAGACAGCCGAAGATGAAGAAAAGCGGCATAAAATAAAAAGGTGATCAGCGCCCACACCTCTTTGGGGTCCCATCCCCAAAAGCGCGTCCAGGCCATCTGAGCCCAAATCATAGCGAAAATAAGTGCTCCTAATGTAAAAATAGGAAATCCAATCGCCACTGCTCTGTAGCTTACTTCATCAAGCAAGTCGCTGTTTACCTGCTTTACAAGCGGCTGCAGTGCGGCTCCAATTCGCTTCCGTAAAATAAGACGAATCAGCCAATATAAGACAAACCCACCGGCTAACGACCAAATAACCGTATTTAATTTTTTAGCATTGATAATAGCCGGCATATCAACAAGCGGCTGTATGTCGTTCCCGTCTGTCCACTCACTTTGATGAGGCCCCACTAGCGGAACCATATGATATACGACTTGCTCTTGTTCGCCACTTTTATTAACCCAATTAAATGATGACTCGTAGTGAGCCGCATTAAAAGCCAGCGTCACCGCTACAAACCCAAGCGTACTAATAAGCGTATACAGGATGAATTCCAGCCAAAATGCTTTTTTATTTCGCTTGGATTGATCAATTGTTTTGATTAAATAAATCAATCCTGCAACAAAGCTAATGGAAAGCACGGCTTCACCCGTAGCTGCCGTTGTAACGTGAATATGCAGCCAATTCGTCTGGAGAGCTGGTATCAGCGGCGTAATTTCAGTTGGAAACATGCTTGCATAAGCAATGATTAAAAGAGCCACCGGCAAGGCAAAAAGTCCAAGCATGCTAAGACGATAAATAAAGTAAATAACAATAAATGCGCCAACAAGCATCATGCCAAAAAACGTCGTAAATTCAAATAAATTACTAACAGGAGCGTGGCCTGATGCAATCCACCTTGTAATGAAATAGCCAATCTGTGCAATAAAACCGATGATGGTAACCGCAATTCCAAACGTTGCCCACTTTGTTTTCTTTTGAGCTGCTCGCTTATCTCGAATAGCTCCTCCGAAAAAAAAGGTTGCAACTAAATAAGCAATAAACGCCACATACAGTAAATTACTACTTATACTCGCGTAATCCATGCTTTTTCCTCCTATTTTGTTTCTTTATCATTTTGGTCCTTCAGCTGTGTGAGGGATGTGGATTCTAATAAACCATTTAATTCTTTTTTAAGACCATACCAGTTTTTATTTGTATGTGCGGCCGACCATATCTCATTATTGACTTTTTGAATCCACATGCGGCGATGATTCCAATACATCCCTTGAATCACACCAATCATAAAGATGGCTCCGCCAATCCCTAAAAACCAAAGCGTATAGTCTCTGCGAACGGTTAATCCCGTTACATTTTTCGTTTCCACACCAGCAAAGGTCATTTTATAATCGTTATTTCCTAGCGGTTCCAAGTTCTCTCTAATTCCAACAAAAGCAACTTCGCCTTTTTTATGCTGAGGCGTAATCATTTTAAATACAAAAGCCGGGTTGTTAGGCACTCTTGTTTTTGTATTTGGGTTTCCTTCATCATCAAAGAAAAAGTCTGGAAAGTAGCTCATGAGCTTGACTTTATATCCGTTTTTTAAATCATATGTTGCTTTTGGATTATGTAAATCTACTGTAAGTGAACCAACGTTTTTATTTGCATTTTTATCTGTTAAATGGAAAGACATAGAGCTAAACTCATTTAACTTGAAGTCCACTTGGTACATGGCATATCCTTCAAACTTAAGCGGCTGATTCACACGAATCTCTGAATCTTTTATTTTCTTTAGCTTTGGATCTGCTCCCGGTATAAGCTTTCCTTCGCGCTTATACAGACTAACATCCGCTTCATATTTTTTGGCTACTTTATTATTCCCTGCACGATCAATTGCTTCTTGAAACACGGCGCTTTCGCTATCTTTATCATACGTTTCCACAGTAAAACGATGGTTTTTCAAAAAATACTCTCCGTTCGTCCCAGGAATAACTTTTGTTTCACCTTCACGGATCCAAAGAACTTCATCTATATACATACCTGGTACAAATCTAAGCATAGCACCTAGTAAAAAGATAATGAGACCGATATGATTAACGTATGGACCCCATCTTGAGAAGCGTCCTTTTTCAGCCAGCAGATTGCCCTTTTCTTCGCGAATAGAGTATCTTCTTTTTTTCAGCATGCTTTTTACATGTTCATAATCTTGATCCGTCCACGATGATGAAGTGCTGTATAAACGCTGTCTCTTTAAGAAGTTTGGATGTTTTGTTACACTCTGCTTTTTTAGAGCTCGGTACAAAGGCACTACTCGATCTAAACTGCAAATGACTAACGACATTCCTAAAGCAGCAATTAAAAGCAAGTACCACCACGATTCATAGAGATGATGAAAACCTAACTTATAATAAAGCTCTCCTGTCCATCCATATTCCTTTTGATAATACTCACCTGCTGTCACATTAGGAGGTATGTAAGCTTCTTGAGGATAAATGGTTCCGACTGCAGACGCAACAAGCGTCACAATAATGATCCAAATGCCTACCTTTACAGAAGAGAAAAAATTCCATATTTTATCGATAACTGTTTTATTGTACGTTTGCGATCGCCTTGCGCTTCCTTCATAACGCATATCTACTAATTTTTCAGTTGTTTCTTCTGCAATTGGTTTACCACAGGCTTCACACAAAATCGTACCATGCGGGTTAACGTGTCCACATTCACATTTTACGTGTTTCATTGTCAACACTCCCTATGGTTTAATTTCTTCCATATATTCTTTTATTTTAGATTCTTCTAATCCGCCAATAAAGCTGTCTACAATCTTTCCGTTTTTATCAATTAAAAACGTAGTCGGAAGAGGATCTATCCCGTACGCACCCAACACTTGTGAATCTTTATCCATCAAAATTGGAAAAGATAGCCCATATTGTTTAGCAAACTGCTCTACCGCTATATTCGTTTCTGCAACGTTAACAGCTAAAATTTCAACGCCTTGCTTTTTATATGCTGCATACTGCTTTTCCATCGCCGGCATCTCTTGTTTACAGGGCTTGCACCATGTTCCCCAAAAATTCAAAAAAACTCCTTTGCCTTTGTAATCTGATAGCTGATGAGTTTCTCCATTAATATCTCTTAATATAAAGTCAGGTGCCTCATCTCCTACCGATACCTTTTGTTTATCAGCAAAAAATTGAGCATAAAGGGTATATCCAACCGCGCACAGTAAAACTGCTAATATAACTGTTCGAATAATCAAGCGCTTTTTTTTCATAGCACGAACTCCTTTTAACCGCTTTCAATACGCTTTTTTTCTACCATTATATCATTTTTTTGGTAGTGGCTTTCCGATAATATTTCGACGTTTCTGTGAAGTCTTCCTCTCATTCTACAAGTTCGACATTTTTTCAAAAAACCTTGCTTGATTTTCTAATTCACGACATTTTTCATAAAAAAAACAGGTAAGTGAAAATTACTTACCTGTTTGAGACATTGAATATAATTGTTTGACTTCATGAGCCGTAAGCTCGCGTGCTTCTCCTGCATTTAATCCGCGTAAGTCTAAAGGTCCGTAGCGCTCACGTTTTAACTTTAATACAGAATGTCCGATTGCATCGAACATGCGACGTACTTGACGATTTTTCCCTTCGTGAATCGTCAGTTCTACGATCGCCGTCTGCTTGCTTTTATCAATGGAAAGAACTTTTGCACGAGCTGGTGCTGTTTTTCCGTCTTCAAGCATCACTCCGCGCTGCAGCTGTCTGATGCTTTCACGACTTGGGATTCCTTTAATTTTAGCCACATACACTTTATCCACTTCAAATTTCGGGTGCATTAGCTGATTAGCAAATTCACCATCATTTGTTAAAAGAAGTAGACCCGACGTATCATAGTCCAGACGTCCAATCGGGTAAATTCTTTCTTCTACATGCGGAAAGAAGTCAACGACTGTTTTTCTTCCTTTGTCGTCGTTAGCAGCTGAAATCACGCCTCTTGGTTTGTATAGCATAAAATAAACGGGCGCTTCGCTTTCTACCGGCACTTCGTCTACTTCAATTTTATCGTTAGGACCTACTTTCGTGCCCAATTCTTTTACAACTTTTCCATTTACTTTCACTCGGCCTTGGCCGATTAATTCTTCAGCTTTACGTCTTGATGCTACACCTGCGTGAGCAATCACTTTTTGTAATCGTTCCATTAACACTTCACCTCTTGTAACATCTTACTTGTTTACGAAGTAATACACAAGTCTATTTGCCACACAGAGGTAGAATTTTCGATTTCTTACCTGCCAAATACAAGGATTACGATCACAACTGATGCAATAATCCCTACCAAATCCGCCAGTAAACCAACCTTCAGCGCATCTCCCATTTTTTTAATACCTACTGCTCCGAAATAAACCGTTAAAATATAAAACGTGGTATCTGTACTTCCCTGCATGGTCGATGCCAAACGACCGATAAAAGAATCAGGTCCATATGTAGAAATTAGATCCGTTGTGATACCAAGGGCAGCCGTTCCAGATATCGGTTTAATAAGAGCTAAAGGTACAATTTCAGCCGGAACGCCGACTGCTTGCAGCATAGGTTTTAAAACAGATAAGAAAAAATCAAGGGCTCCTGAAGCTCGAAAAATAGAGATGCTCACTAACATGCCGACTAAGTAAGGAATGATGGAAAAAGCAATTTGTAATCCGTCTTTCCCTCCCTCTACAAACTTTTCATACGTAGGAATTTTTTTGTAGGTTCCATAAAGTAAAATACAGCCTACGATAAGAGGAATAAACATCAATGATACTTGATTAAGCATCGTCATTTTCGTTTTCCTCCTTTTCGCGTACGTCGATAATAAAAGAAGCGATCAATGATGATAGCTCCTATCGTAGCTACAACAGTTGCTAAAAGCGTAGTACCCACAATTTCAGTAGGATTAGCCGAGTTATACGTAATTCGAATGGCAATAACTGTGGTCGGTATAAGCGTTAAACTGGTTGTGTTAAGTGCTAAAAGTGTGATCATAGAACGGCTTGCTTCGTCTCTGTCGCCGTTCAGTTTTTTAAGCTGCTCCATCGCTTTAATACCAAGAGGAGTTGCCGCATTCCCCAGCCCAAACATATTCGCCATCATATTGGACAATATGTATCCTAAGGCCGGATGATCTTTTGGAACATCAGGGAAAAGTCTAGTAATAATGGGTCGAAACAGTTTCGCTAACTTGTCGAGAAGCCCTGCACTTTGAGCAATATTCATCATACCTAACCAAAAGACCAGCACGCTGATTAATCCAATGCTGATGGTCACCGCTTCGCCTGCTCCTTGAAAAATTGCTTTGTTTACATCACCAATTTTCCCATTTATAATTGCAAAAACAATTCCGATAATGGTCAGCAGCATCCAAATAATATTAACCATCTGTTTTGGCTCCAGACTGAATAAACATTAATCGCTT
This sequence comes from Priestia sp. TRN 1309, assembly GCF_050846875.1. Lineage (NCBI taxonomy): Bacteria > Bacillati > Bacillota > Bacilli > Caryophanales > Bacillaceae > Priestia > Priestia sp. TRN 1309. Next base: position 132,579 of record NZ_JBOZGM010000001.1, on the reverse strand, counting down.
CACTCGATCAAAGAAACCTTTTGGCTGCTCGGCCTGCTTTTCGAAATAAATAGGAACACTGTCAATCGTTTCTCCACTTCTATAAATATCGAGCTTCCCTACAACATTAGGAACTTTCCCTGTTTCTTCCCACTGCTTTTTAGGCTGAATTAACGTTGTTTTCACTTCTACAGAGCTCTGTTCTTTCTTTGTAAGAGGATAGACGACATTTCGTTTAATATACAACTGATCTTTATAGAAAGAATCTTTTATATCTGCCAATTCGCCTTTTGCAGCTAAACTGGTCATATCATATTTATCAAATGCATTTTCATACATGGAAATGTGATCGTTCCAATCATCTGGCGCATTAATCGTTACGGCGATTAAATCCATTCCATCTTTTGTAGCAGTTGTCACAAGCGTTCGTTTTGCTAATTTTGTATATCCTGTTTTTCCGCCAGTACAGTATGCATATAGTGTTGTCAGCAGTTTATTTTTGTTTTTCCACACTCGATCCCATTTCTCTTCAGGGTGCTTCATTCGATAGACTTTTGTTCCTGAAATCTCTTTGAAAATTTTATTATTCATTGCATAGCGCATAAGCAGAGCCATATCGTGTGCTGTTGAGCGATGATTTTCATGATCGTCTAATCCATGCGGATTTTGAAATGTTGTATTCATCATGCCAATTTCTTCTGCTTTTTTATTCATCAAATAAACAAATCCATCTTCGCTTCCTCCAACGGCTTCTGCGATAGCTACAGCAGCATCATTACCTGAGCGAAGCATCAAGCCATACACTAAATCTTTTAATTTTATTTTTTCACCTTCAACTAAATACACAGAAGAACCTTCAACGCCAACTGCGTTGTGGCTAACGGTAACTTTTTTATTTATTTTGCCAGATTCAATCGCCAGTATTGCTGTCATAATTTTTGTGATGCTAGCAATTCGGCTAACTTGATCTGCATTTTTAGCGTATAACACTCTTCCTGACTTCTGTTCCATCAAAATAGCACTATGAGCACTTACACTCCCTGCTGCAGATGATACGGAAGGCCAACCGCTGAGACATAGCAATACAATAAATAGATAGATGATACTTTTTTTGCTTCTTTTCATGTCATCCCCGTCCCTCTACCTGTTTGTACAAGTTTATGCTCGTCTTTTTTGGTTATGAATGAAAAGATTTGTCCATACAAAAAAGAACATAGAAAAACTCTATGTTCTTTTACGGTTTCACTTCATTTCTTGAAACGATTGAAAAAATAAATCTGCCTCTTGATCGGTTCCTTCTTGTAACAAATCTTCTGGAAGCGGCGGCAGCTCTTCGATACTTTTAAGCCCAAAATAGCCTAAAAATTCTTTTGTCGTTCCGTATAAGATGGCACGCCCTGCGCCTTCCGCTCGTCCCACTTCTTTTAACAGAACCTTTCCAATTAAAGTTTGAAGAGGTCTTTCCGTTTTCACTCCGCGAATCTCTTCGATTTCAGCTCTTGTAATTGGCTGCTTATACGCTACAATAGCTAACGTTTCAAGCGCTGCTTGTGACAATGATTGATTAGCAGGAGCTTCTACGAGCTTCTCAATATATGATGCATGCTCTTTTTTTGTAACAAGCTGATAGGCCCCGCCTATTTCAACAAGTGTAACTCCTCTGGACTTACACTCTTGCTCTAAGCTTTCCAAAGCACCTTGAATGTCTTCATGAGGCTTTTCTATAATCTCAGCTAACCGGCTAATAGACAGACCTTCATCACCAGAAACAAAAAGTAAGCTCTCAATAATAGCCTGTAAATTATTCGTTGTCATTCCTCTTCATTCCTTTCTCGATACGATACATAAAGCTCGTCTAGATTGTGCTGCTGTTCCACAACGATTTCATTTTCTTTCATTAATTCCAGCACAGCTAAAAACGTTACAACAATATGATCACGCTCTTGATAAGGAAACAGCTGATAAAAACTTTTTTTCCCTTTAAAGGCTTTTAATTCATTCACAATTTCACTCATGCGCTTGTCAATTGGAATATCTTGTCTTGCTATTTTCGTCTGCATAGGCTTTTTGTTTTGCTTTCGTTTCATTAACTTTTGAAAAGCACTTAGCATATCATACAGTGATATATCCAACCCTTCGTCCTGAGGCTGCGTACGTTCTTCTGCATTTATTTGCACATTACTTGGAGGTTTTGTATACACATGACTTTGGTCTTCTTCCAGCTTTTGAAGCTCTACTGCCGCTTCTTTAAACTTTCGATATTCAATTAAGCGCTGCATCAATTCTTCACGCGGATCTTCTTCATCGACCATTTCAATTTCATCCATATCTTCTTCATACGTAGGCAGAAGCATTTTACTTTTAATTTGAAGCAAAGTTGCTGCCATGACTAGATACTCACTGGCAACGTCTAGCTGAAGCTCATTCATTGTATGTATAAACATCATATATTGCTCAGTAATTGTCGCTACTGGGATATCGTAAATATCAATTTCAAATCGGTTAATCAAATGCAGAAGAAGATCTAAAGGTCCTTCAAACGCATCTACTTTTACACTGTACTCCACTTTTATCTCACCAACACTTTTCAATTGCTTATCATTTCTGCTGCTTTATATAACGTTACTATCATTAGTATAGAGGATTATAGACACATGTCCAATACAAATTAACGTAAAAATAGGTCATTTGCCCATACAAAAAGTTTAAACATACATATGATGTCAAGGTAATAACATTTTCAAATGGCTGAAGGAGGAACTCGCATGGGTGAAAAATCTTGTGGATACGGTAGCGGTTTCGCTTTAATTGTTGTACTGTTTATTTTATTAATTATTGTTGGTTGTTCTTGCTTACGCTTCTAACCACACATATTGAATAAAAACAAACGTGTTCGCCATACCTTGAGCACGTTTGTCTCTTTAAAGGCACAGCGCTGATGAATAGCTAATTTTTGTGATACACTACATATAGAGTCTTACCAGGAGGGAACAAGATTGTATTCACAAGCCTATATTGATTATTTAGTTCATTTTCATGGCGACCGGGATTACTTTGAATGCCATGAACTGCTAGAAGAACACTGGAAAAAAGACGAAAGAGGACACCGCAATATTATTTGGGTTGGCCTTATTCAAATTGCTGTTTCACTCTATCATCATCGACGTCAAAATTTCGCGGGAGCCAAAAGAACGATGCAAAAGGCGCTGGCAATTTTAACGAAGGAAGAAGAAAATATTGCACAGCTTGGACTTAATTATCCTTCACTGCTTAAACTTCTTCGCAAACAATTAGCTTTAATCGATACCTATCAGCCATATAAAAGCATTAACTTACCTATTGAAGATCCAGCATTATTACGAGCTTGCAAACAAAGAAGCACTGATAAACAGCTTGTCTGGTTATCAGCTTCTAATCTACAAAATGATGCGATTGTTCATCGTCACAGTACGCGAGATCGTTCAGGTGTGATTGCGGAAAGACAAGCGAACTTATTGGCAAAACAAAACAACAGGTAGCTAGAAGCTACCTGTTGTTTTATGATGACTAAGATGTGAAAGACGCTTTCGCACCTCAACTAATCATGCTTTTCTTTATTCATCCGCCTGACACTTTTCATAAAAAGGAGCGATGATTTCACTCGGCTTAATTTGTGCAGTCGTATACATTTCTTTAAGAGCTTTAATCATTTTTTTGCCAATGCCCTGTTGGCGGTGTGAAGGGTTTACACTGACGTGTTGAACCTCAATCAAACTTTTATCGAGCATGGAAATGCCAACAATTCCAATAATATCTTCTTCTTGCTTCCAAAGATACAGCTGCCAATGTTCGTTTTGCTCATATTCTTTCATCGTTTGTTGAAGTTTTTTTAAATCTTTTTCCGTAGGTACAAACGATAGAAGACCCATGGCAATTTTTTCATAGTTTCGTTTATAGCGAATAAGCATACGATTCTCCCTCGTCCTCAAACTTTCCTACAAATTAATGCGCTGCGTTTTTTACTGCTTTTATCATACAAAATTTATAAGTAAATAGCAATATTACACAAAAGCTTGTCATATGTCACGCGTGTATGAGAAACCTAATCTATTACGCTTTTTGAGCTGTTGCGCGAAGAAAAAACGCCGTAACCCCCTGTAAAAGGTTGTTATGACGTTTTATTAGCTGATATCCATTTATAGCAGTATGCTCTTATTCTTCCCAGACTTTTACTTCTTTCATTACGTCGCCATTTTTCATTTTCAACACTGTATCAAGTCCTTCTGTTACTTTTCCAAATACAGTGTGAACACCGTTCAAATGAGGCTGTGGCTCATGAACAAGAAAGAACTGACTGCCGCCTGTGTCTTTACCAGCATGCGCCATTGATAGAGAACCCGCTTCGTGTTTGTGAGGGTTTCCTTCTGTTTCACATTTAATTGAATAGCCAGGGCCGCCAGCACCTGTACCAGTTGGGTCTCCTCCTTGAGAAACAAATCCAGGGATAACGCGGTGGAACGTTACGCCGTTGTAGAATCCTTCATTAGCTAACTTTTCAAAGTTTTCTACTGTTCCTGGTGCTTCGTTCGGAAATAAATCGATTAGAATTTTTTCACCATTTTCCATTAAAATACTTGCTTTTTTCATATAAATGACCTCCAATATATGTATTAGTACCGCTACAGGCTCTATCTTCCCCGTCAAAGCGGCAAAACGTAAAAGTTGTAAATGCCACCTAGAGGCAGAACACTTACATTTATAAACTCACTCTATTCTACTACAAACAAGCTCATGAATTCAATGAATGCACTTTTTCACTTTCTTCTCGTAGGGCTCTAAATAAAAAATAGTAGTTGTGAGATGAAACTTTTTATAGTATCATCCGTCTAATACAGTGATGGAGATACATAGATTTCATTTTATATAGAAATCTACGCCTCTAGACTGATTTATGGGAAAATGATGAATTGACTCTGTTACTTCAGACCTGCCCGTATTATAATAGGGCAAGTATGGGATTAAAGGAGGAAAAAGGTTTGAAATTAACGATAAAAGCAATGATGGTGACATTAGGTCTTCTTCTATTCCTAACCGCACCCTTAAAAAGTTTTGCAGATGCTGCTCCGGGCGATGTGATTATTACATTAGGTCAGGACTTAACCAGCTCTCAGAAGCAACAGGTATTAAATGACCTTGATGCACCAAGCAATGCTCAAACAGTAACCGTGACAAACCAAGAAGAGCATGAATACTTAGGTGACTTTATTCCAAAGGCTACTATTGGATCTCGTGCTATTTCATCTTCTAGTATTACCCTTGGCTCAAAAGATTCTGGTTTAAGCGTATCAACTCAAAATATTAATGGTATTACAGATGACATGTATATTAATGCTTTAATGACCGCCGGCGTTAAAGATGCAAAAATCCAGATTACTGCTCCATTTGAAGTATCTGGTACAGCCGCTTTAACAGGTATTATGAAAGCATATGAAGTTCAAACAGATCAAAAAATCCCAGAAGAAGTAAAAAAAGCAGCCAACGAAGAGATGGTCCAAACATCTGAACTTGGTGAAAAAATCGGTAAAGAAAAAGCAGCGCAGTTTATGGCAACGATTAAAGAAGAAATTGCTAAAGAAAATCCTCAAACAAAGGACGATTTACGCACGTTAATTCAGCGCGTGGCTGATGATTTAGGTATTAAATTAACAGATTCAGAGCTTAATACACTGGTTGACTTTTTCAATCGGTTAAAAGATATGAACATCGATTGGAACCAAGTAAAAGACCAGCTTTCTGCGACAAAGGAAAAAGTAACAACATTTCTTCAGTCAGAAGAAGGCCAATCATTTCTTGATAAATTAAAGCAATTCTTTGTTGATATTATTGATGCTATTAAATCGTTATTCTCATAAAAAAGAGCCTCTTGAACAAGAGGCTCTTTTTTTACGTTAATCACTCGTTACTTTTTTACCGTCACTTTGTATTTCACGTCATTTTTTACAATGTCTTCATACGTTTCGCGTTTTACGACTAGCTGTGCTTCTCCATCTTCTACGAACACGACAGCTGGCTTTGGCAAACGGTTATAGTGACTTGCCATAGAATAACCGTATGCGCCTGTACAAAACATCGCTAATAAATCATCTGGATTTGCTTTTGGAAGATGTACATCCCACATCAGCATATCCCCCGATTCGCAGCACTTACCTGCGATGGATACGAGCTCATCACTCTCATCATTCATTCGATTGGCAATGACCGCTTCATATTTCGCTTGATACAGTGCGGGACGAATATTGTCGTTCATGCCTCCATCAATCGCTACATATTCACGTACATTCGGTACGTGTTTACGAGAACCGATTGAATACAGGGTCGTTCCAGCATCTCCTACAAGAGAGCGCCCGGGCTCAATCCAAATTTCAGGAATTTCTACTTCTAACTGTTTGGACTGCTTTTTGACCTCTTCTATAATAACTTCCACATACTGAGAAACAGGGATAGGCTGATCTTCTTCCGTATAACGAATACCAAAACCCCCGCCTAAATTTAATACCTGCGGAACAAATTTTATACGTTGTTTCCACTCTTTCATTTTTGCAAAAAGCTTTTGAGTCGCCATAATAAATCCCGTTGTTTCAAAAATTTGCGATCCTATATGACAGTGAATGCCTAAAAGTTCTAGCCCCTTGCTATTTTGCACAAGACGCACAGCTTCGTCTGCTTGACCGTTTTGAAGATCAAATCCAAACTTCGAGTCTTCTTGCCCTGTCAAGATATAATCATGTGTATGAGCTTCAATTCCAGGTGTTAATCTGAGAAGAACAGGCATCTTTTTTTGATACTGTTCCGTTATTTCCTCAAGCAATGCAATTTCATAAAAATTATCAACTACAATGCATCCTACATCTTCTTTGACGGCCATTTCTAGTTCTGCTCGGCTTTTATTGTTTCCGTGAAAATGAATTCGTTCTTTTGGAAAGTCAGCTGCTAAAGCCGTATACAGTTCTCCCCCCGAAACAACGTCTAACGAAAGACCTTCTTCATGAACGACTTGGACCATTGCAATTGTCGAAAAAGCTTTGCTTGCATAAGCGACCTGTGCTTTTACCCCATGCTTTTCAAATGTTTCTTTAAATCCTCTAGCACGCTGCCGAATTAAAGCCACGTCATATACGTAAAGGGGTGTCCCAAAATTTGATGCTAATTCAACCGTATCAACTCCACCAATTTCAAGATGCCCCTGCTTATTTATGCGACTTGTTCCGTGTAAAAACATGTTTAGACCCCGTTCCTGTGTATAGTGTAAAAAAGACAGTTAACGGCAATTCGCTGCTAACTGTCTAAATATTTATTATTTTCCATATTTAAAACAAATTTATCACATCTTCATACAGGTTTCAACCACATATTTTGTTTAAGGTTTTGCAGGCTGGCGGTCTTTATCCTGCGGATGCACAATACTAGGTCGCGGATTCGCTCCAGGAACCGGTGTGCGGATGAGAATCTGCCACAAAGCCTGCGGATTAAATGGAAGAAACGGCCACAAATAAGGCGTATTTAATGATTTTAGTCGCGCCATGTAGAGAATGATACACGTTGTCGCAATAAGAAACCCTGGAGTATGAAAGGCCGCCACGAAAATTAACAGAAACAATCGCAGCATTTTATTTGCTACCGCTAACTCATAGCTTGGCGTCGCGAATGAACCAATTGCTGCAATAGCCACATACAAAATAACCTCGGGAACAAAAAGACCTACATCAATAGCAATTTGCCCAATAAGCGCAGCTGCAATCAAGCCCATCGCCGTGGCAAGCGGCGTCGGCGTATGAATGGCCGCCATCCTCAGAAATTCAATCCCAAAATCAGCTAAGAAAATTTGAACAACAGTTGGAATATTTGTTTCTTCGTTTGGCCCAATAAATTGCAATTTTGACGGCAGCAAGTCTGGCTCAAGTACAAATAACAGCCATAACGGTAATAAGAAAAGAGAAGCAAGAATTCCTAAAAACCGTATCCAGCGGATAAACGTACCGACAGAAGGAGCCTGCCTGTATTCTTCCGCATGCTGCACGTGATGAAACAGCGTAGTTGGCGTAATAATAACGCTTGGAGACGTATCGGTAATAATGATCACATGCCCTTCCAGTACATGAGCTGCTGCTGTGTCCGGACGTTCTGTATAGCGTACCATTGGAAAAGGATTAATTCCTTGTTTGACTAAAAACTCTTCAATTGATTTGTCAGCCATCGGCAAACCATCTATATCAATTGCTTCCAGTTCATCTTTTATCAGTTTAACCAGCCCTGGATCAGCTACGCCATTTATGTACCCAATCGCTACGTCCAGTTTTGATCGTTCGCCTACCTTCATAATTTCAAAACGAAATCTTCCGTCACGAATTCGTCTTCTTGTTAACGCTGTATTGATAATGATGTTTTCAGTGTATCCATCTCGTGCTCCGCGAATCACTTTCTCTGTATCCGCTTCTTCAGGGGATCTGCCAGGATATGTACGCACATCGACTTCAAAGCCAACTTCTTCACCGTCAATTAAAACGAATAGCAGTCCTGATAAAACCGATACCATTCCATCATCCAGCGTCTTTAAAGGCTTGACTTGCTGATGAATAAGACGGTTTTCAACAATATCCTTTAGCTTTGCTCGTTCAACTTCATTATCATTAATTTGAATGAGTACTTTTGCAATTTCAATAATAAATGAACTATCACACAGCCCCGTTACGTAGTAAATATGAACTTCTCGATCCAAAATAAGCAGTTTACGTACGCCCACATCAAAGCTTGTGTTCATACTAGCGTTTTCCTTGAACCACTGATCGTTTTTTTGCACTTTTGAAAAAATAGCTGTTTTCTTCTCTGCTAGCTTACCCAAACGAACCGCTCCTTTCTAAAATAAGTCTTGCTGCTTTTTCAGTAATAGGACATCCCAGTTTGACATCATCCATCCTAGCCATTTTGCCGATATCTCCTATTCCTACAACTAAGGGAATATCGAGCTGATCCAAGCAGTAAACTGTATCTCCATTAATTCGTCCGACTTCTAACTCTTGAATTCCGCTTTTATCCACGCCGTAATGCGATATTTCCCCAAAACGATCAATGGTCACATCCACTCTTGTCCATTCGCTTTGATGAGTACGTGATGCAACGGCAATCACTCCAAGAACTTCTACTTGAGGATGCTTTGCTACATGCAGCAAAGCAATTTCCCCAGGTCCTTCCTCTAAGAAACCGCTATCGTCGAACATCACAAAGACGGGATCATATGGTGCTTGAAGAATTAAATCTACCGTTTGACTCCCTGTTAACGTAGTAGGGTTTCCATATGACCTCGAAATGCACCTGCCACCAACGGATTTAGCTACATGCTCAATTGCTTTGCGCGCATATTCATCGCCATCGGTTACAATAATGATCCTTCTTTTTTTCATAATCTTTTATCCTTTCGGTTTAAAGATTAACGCGATAATAAAAGCAAATAAAATAGCTGCTGAAATTCCAGCCGAGGTAAGTTCAAAAATCCCAATCCCAATCCCGATAAATCCATGGTCATCCGCTTGCTTCATCGCTCCGTGCAACAAGGAATGACCAAAGCTTGTAATTGGAACCGTCGCTCCGGCGCCAGCAAATTCAATCAACTTATCATAAAGACCAAATCCATCTAAAATCGCTCCCGCAACTACAAACGAACTCATAACATGCGCTGGAGTAAGTTTAGCAAGATCCAGCAGCAGCTGCCCAATAACGCAAATGATTCCTCCTACAGCAAAAGCTATTACATACTCCATTGATCATCCCCCTCCCCGATATGTTCTAAGACGACGCCATGAGCAATTGTTGGAATTGACTCTTTTTGCTGAATCATCGTTGGACTTAAAAGAGCTCCTGTTGCCACCATAAACACTTTCTTTAAGTTTCCCGATTTTAATTCATTTAAAATATGACCATACGTGACAATAGCCGAGCAGCCGCAGCCGCTTCCTCCTGCAAATACATTTTGGTCGGGGCGATATACCATTAATCCGCAATCATTATGATTGGTTGATATATCGTAGCCTTCGTCCTTGAGCAGCTGTTTTAAAATTGGACTGCCTACACCAGATAAATCTCCTGTTAAAATAAGATCATACTCGCTTGGCGCGACGTTTAAGTCTTCCAAATGCCTTTGAATGGTATCTGCAGCAGCTGGTGCCATAGCAGAACCCATATCGTTTGCGTTTTTAATCCCATAATCCATTACACGCCCAATCGTTGCAGACGTGAGACGCACAATACCTTTTTCTTTCGAGACCAGCGCTGCCCCTGCTCCCGTAATAGTTGCCGTTGCCGTATCTGGTTTTTGTCCTCCGTACTCGGTAGGATTTCGAAATTGGCGCTCAGCGGTTGCGTTATGACTGCTCGCTGATGCAATAACACGATTAGCAAATCCCGCATCCACGAGAGCTGCCCCTGTTGCCAGCGTTTCCATTGATGTGGAGCAAGCGCCAAACATGCATAGAAATGGAATTTGGTTATGTCGAGCTACAAAATTAGCCGTTACGTTTTGATTTAATAAATCTCCAGCCAAAAACAAATCAATGTCTTCATAGGATAAATTTATTTTTTGCAAGCAGGAGTCAATGGACTCCGTCATCAGTCTTCTTTCAGCTAACTCCCAGTTGTCTTCTTCACAGTGCAAATCTTTATGTGTAATATCAAATGTTTCTCCCAACGGTCCATCTGCTTCTTTTGGCCCTACTGCTGTTCCTGTAGCATTAATGTAAATAGGATTTTCATAAACCCACGTTTGCTTTCCAGTTTTTCTCATAATCCCCCTCTTTTCATAGCAAATAAGTTTTAAAAAGGTAGCGAATGATTCCTACAACGTAAGCCGAAACCGTTCCAAATACAATGACGTTTCCAGCCAGCTTGAACATGTTGGTCGCAACGCCGAGAACAATTCCTTCACTTCGATGTTCAAGCGCTGCACTCGTCATGGAATTGGCAAAACCCGTAACAGGAACGGCTGAACCTGCACCTGCGAATTGACCAATACGATCATATATCCCAAACCCGGTTAAGAGCGCAGATATTAAAATAAGGGTTGCGACGGTAGGATTACCTGCATTTTTTTCATTAAAGTCAAAAAATGCAATATAGAAATTTTGAATTGCCTGTCCTAATGTACAAATGATTCCCCCTACCAAAAAGGCCTTTAGGCAATTTGCCACATATGAAGGTTTAGGCTGAAATGGTTTAATGCTTTCTTGATAGTTATCTTTTAATTTTTGATTATTTGCCATGTTACATACATCCTTTTCTTATTGATTAACAAAATAAATCCAATGAAATAATGACCCGCATACTTTGCCTAGTACAATGGCCATTAACAATAAAATAAGCTTGCCTTCCATTCCTATTCGTTTCGTTAACGTCGGCAATACATTAAGCACTTCTGTTAACGCTGCTGCCAGCATCCCAATAAAAATACCGCTCGTTAGACCTATGATCATAATAAGCACCGCAGGAAACTGCCACGTGTATTGATGAAGACTGCACCAACCGCCTGTAACGGCACCACCTACGACTCCCCACTCATATGCTTGAATGTATTTCATGGTTTTGGTCAGCTGCATCAAACGCGGAATAATGCCCAGCACCGTTAAAAATGCTACAAATCCAGCACCTGCAGCCAATCCTCCCGCAAGTCCAATTACAATGGTCATCACAATGTTAATGATCATCAATTTTTTTCATACTTTCTTTATTCTCGTGCATAATGACGTATTGATCTAAGTCTTGCTGGTAATTAAACATTTCGACTTCGAGAGGACTAGGCTCTTCATTAATTCGTTTTCTAAAGACGTGGTTAAAAAACAGAATCATTCCCAACCCTAAACCGATAGAGTAAGGTACTTGAATCAGCAAAGGCTGCTTATCTCTCAGACCGGTCAGCATATAGAACAATTTTTGATGTACTTGTCTCATACTCACATCTTCGTGAAAGTTCATAATTGCTAAAGCAGCTCCGATGAAGAGAAGAAACCAAACAGCTAGAAAAAACAAAAAGGAATATTGTTTCTTTTTGTACACGACCTCTACAATTGTTTGAGCGGGTCCAATCGTCTGAATGTCTAAGTGCGGATACTGAGAGGCAACTTTTTCAATTACCTTCATTAAATCAACAATGATAATATTTCGATCACTCATACTTACTTGATAGACAATTAGCTTTTCAATTTGCTTTTGAACAGAATCTCCTGCTATAACCATTGCTAATTGTCCAATATTTACAGCTTCATCAGGTTTTACTTGAATACGATGCCTCATTTTAAGATAAAGAACGTTTTCCATTCATATCACACCTTACGATTCATTATCTCCCTGTACGTGTAGTATGGATTTTCTTAAATTTTCTAATTCACGTTTCTGAACAGACCATTAATTACCAAATAAAAAAAAGCAATTCGTTTCACTATTCTTCTTTGAATAGCAAAACGGATTGCTTCTTAAGTATTACGTATCATTCATATGCAGCTTCATTTGTTTTAAGATTTTCTTCTCAAGCCTCGATACCTGAACCTGAGAAATTCCCAGCCTTGCGGCCACTTCGGACTGAGTTTGATCTTTGTAATACCTCAAATAGACAATGAGCTTTTCACGCTCATCAAGTTCTTCAATTGCTTCTTTTAAAGCAATTTTATCAAACCACTTCGCTTCCGTATGATCAGCAATTTGGTCAAGAAGGGTAATTGGATCTCCATCATTTTCATAGACGGTCTCGTGAATAGACGAAGGAGCACGATTAGCTTCTTGAGCCAGCACTACTTCTTCAGGAGTGAGATCCAAATGTTCTGCAACCTCAGCGACTGTAGGGACGCGTCCAAGCAATTTGGAAAGCTCGTCTTTTGCTTTACGTATTTTATTGCTCATTTCTTTCAGAGAACGACTAACCTTTACCGTGCCATCATCACGAATAAACCGCTGAATTTCACCAATAATCATTGGAACAGCATATGTTGAAAATTTAACATCATACGATAGATCAAATTTATCAACGGACTTTAATAGTCCTATACATCCAATTTGAAATAAATCATCGGGCTCATAACCACGGTTAATAAAACGTTGAACAACCGACCAAACGAGCCGCATATTTTTTTGGACGATTGTATCTCGTGCAATTTGATCACCTTGCTGACTGCGCTTGATGAGGTCTTTAACTTCATGATCCTTTAAATACGGTTCGTTTTTATTTTTTTTGACCTCCACATCCATTGGCAAGTCTCCTTAATTACATAGCGCTTTACTATTTGTTAAGTGCTTTTTTAAATATAAGGTCGTACCTTCTAATACAGTAGACTCCACTCGAATTTCGTCCATAAAGTTTTCCATTATGGTGAAACCCATTCCAGAACGTTCTAGATCTGGTTTCGTTGTGTATAAAGGCTGCTTGGCTTCATCCACATTATCAATACCAATTCCTTCATCACGAATCATCAGCTCGACTACACCGTCTTCATGAAGCGTCACAGAAATATATACCACACCATCCGGATTGCTTTCGTAGCCGTGAATAATAGCATTTGTTACTGCTTCAGATACGACTGTTTTAATTTCTGTTAACTCATCCATTGTTGGATCTAACTGCGTAATAAATGATGCTACCGTGACGCGGGCAAACGATTCATTTTGACTAAGCGCGGAAAATTGGAGGTTCATTTGATTTTTCATTATGCCACCCCCAATTTTTGAAGCGCGTTTTCTTCATTAGGTTCAAAACGAATAATTTTAAACAAGCCTGACATATTAAACAAACGTTCTACAGCGGGAGAAATAGCGCATACAACCATTTCCCCACCGTTATTATGAACTTGTTTGTATCTCCCTAAAATAACCCCCAACCCAGAGCTGTCCATAAAGGTTAAATGCTGTAAATTTAAAATCAAATGGCTGATAGATTCCTTCTCTATCGCTTGGGTGATTTTGCTTCTTAGCTCTTCAGCCGTATGATGATCTAATTCTCCTGTTAATCGAACCAACAAGACATCTTGTTTGAATTCCAATTCAATTGAAAGACTCACTATACAAACCTCCTCGGAAATCTTATAGTCAATCTTTCGCTGCCAACAGAATAGAATCCTTCTCACCGACAAAACTAGTTCTATTTCGTCACATTTAGCTGTTTAAGATGTTTGAGAGAAAATAGAGAACGTACGTTTAAATAGCTTCCACCAAGAAGCAGCATCGATATCTTCTTTTGCAAGAAGCGGTGAAGAACTCATTACTTTGTTATCCTTCTTAATGGTCAACGTTCCAATTTTGTCGCCTTTTTGAATAGGCGCATTTAACTTCTCGTTCATTTTCACTTCTGTTTTAACATCTTTGGCTGCATTTCCTTTTTTCAATAAAACAGAAATAGGCTCTGACGTAACGGCTGTTACCTGATCTTCACTACCCTTGTTTACATCTATCTTGGCAATAACGTCTCCTTTTTTGTATAAAGGCTTCGTTGTATATTGACTGAATGCGTAGTCTAACATTTTGGTTACTTGATTGTTGCGATCTTTTGGCGTGCTTGCACCGAATACAACCGCTAACACACGCATATTTCCCTTTTTAGCGGTAGCTGTTAGGCAATACTTAGCTTGACCTGTAAATCCCGTTTTGAGTCCATCAACCCCGGGATAAAACTTCACTAAGCGATTCGTATTTACTAACCAAAACTTCTTATCTGTATCCGTGCGTAAATAAGCTTCGTATTTACTTGTATAGTTAATAATTTTTTCATACTTTAGTAGCTCTCTGCCCATCATGGCCATATCATGAGCTGTACTATAGTGATTTTCTACAGGCAGGCCTGTCGGATTTTGAAATTTTGTATGAGTCAAACCAAGCTCTTTCGCTTTTTGGTTCATCTTTGCTACAAATTTTTCTTCTGATCCAGCTAAATATTCAGCCATTGCCATAGAAGCATCGTTACCAGAACCTATCGCAATCCCTTTTAGCAAATCATTTACCGTCATTTCTTCTCCGGGCTCTAAAAAGATTTGTGAGCCTCCCATTGAAGCGGCATATTCACTTGCTCGCACTTTATCTTTTAAGGTAATTTTCCCTTTATCCAAAGCCTCCATAATTAAAATCATTGTCATAATTTTAGTCATACTGGCAGGGGGAAGTTCTTGATTACTATTTTTTTCGTATAGAATTTTTCCTGTATCCCGTTCAATTAAAATAGCTGACCTAGCACTGTCAGCAAGCTCAGAACTCTTTTTTTCTGCGGCTAAAACAGGTTGCGTCATAAGTGGAAATAAAAATATGACAACGAGTAACTTTACAATAGTTCGCTTCATCTCCACAAACCTCCATTCTTTATACAACCTATTTTTTCCAAGGTATAATCGATTTATACTAAACGAAATAAAAAAAGCATCGAGAAATTCTCGATGCTTGAAGTCATATTTTCTTCTTATTTTTGATCAGCTGGAAGTTGCTTTACTACTTCTTTTACAAGCGATAAAAACTGCTGTTTTACTTTTTCAGTCGTTTCAATCACTTCTTCATGATTTAAGGGCTGATCTAAAATACCAGCTGCCATATTAGAAATACAAGAAATACCCAGTACTTTCATACCTGCATGGCGTGCTACAATAACTTCTGGTACTGTAGACATACCGACCGCGTCTCCCCCGATAATGCGAAGCATGCGTACTTCAGCAGGCGTTTCATATGTTGGACCTGTATTTCCTACATATACACCTTCTTGTAAGGCGATATTTAAATCAGCTCCTACTTTCTTCGCTAATTGACGAAGGTCCTTGCAGTAAGCAGTTGACATATCCGGGAATCTTACGCCAAAATCAGAGTCATTAGGTCCAATCAAAGGGTTCGTTCCAAAGTTATTAATATGATCAGAAATAATCATTAAGTCTCCTGGATTAAAGGATTCGTTTACTCCGCCTGCTGCATTCGTTACAATCAACGTTTCTACACCGATTTCTTTCATTACGCGCACTGGAAATGTTACTTTATCAAGGGCGTACCCTTCATAAAAGTGAAAACGTCCTTGCATAGCTACAACCGGTACGTCATGAATGGTGCCAATGACTAATTGACCAGCGTGACCTTCAACTGTTGAAACCGGGAACTCAGGAATGTCGTTGTACGGAATTTTTACCGCGCCTTCAATTTCGTCAGCTAATACCCCTAGTCCAGAACCTAAAATAAGACCAATGGTTGGTGTAACAGCTGATTGATTTTTAATATATGCTGCTGCTTTTTCGATATATTCTTTTTTCATACTCCATTCCCCCTGCTTAATTCAGCTCTTGTAAAAAACTTTTTCCATGCTTAGGCATTGCTACGCCAAAATTTTCTGCTACCGTTGCGCCAATATCCGCAAACGTTTGACGAATAGAAAGTTCTTTTCCTTCTTTCATGCCTTTATTGTACACAAGAAGCGGCACGTATTCACGCGTATGGTCTGTCCCATGATGAACAGGGTCATTTCCATGATCCGCTGTAATAATCAATAAATCATCTTCTTTTAATAAATCAAATACTTCTTCCAAGCGTGCATCATATTCTTCAAGCGCTTGCCCATATCCTTGTGGATCGCGGCGATGGCCATAGAGAGCATCAAAATCAACTAAATTTAAGAAGCTTAAGCCTGTGAAGTCCATGTTTAATGTATCAACTAGCTTATCCATGCCGTCCATATTCGACTTGGTACGAAGAGATTTTGTGACCCCTTCTCCGTCGTAAATATCAGAAATTTTACCGATAGCAATAACATCGATGTCATTGTCTTTTAATTCATTCATTACTGTACGTCCAAAAGGCTTTAATGCATAGTCATGACGATTGGATGTACGAGTGAAGTTACCTGGTTCACCTAAAAACGGGCGAGCGATAACACGTCCAATCATATATGGATCATCAAGCGTTAATTCACGAGCAATCTCACAAATTTTGTACAATTCATCAATTGGAACAATTTCTTCATGAGCAGCAATTTGCAAAACAGAATCCGCTGATGTATAGACGATTAAGTCACCTGTTTCCATATGCTGCTTTCCTAACTCATCTAAAATTTCTGTACCAGATGCTGGTTTGTTCCCAATAATTTTACGGCCTGTTTTTTCTTCTAATTGTGAAATCAGCTCTTCTGGAAATCCGTCTGGAAACACATTAAAAGGCGTATCAATATTAAGGCCCATAATTTCCCAATGACCTGTCATTGTATCTTTTCCGGCAGAAGCTTCCTGCATCTTTGTATAGTAAGCCAACGGTTTTTCGGCTTTATCAATTCCTTTAATTTCACGGATATTGCTTAGACCAAGCTTAGCCATATTAGGCATATGAAGACCGTTGCAGTGCTCTGCAATATGACCAAACGTATCGGCACCTTTATCATTGTATTTTTCAGCATCCGGTGATTCACCGATACCTACTGAATCCATTACAACTAAAAATACGCGTTTATATGTATGCGCCATTTTATTCCCTCCAAATATCAATTTATTTATTCTCTATAAAATTCCCGTTTGGAAATAATTTAACCATCTTCTCTTATTGGTCAGAAGTCTGACCTCTCTATTAGTATAGACGCTTTTTATTTTTTTGTACACAGGAATGAAAGTGTTTTCAATCAAAAAAACCAATGTCTATGAACTTACTGGACATTGGGATCTTCCTACGCTCGCGGGTGAAACTGATTGTATACATCTTTTAAACGAGCTTTTGTGACATGTGTATAAATTTGAGTGGTCGAAATATCCGCATGCCCGAGCATTTCTTGAACGGCTCTCAAATCCGCGCCGTTCTCTAACAAATGAGTAGCAAACGAATGCCGTAACGTATGTGGAGTTAATTCTTTTTCAATTTTTGCTTCAGAAGCTAACTTTTTTAATATTTTCCAAAACCCCTGCCTTGTCAAGCGCCTTCCATGATGATTAACAAAAAGTGCTTTGTCCTGTTCCTTTTGCTTTGTTAAAATACTCCGGCCATGCTGTAAGTACTCTTCAATCGCCTCTGTTGCCAACCTTCCGATGGGGACAATTCTTTCTTTATTCCCTTTTCCGATACACCGAATAAATCCCATCGTCAAATGTGCATCATCAATATTTAAGTTAACGAGTTCAGATACACGAATTCCAGTAGCATAAAGCAATTCAAGCATCGCTTTGTCTCGTATGCCAAAAGGCGTCGAAGTATCAAACACATTTAACAGTGCCTCTACTTCCTCTGCATTTAGCACTTTTGGCAGCTTGCGCTCAAGCTGCGGAGTATCAATATGAACGGATGGATCTGTATCCGCTGCTTTTTCCCTTAGTAAGAATTGATGAAAAGATCTAGTTGAAGCTACATGTCTCGCAATCGTTTTAGATGATTTTTGCTGATCACTTAAATATTTCAGAAAATTAACGATGTGGAGTCTTGTTACTTCATTAAATGATTTCAGCTGCTCTACATGCTCTAAATATTGAGCATACTTTTTTAAATCTCGTTCATACGAATCAATCGTATTTTTCGCCAGTCCCCGCTCTACTACTAAATAATGAATAAAATCTTGAATTTGATCATTCAATAGCCTCTACTCCCCGTTTTGATAAAACATAAATAAACGCTCCAGCCACGTCTGATCTTTGTTCACACTTGCTTGCATGACCTTAACTGCTGAACCCGACGGCTCATCATAACGTTTATAATTTTGATACTCTTGAGATACCCATATCATTCCAAAATAAAACAAAAGAGTAAACCCGGTAAATAAGATAAATACTTTACATGTATTATATACCATTTCAGCCCATGATTTCATGAAACAATTCCTCCAATTTTTGATTCTATTAGAAGATATGCCAATTGGGACAGGTTTTATACATGTTTCTTGCCTTTATACGCTGAGTTCTCTCCTTGTCATTTCCTTCCTTTCTATAAAACCATATAGCTTGTAACCTCTTTATTTTTTCTATTTATGTACAACAAAAAACCTTCTCCATTATGGAAAAGGCTTTTACTGCTTGTCTTCTTTATCCTGACAGCGATGGCAAATGCCATGAAATGTCAAGCGGTGATCTTTAATTTTAAAATTCCATTGCTTTTCCACAATTTCTTCAACGTCTTCAAGCAAATCTTCTTGAATTTCGTCCACAGATCCACATTCCATACACACAAGGTGATGATGAAAGTGTGCGGCTCCTTCTTGTCTTAAATCGTAGCGAGAAACGCCATCGCCAAAGTTTATTTTATCAACAATTTTAAGTTCAGTTAACAATTCTAACGTACGATAAACAGTTGCCAATCCAATTTCCGGAGACTTTTCCTTGACGAGGAGATATACATCTTCGGCACTTAAATGATCCTCTTCATGTTCAAGAAGTACTCTTACAGTCGCCTCACGTTGAGGTGTCAATTTATAGCTAGCTGAGTGCAACTGCTGCTTAATTCGCTCAATTCGACTTTCCATAATTATTCCCTCCCTCGCCATTCACTAATCCATTATATCAGATGTGTCGAGGGTGTCAAAATAAAGTTATTCTTAATAAGAAAAAAGAATTCTTTTTATTTAATACTTATTCTTACTTATTTAATAGAGCCATTACACTTTTCATTAAAGTAGGTGATACATAAGCTTCAACTGTAGCTGCACAGGCAACCAAGCATACCATTGCAATCATCGTGCCGCTATAGCGTAAAAAGGATGCAGAAATAGGCTCCGCTGCTTTTTTAAAAAACTGCTGCCGCACAAGCTTCAAAGAAAAGGCAACTGAAGCTGCAGACAGAATCAGAAATGCCGGTATGAGAAAGATATTTTGCGGCATAACAGATACAAAAGATAGCGCAAACCCAGAGAGTCCCATTTGATTGACTAAAAAGCCTACGGTAAAACCAATCACCATTCCTTTTAAAAACAGCAGAATTAACACTACAGGCAAACCAATAATAGCAATTCCTAGTATCCAAATGAGCCCTAAGTATTTAACATTGTGAAAAAAACTTTGCTGAAACATTTCAACGCTGCTTGCTACTTCCCCACTCTTTACCTGTCCGAAAAACCGGTTTAAATAGAAGTACAGGTCTTCTTTTTGATCAAGCGTCAAACTATTTACAACAATAGCCCCAAAAATGATTCCCATTAAAAACAGCACGGTTACAAATAAATAAATAGAACTGTTTTCTTGAAAATGTCTTGCATACGATAATGGCAATTGTTTTTTTCTCATCGTCTTCCTCCTATTAATCGCTTAATAGAGTGTATGATAGAGTACAAAAACTATGCCAAGAATCTTTTAAATCTATCACATAAAAAAGAGATTAAGACATAATGAAATTAATCTAATCTAAATAAGAACAAATGAAATAGTATGGATAGCTTGTGACACCGCTGTTGATTTTCATGCAAGGCTTCGCTTTCCGCGGGCGGCCGGTGAGCCTCCTCGTCGCGTACGCTCCTGCGGGGTCTCACCTATTCCGCTTTTCCCGCAGGAGTCTTCGCCTTGACCTCCAATCAACCGCTAGAACCAACTACATAAATGAAAGCTACGTTCACCATCAACTTAAAAAAAATCCGAACGAATTTGATTCTAAATCAAGAATCTCTATTTATCGTTCGGATTTTTCTTCAACTAATATATGGTTGTCACACATTTTTTAAGCTAGAGATACGCGCATGCCTGTTTTTTCTCACATCAAATGACGTTTCAATGTAAACCTCTAAATTGCTAGATTGCCGTACGTATGTAAAAGAAAAAACTCTCTTACTCTCCTAATCCGCTTTTTAACTGTAAGTACTGCACAGCATATGCTGTTTTTGCATCGTAAATTTCTTTGTTTTGAATAAGAGTAAGGGCCTCATCTACAGTAACTTCCATCACTTCAACAAATTCATCTTCGTCCAATTCCGCTTTGGTGGTCATCACTTTTAAATCTTCTGCTAAATAAACGTGAACCAACTCATCTGCAAAACCTGGCGATGTGTAAAAAGAAATAATATGGCTAAGGGAATCTGTTGTATAGCCCGTTTCTTCTTCTAACTCACGTTTTGCCGTTACAATCGGCTCTTCTCCTTTTTCCAGCTTGCCGGCTGGAATTTCCACTAAAATACGATCCATCGGTCTGCGATACTGTTTGACCATAACCATTTTATGATCGCTTGTTAACGCAATGACAGCGACAGCTCCAGGATGCTTAACTACTTCTCTTGTACTCGTTTTTCCGTTCGGAAGCTCTACTTCTTCTAAGTACAAATCAATCACTCTGCCTCCAAACAGCTTTTCAGAAGACCGCATTTTTTCTGTTAAATGATCCATTTTCTCCACCTCGTTCTATTTTTTTGACTCTTACATATATTCTATCATACGAATCTTGGGAGGTAGAAAAAATGAAAGTTTATGTTCACGAGAAGCAAATCATTTTAGTCGGTAAAGCATGGGAAATTAAGCAAAAGTTAAAAGAATACGGCGAACAATTTCAGTATGTTGATGAGTGGACGAACGCTATCTCTCAAAATTTTAATTCTTACAAACAACAAGCAGACTGCAGACACTAATTGTGCTGCAGTTTTTTAATCTTCTTATTTGAGTTTCTCTCTATCATAGCGCTACAATAGATAGAAACAAGTAAAAAATAAGGAGTGGCATATATGGAAAAAAGACGCTTAGGTACTTCAGATTTGCTGGTCAGTACATTAGGTTTAGGATGCATGTCTCTTGGCACGGAACAGAAACACGCTGTCAATATGATTGATGAAGCTCTGGAATATGGCATTAATTATTTTGATACAGCAGATTTATATGACTTTGGCTTAAACGAGGAGTTTGTGGGACAAGCTTTAAAAAACCGCAGACATGATATTGTTTTAGCCACAAAAGTAGGAAATCGCTGGAATGATGCAAAAGACAGCTGGACGTGGGATCCGTCTAAAGCTTACATAAAAGATGAAGTAAAAGAAAGCCTGCGCCGGCTTCAAACGGATTACATCGATTTATATCAACTGCACGGAGGGACTGTTGAAGACAATATTGAAGAAACGATTGAAGCATTTGAAGAATTAAAACAAGAAGGCGTCATTCGCTACTATGGTATTTCATCTATCCGGCCGAATGTGATTCGAGAGTATGTGCAAAACTCTTCTATTGTCAGTGTCATGATACAATATAGCTTGTTAGACAGACGTCCTGAAGAAAGTGCACTTCCCCTTTTGCACGATAACGGCATTAGCGTTGTAGCCAGAGGTCCAGTAGCCAAAGGGCTGCTAACCGAAAAAGGAGAGCAAAAGCTTGTTGCATTCGAAGGTAAGGGATACTTAGACTATAGCGGTACGGAATTATCAAAAACGATTGAAGCATTTCGTCACGTACGACCAAATCACTCTCTGAATTCAACTGCACTTCAATACTGTTTAGCTAATCCTACGGTAGCCTCAGTTGTAGCAGGAGCAAGCTCTTCTTCACAGCTTCGTGAAAACGTAAAGGCTGTCGAGACCTCCCCCCTACAGCCTACTGAAGTTAACAAACTGCACTCGATTTTTAAAGCAAATCAATATGAAGCTCATCGTTAAAAAATAAAAGCGCCTTTATCGGCGCTTTTATTTTTTAAATTCGGACCAGTTCATATCACTTTCATTTAACAGTTCTTCAAACGATTTATTTTTTTCTTTTTCTTTTCGAATTCGAGCAGCTTCTTTACGTTCTGTTTCTTTCTGCTCTTCTTCTTTTAAAGAAAGCGCCTGTTTTTTAGCCTGAAGCTGTTTTAATAAGCTATCATTTAGCTGATCTTTGATACTAAGCTGATCATTTTGTTTTTGTGCTGATTGTTTTTGCTTTTTTTTAGCCATCACAATTCCCCCGCTACTTTAATTGAGAGATATTGTATCATATTCTTGCTTTTGTTACCAAAAATCAAAATGCATCTAGTTTTACATGTTCATCAATGATTAAAGTTGGCTCTGTAGACTGTTGAATATCTTCTACCGTATAGCCTTTCGCTACTTCGACAAGTTTTAGGCCTTCTGCCGTAATGTCAATGACCGCTCGATCTGTAATAATACGATCTACTACCCCTTTTCCTGTCAGAGGGAGGGTGCACTCATTTAAGATTTTAGGTTGGTCTTTTCTCGTCACATGTTCCATAATAACAATGATGCGCTGCGCTCCATGAACTAAATCCATTGCACCGCCCATTCCTTTAATCATTTTTCCAGGAATCATCCAGTTAGCTAAGTCACCAGTTTTTGAGACTTCCATGCCTCCTAAAATCGCAATATTAATATGCCCTCCGCGAATCATGCCAAACGATTCAGCACTGTCGAAGTAAGAAGCCCCTTTTGTCGCCGTTACGGTTTCTTTGCCTGCATTAATTAAATCAGGATCTACTTCTCCTTCTTTCGGATATGGTCCAATGCCTAACAGACCGTTTTCGGACTGAAGCACAACCGTTTTATTATCTGAGATATGATTAGCCACAAGCGTTGGAATACCAATTCCAAGGTTTACATAAAATCCGTCCAAAATTTCTTTTTCAGCACGTTTTGCAATTCGCTCTCTCACGTTCACGCCGTTTTCAATCATGAAAAATCTCTCCCCTTTTGTTATTTTTGAACGGTTAAACGCTCAATACGTTTTTCTTGTTCACCAATAATTAACGATTGAACATATACACTAGGTGTGTGGATAATATTTGGATCAAGTGAACCTGTTGGATGAAGTTCCTCTACTTCTGCTATCGTCACTTTTCCTGCTGCTGCAATCATTGGGCTGAAATTGCGCGCTGTCTTGTTATACACTAAATTCCCCATATGATCGGCTTTCCAAGCTCTAACCAAACTAAAATCAGCTTTTAACGCCTCTTCTAGTAAATATTCTTTCCCATCAAACACACGAACTTCTTTTCCTTCAGCAATGGGTGTTCCCACTCCCGCTGGTGTATAAAATGCAGGTATGCCCGCTCCGCCGGCGCGAATCTTTTCAGCTAGCGTGCCTTGAGGTAGCAATTCTACTTCAATTTCTCCTGACAATACTTGTCTTTCAAACTCTTTATTTTCTCCCACGTAAGAGCCAATCATCTTTTTAATTTGTTTGTTTTTCAGAAGCAGTCCAAGTCCCCAGTCGTCTACGCCGCAGTTATTTGAAATTACGGTTAAATCTTTTACCCCTGTTTCAACTAACGCTAAAATCAAATTCTCCGGAATTCCACATAAACCAAAACCACCGACCATCATCGTAGCACCGTCGTGAATATCTTTCACCGCTTCTTTAAACGACGTATGTACTTGTTTCATACATAACCACCCCTTAGTTATTTTTGAAAACGCTTTCTAATCTATTATAAAAGATTTTTATTTCTTTTTAAATATATATATAACTAAAAATTATAATTTAATCATTTTTTTGTCAAAAAAGTTATATTAGTAGACAAAATTCAAAGAAAAACAAAAACGCCACGAGTTCCAAAGCAGTATGTTTGGAATCTGTGGCGTTGTGATATAGCTTTAATGTTTGTTAAAGCTATATCAAAAATTAAGGACGTTCAACGATTGTTGCAACACCTTGGCCTCCGCCAATACATAACGTTGCTAAACCAAGTTTTGCGTCGCGTTTTTGCATTTCATGAATAAGTGAAACCAGGACACGTGTACCACTTGCACCAATAGGATGTCCAAGCGCAATTGCTCCACCGTTTACATTTAAAATATCATGGTTAAATTGAAGTTCACGATCCACAGCGATTGACTGTGCAGCGAATGCTTCGTTTGCTTCTACTAGTTGAACGTCTTCTAATGAAACAACAGCTCTTTCAAGCGCCTTTTTCACTGCGCTTACAGGACCGATTCCCATAATGCTTGGGTCTACTCCAGCAGTTGCATTAGCTTTAATAGACACTAATGGTGTTAGGCCTAACTCGTCTGCTTTTTTACGGCTCATTACCACTACTGCAGCTGCACCGTCATTGATACCAGATGCATTACCAGCTGTTACTGAACCGTCTTTTTTGAAAGCTGGACGTAGCTTTCCTAGACTTTCAGCCGTTGTGCCTGCGCGTGGGAACTCATCTTGTTCAAAAATTGTTACTTGGCCTTTTCTTCCAGGCACTTCTACTGGCACAATTTCATCTGCGAAACGGCCAGATTGAATAGCTGCTTCTGCTTTTTGCTGACTTGAAGCTGCAAATGCATCTTGTTCGTCGCGAGTAATTTCATATTTATCACACAGGTTTTCAGCTGTAACGCCCATATGGTAGTCGTTAAATGCACACCATAATCCATCTTGGATCATGCTGTCGACTACTTTTTGATCGCCCATTTTAAACCCGTTGCGTGCATTTTTTAATAGGTATGGTGCTTGGCTCATGTTTTCCATTCCACCAGCAACAATCACATCAGCATCCCCAGCAAGAATCGCCTGTGTAGCGAGATGTACTGCTTTTAGTCCTGATCCGCATACTTTATTGATGGTTAATGCTGAAACAGTTTCAGGTAACCCTGCTGCTAAAGTTGCTTGTCGTGCTGGATTTTGTCCTAAACCTGCTTGTAAGACATTTCCCATAATAACTTCATCTACTTCGTTTGCTGATACCCCTGCTTTGTTTAAAGCTTCTTTGATTACAGTACCACCTAAAGTTGTTGCGGATACATTTTGTAAGCTTCCCCCAAAGCTGCCGATTGCTGTACGTACAGCGCTTACAATGACTACTTCTGTTTGACCCATGTCGAAAACCTCTCCTTACTGTTTGATTACTGTGATTAACTGTCACTTGTATTAATTTCGACATCGCTTGCGAAATTCCTCTTTTTTTGTAAAAATTTATAATTTTTATTGAATTTTAATTTTTTAGAATTAAAATAAATATTAGTAAGCGTTTACATTGTGGGAGGAGAGCGGTTTATGGGATTTCCTGAAAAAGTAACAATTATAGAAGTTGGTCCACGAGATGGACTTCAAAATGAAAAAAATTTTGTTCCAACTGATAAAAAAATTAATTTTATCAAAAAATTAAAAGAAGCTGGACTATCTGAAATCGAAATTACATCCTTTGTTTCTCCAAAATGGGTTCCTCAAATGAAAGATGCTTCTACTATCGCACCTATATTCCAGCCTGATACATGCCGAAACATTGTACTGGTGCCGAATCAAAAAGGCTTGGAAAAGGCACTGCAAGCTGATTGCCGCTCGGTTGCGCTTTTTATTGGCGTAAGCGATACTTTTAATCAAAAAAATATTAACAAAAACACCGAAGAAGCTGTCCAAACGCTGCTTCCTCTCATTCAGCAGCTTAAGCAGCAAGAATGTTTTATTCGCACCTGCATTTCCACCGCCTTTTATTGCCCATATGAAGGAAAAATAAATGAACGTGACGTGCTGAGCCTTTGCGAAAGCTTTGTGGAAGCTGGAGTAGATGAGCTAAGCGTTGCCGATACAATTGGCATGGCAAATCCTAAAGATGTATTTTCACTTTTCTCGAAATTAAAACAAAGTTTTTCCCACACGCTACTTGCTGCGCACTTTCACGATACGAGAGGATTAGCTATTGCAAATATCTATGCAGCTCTGCAAGCCGGTATTAACAGGTTCGATTCATCCGCTGGCGGGCTAGGAGGATGTCCATTTGCTAAGGGAGCAACGGGAAACGTAGCTACCGAAGATCTTGTCTTTATGCTTCATGAAATGGGTATTTCCACTTCTATTAATGAAGAAAAGCTGCTCGAAGCGGTCGATTTTATCGCTCCTTACATTTCAAGACCGATTGAAAGCAAGCAATACTCTTTATTTGCACAGCGTTAAAAATTAGGTTTTTATGAGAGCGATGCTATAATAACTAATAGCTATATTAACAAAAGGAGCCGCTAATCATGAAAAAATGGCTATTATTAGTAGGAAGCGTTCTCGGAGCATTTGCCGCTCTTGGCATCTTTTTTACAAATCAAATGATGTACATCCGTAAAAAGACCGACAAAGTTATTATTGACCGCGATACGGAAGATGGCTTTTATGATGAGAAAGTCTATAGCACTCTTCCTAAAGAAGCATTTGTACTTCCTTCTTCTCTAGGCTATAACATAGCTGGGACCGTTATTAAACAACACGATCACAACCGATTTATGATTCTTTCGCATGGAGTCACAGTTCATTCACTGAATTCTATGAAATATGCTCGGCTTTTTCTGAAGCTTGGATGGAACGTCGTTCTTTATGATCATCGCCGTCACGGCAAGTCTGAAGGGAAAACAACGAGCTACGGCTATTATGAAAAGCTGGACCTTCAATCTGTTGTTCACTGGGTAAAAGAACAATTCGGTTCAACTATTTCCCTTGGGATTCACGGGGAGTCTATGGGAGCTGCGACCACTCTTTTGTATGCTGGAATGGAAGACGGAGCTGATTTTTATATTGTCGACTGCCCTTTTTCAGACTTGGAAGAACTTCTTGCCTATCGCTTAAAACAAGATTTCCATCTGCCCAAACAGCTTGTGATGCCAGCAGCCAATATTATTTTAAAATGGCGAGAAGGCTATTCATTTAAAGACGTATCCCCCATTTCAGTCGTAGATCAAATAAAACATCCTGTTCTGTTTATCCATAGTAAAGAAGATGACTATATTCTTCCTAAAATGACGGAGCAGCTGCATGCCAAAAAAATGGGTGCAAAACGGATGTATTTGGCACCTGTAGGCACTCATGCCCGCTCGTATGCTGATAATCCAGGGGAATATGAACAAGTTATTGAATCATTTTTAGAAAAAATACAAAAAGAAGCGCATTAAAGCGCTTCTTTTGTTTTATCGATGAATGACATGCGCGGATTTAAAATTTGAGAAGGACATTTTAGCATAAACGCATATGCACTTTCATTGTAGTCAACCGTCATATTATCATCTAGAAATACTTGCTTTGTTTTTTCGACAAGAACGGGAACAAAATTCGTCTCGATGGTCACATCATCGCTCTCTTTTTCATCAACAATCCATAGCGTCGTTACACCGCTCACCACACAGCCGCATCCATCCGTATCGTATTTCAATTTTAAATATAGTGAAGAATCTTTTCCGTACTTTTCTTGTATTTTTGTTATTGCTTTATCTGTAAAGGTAATATTCATTTTCCTTTAACTCCTTTTAAACTAATTGTATAAACAAACGAAAATTGCTTATATAATGAGTATAATACACATCTTGCTTTCATTAAACTCTGGCGCTTCATATAGGTGTGTACAAAAAGGAGGTTTTTCTATGTCAAAAGTACAAATTAAAGTAATGGATAACGGTTCTTTCCGTGTCACTGGAGACGTTGAATTAATTGATGCAGACGGCAATAAATTTGAAACAAAGCCGACATTTTCACTATGCCGATGTGGCCAGTCGCAAAAGATGCCCTTTTGCGACGGAAATCATAAAGGAAAATTCGACTCTTGTGTGCGCGCTGCAAAAGTTTTAGACGAGCAGTAGATTCATAGAAATACAGCTTTACTGAACGAAAGCATTAACGAAAAACATTGATAACCTGTGATTAAAGCACAGGTTATTTTCTATTAAACGCATCCCCTGCCAATTTTTCTACGAGCCCCGGGGCAAGCTGATACACCTTCGAACCCATGTTCATCCACTTAGGCAAGTTGACTTCTCGTTTTGATTTCCCAATAATATTGACCGTTTTTTCAGCTACGTATTGAGGTTTTAACATAAACTTTTCTACACTTTTTTCATAGTTTCCTGACTGATCCGCTATTGAAAAAAAGTTGGTTTGAATAGGACCTGGATTCACTGCGGTTACATAGATATCCGTTTTTGCTAATTCCATTCGCAGGCTGTTGGTAAACCCTAGCACGGCATGTTTAGAAGCTGAATAGCCACTGGATTTAGGCGTTGCCAGTTTGCCTGCTTGAGAAGCAATGTTAATAATATGTCCTTTGTTTTCTTTTAGCATATAAGCTAAAATTTCTTGTGTACATGCAATTAATCCAATAACATTGACTTGAAACATTGATGCAATTGTCGAAATGGATGCTTCTTTCACTTCTTCAAATACACCAAAGCCTGCATTATTAATCAGCACATCAACACGCTTAATTTCACTTATCATTTTCTGAACAACACTTTTGACTTCCTCTACGTTCGCTACGTCAGCTTTATATATGTAAGAGGTAATCCCATACTTTTGATTAATTTGCTCAGCTACTCGCTGCAGCTTTTCTTCTGTACGTGCAAGTAAAACGGGGACGCCCCCTCTTTTGGCCACTTCATAAGCTAAATGTTCTCCAAGACCTCCTGAAGCGCCTGTAATCACGACATGTTGGTTCTTTAACGAGGATTTCAAATATAACACACCTTTTTTGTAAGTTAAGAGCACACAGAATAAATAAGCGTACTTTCCTTTTCATGTGTACTGATTTTATTTGCATCTTCTAAAAAATCGAGCTGACCAATTGTTTCAGAAAGAGTTAGCCCTAGTTCTTTTTCATAAATAGTAGGAAATAGCTGTTTGCAAATATCAAACGCTGTTTGAGGGCGTTCTTTTATCATGCTAAGCACTCTATCCGCTCGGTCGCTTTGCTTTTGTAACCTCTCTTGTACAAGTTCACGGACATGTACTACTTCATCTCCATGACCTGTATAGATACAGCTTATCTCTAAGTCAAGCAGACGTCTTAACGAATGATTATATTGAAGAAGCGTTTTAGGCCGCTCGCCGCTTGGTTTCATAGGAGGTTCAATAAGCGGATTAGATGAAATATGCTTTAACAGCAAATCTCCTCCAATCATAACCGCTGTTTTTTCATTGTATAATGCAATATGGCTTTGAGCATGACCGGGCACTTCAAGCACTTTCCAACTCTCTAGGCCCGGAATGTAATCTCCTTCCTGCACAGAAGTCGTAAGAGAACGGTGACATGAATACTTCATTGATGCTTTTAAACGTTTTAAATAGGGGCGAAATCTTTCATCTACGCCCGCTTTCATAAAGTGATCTTCAAAAAACGCATCGTACCACTCAAAAAAATCCGGATTCTGAGAGATCCAAGGCTGATTTTTCGCATGACCGACTATGGCGATATCTTTATCAAAAAAATCAAGCATTCCTACGTGATCAGGATGGTGATGAGTTAGGACAACTTGTTTAATATCATCTGGTTTTAATCCTATTTCATTAAGCTTTTCTTTAAATACAGACCACGCTGCCTCCGTTTTAATACCAGCATCGATTAGCGTAACGGTCTGACCTTTTATAACAAAAACATTCACATCTCCTACCGCAAAAGGAGTAGGCAGCACAATTTTATACAATTGCTCATTCATCTGTATTTTTGCTCCTTTACCATCGCATTTTCTTTTAAGTTTACACGATTTTTCCCCTTATTTATACAATTGCTTTCGTTTTCTGAAAATTACATTGACATCCCTCTCTTTTTCATTGCATAATGACAGAAATATAGTGAAGTTTTATTCATATCTTTAGATAACTATGCATTTTATAAAGAAGAGATACACAAACACAAACCTTTAACAGATACTGAAATTTCAGTATCTGTTTTCATTGGATAGCAAATGACTGGAGGAAATTTTAATGAAAACGGATTTAAACATCGCCTTTATTGGAGCTGGATCAATGGCTGAAGCCATGATCTCAGGGCTGCTGTCAGATAAAAAGCTTCGCCCCAACCAAATCACCGTAACAAATCATAGCAATGATAAAAGACTTCACGAACTTCGAAACGCCTATGGAATTAACATTACGCGTAATCATGCCTTGTTAATAGAAAAAAGCGATATCGTCGTGCTTGCTATTAAACCAAAAGACGTAGCCGAAAGCATCAATACGATTAAGTCCTATATTCGTCCCCATCACCTCGTTCTCTCTGTTTTAGCGGGTGTATCGACTGCCACAATTGTAAACTTGTTTGACCAAGAAGTAGCGGTTGTAAGAGCTATGCCAAATACATCTGCTTCTATTGGATTATCGGCTACAGCCATTGCACCCGGGAAGTTTGCTACAGCGGAGCATATGAACGTTACTACTGCTTTATTTGAAACGATTGGTACGGTTACAACTGTAGAGGAAGAGCAGCTTCACGCTGTAACAGGACTATCTGGAAGCGGCCCAGCGTATGTCTATTATCTAGTAGAAGCAATGGAAAAAGCAGCTGAAAAACAAGGCTTGGATACGTCAGTGTCAAATGAACTAATTCTTCAAACGCTTATCGGTGCTGCAGAAATGCTGAAACAGTCACCTAAAACACCGGCCGTACTTCGAAAAGAAGTTATGAGTCCTGGCGGTACAACAGAAGCAGGAATCGAACAGCTTATTTCTCATAACTTCCAAGAAGCGATGATGCAGTGTATTGAACAAGCTACCATTCGCTCTAAATATTTAGGAGATACGATTGACGAAAAAATCTCGAGTAAACGTTCGTAAAGGTTCACCTCTTTCTAAAAAAAGAAAGAGGTTTTTTTATGATTAAAAATGGATAAGCAGATTATGTGAAAGATATTTCAATGCGGTGATATAATAACTTTTGTTTAGAGTATCGAAATAATTGGAGGTTAAACCGAATGACAACAAAACTATTTTCACCTTATACAGTGAAAGACGTAACATTAAAAAACCGAATTGTAATGTCACCAATGTGCATGTATTCATGCGAAAAAGAAGACGGAGTAGTAACCGACTTTCATATGGTTCACTACACAACTCGCGCGGTTGGACAAGTAGGTCTCATTATGGTTGAAGCCTCAGCTGTCGTCCCACAAGGTCGTATTTCAGCTCAAGACTTAGGGATTTGGAATGATGAGCAAAGAGATGGATTAACAAAACTTGTGACACAGCTAAAAGAAAACGGTGCAAAAACGGCCATTCAACTTGCACACGCAGGACGTAAAGCAACTGTTGAAGGCGATATTTATGCTCCTTCTGCGATTGCTTTTGATGATAAAAGTAAAAAACCTGTGGAAATGACCACAGAACAAATTCATGAAACGATTTCTGCCTTTAAAGAAAGCGCTCGACGCTCAAAGGAAGCTGGATTTGATATTATCGAGCTTCACGCGGCACACGGTTATTTAGTACATCAATTCCTATCACCGCTAAGCAATAAACGCAGCGACGAATATGGCGGCAGCGCAGAAAACCGCTATCGTTTCTTAAAGGAAATTATTGACGCTGTGAAAACAGAGTGGGACGGTCCTTTATTTGTCCGTGTTTCTGCTTCTGACTATACAGAAGGCGGATTAACAGTCGATGATCACGTTGTATTTGCAAAATGGATGAAAGAACAAGGCGTCGACTTAATTGACGTTAGTTCCGGTGCTCTTGTACATGCTCCAATCAACGTATACCCTGGCTATCAAGTGCCGTTTGCAGATAAAATTAAGCAGCAGGCAAATATTGATACAGGCGCAGTTGGATTAATTACAACTGGACGACAAGCTGAAGAGGTTTTACAAAGCGAACGCGCTGATTTAATTTTTGTTGCGCGCGAACTTCTACGCGATCCGTACTTCCCGCGCACGGCGGCAAAAGAATTAAATGAAACACTTTCAGCACCCGTTCAGTACGAACGCGGATGGTAAAAAAAGACGAGGATATCCTCGTCTTTTTCTATGAAATCGTAAACCTTTTTAAGTCTTCTGCTATATCGGTATTCGGAAAAATTTCTTTTGCTCCTTCTGCTAACTGGCTGACTGCGTCTCCTTGGTAACGCGAACTGATATGAGATAAAATAAGACGCTCGGCCGATGCTGTTTTAGCAATTTCAGCGGCTTCTTTTGCAGTAGAATGAAAATAGTTGTAAGCAAGCTCCTCGTCTCCCGCTGCAAACGTAGCTTCATGGATTAACACATTCGCATGCATAGCAAGCTGAACACTTTGCGTGCACCTTCTTGTATCTCCTAAAACCGTGATGACCTTCCCTTTTTTAGGTTCTCCTACAAACTCTTGTCCATTGATTAGACGCCCATCTTTTAATACTACTTCTTTCCCTTCTTTTAACTGCTGATAATGAGGCCCTGGGGGAATATTCATTTCTCTTAAACGCTGAACGTCCAGTGACCCTGGCAAATCTTTTTCGACAACGCGATATCCATAAGATAAAATGCCATGTTCAAGTTTGCCAAACTCCACTGAAAAAGTTTCATCTTCAAAAATCGTTCCACTTTCACTTTCCTCTTCTATTTCAACAACCTCTAGAGGATATTGCAGATGAGTTTGACTTACAGCAAGCGTGACTTCAATAAATTCTTTAATTCCTTTTGGCCCGTATACAGTAAGCAGCGATTCTCCGCCTTGAAACGAACGGCTTCCAAGGAGTCCAGGTAAGCCATAAATATGATCACCGTGAAGGTGCGTAATAAAAATTTTCTCAATTCGTCTCGGTTTAACGGTTGTATGTAAAATTTGATGCTGCGTTGCTTCTCCGCAATCAAAAAGCCACACCGCCCCTCTTTCTTGCAAAAGTTCGAGCGCAAGAGATGAAACATTCCGCTGTTTTGCTGGTACTCCTGCACCCGTTCCTAAAAATAACAATTCCATTTTCTACTTCCTCCTTCACACGCACAAAAAGCCTGTAAGTATATTATACAGGCTTTTTGCAAACTTACCTATTTGATGCTGTCAAGCGCATACGTAATAGTAGCTAATAACAGCTCAATATCACTTTCCTCAATGTTGAGCGGCGGCGAGAGCGTGAGAACATTATTATAGCCGGCTACCGTTGCTCCATTTTTCCCAATAATGACTCCTTTGCTTTTACATTTAGCAATCACTTCATTTACAAGATTAACGTCTAGCGGTTCCTTCGTTTGCTTATCAGCTACAAGTTCAATTCCGATTAAAAGCCCTTTACCTCTTACATCTCCAACGTATGGGTGGCTATCAATAAGCGACGTTAGCTCACTTAATACGTAAGCCCCGAGCTGTTTAGAACGATCAAACAGATTTTCTCTTTCCATAATTTCTAAATTCTTTAATGCCAGTGCACACGCAGCCGGGCTTCCTCCAAATGTATTAACGTGGCGAAAATACTCGTACTGATCGCTATCTTTGAACGCTTCATAGATTTCTTTTTTAACAGCAGTTGCCGAGAGCGGAAGATATGCGCTTGTAATTCCTTTTGCCATGGTAATGATATCTGGTTTTACATCGTAGTTCATAAAACCAAAGGCTTCTCCTGTACGTCCAAAGCCGCAAATAACTTCATCTACAATTAGAAGTGCACCGTGTTTTTCACACGTTTCTTTTACGCCTTTCATATAATTTTGAGGCGGTAAAAGAATTCCTCCACCTGTAATAATTGGCTCCATAATAACAGCGGCAATCGTTTCGCTTAGCTCCCACGTCATGACATTGTCAATATCTTTTACAGATTGAAGCTCTTCTTTTGGCGCATGGTAGTCATCTTGCCCTCGGTATGAATCAGGCGGCGCAACGTGAATAAAGCCAGGAGCAAGCGGTTCATATTTATATTTACGCTGAGCTTGGCCCGTTGCTGCTAGTGCGCCCATTGAATTTCCGTGATACCCTCGGTAACGCGAAATAAATTTGTAGCGAGAATGCTCTCCTTTTTGCTGATGGTATTGACGCACAATTTTAAAAGCCGTTTCATTTGCTTCAGATCCGCTATTTGAAAAGAAGATAACATAATCATCACCTAGCATTTCATTTAGCTTCTCTGCTAGTTTGATAGCAGGTACGTGAGATTGAGTGAGCGGAAAATAAGCCAGTTCTTTTAGCTGCTCATAAGCTGCAAGCGCTAACTCATCCCGTCCATACCCGGTATTTACACACCAAAGCCCTGCCATTGCATCTAAATAGCGATTTCCTTGTTCATCTGTAATCCAAGCACCTTTTGCTTTTGTAGCTACCATCGTTGCATCCGGACTGTATGGTTTCATTCCATGCCATACATACTGCTCATCTTTTGCACGCAGATCTTTTTCATTTTGACTGACCTGTACCATCTTATCCACTCCCAAATCGCTAGCGCGGTATTTTTTTCTGTATGAAAAGACTTCGACAAAATGCCGAAGCCACTTGCTATATTCATCTATATGTTAAAAGTCAAAGCGTGATGTAACCATCTTTTTACGTGTAAAGAAGTTCAAACCGTCTTTGCCGTTTACATGCAAATCTCCGTAAAAAGAGTCTTTCCAGCCGGAGAATGGGAAGAAGGCCATCGTAGCAGGTACTCCTACGTTAATGCCGAGCATACCCGCATCTGCTTCTTCTCTAAATTGACGCACCGCTTTTGCATCTTTTGTATAAATCGTTGCTCCATTTCCAAAACGAGATTTTTCCATATAGCGAAGTGCTTCATCTAATGTGTCAGCGCGAAGCAAGCTTAGTACAGGTGCAAAAATCTCTTCTTTAGCAATGGTCATATCAGGAGTTACGCGGTCAAAAATGGTTGCTCCTAAGAAATTTCCTTCTGCATGTTCATCCATTTCTTTACGTCCGTCACGAATGAGTTCCGCCCCTTCTTTCATGCCAAGTTCAATATAATCCAGCACCTTATCACGGTGCTCTTTTCGAATCACGGGCGTTAGAAGCACTTCATCATCAAATCCGCTTCCCATAATTAATTCATCTGCTTTTTGCTTTAATTTTGCGACGAATTCATCTCCTTTTTCACCAACTACGACCACGGCGCTGCAAGCCATGCATCGCTGGCCGGCACTTCCATAAGCCGAGCTGATAATATGGGATACCGCTTTATCCATATCGCAGTCTGGCATCACAACATGATGATTTTTAGCTCCGGATAAAGCCTGAACTCGTTTCCCTTGAGCTGCAGCTTGTTCATAAACATACTTTGCTACCGGCTGCGATCCGACGAATGAAATCGCTTTAACTTTTTCGTGCTCTATTAATCCATTCACGACATCATGTGCCCCGTGTACAATATTTAATAATCCATCCGGTGCTCCTGCTTCTGTAAAAAGTTCAGCAAGTCGCGTTGCTAAAAGCGGCGTTCGCTCAGACGGTTTTAATACAAACGTATTTCCACATACAATGGCAAGCGGGAACATCCACAGCGGTACCATCATTGGAAAATTAAAAGGTGTGATGCCTCCGACAACACCAAGTGGGAAACGGAACATTTCAGAATCAATTTCTTCCGCTATGTTATTTAATGATTCTCCCATTAATAAAGTAGGAGCACCCGCAGCAAACTCCACGCATTCAATACCGCGCTGTACTTCACCGTAAGCTTCTTTAAAAGCCTTGCCGTTTTCTTGTACAACTAATTTCGCTAACTCTTCGTGATGCTTAACTAGTAAATGCTGAAACGCAAACATTAATCTTGCTCGTTTTGGAGCAGGAACGCTACGCCATGTTTCAAATGTTTTTTGCGCTGTTTCCACCGCATTGGCTACGTCTTCTTTTGTAGAAAGCGGTACTTTTGCAATTACTTCGCCCGTCGATGGATTAATTACCTCTCCAAATTTTTGCCCTGCCGTATCAACCCATTTTCCGCCCACGTAATTTTTTAAAACTTGCGTATCATTATTCACAACTGACATATCGCTTGGCCTCCTCAAAAAATAAGAAATGACAAATCTACCTTTATTATTGAATAAATAAATGGTGGTTGCATTAGACAAAATGTGAAACAACTCTAGATTCTCGTTTCACATTTTGCGCAGTGAACTCGGAGAAAGCATGAACTAAAATGAACATATAGTAAAATCATCCTCAACATAAAAAAACAGCTGTTTCCAGCTGCTTACTTATCCGTTTATAAATTCCGCACGCGACTTTTTCATCATAAACAAATATTCATATGCCATAATCATAAATTCAATCGCCAATCGTTTTTCCGGCTCCATAAAATCTTCACCCAGCAGCTTTTCTAGTTTTTCAATGCGGTGATACAGCGTTTGCCGCACAATGTATAAACGCTTAGCCGTCTCTTGTTTAGATCCGTTGCATGCTAAATAAATTTTTAATGTTTCCATGAGTTTTGCATTGTACGTTTCATCATATGTAATAACGGGCTGCAGATATTCAAACACCACTTCCTGTAAGTCTTCATGCTGATGTAAAAGCGAAATAATTCGGTACATATGCAAATCATCATAAAAATGAATAATGGTTTGTTTTTGCAGCATTTCTTGAATCGAAATCGTTTCTTTAGCCGTTTCATAGCTTTTATGCATACAGTCAAGCTGTTCACAGTATTGGCCAATTCCGATAAAGCTAATAGCGTTCCGCTTTGAGTTTTCATCCGATTCGTATTGATTCATCCAGCGGTGAAGGCTGCTTTCTAATCTCTCTCTCCACGTGCTAACCATTCGTTTGTTCAAAAGAATAAATAACACTTCGCGATTTCGCTCGGAGACTAATAAGTGAAAGCCTTCTTGTTCAAAGATGCTTCGTAAGATCAGCTTAAAATACGTTCGATCAAACTTTTCCCGTCTTTGCCACTTACAGCAAACAACGATACCCCCGCGAATAGGAGAATCTGAACACACCTCGTGCATAGAATCTTTTATTTGTTCAAGAGTTAGCTCTCCGTTCATCCATTTCGTCATCCATTCAGTTTCATCTACTCTTTTTTTCTCTTCGACATACAAGTCCTTCAAAAAATGCTGAGCAAGTGCAGTTGCCGTCCGGTCAACGGTGAGCACTTCAAGTTCTGTTAACGCTTCATTTATAGAGGCGACATACAGCTGAGCATAATCTTGTCCTAATAAATGAATAGGCTGCTCAGTAAAATGCGGACTCTCATTTTCCCTGCTTATATAATGAAGTAGAAGCTGCTGTTTGAGTAAGTCCATCTCCGGAGCAAAGGTAAATAATTCATTTGAAACTTTAAGGCCGACAAGAAGCCCCGTAGATTCATATAAACACTGTAAGATAACGGCTGGGTCATTAACTGTTAACAGCAGCTGATTTAGCCGATGAGAATACTGTTCTAAATCGGAAATCATTTGATAATGCTGATTAATTAAAAGTGAGTGAACATCTTGCGTAATTTCAACGAACGGAACTTCTTCGTGAAATAAAATAATCGGAAAATCACATTCGTTCGCTTTATCAATGACAATTTGCGGAATCTTAGAAGTATAAGTGCCAAGTTCAATACACAGTCCTGATGCCTTACAAGAAATTAATTGCTGAAGAAATGATAAACAAGATTGAGGATCTTCTCCCCAGCCTACCCCTGTTGATAAAATGAGCTCGTTTCCTTTTAGTAGCTCATTAATGCGCGTCACTTCCATCACGTGCACCCACTTCACAGAATTAGTAAGCCCTTTCTCTCCAGCTATTACTTCACAGTTTACAAAATGTTTCCTTGTTAAAATCTCTGTTACTGTTAAATATGATTTCAAGTCAACACCGCCCCTAGCGAATTTCACATCATGTCTCCTGGATCATTAACGCGTATTTCGCATATGTGTAGAACAAAAGCTATATCTTCTTACATTATATTAAATATTTAGAAGAAATAAAATATTTAATAAAAGAAACGAAAAAAGCTGTAACGATAATGGATCGTTACAGCTTCTGAGCCGTTTGCTGTAATTTATTAAAAAAACCGTGGCGCTTAACCGCTTGTTCTTTAATTCGGTGAATTTCTTTTTTATAAAAACGCAGATCTTGTAGTGACACTGCATTTAACATTTCCATTTTTAATTTATCAATAATTTTTGTTTCTTCTTGTGTCATACACTGCGTAGCTTGATCCATCCGTGTCACACCCTTTTTATATTTAATAGATTTATTGTGAAAACGTTCTACTATAATATTTACTACAATTTACTAGATAACTAAACCTTTTCTCTTTCGATGTAAACGAAATGTAACAACTGTAATACAGTCAATGGATAATATCTAGTTATTTTGTTTCACATCCAAAACGAAAAAAACACAAAAACGGATCACTTTTGTCAGCCAATATAGTAAAAAACTTATAGGTCTTAGTAAACAAAGAAAGGGATTGAGACATAACTAAATTACTTCCATCAACATCTAGGAGCACCTGCATACGTGAAACCTACGTTCACCCTACCAATAAAAAAATCCGAACGATTCATCGTTCGGATCTTCCTTCAGCTAAAATAATTTTGTCTCAGCCTTCGTTTTTATACTTGTTGAATCAGTAAGGATGAAAAATACTTTCTAGCATCCGCCGTCAATATATGAAGCGTTTCTTGTTCGGTTTGATTCTTTTCGATGCGTTCAAACGTCACAAACGCCCCGCTTAGATTCTCTGTTACAGCCGTTATTTTAAATCCTTTTTGCAGCAAAAAATCAATCTTTTCCCGCTCTGCCATATATTCATGGTAACTTGACATTCCCCTGCCTCCAATCTATTTTGGCATCTGTTTTTATAACGTTAATTTTTCAGCTTCGTTAGCCGTGTTTAACTCATTAAACTTTGCTCTTTTTGTATACTGTCCATAGCCTTTTTGACCGACAAACTGCTTATCTTTTACGACAAATTCTCCTCGGCAAAGCACTGAAACCGGCTCACCTGTAACTTTCATTCCCTCAAATGCGCTATAATCAACTGCCATATGATGCGTTTTAGCTGAAATCGCACGTTCAACAGAAGGGTCAAATATAAGCAGATCCGCGTCTGCACCAACTGCTATCGTTCCTTTTTTCGGATACAGTCCGAACAGCTTCGCAATTTTTGTTGATGTTATATCCACAAACTGATTGATATTAATTCGGTTTTTCACTACTCCTTCTGAAAATAAAAGGCTCATGCGATCCTCGATAATAGGTCCTCCGTTTGGAATCTTTGTAAAATCTCCTTTTCCTAGATCTTTTTGACCGTTAAAATCAAACGAGCACTGATCTGATCCAATCGTTTGCAAGTCGCCATTACGCAGGGCATTCCACAAAACATCTTGGTTCCATTTTTCACGTAAAGGCGGCGACCATACGTATTTTGCTCCTTCAAAATCCGGTTTCTCTAAATAGGTTTGGTCAAGCGTCAAATACTGCGGACACGTTTCGCCCCAGATATTTACGCCTTTTTCCCTTGCTTCAGCAATCTTTTTAACCGCTTCAGCGCAAGATACGTGAACAACATAGAGCTGTGAGTCAGCAAGCTCGGTTAGCACTGCGGCTCTTCCCGTAGCTTCTCCTTCTATTTCCGGAGGACGAGTGAGTGCATGATAGATAGGATCAGTTTGTCCTTGCTCCAGCGCTTTTGCCGTTAAATACTCAATAACATCTCCATTTTCAGCATGTACCATCACAAGCGCCCCTAGGTTTTTAGCTTGCACTAGCGTTTGGTAAAGGGTAGCATCGTCTGCTTGAAAAACATTTTTATAGGCCATGAACACTTTAAAAGAAGTAATTCCTTCTTTTTCAATAATCGTAGGAAGCTCATTTAATACATCTTCCGTGATTTCTCCAATCATTAGATGAAAGCTGTAATCGATAGCCGCTTTTCCTTTTGATTTTTCATGCCATGTGCCGATCGCTTTTTGGAGCGGTTCGCCTTTATTGGTTAAGCAAAAATCAATAACAGTTGTCGTACCTCCAAAAGCTGCTGCTCTTGTACCTGTTTCAAAGTCGTCTTTTGTAACGGTCCCTCCAAACGGCATATCTAAATGAGTATGGGGATCGATGCCTCCTGGGAATACATAGTTGCCTTTTGCATCAATCACTTCGCATCCCTGTTCTTCAAAAGCTGAGCCAATTGCCGAAATCACTCCATTTTCAATTAAAATATCGGCTTTATACGTATCTGTTGCTGTGACTATGACACCATTTTTAACGATTTTCTTCATTTCTTCATCCCCTTTGTATTTATACGTCCAATCGCTGTGCAGCCGTCGCTTGTAAAGCAGCTTGGCGTTCATTCCACGTCATTGGCGGTTGTTCATTTGGTAATTCAACCATGGATATAGCTCCATCCACAGGACATACAATCGAACATAAATTACAGCCTACACAATCTTCTTCTCGTACTTTTAAATAAGGTTTCCCTGAAGAATCTTTCAACATATCAATACATTGGTGAGAAGTATCTTCACAAGAAATATGACACTTATTGCAGTTAATACACGTATCAGGGTCGATGCGAGCCACTACTTTATAATTGAGATCTAAGTTGCCCCAGTCGGAATATTTTGAAACGGCTTTCCCTACAATATCGCTTACTTTTTCGATTCCTCTTTCATCCAAGTAATAGTTGAGACCTTGAATCATATCCTCTACAATGCGGAATCCGTGATGCATAGCAGCTGTACATACTTGCACACCTGTAGCACCCATGAGCATAAATTCCACTGCTTCTTGCCAGTTCGAAACGCCTCCCATACCAGATATTGGAACGTTAATAAACGGACTTCTTGCACATTCAGCAACCATGTTTAATGCAATCGGCTTAACAGCCGGGCCGCAATAGCCTCCGTGAGCGCCTTTTCCCGCTACGTGTGGAATTGTATTCCATGAATGAATGTCTACTCCTGCTAAACTATTAATGGTGTTAATCATACTAACAGCGTCGGCACCACCTCGAACCGCTGCTTCTGCTGTAACGGTAATATCTGTGATATTTGGGGTTAGCTTAACAATGACCGGCGTTTGGGCTACTTCTTTAGCCCAATACGTTTGTTTTTCAACTAAATCAGGGACTTGCCCAGAGGCAGCACCCATCCCTCGTTCTGCCATTCCATGCGGACAGCCAAAGTTCAGCTCTAATCCATCTACTCCTACATCTTCTACTTTTTTGACAATCTCATGCCATTTTTCTTGCTGAGGCTCTACCATAAGAGAGGCAATAATTGCGTGGTTAGGAAACTTCTTTTTCGTTTCATAGATTTCCTTCAAATTAACTTCAAGCGGACGATCGGTGATTAGCTCAATATTGTTAAAGCCGGCTACGCGCTGACCGTTGAAGCCAACGGCAGCAAATCGAGAGGAAACATTTAAAATCGGATCACCAAGCGTTTTCCAAACTGCGCCTCCCCATCCTGCTTCAAATGCACGCTGCACTTGATAACCTGAATTGGTTGGCGGTGCGGATGCCAGCCAAAACGGATTTGGTGATTGAATACCTGCTAAATTTGTTGTTAAATCTGCCATAGATTTCTCCTCCTCCTGATTTTAAGCTGTTTCCATTGTTTCTTTTGTTAACTGCATATGAATATTTAACGCCGTTTGTTTTCCTTGCTGAGCAGCGGTCACAACCATTGCTTCTCCTTGTCCTTTACCAAAAATGACGTCTCCACAAGCAAATACTTTTGGATTTGATGTTTGGAACGTCTCTTGATTGATTAAGACAACTCCGTCTTCATGGTTCAGCTGGAATTGTTGAATCAAAGACAGGTAACGTTCTTGACCAATTGCTTTAACAACAGCATCGACTGGAATCGTAAACGTTGAATCTTCAACAGGAACAGGCTTCCTGCGGCCGTCTGCATCTGGATCTGTTAGGGTCATTTTTACACATTCAATCCCGCTCACCTTACCATTTTCATCTCCAATAATTCGTATAGGAGCCGTTAACCAGCGGAATTCAACACCATCTTGTTTCGCAAATTCAAATTCAAAATCATAAGCCGTCATTTCTTCTCGTGTACGACGGTATAAAATTTGAACATTTTCAGCCCCCAAGCGCACGGAACACGTAGCACCATCAATCGCAGTATTTCCCGCTCCAATGACGGCTACACGCTTACCAACAAATTCTGTTGATAGCGCTTTTGACTTCGTTTTTTTCACAAAATCAATCGCATCATACACACCGTCTAGCTCTTCACCTTCAACATGTAGAGAAGGCACCTTACTCATACCAATAGCTAATACAACCGCGTCATATGACTGCAGTAATTCGCTTGGAAGAATATCTTCTCCAATTCTTACGTTTGTTTTAATTTTTACATCTAAGCTTTTTACTTGTTCAACTTCCCAGAATGAAATCGCTTGAGGAAGACGGAACGACACGATTCCATATGTATTTAACCCTCCTGCTTGTTTTTCCGCTTCAAAAATGGTTACGTCGTACCCGAATCGGGCCAGTTCTCTTGCTGCAGAGAGACCAGCCGGACCTCCCCCAACAATCGCTACCTTTTTGCCGTTGGCTTTTCCTTTCTCAAACAGCACCTGTT
Organism: Priestia sp. TRN 1309; assembly: GCF_050846875.1. Classification (NCBI taxonomy): domain Bacteria; kingdom Bacillati; phylum Bacillota; class Bacilli; order Caryophanales; family Bacillaceae; genus Priestia; species Priestia sp. TRN 1309. Next base: position 89,549 of record NZ_JBOZGM010000001.1, on the reverse strand, counting down.
CATTTTGAATAGCCCAATCCGTTGCGTAGCGCTGCAAATCTCCAATCATAATTGGTTTGGTTGAATGGTTTAGCACACACGCTCCTTCACATAGTTCATCGGTTGGACAGACTCTCGAACAGCTTGCTCCTACTGGATTCGAAGACATAATCGTTTCGGCAGAGCCCTTTAAATTGCCCGATGCAATTTTTTTAATAAACGTCGGGATGTCAATTCCTGTAGGGCATGCCTGAATACAGGGTGCATCATAACAGTACAAACATCGATTAGATTCTTCGACTGCTTCTCTATTGGACAACCCTTTTTCTACTTCATTAAAGTTTTGAATGATGGACTGCAAACTTTCCGGTGATCGCATTGCATCAACCTCCCAAGAATATCTGTTGATAAAACTTAAATTGAAAGCGCTTACATATTTTTTATATACGTTATTTTCAACTTCTACTTTGTAAAATGTATTACTAACTTTATTGTACAAAACGACCGTCTTTTCTTCATTATACATTATGTTAAAAAATTCAGACTATTTACTATTCACTATGTAAAAAGCCTTGCTTTTATATAAAAGCAAGGCTTCAACTATTATTTTGCTACTTCTTTAATAATCGACACTACTAGTTCAGATGTCTTCACCAGTTCTTCTACCGGAATTTTTTCATTGGTTGTATGAATGTCTTCATAACCAACTGCTAAATTTACTGTTGGGATATCAAAGCCTGCGATTACATTTGCATCGCTTCCGCCTCCGCTTTGAAGCAGGCGTGAAGGACGATCGATATTAGCCACGGCTTTTTTAGCAACTTCGACAACATGATCTCCATCGCCAAATTTAAAGCCTGGATACATCACTTTAATATCAACTTCTGCACGTCCGCCCATTTCTTGTGCAGCTGTTTCAAACGCTTCTTTCATTTTCACTACTTGTGCTTCCATTTTTTCTGGAATTAATGAACGAGCTTCTGCTAAAATATCGACGCGGTCACACACGATATTCGTTTGCGTTCCACCTTCAAAACGTCCAATATTCGCTGTAGTCTCTTCATCAATACGTCCAAGCGGCATTTTAGAAATGGCTCTTGAAGCAATCGTAATAGCAGAAACGCCTCGTTCAGGAGCTACACCCGCATGAGCTGTTTTTCCATAAATTGTTGCATTTACTTTTGCTTGCGTCGGCGCAGCAACAATAATGTCTCCCACTTTGCCATCGCTATCTAAAGCATAGCCGAATTTTGCCGTTACAAGACTAGAATCAAGAGCTTTAGCACCCACTAAGCCAGATTCTTCTCCTACTGTAATAATAAATTCAATTTTGCCGTGCGCGATTTTTTCTTCTTTTAATACGGTGATTGCTTCTAGCATTGCTGCTAAGCCTGCTTTATCATCCGCTCCAAGAATTGTCGTGCCGTCACTTTTAATATAGCCATCTTCAATAGATGGTTTAATACCATTTCCAGGTACGACTGTATCCATATGAGAAGTAAAGTAGATTGTGTCTACGCCTTCTTTTGTAGCTGGCAGTGTGCAGATTAAGTTGTTGGCTCCGTGGCCTGTTTTTTCTTTGGCATCATCTTCTACTACTTCGACGCCTAATGCGGTAAATTTTTCTTTTAGTACAACAGCGATTTTTTCTTCATGCTTTGTTTCTGAGTCTACTTGTACTAATTCAATAAATAAATCAACGATTCGTTGTTCATTAATCATAATATGTAATCCCTCCAAAAATAACCTACAATGGTATGTTACCATGTTTCTTTGCTGGACGCTCTTCCTTTTTATTGTGCAACATTTCAAGCGCTTGTATTAATTTTATTCGTGTTTCCCGAGGATCAATCACATCATCGACCATTCCAGCGCTTGCCGCTACGTAAGGATTAGCAAATTTCTCGCGATACTGCTCAATTTTTTCGTGTCTTGTTTCATCTGGGTTTTCGCTACCTCGAATGTCGTTTGCAAAGATAATATTTGCAGCACCTTGAGGACCCATAACAGCAATTTCTGCATTCGGCCACGAATACACAAGGTCGGCTCCAATCGATTTACTATTTAAAGCTACATACGCACCTCCGTACGCCTTTCGCAAGATCACCGTGATTTTCGGAACGGTAGCTTCGGAGTATGCATATAAAATTTTAGCACCATGTCGTATAATTCCGCCATGTTCCTGCTTGATACCTGGGAAAAAACCTGTAACATCTTCAAATGTAATAAGTGGGATATTAAATGAATCGCAAAACCGAATAAACCTTGCTGCTTTATCTGAGGAGTTAATATCTAAACTGCCTGCCATTACTTTAGGCTGGTTACACACAAGTCCGACAACTTTTCCATCTATGCGGGCAAAACCAATGACAATATTTCTGGCAAAGTCTTTTTGCACTTCAAAAAAGGAGTGCTCGTCCACTACTTGGTGAATGACTTGACGCACATCGTAAGGACGCACGGCATCAAACGGGACAACGTCTAATAAATCCGGACGGTAATGATCACTCTGTGCCTCTGAAGCTAAAGGAGGCTGCTCTTGACTAGACTGCGGAAGATAGCTTAAGAGCGTTCGTACTTGTTCTAGTACCTCTTGTTCTGTTGAACCTCTGAAATGGGCGTTACCGCTAATTTCGTTATGAACAGCTGCTCCTCCAAGATTTTCAGAGGAAATGCTTTCCCCCGTTACGGTTTCAATTACTTTTGGTCCGGTAATGAACATTTGACTTGTTTCTTCTACCATAAAAACAAAGTCCGTAATCGCCGGTGAGTACACGGCTCCGCCTGCACAAGGACCCATAATAACAGATATTTGAGGCATAACACCTGAATAAATGGCGTTTCGATAAAAAATATGACCGTATCCATCAAGAGACATGACGCCCTCTTGAATACGAGCCCCGCCTGAGTCATTTAAACCAATAAACGGCACGCCTGTTTTAGCCGCTAAATCCATTACGTGCGCAATTTTTTTAGCATGCATCTCACCTAACGCGCCTCCAAATACCGTAAAATCTTGCGAAAACAAATAGACTGAGCGACCGTTTATCTTGCCGTAGCCTGTTACTACCCCGTCTCCTGGTCCTACTTGATTATTCATACTGAAGTCAGCACACCGATGCTCAATAAACGGATTTAACTCGACAAATGTATGTTCATCCAAAAGAATTTCGATTCGTTCACGTGCCGTTAGCTTCCCTTTATGGTGCTGTTTTTCAATTTTTTCGTCTCCACCGCCTAACTCGATTTTCCGGCGCTTATCGTACAATTCATTTAATTTATCATAAATGTCAACCATGCTTCTTCTCCTCCTCTAGTGTTTTTTCACAGAGCTCATAAAGAACACCGTTTGCTGACTTAGGATGCAAAAAAGCAATGGATGCTTCCCCTGCGCCTTTTCGCGGAACATCGTCAATCATTTGTACACCTTTTTCTTTTAACTCGTTAATCCGTTCTTCAATCGTACGTACACCTAAAGCAACATGGTGAAGACCTTCACCTCTCTTTTTGATGAACGCACCGACTGCACTGTCTTCAAAGAGCGGCTCTAATAATTCAATTTTTACGTTGCCGCACTGAATAAAAGCCACTTTTACTCCTTGTTCTTCTACTTTTTCTACTTTTAATAGAGACAGTCCTAATACCTTTTCGTAAAAAGGGAGGCTGCCTTCAATTGATTTTACAGCTACTCCTATGTGATCAATTCCTTTTATCACTTTCTCACCTCTTTAAAAAAGCGTTTTCATTTACACATATTCTTGAAAACAAAAGAAATCTCCTGCTCGCGTATGTACAGAAAGTTGCTTGTCTAAGCAGCGGAAGACATGTAAAATAAGAAAAAAACGTGTAGGAGGACTTTGGTTGTATGTCTAATAAGAAAATCCAAAAAACCATTGTGTTTTTAATGCTTCTTGTCATGTTAATATCTACGCTTCTAGCGGGACTTGCGATGTGGTTTTAATCGAGACTGATGACTAAAAACATAGATGCACTGCTGTTTCTTTGTGCAATGCAAACATATAAAAAAGACTGGTGACTAGTCACCAGTCTTTTGCTGTATATTCACAATGCCTTTTTGAGCGGCTAACTCTTCAAAAGATTGATCTGTAGATACAATCCATACTTTTGTACCTAACGGGACTTGATCGTATAAATGGCTTACTTCACGATTTTCTACGCGAATACAGCCATTCGATACATATTTACCGATGGAATCCGGCTGATTTGTACCGTGAATGCCATAAATACGTCCGTCAGTCTCTCTTGCATCAAACCCAATCCACCTTACACCTAGAGGATTTTGAGGAGCGCCTCCTTCAATGTTACTTCTCCGATAATAAGGATTAACAGCTTTTACTGTTACCGTGAACTCCCCTTCGGGCGTCAGATTAACTGTTTTCCCCGTTGCTACTTTAATAATTTGTTTAATTTCTTTATTTTGAATGTAAGCAAGCTCATTGCTTTGTTTATTAATAATAATATAAGGATCATTTGGCAACGGATTTTCTCCTAATGGCCAAACCGGAGATAGTAGTAAAAGGATAAAAGCAAACACATGCACGTAATCCACCACCTTACGTTAGTCCTAAGTAAAAGACAAGAGAGACATCTCTTGTCTTATTTAGTGTTCGTAAGCAAGATACACAACATGCATGCTGTTTAACTTATTTTTAAGGTTTGTTTAATAACCAAATATTGTTCAATTTCTTTGACTACGTGCAGTAAATCGGCACGCGCTTCAAACTCTTCCCGCGTTTTGGGAAGCGGCATCTCTGCAAACGCTTCTCGTAAATGCTGAAGTTTGGCTAAAAATAATTTTGCTGTATTACCGGGGTGGATGGATAGACTTAATTCTTCAATGAAATCGGCAATCATGTAGCGCTGTTCTACCACCAAATCAATAGCGGTAATGAGAGGAAGCGTACGCTCAATAATTTCAAGCTGTTTTTCACGAATTTTAAAATAGCGGTAATAATAATTTTCCCCACGCACAAAATGATTTTCTACATCACGAAACGCAAGGCTTTTTGCTTTTTCTAAAATTTTTACCGTATCTGCAATTTCCTTACCGTCCCAGCTGCTGTCATTGGTTCTGAGATACAGGGCAATTTCTTTTAACATCGATCGGAAATTTTCTTCAATTTCTTGCTGATACGTGCGAAGCTCTTGATCTAAACTTGGCATATATAAATTCACAAGCAGGGCAACCCCTATCCCAATTACAATTAAGCCAAGTTCATTAAAGACGATTCCCCACGTCATATTGCCTTTGGAGTAAATATGAAGCAAAATAACGGAGCTTGTAACAATGCCTGCATTAACTTTGAATATCACCGTAACCGGGATAAACAAAAGCAGCATCAGTCCTATAACAAGTGGATGATAAGCAATCCCTTCAAAGAATATAAACGAAAACAGAATGGATAAAGAACAAGCAATAAAACGATCGCTTGCGCTTCGCAGCGATTTTTTCTTTGAATTTTGAATGCACAAAATGGTGATAATTCCAGCTGATACAAAAAACTCGAGGTGAAAGAACTGAGCTATAATAATAGCCAGTGATGTACCGACGGCCGTTTTAATTGTCCGGTACCCAATTTTAAATTTCATTTTCTAGACTCCTACATGTTGGTTTCTTTTTAGTGTGATAAAATACTCTATTCTTTATTAACACGAATAGAAAAATAACACAACCTTAAATCTTGCTGTACTTTATAAATTTCAATAAAAAAAGTGCAGAAAAGATCGTACTCTTCCTGCACTTTTTTTATTATAAAATCTTTTCTAAGAAATCTTTAGCACGCTTGCTTTTAGGGGCTGAGAAAAATTCGGCCGGAGGCGCATCTTCAACAAGCACACCGCCGTCTAAAAACAGCACACGATCCGCTACTTCTCGTGCAAATCCCATTTCATGCGTTACAATGACCATCGTCATTCCTGTTTCTGTTAGCGACTTCATTACATCTAGCACTTCTTTTACCATCTCTGGATCCAATGCTGATGTTGGTTCGTCAAACAGCATTACTTTCGGCTCCATTGCCAATGCTCTTGCAATAGCTACACGCTGCTTTTGACCGCCCGATAAGCGACTTGGAAACTCGTTGGCTTTTTGAGCAAGTCCAACTTTTTGGAGTAATTCTTTGCCTTTAGCAACAGCCGTTTCTCTTGACACGCCTTTTACCGTCATCGGAGCATACGTCAAATTTTCAAGCACTGTCATATGTGGAAACAAGTGAAAATGCTGAAATACCATTCCTACATTTTCACGCACACGCATAATGTTTGTTTTTTTATCTGTAATCACTTGACCGTTAATGGAAACTAATCCGCTCGTCGGTTCTTCAAGCAGGTTCATACAGCGTAAAAAAGTAGATTTACCAGAACCAGAAGGGCCAATAACAGCTACGACTTCTTTTTCCTTAATCGTAGTTGAAATACCTTTTAAAACGTCATTCTTACCAAATGATTTGTGTAAATTTTCAACGTTAATCACCTTTTCTCATTCTCCTCTCGACTGCTTTACCAAGGAGCGTTAAGCCCATTACCATTACATAATAAATCAACCCTGCAAAAATTAACGGTTCAAGGTAGGCGAATTTTTCTCCACCTACAATGTAAGCACGTCGCATAATGTCGAGTGCTCCAATAACTGTAACGATAGCTGATTCCTTTGTTAATGTAATGAACTCATTCATCAAAGCAGGTAAAATATTTTTAAGTGCCTGTGGCAAAATAATTTGTCCCATCATGCGGCGATAAGGAATTCCTAACGCTAATGCCGCTTCACGCTGTCCTTTATCAACAGCTAAAATACCAGCGCGAATAATTTCAGATATATATGCTGCAGAGTTTAGCCCGAACGCAGCAACGGCCGCTGGAAACGGGGCAATATCAAACCCGAGCAGCTGAGGTAATCCAAAGTATATTAATAATAATTGCAGTACAAGCGGTGTTCCGCGAAACACGGACGTATATGCATCCGCAAACCATTGAAGAGGTTTATTGCGGCTGATTTTACATAAAGATAAAATAACTCCCAGCACAAACCCTAAAATTGCTGAAGCTAGGACTATCTGTATCGTTACCCCTATCCCTTTTAAAATATAAGGCATAGAAGGCACGATTTGCGAAAAATCCAAATTCATGCCTAGTTCCATTCCTCTCTAACTATCATTCTTATTTTTGGTCGTCAAACCACTTAACGATTAATTTATCCAATTCACCGTTTTCTTTCATTTTCTTTAATTCACGGTTAAAGTCATTCGTTAGCTTGCTGTCTTTAGGAAATGCGATTGCTGATCCTTTACTTGAATCGGGACGTCCTGTATCAGACATTTGCAAGCTTTTGTCTTTGTTCACATACCCTTTAGCTACTGTATCTTCAATAATCGCTGCATCGATACGATTTGATTTCATTTCTTGAATTAGTTCTGGAATACGGTCACGCGTTGTTACATTTACTCCGTCAACTTCTTTTGCAATTTCTTTTGCTTCGTCTGCTTGAATAGAAGAAGTTTGTACACCGACTGTTTTTCCTTTTAGTTCTTCTGCGTTTTTAATTGGCGCATCTTTCTTCGATACAATCATGTTTTTTGCTTCATAGTATACGTCTGAGAAGTCCACGTTCTTTTTACGCTTTTCAGTTGGCGTCATACCGGCTAAAACTAAATCGACTTTGTTAGATTGTAAAGCTGGAATTAATCCGCCAAATTCCATATCCTTTACCTGCACGTCATAGCCTAACTTTTTACCGATTGTTTTTGCTAAATCTACGTCAAATCCGATTGCTTCACTATCACCTTTTGCCGTATCAATATATTCAAATGGTGGGTAATCTGCTGATGTTCCCATTACAAGTACTTTTTTATCTTTGTCGTCGCTGCTTGCTCCGCCATTAGACGTTCCTTCTCCTGCTCCGCATGCAGCTAAAACGCCTGCTGTTAAGAGACCAATTGCCGTTACCGATAACCACTTTTTCAATTTCATCTTCGTTCCCCCTAGTTTATTCCTTACATTATTTTTTAAAAATTAATAATATTATGAAATAAGTTTTTTACTATTGCAAGTAAATGTCGAAATTTAAATATATATTCATATAAATGTATTTTAACACAACATTATAAATATGCAATATCTTTTTTAAATATAAGTTTCACTATTTGAAAATACCTTTTCTCAACATTTTCCACTCATTAGAAAGCCTGCATACAGACGGATAAAAAAATGCATAAAAAAAGAAGCCGTTCAAAACGGCTTCTCTCTTACACTTCTTCACAGTTCTGTTCGAACGCTTCTTGCAGCTTCATCACAACTGACATTGGCTCATGGCCTTCAATTTCGTGACGCTCTACCATTGTGATAATTTTTCCGTCTTTTAATAAAGCGAAAGATGGAGATGAAGGCGGATAACCTTCAAAGTATTCGCGTGCACGCGCAGTTGCTTCTTTATCTTGCCCAGCAAATACTGTAACCAAGTTTGTTGGACGTTTATCATAATGTACAGCGTGCGCTGCAGCAGGTCTTGCAATACCTCCTGCACAACCGCAAACTGAATTCACCATTACAAGCGTTGTGCCAGGCTGTTTAAACGTTTCATCTACCGCTTCAGCCGTCGTTAATTCTGTATAACCAGCAGCTGTAATTTCTTTACGGGCCTGACGAACAACGTCGTTCATAAACAAGTTAAAATCGATATTCATTTTCATACCTCCCTTTTGCTATCTATCCTTTATCATAGCAAACGAAAACTAAAAAGGCGATTGCTTTGACTCATTTTTTCTTGGTAATCAAGATTAAACAAGAAAAGAAATGGTGATACTGTTTTTACAGCTAGAAAACCATACTCTTAACTCCCTAGTGTAGAAGGATCCGCATAAAATGCAGGATCCTTTTTTACATTTCTTTCATCGCCTGCTGATAGATTTTAATCAAGTGTTGGAGAGCTTCAGCCATTGTGGCATCTCCGGTCATCATTTGTTTTTCAACATCCCCTAATGTTTGCTTAACTAAAGGATGTTCATAAAATGATTCTTGTAAATATTCATTAACACTTGCTTGTAACCATGCCTTCATTTGCTTTTGTCTTACTGCATAAAACAGATCTTTTTTATTCATCCATTCCTTATAGTCACAAATTATCTGCCATAAATGTTGAAACGACGCTTCTTCATAAGCAGAAGTTGTGATGACCTGTGGTTTCCACCCTCCGGAATGACCGTGAAGAAAACCGATGACACTTTTGTATTCTTTTGCAGTCACTTCTGCTTTTAGCCGGTTATCCCCGTCTGCTTTATTTACACAAATTAAATTAACCCATTCAAGCAGCCCTTTTTTAATTCCTTGCAAATCATCTCCTGCTCCGGTTAAAGCAAGCAAAACAAAGAAGTCTACCATCTCTTTTACAATCATTTCACCTTGGCCAACACCCATCGTTTCGACAAATATGATGTTATACCCAGCCGCTTCACAAAGAAAAATGGCTTCTCTCGTTTTAAGATGAACACCTCCAAGCGTTCCTTGAGAAGGTGAAGGACGGACAAAAGCGTTCTCTTGTTTGGCAAGCAGCTCCATTCTGGTTTTATCTCCTAAAATACTTCCTCCAGACAAGGTACTGCTTGGATCGACTGCTAAAACTGCAACGGAATGGCCATTTTTGCATAGATACGATCCAAATTTGTCAATCAGCGTACTTTTTCCTGCTCCTGGTACGCCAGTAAAACCAATGCGCACTGAATGCCCCGTATGGGGATAGATTTCTTTAATCAGCTGTTGTGCTATTGCTTTATGCTTCGGCGCTTTACTTTCAATTAAAGTAATGGCTTGAGCTAACGCTGTTCTTTTCCCTTCAAGCAGCCCTTGTTTATAATCTTGTACCGTTTTTAATTTCACCAATTGTCTTCACCAACTATTCTTCTAACCGTTTCTTTATTTCATGTAAGACGGAAACGGCCGCTTTTGGGATTACTGTTCCAGGTCCAAAGATTGCAGAAGCGCCGTGCTCTAAAAGAAATGAGTAGTCTTGTTTAGGAATAACGCCTCCGACAATAACAACGATATCGTCGCGCTCTAATTTCTTTAACTCATCAACAAGCTGCGGCAGTAACGTTTTATGCCCGGCTGCCAAAGAGCTTATCCCAATCACATGTACGTCGTTTTCTACAGCTTGTCTTGCTGTCTCTTCAGGCGTTTGAAATAAAGGGCCAATATCCACATCAAATCCAAGGTCAGCAAAGGCTGTTGAAATCACTTTTGATCCTCTGTCATGACCGTCTTGCCCCATTTTCGCCACTAAAATCCTTGGGCGTCTTCCTTCTTCCTCTAAAAATTCAGCCGTGAGCTTTCGAACTTCTTCGATTTGATCTCGATGCGCAAACTCCGCACTGTATACCCCGCTGACTGACTTAGAAGTAGCCTGATGTCTTCCAGCCACTTTCTCAATGGCTTCTGAAATTTCACCTAGTGTAGCTCTAGCTCTTGCAGCTTCAACCGCAAAAGCAAGGAGATTCCCTTCGCCTGTTTTGGCACAAGTGGTCAGTCGATTAAGCGCTTCGAGTACCGCTTGTTCGTTACGTTCACTGCGTATTTTCTTTAGCTTTTCCAGCTGCTTCATTCGAACTGCTGTGTTATCAATATCAAGAATATCAAGCGGTTCTTCTTGCTCCGGCTGAAACTGATTCACACCTACAATAATTTCTACCTGCGAGTCTATTCTTGCTTGTCTGCGCGCAGCAGCTTCTTCTATCTTCATTTTAGGTACGCCTGCTTCTATTGCTTTTGTCATTCCGCCGAGCTGCTCTATTTCTTCAAGGTGCTTCCACGCTTTTATCATTAATTCATTCGTTAATGATTCCACATAATAAGAGCCTCCCCAAGGGTCAATGACGGAACAAATCTCCGTTTCATTTTGCAAATAAAGCTGCGTATTTCGAGCAATTCTAGCTGAAAAATCAGTCGGAAGAGCAATCGCTTCATCCAGTGCGTTTGTATGAAGCGATTGCGTATGTCCTGACACTGCAGCCAGAGCTTCGACGCATGTTCTAATAACATTATTAAATGGATCCTGCTCGGTTAAGCTCCATCCGGACGTTTGAGAATGCGTTCTAAGAGCGAGTGATTTAGGGTTGTCCGGCTCAAACTGTTTCATGAGTTTTGCCCACAGCAGCCTCCCCGCTCTCATTTTCGCTACTTCCATAAAGTAGTTCATTCCAATTGCCCAGAAAAAGGATAGTCTCGGTGCAAACGCGTCAATTGAAATTCCTGCTTTCAAGCCGGTTCGTACATATTCAAGTCCATCTGCAAGCGTATAAGCAAGCTCTAAGTCTGCTGGAGCGCCTGCTTCTTGCATATGATAGCCTGATATACTAATACTGTTAAATTTCGGCATATGCTCCGCTGTATATTTAAAAATATCCGCAATGATTCGCATGGACATTTCAGGAGGATAAATATACGTATTGCGCACCATATATTCTTTTAAAATATCGTTTTGAATCGTTCCAGCCAGCTTTTCTTTTTTTACTCCTTGTTCTTCAGCTGTTACGATGTAGAAAGCTAAAATAGGAAGAACCGCCCCGTTCATCGTCATCGACACGGACATTTGATCAAGCGGAATCCCTTCAAACAGCTGCTTCATATCAATCATTGAATCAATTGCCACTCCTGCTTTCCCTACATCTCCAACAACTCTTGGATGATCAGAGTCATAGCCGCGGTGGGTAGCGAGGTCAAAAGCAACAGACAGCCCTTTCTGTCCAGCAGCTAGGTTTCGGCGGTAAAAGGCATTGCTTTCCTCCGCCGTTGAGTATCCTGCATACTGTCTAATCGTCCAAGGCCGATTCACATACATCGTTGCATACGGTCCTCTCACAAACGGTGGAATACCAGGTGCAAAGTGAATAAAGTCGAGGTCATCTCTGTCTGTTTTTGTATATAATGATTTTAATTCAATTTGTTCATTTGTTTGAAAAGCAGTGAATGAACTTTGAGCCACGTCCTCTTCCCTTTGCTGCTTTGAAAATGATAATGGAATATTAGAAAAAGAAGGCTTTTTATACATGAACTTCTACCTCCAAAGCACATAATAACTTCTTAACGCATTGAATAACATTTGTCTTAGGATGTATGACGCTCATTACACCTTTTTGCTGCCACTGCGTTTTGCGTGATACGTGTTCTTCCCCTACTACGTACACATAAACGGAATCTTCCTCAAAATAAGTCATCGCTTTTGTTAAGAGCTTTTCCACGAGTTCATCACTTCCACAGATTACATATGCTTCGTGCTTTTGTTCATTCATCCAATCTGCTATCTCGACGTAGGAATCTATGTTTTTAATTGTTTCACACGCAAAGCCTGCGCTTTCAAATAAAGACCGGGCAATCTCAGCTTTTTTATGGCTGCTAGGATCGGCGAGCTCCATAATGCCAATGCTCATTCCCTTTGTATAAACCCGTATTTTTTCAAACTTCTCTGCTGCTCTCCACTTAGTGAGCGGCACAACACTGTCTGGCTGTGACTGCTTCGCCATTTGTTTTAGCATCCACCCTGCTGTTACCCCTTTAGATGCTAGCTTTGTATAGTCCTCTAGCGAAAGATTTGATGAAAATTCCGAAGTGTTCTGGTCACTGTATTTATTCATTTTTCTTTCTTCTTTTTTAGACAGAGTGCTTTTTATCTCTTCAGATGCAGCGTGTTGCTTAGGAGCATAGTGTGTGACTCCGATCAAGCGCTCAATTCGGCACTCTATATCTCCTTGTCTTTTTACTCTCATTTGTTCAACTTCATCTTGAATTCGCCCTTGTTTTAAAGCTTCTTCCATTCCGCCGTGGTCTTCAATGTTGCCAAATAACTCCCAAGCTTTTGTCATTAATTCATGTGTGTAAGCTTCAACGTACCAAGAGCCTCCGGCAGGATCCATTACTTTTGATATATGTGTTTCGTGCTGCAAAATTAAGTGAGTATTACGGGAAAGGCGATGAGCGAACTGAGAAGATGAGGATGTAACGGAATCATATGGTTCAATATGCAGACTATCCGCTCCTCCTACAATAGAAGCAAACGCTTGAACCGTGCTCCTTAATGCATTTGTATACATATCTTCTTTAGACTGTGTAAGACGTGACGTTTCCGTATGAATAAACGGCACTGAAACGGCCGTGTCATCAAAAGCACGAACTACATTTGCCCAAAGCATGCGAAAAGCACGAAGTTTTGATATTTCCATAAATAAATGTGAGCTAACTGAAAAAGAAAAGGTCATGTGAGGTAAAACTTGATGTAAGGACAGACCGCGTTTCATGCATTCATCAATATACTGCACTCCTGTAGCAAGCATATAAGCTAGTTCTTGAACAGCGTTTGCACCGCTGTTATGGTAAGGAATGCTTGATACAATGATCGTTTTGAGCTCTGGAACATTACTATGAGCCAAACGCGTTGCGTAAGCTAAATGATCGTATAAATCTCGAGTAGAAAGTGGAACTCTCCCGTATTCAGCAAGAGTGCCGAGCGGATCCATTCCAACCGTACCTGTTAGCTGTCTCATATCAAAGTTATGATCAACACAGTATGCTTTTAGAAACGAAAGAAGTGGAACGGATGTACATCCCGTATTTAAAAATAAAGGCACAGCTTCAAGAGCTACATGCTGAAACAAATGAGCAACATCCTCTAAAGTAGAAATTGTAGCGCCTGAGGCTACTTCAGCTTCAGTTGCTTCATCAACGTCTTTTCCTTGCCTCATTGCTTCACTGCACGTAAAAGCGGCCGTATTTTGTCCATTTCTCAAACTGTGTAAAAGAAGTTTATTGCTTTCTTTAATAGAAGGTAAGTCGATTTTTTGGGTGATTTCCCATTCCCCTAATATGTATGATTCTTTACCGGCTCCTCTTAAACAATCTATTCCCGCCGGACTCTGCTGCAAGTAGTCTAAATGTGCCGTATCACTTTCAAAATAAAGCGGTTTCAAAAAGATGTTTTCTAACGTTTCTTTTGAGCGGAGCGCGGTGTTTTTGCTAACTTCCTGTGCCCAATCTTCTTTAGGTGTACGTGTAAATTCATGAAATGATAATGTATTTGTTTTCATTTCCATGCCCCTTTACAGTTAATAGCTGCCTGCTAGAACTAGATGATTACACTTTGAAGTTTGATGATTCTTCTTTTATTTTAATACATCTTTTACAAATTGTTCAATCATTGCTTCAAAATAAAAAAGCAAATGGAGAAAGCTCCATTTGCTTTTTTTAATAGACGGACGTATTCTCTTTAGACGTAGATTCTAAAATCTCTTTAACTCTTGCCAAGAACCTGCCGCACACCAAGCCGTCCAACACGCGGTGATCAAGTGATAAACATAAGTTAACCATATCTCGAACAGCAATCATGTTATCAATAATAACCGGACGTTTTACAATAGATTCTACTTGTAAAATAGCCGCTTGCGGGTAATTAATAATCCCCATTGATTGCACGGAACCAAATGAGCCTGTGTTGTTAACAGTAAACGTTCCGCCCTGCATGTCTTCAGACTTCAATGAACCCGTACGAACTTTTTGCGCAAGCTCTGTAATTTCACGCGCAATGCCTTTGATTGTCTTTTCATCGGCTTGTTTAATAACCGGCACAAATAAAGCATCGTCTGTTGCAACAGCAATAGATACATTAATATCTTTTTTCTGAACAATACGGTCTCCTGCCCACATTGAATTCATTTGAGGGAATTCTTTTAAAGCCTGAGCCACTGCTTTTACGAAGAACGCAAAATAAGTTAAGTTAAAACCTTCTTTTTGTTTGAACTCCGTCTTTAATGCATCACGATAAGAAACTAAGTTCGTTACATCAACTTCAACCATTGTCCATGCATGCGGAATTTCGTGTTTACTGCGAAGCATATTTGCTGCAATAGCTTTACGCACGCCTGAAACAGGGATTTCTTGATCTCCGGCTGCAGACACAACCGGCGCGGGTTGCTTCGTTTTTGGAGCAGCTGCCGCTACGGGTGCTTCTGGCTGAACTGTTGATGCAGGTGTTTCTTTCACTTCAGCAGCTCCGCCTTTTTCGATAACAGCTAAAATATCTTTTCTCGTAATGCGGCCGCCCGCTCCTGTTCCTGTCACGGTATCTAAATTAATATTATGTTCTTGTGACAGACGCATAACAGCTGGAGAGTATCGGCTTTTATTGGATTGACTGTCCGCTGTTTTTGGCGCTGATTCTTCTACAGTCTTATCAGACGTTTTCTGTTCTTTTTGAGGTACAGTTCCTTCTACTTCAATTAAACAAATCACTTCTCCCACGGGTAAAGTATCATCTTCACCTGCAATTAACTCTTTAATTGTTCCACTAAAAGAAGAAGGCACTTCAGCATTTACTTTATCCGTCATGACTTCAGCTAACGGGTCGTACTTATTTACGTGATCTCCAACAGAAACGAGCCATTTGCTAATTGTACCCTCTGTTACACTTTCACCGAGCTGCGGCATCGTAATTTTTTCAATAGCCAATTGATACAACTCCTTTTAAAATTGAGCTAATTCTCTCATTGCTTTTTCTACTTTATCTGGATTCACCATAAAATATTTTTCCATTGTTGGTGCATACGGCATAGCTGGAACATCGGGGCCAGCAAGACGCTGAATTGGCGCATCTAAATCAAATAAGCAGTGTTCAGCAATAATAGCTGCTACTTCGCTCATAATGCTGCCTTCTTTGTTGTCTTCCGTTAAAAGCAGGACCTTACCTGTTTTAGATGCTGCTTCTATAATAGCTTCTTTATCAAGTGGATAGACCGTTCTTAAATCTAAGATGTGTGCTGAAATACCGTCTGCTTCTAGCTTTTCAGCAGCTTGAAGAGCAAAGTGTACACAAAGACCATATGTAATAACCGTGATGTCGTCTCCTTCTCTCTTTACATCTGCTTTGCCAATCGGAAGTACATAATCATCTTCAGGGACTTCTCCTTTAATCAAACGGTACGCACGCTTATGCTCAAAGAAAAGAACTGGATCATCATCACGAATAGCTGCTTTTAATAATCCTTTTACGTCATAAGGCGTAGAAGGCATCACAATCTTTAACCCTGGCGTATTGGCAAACAGTGCTTCAACAGATTGAGAATGATAAAGAGCACCGTGAACTCCACCGCCGTACGGAGCTCGAATTGTAATTGGACAACTCCAATCATTATTAGAACGATAGCGAATTTTCG
The DNA here is from genome assembly GCF_050846875.1 of Priestia sp. TRN 1309. Classification (NCBI taxonomy): domain Bacteria; kingdom Bacillati; phylum Bacillota; class Bacilli; order Caryophanales; family Bacillaceae; genus Priestia; species Priestia sp. TRN 1309. The sequence goes on along the minus strand of NZ_JBOZGM010000001.1, from coordinate 73,365 downwards.
CTGCTTCTGACACGATTTGATTGACTGCAGGCATAATAAAATCAGCAAATTGCATTTCCGCAATCGGACGCATGCCGTACATTGCCGCTCCGATTCCTACGCCTGCAATAGCAGACTCTGCAAGAGGTGTGTCAATAACTCTTTCTTCCCCGAACTGTTCGTACAGTCCGTTGGTTGCTTTAAATACGCCGCCTTTTTTTCCTACGTCTTCTCCTAATACAAACACGCGGGAATCTCTTTCCATTTCTTCACGAATGGCCATTGTTACTGCATCAATATATGAAATAACCGGCATATGTTCTCCTCCTTACTCACCGTACACGTATTTTAAAGCCGATTCCGCTTCTGCATAAGGAGCGTTTTCAGCATAATCTGTTGCATCATTAACGATGTTCATAATATCATCAAGCATTTGTTTTTCTCGTTCATCGGTTAACACGTTAACCTCTTTTAAATAAGTCGCAAAGTACGCAAGCGGATCACTCTTTTTAGCTTCAGACAATTCTTCTGCGCCGCGATATGCACGATCATCGTCATCACTTGAATGGGCAGTCAAACGCTCTGAAACAGTTTCAATAAGAGTAGGCCCTTCTCCTCTGGATGCACGATCTCTTGCTTCTTTTACCACTCGATATACTTCAAGGACATCGTTTCCATCAATTGTGTAGCCTGGCATACCATATCCAATCGCACGATCAGATACTTTTGCGCACCCTAGCTGCTTTTCAACCGGAACAGAAATCGCATACTTGTTATTTTCACACATAAAGATAACAGGAAGCTTATGAACACCTGCAAAGTTCGCGCCTTCGTGGAAGTCTCCTTGGTTAGAAGATCCTTCTCCAAACGTAACAAACGTGACTAAGTCTTTTTTCTCCAATCGTCCTGCTAAAGCGATTCCTACTGCATGAGGCACCTGTGTTGTAACGGGAGAAGATCCTGTTACAATTCGCTTTTCCTTATGGCCAAAGTGACCTGGCATTTGACGACCTCCTGAGTTTGGATCTTCTGCTTTAGCAAACCCAGAAAGCATTAAATCGCGCGCAGTCATTCCAAATGCCAGCACAACACCCAGATCGCGGTAATAAGGTAATATGTAATCATTCTCTCTGTTTAAGGCAAAAGCTGCGCCAACTTGAGCGGCTTCTTGACCTTGACATGAAATAACAAAAGGCACCTTCCCTGCACGGTTTAATAGCCACATACGCTCATCAATTTTTCGTGCAAGCAGCATAGTGCGGTACATTTCAAGTACTTGTTCATCAGTTAATCCTAATGATTCATGACGGTTTTTTGTCATGTTTAAACCTCCTTTAATCATCAAAAATGAATCGCTTTTCCATCTACAGCTAATGAAGCTTCTCCCATCGCTTCTGAAAGGCTAGGATGAGGATGAATGGTATGAGCAATTTCCCATGGTGTAGCATCCAATACCTTTGCAAGACCCGCTTCAGAAATCATATCCGTCACGTGAGGTCCAATCATATGCACACCAAGAACATCATTTGTGTCGGCATCGGCAATAATTTTAACAAATCCCTCTGCCTCTCCATATACAAGAGCTTTTCCAACGGCCTTAAACGGAAACTTTCCAACCTTCAGCTGAAATCCTTGCTGTTTTGCTTCTTGTTCTGTTAATCCTACACTTGCTGCCTCCGGGCTGCTGTATACGCATTTAGAAATTGTTGTGTAATCAATCTTCAAAGGCTTGTCACCGTGTAAATGCTCAACAGCTACGATTCCTTCGTGAGAAGCTACATGTGCAAGCTGCAGTCCGCCAATCACATCTCCAATTGCGTAGATATGAGATTCTTTCGTTTGATAAAAATCATTTGTGGCAATCACACCGTTTTCTACTACAATATCGGTATTCTCGAGACCAATTCCTTCGACATTCGCTTGACGCCCTACAGATACAAGCAGCTTTTCTGCTTCATATTCTTGCATATCGTCTCCTACTTGAGCAGAAATTTTCACCTGACCACCAACAGACAGTGTATCAGCCATTACTTTAGCAGAAGTAATAATGGTAACTCCTTTTGCTTTTAAAAGCTTCGTCATTTCACGAGAGATATCTTGATCTTCTGTTGGTAAAATTCGATCGCTGTATTCAACAACCGTTACATCAACATCAAAATCTGTGAGCATTGACGCCCATTCAATTCCAATGACGCCGCCTCCCACAATAATAATAGAAGCAGGAAGTGTTTCCATCTTTAATGCTTCATCTGAAGTGATTACTTTCTCTCCATCGATTGTTAAACCAGGTAATGTTCTAGGACGAGACCCTGTTGCGACAATTACATTCTTTGGAATAAGCATTTCGTTTTCTTCACCGCTTTTTAATTCAACGGAGATGGTTCCTGGCATAGGAGAAAAAATAGAAGGTCCTAAAATACGTCCAATTCCTTCATATACGTCAATTTTACCTTTTTTCATTAGCTGTTTGACACCATTATGTAACTGTGAAACAATTTCTGACTTTCGTTCTTGTACACGAGCATAGTTCAATAGTACATTGGACGTTTCTACGCCAAATTCACTGCTTTTCTTAGCCGTTTGATAGACTTCTGCACTTCTTAGTAAAGCTTTGCTTGGGATACACCCTGCGTGCAGGCATGTGCCGCCTAACTTATTTTTTTCCACAACCGCTACCGATAGACCTAACTGAGAGGCACGAATAGCTGCTACGTACCCTCCGGTTCCACCGCCGAGAATGACCAAATCATATTCTTTTGCCACACTGCTTCACACCTTTCTGCAAACGCTATTAAGCGCCTTTATATTCCTTTACTTCTTCTTCACCTGTAAGCACTCGGAGAGCCCCTTCAGCTAGCGCTTGAAGCTCATTTTCTCCAGGATAAACAATGACATCTGCAATCCACTTTACATGATTAATAATCAGCTCAACAAACGCTTTTGAATAAGCAATGCCTCCCGTTAGAATAATGGCATCTACTTTTCCATGCAATACCGTACTGGCAGCTCCAATTTCCTTCGAAATTTGATAAGCCATTGCTTCGTAGATAAGCTTAGCTTTTTCGTTTCCATTTTTCACTAGCGCTTCGACTTTCTGCACGTCAGATGTGCCCAAATAACCGACAAGTCCGCCTTTTCCTACAAGCATTTTCATAATCTCCTCGCGGTAATACTGACCTGAAAAGCAAAGACGAACTAATTCACCAACCGGTACACCGCCAGCGCGCTCTGGACTAAAAGGACCGTCGCCGTGCAGGCCATTGTTCACATCAATTACTTTTCCGCACTTGTGAACTCCAACTGTAATGCCCCCGCCCATATGGGTAACAATAACGTTCATTTGTTCGTATGTGCTATTCATTTCTTTGGCCACTTTTCGAGCCACCGATTTTTGATTCAGCGCATGAAAGATGCTTTTCCTTTCCATAAAAGGAGTTCCTGAGATACGAGCGATGTCACTTAGCTCATCTACCACCACTGGATCAACAATGTATGCTGGAATATTTAATCCAGACGCAATCTCAAACGCTAAAATCCCGCCTAAATTTGAAGCATGATGGCCGGCATAACCGTCTTTTAAATCTTTGAGCATGGCTTGATTTACTTCGTATGTGCCGCCTTCAATCGGGCGTAAAAGCCCTCCTCTTCCACATACTGCACTTAATTTAGATAAATTAATCCCTTCTTCATCAAGTGCCTCTAAAATCGAGTTTTTACGGAACTCATACTGTGCATATATCGTCTCAAACTGATTCATTTGCTGTGAATCGTAGCGGATTGTTCGATCAAAAATTGGTTTATCGTTGTGAAACACGCCAATTTTTGTGGACGTTGAACCCGGATTTATTATCAGCATTCGATATTCGTGCATATCCAACACATGTCCTCCTACCTTATCATTCTCATAAACGAAGGCTAGGTCGAAAGGATTTCATTTATTCCTTTTGCCTAGCCTTCAGCTCAAACATTAGCGCGTATGACGTCTACTTAAAATATGCTGTCCATTTTGTAAAAATTGACTGCGTGAACGACGCAGCTTTTCAATTCTTTCTTCAGCTAAGCGATCTGCTGCTAGGTAGGTTGGAATGCCATCTCGCTTTGAGATTTCAACTACCTTTTCAATATTATCATAAATACCTTCAACTTTTTTCAGCGCACGCTCACGGTTATATCCAACTAGCTCATCAGCTACGTTAATAACGCCTCCTGCATTAATAACATAGTCCGGTGCATATACAATGCCTAATTCATGAATTAAATCACCATGACGCGTTTCTTTCAATTGATTATTAGCTGCCCCTGCAATAACTTTTGCTTTTATTTGAGGGATCGTTTCATCGTTAATCGTTGCTCCGAGTGCACAAGGAGCATAGATATCACATTCTACACCATAAATATCATTTGGGTCTACTGCTTGCGCACCAAATTCTTCTACCGCACGCTGAACAGCTTCTTTATTAATATCCGTTACAATAAGTTTTGCCCCTTCTTCGTGAAGGTGGCGGCATAAATTATATGCTACGTTTCCTACACCTTGGACAGCTACTACTTTTCCTTCAAGCATATCTGTTCCAAATGCTTCTTTTGCTGCTGCTTTAATTCCTCGGTATACGCCGTAGGCTGTGACTGGTGATGGATTGCCTGATGAACCGAAGGCAGGAGATACACCCGTTACATAATCCGTTTCCTCATATACAATATCCATATCCTCTACCGTTGTGCCCACATCTTCTGCTGTAATATATCGACCATTTAACCCTTGAATAAAGCGGCCAAATGCACGGAACATCGCTTCATTTTTGTCTTTGCGAGGATCTCCGATAATAACCGTTTTTCCTCCTCCTAAATTCAAGCCTGCTGCTGCATTTTTATAAGTCATTCCGCGTGATAAACGAAGCGCATCTTCAATTGCAGCCTCTTCTGATTCATATGTCCACATTCTCGTACCGCCTAGAGCTGGTCCAATTGTTGTATCATGAATCGCAATAATGGCTTTTAAGCCTGAATCTTTATCTTGGCAAAATAATAACTGCTCATAATCGTATGTTTCCATATAGTCAAAAATTTTCATTGTTAGTGCCTCCTAAGAATTCTGTTGAGCGACGCTGATAGCAAGCGCCAGTGAGTATAATTTACTTTCTGATGAATCTGCTCTGGATGTTAAGACGACCGGAGCTTTTGCCCCCGCTAGAATAGCTCCAACTTTTGCTTTAGCAAAATAAATAAGGGATTTATATAAGACGTTCCCTGTTTCAATTGCTGGAACGAGTAATATATCTGCTTGACCGGCAACTTCACTTTGAATGCCTTTTTGCTTGGCTGCTTCTATGTTAATGGCATTGTCGAGTGCTAAAGGTCCATCAATAACGCAGCCTTTAATTTGTCCTCTGCGGTTCATCTGTGTAAGAAGTGCAGCCTCTACTGTGGCAGGCATCAAAGGGTTCACAACTTCAACCGCTGCAACAGGAGCTACCTTTGGCACCTCTATCCCAATCGAGTGAGCAACGTTCACCGCGTTTTGAATGATTTGAACTTTCTCTTCCAGAGATGGCGTAATATTCATAGCTGCATCTGTTACAAGAATAGGGCGGTCATAGTGAGGAACATCAAACACAGCTACGTGTGATAAAACATTTCCCGTACGCAAACCATGCTCTTTATTTAACACAGCTTTTAAAATAAGCGATGTGGATAAATTCCCTTTCATTACGATATGAGCTTGACCTTGCTGAACTGAACGCACAGCCAATTGAGCCGCTTCTAAAACGGACTCCGTATGTACGACCGTCACAGCCTTATGAGTGAGTAAGGATGGGCGGTACTGCCTGAATAATTCATTAATTGTTGTTTCGTTGCCAAACAAAATAAATTCAGAAACTTCCCTTGACACAGCTTCATACACTGCCTCAATTGTTTCTAAGTCTTCAGCTGCAGCAACAGCAACAGTCAAAGAAGACTGCTTAGCAACCCGAGATAAGATGGTAGCAAGAGTCATGGAATGTTCGACCTCTCCTTTTTCATTCTTTCTTTTGCCCCTTTTTAAGGAGCATACTGCGCGTTTATGCAGTCACTTAAAATATATGCAAGATTTGTGCCACACTCTGCATATATTACATAATATAGCTGCTTATATCCGTTTCTACGCACAAAAAAATTTTTTTATTGATTCTAACGACAAACAGAAAAAAAGAATACCTCTCTATTTATATGCAATAACTTGCACACCATGCATTTTATTGCATGCTGTTATTTGCAAGATTGTATTTTTCCAACTTATAATACAGAGAACGCAGGGAAATATTGAGCTGTTTTGCTGTTTTCGTTCGGTTATACTTGTTTGCAATCAGCACTTTTTGAATAAGTTCAGCTTCATAATTTTCCATCATGTGCGCTAAAGTCTTCCCTTCGAATACTACCTCTTCATTCGCCTGATTTTTTTCTTTTTTGCCCTTGCCTTCAAGTGAAGGGAGATGAACAGAATCAATCATTGTTTCCGTATAGTGCATATAAATAATAGCTCTTCCTAATATGTTTTCAAGCTCTCTGACGTTTCCTGGCCAGTCGTATGATCTCAATGATTGTAAGGCCCGCTCTGTTACCCCTTCAACATGTCGGCCGTAATCTTGATTAATTTTTGTAATTAAGTGTGTAACAAGCGCTCCAATATCCTCTTTTCTCTTCCGAAGAGGAGGTATGTGAATCGGAATTTTGTTTAGCCGATAATACAAGTCCTGTCTGATGCTTCCATCAGCCATTCCTTTTTCTAAATTCACATTCGTAGCTGCAATCACGCGAACATTCACCGGAATAGGGGTCGTGCCTCCAACGCGAATAAGCTCTTTTTCTTGAAGCACTCGAAGCAGCTTAGCCTGCATATGAGCTGAAAGCTCCCCGATTTCATCCAAAAAGATGCTACCGTTATTGGCTTCTTCAAAAACACCTCGTTTTCCGCCTCGTTTTGCCCCGGAAAAAGCTCCTTCTTCATACCCAAAAAGTTCACTTTCAAGCAAAGACTCAGAAAGTGCAGCACAGTTGATCCGAACAAATTTATTAAACTTTCGGCTGCTCGCATTATGAATCGCATGTGCAAACAGCTCCTTACCCGTCCCAGATTCACCTCTAAGCAAAACAGTAGCTGGTGTTTTAGCAGCAAGTCTAGCCTGCTCAATTGCTAACTGAAATTCTTCAGACTGACCAATGATATCAGCAAATGAATATTTCGCTTCAAGCGTTCGGATAATTTGACGCGCTCTTTTGAGTTCATTTGTAAGCTCTTGAATTTCAGACATATCATGAATAACTCCAACGCTGCCTTTTAATTTTCCATCGACAATAACGGGGGCAACATTCACAACTACGTCTCTTTTACTCGGACCAAGCCTCATTCTTACACCTCGAACAGGACGTCTTGTTTGCAGCACCTTCATGTGCATACTGTCTCCTTCAGAGATATCGGCAGTCGCGGGCTGACCAATAATATCCGTCTTTTTTAAACCCGTAATTCTCGTATAAGCAGGATTAATTAAAATCCCTCTTCCTTCTTCATCGACAACCGAAATAGCTTCTTCAGAAGATTGAATAATAGCTTGAAGCATAGTTTGTACTTCTTTTAAGTTCGTAACTTCTTCTGCCAATCCGACAACGTCCGTAATATCTTTAAAAATCGAAAAGGCACCAAACAGCTCTCTATTCTCGTCGAGTATTGGTATTCTAGTCGTAATGACCTTCCGTCCGCTATCTAACACAAATTCACTATTTTGATCAATCGTTTTTGTATGAAGAACATCAACAAGTTTACTATTTGGAATAACTTCATGAAGATGCTTACCAATTACATCTCTGTGTGAAAAGTTCGTCAAACGCTCGGCGCTTTGATTAAATAGCGTAATATATCCATTCTTATCAATCACGACCATCGCATCATGAGCCGCGTTAAAAATAAGATCATATTTATACGATTCTTGCTTTAACCGCTGAATTAACTCTTCTTTTTCCTCCATCAGATTGGCCATAATTTCAGCAACCAATCCCGGAACTACCAGTGCATCAGCAGGTTTGCTTCTCTGCAATTGTTGAAAAACACCTTGTTTACCTGTTGTTTCAACAATGACATCGAGCTGCTTTGTCATATAAGGCTCCCAATTCATTCCAGTTGAAATATCTTGTTCTTGCGCATGCAAAACAGCCGGCGCGTCAGCTCGTACGTCTACTACACCAATCACTTTCATAAATTCTGTTTCCAACAAGATTTTCAGAATAGCTAATCCGCCTTTTCCTCCTCCAACGATCAACACTTTTTGCATATTTTTTCACCTTTTCTACTTAATATGTACATATTCCGTGCAAAATATTGCATATACCTATCATATAAAAAAAGAAACGCTCTTGACAATTTATTTAGTTCTTTTATGATTCAAGTATAACGGTTTTATAATGTAAACGCATTCATTTTAAAAAAGAGAAGCGAAAGGAGAAGCTATGGTTCGAATTATCGCACTGCTAATCTTACTTATTCCTGGTATACTCGCTGGATATGGCATTAAACTTATGAGAGATATGATTTTTGGCATCCTGCAATCCCCGTTCCCTTCTTTATTTTTGCAATTTTCAGTCGGTCTTCTGTTATTTGTAATCGGTCTTGGATTTGTTGCTGGCTTTATTCTGCACAGAGACCGCAAGCGAAACAAAGTTCAAAACAGATTTCAAAAAGATAAAAAAACATCGCATTAATGCGATGTTTTTTTACGAAAAGCGCCCTCCAAATTGCTTCACCATTTTTTCTGGATAATCGGTAATAACGGATTCACATCCATATTTCCGAAGCTGCTCAGCTACTTTTACATCATTTACTGTGTAAGGTCGCACTGGAATTTGACAATCTTTTGAAGCGGCTACATTTACTTCATTAACGGTACGCTGATTAGGGTGAAGAGCTTTTGCGCCAAGATGCTGAGCATATACCCAAGGCTCATACATCGGATAAGAATATAAAATAGCTGTTTCAATCGTAGAATCCAGGGAACTAATTCGGGCTAAGCTGTTATGATTAAAAGATGAAATCATCGTTCGATCCTTCATCTTGTATAAATAAATTAAATCCAAGACTTTCATTTCCAAGTATGGATAGTCAAATATATTGTTTTTCAACTCGATATTTACGCTAATTCCTTCACTTGAAGCCCACTCCATTACTTCATTTAACATGGGAATTTTACATACTCCATACTTTTTTTTGAACTTATAGCTCGCATCTAATTTTTGTAAATCTTGATACGTAAAATCTTTTACATACCCTTTTCCATTCGTCGTTCGATCTACTTTTTCATCATGAATTACAGCAAGTTCTCCATCTTTTGTCATATGCACATCAAGTTCAATTCCGTGTGCTCCGACTCTCGCTGCTTCTTTGAAGGAAATCATCGTATTTTCAGGAAACGTTCCAGCTGCGCCGCGATGACCTATTACAAACATACTTGCTCAACTCCTCTATTATCACTTATTATTAACTTTAGCATTACTTAATAGTGAAAGCACGAATTTACTGTTTATACTTTTTCACTTTCATTACTTTATATGCAAAAGGAGGTCGTTGTGTATGAGACCACTGCAAATTTCACCGGATACAGCCGTAAAATTAGCAGAACAATTAAATATCCCTCTCGAGCAATTAATGCATATGCCTCAGCATATTTTGCTACAGAAACTTGCTGAATTAAATGCGAGCGAAGATAAAAAAGGATCTGAATAACAGATCCTTTTTTCTTTCGAATTTTCGTTTCCAAAAATAGTATTACTTTCTTACTTCATTTTCCATAACATATATTAGAATATTTAATAATATAAATGTATTTTTAAAAATGCTTTTAAATAAGTAATTTAATACTTTTTTGTGTATATTTAATTATTTTTTGATTTTTCCATATAATTTCATTGACGAAATTATTGTTTTTCTACTAAAATAAAAATACATTATATTTATTCCAGTACTTATATTCTGATTTTTTGATCAATTCAAATAAAAGAATTAAATAGTATGAGAGAAATTTTAGGGGGACTTCATTATGCAAGCAGCTGTACAACATGAAAATCAGCAGCAAAATGAGTCTAGGAAAAAACACCCTCCTGGACTGTACTTATTATTCGCGACTGAGGCATGGGAAAGATTTAGTTATTATGGAATGAGAGCCATTCTGGTTCTTTATTTAACTGCTACCGCTGCTCAAGGTGGACTCGGGGTAGATAAAGCAACTGCACTGAGCTTATATGGAACATTCACTAGTGCTGTTTACATTACGCCGATGATTGGCGGATATTTAACAGACCGCTTCCTCGGAAGAAGGCTAGCCATCACAATCGGTGGTGTGATTATGGCACTCGGGAATTTTTCCATCTTCATTCATCAAAGCGTAGCCGCTTTGTATATCGGACTTGCTTTATTAATTATCGGAAACGGATTTTTCAAACCAAATATCTCCACATTGGTCGGAGATCTTTATGCAGAAAATGATCCTCGCCGTGACGGTGCTTTTACCATTTTTTATATGGGTATTAACTTTGGTGCATTTTTCGCCCCATTAGTTGTTGGATTAATGAGTTATAAATACGGATTTTTAACAGCAGCTATCGGAATGGTTGTTGGACAAATTTTATTTAACCTACTGGCTAATCGCTATTTAGGTGATATTGGGAAAGAGCCTACAGGAAAAGTTCATGCAGCAGCATCTCAAACATCAACTGCTCCGCTGACAGCACGAGAAAAGAAAAGAACGGTTGCTATCGTTATTCTAGCTTTCGTTGTTATTGCTTTCTGGACAGCTTTTGAACAGGCTGGAAGTTCTTTAACGCTATATGCTCAAGATCAAATTGATCGTCAAATCGGTAGTTTTACGGTTCCAACAGAGTGGTTCCAATCATTGAATCCATTGTTTATCATGATTTTAGCACCAATTATGTCACTTGTTTGGTACAAGCTAGGAAATTCAAAACGCGGTGATTTTAAAACACCAACAAAAATGGGTATGGGACTTGTAACAGTCGGATTAGGATTCTTAATTTTAATTCCAGCCGTTATGTATACTGGTAATGACCCAGCTTTAAAAGTAAATATCCTGTTCATGATTTTCACTTACTTCCTGCACACGCTAGCTGAGCTTATGATTTCGCCAGTAGGGTTGTCTATGGTAAGTAGACTGGCTCCATTAAAGCTTGCTTCTCTTTTAATGGGCGTATGGATGGCAAGCTCTGCTGTTGCTAATAAGCTAGCGGGTGTTCTTGCATCTTATACACAGTCGTTAGGTTATTTCGACATCTTCAGCTTAATCGGAGCTGTAACAATTGTACTTGGAATTATTGTTTTGTTCCTTTCAAAACCGATTGCTAAATTAATGGATTAAAAAAAGCAGCCTTTTCTGAAGGCTGCTTTTTTTATCATTTACTTATCCATATATGTAGATGAATTTTTTAACACATCTTCTAAATCTTCTTTCAAACACAAAGCCCTCATAACAATTAAATAAATTATTTCAATAAAATACACTACTATGGATCACAAGATGTGCATTCCCTTAACCTCCCTATTTCCAACTCTTAAAACAAAATGAAAGGACCCATGAATGATTAAAATTCATCGGCCCTGCAGTAAAAAGTTTATTGGTTTTCAGTTTAATATCTAGTGTAAATTCCAAAAGTTTATCGGCATGTACTCTGTATTACAAAAGGTATCAGCTCACTCAAAACCCCGTAATTCCAGCAGTCCTATCCCTTTCAACTCGCTTTATGTTCAAGGCGTAATTTATCCGCAACCATGGCGATAAATTCACTATTTGTCGGCTTCGCTTTTGACATGCTGACAGTATATCCGAATAATGAAGAAATAGAATCAATGTTCCCTCGGCTCCATGCTACTTCAATGGCATGACGAATGGCGCGCTCAACGCGGCTTGCTGTTGTATTGTATTTTTTTGCAATGTCAGGATACAGCACTTTTGTAATCGACCCAAGCAGCTCAATATCCTTATATACCATTGAAATGGCTTCTCTCAAATATAAATAGCCTTTAATATGAGCAGGTACACCAATTTCGTGAATGATGCTCGTAATGCTTGCATCTAAATTTGCTGGTTTGCTGTCGCGATGCGAACGCATGGAAGAAGATGAACGTTGCATAAATGAAGATGTTTGTCCGCTAACTTGACGAATATGATTCACTAAGTTTTCCATATCAAACGGCTTTAGAATAAAATAAGCAGCTCCTAAATCAACCGCTTTTTTCGTTACGTCTTCTTGCCCAAATGCTGTTAGCATGATGACATTTGGATAATTTTCTTTTTTCATTTCTTTTAACTGACCTAAAACTGCTAATCCATCTAGATGCGGCATAATAATGTCTAATACAAGAACATCCGGATCTTTATCTTTTAAAATGGATAAACACTCTTGTCCATTGTAAGCTACTCCGATTACTTCCATGTCTTCTTGCTCTGAAATATAATCTTCAAGCAAACCAATTAGTTCCCGATTATCATCAACCAAGCATACTTTAATTTTTTTCAATGCAGCTTCCTCCTCAGTCCTTTATGTTATACGTCGTTTCCTACGTGTCTCTATTCTTTATTCTAAAGGACAAATTCGACAATGCAACATTATTTCCTTTATTTTTTTAGAAAAAAGTCTTTTAAATGGAATTTATTCGATTTTCTCTTATTTTCTTTGTTTTTCGACGTTTTTCTCGTACATTTACGACAATAATTTTTATCAAAAAAAGCGAACTAATGACAACATTAGCTCGCTTTTTTTCGATTATTTTTATAAATATCGATTCCTGCTTCGTTAAGCATCCATTCAATATGGACACCGTAACCGGAGGTAGGATCATTTACAAAAACATGGGTAACCGCTCCAACGACTTTACCGTTTTGAATAATCGGACTCCCGCTCATTCCTTGAACAATTCCACCTGTTTTCTTTAACAATTTAGGATCTGTAATTTTAATAACCATTCCTTTAGTAGCCGGAAACTTTTGAGGTATAGTACTCATAATTTCAATATCAAATTCTTCCACTTGATCATCATCTACTACCGTTAGAATTTTAGCCGGTCCTTCTTTTACTTGATGAGATAGAGCAATTGGCATTGCTTTATCCATTATTCCGTTTTCCATCGTTGAAGACAATTTTCCAAAAATACCGAAAGGACTATTTCGTGTAATATTTCCAATGATTTGTCTATCTTCAGAAAACCTCGCTAGCTTTTCGCCGGGAACGCCGTTCGAACCTTTCTCAATTGATGTAACGGTCGAACGGACAATTTGTCCATCTTCTACTACGATTGGCTTTTTTGTATCCATATCCGAAATAACATGGCCTAAAGCGCCGTATTTTTTAGATTTTGGATCATAAAAAGTCATTGTGCCAATTCCTGCAGCTGAATCACGGATGTATAAACCGATTCTGTACGCATAATCTTGCTTATCTTTTAACGGATACAGCTTCGTGTCAAACTGCTTTTTTTCTCTTAAAATATGCAGATTTAATGGTTCACCCGTTTTCCCTGCCTGCTGAATAAACGGTGTAATATCACTCATTTTTTCAATGGTTTTACCATTAATCTTCGTAATCATATCTCCAACTTGAATACCCGCAATTTCGCCAGGAGATTTTTTACCTTTTGCTGTATCTACCTGATGATAGCCTACAACAAGAACACCTTTTGAATTTAATTTCACACCGATTGATTGTCCACCAGGAATGACTTTAAAATCAGATAATACCTGCACGTCTACACGCTTTACAGGAATACCGGCCAAATGAAGCATCAACTCTTCTTTGCCTACCTGTTTGCCTGCTACGGTCAGCTTCGCCTTGTTACTTGTTACATCGTAAACAGGTGATGAAGCTTCTACGCTAAGCGGTAATGTCGTATTAATTTTTTCTTTTTGCTGTTCAAATAAGACGATTTGTTTTGGAATGTGTATATATTGTTGCACAACTGGAATAAATCCTACAAAAATGAACGAAACAAGGAGAATCGCACCAATTATATGTCTGTATCGATTTTGCATGTTTTCACTCTCCTCGCTTCCTCGCCTAAATGGCTACACATTTAATTTAGCCTTCTTAGAGCGCATTTATAACAGAAGTTCAGAGAAAAATGAAAAGAAGTGCAAGGAAACATTTTCAGTTCCTCCATTTTGTATAAAAAAACACCTTTAACACATACTGTTACGTGTTAAAAGGTGTTTTGTTAAATGGTCTGCTTCATCTTATCCGCTAAATCTAAAAGCTCTTTGGCATGCTCCTTCGTTAAGCTTGTAATTTCAGCTCCTGCAATCATTCGACCAATTTCTTTTACTTTTTCATCAAGAGTTAATGGAAGAACAGATGTCGTTGTACGATCACCTTTTATCTCTTTAGCAATAAAGAGATGAGTATCTGCCATAGCTGCTACCTGCGGCAAATGAGATATGCAAAGAACCTGCGAATCAACGGAAATGGCATGTATTTTTTCACCGATCGATTGAGCTACTCTTCCACTTACGCCTGTATCAACTTCATCAAAGATAATGGACGTCACGCCTTGATGCTTAGAGAAGATGCTCTTTAACGCCAGCATGATCCTTGACAGTTCTCCGCCTGATGCTACTTTCGCAAGAGGCTTTAACGGTTCACCAGGGTTGGTAGAAATATAAAACTCTACGTTGTCAATGCCGTCTTTGGTGAATTTTATTCTTTCGCCATTTACTTCAACGTCATTTTTACCTGCATTTACGACAGAGAATTTAATTTGAAATACGGTTTTAGCCATATAGAGTTCTTGAAGCTCATGATGGATGCTGTCCGTTAACTCCTGAGCAAGTTTTTTTCGAATAGCTGAAACGTTGTTAGCTTCTACTAATAAATCCTGTGCTACGCTGTTTAACTGTTCTTTGATCTTGCTCACGTGCGTATCTCGATTTTCAATACGATCAATTTCATCTTCAATTTGTGCTGCATATTCTAGAATTTCATCTACACTTTGACCGTATTTACGCTTTAAGTGATTAATTTCATTTAAACGCGCTTCAATAAAGTCTAAGCGTTTCGGATCAAATTCTAATAAATCCAGCTGCTGACGAATTTTATAAGATGCGTCTTCTAACTGATAGAAGCTCGATGAAATAATCTCCGAAATTTCGGCATAGTTTTTTTCCAGTGACGAAATATCCTCCGTATGATTCATTGCTACGCCTACCCAATCCAGACCTTGATGTTCACCGTGCAGCGCATTGTACGCATCGTTTAGCGACGTATAGATCTTTTCAAAGTTGGAAATCTTCAAACGCTCTTCATTTAGTTCCTCGTCTTCATTGAGCTGCAAATTTGCGGCTTTGATTTCATCTAATTGAAATTGAATAAGATCGAGGCGATGTGCCATCTGCTGCTCATTTTCAGTTAATTGATCCAACTGCTTTTTTAGCGACGTATACCTCGAAAATACCTCTCGATACTCCATCAAAGCCTCTTCTACTTTTTCTCCTCCATATTGATCAAGAAGAGTTAAGTGACGATCTTGATTCATTAAATCTTGGTGCTCGTGCTGTCCATGTATATCAATTAACGTCTGTCCGACTTCACGTAGGATAGCTAACGTTACGAGCTTCCCATTGATACGGCAAATACTTTTCCCATTTGTAGTGATATCTCGGCGAAGCACAATCATTCCATCTTCCACTTCCAAACCGACTTGTTTGGCTTTTTCGTGACTCGGATGCTGTTCTTCATCAAATAAGAAAAGCCCTTCAATTTCGGCTCTGTCTGTTCCATGGCGGACAAACTCCGAAGAGCCTCTTCCACCTACTAACAATGAAATGGCATCAATAATAATCGACTTTCCCGCTCCTGTTTCGCCTGTTAATACCGTTAAGCCTTTTTCAAATGAAACAGAAAGTTCATCAATAATCGCAAAGTTTTTAATGGATAATTCAGCTAACAACCTGCTTCACTCACCTTTATAACATTTCTAAGAATCGGTCTGATATAATTTGCGTATCTTCAGGAGTACGGCAAATAATCAAACATGTATCGTCTCCACAAATTGTTCCTAATATTTCATCCCAGTCCAAATGATCAATTAATGCGCCAATCGCATTTGCGTTTCCCGGCAATGTTTTCATCACCAGCATATGCCCGGCTGAATCAATTTTTACAAATGCGTCCATAAGAGAGCGCTTTAACTTTTGTAAGGGATTAAAACGCTGATCTGCAGGCAAGCTGTATTTGTATCGTCCGTCCATCAAAGGCACTTTGACTAAGTGCAGTTCTTTAATATCACGAGAGATTGTTGCCTGTGTTACATTAAAACCTTGGTTTTTTAAAATATCTACCAATTCATCCTGTGTTTCAATATCATTATTCGTGATAATGTCACGAATTTTAATATGTCTTTGCCCTTTATTCATGTTGGCACCTCACATTAATATGTAATCTTCTTTTTGTTTTGTTGTTTATAAGTCTTTCACTAATTAAGTATCATAATGTGTTCAACTTGATTATGCACCTTTTGTATAAAGAGTCATAATCAAATCGCCAATGCTAAGTTTTTGCTTAACATTGGCCATTATTACTTTTTCTCTTTTAACGTCTTATGTGCTTCTTCGACCACTTCACGCACAGTAAGCGGAGCTTGATTTTCACCAAGTTCACGCTCGCCTTTCCAGCTCAGATGAAGAAGAAATTCGATATTTCCATCTCCTCCTGTTATCGGTGAATACGACATGTTATATACATCGTATCCTTGACGAAGGGAGAAATCCACCATTCCTTGAAGGACTTCTTCATGCACTTTTGAGTCACGCACGATTCCTTTTTTCCCAACTTGCTCTCTTCCAGCCTCAAACTGTGGCTTAACAAGTGCAACAACATCGCTGTATGGAACAAGAAGTGTTTTTAACACAGGGAGAATGAGTCTTAAGGAAATAAACGATACATCAATAGAAGCGAATTCAGGCAAGCCTCTTGATAAATCAGCTGGTGTCACATAACGGAAATTTGTTCGTTCCATTACTTCTACTCGCTCATCTTGACGAAGCTTCCAAGCTAGCTGATTATAGCCTACGTCTAGCGCATAGGACATCTTCGCTCCATTTTGAAGCGCACAATCGGTAAAGCCTCCAGTAGAAGAACCAATATCAATCATGATTTTATCCGCTACATGGACATTAAATTCTTTAATCGCTTTTTCAAGCTTAAAGCCGCCTCTGCTGACGTAAGGCATCACTGCACCTTTAATTGTCAGCGGCGTATCGCGTTCAATTTTCTCTCCCGGCTTATCCAAACGGACTTCATTCGCATAAACAAGTCCTGCCATCACTGTACGCTTTGCTTTTTCTCTTGTTTCAATCAAACCTCGTTCTACTAATAATACATCTACTCGTTCTTTTTTTGTCACTTAACTTCAAGCCTCTTTTGTGTTGGTGTTACGAGTTTTTTAACTCGATTTATAATCTCTTCTTTGGTTAAGCCAATTTCTTCTAAAAGTTTTGTTACGCTGCCGTGCTCGATAAAGCGATCAGGAATACCCATACGTTCAACGCGAGTATTATAATAGCCGTGCTCTGATGCAAACTCTAACACCGCACTTCCAAAACCGCCTTGAAGTACCGCTTCTTCCACCGTAATCACAGGCTTATTCGTTTGGAAAATCTCGTGAAGCATTTTTTCATCCAGCGGTTTAATAAAACGAGCATTGACCACTTTGACGCTGATTCCTTGCTTCTCAAGTTCTGCTGCTGCATCCATCGCCATTGAAATCGTTGTACCAAACGTTAAAATGGTTGTATCCGAACCTTCTTTTAATACGTCCCATGTACCGATCGGAATGTTTTTCAGTTCTGAATCTAGTTCAACACCTAATCCGTTTCCTCTCGCATAGCGCATCGCAATCGGACCTTCTTCATAAGTCAAAGCAGTGTGAACCATGTGCTGACCTTCATTTTCGTCTTTTGGCATCATAATAACAAGGTTAGGCAAATGACGTAAAAACGCAATGTCAAATACACCTTGGTGCGTTTCACCATCAGCACCTACTAGTCCAGCTCGATCAATCCCAATAAATACATTTAGCTTCTGACGGCAAATATCATGAACCACTTGATCGTATGCACGCTGTAAAAACGTCGAATAAATAGCTAAAAAGGGCTTCATATTTTGAGTTGCAAGACCAGCGGCCATTGTTGTTGCATGCTGCTCTGCAATCCCAACATCAAACATGCGATGCGGAAACTCTTTTTGAAACGCTTCAAGTTTTGAACCTACAGGCATTGCTGGCGTTACTGCTACGATACGCTCATCTTCTCTAGCCATTTTCAATACCGTATCACTTACTAATTTACTCCAAGCAATCGGAACATTTTTGTCTTTAATAAAGTCACCGGACTCAATTTTGTAAGGGCCTGTACCATGCCACGCTCCGCTTTTATCGCTTTCCGCTGGCAAGTACCCTTTCCCTTTTTTCGTAATCACATGAATAAGTACCGGTCCTTTTGTTTTCTTTGCATATTGTAACGTTTCCAATAAATCGTCATAGCTATGGCCGTCAACCGGTCCTAAATACGTAAAGCCAAGATCTTCAAAGAACATGCCTGACACAACCATGTACTTTAGGCCATCTTTTACACGTTCTGCCGTTGCCGCGAGCTTACCGCCTACCGCAGGCACTTTTTTCAGTAGAACTTCAAGCTCATCTTTTACCCAGTTGTATTTGCCCGCCGTGCGCAAACGCCCCAGAATGCTGTGTACAGCCCCGACGTTAGGAGCGATAGACATTTCATTGTCATTTAAAATAACGGTCATATCCGTTTGCTCGTGCCCGATGTGGTTAAGCGCTTCAAGAGCCATACCACCTGTTAAAGCTCCGTCACCAATGATAGGAACAATGTGAGCTTTTGTTTTTTGCAAATCTCTTGCAGCAGCCATTCCCATTGCGGCTGAAAGAGATGTAGAACTATGTCCCGTTTCCCATACATCATGCTCACTTTCATCTCGCTTTGGAAAACCGCATAATCCTTTATATTGACGGATTGTATCAAACTCTCCCGCTCGTCCTGTTAAAATTTTATGGACATACGACTGATGCCCGACGTCCCATAAAAATTTATCTTTTGGACTGTCGAACACTTTATGGAGTGCAAGCGTTAACTCAACAACCCCTAAATTTGGCCCTATATGACCACCAGTTGCAGAAAGCTTTGTAATTAAAAAACGACGAATCTCTTCACTTAGTTCTTCTAATTGTGTTACTGACATTTTCTTTAAAAACTCAGGATTTTTTATCGTTGTAAGATCCAAGGTGGATCACTCACTTTCGTACTTGTTATAAAGTTACCTTAATACATTGTCTATTGTTTTATACGTATAGTCAATTTTTAGTATTTCCTTATTACTTACAATACCTTTGATATTCTATCAGTAAACCAGTGATATTCAAAGGAAAATAGTGAAAAAATAGCCGCTAACACAAATGTGATAACGGCCACCAAGATATTGTATATGTCTTTCAAACCTATGCACTACGCTTTTATACAGTAGTAAAACCATTATAGCATAGCCCCTATTGGGACTCAATCTTATTTTACTGTATCACTCAAAAAACCTGACAGAAATCGTCATTAACTATCACGTTTTGCTATATATAAACAAATTTCTTCTAGTAATCCGTGCTTAATTTGAGCTTGACGTAACGAGAGAAGTGCTTGTTCAACATGATACTGTAACTTTTCTTTGGCCGCTTCCATACCTAATAAAGAAGGATATGTCGTTTTTTCATTTTCTGTATCACTGCCAATTGGCTTTCCTAACTTTTCTTCAGACCCTTCCACATCCAAGATATCATCTTGAATTTGAAACGCTAACCCTACATGCTTACTGAATTCTTCTAATAATTCTTGCTGTAGAGGCGTAGCTTTTGCAAGAATTGCTCCTGCTTTTACACAGAATCCTAGCAGCTTCCCCGTTTTATGAAGATGAATATATTCAAGCTCATCTAGCGTGAGCTGCTTTTTTTCACCTTCCATATCTGCAACCTGTCCGCTGATCATACCTTCTGTTCCGCTTGCTTTTACCAGTTCTGTAATGAGCTGAAGTTTCATATGTGATGTAATTTCAGGATGTACCGCTTCAGAAATGAGCTGAAAGCTATTTGTTAAAAGAGCATCTCCAGCTAATATAGCCGTTGCTTCGCCGTACACCTTGTGATTTGTCGGTTTACCTCTTCTTAAGTCGTCATCATCCATACTAGGTAAATCATCATGAATGAGCGAATATGTATGAATCATTTCCACTGCACAGGCTGTTTCTAATCCCATGCTCTCGTCTTTTCCAAATGCATGTAGCGTTGCAAACAACAGCACTGGGCGAAGTCGCTTTCCTCCTGCCGTAAGCGAGTAAAGCATGGATTCCTTTAAGTTAACCGGAGCATGTAATGCCTTTACCACTTCAGGCAAGCGTGTTTCTACTCGATCTTTTGTAAAAGAAATATACTCTTTTAAATTCATTTCATTCACCATCACTCTTCCTCCTGTACCGAGAATGGCTCAAGCGTTCCGTCTTCACGTAAAATAGTTTCCATTTGCTTTTCAATATGCTGAAGACGATCGTGACAGAATTTTGAAAGAGTCATTCCTTCTTGGAATTGTTGAATTGCTTCTTCTAAAGGCACGTCGCCTTCTTCTAGCTTGTTTACGATGGTTTCTAACTGCTCCATCGCCTCTTCAAACGTATACTCTTTATTTGTCGCCATTTTTCATCGCTCCTCTATTTTCGAAACTTCACACTGCAACTGTCCATCGGTCAAACGAACGTTTACCACATCACCTTTGGATACTTGTTTGGTTGATTTAATTAACTCTTTTTCTTTATCGTATACTAAGCTGTAGCCTCTTTCCATTGTTTTTAATGGACTAAGCGTATGTAATTTTGACGTTGCCGTGGCAAATAAAAGCTGTTTTTGCTTTAGCAGCTGCTGCATCTCTTTTGTCAGCATTTTCGTCAGCTGCTGTTGACGGTCTGCCGCTTTCGTTAACTGATGCTCGGGGTGATTGCGCAACAAAGCGGCTGTTAGCTGCTCGTAGTTCGTCCGTTTATGCTCAATGTACCTTCTACCTTCACGATAAAAACGCTCCATCAGCTGATCTAACTGCTGCTCTTTTTGCTCGACCAACTTTTGAGGGTAACGAAAAGCATATGATTTCTGAGATCGTTCAAGCCTGCGGCTACTAGACTGAAGCATCTCTTTCATCGAACGAAGAAGACGGATATTTCGCTGAGTCAATCTTTCTGTAATTTCACTGATATGAGGTACGGCCAGCTCCGCAGCACCCGTTGGAGTAGGGGCTCGCAAATCTGCTACAAAGTCTGCAATTGTAAAATCGGTTTCATGTCCAACCGCTGAAATAACGGGAATAGTAGAAGTGAAAATTGCACGAGCTACGCTTTCTTCGTTAAACGCCCAAAGCTCTTCAATTGACCCGCCGCCGCGGCCGACAATTAATACGTCTGCTTCTTTACGACGGTTTGCTTCTTCAATTGCCTTGATGATAGACGGTGCCGCATTCACTCCTTGAACAAGAGCGGGCATAACAATAATGTTCGCGTTATATCTGCGCTTTAATGTCGTAATAATATCACGTACGGCGGCTCCAGTAGGAGATGTAATCACACCTATTGTTGTTGGATACTTCGGAAGTTTTCGTTTTCTAGCATGATCAAACAAGCCTTCTTTTTCCAGCTTTTTTTTCAGCTGTTCGTAGGCCAAGTATAAGTTTCCAACGCCGTCAGGCTGCATTTCTTTTACGTACATTTGATAATTTCCGCTTGGTTCATAAACCGAAATTTCAGCTCGAATCAGTACATTCATTCCTTCTTCAGGCTGAAAATTAAGCTGACGGTTATGCCCAGCAAACATAACGGCTGCGATACGAGCATTTTGATCTTTTAAGGTGAAATACATATGTCCTCGACTATGACGTTTAAAGTTAGAAATTTCTCCTTTAATCCATACATCTTGCATGTGAGGGTCTACGTCAAACTTGCGCTTGATGTATCGTGTAAGAGCCGTAACGGTTAGATAACGCACTTCACTCATCATTTTGCCTCCTTTGCAGTCACCCTCTCCCCTTTATATAAAGGAGAGAAGCATTTTAGTCACTTGATTTGGCAAGATGAACGTTTATTTAGATAAAGTTGTTAACACTTTAGACAATACGCCGTTGATAAACTTGCTTGATTGATCATCGCCAAATGTTTTTGCTAATTCAATCGCTTCATTTAACGTAACGCTCGTAGGAATTTCTTCTTCATACTTCATTTCGTATACGGCAATACGCAGGATTACGCGGTCTACAGTAGCTACGCGGTCTAACGTCCATTTTTCTAAATGATTGCGTAAAAGTTCATCAATTTCTTGCTGATGCTCAACTACACCTAGCACAAGACTTTCTAAAAATTGATCAGACTTTTCGTTTTGTACAACATTTCCGATTGCCTCCATTGGCTCGGTTTGCCCTAAATCATGCTGAAATAGTGCTTGTAATGCTTTTTGGCGTGCTGTATGTCTTTTCATTATTTTTGCTCCTTTATTTATCTTCTTCAACTAGTATACCTAGATAATAGCATAGTTTATGAAACGATACTTGATTGTTCTTATACGAAGTTTGTAGAACACGAAAAAGACCGTCTTTATGACGAGACAGTCTTTTTCACTTTACCATAGCTTGTGTTGAAAAGGAACAAGTAATCATACGTTATTCCATTTTAGCAACAGCCGTTAGGTAAACGTTTGTTTTATTCAACTTCTTCAATATCAGTTTTTTGCGTATCAAACTGAATCCCTACGATATGAATGTTTACTTCATCGAGATCAATAGCTGTCATATTTTTAAGGGCTTGACGAATGTTATCTTGTACTTGCTGCGCTACGTTTGGAATAGATACACCAAACTTCATCATACAAAACACGTCTACTTTTATCCCGTTTTCTGTTAAGTCCACTTTTACACCTTTACCGTGGTTTTTCTTTCCTAGTTTCTCCACAACGCCAGCTGCAAAATTTCCTCTCATTGCAGAAACGCCTTCTACTTCAGAAGCAGCAATACCCGCAATGACTTCAATAACCTCAGGAGCAATTTCTACTTTGCCAAGAGAATTTGGGTGTTCTTCCATTTCTAATACATGATTTTCATTCATGTACAGCACCTCCTATAGTTTATATTATACTAAGAATTCATTACGTCATATAGCTCAAGAAACTTCGTGTTGAATTCACCGCTAACAAATTTTTCATGATTTAATAGCTTTTGGTGAAAAGGAATAGTGGTCGCAACGCCATCGATAACAAATTCATCTAACGCGCGCTTCATTCGTTCAATAGCTTCCTCACGAGTTGGCGCATGAACAATCAATTTAGCCACCATTGAATCATAGTAAGGTGGGATTGCATAGCCCGGGTATGCAGCAGAGTCTACGCGCACTCCGTAGCCACCTGGCGGCAAGTACATTTGAATCGTACCTGGTGATGGCATAAAGTTTTTCTCTGGGTTTTCTGCGTTGATTCGGCACTCAATTGCCCATCCGTTAAACGTCACTTCTTCTTGCGTAAACGGTAAAGTTTCACCATTTGCCACGTTGATTTGTTCTTTAATTAAGTCAACTCCTGTCACCATTTCTGTAACAGGATGTTCTACTTGGATACGCGTATTCATTTCCATGAAGTAAAATTTGTTTTCACGATAATCATAAATGAATTCCACGGTTCCGGCTCCTGTGTAATTAACGGCTTGAGCGGCTTTAACAGCAGCGTCGCCCATTAATTCACGCGTTTTTTCGTCCAACGCTGGAGAAGGCGTTTCTTCAATTAATTTTTGAAGACGGCGTTGAATCGAGCAATCACGCTCTCCTAAATGTACAGTGTTTCCATGAGAATCAGCCAACACTTGGATCTCAACGTGACGGAAATCCTCAATGAACTTTTCAATGTACACACCAGGGTTACCGAAAGCTGTAGCAGCTTCTTGCTGCGTAATTGTAATACCTTTAATAAGCTCTTGTTCATTTTTCGCAACGCGGATTCCTTTTCCTCCGCCTCCTGCCGTTGCTTTAATAATAACAGGATAGCCAATATCATTAGCAATTGACATACCGTCTTCCACTGACTCTACAATTCCAGTGGAACCAGGAACAATTGGGACACCGGCTTCACGCATCGTTTCCCTCGCTACGTCTTTTGTTCCCATTTTGTTAATGGCCTCCGGACTTGGTCCTACAAATGTAACGTTACACTCTCTGCATAGCTCTGCAAAATCAGCGTTTTCAGCTAAAAAGCCGTATCCAGGGTGAATGGCGTCACAGCCCGTTAGCATCGCAACGCTCATAATATTTGTAAAGTTTAAATAGCTGTCTTTAGATGACGTTGGTCCAATACAATACGCTTCGTCTGCTAATTGTACATGCAAAGAGTCGCGATCAGCTTGAGAATGAACAGCTACTGATTCTACACCTAACTCTTTACACGCTCGAATAATTCGAACCGCAATTTCTCCTCGATTCGCAATTAATAGCTTTTTAATCATATTTACCGCTCCTTATTCAGGCTTTACTAAGAAAAGAGGTTGACCGTATTCTACAAGTTGTCCATTTTCAACTAATACGTCAACGATTTCACCTTTAACTTCTGCTTCGATTTCATTAAATAATTTCATTGCTTCTACGATACATACAACCGAATCTTTTTGTACTTTATCTCCAGGCGTTACGTATACATCTGATTCTGGCGATGATGACGCATAGAATGTCCCTACCATCGGAGATGTAATTTTATGTAAGCTTTCATCAACCGCTGGGGCCGCTTGTTCTTCTTTTGGTTGAGCAGACTGTGCTGCTGGGGCTGGCGCTGGAGCCGCTGCTGCCTGCGGTGCAGGTGCTGCTGCTTGTTCAGGTGCCGAAACCACTACTTGCTGCGCTTGTTTGGAAACAATTGCGTCTTTTTTCTTCATCTTGATTTTGGAGCCTTCGTGCTCATAGGTGAACTCCTCGATTGATGATTGATCAACTAGTTTAATGATCTCACGGATCTCTTGAATTTTTAACATATTGAACACTCCTACCTCATGAAAATAGAATTCTCTACAATGTTAATAATACGATAAATGGCTACAGCCATTCAATTCGTTTGGCAAACATTAAAAAGAAGTTCCACTTACTCTATAATAACTTTTTAGCGTTATTGTTTTATAAATGGAAACATAGCTTTACAGATGACAATACTTATGAAAACATTTGTCACCTAGTACTAATATAAGATTATGAAACCTATTATAACCGAAGTAAAAAAAGAAAGCCATGTTAAAATTTTTCCCGTCTCGCTTAGATTTTAGTCATTTCATAAAAAAAGAAGTGTAAACAACCCCAATTTGCGGCTGTTTTACACTTCTTTTATTCCCTTTATTTAGTTGGCTGAAACTCTACCGCTACTTCTTTTGGACCCATTTCTTTTTTGACTAGCTGAATGATTTGATTGGCTTTTGTTTTTGAGTGTTTTTCTGTCTTAACGGTAATTTGCACTTGTTTTCCATCTGCTCTTACTAGCGCGTCGCTGTATCCTTTTGCTTTAATTAATGTTTCCAGCGTTGCTTCTTTTTCCCCGAGCTTTGATAATTCATCGATTTTATCCATCGCTTTGCTTACTTCTGCAGGCGTTACATTTTTTGATGCCGCTACTTCCTGATACTCTTCTTTCAGCTGACTTCTTTCATCATTTAATTCCAAGCGGAGCGCCGTAAATAGCTCGTCGCTATCTGTGCTTGATACAACCGCTGATTCTTTTGCATTTTTAGCCGTTTCCTTTTTTACATCTTCTGCTGAGCCTTCGGTTTTTGAACCTTCTTTTGTTCCTGATTTCTCATCTGCCTGTTGTTTTGTATCTTCTGCAGGAGCCTTGTCATCAGCCTGTTTTTCGCTTTGTTTTTCATTGTCTACTAGCGCAACATTACTCTGAGGATTTTCTGGCGTTGTCATATAGTACACCGATAACACAACAACTAAACTTAACATTGTTAATAACCAAACCGTTTGCTTTTTTAATAACATATTCATTTCCCCCTCATCCTTTTTTCGCTAATACTGCTACTCTATGACTTGGTATATCGAGCGCTCTTGTCACGGCTTCAATAATAGATTTCTTTACCTCGATATTATCAGCTCCTTTAGCGACAACTAACACACCTCTGACTTTTGGCTTTTCGGTTTTGACTACAACAGGCTTTTCTTGTTCTCCGCTTCTTACAATGACCAGCTGTTCATCTGTTGAGGAATCTTCAACTTTACGAGTCCCTCCTTCACGGTCCGTCTCGTTGGTCGTTTGCGATTTTGTCACGCTGTTTTTTTCATATATTTTGGATTCTGTTGCATCTAGGTTCACAATTACTTTTACCTTACTTACGCCTCTAACTTGATCTAAAATATCTTTCAATTCTTCCTCATACCGCTCTTCATAACCTGTCATCGTTGTTGTCTTTTTGGAGCTAAAAGCGGGAATATCCTGTGATACCGGTGGTGCGCTGGTTTCTTTGCTTGCACTCTTTAATAATCCGCCTGAATTCATAGATGTTGTGAGTGAGTTGCTAAATACCATAAAGATAACGCCTGCAGCTAGTAAAATACCTATATACATTAACTTTGAAGGTTTCTTCGTAGTTGATGACTGTTTAAGTGAAAAGAACCGCTGAAAAAATGATGGGTCACCTTTTTCTGGCTTTTGACTCATTTCGTGTCTCCCTCCTCCATATTCACAACAACTTGGCCTTGTTTTACATCCCATTTTGCTGCTAAATAGTTGGATAATTTCTTGGATTCTGTTGGTTTGTTTGTTTCGATCGGTGTGGAGGTATCAATAGAAATAACTTTCACAGCTGAAACAACCTCGGAATCACCCGATGCTTTTTTACTTACGGCAACTGAAATGGATTTAATATTATCAGCGGTAGGTTCGTCGTTCGGCTTTTTTGTTTCAATGTGAATTCGATCAATTGCTACACCATACTGATCCATCAACTCCTCTTTTACATCTGCCTCCATTTGGACAGCCATTTGTTCTAAAATATATGCACGTTGTGAAGCTTGTATTTCTTTTTTCTGATTTTCCATTGAATTTTCTACCTGTTGATCGGATCGAATAGATGATAAGCTAAGTGATTTCAGCATTTGATTAACATCCACTTTAAAAATTTGAAAAACGGGTGTAATAATAATCAGCATCAAAAGAAGTCCAACCACCAGCTTCGTATACTTTTGAAAACTAGAATTGGGCAACAGTAAATTAATAATGGTAGCTAATAAGATAAAAAGAACGATATTCGTAATCCACGTCGTTAAGGCCTGCAATTTCTTCACCTCACCATCATTGTGACGTTGCTCGCTGTAATGATGACCGTTAAACATAAGAAAAACATAAGCGAGACAACAGCAAGCGCCGCAAAAATATAGATGACGCTTTTGCTGATAATGCTCAAGCAGGAAATAACCGGTCCTCCTCCAATGGGTTGAAGAAGAGCTGCTGCTAGCTTATAGATAAAAGCGAGCGTTAACACTTTAATAGCCGGAAATGCGACGATTAACAGTAAGACTGCTACTCCAGCAATCCCTACTGAATTCTTTAATAGAAGCGAGGCACTGATGACTGTATCAGCCGCATCTGTGAACACACGCCCTACAACAGGTATAAAGTTCCCTGTGACGAACTTTGCCGTTCGAATCGTAATACCGTCAGCAACAGCTGATGTGGCACCTTGGACGGATAGCACACCTAAAAAAACAGTTAGGAATATTCCAAGCACGCCAATGCTTATATTTCTCAACAGCTGAGCAAGCTGTGTAACCTTATGCTCATCTGAAATCGTACTCACAATGCTAAGCAGTGCTGAAAGAAAAAGCAGCGGCATCACTACGTATTGAATAAGCAAACCGCTGGTGTTCATTAAAAACAAAATCATCGGATGAAAAAAGGCTGCCGATACAACTCCTCCTGATGATGCCATTAAGGCAAGCAGCAGCGGCACCAGAGCTAAAATGAATTTGGTCATGGTCTCAATCGCTCCTGTTGCATAAGAAATAGCAATTTGAAAACTATTAAGAGCAATGATGATCAAAACCATATATACAAGCGCATACGCTACTTTACTTACGGTTTGCTGATTAAACGCACTTTGGAGCGTTTGCAAAAACACGCTAAAAACCGTTAGCATAATGAGTGTACCGAGGAGCTTTCCATTCGCTAATACTTCGTGAAATAAAAACTTTACAAGACCTCCTAGCCATTCTTTAAGAGAGAACTCTTTTTCTCCTTTTAAAAAATCGACTAAACTTCCCTTCTGACTCTCGGGTAAAAAGCCGCCGTATTGGGTAATAATATCGTCCCAAAACTGTTTGACTTCATCGATACCGAGCTTATCAATTTGTTCATTGACAAGTTCTTGCTGCTTCGGGGGTTCGGAAGCTTGTACATTTTCTGGAAAGAAAAAAAAGAGGAACAAAAGAAGAGCGAGTATATTCACTTTAAACGTCCACCGCTTCATTTCGTCACCTCATATTAAGTAAAATTAATTGGGCAGCATTGAAATAATCGTTTCAATAATGACCGTCAAAATAGGAATTGCCATGGAGAGAATCAGCACTTTTCCACCTAATTCAATTTTAGAAGCAATGGCACCTTGTCCTGCATCTTTCGTAATTTGAGCACCAAATTCGGCGATATAGGCAATACCAATGATTTTCAAAATGGTTTCCACATAAATCATGTTAACGTGAGCATTGATCGACAGCCGCTCGACCATCTTAATAATCTCGTAGATTTGATCAATTAAAAAAAGAAAGATCACGGATCCCACGAATACGACAAGTAAAAAAGCAATAGGTGATTTATGTTCTTTTAAAATGAGTGCCAAAAATGTCGCTACTAATCCTAAGCCCACAATTTGAAGCATTTCAATGGCAAATCACCCCTCTACCCTTGAAATAAAAAAACCGATTTGATTTTTTGAAATAAGTCCTCCACAATCGAAGCAACCATAAATAAAATATAAATAAAACCGATGAGGGTAACCCAATTCGCGTAATCTTTTTTTCCCATCTGTTCGAGTACGGTGACTAAAAAAGCTACGACGATACCAATCCCAGCAATCTGAAAAATGGTGTTCATATCAATTCCCACATTCAATCCTCCTCCATCGCTACATCAATAGGATGACCAGTAGCAATCCAGATAGAAAGCCTAAACTTTTAACCATTTTTTCATAGCGATTCTGCTTATCAACTGCATCTTGTTCTTCGCGTTCGAGATGGTTCAGCGTCAGCAAAATATGCTTTTGCTGCGAATAACGATCATGCTGACCAAGCGTTTCACCAAATTGTTTTAAGATTTCCAGTTCTCCTGTTTTAAGTGCGGTTTGTTTCCAAAATTGGTCCAACGTCTTTTCCCAAGCTTCCTTGACACTTTCAGTACCTTCTTTTAATTTCATTGAAAACTCACTAAATAAAGAAGCTAAAGGGTTAGGAAGCTGTAGAGATAACAAATGAGCAACTTCTTGAAGAGGCCGGTTGCTATACATAATTTCCGCTTCTAACGACCGAAGAGCCGTTTTTAATTGCCTGAGCTGCCTAGGTCTTTCGCTAAGCTGCTTTGCAAACTCAAATCCTGTGTAAGTGGAAGCAAATAAGATAAAGATGGCACCAAACAGTTTCATACACCATCACCCTTTACTATTTTCAATAAGCGACTTTTCAGCGGTCAATTTCATGGAGTTATAATGCTCATCATAGATAGCCTGAAGTGTTCCAGGACCTCGGCTGTTCGATAGCACAACATACTTTTTAAATACGTGAAGTTTCATTAAAGCTTGCAAAGTGGGACGCTTCATTAAATCGTCAATGTCATACCCATGAACAGTCATAATGACACGAACACCAGCATTAACGGCTTCAAGTACGGCCTTACAATCTTCTTCACTTCCAACTTCATCCACGATCAGTACATCGGGACTCATGGAGCGAATCATCATCATCATGCCTTCAGCTTTCGGACAGCTATCTAATAAATCCATTCTAGATCCGAATGTATGCTGAGGAACCCCTTTAACAGCCCCAGCAATTTCTGATCGTTCATCTACAATCCCTACTTTAAACGGAGGAATCTTAGAGCGCTCTATGCCAGTGCTTATTACTCTGGCTAAATCACGAATCATGGTTGTTTTTCCTGTTTGAGGAGGTCCTATAATGACCGTACTTTGCCAATAGCGATTGTATAAAAAAGGAATAAGCTGATTCGAAATGCCAATCTTTTGTTTAGCAATCCGGATATTAAAGGATGATACATCACGAATCACACGAACCTGTCCATTTTCCGTTACAACTTTTCCCGCTAGTCCAACCCGGTGTCCGCCTTCAATGGTGACATATCCTTTTTTTAATTCTTCTTCAATCATATAAATCGAAAACTGGCTTAGTTTATTTAAGATAAATAAAGCATCTTCTGCACTTGGAAGATACGATTCGAAATAAGGCTGATTGTTGATTGTAAATTCGACAGGTCTTCCTATGCGCACTCGAATTTCTTCTAGCACATGAGAATGGTTTGTGACATAAAATTCAACAGTCTTTTTTAAATTAGGCGGAAAAATTGCAAGTATTTCGTTTAACATATTCATCCCCTCATATTTGAACTCACTTCAATGTATTATGAGCTTGACCATTTTATGCCTACCTTTTATTTAAAAACACCGATTAAAATGAAGAGCACTCCTATTACAATCATGATTAATTTTCCAAAAGATAATTGATCTGCTACGGACACTAAACCAATGGTGAAAGAACTCACCATTACAATCGGACCAACAAGCGCTAGCATTCCATTAATCATTAACGCTTTTTTCACATCATTGTTTGTGACAATTAAAATAGCGGCAATAAACTCAATAAATGAAGAAATAAATCGAAGGCACGCCATCGTTAATACCGTACCGTTTAAATGATCCAACCACTGCTTCATAAGCCCCTCCTATATCTCTGCGTTGTTTAGTACAACCTATGCAAAATAAGGAAGGGTTAGCACAAAAAAACACACAAAAAAGGCAGAGAATCATTCTCTGCCTTTTTCGTGTGTTTGCAGCTTGCTTACACGACCGAATTACGCGCGTGATACGTAGCTGCTGTCTGTTGTGTTAATAATTAATACGTCGCCTTCATTTACGAAGAAAGGAACGTTTACTGTTAAACCAGTTTCAACAGTTGCTGGTTTTGTACCGCCAGAAGCTGTGTCACCTTTAATACCAGGTTCAGTTTCTGTTACTTTAAGCTCAACTGTGTTTGGAAGTTCAACACCTAATGTCTCACCTTGATACATCATAATTGCGACTTCCATATTTTCTTTTAAGAATTTTAGCTCATATTCAATTGCACTCGCCGGAAGCTCTAATTGCTCATAAGACTGGTTGTCCATGAATACGTGCTGATCGCCGCTTGCATATAGATATTGCATTTTACGATTATCAATTTGAGCTTTTCCTACCTTTTCACCTGCACGGAACGTTTTTTCTTGCACAGCTCCTGTACGAAGGTTACGTAGTTTTGAGCGAACGAATGCAGCGCCTTTACCAGGCTTTACGTGTTGGAAATCCATTACACGCCAAATACCCCCGTCTACTTCTACTGTCAAACCTGTACGAAAATCATTTACTGAAATCATGAAGAAATCCTCCTACATTTTATAAAATAATGAACTCTTTTGATGAGTGCGATAATGCCTCATTACCTTCTGCTGTGACGACCGTATCATCTTCAATACGAACGCCCCCTAAGTCTGGTATGTAAATACCTGGTTCAACGGTTACAATCATACCTGGCTGCAGTACATCTGTAGATTTCACAGAAAGCGATGGGCCTTCGTGTACTTCTAACCCTACGCCGTGACCGGTCGAATGTCCAAAATACTGGCCGTATCCGTGTTCTGTAATATAATCACGCGTTAGCGCATCTGCTTCTTTACCCGTCATACCTGCTTTGATACCGTTCATTCCGTTAAGCTCTGCTTGCAGTACGACATTATAAATTTCTTTTAGCTTATCACTTACTTCACCGACGGCAAATGTTCGTGTGATATCTGAACAGTAACCATTATAGTATGCGCCAAAATCAAGCGTTACAAGTTCGCCTTTTTCAATTACTTTGTCAGAAGCAACACCATGCGGTAAAGCCCCGCGATGCCCTGAAGCAACAATTGTATCAAAAGATGAAGATGTTGCGCCTTGTTTTCTCATAAAGAACTCCAGTTCATTCGATACTTGAAGCTCTGTTAAACCAGGACGAACAAAGGTTAAAATATGTTCATATGCTGCATCTGCTATTTTTGCAGCTTCCTTTAATATCTTAATCTCTGAGTCACTCTTTATCAAGCGTAAGTTTTCGATTGCGTGCGAGATTGGAACAAGTTCCGCGCCGATATGCTTATCAAATAATTGATGCTGTCCATATGTAACATAATTCTGTTCAAAACCAAGCTTTTTAATTCCAAATTGTTTCACTACATTCGCTACTTCTTCTACAATAGGACCCTTGTGCTGAACGATATCAAAACCTTCTGTTTGACTAGTTGCTTGTTCAACATAACGAAAATCTGTTACAAATGCCGCTTTGTCTTCAGAAATGATAACGACACCAGCAGATCCTGTAAAATTGGTCATATAGCGTCTGTTATATTCACTTGTAACGACAACACCGTCTACATTCAACTTTGAAAACTGTTCGCGTAGTTTTTCGATTTTCATTTTATTTCCCCCTTAATTGTAAAAGTGCCTGCAGAGCAAGCTCGTATCCGTATAAACCTAACCCGACAATTTGACCATGCGTAACAGGTGCCGTCACCGAATGGTGGCGAAACTCTTCACGCTTATGTACGTTCGAAATATGCACTTCAATAACAGGAACAGATATACTGGCAATCGCATCTCGAATGGCATAACTGTAGTGAGTAAAAGCACCAGGATTGATCATAATCCCATCAAACTTCTCATCCGCTTCGTGAATCCAGTCGATAATTACACCTTCGTGATTAGACTGTACGCACTCAACTTCTACCCCATGGTCTCTGCCTGCTCGCTGAAGCTTCTCTTCAAGATTTTGAAGATTATCTGTCCCATATACCGCTGGTTCGCGTACGCCTAAACGGTTTAAATTAGGACCGTTTATTACTAAAATCTTATTCATCTTATTTCAACACTCTCCCCTACTACGAACCCTTTATGCAGCTCACTTGTGTGAATTTACACTTTATTTTTCTTTTTAAATCATTATATAGAATATATTAGCATACGTTGGAACATTCACACTACTTATTCGCCGTTTGAAAATCTGTAGATTCATCTTTTGTTTGAAGCTCTGCCGCTTCAAAAGAAATGGAATATCCGATGAATACACCATATAAAATATAAATACAGAGGGATGAAATAATTGTGTTAGCTGGAAGCTCTCCAATTGTTTTCAAGTTAGGAAAGAGCGGATTCAAAACAACGAATACGATTGCCCACCATAATAATCCGTAAGCAAAACCTATCCAAATTGTTTTAAACTTCTTTAATAGGACGTAGTATAACAACCCGACAACAATAGATAATACCCCTATGAGAAAAATACTGACGATAACACCTATTCCTTTATCCTTCCAATCACCTAATGCCCATGGATCTAAAAGCATATTTGGATTGATAACACTAAAGCTAAACAGATAATTTAAATAGCCAATAAAGCTCCAGAAAACCCCTCCAAAAAAGGAAATAAAGATGGCTTTAAATAAAAAAGATATTTCCTGTTTATGCGTAGGTTGGTTATCCTGTTTTTTTTCATGCTGTTCTTTAGGTTCTGACATATTAATCACCTCTTGATGTAGTATGAACTTTTTTCTCATTTCCTACCGACTCATTTCTAAGTTTTTACGTTTATTACTCTTCCTATACGCAAGAAGGGCGCCTGATATCGCAGAGACATTTTAAAACTACTTCGCACAGAGTTTCATAAACAAATTTTATAAATGAAAGGAAAAAAATTCATATGAAGGGTGTGGAGATGAAAAATATTGGCTAAACTAGATAACATGCATCCGCCTAGAGGTTTATTTGATTTTGCTGTAGAATATAAAATACTAAGAAGTCTAGTCTAGTTAAGTTAGGTTGGTGCCTGAAATGTCTAAATTACAAAAACCTGCGTATGGTGGTCAAGCCGTTATAGAAGGTGTCATGTTCGGTGGCAAACGTATGATGGTGACGGCTATTCGCCGCAAAGATCAATCTATTGATTATTTTCATTCAAAAAGAAAATCAAATTCCGTACTCACTGCTTTAAAAAAAATTCCTTTTTTACGAGGAATTGCTGCTATTGTTGAAGCCAGTGCAAACGGTACGCAGCACTTGAACTTTTCCTCTGAACGCTATGACGTGAATCCAGAAGATGATGCTCAAGTAGCAGCAGAACAACAAAAAGAGAAAAAAGAATCAAAACTATCTTTAATATTTGGCGTTGCAACTATTGGTGTAATATCCTTTCTTTTCGGGAAAGTACTATTTACATTGATTCCTGTGTTTTTAGCACAATTGACACGTCCTGTTTTCACTTCAAGTGTAGCTCAAGTTTTTATTGAAGGAGTATTTAAACTATTATTGCTCCTTGGCTATATTTATGTGATTTCACAAACGCCACTTATTAAACGGGTGTTTCAATATCATGGAGCAGAACACAAGGTCATTAATGCATATGAAAACAATGCTGAACTTACGGTAGAAGCCGTTCAAGCACAATCTCGACTTCATTATCGCTGCGGAAGTAGCTTTATCCTCTTTACCGTAGTTGTAGGAATGTTTGTCTACCTACTAGTTCCAACGGATCCTCTTTGGTTACGAATTGTGGATCGCCTTGCATTAATTCCAGTTGTCCTTGGTTTATCATTTGAAGTGTTACAGTTAACCAATAAAGTTCGTCATGTCCCTCTTCTTCGCTTTTTAGGTTATCCCGGTTTATGGCTTCAGCTTTTAACAACCAAAGAACCAAAAGATGATCAAGTTGAAGTTGCGATTGCTTCATTTAAAGAACTTTTACGCGTTGAAAATGAACTTTCTTCTACCACTGACGAACAAGTTGTCTAATCCACACCGTTTTGCTTTCTTTTTTTACTATTTTAGGAGGTGAACAAAATGAGACGTCCATTCGTGAAACCACTTGTATATGGTCTAATCGGGTTAGGAGTCATTGGCTTTGCATTTACGTTGATTACAGATCCAGCTGTTTTATTACGTCAAGCAGGTTATATTTTTCTGTTTATCATTTTGTTTTACTTAGTTTATCGGTTTATTCTCCGCCCTTCTCAGACAAAAGGTCAAGATAGAGGCTATGTGCGCGCAGTAAAGCAATCGAAACTGCGTCAAAAAGAAAAAGAGCGAGGAAGCAACAAAGTTGATATGCATACGTACCGAAGCTCAAATAAGCGCCCGGTATCCAAATCAACGAAACCGCTAAAGAAAAAGAAAAACAACTCACACTTGACCGTCATCGAAGGTAAAAAAGGAAAAAAGAAAAATAGAGCATTCTTTTAAAAAAACAAGGAGAAAAGCCTCCTTGTTTTTTTAATAGCACCATTTTTTCAAAAATGCCCTTGTACGCTTTTTGCCAAACGCAATCAGCTCTTCCTTCCGTTCTTCTGTGAGGGTAAATTCTGTCGCAAAAACTTGATTAACAGGTAAAAAGATAATATTTTTTTCGTGACGTTTTGAAATATGTCTTGCATCGTGCGCATCTTTCATCGTCTCAAAAAGCGCACTGAATAAACCAACGGCATTTTTAATTTTATTCCGTTCTCTCTCTTCGTCCTTCGGACTCAGCTTCACACCAATTACCGGTCGTTTCTTCAAACTTTTATCATCATCAAATAAAAAAATTGGAAAGTTGCTTAACACTCCCCCGTCGACTATTAAACTGCTTGGAGTAGATTTTAATTTAACCGGCTCAAAAAAATATGGAATGCTGCAGCTCATCCGAACGGCTCTTGCTACAGAAAAACGATTCGGATCAATGTGATATTTAGGCAAATCATCTGGAAGAACAAGCATCGTACTGTTGGTCAAATCTGACGCAATAATACGCAGCGACTGATCAGGCAAATCAGCAAATGTACGAATTCCTCTGCTCCGCAACTTCTCAGCAATCCACTTTTCAAGCCTTTCTCCTTTATATAATCCCATTTTCCAATATAAAAACAGCCATTTTGTCAAGCTCGATGGTAAAAAGGACATTCTTTGATCTAGGAAAGAAGATAACTCAATTTCATTCATCATTTCAACGATTTCTTCACTTGTATAACCAGCTGCTACAAATGCACAAATAATGGAACCCGCACTCGTTCCCGCTAACCGCCGAAAAATAAAGCCTTTTTCTTCTAAAGCTTGTAACGCACCAATCAGTGCAAGCCCTTTAATACCGCCACCTGAAAATACTCCGTCGACGTACACAGCCTCTCCTCCAAACTACCTACTCTACATTTGTAGTCGACTCAGCAACAAGTTATGATAAAAAGAAAAAAAGCAGTGACGCTATTGGCCGCTGCTTTTCCCTTATAATTTTTGCTCTTCTTCATTTCGTTTCTGTACATTGCGAAGATCTTGAATACGGTTATGATTTTCTTCAAAGTATTGAACCAAGTCCCCAATTCGATCAATGGAATTCCAGCTTAAATGATGTTCAATTCCTTCTACGTCATCATAAATATTCTTCTCATCCACGCCAATGATTCGCAATAGCTGCTCTAAGAGCTCGTGGCGATAAACAAGACGTTTTCCAATCTTCTGTCCCTTAGCTGTTAAAACAAGGCCTCGATATTTTTCATAAATTAAGTACTCATCTTTGTCTAGTTTTTGAACCATCTTTGTTACAGATGAGGGGTGAACCGCCAATGCATCAGCAATATCAGACACTCGAGCGTATCCTTTATCTTCAATTAGCATATATATTTGTTCAATATAATCTTCCATACTCGGTGTAGGCATGAAATCTCCCCCAATTAATATTATGTATTGCTAATAATAAGTCATAAATGTCTGTTTCTTATAGTGATATCGTGTTCATGTTTGATAATCTATGTGAAAAAAACGTGTAAATAAAGCGATGTCATAAGATAAAACTGGATAAAAGACATTCAATTAAAATCATACTACAATGCTTATTCAAATACAAGAACCGTTCTCTCCCGCTTCTTATTTATGCCCCATTTTCATACATAATAAAAGCCGACTCACTTGAGTCAGCTTTTACTAGTCAATCATGATTAAAAATTAAAGGCCGCATTTCAGCTGTGCACCACAGTTTGTACATGTGTTGCATCCGCCCATTTCCTCTACCGTTCCTTGACGGCAAACCGGACACGTATTACCTACTTCAGAACCGATTGTTACATCAGTTGAACGAATTTCATTAATTGTATCAACTAACACAACGTGTGGTTTTGTTTCTTCTTTTGGCGCTTCAATTTCTTCATCAAATGTATTTTCTTCTGCTTTTAGCGTTAAGACTTGTGCATCACGGCTTCCGTCTACGTACACCGTACCGCCTTTTGCTCCGCCTTTATACAGACGCTCGTACACTTTTTGAACTTGCTCTACCGTGTAACCACGAGGAGCGTTTACTGTTTTACTAATTGAGCTATCAATCCAGCGCTGAATCACACATTGCACGTCCGCGTGAGCTTGTGGTGCAAGTTCCATAGCTGAAATGAACCATTCAGGAAGATTGTTTGGATCTGCTTCTGGATGCTGATCTAAATACTCTTGAACGATATCAGCTTTCACTTCAATAAACTTACCTAAACGACCGCTTCGGAAGTATGAGAATGAGAAATAAGGTTCAAGACCCGTTGATACTCCAACCATCGTTCCAGTACTGCCTGTTGGCGCTACTGTTAATAAATGAGAGTTTCGGATACCGTGCTCTTTAATGTTTTCACGAATATCTTCAGGCATTTTTTTCATGAAGCCTGTATTTGTGAATGCTTCACGTAAAGAAGCCGTTTCAGCATCTGTTTCGCCCACTAAGAACGGGAAGCTTCCTTTTTCTTTTCCAAGCTCTACAGACGCGCGGTAAGCCGTCGTGGCAATTGTTTCAAACACTTTATCTACTAACTCATTGCCTTTGTCAGAGCCGTATTCTGTTTCACAATAAATAAGAAGATCGTGAAGACCCATTACACCAAGACCAACGCGGCGTTCGCCAAGCGCTTGCTTTTGGTTTTCTTCTAAGAAATAAGGAGTTGCATCAATAACGTTATCTTGCATTCTAACGCCCGTTTCAACCGTTTGACGTAGCTTTTCAAAGTTAACTGTTTTTGTTTCTTTATCTGCCATTTGCGCTAAGTTAACAGCAGCTAAGTTACAAACAGAGAATGGTGCAAGTGGTTGTTCACCACATGGATTCGTTGCAACAACGTGCTGACCATATGCTTGAGCATTTGTCATGTCATTGGCATTGTCGAAGAAGAAAATGCCTGGTTCAGCTGAGTACGTTGCACAAATATTAATTAAGTTCCATAGCTCTTTTGCACGGATAGTACGGTACGTACGAACTTTGTTTCCTTGTTTTGCCCACTCGCGCACGTCGCCTACTTCGTGCCAGTTTTCATTGTAGTTAGCCATTTCTTCTTTTGAATAGCTTTCTACGTCTGGGAAGCGAAGTTCGTATTCACCGTCGTTTTCAACAGCATCCATAAAATCTTTTGTTAAGCATACAGAAATGTTTGCTCCTGTTAAAAACTCTGAGTTATGAACGCTGTACGTTCCGCCAGTTTGCAGCTTTTCTTCTGCATCTTTAATGATTTTTTCATTAAATCCACCAAGACCAGGAATTTGTTTATAGTTAATGATTCCTTGGTACATTGCTTCTTCAGACTCTGTTAGCGGCGTGAACTTCAATTTATCTTGCGCGTGCTTTTTAATCATTTCGTCATTTGTGTTTTCAATTAAGAAACGTAAAATGCGAGGGTTTTGCATTTTAGAAATAATAAACTCTACAATGTCAGGATGCCAGTCGGCAAGCATGATCATTTGAGCCCCACGACGTGACCCACCTTGCTCAACAAGATGCGTCAGTTTAGCAATATCATCTAACCATGAAACCGAACCAGATGATTTGCCGTTTACACCGCGAGCCAGCGTGTTGCGCGGGCGAAGAGTTGAACCATTCGTTCCAACACCGCCTCCGCGGCTCATGATTTCCATTACTTGTTTGCGGTGTTCTGAAATACCTTCACGTGAATCTTTTACATAAGGCATTACGTAACAGTTAAAGTACGTTACGTCCGTGTCAGCACCTGCACCGTAAAGAACGCGGCCAGCTGGTACAAAGTTTAGCTGAACAAGCTCTTGATAGAACTTTTCAAACCACTCTTTGCGCTTTTCTTCTGTTTTTTCCACAGAAGCTAAGCCTGTTGCATTACGTTTTGCAATTTGCTCATAGAAGACCTCTAGAGGTTTTTCAATAACATCTAAAGAACGAGTAATTAACCCATTTTCTGCTTCTTCAGGTGATAAAGCTCCTCTAAACTCATCTTCTACCTTGACAACAGCGGTTTTTTGCTCAAAATTAATGCTTTCCACATAGCCAAGTCCTCGTGCTGGAAATTTTGGGTCTTCTTTTACAGTTAGAACAACAAAATCTCCTTCTGATAACGTTAATTTTTCCGTATCTTTAAACGCATAGCGGTCTAACATTACCAATCTTGAAACACCTTTATGAGTTAACTTCATATCCGGTGTAATCGGATGTACTTGCGGAAAGCGTTCAATATCTGAATTGAGCTTTTCAACATTCATATTCACTTTTTGATTTAACAAAACAGTCATTCTCACAACTCCTTACCTATCGAACATCTATAAATTTATTAACTCTATTTCCTTTTAAAGGAAATAGAGTTTTTCAATCAACTATCAATAACTTACCACACGGCTTGGACGAATTCAATATATAGTATTTGACACTTCTCCAAACATCTACATATAGAAGGGTGTCAAGTGAAATATTTTTTTTTTCGTAAAAAAAGTGTTTGACTTTTCTTCCCTATATATTCTATTAGCCAAGCATTGTTTCTAAAAATTCCAATAAAAAGTGCAACTTATAAGAAGTTGCACTTTTATCTATTTACCATCCGCATTCGTTTAGCGCTTAAAGTTCCATTCATCCGATCCGTACTTTGTGCGCGCTAGTTCTTCTACATATGCTTCCTCTTCTTCAGACAGTGTATACGGTTCTAAATCGATATCAAGAGCAGAAGCAAATCCTTTATAAAACGCTTCTTTTGCTTCTTCGATAGAAATTTTGCGGCCCGCAATTGCATTGATCGCTACGGCTTTAGAACGAAATGCGCGCTGCATTCTTTCTTTCACGCGGTCATTTGGATAATTAAACACGCTGAATAATTTATCTTCATCAATCTCTAACAGAATAGAGCCGTGCTGTAGAATAACTCCTTTTTGTCTAGTTTGGGCACTTCCAGCAATTTTGCGGCCCTCTACAACAAGTTCATACCAAGAAGGAGCATCAAAGCACACGGACGAACGAGGGTTTTTTAAGCTATTTTTTTCTTCTTCTGAACGAGGAATAGCAAAATAAGCCTCGAGCCCTAACGAACGAAATCCTTCCAGTAAACCTTCAGAGATGACGCGATATGCCTCTGTAACTGTCTTAGGCATATTAGGATACTCTTCAGATACAATGACGCTGTAAGTAAGCTCTTCATCATGAAGCACGCCCCTGCCGCCCGTTGGACGTCTCACAAAGCCTAATCCTAATTCTTTTACTTTATCAAAGTTAATTTCTTTTTCAGCTTTTTGAAAATAACCGATCGACAGCGTTGGAGGGTTCCATCCGTAAAAACGAATCGTAGGTGGAATTTCCCCTTTACTATGCCATTCTAATAACGCTTCATCTAACGCCATATTGTAATAAGGCGAACGGTTGTTGGAATCAATAAATCTCCACTTTGCTTTCATCTACCTCATCCTCAGCTATATGTAATATAAAAAATAAATCCGTTTTTTAGTCTACCAAAAGATTGAGCTAAGGAAAAGCAAAGAGCAACATAAAACTGCGAATTCAAATGTGGTAGTTTTTTCATTTTCGGGAAGAAATCCGCTAGATTCAAGGCAAAATCGCTTTACTTCTAATTTCATTCACTTATATAATAAGAGTATGGATTTTGTCGAAGAAAGGAAGAATCAGCATGTCAGCAATTACAGCAGTACTCATTTTACTTGGAGTAATCATCATATACTCTGTCGTTATGTTCTTTATCCAACGTCGCATTATGAAAACGTTAACTGAAGAAGAATTCCGCAGCGGCTACCGCAAGGCACAGCTAGTTGATATTCGTGAACCGAATGAATTCGAAAACGGACATATTTTAGGCGCACGAAATATTCCGCTGTCACAGTTCCGTATGCGCATTAAAGAATTTCGTTCAGATCAGCCTGTCTACATCTATTGTCAAAGCGGAATGCGCACAGGACGCGCAGCACAAATGCTTCGTCGCCACGGTGTTAAAGAAATCTATGATTTAAAAGGCGGCTTCAAAATGTGGAACGGTAAAGTGAAAAAGAAAAAATAATGGTATGTATATAGAAAAACCTCGCCTTTGGGCGAGGTTTTTTGTTAGACGTTTTGAACAGCCTGTTCTTTCTGATAGCGAAGCACTGGCTTTCTAGCTGCCAGCGTTTCGTCAAGGCGCTTCACAACCGTTGTATGAGGAGCTTCCTGTACGACTTCAGGCGTTTCTTCTGCTTCTTTTGCAATTTGAATCATCGCATCGATAAACGCATCTAGCGTTTCTTTCGACTCTGTTTCCGTTGGTTCGATCATCATGCACTCTTCTACGATAAGAGGGAAGTAGATCGTCGGCGGATGATAGCCAAAATCAAGCAGTCGTTTCGCGATATCCAATGTGCGCACACCAAGCTTTTTCTGACGTTTTCCTGATAAAACAAATTCGTGCTTACAGTGACGGTCAAACGGCAGCTCATAGTGCTCTGCTAAACGACGCATCATATAGTTGGCATTTAACACAGCATTTTCTGTTACGGCTTTTAAGCCGTCTGGACCCATTGAACGAATATACGTATAAGCGCGAACGTTGATGCCGAAGTTTCCGTAAAACGGCTTTACGCGTCCAATTGACTGAGGACGGTTATAGTCAAAGTGATAGCCTTGTTCTGTTTTCACAAGCACTGGTTTAGGCAAATAAGGAATTAAATCTGCTTTTACCCCTACCGGACCAGAACCAGGACCGCCTCCTCCATGAGGGCCTGTAAACGTTTTATGAAGGTTTAAATGAACCACGTCAAACCCCATATCTCCAGGACGGGCTTTACTTAATACTGCGTTTAAATTTGCACCGTCATAATAAAGCTTTCCACCTGCTGCGTGAACAATTTCAGCCATTTCTAAAATATCTTCTTCAAATAACCCTAGCGTATTTGGGTTTGTTAACATTAAAGCGGCTGTATCTTCTCCCACTACGCGGCGTAAATCCTCTAAGTCCACTAAACCATGTTCATTTGATTTTACCGTTACCGTTTCAAATCCCGCAACTGTTGCCGAAGCAGGGTTCGTTCCGTGAGCTGAGTCTGGAACAATGACTTTTGTTCGCTGCGTCTCACCATTTGCTTCATGATAGGCACGAATCATCATAAGCCCGGTCCACTCGCCATGAGCACCCGCTGCTGGCTGAAGTGTTACTTCATCCATTCCCGTAATTTCTGTTAAATGCTCTTGTAAATCATATAAAAGTTCGAGAGCACCTTGAACCGTTTGCTCATCTTGAAGCGGATGAATATGCGCTAGCCCAGCAATCCGTGCTGCTTGTTCATTCACTTTTGGATTATATTTCATCGTGCATGAACCAAGCGGATAAAACCCTGAGTCCACTCCGTGATTTCGTTTTGAAAGCGCGGTGTAATGACGCATAATATCGAGTTCTGATACTTCAGGAAGCTCAGGAGCTTCGGTACGGACATACGCTTTTCCAAGCAGCTCTTCAGCATTTACTTGCGGAACATCTAACTCCGGCAATGAATAGCCGATTCGCCCTTCTTTACTGCTTTCAAAAATAAGTGATTGATTTTGATTAAGCATGAAGATCCCCCAATTCATTTACAAGTTGGTCAATTTCCTCTTTTGTACGGAGTTCTGTAAAAGCAAGCAGCATGTGATTTTCAAGCGCTTGGTTATCACGGCTAAGATCATAACCGCCAATTATTTTTGATGCTAATAAATGATTGTTTGCTTCTGTTACCGAAACAGGAAGCTTCACGACTAATTCGTTAAAAAACGGTCCTTCAAATGCTACATTTACCCCTTTTGCCTTTAACGCTTCATATGCATAATGCGTTTTTGATAAGTTTTGCAGCGCCATTTCTTTTACACCTTGCTTGCCTAAAGCTGTCATGGCAACTGATGCCGCTAAAGCATTTAACGCTTGATTTGAACAAATGTTAGACGTCGCTTTATCACGGCGTATATGCTGCTCACGAGCTTGAAGGGTTAAAACAAACCCTCGCTTACCGTTTTCATCCACCGTTTGCCCTACTAATCGTCCTGGAATTTTCCGCATAAGCTTAGACGTAGTTGCAAAGTATCCGCAGTGCGGGCCTCCAAATTGACTTGGAATACCAAATGGCTGTGCATCTCCAATGACAATATCAGCTCCAAATTCTCCAGGAGGCGTAAGTAAACCTAATGATAAAGGATTGCTTGAAACCACAAACATACATTTTTCTTGATGAGTAATTTCTTCAATTTCTTTTAACGGCTCGATTTGTCCGTAGAAATTTGGATACTGGACAATAACAGCTGCCACGTCACTTCCCATCTCTTTTTCTAATGCAATCATATCTGTTACGCCGTCTGCTGCAGGGATTTCTACCACTTCAATGTATTGACCCTTCGCATACGTTTTTAACACATCTTTTGACTCAGGGTGAACGGCCGCAGAGACAAGTACTTTTTTCTTTTTCGTTTGACCCGCACTGAGCATAGCGGCTTCTGCTAAAGCAGTTCCTCCGTCATACATAGAAGAATTGGCCACGTCCATCCCCGTTAACTCACAAATCATTGTTTGAAATTCAAAGATGGCCTGAAGTTCTCCTTGAGAAATTTCCGGTTGATACGGAGTATAGGCCGTATAAAATTCTGAACGAGAAATAACATGATCAACAATAACCGGCATGTAATGATCGTAAACTCCTGCTCCTAAAAAAGAAGCATAGTCTTTTAAATGAGCATTTTTAGCAGCCATATTATTTAATTCTTTTAACAACTGAGGCTCTGAAGCCGCTTTTTTAATATTGTATTCTCCTTGAAAACGAACGCGCTGCGGAATATCTGAAAATAAATCATCAACAGATGAAACACCAATTGCTGCTAACATTTGCTGCTGATCTTGTTCTGTCATTGGTAAATAGCGATGTAACATGTTAAATTCCTCCCCAAAGCTTACTTTGAACGTTTATAAAAAGGTGTTGAAACCACTTTTGCTTTTAAGCGTTTTTTCCGAACCTGCACTTCCACTTCTTGACCAAGCTCTGTATACTCTGCTGATAATAGCGCTAAACCGATGTTTTTCTTTAATGTCGGTGACTGTGTACCTGTTGTCACAAATCCAATTTGTTCTTCATCTGCAAATACTTCGTAACCGTGTCTTGGTATACCTTTATCAATCATTTCAATTCCTACCAGCTTACGAGGTGCCCCGCTTTCACGCTGTTCTTTTA
Source organism: Priestia sp. TRN 1309 (assembly GCF_050846875.1). Taxonomy (NCBI): domain Bacteria; kingdom Bacillati; phylum Bacillota; class Bacilli; order Caryophanales; family Bacillaceae; genus Priestia; species Priestia sp. TRN 1309. The sequence continues at coordinate 28,522 of NZ_JBOZGM010000001.1, read as the reverse complement.
ACACTTCTTTTCCAATAAAGCTGTCTTTGTTCGTCTTTACTGCAAATCCAATTCGAGCTTCAATGGGCGTAATATCTTTTGAAAGCTCTTGGCCATATAAAGCCAAAGTAGCTTCAAAACGAAGCGTATCGCGAGCTCCTAGTCCGCAAGGCAACACACCGTCCTCACTTCCTGCTTCTAAAATAGCCGTCCACAAGTGAGAGGCGTCAGCTGAAGAACAATAAATTTCAAAACCATCTTCTCCGGTATATCCAGTACGTGAAACGAGAGCATTTACATTCGCTACTTCTACATCATCAGCAAATGTAAATGGCTTTAATGAAGCTAAATTTTCATTCGTTAACGTTTGTAAAACTTTTTCTGCTAAAGGACCTTGTAATGCTAGCTGCGCAGTTTCATCAGATTGATTAACGAGCGTTACATCTCCTTGTTTGTGAGACACAAGCCACTCATAGTCTTTTTGAATATTAGCAGCGTTTACGACCAGCAAATACTCTTGATCTGCTTTTTTGTAAATCAGCAAATCATCTACCGTGCCTCCGTCTTCATAACACATAGCCGTATACTGCGCTTTTCCATCTACAAGGGTAGAAACGTCATTTGTCATCGTATGCTGAAGAAAAGCTAAGCTATCAGCTCCTGTCACAAGAATTTCTCCCATATGAGAGACATCAAAAAGACCTGCCTTTGTACGTACAGCTTCATGCTCTTCTTTAATAGAAGAAAATTGAACGGGAAGAGCCCATCCTCCAAAATCAATTGTTTTGGCACCATATTTTTGATAGGTATCATAAAGCGGCGTTTTGTGTAATTCTGTTGTCATATTTATGTCCTCCTCTTTTTCACGTGAAACTTTTCATAACGGGGAGTTTTCAAATAGTGTGGGGATCACTATGTATCCAAACAAAAAAGGACAGAAAACCCCCTACTGTATTTAGTAGGAAGTCTCTGTCCTTTTCACCTGAAAGTTTACCTATAAACGAATAGGTTTGCCTCGTGGGTGGTCTATAAACGCATAGACACTCTCCAGAGCTGCGTCAAACAAGAGTCTTTTTGCCTGAGAGATTCACAATTTTATTGCTTGCTCCTTCGGCGCTACATTCAAGTAGTCTCTCCCCGTGTCGTCATTCGCTTCTATAAAGTTGGTAAAGTTGGGCATACTACTGAAAGATGTATCTTTCTTTATTCACACAATCATTTGTAAAGTGCTAATCTATTTTCTTTTTCAAATTTTCTAAATATATTTTTATCCTACCTGATTCTTATCATTTGTTCAATAAAAATTTTTTACAAAGGAGCATTTTTATCATGAAAGTGAAATTAAACATCGATGAAACATGGGAAGCAGCCTTCTCAACTAAATTGGAGCAAGACGGCCCTTGGTCTGCATGGGATTTGTATAAACTTGCCTATGAAATAGAAGACCAAACGCTTATCTCAGAATTTGAAGGGCTACAAAGCCCAAAACATTTAGCCGATTTAACGCCGCTTCCTCATCAACTCGAAGTAGCCAAACAAGTAGTCGAAACAATGAATGGGAAAGCCATTTTAGCAGATGAAGTAGGACTAGGGAAAACGATTGAAGCAGGGTTAATTTTGAAGGAATATATGATTCGCGGGCTTGTTAAAAAAGTTCTCATTTTAGTTCCAGCTTCGCTTGTTTCACAGTGGGCTATGGAATTGAATCAAAAATTTTATATTCCCGCGGTCCCTCAAAGAAAATCATATGTGTGGGATCAGTGTGACATCGTTGTATCTTCAATTGATACAGCAAAACGTTCCCCTCATCGAGAAATTGTGCTAGAACAAGACTACGACCTCATCATCATTGATGAAGCTCATAAACTTAAAAACAACAAAACAAAAAACTATGAATTTGTTCAAAGCCTGAAAAAGAAATTTTGTCTGTTGCTAACCGCAACACCGATTCAAAATCGAATTGAAGAAATTTTCAACTTAGTCTCTCTTTTAAAGCCTGGCCATCTCGGCAATAAAGACTATTTCGAAGAATTATTTTCTGCTAAAAAACGCTCTTTGCAAAACGATGAGCACTTAAAAGAGCTTGTTAACAAAGTTATGATTCGAAATCGCCGCCATGATACTGGTATCGAATGGACGAAGCGAATTGTTCAAACCATTCCTGTTGAATTTTCACCGAAAGAACGCGAGCTATACGATGCGATTACGTCTTTTAAAGGAAACGGACTGCACCCTTCAAGTGCTTTTTCAATTTTAACCCTGCAGCGAGAGGCCTGCAGCAGCCGTGAAGCGGTGTATATGACATTAAAAAACATGCTGGAACGTCAGGAAGATCAAAACAGCGCATTAACGGAACATATGATTACTCCGTTAATGCAACTACTTCAGCAAGTGCCGCAAAATGCAAAAGCAGAAAAAGTTCTGGAGCTCGTTCAAAAAATTGATGACAAAGTTATTATTTTCACTGAGTACAGAGCAACTCAACTGTACTTACAGTGGTATTTAAAACAGCATGGAATTACCTCTGTACCGTTTAGAGGAGGATTTAAGCGAGGTAAAAAAGACTGGATGAAGCAGCTTTTTGAAAGCCACGCGCAAGTATTTATTGCCACTGAAGCGGGCGGAGAAGGAATCAACCTTCAGTTTTGTCATCATATTATTAACTATGATCTACCGTGGAATCCAATGCGTCTAGAACAGCGAATTGGAAGGGTACATCGTTTAGGTCAAAAGCATGATGTTCACATTTACAATTTAGCGATTCAACATACGGTCGAAGAACATATTTTAAAATTGTTATACGAAAAAATAAACCTTTTTGAACGAGTTGTTGGAGAGTTAGATGATATTTTAACAAAGCTTGATTTAAAAAATATCGAAGAGCATATTCAAGATATTTTATTTCATTCACGGAGTGAAGGAGAAATAAAAATCAAAATGGAGAACTTGACGTCTATTATTCAATACGAAGACAGCGAGGAGGATCAGCATGCAGCAAACTGATATTCATCAATTTTTAAAGCGTTACTTTCTAGCTAATAATTGTTCTATTGTCACAGAAACACCATCTTATCTAAAGGTTCAATTAACAATCGAACTTGACAAAGAGTTGATGAATCGTCCATTTTATTGGCATTATGTTGAAAAGACAGGCGGAGAAGCAAATCCTGCTTCACTCACTTTCATTACAGATCCCGCGTTTGAAGACGATTCTGTTCAAGGAGAACGAATTCATTTTGGCTCACCTAGGCTGCATCAAATTTTCGCTTCTACTCAAAAGCTAGGCGGGTTTATTCATCTGTATGAACAAGTTTCATCAGCTCAGCCAACAAATCAGCCTTTACACCCTTGGCTTGCGTTAAATATTAAAGTCTCATACAAATGCGACCGTAAAAAGGATGAGCTCTTGTCGCTTGGCATTAATTTAATTAACGGACAAATCGTTGAATCATTTCATGAATCAATCATTAATCAAAATTTATCATCTAAAATCTCGGACTATTGCTTTACTCTTTCACCTTTTATTAAGCCGAAAAGTGCGATTGCACGACTCACATCATACGTGACTGACTACGTTAAAACTCAACCGACTGAATGGGCAGAAAAAGCGCAGGAAAGATGGTACGAAGACTTAGCGCTTCTTGATCATTTTTACGAAACAGCAGAAGAGCTGCCAGAAATATATATGACCGAAAAAACAGCGCTTCAAGAGCTATACGAGCCGACGATCTTATTTAAGTTTATAAACGGTGGCTTATTTTACATATCGCCAGAAACGATGTCACGTCAATTTAATAAAACACAAGCCGGTTAAAAAAAGATGAGCATATGATATGCTCATCTTTCTTTTTTCTTTCGGTACCACAGCATAAACGACAGCGGAATCATTCCAAACCATCTGTTCGCAAAAGGTGCTCGCTCTTCTTTTTTTTGAATCTTTTTCGTTTTCCTCTCTTCTTTTGGCTGATCCATATATTGTACAAATTGCTGAGTCATATATTTTACATAATCATTCGTTTTCATATAATCATCTCCTCAGCACTATTATATCCGGAGAGAAAGAGACTTAATCCGTCCACTTCACAATGTGCTGGTCCTTTTTTTGAATATATGCGGTTTCTGTCAATGCTCTTCCTTGCAGTGTTTGACACTTTATTTTTAGGATAATCATCTGTTCATCTTCACTTACTACGTCGTATGAAACCGTACCCGTTTCTAACACTAAGGGTGCAGATGGAGATTTATTATGTTCTTTTATTTCTTTTTTTACATGTACAACCGCGTTTTCTAAAAGATGCTGCAGACGATTTTTCTGCTCTACTTCTTGATAAAATGAACTTTTCGTCACAAAATAAGTAGTTTGCTGAGCTACTAACAGAAGAAAAAGCGCACAAAATGCCAACACAACCGGGAGAATAAACCCTTGCTCATTATGTTTCATAAGCAAGCATCAAAAACGTCGTAATGGTTTCTTCTCTAACTTTGTTAACACCGTCTGTTGAACGAATCAGCAGCCTTTCTTTTTGCTGTTCATACATGATATTCTTAATATGCTGCAGCACAACTTCATGACCACTTTCATCCACTCGTCTTCTTATCTTGTCTTCGTATCGTTCATAAGTGATGATCTGATTATTTTCCATTTTCAACGTAAGCGTAGTCGCATGAATTCTCACTTCTTTTGCTTCTCGATATTCCATAGCAAGTTGATTCACAAAAATTTCCCACTCCATTTCATTCATACTAAAGTCTGGATTATATGTTTGCTTAGCTAGCGGAATGATAATGGGGAAAAATGAAACAATGATCAAAAAAAGAGCAAAACTGACTAACATCTCTACAAGCGTAAAGCCTTTTTCACTTTTCACTTCAACATCACATCACACTTCTTTTTCATTTTATCAGCGGAATCTGTCCATTCTACACAAAGCTTTTGAGCACTTTCTCCGTTCCACTTCAGATAAAACACAACGTTTTCTTTTACGATTTTTTCTCGCCGTTTATATCCTGCTTCATATTTATATTTCAATAGTTCTTCGTGTAAGATAGCATCAGCTTGATACGAAACATATTGCTTCTTTTCTTCTTCCTTCATCTGAACATACAAAGGAATAATTGTACCGGTTAGGAGTAAAAGCATGCTAAATGAAACAAGCATTTCTAACAAGGTATAGCCCTGCTGACCCTTACATCTTGTCCACATAAAAACGCCCTCTACCTATTTGAAAAGTAACTTTGTATTTAAACTTTTGACTGCTGATAAAAATGGTCTTTGCTTGAGAAATATTGCCGTTTTTGTTGTATTGTATCGTGGAATTGCCGCTTCCAAACGTGATATGAATGGTGGAGTCATAGGCGCGCTTATAAAGAACGGCACGAGAATCAGAAACAATATATTCTGTTCCCTTCGGTGCGAAGTTAATTTTAATTGGAGATTCTCGGTTCATGGCTGTCTGCTGCACATAAAACGTGTCGCTTTGCAGCTGTCGCAAGAATAATGTGATTTTGTAATATTCCACAAGCGGCCGAATGGTTACGATAATGGAAAACATCATCACTTGCACAATAAATAAAACCATCAGCATCTCAATGAGGGTAAATCCTCTTTGCTTAAGAAGAACCACTAGCCGTAACCTTTCCGGTACCGTCAATTTGAATAGCTTGACCGTTTGGACACACGGTGCCTTCTTTTAAGTAGCCTCCTGCTTCAAGCTCTTCTAGACTTGGTTTTTCGCCGTTTTCAAGCTCATATACTTGTACCTCAGCCTCTACGGTTTTGACAAGAGCTGAGCAGCCTTTGTTATTAATAACCGTATTATGCTTTAATACATTTGGAATCATAATGAGCAAAAGCACGGTAATAACGAGCATAACGATTAACATTTCAATAAGGGTAAACCCTTTATTACCTTTTAGAATCATATTCTTTCACCCTTCTACAAGCTCGACATCACTTCTAACATCGGAAGCATAACGGACATATACATAAGCAGAATGACAATTCCGATGAACAAAAATGTAAGCGGCTGTACATATTTTAAAATACGAAAAATAAATTGTTCCATTCTTTCCATCATAAATAGACTGTAATCATACAGCTCTTGAGAAAGCTCACCGTTCTGCTGGCCATGCACAATAACATGAGCCAAGTCTTTTTCATAATGAGATTTAGCTGAAACGATATGATCTAATCGCATTCCTGAGGAAAGTTGATCTGTAAAAGCAAAAGCTTCCACTTGAAAGAACGGATGATGCTCCTGCTTTTGAAAAAGAGCAAAACATTCATAAATAGATAAACCACCGTTTAATAAATTGCTCATATGAACAGAAAAAAAGTAGGAGTTAAATAGCCGTGTGAACGTTCGGATAACGGGAACTCTCATAAAAAGCTGCATTTGAACTACGGGAGGCAATTTTTTAATGTAAATCACATAAAACAAATAAAGGATGATTGGCATACTGATGACTGCAGGTAACACAAAAGGAAAGAACGACATCGCCTGCATAAATAAGAGGATAAACGAAGACTGCTTGTTTCCAAAGGATAAGTACAGAGCTTCAAACTGTGGAAGTAAAACCGTACTTAAAACAAATAAAATGGAAAGAATAAACAGAAGCAGCAATACGGGATATTGAACAAGCTTTTGAAATTTTTTACGATGCCTTACTTTTTCTTCAATCGTTGAGCTACTTTCTTTTAAAGCAAATTGAAGGTTTCCATGCTGTTCCGCAAAATATAAATAGCTTAAAATATCACGGTGAAACTGAAGTTTAACAAAAGCATCGTGCAAAGATTCTCCTCGTTTTAACTGCTCAAGACATTTTTCAATATCCGTTTTTTCTTTGTTAGATACTTGAAACGTCAAAAATGAAAGAGCTTGAGAAAGAGTGTAGCCTTTTTCTAAGAGCTTGGAGACCTGCTTAAGAATTTTTGCTTGCTGAGCGAGAGACCACCTTTTTTGTCTATTTGTCTTTACCCCCATCCGTCTAGCGAATGCGGATATAAATAGCCTAGCGCGATTCCTTTTAGAATAACATCTCGGAGCGTCTTATAATCATAATCCGCATTTTCTCCTTTCACTTCTCTCATCACTGCGCTAAGCTCCTTGCCATAAAGCAATTCGTATATGCTGGACTGACGATGCTTCCTCATTTTTTTACAAGCAGGGTGGCATTTTCCCGAACACAGCGGACAGCGAATTTCTACAAGACGCTGTGCAGCTACTGCTACGAGAGTCTGCTCCATTTCTTGAAAGCTAACGCCAAACTCAAGCAGCCTGTACAAAGATCCTTTTGTATCTTTAGTATGCATCGTTGTCAAAACCAAGTGTCCGGTAAGCGCTGCTCTCACAGCAATTTTGGCGGTCTCACTATCTCTTATTTCTCCCACCATGATAATGTCTGGATCATGGCGCAATATAGCTTTTAAACCAGTCGTATACGTAATCCCTGCGCGTTCATTTACCTGCACTTGAAGCACGGTTTCACTCGGTTTTTCAATAGGATCTTCTAGTGTAATAACATTTCGATTAAAAAGGTGCTTTACTTCGTGTAAAAGAGTATATAGAGTAGTGGTTTTACCTGATCCTGTAGGACCGGTAAAAATAATTAATCCATGAGAGAATTTCAAGAGAGAAATAAGCTTTTTAGTATGTTCAGGAAAAAGAGATAAATGTTTGAGAGAGGTAGATTGTTGATGAGGCAAAAGCCGAATAACAAGACTTTCATCATGAGAAGTAGGAAGAGTTGATAAACGCAAATTTACTTGATAGTGATCAACGGAAGTGGTCAATGCACCATTTTGAGGTTTTCTGCGCTCCCCAATATCCATTCCCCCTAAAAATTTAAAATGCGAAATGAGCCGTTCAGACATTTCCTTTGAAATAACCCTCTTTAAAATAAGCTCCTGGTCAATTCGCAGCTGAATCACAGCATCTTTCTTTCGGGGCACAATATGCACATCAGAACTTCGACACTCACATGCATCTCGTATAACGTAAGTAGCAAACTGTTCAATTTCGGTCAAACGATCATCACTCCTTTATTTGTAATGAAGATGATTCTTAAAACACCTAGAAACAGTAATTTCGACCTTTTTCGAGATTTTCCTCCTTCTTTTTTTATTTTTATAATTTTTTTCGTATACGCTTCTTTTCTTCGCTTCAGTCCTTGTACACGATGTACAACTTCTGTACACCTCTAAACGATTACATAAAAAAAGACAACGTGATGTAAAACTCTACGCTGTCGTTTTATTCGTTATTTACTGAATTGAGCTTCTTCATCATGTATGCTTACACAACTAGAGACGCAAGACTTGTTTTTTTCTTGACCAAATTTTTAAGTGCAGATTCGTTATAACCTACTACAAGCTTTTTGCCATCCGTTAAAATGGGGCGGCGAAGCAAACGAGGATGTTCAATTAATAGATTGACTACTTGTGATAACGTCATGCTGTCCACATCAACATTTAACTTTTTATATTCCTGACTTCTTTTAGCAAGAAGTTCATCCATCCCTTCTGTTGTCATAGAAAGAAGTTCAAGCATTTCTTTATGAGTAGGTGTTTCTCTAAATAAATGACGCTCTTTAAAATTTACATCTTCCTTCACTAGCCACTTTTTCGTTTTACGACATGATGTACAGCTCGGGTACGTATAAAATTTAATTTCTTCCATATGAAACCCTCCCGTTTTTTAGTTATAGATTGTTTATATACATTGTACACGTTTTGTATAACCTTTGTATAGTATTTTGCATACATTTTGTATAACTTTTTTTCTTCTGTCGTATTTCAAGGAAAAGATAGCGTTTTCAGGAAAGAAAGGATGTATTATAATGGAAAAGTATCGATATAGTTTCATAAGTGCTTTCTAGTGCTTACACAGCGATGACATTCATCATGACACTAACTAAGTTTGATAAAGGAGGAAATGGACGTGGAACGAATGTACCGTGTAATGGGGTTCTGGACAGCAATTTTCACTGTAATGTTTTACCTCGGTCACATGCATAAGACTTCTTTACTCTTTTTAGCTCAAACAGGCTTTTTTGTAATTCTTAGTTATTTAAAGCTGTCTGAAAGAATGTACATTTACGTTTTTGGAGCATATTTGACCGTCTTTTTTGTGGGGTTCACGTACTGGTCAACTTTTATGATGACACCAGGACAGTAAAGAGAAAAGCGATGGGCTTCCATCGCTTTTTGTATTCTTAAAACCCATTTAGAAAAGGATTTTGATCCATTTCGTGTCCCACAGTTGTTTCAGGTCCGTGACCGCTTAGTACAAGCGTATCTTCTGGAAGGGACAGCAATTTCGATTCGATGCTTTCTAACAGCTGAGCTTGATTACCTCCAGGTAAATCTGTGCGCCCGATGCCGCCTGCAAAAAGCGCGTCACCAGATACTACAAAGTTACCCGGTTTGAAATAATATGAAACGCTGCCAGGAGAATGACCAGGCGTTTCATACACCTCAAATTGGAATGAACCGATTGTTAAATTGCCTTCTGATGAAATAATATCGGTTGCATCTGGAGCTGTAATTTCTCCTAGGTCAAAAAATTTCGACCCGTTTAAGTCACTATTATGAAGCCATTCTTTTTCGTTTTTATGTACATAAAGCGGGATAGAGTAGTGATTCATCACCTCATCTACTCCTCCAATGTGATCGAAATGAGCGTGTGTCAGCAAAATAGCTAATGGTTTATACGTTTGTTTTTCGAGAAATTCAACGAGCTGTTTTCCCTGAGCTCCCGGATCAAAAATTAAACATTCTTTTTTTTCGTTAGCAACGACATAACAATTCGTTTGAATAGGTCCTAGCGGTATACGATGATAGTTCATAATGTGTCCTCCTTGTGTAAATTTATTTCCGTTATATGCATTATCATACACACATCATCTTATAAATGAAAGTAAGGACCTTTCTAAGCCAAAGAAGCAAAAGAAAGATTGGTTTTCATCTCGACAAACGGTTAGAAAAGTTTTACAATTGAAGGGATAAGCTAATGATAGCGCTTTAATTTTAAGTTACCTAAAGGAGGTTTCTTCGAGTGGGTCTTATGATTATTTTTGCACTAACAACATTGCTAGGCGTATTTGCAGCTATTTCATCTTTGAGAAATAAAAACATATTAGGCATTGGTTTTTCGGTACTAACATTCGGTGTATTCGGATGGTTTACCGTGATGACCATCATACATCACGGCTATCCGGCGGTACATCATTAAAAAAGCCATGCAAAGCATATGCTTTGCGTGGCTTTTTAAATAGACAGATAATCCATTGCCGCAACTAAAATAGCTTTAGTCGGATTATATACGCGCGATATTTGAGATAAAGGCAGCGGATTAATCCCTTTTCCCAATTCTAGGGTGAACCCCAGCTTTTTCTTTTCTAAAATAAACCAATCCTTAAATCCCGCGTGACTATCAATCGTTTTGACAGCTTTATAACCGCTTACCCTTTCAAAATAGCTTGCTATTTCCTCTGCTTCCTCAGGCTCTTCATTCATATACCCCCAATAAAATTCTTCTCCTTGGGTATGTAAAGCAATCACACAATCAAAATCATGACGCTCAACGAGTTTTACCATTGCCTGAGCTTCAGGTTCAGAGAGAGATTCATAGCCTGGAAAATCTCGATAATGCGGCGCTTTAGGTTCTTTACGCTTTTTTTCGATTTCCCAATAAGCCGGAAACTGATTGTTTAAGTCCACCCCTCGGATATTTGCTTTCCAGCTTTGAAAATCTGGAAAATCTCTCCCTATTTTAGAAAGAAAAGACGCATAAGGTTCGCCTACACCAGGACCTTTTAAGACCAGATCTACTCCGTCTGGATTAACAATTGGAACTGCAGAAAGCGTAATTTGATTAAAAAGAGCTCTTGAATCTTGCCCGTTCAACGCCTGATCATAATGAAGAGCAGCTAAATAATCTTCCATAAACTGTAGAAGAACATTTGTCGTAATCCATTCATTAGCATGAAACGACGCATTGATATGAACCTTTCTCTTTCCGTTTCCAATTAAAATATGAGGAATCGGCTTTCCAAGCACGCTGCACCCTATCCATTCAAGAGAACCATAGGGATAATAAGTCAAAAGTGTTTGTATGTCTTTTATGGTTCGCTTGTAATCGTAAGGCTTTTGGATATCTATAATTCGCATAATCTTCACTCCTTTACACTATGTATATGTAAAGATTGAAAAGATGCATGATAAAAAAGCGCTTTGACATTTAGTCAAAGCGCTTTTTTATCTCAGTTAGATTCATGCTTATTATTCAAAATAAGATTTAACTAACCAAGCTCCTCCAATAATTCCCGCATCGTTTCCTAAAGTAGCGATTGCTAGCTCAGCACCTTGCGCTACGCGAGGAAATGCAAAACGTTTGAAATAATCTCTTACCGGTGCAAGTAATACCTCGCCTGCACGAGACACACCGCCACCTAGAACGATTTTCTCAGGGTTTAATGCATTAGCAGAGTTTGCTAGTGCTAGGCCTAAATGAAAGGCAACTTTATCTACAACATGCATAGCTAACTCGTCTTTTGAACGAGCTGCATCAAATACATCTTTAGATGTAACTTGTCCGTTTTGTTCTAACACTGTGCGAAGCTCACTTGGTTTGTCCGTTTCCGTTAACTCTTCCATCGTTAAACGTACAATCCCAGTTGCTGAAGCAATTGTTTCTAAACAGCCGGTTTTGCCGCAGTTACACGGTGCCCCGCCTTCAGGAATAGATGTGATGTGGCCAATCTCACCAGCTGCTCCATTTACGCCTTGTACAATTTCACCGTTGGCAATGACACCGCCGCCAACACCTGTGCCAAGCGTAACGCACAGCAAATCTTTTGCTCCGTCTCCAGCACCTTTCCACATTTCTCCAATCGCTGCAATGTTTGCATCATTGTCTACTACAACAGGAAGGGAAGTTTCTACTTCCAAGATATCTTTGATAGGGAATTTTTCCCAACCTAAATTGACAGCTACTTCAATCGAACCGTTTGCAAAGTTGACAGGCCCCGGTGCACCAATACCAATTCCCACCAACCTTGACTTTACTTCTCCAAGATCGTTTAACTTTTTATCAATTGCTTTTGCAATATCTGTTGGAATTTTACGGCCTTGCTCGCTCACATCCGTATTAATTTCCCACTTGTGAATGATTTCTCCATAATGATTAATAAAGGCCATTTTTATTGTTGTACCGCCTAAATCAACTCCAACTAACCATTTGTCATCCATGTTCATTCATCCTTTTTCTCTTTTTGTTGTTTTAACTCTCGACGAAGCAAAAGAATTGCCATTTGGTAATCACGTACATCAATCAAATTAGACTGATATAATTCTTTTACTTCCGCTTCCATCAGCTCTAAATCAGCAGTACGATCGCCTACGTATATAAAAATGCCGAAGGACTTTAATAATTGTTGTACATCATATAACGTATTCATTCTGTCACCTTTATCCTATTTTCTAGGTGATATGATTCATTTATTTTGAGATAACTCAACAGTCATTCAGTCATAAACAGCGGCCGTATTTAACGCCCACTGCTAGGTCTACATATTAATATTCTAGTAAACGTTCTCACAATAGTAAAGTATAAAATATTAAATTCGTCATTCAACAGTTTTAATTTTCTAGCTGTCGCTTCAGCTTTTCATATTTTTTACTTTGTGGTTCAAGCGCAATTGCTTTGTCGATATTTTGTGTGGCCGCTGTAATATCATTCAGTTTTATATTCACCAAAGCTAAATTGTAATACGCCTCATGAAAAGTTGAATCATACTTTACAGCCTGATTCAATTGCTGTTTAGCTTCTTTATAATTTTCAAGATAAAATTCTGCGCTAGCACTGATAAAATATATGTCACTATTGCTTGTCCCTTTTTCAATAAAAAGCTTGATGGCGTCTTTTGCTTCTTCATACTGCTTCTGCTGAAGATACGTAGCCGCTACGCTGAGTGCATATGGCTCATCTTGATAAACAGAACGCTCATGATATCCATAAAAAAGCAGACTTCCTACTAATAAAAGCGTGCAAATGAAAGCCGGAATCTGAATATACAGCTTTTTTTGTTTCGGTAAACTGACGATGCTTGCAGCTAAAAATCCGCCAACCAAACCGCCAATATGCCCTGCATTATCGACGTTCGGCGCAACAAATCCAAAAATCAAGTTAATCACAATGATGACAATGAAACTCGATCCCATTGTTCGAAAAAAGAAGCGTGGATTTGTTCTTGCTAAAAACAGTAAAGCTCCAAAGCAACCGAAAATGGCCCCTGAGGCTCCTGCGGAAATAGACGTATTCCATATAAAACTTCCTAGAGATCCTGCAAACCCGGCAAATATATAAATAAAGACAAAACGCCCGCTGCCATATATCCTCTCTACAAGCGTTCCTAAATAATACAGGGCTACACTATTCATAAGCAAATGCAGAAGTCCTATATGCAAAATTATAGGTGTAAAAAAACGCCACCATTCGCCTTCTATAATTAAGGGGTTATATTTAGCTCCGTATTGAATCAGAGTGAGCGTATTTTGCGTACTGCTTTTCCACTCCAGAAATAGAAACATTAAGATTTGCATCGCTAAAAATATATATGTAAAAATAGGCTTTCCGTATCCAGCTATTTGCTGTTCTTCGCTTTGTTTTTTCTGCACAAAAAGCACAATTTTATGTTTCCACTGTTCTATCCGCTGAGCTTCTTCTTCGGAAGAGAAATTGTCTGCGCTTTCTAATGTAAGACCCAGCCGTTCGAATAGAGGTTCATAAGCGCTTGCTTTCTCTGCCGTTAGTTGTTCAACATAACTATTCACTTTAGAAGGACTCGGCGCACTTTCTAAGGACTGCTCTGTATAAAAAGGATCAAAATCAGCAAAGTAAATTGTGTTAAGAGTAAGCGTTGATTTACCGCTCTGCTTTCGCACATTCTCAGCTCTTTGTAATGCATACAATACATCTTTTTGCTGCTCAACGACTGATTTGAAATTACGGCGGACTATGCGGATTATTGACTTATCTTTGCGATAGTGAGATTGAAACCATAGCTCTGAAGCATCAGCTTTCATCGAAATCAGCTCATATGAAGAATGGCCAAGCAATTGCTGTACCACCTGCAAATAATAAAAATCTTGCCTAGACAAATAGTCACCTCCTCACACTCTCTATATGTAAAGATGGCAGAAAGCCAGGAAAAAAGCAACGATTTTCCCTTTTTCTTTTTCTACGAAAAAACACCTTACATGTCTGTAAGGTGTTTTTTATGTATCTTTCGCTCTTAGCGGAAGACCTGCTTCATTAAACGATCCCGAACAAACGGCAAATTAAAAAATGAACGAACAGCTAGACTGCGGATAAATGAATTTCCAAACAGCGAATTTAAAACACGGTATCTCATTTGGTAGCCCAGCGTTCCAACAACTAAAAGCGTAAGTACTAATACAATATGTCTCATTTTCAAGCCTCCTTACGTTTACTTTGCTCCTATGACGAACATTTTATGCTCTTATATAGGTAAAAGCAGGATAAGGATTCCGCCTGTAAAAGCAGCAAGCAAAATAGCGGCAAGATTCACAACATCATTGTTAAAGAACGTTATTCCTTTTTCTTTTACGGTTGGCTTGCCGCAATGATCTTTCCGTTCCGTTTCAATACCGCAGCTTTGACAGCGAAAGCGAACTTGCACACTTGCTCCAAGAAGAGTGTCTATAGCGTTTCCAATAAAACCAAAGCACCCAACTAGCAATATACTACTCAGCGATACGGATGGAAAAGCAAAATAACAAGCGGCAGCAATAAGAAAAGCTCCGGCTGCTCCGGCTGCTGTACCTAAAAGTGAAACGGCTCCTGAAGTACCCGCTTCTACTCTCTTTAACGTCCAAATGTAAAACGGCAGCTTCTTTCTAAGAGACCCTATTTCAGATGCCCATGTGTCAGCATTAGCAGCTGAGATACTAATCATAAACATCCACATGTAAACAGGCAAAGCTGTTGCAGCATATAACAAACCGCAAGCAGCAGCTACACCTCCATTAGCAAGGACTTGAATGTAATCTCGCCTGTCGTGCTTCTCTAGCTTTTCTTCTAATGCGCGTTTTTTTTCTTTTTTATACTTACTACACAACGTAGAAGTGCTAAAAAATAAGAGTAAGAGTAAAAAACCTTGAAGCGAAAAACCGATATAAACGCTCGCTCCTACGATGAAAGACATGCAGGCTCCCGATACTGTCAGTGCTTTTGCTATGTAGCCCGCTCCTGCCATGAGTAATATCACGATTATCATGACAGCATCAAACGGATTCACAGCAAATAAGCTCCTTCTCTGTCAAAATATATTCAACGGGAATATCATGAGATTCATATGGAACCTCTGAAACGACTTGACAATCAAACGCAAGGCTTAGCTTCTGTCCGGTATAATCTGTTAAATAACGATCGTAATAGCCGCCTCCATAGCCGATACGATATCCATTCTTGCTATATACCACGCCAGGCACAAGGAGTAAATCAATTGAAGATTTTGAAATGGGAACCGTTTCTTCAACAATTGGTTCGGCTAACCCGTAGTACACTGTTTCAAGCTGTGAAAAATTCGTAATCTCGTAGAAAACCATTTGAGATGTTGTGGGGTTGCATTTTGGAACAGCTACTTTCTTTCCATCTTTCCAAGCCCGTTCAATGATGGCTTTCGTATTAACTTCTTTATTTCTTGAAACCGTAGCTGCAATGACTCTAGCCTCTTTCCATAAACAAGTTTCATACAGTGCATTTGCTATGCTCGTTGAATGTGCCTCGTGCTGCTCTTCAGAAATTAAATTAAGAACGCGCTTCATCTCTTTGCGCAGATGAGATTTCATTTTAATTCCCCCCTATAAAAAAAAACAGCAGGATTGTACTCCTACTGCTTACTTTGTTTCACGATGAAGTGTAACTTTTTTAAGTCTTGGGCTGTATTTTTTTAACTCAAGACGATCTGGGTTATTACGCTTGTTTTTAGTTGTAATGTAATTACGGTCACCAGTCTCAGTGCAAGCTAATGTAACGTTTACGCGCATCTATTTTCCCTCCAAACATTATAAACATAAATCAGACTTTAATATAATATCATTTTTCGAAAGGAAATGCCAGTCTGTTTTTTTGAAGAAAGTCATTTAATTTCATTTCTTCACTTTTTCTTTCCTCTTAGAGTCCTGAGCTCCTTCTCTGCTACGCCTTATATATAGATGAAGTTTCTTAAAATAGGCGGAACTCTTTTTATGAGAGGCGTACTTCCTTTCTTTTAAATAAAATCCATTATTTACACTCTTTGATATTCTTGTATTTTTTCTACAAAATATGCCGACAGCTTCTTGGCAGTCTGAGTGTTTAACGCCTCTGAATAAATATTTAATACAGGCAAGTGACCATCGGGCAAAATAAGCGTCCATTCATGAGGATCATGGTAAATTTTTAAACCATCAATGACATACACTTGTTTACCGATTGCTTCTTCTAATAACTTCTTCATCACTTGTTCTTGAATTTCTAGCGGACATGAAATATAGCGCCAGTTCATATAAGCGTGGGGGACATATTGAATCATTTCAGAAATTTTCCGCTGCTGCACCATAATTAATTCGATCAGCTGACATAAAGCGTACATGGCATCTAACTGAAATTGAACAGGCCCCAAAAGACTAAGCAAATCACGTTTTTTTGCTTTTGTCCTCATAAATGATTGATTGAGAGATTGAGCAAATGTTTCTAATGTGGATGAATAGTGTATAGGAATAGGAACGAATGCTACTTTTTTTGTCATGTATACGCTATAAATATAAAGCGACATAATTTCTGAGTCATTTACGCTGCAGCCTTTTTCATCATATAGAGCAAATGTTTCTCCATCTTCTTTAATCTGAATACAAAAAGACAGCTTATTTCGTTTAATTATTCGTTTGGTTTCTTCTGTTTTCTCCCACTTGTTTAAAAATAACACATGGATACGAAGACGCTTACATAATAATTCGACAACTTCCTGTATAAACGGTGAACAAATCACACCAATCCGCGTACTGTCTTCTAATAAAACATGCTGATTAATTGATTTTACTAAAGCATCACAATATTCTTCCCTGATATTTCCTATGCTTGTTTCTTTAAGTGAAACAGAAGTCGTTATGTTTGCTTTTTTAGCTTGAAGATACATCCGCTCAATCTTTTTTTCAATAAGCTGATTAACTAATTGTCCTTTATTATCATATATTTCTAAAAACAGACCGCTGTTTTTGCTATCCACACCAATATAAATACCAATGCTCGCTTGTGAAGTCATCATGTAATATCGAAATACCGGAAGAGCTTCTTTTTTAATATCATACACAGCTGAATGATTACTCCGTAAAAAAGAAAAGCATTCTTTGCGAAGTTGAGTGGCTTCTCCTTCATCATCGCTTGCTAGACAGAACGATCCTTGATGTTTGCATACAAGTAATAACGCATTGTATAGTCTTTCTCGATCAACAGATGAATGTACATACAGGCGACCGTTTTTGAAGATAGAAACATCTGGT
Organism: Priestia sp. TRN 1309; assembly: GCF_050846875.1. Taxonomy (NCBI): domain Bacteria; kingdom Bacillati; phylum Bacillota; class Bacilli; order Caryophanales; family Bacillaceae; genus Priestia; species Priestia sp. TRN 1309. The sequence continues at coordinate 10,977 of NZ_JBOZGM010000001.1, read as the reverse complement.
TTTACAGAAAGTTGAGGTAGCACTTGATTTTCAGCTACTGTATCTTGGACATACGTAGTCATTGCTTGAACATTTACATACGGACCTATCGTAGCGTTGTATAAAAACGATTCTGCCCCCACCGTTACGTTTTGAAGCAAAATCGTTTTATCGATTGCAGCATGTGCTTCTATGATACTATTGGTTCCGATAATCGTGTAAGGACCAATTGAAGCACCTTTTCTAATCACCACATTTTCTCCTACGTAAACCGGATCGTAAACAGTCACCCCTTCTTCTATAAGCGCGTCATCTGAGACAATACTTTCCTGTCTATCGCCAAACCACTTGCTCCACAGATCATAGTGTGCTTGACGATAATGGTGGATTTGCCCAATATCAATCCAATAATCCTCTGTTACAAAACTGCACACAGTATGATTATATTCCAAAAGAAGCGGGATAATGTCAAAGCTAAAATCTGTAGGACCATAAGAATTCACGTAATCAAGAACGGATTTTTTGATCACATACACTCCCGTATTAATCAATCGGCTATTGGCCTGTTCGTAGGTCGGTTTCTCTACAAATCCCGTGACTCGATTCCCTTCATCTATCGTCACCACTCCATAACCCCGCACGTCGTTTACTTCTTTTGTAACAATGGTCATTTCGCTTTTTTGTTCATAATGAAAATGAATAACGTCTTGAAGATTAATTTCTGTTAAGGCATCTCCACTAATAATAATACAGTCTTCCTCAATAAAGGCCTCTGCTCGCTTAATTCCGCCCGCTGTTCCAAGAGGCTCTTTTTCGATAAAATAAGTAAGCGTCACTCCCCACTGAGAGCCATCCCCAAAGTATTCAATAATTTGTTCATGCCTATACTGCAGCGTAATCCCAATCTCTGTAATTCCATGTTTCTTAAGCAGTTCAATGCTATATTCCATCACAGGTTTATCGTAAAGCGGCAGCATAGGCTTTGGAATCGTGTAGGTCAAGGGCTGCAGTCTTGTTCCTTTACCGCCAGCAAGTATAATGGCTTTCAATTTTTTGCCTCCCTCCTTTTTTTATCCTGGCAAATGTGATGTTGAAACAGCTTACTTGTATCGATAGCGATTTTCTCCCAGCTAAACATCGTTGTTGCTTTTCTATACCCATTTTCGCTGATTTTCGCAGCTATTTTTTCATTTTTTAACAAAAATTCAATACAGTTGATTAATTCGAGCGTATCTCCTCTGGCAAACGTCAGGCCCGTGTCGAAATGTGAAACAATATCGCTTAGACCTCCTGTATCGGCAACGATGGTTGGCTTCTTGGCTACCATCCCCTCTAAAGCCACAATTCCAAAAGGTTCATATAGACTTGGAAAAACAACCATTTTGCAAGCTTGAAGAAGTTGATTTCGTTCGTTATCGGTAATGTATCCAATAAAATACACGTATTTGTCTAATTGCTTTTCACTTACCTGTGTTCGAAATTCATGAAGTAAAGGCCCTTTTCCCGCCACAACAAATTGAACATCTATTTGTTTTTTCTTAAATAGTTCCGCTGCTTCAATAAATAGCTGAAATCCTTTTTCATATACAATTCGTCCAATTGAAAAAATAATAGGGGCCTTTCTAAAATTATATTTCTTTTGTAAACTTTCTTTTAACCGTTCATTTACTGCGTCGACTACCAGCTGCTTGTCAATTCCATTTGGAAATATAGCAATTTTATCCTGTTCTACGTGAAATAAAGTGATTAATTCTTTCTTCATATAGTCGCTGCAGACAATGATTGAGCTTGATTGTCGAATCAGCTCCTCTTCTTGCAAGTGAATTTTCTGCTGCATGTCATTATGAATACCATTATTGCGCCCATGTTCTGTCGCATGAATGGTCGTAATTAGCGGCCTATCCGTTTTATCTGCTAAACATTTTGCTGCGGATGCAACAAGCCAGTCATGAGCATGAATAACGTCAAAAGACAGCTTGTAGCCTAACTCCAGTCCTCTAAGAGCCATAGCCACGTTCAAACTGTTTACCCATGTCAAAAAATCCGGATGATGAGGCTGCAGGCTTTTAACTCTGTAAACGTGAACACCGTATAAACGTTCATATTCCGGCAGCCCCTCTACATACGTCGTTAATACACTAACGTGATGACCCGCTCTAGCTAACGCTCTGGATAAATCAAATACATGTCGTGCAAGTCCTCCGATAACTAGAGGAGGGAATTCCCATGCAAGCATTAAAATGGAGAGACCGCCTTTATATTGATTTACTGATAAAGCCGACGGCTCTATCTCTTTTACAGGGTATAAAAAAGAACTTCCTGAAAGAAAACTGTTTTCACTATCCATCCTTGGATTCTCTTCGTGACAGAGAAAATCAAACAGCTTTATTTGCCTTTCGTATTCACCCCTGACTTTTTCAAAAGTATAAAGCCAATCGCTGCTACTTAAAAGGAGCCACTGTCGGTAGATGGCATTCACCACGCTAGGATGTTTAAAATCGATCACACCTAGCATCGCCTCTGACTTCTGTACGGTTGAAATAAACAATTGATTGTTCTCACTGACAAATTCGGCGCTTTTTGTTGCACCGTAGAGTGCAAGAGTTTCATTTTGATAAAACTCTATATCCCTCGCGTAATCTAAAGGATATTGAAATGTACCGCTTGCTGCTTGCATTCGCTGAAAGCCAAGTGTGTCCTTCGCTTTCAAATCCAAAACAGCGCTCGCTTTATTCATTGTTCCTTCCTCAACTTGTTTTCCTTGCTTAGGATATGGAAACAAGATAATACCAGCAGGGGACTTTTTTAGTTCATCTGTTGATGACTTCACAAAGGTATAGCGCATTTCATGAGATTTCAGGAGCATATCTACTTGATGAGTATACTCTCCTTGCTGTATAAAAAAACCGACGGGCTTTTTTTCAAAAAACTGTTGAAAAACACGTATTGCTTCTGTAATTTGGAGATTTAATGTTTGTTCTGTTTTAAGGATGGAAACGAACGCGTTCGTTACGGTAGTAGGAATACATTCCAGCATGTCATGCTGAAAGAAATATTTGCAGGCTGAGAACAAGCTCCCGTCCCACTTTTTTAAAAAAGTGAGTGCTCTCTGATGCTGCCGGCTTGAAAACTGGTGTAAATACTGAGCGTAACGAGTATTAAACTCCTCGTCGTTTAATACGTTCAAAAATACACAAGACATCACAGCTGTTGCACCTATCAATTTTTCAGACTCAATTTGATCTAAAAAAGGGATGAATTCGTTCGTTACTTGTTCAAACAGCGGATACTCACTCTCTGCTTGAAGTACATGTAGCAACGGATAATGCATATAAGTTAAAAGAATACAGTCATCACTATTCATATTGCTTCTTCACCTGCTCCAAGTCATTTGAATATAAGGAATATGTGCTAAATTCATTTTGAACACCCTGGTGAACTTTTACAGGTTCGTACATCCAGCTCAACGACGTTACATTCACTTGTTCATGCTGTTCTTTCATCAAATAAACCGGATTCGAACGAAGAAGGGAAAAAAAACTTCCTTCTTTATCTTGAATACCAATATCTATTACATACGTGCGCTCACTTTCCAAGCTATTCATAAATATGAAGTCTTGCTTAGGAGTAAGACCCTTCATATAATAGCGGTTTGATTCATGGCCGTTAAAATGAAGGCCTGTTATATCATACGTACACATAGCTAGATTCAATTCTTCCCATCGTGTCGAAAACATACTTTCTACCATTTCTCGAATATGCTCTGAAAACGACCAGTGAACATAAATACGAGATGAGTCAAGCTGAGTAGCTATACACACATTTAAGTTTTGAATAAGATTAGGAGCCACTGTTTTATCACTTCGTTTCTTAGATTGTTTTTTCTACATATAAATGCCGTATAAACTTATTAACATCTTACCATTCAGAAAAAGTTGCCACAATAAACGCAATTTGTCGATTTGTGTTAAAAAATCCAGGCCAGCAAATTGGATGCATGAGCCTGTATGAATCGTTTGTTACACCGCTGTTGATTTCCGTGCAAAATGTCGCTTTCCGAGGGCGGCGATGAGCCTCCTCGTCGCTTCCGCTTTTCCTGCAGGAGTCTTTGCCCTTCCCTCTCATTAACAGCTAGAAGCAGCTACATTAAACCTACGTTTCTCGATACAATGAAAAAAATCCGAACGATTCATCGTTCGGATCTTCCTTCAACTAAAACACTTTTGTCCCAGCCTCTTTTTCCACTATTCATTTAAATCGTAGCGTTTGCCTTTTACAAGGTAAAATACGCTTTCTGCTACGTTAGTGGTATGATCAGCCATACGCTCTAAATAACGGGCTACAAATAAAAGCTGTGTAATTTGATTCATAGCCTCCTGCTTTTCTTTAGCAAGACTTAAAAGTTCTTTAATTGTTATTCCGTAAAGCTCATCCACTTGATCGTCCATTTCCGCTACTTTTTTAGCCAACACAAGATCTTCTTCGTGATAAGCTTTTAACGAAAGGCTCAGCATTTCAATCGAAATATCGTGCATTTTCTTTACATGTTCTAACGGCTTAATTAATTCTTCGTTTCCAATTCGTATAGCTGATTTTGCTACATTAACGGCAAAATCTGCCATACGCTCAACATCCGAAGCAATTTTAATTGCCACAATAATACGTCTTAAATCAATAGCCACGGGCTGCTGCTTTGCAATCAGTAGGATAGCTAGGTCATTAATTTCTTCTTCTAAGTCATCCACGTATGAATCACCGTCGATAATTTCTAGCGCCAGCTCAACGTTACTTGTTTGCAACGCTTCAATTGATTTTGATAACGCCTCATGCGTTAAGCGCCCTATTTCTAATAATTTTTCACGTAATATCTTTAAATCACCATGAAACTTTTCGCGTACAACCACTCATCCCATCTCCTTGTATGTCTTAACCGAAACGACCTGTAATATAATCTTCTGTGCGTTTATCAGATGGCATTGAGAAGATTTTATCTGTTTCTGCGTACTCTACCACTTCTCCATTTAAGAAAAATGCTGTTTTATCTGAAATACGTGCCGCTTGCTGCATATTATGTGTAACAATAATAATGCTGAAGTCTTTCTTTAATTCTTGTACTAACTCTTCTACTTTTAATGTCGAAATTGGATCGAGTGCAGAAGTAGGCTCATCCATTAAAATAACGTCGGGTTCAATAGCCAAGCAGCGCGCAATACAGATACGCTGCTGTTGTCCACCTGACAACCCATTCGCATTTTGATTCAAACGATCTTTAACTTCGTCCCAAATAGCTGCTCCTCGTAAACTTTTTTCAACAATTTCATCTAGTTTTTTCTTGTTGCGAACGCCATGAATTCTTGGACCGTACGCGATATTATCATAAATAGATTTTGGGAACGGATTTGGTTTTTGGAAAACCATTCCTACTTGCGTGCGCAGCTCTTCCACATGGTACGATTTATCAAAAATATTTTTTCCTCTATACTCAATTTCACCTGATGTACGGACAATTGGCGTCATTTCTACCATACGATTTAACGTTTTAATATATGTTGATTTTCCGCAGCCCGATGGACCGATGATCGCGGTAACTTCGTTAGCATGAATGTCTAAATCAATATTTTTTAAGGCATGTGTGTTGCCATACCATAAATTCAAACCTTTTGTTTTATATACAATTTCTTTTGTTTGCGGAGTATTCACTTTTTCTTTGTTAGTCAATTCCATTGTTATTGCCATTGGATAATCCTCCTTCATCGTCTTTAACCGTTTTGAGCACAATAAAAGTCTCTCTATGTCTATTTAATATCTATTGTTTACTATTAGTGTAAATACATACGAGAAGCCGAACGCTTCCCCTTATTTTGATCATTTCTATTAATCCTTACACTTACAGAATAATAGCCGACTATTAATTGTGTTTTAACTCAATGTAAAGCTTTTGTAAATGAAGGCCTATCTGCGTGTTTTTTAGGTAAAAAACTAGTTCTTACGACCCTTAAATTCAATAAAAAACCATATATGTAAAGATTTCTAACAAAAAAGAAGAGGTTGAGACATAACTAAATTAATTTGATATAAAGATAAGTAAATTAGATAAATAAGCCAGTACGAATCACTTCTTCTGACACCACTGTTGATTTCCGTGCAAGCAGTCGGCCGGTGAGCCTCGTTGTCGCTTCCGCTCCTGCGGGGTCTCACTTCTTCCGCTTTTCCGGCAGAAGTCTTCGCCCTGCCCTCCAATCAACCGCTTAAAGCACCTACTTACATGAAATCTACGTTCACCCTCTCAATAAAAAAATCCGAACAGCGTTGATTCTTAATCAACGTCGTTCGGATCTTACTTCAACTAATATGCTTTTTCCCAGCCTCTTTAATTGGCGTCGTTTGCAATGACAGCCTGTTGATTCTCTTCTTGATCTTTTACTTCTTGTTCACCTTTTTTCTTTAAATCAAAATACGTATCGAGCGCAGAACGAGCAAGCTCTTTTGTAATGGTATTTGGTGCACTTGGCACAAATGCCGATGGTACCACGACAGCTACTGCAATTTCAGGATCATTTGCCGGAGCAAAGGCCACAAAGTTTGAATTATTAACTTTAATTGGATCCCCTCCGCTTGGGTTTTTCTCATAGGCTTGTGCCGTTCCAGATTTACCAGCAGGATTATAGTTCGCTGTATGGAAAGCTGCGTACCCTGTACCGCCTTGTTCCTGCGTAACCCGCTTAAAGCCATTTTGAACATCTTTAATGTATTCTTCTTTCATCGTGATACGATTTAACACATCAGGTTCAAATGAATGCTGCGTACCGCCAATTTCATCGGTTTTTATCGTTGGCTTTCGGATTTCTTTTACTAGCTGCGGCTTGATGCGATACCCTCCATTAGCTATTGCAGAAGTATATTGAACAAGCTGCAGCGGCGTGTACGTATCATACTGGCCAATTCCTAAATCAAGCGCTGTACCTGGAACATTGCTTCCGCCTTGTACACCTGTTGATTCGTTATCGAGGTTTATGCCTGTTGATACGCCTAAGCCGAACTGACTGTAGTACGAACGCAGTTCGCTGAATGTGTCAGGTTTAATCGGTAAAGTCATGTTCTTGTGGTACTGTAATCCAGCCATCGCCATTACCGTTTTAAACATAAATACGTTGGATGAATATTTTAACGCGGATGAATACGTTAAGGGTCCTAACCCCTCAGCCTCAGCTGATTTCTTAATTGGTGTTCCTTTAATTTTTAACGGTTCATCAACGAACACTGTGTTTGGCTTAATAGCTCCTGAATCTAAGCCAGCTAGAACCGTTGCCCCTTTTACAACAGAGCCCATTGTATACGATGTTGAAATATTCCCTAATGCAAAATCTTCTATTTTAGGTACCCCAGTCTTCTTATCAATGGTGTATTTTTTACCTGCCATTGTTAAGATTTCTCCTGTGTGAGGATCCATCATAATCACAAAAGCACGGTCTAAAAACTGCGTTCCTTTCATTTTCTTTTTGGCTAAAAGCTGGTCCGTAATTTGTTTTTCTACCGCTTTTTGAAGCTCCATATCAATAGTTAAAACTAAATCACTGCCGCGTTCGCCTTTCGACACTTGAATTGTATCAAGGAGATTTCCTTTATCATCTGTTACATACTGGACTTTTTCTTTTTGACCGCTGAGCTGAGCTTCGTATTGCTTCTCTAAATAGCTCGTCCCAACTTGGTCATTTCGACTATAGCCTCTTGATAAGTAATACTGTACTTTATCTTTGGGCAGACCCTCGTTGGCAGAGGATACATTTCCAAGCAAAGTACGGAGAGTGCTGTTTTCTGGGTATGAGCGATCCCAATACGTTGTTGTATCAACACCCGGAAGTTCATCTAAATGCTCACTTACAACGGCATACTCTTCATTTGTCACACCGCTTTTAACAATTTGCGGGGTGTTAGAATACCCTGCCTCCATTTGGCGCTTAATAGCTAGAACTTCTAAATCACTCTTTAAACTTTCTAAATCTTTTTTAGAAATGCGGTCTAACTGACGTTGATACAGTTCGTCATCAGTCATTTCACCATCTTGAACTTTTTTACGATCAGCTTTCGTAATTTTCTGCTCCGCTTCTTTAGGGTGAAGCATAATCCAATAATCCTTCATGTCGCGTTCTGTAATTTTTACCACGTTTTTAGCATCTTTGTTCTTTCTATTTTCTGGAATATCAATCACATTTGTGGTGTAAGGAACATCGATCATAGTGGCTAACTTTTTAGCGATGCGCAGCCTTTCTTCAGCTGTATTTCCTTGAAAACGAGTATATGTAATCGTATTTAAAGAGGTATTATCTACAATTACGCGGTTATACCGATCGTACATTTCCCCTCGAGGAACAGGCGTACTGACTGTAACGTCCTGTGTTTTTTCGACTTCTCGTTCGTAATTCTCACCGTACACAATTTGAACAAGTCCCAACCGCAAAATTAATACGGAAAATAGGGCAAATACGGTCAAGAAAAGTAAGTTCACACGAAAAGGCACGTGACTTTTTCTTCTTTTTTTCTTTTTCATACCAACACCTACACTTTATAAAACATATATACCATAACACCATAAAATCAGACATTTAGCAAATAAATAGACACCTGGCAGGTGCCTATTTACACAACGTATTTATTCTAAAAGAAAAGCGAGGCATTTTCCATAGTACAAATGAAGGAGCTGATAATACTCTAAGCTGGAGACTCTCCGTCTCCTTCATTTAATACTGGAGGAGTAACAGTCGTTTCTTTTTTGTGCAGAGGCTGTGAGATATGTCTTACACAAAAATAAATGATCGTATGCCCTGCTCCAACAATAGCTAATAAAATGGGAATACTTTTTGCTTCATCAAAAAATAGTACGGCTATTAAAAATAAAGATATGGAAACAACGCGCCCAATATTCAGAAATACTTCTCTGACAACAATGTATTCGATTCTTTTTGAAACAACGTCCTTTGCTCGTCCAATCACATCGTACGTTAGAGAAATGAATGGAACCAACAAAATAGGATAGGCAATGGCAATACAAACAGCATATATAATTAACTTTGGATACGATAAGTTAAAGATAAGCAAAAAGACTGCTCCATAGAGAAGGAGGCCCCCGGTGAAAATAAATCGAAGGCGGTTTTTTTGCTTAATAAATCTTGAGGCTACATAGTATCCTACAAACGCCACCGCTGAATTCACCAGTCCATAAGTTCCTAAAGCTAATTCACTTCCCGTCGTAATAAATACCATAACGGATACGACAAAAATGAACGTACCTTCACGCAATCCTTGAAAGAAATGAGCCTGTAATATTCGATTCCAGTCTTTGTTGACTTTTCGTTCAGCCCACACTTCTTTAAATTTGTATACTCCTTCAGCTGCGCGTCTTGTAATAAAAAAACTAAGCACAACGGCACCGACAAACAATAGCAGAGATACACCAAACACAATTTTATACCCAAGTGATTCATACAAAGCGGAAATAACAAAGCCCGCTCCTAAAGGACCAATCATCCCTGCAAAAGAGTTTAAGATCCCTAAAAATCCGTTAAAAAAGTCTCTTGTATCAGGTTCTGTAATTTCAAAAGTTAGCACATTAAAAGCTAGCCAATAAAAGCCATATCCTATACCCAGCAGTCCACCAAGCAATACTAAATACTCGGCTGCGTTAGCTCCACTGACCAATACAGCGATATAAAAAACAGCTAAAAAAGATACGCCTAACCTTAAAACCACAACCCGGTCAATTCGTTTGGCCCATTTACCTGCTAAAATAAACGTAAGCGGCTGAAGCACCACTACCGCTAAATTATAAATAGCGAGATCCGAAAATTCGCCTGATTGTTTCCACAGATAAATGTTAACAAACGAATTGGAAATTGAAATAGCCAAGGCATAAAGACCGCCTATAATTAAAAGCAAAAGTAAATCTTTACTAACTTCTACATCTCCAACTACTTTTTTTAATAAAGGCATATCAAAAAACTCCTTTTCTCTTCTACACCTAGTGTGTGAAAAAGAAAAGGAGATATGTAAAAGAATTGGAAAACAAAAAAGCCAGTAAAGGTAATAATTACTTTACTGGCTCTTAAATACGTCTTCAGCTTATTTTGCAGCGTCGTAACGCTTAGCAACTTCGTCCCATTTTACAACATTAAAGAATGCTGAAATGTAATCTGGACGGCGGTTTTGATAATTTAAGTAGTAAGCGTGCTCCCAAACGTCTAGACCAAGAATTGGCGTTTTGCCTTCCATTAATGGGCTATCTTGGTTTGGTGTGCTTGTTACTTCTAATTCGCCGTTGTTTACAACTAACCAAGCCCAGCCAGAACCGAAGCGAGTTTTAGCTGCATTTGCAAATTCTTCTTTGAATTGATCAAAGCTGCCGAATTTGCTAGCGATAGCGTCTGCTAATTCACCAGTTGGAGCACCGCCGCCGTTAGGGCAAAGGATTGTCCAAAATAATGAGTGGTTCGCATGACCGCCACCGTTATTGCGTACTGCTGTACGGATATCTTCAGGAACAGCATCTAAGTTTGAAATTAACTCTTCAATACTTTTGCTTTCTAAATCCGCTTTGCCTTCAACAGCAGCGTTTAGGTTTGTAACATATGTGTTGTGATGTTTTGTGTGGTGAATATTCATTGTTTCTTTGTCGATATGTGGTTCCAGTGCATCGTATGCATAAGGTAGTTCTGGTAATTTGTAAGCCATGAATAATTCCTCCTTCAAAATATGTAAGCATTTTGGCGCAAAAGCACCATATACGTTTAGATTAGCAAATTTACCCTACTCTTTCAAATAAAAAGTACCTAATCCATGATTTATATTTACCTAATTCCCATTCGCTATTCTTTTAAACATAAAAAAAAGCTTCTTTTTCTCAAAAGAAGCTTTGAATAGACAATAGTATGGCGGAGGAAGAGGGATTCGAACCCCCGCGGGCTTTAACACCCCTGTCGGTTTTCAAGACCGATCCCTTCAGCC
>NZ_JBOZGM010000019.1:0-1288 GCF_050846875.1 Priestia sp. TRN 1309 | reverse complement strand
TTGGGACTGACCCCTGTTTTTGAGACAGGGATCAAAACACCTTTTAAACGACCAGTTGCCGATATTGTACCGGTGACTGGTTGTTTAGTTTTGTTTGAATACGGGCATTGTTATAATACGTAATATAGTTTTTGACGGTTTGCTCTACGATGGTGGTCGTAGTATATGTCAACTCGTCAAGGTAGAACGTTTCAGACTTTAGCGAGGAATGAAACGATTCGATAGAGGCATTATCTGCGGGAGTCCCTTTGCGGGACATACTCATGGTAATGCCTCTTTCTTTGATTTTTTGTTGATAAGCATACGATGTGTACACGGAACCTTGATCGCTATGCAGCGTGCATCCTTCAGGCAAAGAAGGAAGTTGACTTAACGTATCTAAAACAAACGCTACGTTTTGACAATCACCAATGGAATACGCAATGATTTCTCCGTTAAATAAATCCTGAATACTTGAAAGATACAACTGTTTGGGTCCAAAAGGCAAGTAGGTAATATCCGTCACTAGTTTTTGAAGAGGACGATCAGCTCGAAATTCACGATTTAATACATTCTCTGCAACCTGATAAGGTTGCCCTGTTCGCTGACGTTTCTTCCGTTTTACGCGACATTGCCAACCATACTTCTGCATGGCACGCTGCACAAACTTATGATTCATCTTCATCGTTCGATTGAGTAATGCTGTAATCTTTCGATAGCCATATCGAAACTTGTGTTTATGACATTGTTCACCAACTTGTTGTTCCATCCATTTCTTTAATGTATCCCGTTTTGTATGTTGCTTCCAACGATAGTAAGTGGATCGAGGGATATTAAGATGTAAACAGATTTGATAAATAGGCACCTGACCTTTTAGCTCTTCCACTGTGTTTACTACAATTTCTGGTACCACTTCCTTTCCAATTCCTTGTACTTTTTTAAGATCTCAATCTGTTGCTTTAACTGCCGGTTCTCTGCCTCTAACTTAGACGTCTCGCTTTTAAATTCAGGACCTTTTCCATATGAATACTGCTTGCCTACAGGCTGTCCAAATCGATGCATTTCTCCATTTTTATACCATGTCATCCACGTTTTCAATTGGGTATGATTACGAATATTCAGCTGTGACAATACTTCTTTTACAGGTATACCAGCTAATCTCATTTCAATCGCTTTTAATTTTATTTCTACCGGATAACTGACTCTTGTCCCCATAGAAAAAACACCTCCAAGTTATTGTTAGGTACTACATACCCGTTTTTTAACTTAAAGGTGTTTTTTATTTGTCTCACTCTAGGGGGTCAGTCCC
>NZ_JBOZGM010000017.1:0-1682 GCF_050846875.1 Priestia sp. TRN 1309 | reverse complement strand
TTTGGTTAAGTCCTCGATCGATTAGTATCAGTCAGCTACACATGTCGCCACGCTTCCACCTCTGACCTATCAACCTGATCATCTTTCAGGGATCTTACTAGCTTGCGCTATGGGAAATCTCATCTTGAGGGGGGCTTCATGCTTAGATGCTTTCAGCACTTATCCCGTCCACACATAGCTACCCAGCGATGCCTTTGGCAAGACAACTGGTACACCAGCGGTGTGTCCATCCCGGTCCTCTCGTACTAAGGACAGCTCCTCTCAAATTTCCTACGCCCACGACGGATAGGGACCGAACTGTCTCACGACGTTCTGAACCCAGCTCGCGTACCGCTTTAATGGGCGAACAGCCCAACCCTTGGGACCGACTACAGCCCCAGGATGCGATGAGCCGACATCGAGGTGCCAAACCTCCCCGTCGATGTGGACTCTTGGGGGAGATAAGCCTGTTATCCCCGGGGTAGCTTTTATCCGTTGAGCGATGGCCCTTCCATGCGGAACCACCGGATCACTAAGCCCGACTTTCGTCCCTGCTCGACTTGTAGGTCTCGCAGTCAAGCTCCCTTGTGCCTTTACACTCTACGAATGATTTCCAACCATTCTGAGGGAACCTTTGGGCGCCTCCGTTACATTTTAGGAGGCGACCGCCCCAGTCAAACTGCCCACCTGACACTGTCTCCCGGCCCGATCAGGGCCGCGGGTTAGAATTTCAATACAGCCAGGGTAGTATCCCACCGACGCCTCCACCGAAGCTAGCGCTCCGGCTTCTCAGGCTCCTACCTATCCTGTACAAGCTGTACCAAAATTCAATATCAGGCTACAGTAAAGCTCCACGGGGTCTTTCCGTCCTGTCGCGGGTAACCTGCATCTTCACAGGTACTATAATTTCACCGAGTCTCTCGTTGAGACAGTGCCCAGATCGTTACGCCTTTCGTGCGGGTCGGAACTTACCCGACAAGGAATTTCGCTACCTTAGGACCGTTATAGTTACGGCCGCCGTTTACTGGGGCTTCGATTCAGAGCTTCTCCCAAAGGATAACCCCTCCTCTTAACCTTCCAGCACCGGGCAGGCGTCAGCCCCTATACTTCGCCTTGCGGCTTCGCAGAGACCTGTGTTTTTGCTAAACAGTCGCCTGGGCCTATTCACTGCGGCTCTCTCGGGCTATACACCCTACCAGAGCACCCCTTCTCCCGAAGTTACGGGGTCATTTTGCCGAGTTCCTTAACGAGAGTTCTCTCGATCACCTTAGGATTCTCTCCTCGCCTACCTGTGTCGGTTTGCGGTACGGGCACCTCCCGCCTCGCTAGAGGCTTTTCTTGGCAGTGTGGAATCAGGAACTTCGGTACTATAATTCCCTCGTCATCACAGCTCAGCCTTTATGATGAGCGGATTTGCCTACTCATCAGCCTAACTGCTTGAACGCGCATATCCAGCAGCGCGCTTACCCTATCCTACTGCGTCCCCCCATTACTCAAACGGCGGGGAGGTGGTACAGGAATATCAACCTGTTGGCCATCGCCTACGCTTTTCAGCCTCGGCTTAGGTCCCGACTAACCCTGAGCGGACGAGCCTTCCTCAGGAAACCTTAGGCATTCGGTGGACAAGATTCTCACTTGTCTTTCGCTACTCATACCGGCATTCTCACTTCTAAGCGCTCCACCAGTCCTTACGGTCTGACTTC
>NZ_JBOZGM010000016.1:0-11407 GCF_050846875.1 Priestia sp. TRN 1309 | reverse complement strand
GGAAAAAGAAGTGAATGAGAGCTTAACGAAGATGAATCTTGGTTATATAAAGGACTATGTGCCAAAAGAAGAGCTAGATAAGGCGAAAGATCAGGTTCATGAGTTAAGAGAAGAGAATAAGACATTAAAAGCCTGGAAGGAAAAAGCGTTGAATTGGATTGATAAGAATGTTGAAAAGATGAAGCAGATTTCGTTCTTCCAATACGTTGGGGGGATTCAGAAGCGTAATAAGAGGCAAGATCAAGAAATGGAAAGATAATAAGATTAATATGAAATTTAGCTAAGAACAGCAAGTATAAGAGCAATTTGGGTGACCAGCATCTCTTTTAGACTAGAATCAGTACATGTAGAGTGTTGATCCAGTAAAAATAATAGTTCTCTATTGAATAAGAAAAATTCATTTCTGGTTAACATAATGTTTCTCCTCCTATTTTAAAATTTTTATGAGCATAAAAAAGCTATCTAATTTCTATAGGCATTGGCTTTCCATAGAAATTAGATAGCTTTTTAATAGGGTTCAAATATATAAGAAATAACGAAAAAATTACTTTAATTAATAGTAGCATCCTTTTTTTATAAATACTATATTATTCATTAGTAAAGTGTGAAAAGAGCTAGAGGAATGAGAAGTTGTAAAAGAGCATAAAAAAAGCTATTTCAATCGTATTGGTATCGGAGAGAAATAGCTTTTTTATATTACATTATTAATTACATTTAAGAGTGTTCTGGTTCGTCATGGATATCTTTATATGTGAAATATATCACAAACTTTTTTGGTTGTAAATATATAAATTGAAATTTGTATGACAAGTTTTGAAGAATAAAAGCGCAACCTCGGCATTGGCCAATGAACGAGGCTGCCTTCATATAAGGGGTCGTTCAAACGTATCCGAGAATGAACAGCTTGACTATAACATATTCTTAATATTCATACTATTTCTAGTGTGCTCACATATGCATAAAAGGTGGACTTCTTATACATTGTTTTCCTTGATTTGCTCAATAGAATGCCTATTCTATCAACGATGTATAAAAAGCTGCATATTCTATAAAAGTGACCCTTGAAGAACCCTTACTCCCATAAGGGTTCCTTTTTTTGATGTGTTCCGGAAAGAGACATTATGTAAACTTGTTTTGTATATAGTATGCATAGTCATTTATTTGCTGATATCCAATAAAATATGAATATGGGAAGGTGATCAGATGGAGGAGTTTAAAGATTTACTGTCTTACGGTATTTTAATGAGGCCAACTTCTTATTCAAAACTAAAACTAGCAATAGAAGAATTAACATCTGAAGAGTGGTTTAGAGATTTATATAAAGTCCCATCTTACAATACTGTTATTTGGAAGAATAACAAGATTAAAAAAATCCTTTTAGATTCTAAAAGAGTAAAGATGATAAAGAAAAATCAACAGCATTCAATGGACTTTATTAATTTAGTCAAAGAACTAGCTAAATAAATGATTGAACCTCTGCCAAGAAGCAGAGGTTTTTTAGAGATAAGATTTCCTATAATCTGGATTATGGTAACTAAGTTTTTTACCTAAACTATTACTTTAATGTTATTTTTAGTAATAGAGGTGAATGAGATATGAATTTTAAAAAGAGCCAATCTTATATTGATTTGACGGTAAGAAATTGGGATAACACAGAGTTTGGCGGTACTTTAAGGGAAATGTGTGAAGCAGCTAGAGAATATGAAAATGATCAAGTAGAAATTCATCAAGTAGTAAATTTAGGGAAGCGTAAGGGAGAATGGAATTACCTAATTATCTTAAATATCAGTCAAGATTTAGATAATTTGGGGGCACCTGTAGAAAGTAATTATAGGTAAATAAATCCCCTTTGCCTAAATAGGAAAAAGGGAGATTGGTTCCTGTAAGGTACATTATGTTAACTAGAGATGTATAAAATATACATAAAATATGGAATACAATTAAAGGTAAGCTTAATGTAGAAATAATAAATGAAACTATAATAGACAACTATAAGATTTCATCCGATTTAATGTCTATGGACTGAGAGATAAATTTGGTGAAGGATATGATGTGTGGGAAGTTAACAAAAAGGATTTTAAAGAAAAAGTAAAGCCTATTTGATGTAAGAAATCAAATAGGCTCTTTTCATTTTATTTATATAGAGTAAGAGTTAGTGAGTAAACTTGTGTTCCACCGGCAAAACAACGTAATCGTGCTTTAAATGGATTGCTATTTCCTTCTTTTCTAACTTCTTCTAAATAAAATTTTCTTGTACTTGTTTGTTTTGAGAATGATCCCGTTCTAGCAGGAATATCAAAGCCTGCATCATTTGTATCAACAAGTTCCATTTCATAAGGCATAGTCTTACATTTACCATTTGTTTTAAGGTAAGCGTCAATTGAGGTAGCAGTTTTTTTGTACACAGTATTGTCTGTATATACTTGTACTTGGCATCCACTTCCATAACCTGATACGCTATGCCAGCTTGTAGTAGCTGCTTCAGCCTTTGGAGTAATTCCAACTACAAAAGCTAGAGCTACTAGAAATAATGAAAGACTTTTAAGAGTTTTCTTCATAATAAGTAATAATCTCCTTTATGTATAAAAAATGACATGTTATATAATAACATTTATATATGTTATTCTCAATAATTACTTTTAATAGAAAATACAAAACTATAAATAATGGAATGAAATTAGTAGTTAATATGGATTCTGTAAAAAATAAAAAGATGTATTAAATAATTAGATTTTTATTTCCGATAATACGGATTATGGTAACTAAAATTGCTCTTTTTTATAACATTAATAACCATAAGAGTAAAAAAGTTCACAAAAATGGGTTCTTTTATCTTATTAATTAAGGTATAGTGAATGATGGAAATAAAATTACATAGGAGTTGTTTACCATTATTAAGAAATTTTTATTAGGCACTGTGGCTACTGCAGCATTATTTTCAGCCGTTAATACAAGTGCTTTCGCAGCAGAGACTAGCAATTCAAGTACAGTATCAGGAAGTGAGATAATCTCTATTCCTACGGAGAGTGTAGATCAAAATTCTCAAGAAATTACAAATATGATAGCAAAGGATATGAATGAACATCCTGAACTAGTTGAGTATGCACAAGAGGTGAAACAACCTGGATCTACTATGATGACAACACTAAGCGCTGTCCCTTATTCTTTTAGATATAATTTTAAGAATAACTATAGTTCGGCTCATTTTAGTAGTTTAAGGTTTCCAAATCTACAAGCTACAGTAACTGTTAACTCTTCAAAAGCTGGTAGTATTTATTTAAGCGTTTATAAAGCTGGGGTTTTTAAAGGAACTAGAATATACGCTAATGGAAAAACTACTAATGGGAAATTTCCTGCTGTCGGAATTGGAGGAGACTTCAATGTATATCTAACATCTGATAAAAACGGAAAGAGTTATACAGATTTGCCTGTTGCAAGTGGTACAGCTACTGTTACAGCTTATTAATAAAAACCTCCTTTAAGGAGGTTTTTATTTTTGTTATTTTATGAAATAATTGTATTCGCATCTAAAATAGATAATAAATTACAAAAGGAGTTAAATTATGAAAAAAATAGTAAATGCCTTTTTATCTATAGGTCTAGTATTATTACTGGCCTCTTGTCAAAGTAATGATACAAGTTCAACAAAAAAAGATAAAAGCTTGGATGTTATTCTTAGTGATATATCTCATAAGTACAATGTTATAAATTATGGATCAGATTCGAAAGAGATAAATATCAATGTTGAAGATACAGAAAAAGCAAGTAAAGTAAAAAAAGACATTGAAAATCAATTAAAAGAGAACGGTTTGAATAACTATAAAGTCAATGTTCACGAAAGAAATATTAAGCAAGTAAAAAAAGAAGATCAATGGTTTGAACTTGAGAACAAAGCTCTTACAAACTTACAAGAGACTAAAGAATATCGAAACGTAACTACTAAGAAGACTGAAGTTACATTAGATAAACCCGTTGTTATAGCTTTGTCTACACCCGTTTCTACATCTGATGACAGTGTGAAAACATATGCTAAAGGCATTGAACAAAATATCAATAGATTTCTTCAATCTCAACATGTAAAAGATCCTTATAAGATAGTTATTTATGATAAGGATGACAATATTATAAATATGTAATAGGAAAAGTATTAAAGAATGTTTAAGAAAAAGAAATTATTAGATTAAACAAAAGCACTCATCTAAATCAAAGATGAGTGCTTTTGTTTTTTAAGTGGTTCTTATAAATGTTTTATGTTAACTACAAATGTATAGGATATAAAACAGAAAAACCAACCTGTCAGTTCTAAAGGTTGGTTTTTCTATTTTTGTAAACGGAGTATAGGAGAATTACTTATGTGATACCTCACGGTGTCTTGGATAGTTTGCTCATGTTGACCTGCATTATTCGTTTTATAGCGAAATAATAGCAGGAAATATCATCTTGCATTTGAATACTAGTACTATACTCTTAAAACGAAAATGGGGGCTAGTAGGATGCTGGTAAAAAAGATGTTAAATGGCATTATGATGAAAGAAATCACTATTAAAGAATTAGCTGATCAGTATGGTGTAAGTACTCGTACCATTCAATCAAAGATTAAAAAATTAGGTTATGAATGGGACAGTAAGGAAAGCATTTATCGCTATGTTGGAGAAGAATCCGAACCTTTAGATGTTGATTTTAGTACCCTTATCTCTAAAAACAGTAAGATGCCAGTAGAACAAAAGCTAGCTACTAGCGAAGTAGCAGCTAGTATGAGCTATGTTGATGAAAGTGAAAGCACTAGTACTAGCTCTTCAAAAGCTAGCACAGTAGATGCAATTGATTTATTGTTGCAAAGTCCAAAAGACCGTTCAAAACGAGTGTACCGAGGTTTTTATTTTGATGATGATGTGCTAAGTATTATTGATCGAGTTCCTAAAAGTTATAAATCAGAATTAGTAAATGAAGCTCTTAGAAAAGTGTTTAAGGAGAAGGGAATATTAGACTAAAAAGAAAAGCAGGCTTAAGCCTGCTTCTATAGCCTTAGAGGCTATTCTTTTTCTCTTTAATGAACTTAATGACTAAGAAGAATAAAGTAATTAATACAAAGTAGTTTAGTGGATTTTTGAAAACGTTTTGTTCTAATGCAATTTGCAATAAGATATATAAAGAAAAAATCACTAATATAGATGGTATTATGAGTTTATTCAAGTGTCATACCTCACTTTAGTATTTAGGGAATTTTTATTTCTCTAATGTACTTGTTATATTTATTTGAAACAAGATGTTGAAGCACCTGTTAAGCCACCACCAACTGCTCCAGCAATGGCGCCTATTACTCCACCGCCTACAGTTCCTATTCCAGGAATGGTAACTGTTCCTGCGGCAGTACCTGCTAATCCTAGTGTACCTCCACCTGTAATGGCTCCACCTGCAGTACCAGTTATACATTTTCCAACTGACATTGTTTGAACTAATCCTGTATTGTCAGTTAATGCTTCTACTAAAAACCCATTCTCAGTTTTCTTATATTCTAAACTTACAGGATTATCATCTTTATCTGATCCTGTTGTAGGTAATGCTTTTTCAGTGTTGCTCTTTTTATCTTTAATCATAGGATTACCATCTTTATCAAAGTAAAATTCTGCATCTTGAAGTTTAATTTCAAGAACGCTTTCATTAATATTTTCTAATTGAAATGTCCCTTGTTCTTCTTTTTGTTCTTCTGCTGCATTAGCTGTATTAGATAATGATGGCATTGTCATTACGCTAAGTACTAGTACAGTAACAATTAGATTAAGTATCTTTTTCATAATAGTTATTTCACCTTTCTTTTAAAAATTCCATAAGTATCTTTTTCTTCATAATTGTTGAACGAATGCAAGAATATCACTTTTTAATATAGAATTTAACACCTATTTCCATAATTGATAAAAATGTATCATTTTTATTTCATATCTCACTATAATGATCCAAATATAAAGTAACCGTTATTTTACATTAATTTCTTATTTTCCATAAGATATTTTATGGAAGGATAGATATGTACTGTAGCTGAAATCTATTAGGATATTTTTTAAAAAACTCACCTATATAAGGTGAGTTTTCGTGTTTATTCTACAAATATGGTTTGCAAAAATGTAGGATTTGGTAGAAAATTAGACATAAGAAAAAGCCCTCAAGTTTTCGCCGACTCAGAGGACTTTCTCTAAAAAATATTAAGAAGGAATTAACCTTTTAAGAAGAGATTAACCTTCAACTACATAACTTTATAGAATTATTCTACCACAATAAGGTTAGTTCCTTCCACAAAAAAATGGAGGAATTAAAATGAAAAAAGCATTAAATGAAGCCGAAAAAAAAGCCAGAATAAGAGATTCTAAGCTAGAAGAGTTAATCAACCAATCAGAAGTTGGTCTTTCAGCAGATCAACAAAAAACATTATTAGAAATCTTACATAAAACTACTGGAGATAATTATTTCATCGGTAAGCGAAAGAAAAAAACTGATGGGGTGAGATTTGTGCAAATACTTATGGAAAACTATAATTATTTGAGCCAAATAAAATACTTGTCTAATGCACAAAAAGCATTTTTATTAGATTTAGTTCCTTATGTTGAATTTAAAACGAATATCCTTATAGAACGTCCTGAAGAAGACTTAGAAGAGATAAGCGAGAATGCAGCTTCACCTAGTTATTTAGCTAAAAAATTAGGACGAGAGAGAGCTAAAGTTTCTAAAATGATGAATGAACTAATGAAGCTAGGTATCTTAGCCGTAGCAGAAACTGGAATGACAACGGAAGATGGTAGGGTATGTACTAGTAGAACTTGGTTTGTAAACCCTAATATTATGTGTTGTTCGGCTAGGGATGATGTAGATAAAGCAACTCAAAGAATCTTTAGACGTTCTTTAAAAAATTTTAAAGTAGAAGGAAGCTCTAAAAAACATAATTTACCTATATATTTATTTTAAAAGCAAGGGGAAATTTCCCCTTGCTTTTTTCACCTTATACTTCATTTACATTTTTTAGGTGTGTCTTTTTGGACACACAGGTGTGTCTTTTTGGACACACCTCTCCTTCTATAAACGTTGATATAATAAGGTTCTTGTACTTCACTCTTCTCACTCTATTTAAATAGCAATTCGCTGATAGAATTGCAAGGGTCTTTTTATACTTTTTTCGTTAAAACTGTAAAACTTAAATAGCTATTTAAAATACAAGGTGCGAGTAGTATTTTTTAAAAAGATCACTTAAAAAATCTCCACTCTTTTCTCCTTGTATTTTAAATTTCGGCAGGGTTGGTTATATCGCCAAGCCGAACATACCCAAAACGAAGTTAATGATGATCGACTTGTGGCGGCCATTATACCTGCCGAACCGCCAGAGCAACTGTCCAAAATTCTACTCTTTTTCATGATCTATCTACACTATTTTTTAAGCCAGCCTCACACCCCAAAACGAAGGCGGCCACGTGATTCTAAAATATAAGTCTAAATCATCTTTTAAAAGGAACTTTTCTTTTATATATCGAATGACATATCATAGGACATAGCAGGAGGTAGTGTGATATGTCAGGTGACACAAAGAAACAGCAAAAGGTTTATACAGCAAGGGAAGTCGCTACCCTTTTAGCGATACAGAACACGACTGTTCGTAAGTATTCTCAGCTACTTGAAAAAGCAGGGTACCACATCCATAAAAATGAGTTGGGCCACAGAGGTTTTTTTGATAAGGATGTCATGGTTTTACGTAAGATTAGAGAGTTGGTAAAGCACCCTGATATGTCACTATATCAGGCTATAAACGCAGTAATATCAACGGTTGGTGAAGACGATGTATCAGACCGTGACACAGAAGAATTAGTGACATATCAGGGGACACAACGTTATGAGCAATTACTAAAACAATTTGAAGATTTTAAAGAAGAACAAATGAAATTCAACCAAGAATTATTGAAGCAGATCCAACAAAGAGATGAGTATATTTCAAAAAAATTAGAGAATAGAGATCGTGAACTTTTAGATGCTGTTAAGGGAATGCAAGAAACTCAAAAACTTATTGCTGCTAGTGAAGAAAAGAAAAAAAAGTGGTGGGAGTTTTGGAAGGTTTAATTTAGTGAAAGTGTGCTTAACCATATAAGTTTGTATATTATGAAGGACCTTAAAAGCGCATTGGAACTAATATTACCCTGGTTTTCTATGAGATGTAATAGAAGATTCATTGAAAAATGGCACCTTTGAGGTGTCTTCTTCTATGTATTATGCCGTGTTGTATATAGAATTTGCTTCTGATGCTTGTTATAAAGGTCATGATAAGTATTCTAAAGAAGCAAATGTAATAGGACGTAATTTTTGAGATACTCTTTATAGATACATGAGTATTAACGTAATCATGTATCTATAAAGAAGTTCTTCTTTCCTTCTCCTGTTTTCATTGATTTATTTTGGAGCACAACAAAGGCCACCATATTGGCGGCCTTTGCTCTGGATGAGAATAAAATTGTTTAACTTCTTTTTTCTTTCTTTACCTTTTCTATAGTTTTAAAGACTTGAGAGTATATATGTTTTACATTGGTTCGATCAATTTTGTTATTCGTTATGTTGTAACCATATTGCCACGTTTTATATTGGTTATTACTGGTACCTAAAAGACCAGTAATATAGTCTTGTTTATCATTTACACGATCAGCATATTGCTCGTATGTTAGTGAATTATCGACGAAAGGTAAGACAGATGCTTTAGATTCAGTAAAGAAGAATGGAATAGAGCTTTTTAAATATGTACTTCTATACTTTTTATTAGCTGCTTGGGATAAATAGTTCTTGGAAATGATCACAGCGTCATATGATTTTGAATCAATATGATTAATATCTTCTAAGGATATATTTTTAAAATTAATAATGCTCTCGCCCTCATTGATTTTAGGTTTTGCTCCTACTACTGCTATGGTTAATTTATTTCCTTTATAAGCTTCAGTATTTGTTTTTATGGAACTACATGCGACTAAACTAATAATTGCAATAAATGAAATAGACAGTACTTTTATTTTCTTTTTCAATGTTTTTATAATGCTCCTTTTTAATTCAATAGATAGTTTGTTTAAGATGATTTCTTTTTAACTATCAAATGAAGAATAGCTGATACAAAGATAAGTGCAATAATACATAGAACAATACGTATAACTTCGGTTACAAACCATCCACCAGGTATAGTTATATGTTTGGTCATTCGTAAAGTAATAAAAACAGCCAAGATAGATAAGACGATATCTAATGTTTTTTGATTCATGTTAGGATCCTCTCTTTAGCTATCGGTTTTTTAAAATATAAAAAGGCAGCTATAAGATGGCCGCCTTTTTATAACATTACTTTCACTTTAACATAGATAATTGTGGTGAAAAATATAAAATCATGAGAGATAATGTCGTGCTTTTTGGAATAAACATGTAGCATACATACAATGAAGGCCGCCTTATAGGATGATACATAATGGGCGGCCTTTGCTATCCGTATTCCAAATTTATGAAATCTTAGATAACATTGAAACGTATATCAACTATAAAAGGGCCTGACACATGGGAGGGATTTTTTGTCTAAGAACAATAAGACCCCTACAAATTATTTAGCATTCGGCATAAGTCTAGGTCTATGTTTTGGAGCTCTATACGGTTTAGTACTAAATAATATAGGCTTAGGAGCTGGGATGTGTCTGTGCATAGGTATAGTTATAGGAACAATTCTTGATCAGAAAAATAAAAAAAAGTAATGTGCTACATTTGGCCATTGTCAATGGTAAGCGGACCGTAGGGAGCATTAAGGAATTGACAATGTCACTACACCAAGACCCTCTTGGCACTCAAACAAACGCGTTTGTTTGACGCCAACCGGCGAGGGAGCCCCCTCAAAAAGTGAGGGGGTTGGGGGAGTTTTCTAGATGGGGTTAAGGGGAAGAGTTCCCCTTACAGGTGGTGGACAGCGTCCACGGTCTTTATAAAAAAGGGCATTCGTTAAGGATGTCCTTTTTTATTTTGGCGGAGCCAAACACAGGGAGGAACTCCGACCGCCACCTCGTAGAGCGCGCGCCCAATTTGATCGAAGATGAAAAATTGGTGTAGTGCGTTACACCAAATCTAAAGTTGTGGTATGCTAGACCTAAGTACAGTGGTCGAAATGGGGGATTGAGGGATGGCCAAATATGGGATTATCCGCATGCAAAAGTTCCACAAAGACGCAATATTGGGGATCCAGAAACACAACCAACGAGAAGGCGAGAACAGTAAAAATAAAGACATCGATTCAACCAGAACGATGCTCAACTATGACTTCGTGAATGAGGACAAAATTAAGTATCATGAAGAAATTAAGAAGATGACGGCCACCCGTGTGAAACGAAAAATTCGGAATGATGCGGTCCTGGTGGCAGAGTTCTTTGTATCGGCCAGTCCGGAGTATATACATGCGATGTCGTTAGACGAGCAGCGTAAATATTTTGAAGCATCACTGGATCATATTGCCGGCAAGTATGGCCAGCAGAACATTTTGTATGCCGTGGTACATAACGATGAAGCGACGCCACATATGCACGTGGGGTTTGTGCCGATTACGGATGATCGGCGCTTGGCGGCGAAAGAGTACTTCCATGGGAAAACCAAGATTCGTAGAATCCAGGATGATTTTCACAACTACATGAACAAACGTGGGTATGACATTGAGCGTGGCGAGCCGAGCGAGCTGCAGCATAAAAGTGTGCATGAATTTAAGAGAGAGGAACGTGAAAAAGAGCTAAAGCAGTTGGATCAACAAGTGGCTCACATGAAAAAAAAGATTCGACAGATGGATAGTTTTGTTGAGTTAAAAACAGCACCACCCGTTGAAATACGTAGCGAGAGACGGATTGAAGAGTTATGTAGCAAACCAATTGAAGTAGAGGCGGCCAAGAGTGTCATGGGTTCCAAAGTGAAAGTGGAAGAAGCAGATTTTCATGAGCTGATGAGTCTCACAAAAGAGCTGCAGCAAACATTGGCGGCCGAGCATGAGCGAACGCATGCATTGAGTCATGAGTTAGATCGCTATGAAAAAGAGAATAAGGCATTAAAGAATGAGTTAAGTGAGACAAGGCAAGAATTAGAGATCTATGTGGCGGATCAAGATGGCCAAGTAGAAAAAGCCAAGAAACAAATGCGCCAGAAGCTTGTCCGTGATTTTTCAGCTGAACAAAGGGAAAATGTGAAAGACGAGGTTAAGAGAGAACTAGATACGCAATATGAGGCTCATATAAGCTCTCTCAGCGATGATTTAATGATGGAGAAGCAGAAACATGAGAAAACGAAAAAAGAGCTTGTACAGGAAAAAGAAGTGAATGAGAGCTTAACGAAGATGAATCTTGGTTATATAAAGGACTATGTGCCAAAAGAAGAGCTAG
>NZ_JBOZGM010000015.1:0-15749 GCF_050846875.1 Priestia sp. TRN 1309 | reverse complement strand
TGGGACTTTGTCCCTGTGAGAGTAGGACGTTGCCAGGCACTTGAAAAAAGACTAGCTATTTTAGCTAGTCTTTTTTTGTGTGTTCATTTAAGTAACAAGAAATTAAGTAAGGAATCTTTTGAGCTGTAACCTCAAGGAACCTCAAGATAAATGGATAATCTTTCGAAGAGTATGTATGCAATAATTCATACCACCACTCTGTTTCATAACGTGAAATCATACTTAAATTATAAAGTAATAAGTAATGTGCCAACATCTCAGGGAAATATAAGCAGCTATCTTTTTCCAACGGTGCATGCAACGTGTTAGCTTGGAAATTGTACATAAAAGGTGAACAATTATATAAACAGCTTGAAGGGTCAAGAATACATACCTGATCTTCTGACAAAGACAATGATAGATGGGAACGCTCTTTTAAAAAAGAATAGAGTCTTTCGTGATTCATATGATAACACCGTGTAACTTGTTCAGGAATAGGCAAAGAGGTAGCTGGAAGCGATCCAATAGTTGTTAAATGGGAAGATGGCCTCGTGCCCAAGTTTAAAAATAATGTATCTAATTCAGGTACACAAGACAACAGATAATTCATTGTATATTTACTACCTTCTAGTTGTTTCACATGAAACAATTCTTCTCCTACTTGTGAAAATAAACCGCTTTTTTGAATCTTAACTTCATCATCTAAAAAATCATAACTTTGTTTTTTTCTTTTTCGTGTTGATACTCCATGTGCTAACACCGCCGTATTTTCGGGATATACGGGGTTTTGTGTTAACAAACAAGCTTTTAACAGCTGTGACATTCCATAAAATAATAAAACGGGTTGAACTGATACAGGAGATTGTGCCGCAACTTGATAATAATTTTTACTGTGTTCCAAATAATAAATAAATGGGTAACTGTTTTTAAAACTATGTTGCTCTGCATCGCTATAATTCAATTTTTGATAGCGCTTTTTTAAAAAGTCTTGTACAAAAGGAACGGAGAAAAATAAATTGTAGGACGTCCAAACATCATTAAATTTATGCAACTAAATCACCTTTTCTTTTTATTAGAATTATCTGATATCTAGTGAAGTTATTGACAGGTACATATCTGCTTGTTAATCTACTAATAATATTCTGTCGTTTAAAGGAGGATTCTATAATGTGGGAAAGCAAATTTTCTAAAGAAGGCTTAACATTTGATGACGTTTTACTGGTGCCAGCAAAATCTGAGGTACTACCTAAAGACGTTGATATGAGTGTTGAACTAACAAAAACATTAAAATTAAAGGTGCCGTTCATCAGTGCAGGAATGGATACAGTTACAGAAGCTGAAATGGCTATTGCGATGGCTAGACAAGGTGGTTTGGGTATCATTCACAAAAACATGTCGATTGAACAGCAAGCAGAACAAGTTGATAAAGTAAAACGTTCTGAAAGTGGTGTTATCACGGATCCTTTCTTTTTAACTCCTGAAAACCAAGTATTTGCTGCTGAACACTTAATGGGCAAATATCGTATCTCAGGTGTGCCGATTGTCAACAACGAAGAAGAACAAAAACTAGTTGGAATCCTTACAAACCGTGACTTGCGTTTCATCCAAGATTATTCAATGCAAATTGCTGACGTAATGACAAAAGAAGAATTAGTTACTGCTCCAGTAGGAACGACTTTAGAAGAAGCAGAGAAAATTCTACAGCAATACAAAATTGAAAAGTTACCTCTTGTAGATGACAATGGCGTATTAAAAGGCCTTATCACAATTAAAGACATTGAAAAAGTAATTGAGTTTCCAAATGCAGCTAAAGATCAACAAGGTCGATTATTAGTTGGAGCAGCTGTTGGCGTAACAGCTGATTCAAATGTTCGTATCGAAAAATTAGTACAAGCTGGCGTTGATGTTATCGTTATTGATACAGCGCATGGACATTCACAAGGCGTTTTAGATACAGTGCGCAGCATTCGCGAGGCATATCCAGAATTAAATATTATTGCTGGTAACGTAGCAACGGCTGAAGGTACAAAAGCATTAATTGAAGCCGGAGCAAACGTAGTAAAAGTAGGAATTGGACCTGGTTCAATTTGTACAACTCGTGTTGTCGCTGGTGTAGGCGTTCCACAAATTACGGCAGTATATGACTGTGCAACTGAAGCTCGTAAGCACGGAGTAGCTATTATTGCAGATGGCGGTATTAAGTACTCTGGAGATATCGTAAAAGCACTTGCAGCTGGTGGACATACAGTAATGCTAGGAAGCCTTCTAGCAGGAACGACAGAAAGCCCTGGCGAAACAGAAATCTACCAAGGAAGACGCTTTAAAGTGTATCGTGGAATGGGCTCTGTGGGAGCTATGGAAAAAGGAAGTAAAGATCGATACTTCCAAGAAGATAATAAAAAATTAGTTCCAGAAGGTATCGAAGGCCGTTTGCCTTACAAAGGACCTGTAGCAGATACTTTATATCAAATGATTGGTGGTTTACGCGCAGGAATGGGTTACTGTGGTTCAGCTAACTTAGAAGCGTTACGTGAACAGGCACAATTCATCCGTATGACTGGAGCAGGCTTAAGAGAAAGTCACCCACATGATGTACAAATTACAAAAGAATCTCCTAACTATTCTATGAGATAATCATGAATGTGTAAAAAACACGTTTCCTTAATAGGGAAACGTGTTTTTTATGTCATTAATCATGAATGTAACAGTACTTCTTTATCTATTTTTTTAAATTTTAGTATGATAAAATTACATTTATGTGAGTTTACGTTTGGAGGGTATAGAGTGAGAAACGCAGTACAGAAACAATTAATTTGTGTCATTGCTGTTATGTTAATGGCCAGCGTATTTTTTGTCTCTACACAAGCATCAGCTGCTTCTAAAACAGATGATATTGGCGTTGAAGCAGACGCAGCCATTTTAGTAGAGGCAAGTACGGGGAAAGTGCTATACGGGAAAAATACGGATGCTTTATTAGGTATTGCAAGCATGACAAAAATGATGACGGAATACCTAGTATTAGAATCCATAAAAGATAAGAAATTATCTTGGGATCAACGTGTGCCAGTTAGTAAATATGCAGCTAAAATTTCTCAGGATTATGGATTATCAAATGTACCATTAATCGAAAACCAAAAATATACGGTAAAAGAATTATATGATGCCATGGCTATTTATTCAGCTAATGGAGCAGCCATTGCTTTAGCTGAAGCTGTCAGTGGTTCTGAAGAAGGTTTCATTAAGTTAATGAATGAAACAGCAAAAAAATTAAATATGGGTGAATCAAAATTTGTCAATTCTACAGGTCTTTCTAATTCCTTGTTAAAAGGGATGTATCCAAAAGGAACAAAGGAAGAAGATGAGAACCTCCTATCTGCTCGGGCAGTTGCTACTCTTGCTTATCACTTGATTCATGATTATCCAGAATCTTTGGAAGTAGCCAAAACTCCTTCCAAGATGTTTAGACAAGGGCAACAAGGCGAAACAAAAATGAACAATTGGAATAAGATGCTCCCTGGTTTTTCAGCTGCATACAGCGGCGTAGACGGCTTAAAAACTGGTCATACAGATTTTGCAGGTCAATGTTTCACTGGAACTGCAGAGCGTAACGGGGTAAGATACATAACAGTTGTAATGAATGCCAAGGAAAACGGCAAGTCTACAGAAGCTGCTCGTTTTTCTCAAACGAAAAAGATATTGGATTATGCTTTTAGTCATTTTCAGTTAAAAGAAGTAGTGCCTGCTAACGGCGAGATTAAAGGGCATGAAACAATTGATGTTGCTAAAGGAAAATCAAAAGAAGCTTCCGTTTCTCCAAAGAATTCGGTAAAAATTATTACCGAAAAAGGTCAAAAAGATCATACTAAAATCAACTTTAAGTTAAACGATAAAGTTATGAACGATCAAAAAGTTGTTGCTCCTATTAAAAAAGGAGAAACAGTTGCTTATGTAAGTGCAACAAACAGCAATCTTAAAGATCTAGGCTATGTAGGAGGCCAAACTACAGATAGCATGACGCCGGTCGTGACAAACGAATCTGTTGAAAAAGCTGGATGGTTCTCTCTCGCTATCCGCAGTATTGGTAACTTCTTCAGCAATATTTGGATGAATGCTGCAAATACAGTGAATAACTGGTTTTAATGATAACTCAAGAGAAAGAAGAGATACTACAAGGGAGTATCTCTTTTTTTTATTTTTAGATTTGTTTGTATATAATCTATAAATTAGATAGGAATTTTCCGAAAAATACGGTAAAATAGACACTAAGTTTTGAATTTTGTATATACACTAAAAATTATTGTGAAACACTTGATACAGGAGGAAGACAAACATGAATAACATTACAGGTACTGATCGTGTAAAACGAGGAATGGCGGAAATGCAAAAAGGTGGCGTTATCATGGACGTGATCAACGCAGAGCAAGCAAAAATTGCAGAAGCAGCAGGCGCTGTTGCCGTTATGGCATTAGAGCGTGTTCCAGCTGATATCCGTGCAGCAGGCGGCGTGTCTCGTATGGCAGACCCAACAATTGTTGAAGAAGTGATGAATGCTGTGTCCATTCCAGTTATGGCAAAAGCTCGTATTGGCCATATTGTTGAAGCACGCGTGCTAGAAGCGATGGGTGTAGACTACATCGATGAAAGTGAAGTGTTGACTCCAGCTGATGAGGAGTTTCATTTAAATAAAAATACATTTACGGTTCCATTTGTGTGCGGTTGTCGTGATCTTGGTGAAGCATCCCGCCGTATTGCTGAAGGAGCTGCAATGCTTCGTACAAAAGGCGAACCAGGGACAGGAAACATCGTGGAAGCAGTGCGTCATATGCGCCAAGTAAACGCTCAAGTACGTAAAGTTGTGGGCATGGACGAAGATGAGTTAATGACAGAGGCAAAACTATTAGGCGCGCCTTATGAGTTATTACTGCAAATTAAACGTGAAGGTCGCCTACCGGTTGTAAACTTTGCAGCGGGCGGTGTAGCAACACCAGCAGACGCAGCGTTAATGATGCAGCTTGGAGCAGACGGTGTGTTCGTTGGTTCAGGAATCTTTAAATCCGACAACCCTGAAAAATTTGCTCGAGCAATCGTTGAGGCAACAACGCATTATCAAGATTATGAACTCATTGCAAACTTGTCAAAAGGATTAGGAAGTGCAATGAAAGGGATTGAAATTTCATCATTATTACCAGAAAACCGCATGCAAGAGCGTGGATGGTAATTTAAAGGGAGTTTTGACAAAATGGTAAAAGTAGGCGTGTTAGGATTACAAGGTGCCTTTCGCGAGCATGCACAAGCATTAGAAGCAGCAGGCGCTGAAGCCATTATCATTAAAAAAGTTGAACAGCTAGACGAAATAGATGGTTTAATCCTACCGGGCGGCGAAAGCACAGCGATGCGTCGTCTGATTGACAAGTATGACTTTATGGAACCTCTTCGCCAGTTTGCACAAGCAGGTAAACCGGTGTTTGGTACGTGTGCGGGTTTAATTTTACTTGCAGGACAAGTTGTTGACCGTGAAGAGCCCCATTTAGGTGTTATGGATATTACGGTAGCTCGAAATTCATTTGGGCGCCAACGAGATAGCTTTGAAGCTGCTCTAAATATTAAAGATATTGGTGAAGATTTTATAGGCGTATTTATCCGTGCTCCGCATATTGTAGAAGTAGGAGAAAACGTTGAAGTCTTGGCAATGCATAACGACCGAATTGTTGCAGCAAGACAAGGTCAATTCTTGGGATGTTCGTTTCATCCAGAATTAACAGATGATGCTCGCATGGCTCAGTATTTTGTAGCAATGGTTGAAGAAGCTTCGAAAAAACCTGTATAAATGAATTGCATCTTGTAAAGACTTGTAGTACATTATGATTAATAAAAATGATATTGGTATAAAGCGTTGATAGGAAATAGTAATAAGATTTTTGATTTCAAGAGAGTCGATGGCTGGTGTGAATCGATAATCAATTCTTATGAATCCGTCCTGGAGCAAGCTGTCGAAAAAGTAGTAGGCAGTTTCGGTTCATCCGTTATCTGGTTTAAGAGGAAGGCTTATTTTAGCTTTCAATTAGGGTGGCAACGCGGGTAAACTCTCGTCCCTTTCATAGGGATGAGAGTTTTTATTTTGCCCTTTTATACTAAAGGAGGTACTCAGTATGTTAGATTTAAAATTTTTACGTGCTAATTTTAATGAAGTAAAAGAAAAGCTCAAGTTTCGTGGTGAGGACTTAACGGACTTAGGTCGCTTTGAAGAGTTAGATGCAAAACGCCGTGAGCTAATTGCTCAAACAGAAGAGTTAAAAAGCAAGCGAAATGAAGTATCACAGCAAATTGCACAATTGAAACGTGAAAAACAAGATGCTGATCATTTAATCGTCGAAATGCGTGAAGTAGGAGACCGCGTAAAGCAATTGGATGAAGAGCTTCGCAGCGTTGAAGAAGAGTTAGAGCTATTGCTGCTTTCAATTCCTAACGTTCCACATGAAAGTACGCCTGTAGGTGAAACTGAAGATGATAACGTAGAAGTTCGCAAATGGGGAGAAATTAAACAATTTGATTTTGAACCAAAACCGCATTGGGATTTAGGAACAGATTTAAATATTTTAGATTTTGAAAGAGCTTCGAAAGTAACGGGAAGCCGCTTTGTATTTTATAAAGGGTTAGGTGCAAGATTAGAACGTGCTCTTATTAACTTTATGATGGATTTACATATGGATGAGCATGGTTATGAAGAAATCCTTCCTCCATATATGGTGAATCGTACAAGTATGACAGGAACAGGGCAGCTTCCTAAATTTGAAGAAGATGCATTTAAAATTAAAGAAGAAGATTATTTCTTAATTCCTACAGCTGAAGTACCAGTTACAAATTTACATCGTGATGAAATTTTAAGCGGAGATCAGCTTCCAATTGCTTATACAGCGTATAGTGCTTGCTTCCGCTCAGAAGCAGGCTCTGCAGGAAGAGATACACGTGGGCTTATTCGTCAGCATCAGTTTAATAAAGTAGAACTTGTTCGCTTTGTTAAGCCAGAAGATTCTTATGATGAATTAGAAAAATTAACGGGCCATGCTGAAAAGGTTCTTCAACTATTAGGTTTACCTTACCGAGTTCTAAGCATGTGTACAGCTGACTTAGGTTTCACAGCAGCCAAAAAGTATGATATTGAAGTTTGGATTCCAAGTTATGAAACGTATCGTGAAATTTCTTCTTGTTCAAACTTTGAAAGCTTTCAAGCTCGCCGTGCTAATATTCGCTTCCGCCGTGATACAAAAGCAAAACCAGAACATGTTCATACACTAAATGGTTCTGGCTTAGCAATTGGCCGTACGGTAGCTGCAATTTTAGAAAACTACCAGCAGGAAGATGGATCAATTCAAATTCCAGAAGTGCTGCGTCCATATATGGGAAATAAAGAAGTTATTTCTAAATAAAAGTAGAAGATGTTCATTAAATTAATTTTTAATGAACATCTTTTTTAAAAAAATTAATAAAAGAGTTGACTTCATTATTTTTATATGATAAATTAATACTTGTCGATACGGAGGAATACCCAAGTCCGGCTGAAGGGATCGGTCTTGAAAACCGACAGGGGTGTTAAAGCCCGCGGGGGTTCGAATCCCTCTTCCTCCGCCATATTTGACTTATAATGCAATTAACATAGCGCGATAAATTGGAGATTGGAAAACCGTTACTTATAAGTAACGGTTTTTTATTTGTTGAAAATGCCGCTTTATTTATTAAAGCGGCATTTTTTTATAGCTGACGACGTTTTAGCTTTTCATTATGTTGTAAAAAGCGAGCCACTTTTTCAACAATTGATTCAATTGAATCAGGATCCTTGAGAAGGTCGTATTCTCTAATATCTAAACGGAGAATAGGACAAGCCGTAAAGTTATTAATCCATTCTTCATATCGGGCGTGCATCTCTTTCCAATAATCAAGAGGCGTTTGTTGTTCCATTGGTCGCCCTCTTTCTTGAATGCGATCTACAATATCTTCGAAGCTGCCTTCCAAATAAATGAGCAGATCTGGATGAGGGAAGTATGGAGTCATAACCATTGCATCGAACAAGCTTGTATATGTCTCATAGTCTACTTTAGACATTGTTCCCTTTTCAAAATGCATCTTAGCAAAGATACCGGTATCTTCGTAAATGGATCTGTCTTGGATAAAGCCGCCCCCATACTCGAAAATCTTCTTTTGTTCTTTAAAGCGTTCCGCTAAAAAATATACCTGTAGGTGAAAGCTCCAGCGTTCAAAATCCCCATAAAATTTGTCCAGGTAAGGGTTGGAATCTACTTTTTCAAACGATGTGCGAAATTGGAGAGCATCAGCCAATGATTGAGTCATCGTAGATTTCCCAACTCCAACTGTACCCGCTATCGTCAACACAGCATCATTAGGAATGTTGTATTTCGATCGTAAGTTTACCATTATATACTCCTTTTCAACATACTCTCTTGAACCTCTGATAAGATTCTATTTAAGTGTTGTTTATTTTGTACAAAATCTATTTCATCACCGTTATAACGTAAAATGGTTACGTCAGGGTTCTTTTGTTCAAATGCCGTCATAGCTTTTTCATAATCATCACTTAGTCTCGCAAGGTAGTGAGGATCGATGTTTCGTTCAATTTCTCTTCCACGCATTTTAATACGCTTTAGCAAGGTATCTAAACTGGCATTTAAATAAATAATAATGTTCGGAGCCGGCATATCAGCCGTTAAGATGTGGAAGATTTGTACATATTTTTTATACTGTTCATCTTTTAACGTTTGCTCAGCGAAAATCATGTTTTTCATAATATGATAATCTGCTACAACAGGTTTTTTATAAGATAAGAACCCTTTTTGAATATCCTCTAACTGCTTATATCGATTACATAGAAAAAACATTTCGGTTTGAAAACTCCACTCGTCGATATTCTCATAAAATTTCCCGAGAAATGGATTTTCATCTACGATTTCTTTTAAAATTTCGAACTGAAATGCTTGTGCAATCTCTTTAGCTAGAGAGGTTTTTCCGACACCGATGGGTCCTTCTACTGAAATAAAAGGTGTGCCTTGCATTCATTTGCCTCCTTCATGACCACTCGTTCAAAAAAAACAGACAAAAAATATTTTAACATAGAGAAGGAGAATAAGGGGAAAAGAAATTTCTTTCAGTAAGAAGAATAACAAAAAGCCTACTGTTAACAGTAAGCTTTCCCTATTTATGGCTGTGTCACTCTTTTTGTAATTTTGAAGTTGTCTTCAATCAAGAGCCAGTTTTGCGGGAAATCTAAGCCTAGTTTCCAGTAGGCCATTCCTCTAAGGTTTAATTCTTTGATTAAATCAAACTTGGCCTGAATAGATCTAGCGTCTTCAAACCATACTTCGTGAGTGCGCTGCTGTTCATCTTTATACCGGAAGAAAGGAGCTTGTGCTTTATTGTCGTATTGAATAGCTACTTTATAACGAGCTGCCAACTCAATAGCTCGTTGAGGACTAATGGCTTTGGCATATTCTCCTCCTGGTTTGTAAGGCAGTGTCCAATCGTAACCGTATAGGTTTTGGCCCATGATAATTTTTGAACTAGGTATTTCAGATACTGCATATTCTAAAACATCACGTACGGGACCAATAGGAGAGACGGCCATAGGAGGCCCACCGCTATATCCCCATTCATATGTCATTGGAACAACGAAGTTAGCAATCTCTCCAATGGCTTTATAATCATGTGCTTCATACCATTTGCCTTTTTGATCTCGACTTGTCTTCGGAGCTAAAGCCACAGACATGAGAAGTTGCTCATCTTGAAGACGCTTTTTTGCTTTCTGTAAGAATGCAATATAGGCTTCTTTATCTGCCGGACGCAAAAATTCGAAGTCAAAGTGAATGTCTCTGAAATTTCGTTCTTTCGCTGTTTTTACAATATTATTTAAGAGCGTATCTTGAACGTCTTTATTAGTTAAAATTGCTCGGCCGACTTCATCACTGAATGCACCGTTTTCAATATTAGCCAATACCATTAAGAAGATGACGTCATTTTCTTTAGCAATAGAACCTAAATTGTTAAGTGGAGGTGCCTTTAGAGAACCGTCTTTTTGCACTTCGAAGTTCGCTGGTCCGAGATAAGTAAGGTATTTTGCATTTTGATTAATCATTTTCTCTGTTTGAGGGGTGATTTTTCGATTGCTTGTTTCAACATACCCTAAAAACTCACCGTTTCTTTTGTTTGGGGAAGGGGGAATTAAGATGCGGCGGCCAGGTGTTAAGGGTGCTGTAACTGAAACATTGTTCGCATTGGCAATAGCCTGATAGCTAACGCCTAATTTTCGTCCTATTTTCCATATAGTGTCCCCAGCTTTTACTGTGTAGTAAGTACCGTTGATGGGAATAACCATAGATTGCCCGATGACGAGTTGATTTGGATTAGGTAATTCATTTGCTCTTATAATCTTTCCTGCGTCAATCCGGAACTGTTTTGCAATACTATATATACTGTCACCTGCTTTAACAGTGTAAATTTGCATAATAAAAAGCCTCCATTTCATATGACTTACTTCCATCATATGAGAAGGCTTTTTACTTAATTCATCAACTCAGTATGTTTGCAAATACGAGCATTTAATACGTTATGCATCATTCTTAAAGCAAAGGTATTGTCTTCATCTGCGTTTGAAGCAATACAATCTTCAGGCACAATTAAATTATACTCACGCATATAAGCATCGTTGGCTGAAAAAAGCACGCATATATTTCCCGCAATTCCTGTTAAAATAAGTGTATGCACATCGAGCTGTGATAGCAAAATATTTAAAGCTGTTCCATAGAAAATAGAATGCTTTGGTTTAATTAAAAAGTAATCAGCGTTTTGTG
The DNA here is from genome assembly GCF_050846875.1 of Priestia sp. TRN 1309. Classification (NCBI taxonomy): domain Bacteria; kingdom Bacillati; phylum Bacillota; class Bacilli; order Caryophanales; family Bacillaceae; genus Priestia; species Priestia sp. TRN 1309. The sequence goes on along the minus strand of NZ_JBOZGM010000015.1, from coordinate 4,914 downwards.
GTGAAATGTGATGTAGAATGGGTGAACTTACCTCATTTGTGCAGTGTGTTAAAATGGTTTCTAAGTTTGCTTGCCATAGCTTATAGTGGTCATTGACGTAAATAATAGGGATATGTTGAGACGAGGCATATTGTTTTAATTCGGCAATATTTTGAGCGATTATTAAAGATTTTTCAGCAAGTACTTTGCCGTTTTTGAATTGAAAATCGTTTAGCATATCAATAATAATTAAAGCAGTTTTAGCATTCTTCACACAAGGTCTCTCCTTTTCCTGATGTACATAGTAAATAGTTTGACTCAGAAAAAATATAATATGTAAGGTTGGATAAAAAGTGTTAAATGATGAAAAGTATATGAGGTTGGCAATTGATGAAGCATTAAAAGCTAAAGATAAATTAGAGGTTCCTATTGGAGCAGTTATTGTTCAAAATGATGAGGTGATTGCTGCAGCTTATAACTTACGAGAAACAGAACAGCGATCAGTTGCTCATGCGGAACTTTTAGCCATTGATGAAGCATGTAAGAAACTAGGAACATGGAGGTTGGAAGACGCTACGTTATATGTCACCTTAGAACCATGTCCGATGTGTGCAGGTGCTATTGTATTATCAAGAGTGAAAAGAGTTGTGTTTGGCGCTTATGATCCTAAAGGTGGCTGCGCTGGAACATTGTTAAATTTATTAGAGTTTGAAAAGTTTAATCATCAAGCAGAAGTAGTAGGAGGTATGCTAGAAGAAGAATGCGGGAGCCTCTTAACGACTTTTTTTCGTGAGTTACGTCAACGAAAAAAGGCTGGAAAATAGCGCTAAAAAAGTAAGTTTTCTATAGCGGTTGCATTTTTGAATGAAAAGACGTATACTTGTAAATGCATCAACTTGATGCCCAAACTATTGGTTTCAACTTTGCCGTGCTAAGCGGGGAGGTAGCGGTGCCCTGTACTCGCAATCCGCTCTAGCGAGGCCGAATTCCTTCTTGAGGTTAGCTCATCTTAGGGCCTGCCTTAAGTAAGTGGTGTTGACGTTTGGGTCCTATGCAATGGGAATCTGTGAACCCTGTCAGGTCCGGAAGGAAGCAGCAGTAAGCAGAACCTCTCATGTGCCATGGGGTCGCCTGAACCGAGCTAACTGCTTAAGTAACGCCTGGGGTGGCTAATCGACGGAAGGTGCACGGCAGTTATATACATAAGTTTAGTCTACTCTGTGAGAGTAGGCTTTTTATTTTATCTCTTACTATTTTGAAAAAAAACCTCATAATACGCTATAATGAGAACTAATGAATTATATTAAAAGGAGAGGATGTAGTGGCATATCAGGCTCTGTACCGTGTATACCGTCCTCAAAGCTTTAACGACGTAGTCGGTCAACAACATATTATCAAAACACTTCAAAATGCCCTTGTCCAAGAAAAATTTTCGCATGCGTATTTATTTTCTGGGCCTCGAGGGACAGGGAAGACAACAGCTGCTAAAATTTTAGCGAAAGCCGTTAACTGTGAAAAAGCACCCATTGCTGAACCTTGTAATGAATGTGCAACTTGTCGGGGAATTACGGATGGTTCCATTTCTGATGTAATTGAAATTGATGCAGCCTCTAATAATGGAGTCGATGAAATTCGAGATATCCGTGATAAAGTAAAATATGCACCTAGTGCTGTTCGATACAAAGTGTACATTATTGATGAAGTTCATATGCTTTCAATTGGAGCTTTTAACGCTTTGTTAAAAACGTTAGAAGAACCTCCTGCACATGTCATCTTTATTTTAGCTACAACAGAGCCCCATAAAATTCCATTAACGATTATCTCCAGATGTCAGCGCTTTGATTTCAAACGCATTTCGCCAGAAGATATCGTATATCGAATGAAGGAAGTATTAGGTTCTGAAGAGCTAGAAGTAAGCGAGGATGCTCTTTACGAAATTGCGAAAGCTTCAGAAGGCGGCATGCGTGATGCACTTAGTCTTTTAGACCAAGCCATCTCGTATAGTACGGAGAAGGTGAGCTTAGAGGATGTTCTATCCATAACAGGAGCAGTATCACAGTCTTTTATTGTGAAGATCGTCCAAGCTATCTTTAACGAAAACATTGTAGAAGCGCTAGATTCTGTTGAAAGTTTGATCAAAAACGGAAAAGATCCAGCGAGGTTTGTAGAGGACCTCATCTTCTATTATCGTGATGTTCTGCTTTATCAAGCTTCAGAAGAAAATGCATATTTACTTGAAAAAGCAGCGGTTAACGAAGAGTTTAAAGAACTTAGTTCAAAAATGGATAGTGCCTTTATTTATAAAGTCATTGCTGAATTGAACCAAACTCAGCAAGAGATGAAATGGAGCAATCATCCTCGAGTGCTACTTGAAGTAGCTTTAGTGAAATTAGCTCAAAGTTCTACAAATCAAGAGGGTGCTCTTCCATATCAAGACATTTTGCAAAAAATGAATCAAATGGAAGCAGAACTGCAGCAGCTAAAAGAAAAAGGCATTCAAGTTGATCATACAGCTCAGGCAGCGCAAACAGAGAAAAAACAGACAAGACAGTCAAGAAGTCAGTACAAAACGCCTGTTGGAAAGGTAAATGAAGTTTTAAAAAATGCCACTCGGCAGAATTTAGAAACCATTAAGCGATCTTGGGCGCAGGTATTAGACACATTGAAACAACAAAATAAAGCTTCACATGCAGCGTTGTTATCTAACAGTGAACCGGTTGCGTCTTCAGATCAATCATTTATACTTAAATTCAAATATGAAATTCATTGCAAAATGGCTTCTGAAAATAACAACAATGTACGTGATAATTTAGAGAATATCTTATATACTTTAATTGGCAGCAAGCGTGAAATGGTTGCAATTCCAGAAAGTGAATGGGATAAAGTAAGAGAAGAGTTTCTTCAAGGACAGCAAAGTGATGGGTCATCAGGTCAACCACAGGAGGAAGACCCCGTGGTTGCAGAAGCGAAAAAGCTATTTGGAGAAGACTTAATCGAAATTCAAGAGTAAATTTAGGAGGAATGTTCATATGATGAAAGGCATGGGCAATATGCAAAAAATGATGAAACAAATGCAAAAAATGCAAAAAGATATGCAAAAAGCGCAGGAAGAGTTAGCTGAAAAAACTGTTGAAGGTACAGCTGGCGGTGGAATGGTAACAGTTGTGGTTAACGGTCAGAAACAAGTAATTGATGTAAATATTAAAGAGGATGTAGTAGATCCTGAAGATATTGAAATGCTACAAGATTTAGTACTAGCAGCAACAAATGACGCATTAAAACAAATGGACGATTTAACAAATAACACAATGGGTCAATTTACAAAAGGTTTAAATATTCCAGGACTTTAATAAGGTGGTTGCCACGTGCATTATCCAGAACCAATATCAAAGCTTATAGATAGTTTTATGAAGTTACCCGGCATTGGTCCAAAAACAGCTGTTCGCTTAGCGTTCTTTGTTTTATCTATGAAAGAAGATACGGTATTAGATTTTGCAAAAGCATTAGTTAATGCGAAGCGAAATTTAACCTATTGTTCAGTTTGTGGGCATATCACAGATCAAGATCCTTGCTACATTTGTCAAGATCAGCGTAGAGAGCGCAGTGTGGTGTGTGTCGTGCAAGACCCTAAAGATGTCATTGCAATGGAGAAAATGAAAGAATATAACGGCTTGTATCATGTCCTGCATGGCGCAATTTCACCTATGGAAGGAATAGGGCCTGAAGATATCAAAGTACCAGAGTTATTAAAAAGACTTCAAGATGATGAGATTCAAGAAGTGATTTTAGCTACTAACCCGAATATAGAGGGCGAAGCTACGGCTATGTATATCTCTAGGCTCTTAAAGCCGACAGGAATTAAAATTACTAGAATTGCTCATGGGTTACCCGTCGGAGGAGACCTTGAGTACGCGGACGAAGTAACATTATCTAAAGCCCTAGAAGGTAGAAGAGAAGTATAACGAGGTACTTGCATATGTTTTTTAAACGAAAAGGTTGGCTACGCAAAGAGTACGATGATGAATTTGTGAAGACTTTTATGCAAGTAAAGCAGGAATGGAGTCACAAAACTTCAATGGTAGAAAGAAGTGTAGATCCTTCAGAAGAGGTAATGGTAGATATTCGATTAGCCAAAATGAAGTATCTTTTTCTATTAAAAGAAGCCAAACATCGAAATATTTCAATTAACAGGATGTCATAGAGGCATCCTGTTTTGTTGTCTTTATAAAATAAGGATTTCCCTCCGTGAAATAGTGCTTTTTTTGAATGCTTGGACATATATATAAGGTAACTTATCTGCTTTAAGAAGGAGGCAACATGCTAAATCATCCTATTGTAGTTGTGTCTTTTTTAATAGGGCTAATCATTCTACTCTTAGTAACAGGTGGTGTTGAAAAAATGCTTCGAGTCATTGGAAATTTATCGATTAAGCTTATTATTGGCGTTTTGCTGCTTTTCTTTATTAACATCTTTGGCGTACAGTTCGGTATTCATATTCCTATTAATTTCCCCACAGCTATTGTTTCAGCTATTTTAGGTATTCCAGGAATAGCTGCCCTACTTGTTATTAATAATTTCATATTATAATTTGGAAGAATATCCAAAATAAAAGTTTTCTGGAATCTTTTCGAGAAAACTTTTATTTTTTTTGAAAAAGTTGTTGACCAGCAAGTTATCAGATGTTATATTTATATACGTCGCTAAGACAGTAACGAAAAATAACTCGAAAATAACTTAAAGAAAAAAGTTGTTGACAAGTTATTCTTAAGGTGGTAAGATAAGAAAGTCGCCTTGAGACAAGAGTTCTTTGAAAACTGAACGAAATAGTAAACGTCAACGTTAATTTTTATTTTTAAATTGAGCAAGTCAAACATTTCTTCGGAGAGTTTGATCCTGGCTCAGGATGAACGCTGGCGGCGTGCCTAATACATGCAA
>NZ_JBOZGM010000014.1:0-18817 GCF_050846875.1 Priestia sp. TRN 1309 | reverse complement strand
GGTCCCGTGGTGTAGCGGTTAACATGCCTGCCTGTCACGCAGGAGATCGCGGGTTCGATTCCCGTCGGGACCGCCATGTTTTAGAAACGAAACAATGTGTTTCGTCTTTTTTATTGTTTGAACCATTTTTATATAAAACTTTACCGTCCTTAGGAGCAATCCTAAGGAATTTTTTATATACAAAGAAATTTCTTTGTAGAATTGCGATGTTAAAGATTGTTGGATTTCTTACTGGATATGTATAGTCCACAACGTTTACAATATATATATACAGATTGAAATGAGGTTCTGAATGAATGACAGAGATTAATGAATTTACGTTTATGTCTACGTCTCCTGATGAAACTAATCAGCTGGCTGCTCGTCTAGCAACTTTATTAGAAGCTGGTGACGTGCTGCTGCTTGAAGGCGATTTGGGAGCTGGAAAGACAACATTCACAAAAAGTTTAGCTAAAGGCTTAGGAATTGAACGCAATGTGAATAGCCCGACATTTACTATCATTAAAGAATACAAAAGCGGTCGCCTTCCTCTTTACCATATGGATGTGTACCGTCTAGGGGATGAATTTGAAGACCTAGGGTTCGATGAGTATTTTGAAGGAGATGGCGTGACGGTCGTGGAGTGGGCTCACCTGATTGAAGAGCAGCTTCCTAATGAATATATTCAAATCAATATTTACCATGAAAACGAAACGACTCGTAAAATCCTTGTAAAAGCGATAGGCAGTCGGTACGTTGAAATATGTAAGGAGCTTTTTAAAAGATGAAAATGTTAGCCATTGATACATCCAATTTTGTCATGGGTGTTGCTGTCGTTGAAGAAAACAAAGTAATTGGAGAAATTATTACGAATCTAAAAAAGAATCACTCTGTTCGTGTGATGAACGCTGTGGAATCTTTGTTAAAAGATTGTGATATTGCGCCAAGCGAGCTAGACCGTATTGTAGTGGCACACGGTCCCGGGTCCTATACCGGTGTACGCATTGGTGTTACCATTGCCAAGACACTTGCTTGGACTTTAAATATTCCTTTAATAGGTGTATCTAGCCTTGAGGCACTAGCAGCAAACGGTCGTTATTTTGATGGATATATTGCTCCGTTATTTGATGCGCGCCGTCAGCAGCTTTATACAGGACTATATGAATGGAATAACGAACGAGGTCTTGTAGAAGTTGAAAGTGACCGACTTGTTATTAATAAGGACTGGGCGGAACATTTAAAGTCATACAACAAACCTATTTTATTCATAGGCAATGATCTTTCCATGCATGAAGAGGCGTTAAAAGAAGTGTTGAGTAAACAAGCTGTATTTGCCCATGTTCAGCAGTTTAACCCAAGACCAAGTGAATTGGCTTTCTTAGGAATGAAGAAAGAGCCGCAGTCTGTGCATACTTTTGTTCCGAACTACATTCGTTTAGCTGAAGCAGAAGCCAACTGGCTTGCTTCACAGCAAAAAGGATAAAAGAAGGTATAACATGAAACTAACAATTAAGTTTCGTTTAATGGAAGTTAAAGATATTGATCAAGTAGTGAAAATCGAAGAGAAGTCTTTTACGACACCTTGGAGTGCAGAAGCATTTCAAAATGAGTTAACCAATAATCAATTTTCAACTTACATTGTGATGGAAGAAGGAGAAAATATTATTGGTTATTGCGGAACGTGGATTGTTATTGACGAAGCACATGTAACCAACATTGCGCTATTGCCAGACTACCGAGGCAAGGGACTCGGTGAATTGCTGCTGCGCAACGTGATGGACGTTCTTCGAAAACTAGGTGCTACGTCAATGACATTAGAAGTTAGGGTATCTAATCATATTGCACAATCATTGTATCAAAAGCTAGGTTTTAAACCTGGAGGTATTCGTAAGAATTATTATTCTGATAACAATGAGGATGCATTAGTTATGTGGGTGAATTTATGAATGAAAATCAATTAATTTTAGCATTAGAAACAAGCTGTGATGAGACAGCAGCAGCTGTGATTCGAAACGGTCATGAAATTGTAGCCAATGTGGTGGCCTCTCAAATAGAAAGCCATAAACGATTTGGCGGTGTCGTACCGGAAATTGCATCTCGTCATCATGTAGAACAAATTACAGTAGTAGTTGAAGAAACTTTAAATCAAGCGAACTTGACGTTTGCAGATATAGATGCAATAGCTGTAACGGAAGGACCAGGGCTTGTGGGAGCACTTCTTATTGGCGTAAATGCAGCCAAAGCGCTAGCATTTGCACATCAAAAGCCATTAATTGGTGTTCATCATATTGCAGGACATATTTACGCAAATCAGCTAATCAAAAAACTAGAATTCCCGCTCTTATCGCTAGTTGTATCTGGCGGGCATACGGAGCTTATATACATGGAAAGTCACGGTCATTTTAAAGTGATCGGTGAAACAAGAGATGATGCAGCAGGAGAAGCCTACGATAAAGTAGCCCGCACGTTAAACCTTCCATATCCAGGCGGACCTCATATTGACCGCCTTGCACATGAAGGAGAGCCATTAATTGATTTGCCGCGTGCTTGGCTAGAAGAAGGATCCTATGATTTTAGTTTCAGTGGATTAAAATCAGCAGTTATTAACACTGTCCACAATGCGAAGCAAAAAGGTGAAGAGATTCTTCCACAAACACTTGCTGCTAGCTTTCAAGCGAGTGTCATTGATGTGTTAGTAACTAAAACGATTAAAGCTGCAAAGGAATATAACGTTAAGCAAGTTTTATTAGCAGGAGGAGTTGCTGCTAATAAAGGGCTTAGAGCAGCGCTAGAAGAGGCATTTGAACCCCTATCAAATATTGAGCTTATTATCCCGCCGCTATCTCTATGTACGGATAATGCCGCAATGATTGGAGCAGCAGCAAGCGTACGATTTGCTCAAGGAAAACGTTCAGATATGTCATTAAATGCAAACCCCGGTTTGGACTTGGAAGAGTAAGTGACGAATGAGATTTATTTCTCATTCGTCTTTTTTTGTGGATAAAAATGATTTATCAACAATATTCAATAAATTTAGAATTGACTGTGGATAATTATGTGGAAAAGTCCGTGCACTCAGTACACGGACCTGTTATCAACAAGTTTTAATTATGAAAATCAGACAGATATCCACTATTTATTCACAGAGTGGATAAAGCTTGCTCTTAAGCGCATGAACAAGTAAATAGGATGAATAGATACGCAAAAATATAGGCTACTCTTCTAGAAGCAGCTGTAATTCTTCCCACTCTTCCATTAATGTGGATAACTGTGAAGAAATTTTTTCATTTTCACCGTTTAATCTTGATACTTCTTCGTGATTTTGATAAATTTCAGGGTCACAAAGAAGTTCTTCATTCGCCGCTTGGGCGGCTTCTAATTTGTTTACTTCAGTTTCAATTTCTTCAATGCGGCGCGTTCGCTGTCTCATCAATTTCTTTTGTTCTTTATCTTGTTTATAGGACTGTTTATCTACTTTTACCGTACGTTCTTCGTTTGCTTTTATATTTTCTAATTCTTTGATTTCCTCTATTTCTGCTTTCTTTTCTACATAATAGTCATAATCTCCAAGAAATTCTTCTACTCCTTCAGGAGATAGCTCTGCTATTTTATTGGCAATACGATTAATAAAATAACGGTCATGTGAAACAAATAATAGAGTCCCTGGGTAATCAATTAACGCATTCTCGAGTACTTGTTTGCTATCTAAATCAAGATGGTTAGTAGGTTCATCCAAAATTAAGAAGTTAGCTTTTTGAAGCATAAGCTTCGCAAGAGCCAAACGTGCTTTTTCACCACCGCTGAGCGTGGAAACGATTTTCAGTACATCATCACCTGAAAACAGAAAATTTCCAAGCGCTGTACGGATTTCTTTTTCAGGTTTGGCTGGGTAGTCATCCCAAAGTTCATTTAAAACGGTTTTATTAGACGTTAAATTGGCTTGCTCTTGGTCGTAATAACCAACCATTACATTTGAGCCAAAGGAAATGGTCCCAGTCTTGAAGCTGAGTTTATCCACAATGCCTTTTAATAAAGTTGATTTCCCCACGCCATTAGGACCAACCAACGCAAGGCTTTCCCCTTTTTTAATGCGAAGGTTTGCCTCTTGGACGACATAGTTGTGTTCATCATATCCGATAGACACATCTTCCAGATTTAAGACTTCATTTCCGCTTTGACGTTCAATTTCAAACGAAAAACTAGCTGATTTTTCGCCTTCGTTAGGTCGATTTATTAACTCCATTCGATCGAGCTGTTTACGTCTGCTTTGCGCACGTTTTGTAGTCGATGCGCGGGCGATGTTTCGCTGAATAAAATCATTCAGCTTTGCGACTTCATCTTGCTGCTTTTCGTACTGACGCAACTCTTTTTCATATCGCTCTGCTTTTTGTACAAGGTATTTAGAGTAGTTGCCCGTGTACTTCACCGTTGTTTTTTGTACGACTTCATACACTTGATTTACGACTTTATCAAGGAAGTAACGATCATGTGAAACGATTAAAATAGCTCCTTCATACCCTTGCAGAAACTGTTCCAGCCATGCTAAAGTTTCAATATCTAAGTGGTTGGTAGGCTCATCCAGAATAAGCAAATCAGGCTTTGTTAAAAGCAGTTTTGCAAGAGCCAGGCGCGTTTTTTGTCCACCGCTTAAGGAGGAAATAGGGGTGCTGTAGTCAAAGTTTGAAAAACGGAAACCGTGAAGAATAGATCGTGTATCCGCTTCATATTGATAGCCGCCTAAATCTTTGAACGTTACTTGAAGCTGATCGTACTCTTTGGTTAGTTTTTCGTATTGAACTGAATCATTAAAAATATCTGGATCGCCCATCTTCGTTTCAAGCGTACGTAATTCTTTTTCCATCTTCTTTAACGGAGCAAAGACAGTCATCATTTCTTCCCATATGGAGAGTGTTGACTCAAGAACTGTATCTTGTCCCATATAATCAATGGAAACACCCTTAGGTTTAATAATTTCTCCGCTGTCATAGGAAAGCTGCTCAGCAATAATTTTTAATAAAGTTGATTTACCAGCACCGTTTCGTCCCACTAGGGCAATGCGGTCTTTTGATTGTACTTCTAACTTTATATTCGATAAAATGGGTTCTGCCCCATAGTATTTTGTAATACCGTTCAATTGTAGAATAATCATTTTTTCACCTCTAGTAGTATATCCATAGTGTATTTTAACATATTTTTAACTACAAGTTCTTCCTACAAGCGTTTGTAATTTGTAGAGGGACAAGGACAAATGATGAAGCGAATGTTTTGATTCATGAAATAAAATGATTTTACCTGCACATTTTATACAGGATACTATGTTAAAATAAGAGATAAGTGCATCTCTGAACTTATCTATGATGGATGTAAAAAATCCGTCATGACTAACAAACCGATCCTTTGAAGGGCTAATTGCTTCGTTCTACAAACCGACTTTAAGGAGTGCTGAATAGACAAAAGCCGTCGAGGTGTGAAGCGGAGTATATATAAAACAAGAGAAAAGAGAGAGAATTGGAAGCGCTACCTCAAAGCGGTTGATGCTTTGTGAAAGGTAATGCAATATGACTTGAAAATGTTAGTAATGACATACATGAACTGAGGGGGTACAACGTGAACACTGAACAATTAAAAATACCACAAGCAACGGCTAAGCGATTGCCGCTTTATTATCGTTTTTTGAAAAATTTGCATGCTTCTGGTAAACAGCGTGTGTCGTCAGCGGAGTTAAGTGAGGCAGTGAAAGTGGATTCTGCTACTATTCGTCGGGACTTTTCTTACTTTGGTGCATTAGGAAAAAAGGGATACGGCTACAATGTGAATTATTTACTTACATTTTTCCGTAAAACGTTAGACCAAGATGAAGTAACGAAAGTAGCACTGATTGGCGTAGGGAATCTAGGAACGGCCTTTTTAAATTATAATTTTATTAAAAATAATAACACCAAAATTGAGTGCGCTTTTGATGTGATAGAAGATAAAGTAGGTACGAAAGTAGGCGACGTGCCGGTCTATCATCTTGACCAATTGGAAGATTATATGAGTGATGACATCTCAGTAGCGATTTTAACCGTTCCTGCCACTGTTGCTCAGCAAATTACTGATCGTTTAGTGAGTTGCGGAATTAAAGGAATTTTAAACTTTACTCCTGCACGCTTAAACGTACCGGATGAGATTCGACTCCATCATATTGATCTTGCTGTAGAATTACAGTCGCTCGTCTACTTTTTGAAAAATTATCCTGTTGAATAAGGCGGACTGTGTTACGATTTCCTTAAGTCTAAATTAATAAGGAGAGTGGGAATATGGGGATTGGAGCAGGCAGTTGGATTATTATTGCGATTGTAGCACTGCTTATTTTTGGACCGAAACGGTTACCGGAGCTAGGAAGATCAGTGGGCCAAACGCTTAGAGAGTTTAAGCATGCCGCTAGCGGTGCATCAGAAGATCGTGAAAAAGATAAACAGCGTCAAGTAGATGACAAAGAGTAAAAGGGTGATCATAGTATGACCGAACAAGAAATGTCAATATATGATCATATAGGAGAGCTGCGAAAACGCATTTTAATTGTTTTATTTTTCTTTGTGATTGCCACAATTGGCGGCTTTTTTATAGCGGATAAGGTTATTGTCTATTTACAGCATGCTGATGAGGCAAAGAATTTAACGATGAATGCATTTCGGTTAACAGATCCAGTTAAGATTTATATGCAATTTGCTGTTATTATCGGCTGTGTACTTGCAGCTCCTGTTGCACTGTATCAACTTTGGGCATTTATTAGTCCTGGTTTATATGAAAAAGAGCGTAAGGTAACGCTTGGATATATTCCTGTTTCCATTTTTCTCTTTATCGGCGGTGTCTCTTTTTCTTATTTTGTGTTGTTTCCATTTGTCGTTGATTTTATGACGCGCGTTTCTGATGAGCTGAATGTAAACCAAGTGATTGGCATTAATGAATACTTTTCTTTTTTAATGCAGCTCACACTGCCTTTTGGCTTGTTGTTTCAGCTTCCTGTCGTCGTTATGTTTTTGACGCGTTTAGGAATTATAACGCCTATGTTTTTATCTCAAATTCGAAAATATGCCTATTTCGTACTGCTAGTTATTGCCGCACTTATTACACCACCGGAATTGCTCTCGCACATGATGGTGACAGTGCCGCTCTTAATTTTGTATGAAATCAGCATCATTATTTCCCGCATTTCGTATCGCAAAGTGTTAAAGGCAAGGGCAGAGCAAGAAAGAGAAGATGTTAGTATGTAAAAAAACCACTGAAACAGTGGTTTTTTTATTTGGATGAATCATCTTGATTTTTATATTGCTGCTGCAATTTTTTAATTTTGTAGTGCAAGATAAAGATGCGAACCGCAAACCTGAAATCGAATGCGGCTACGAGTGCAAATAAGATTGTGGGGAAATTCCAGACGGTTTCCTGGGCATTTTGAATTGCCAAGTAGGTGAATAAAATCCCCATAATAATATAAATAAACCCTCGTGTTAAAGGGATATTCTTCATAAAAACATGCCTCCAAAAATGAACTGCATTTGTTCTGCTTGTTTTTGCATTTCTATAATTTTATCTGCAAAAATAGTTTGAGATAAAATAACGATTGTATTCATCAAAACATGAGCAATAATAGGTACAACAATTAGTCTCGTCCTTGCATAAAGGAATGCAAATACAAATCCCATAGCTGTATACACAAGTAAATGTTTAAAATCCCAGTGTACCGCAGCGAAAATAAGGGAACTAATAAATGCAGAGATAAAGAAATTGTATCGTTTGTGAAGAGAACCAAAAATAATCTTTCGGAAAATAATCTCTTCTAGTATTGGTCCAATAACAGACGTAACGACAATAAGGAACGGCGTTGCTTTAACAAGATTAACAATATTTTGTGTGTTTTCAGATACTTGGGTAATGCCAAGAGCGTGCTCAATCATACCTGCTACAGCTTGACCAGCCATAGCGAGAAACACCCCAAGGACTGACCAGACAACAGCAATCGTTTTTCCAGCATGTTCTATACGCATGGACATGTCACGGCGCAGCAGCAGTAAGACAATAAGTAAACCAAGGATAAAGCTAATGATAGTCCAATAAGTCAAAAGCATGACATTCGCTGTTCGAACTGGATAGTCATCAAACATTCCTGTTAATTTTAACAGCGGTATACCAACAACTCCTGAAAACTGCATAAGGATGTAGGTGAGGATAACATACCAATAACGTTTTTCCAATCTTCTATACTCCTTTAAAAGGTTTTTATGTATATATGTCGAAGAAGTACTGTAAAGTTAGTAATTTCTTCTTGCTCGTATTGTAACATACATATTATTGAACAGAGAAAAGAATGCTTTATTTCTCAAAATCGTCGAAATCTAAGACTATTATATGTAGTTGTCGTAAATTTTAAATTTTTTTTGTTTAATACTTGCAAAAAAAACCCACTTTGTTTTAATATAATAATTGTGTTAGCACTCGTTGAGGTTGAGTGCTAATAAAAATGCAAACATATTATTTGAGGAGGTTGTTTCACTTGTTAAAGCCATTAGGTGATCGCGTAGTGATTGAACTTGTAAAATCTGAGGAAAAAACAGCAAGCGGTATCGTGTTACCGGACAGTGCAAAAGAAAAGCCACAAGAGGGTAAAATTGTTGCTGTAGGTACAGGCCGAGTATTAGAAAGCGGTGAGCGTGTAGCTTTAGAAGTAGCTGCGGGCGATCGTATCATCTTCTCAAAATATGCGGGTACTGAAGTAAAATACGAAGGTACTGAATACTTAATTTTACGCGAAAGCGATATTTTAGCTGTAATCGGCTAATTTTAACCACAAACTTATCATACGTAAAAAATAGATTATTAAGAACATCTTGAGGAGGTCAAAGAACATGGCAAAAGACATTAAATTTAGCGAAGAAGCACGTCGCGCAATGCTACGTGGTGTAGATACATTAGCAAATGCTGTAAAAGTAACGCTTGGACCAAAAGGTCGTAACGTTGTATTGGAAAAGAAATTCGGTTCACCGCTTATTACAAATGACGGTGTAACAATTGCAAAAGAAATCGAATTAGAAGACGCATTTGAAAATATGGGTGCTAAATTAGTAGCCGAAGTTGCTAGCAAAACAAACGACGTTGCTGGTGACGGTACAACTACTGCAACAGTTTTAGCGCAAGCAATGATCAGAGAAGGTCTTAAAAACGTAACGGCTGGTGCTAACCCAATGGGTATCCGTAAAGGTATGGAAAAAGCAGTAGCTGTAGCGGTTGAAGAACTAAAAGCAATCTCTAAACCAATTCAAGGTAAAGATTCAATTGCTCAAGTAGCGGCTATCTCAGCAGCTGACGAAGAAGTAGGTCAATTAATTGCTGAAGCAATGGAGCGCGTTGGTAACGACGGCGTTATCACACTTGAAGAATCAAAAGGTTTCACAACTGAATTAGAAGTGGTAGAAGGTATGCAGTTTGACCGTGGATATGCATCTCCTTACATGGTAACTGATTCAGATAAAATGGAAGCTGTATTAGATGATCCATACATCTTAATCACAGACAAAAAAATCGGTAACATTCAAGAAATCTTACCGGTATTAGAGCAAGTTGTTCAACAAGGCAAGCCTCTATTAATCATTGCTGAAGACGTAGAAGGTGAAGCTTTAGCAACATTAGTTGTGAACAAACTTCGCGGTACATTTACAGCTGTAGCTGTTAAAGCTCCTGGTTTCGGTGATCGCCGTAAAGCAATGCTACAAGACGTTGCTATTCTAACAGGCGGAGAAGTAATTACTGAAGAGCTTGGTCTTGACTTAAAAACAGCAGGCATCGATCAATTAGGTCGCGCTTCTAAAATTGTTGTAACAAAAGAAAATACAACAGTTGTAAACGGTGCAGGAAACGCAGAAAATATCCTAGCACGCGTAAACCAAATCAAAGCTCAGCTTGAAGAAACAACTTCAGAGTTTGACCGTGAAAAATTACAAGAGCGTTTAGCAAAACTTGCTGGTGGCGTAGCTGTAATTAAAGTTGGTGCGGCAACTGAAACTGAGTTAAAAGAACGTAAATTACGTATTGAAGATGCATTAAACTCTACGCGTGCTGCGGTTGAAGAAGGTATCGTAGCTGGTGGTGGTACTGCATTAGTAAATATCTATAATAAAGTAGCAAGCATCGAAGCTGACGGTGACACTGCTACAGGTATCAACATCGTATTGCGTGCGATTGAAGAGCCTGTACGTCAAATCGCTCACAACGCTGGTTTAGAAGGATCAGTAATCGTTGAGCGTCTAAAAGGCGAAGCAGTTGGAACTGGATTCAACGCTGCAACTGGCGAGTGGGTAAATATGTTAGACACTGGTATCGTTGACCCAACAAAAGTAACGCGTTCAGCTCTTCAAAATGCTTCTTCTGTAGCGGCTATGTTCTTAACAACTGAAGCAGTTGTTGCTGACAAGCCAGAAGAAGGCGGTGCACCTGCAATGCCTGACATGGGCGGCATGGGTGGAATGGGCGGCATGATGTAATCACTGCCCTACCTAAAAAAGCGACCAAGTACTCACTTGGTCGCTTTTTTGTGTGCGTTAATATTTTCAGATTTTTTTAAAATTTGTTAAGATAGTACTATGTTTATTGGAAAACTTACTAAACTCAAGGCTTAACTGAGTTTTAAGGGGGAGCTTCGTTGATTCAGCTCGATCATATTAATAATAAATTAAACCAAGTATTAGAAAACATTGATCAAATTGTGATTGGAAAACGTCACGTATCTACGTTGAGTTTGGTTGCTTTGCTTGCCGAGGGCCATATTTTGCTTGAAGATGTACCGGGTGTAGGAAAAACGATGCTAGTGAAGGCACTGGCCAAATCAATTGATGCGGAATTTAAACGAATTCAATTCACGCCTGATTTGCTGCCGTCCGACGTAACAGGTGTTTCTATTTACAGTCCAAAAGATATGGAATTTCATTTTCGTCCAGGTCCTATCATGAGCCACATAGTACTCGCTGATGAGATTAACAGGACTTCTCCTAAAACACAATCGGCGCTTTTAGAAGCAATGGCTGAGCATCATGTAACAACCGATGGTATCACCCGGGAAATTCCGGCGCCTTTTTTTGTGATGGCTACTCAAAATCCCGTTGATTTTGATGGGACCTATCATTTGCCGGAAGCGCAGCTGGATCGTTTTTTATTCAAACTAAGCATGGGGTATCCTACGCAAGAAGAGGAGCTTCAAATTTTAAATGGCGTATCGACTCAAGTTAATCTTGAAGATGTCAAACCTGTTATGAGCGTTCCAGAATTAGTACAGGCTCAAAAAGCTGTAAGCAGTATTTATGTAGATGATACGATCAAGAACTATATCATTGAAATTATTCGCAAAACTCGCTCTCATCCACATGTTTCATTAGGTATTAGTCCTCGTGGCACGGTTTCCTTTATGAAGGCTATTCAAGCATATGCGTTAGTAAAGGGAAGAGATTACTGTCTTCCTGATGATGTTCAAGAGCTTGCTTCGTATGTGTGTGCACATCGCTTAACGCTAAGACCCGATACTCAGTACAGCGGTTTAACAGCGAGTGATGTGATGAAGCAAATTATGGCTGATACGAAAGTACCTGTTAAAAGGTAAGAGGATAATTTATGAAACAGTATATAAAAGTGATATGGAACAAAGGTAGAGACTGGTTCGTTTTATTCTGCATCTTTACCGCTACGTTTTCTTACGCCATGTTTCAAGGAGGCTTTGTCAGCTGGTTTTTATTTTATAGCTTCTTACCTTTTGGATTATATGCGGTAGCCGTGTTGCTCTATCCGTTGAAGAAGTGGAATGTTGCTCGTGATGTGAAGCTACAGCCTCGATTCGCTGGAGATCATCTTTCTTATGAAATTCACATTACACGCTCCTCGGCTTTTCTTGTTTATATGGCAGCGGTGAAAGAGGAGAGTAACCTTTTAGATCAAGAAGAAAGAACAATTTATCCGCTTTTTCAACGAAACGCTGTTATTCCGTATGAAAGATCGTTTGTAGAAAGAGGAGAATATGAATTTTTTACGATTTCAATTGAAATTAGTGATTTATTAGGCATCGTAAAAAAGAAGGCATATTTTCTACTGCAGCAGCGATTTATCGTTTATCCTCAGATTCATAAGATAGATATCCCGTTTCTTTTAGCGGGAATAGAAGAAGGGAAAAATGAAGTTTCTACGGGAAATCAATCTACTACGTTAGTGACAGGCATTAGAGAATATCAGCCGGGTGACCGATTAGGATCTATCGATTGGAAGGCGACCGCTCGTAAAGCTACGTTGATTTCTAAAGAGTTTGGTCATTATCATGAACGGAGTATAATTATCATTGCAGATGTTATGGGCCCTCTATACTTTGAAGAGCGAATGAGCTTTCTTGCATCCATGCTCATTCATGAAGAAACCAAGCGTAAAAAAGTCGATTTTCTTTTAGCTGGAGATGCCCTTTTTTCGCAGAAAACCTCTGAACAAAGGGAGGTTGAAAACCTGTTGCATCACTTAGCACGTGCACAGCCTATTAGCAATCGAGCATTCGAAACAGAATTTCAGAATATTGCTATTCAAAAGCAGCATTCTTTTATGGTAATTGTCAGTCAGGTTACAGGGACTCTTATTGGCCAGATTCAATCCAAGCTGAGCCCTCATGCTAAGGCTTCACTCATTGTCGTTAAAAATGAAGGAGCGGGGCTTAGTGACGAAGAGGCAGTTATTGTCAATGGCATACAATCTTCTGCTTTAACGATTGAAGTCGTTCATATTGATCTTCCTCTATCACTAAAGGAAGTGAGGGCGGAAATAAGTGAATAAATCAGCTTGGTATGTAAAAAACGTCTTATTATACGCGGGAGCTTTCTTTTTATTAGTGGAATGGCTTCTCCCTTTAAATGAAGTCACTGATACGAATCAAATTCAATACTTTATCCTGTTTGTCGCTTACTGTTTTTTGAGCTTAACGTTTCGATTGCCGTTTATTGTGATGACGTTAGGGAGCATGTTGTTTATTTTGTTTTCACTTCACAATCTCTATTTCCAAGGTGCCTTCTTTTCTTCAGAATGGCTTCCAAGACTTTTGGAAATTCTTCAGTCAGATGTACAAAGTATCATGGAGTGGAATATAGCGAATTTATCCTTTGAAATGAGGACCACTTTATTTTTTATCCTGCTTTGGATTATGGCTTATTTAATTCGATACTGGATCTTTTATCAAAAAAGAATTTTCTTCTTTTTCTTCTTAACCATTTTGTATATTACCGTATTGGATACCTTTTCTACTTACGATGCCGGAGCTGCTATTATTCGCGTGACGATTATCGGATTTTTATTAGTAGCCATGCTTCGCATCAATCCTGAACGTATAAAAGGTGCTAGCACCGAGCGTTTAGAAAATAGAAAACGATCGTTTCTTTTTCTAGGCAGTTTTTTAGCCATTGTCATTGTGCTTGCTTATCTCGCCCCTAAACCAGGTCCGCAGTGGCCAGATCCGGTCCCTTTTATTGCAGCTCACACAACAAATCAAGGACAGGGAGAATCTGCAAGCGGTCAACGAATTGGCTATGATATGGACGATTCTAAATTGGGGGGATCCTTTGTCAATGATGATACGGTTGTGTTTACAGCTAAAGTAGAGGATGAGCACTATTGGCGTATTGAAACGAAGGATGTGTATACAGGTAAGGGCTGGGAGCTGTCTAAAGAGGAAGAAAAAGTGCCTTTCAAAGGAAATGAAAACTTACTCCCTCAATATGATTCAAGTGTTGCAGGAGAAGTAAGAAAAGCAGAAGTTACCTATTCGCAGCCTTCTGTTCATCTTATGCATGTTCCTCAACTGCTGTCTCTAACCTTAAAAAATGGCATTCAAACCGATGTTACACCGACAAATGAAAAATTATATCCTTATCAAAATGACAAACTTGTTACTGTTCAATCGTATGAGCTAACGTATAAATATCCTGTGTTTGATACCGGGCTTCTTCAGCAAGCAGAGGAGAAAAAGTCAGAGAGTCTAGAGAATAATAATGAATTTATAGCAAGGTATACACAGCTTCCTGCTAATTTGCCAAAACGAGTAAAGGATTTAGCTCGTACGATAACAAAAAATAAAAACAATCGCTATGAAAAAGCGAAAGCCGTTGAAGAATACTTCCGATCCAATCCATATATATACGATACTGAAAACGTTCCAATTCCTACGAAGAATAAAGATTATGTGGATCAATTTTTATTTGATACAAAAAGAGGATACTGTGATAACTTCTCTACTTCTATGGTCGTGCTGCTTCGTTCATTAGATATTCCTGCTCGGTGGGTAAAGGGCTATACAGAAGGTGATGCCACCGTTATTTCAGGAAGTAGTAAGTGGACAACCTATGAAATTACACAAAATAATGCTCATTCTTGGGTCGAAGTCTATTTTCCAGGAGCGGGATGGGTACCTTTTGAACCAACAAAAAGTTTTTCTAATCCTTATGATTTTGTAGATAGCCAACCTAACAACTCTAGTGAAAATAGTCAAAGGGAAGAAGAGAAACAAGAAACGCAAGTCAAGGAGCAGCCTAAGAAGAAAGAGCTTCCGGCACAAGAAAAAAGAGAGAAAGAAAAAACAGCTTCTCTTCAAAATGCTAAGTTGTCTATGAAATGGAAAGTGCTTTTCTACGGACTGATTGTAGTTATGTTAATAGTAATATATCTCAATCGATTTAAATGGTTTTTACCTTTTTATATCTCTTTTTATAAAAAGAAAGAGAGTGTGGAAACCTTTGAATCAGCGTATGCTTTTTTACTTAAAAGACTCGCTGCAAATGGACTAAAACGGCAAGAAAATCAAACGCTGCGCGACTTTGCAGGAGAAGTAGACGAAAAATTAAATACGGTAAATATGCTAAAATTAACGGAAAAATACGAGCGGGTTTTATATCGAAATGCAGATTCCATAAAAGAATGGAAAGAGTCGATTGAATTGTGGGAAAATTTAATCAAAAAAACGAGTTCTTGACCATTGTTTCGCGGATTGATAGAATATTCTCGAACTTACTATAAATGTTTCGTATACCTTCATATATCCTCGATAATATGGTTCGAGAGTCTCTACCGGGTCACCTTAAACGATCTGACTATGAAGGCAGAACAGTCTATTTGACGATAAACGTCGTGCTCAACTAGACTTCTGCCTTTGTTTTTTGAGGGAGAAGTCTAGTTTTTTTTATATTTTAGGGCATAATAACAAGTGATTATTTACACATTCGGAGAGGTGAACAAGATGGAAGGCATGATTGTTGTATTAGATTTTGGTAGTCAATATAACCAACTGATTACGCGTCGCATTCGCGAGTTCGGAGTATATAGTGAATTGCATCCGCACACAATTACAGCAGAAGAGATTAAAGCATTAAATCCAAAGGGAATTATTTTCTCTGGAGGCCCAAACAGTGTGTACGGTGAAAACGCATTTCACTGCGATGAAAACATTTTTGAATTAGGTATTCCTGTTTTAGGTATTTGTTATGGAATGCAATTAATGACTCATCATTTTGGCGGGAAGGTAGAAGGTGCTAGCCATCGTGAATATGGTAAAGCAGCGATTAACGTACAAAACGATTCATTAATGTACCATGAGTTGCCAAAAGAACAAGTTGTTTGGATGAGTCACGGTGATTTAGTTGTAGAAACACCAGCTGGTTTTGAAGTGGACGCAACTAGCCCATCTTGTCCAATTGCCGCAATGAGTAACAAAGAAAAGAATATGTACGGAGTGCAGTTCCATCCAGAAGTTCGCCATTCAGTGCACGGTAACCATATCTTAAAGAACTTCGTGTTTGAAGTATGTCATGCTGAAGCAAACTGGTCAATTGAGAACTTCATTGAAGTTGAAATGGATAAAATCCGTGAAACAGTTGGAGATAGAAAAGTACTTTGCGCACTTAGCGGCGGAGTAGACTCTTCGGTAGTAGCTGTATTAATTCACAAAGCAATTGGTGATCAGTTAACATGTATGTTCGTAGATCACGGTTTATTACGTAAAGGTGAAGCTGAAAGCGTAATGGAAACATTTAGCGAAGGCTTTAATATGAACGTAATTAAAATCGATGCAAAAGATCGCTTCTTAGAAAAATTAAGCGGTGTATCAGATCCTGAACAAAAGCGTAAAATCATCGGTAATGAATTTATTTATGTATTCGATGACGAAGCTGCTAAATTAAAAGGGTTTGATTTCCTAGCTCAAGGTACGCTATACACAGATATTATCGAGAGTGGGACAGCTACAGCTCAAACGATTAAATCTCACCATAATGTAGGTGGATTACCGGAAGATATGCAGTTCAAACTAATCGAACCGTTAAACACGCTATTCAAAGATGAAGTACGTGCATTAGGTTCTGAATTAGGTATTCCTGATAACATCGTTTGGCGTCAGCCTTTCCCAGGACCAGGTCTAGGTATTCGTGTACTTGGTGCAATTACGGAAGAGAAGTTAGAAATTGTACGTGAGTCGGATGCTATTTTACGTGAAGAGATTGCAAAAGCAGACTTAGAGCGCGATATCTGGCAATACTTTACGGTTCTTCCTGACATCCGCAGTGTAGGTGTAATGGGAGATGCTCGTACGTATGATTACACAATTGGTATTCGTGCTGTTACATCGATTGATGGTATGACTTCTGACTGGGCGCGTATTCCTTGGGATGTGCTTGAAGTTATCTCAACGCGTATTGTAAACGAAGTTAAGCATATTAACCGCGTAGTGTATGATATTACAAGTAAGCCACCTGCAACAATTGAATGGGAATAATATGTAAGAAAACCGAACAAACGAACATTCTTTTATAAGAATGTTCGTTTTTTGTTGACTTTTTTAAAAAGTTAATGGTAGGATAGTAACATAAAACAGCGAGATATAGCTTTAATGTCGTATAATCTTGGGGATAAGGCCCAAAAGTTTCTACCGAGCTACCGTAAATGGCTTGACTACGAGAAAGTAATACATGTATGTATAAAAATCTTTTGTTTTTTGCTCATACATTTCTCTTTTAGTCGATTTTATGCCTTTACGCGCCATAGTGTAGAGGCATTTTTTATGGCTTGCCTAAGTGCATGCGGCTTCTATAAAGGGAGGAAAAAACGTGAAGAAGTATTTTCGTTTTGAAGAGCTGGGTACTAGCTACCGAAAAGAGTTTATAGCTGGCCTTACAACTTTTCTATCTATGGCTTACATTTTATTTGTTAATCCATCTGTGCTATCACTAAGTGATGTAAAGGATCTACCTGACAGTATGAGAATGGACCAAGGGGCTGTATTTACAGCTACTGCTTTAGCGGCAGCTTTGGGATCAATTGTTATGGGAGTGCTTGGTAGATATCCAATTTCATTAGCTCCAGGTATGGGATTAAACGCATTTTTTGCTTATACAGTTGTTCTGACGATGGGAATTCCATGGCAGACGGCTTTAACGGGTGTTATGATATCAGGTGTTATTTTTATTCTTTTAACATTAACAAGCCTGCGAGAAAAAATTATTAATTCTATTCCTATTGAATTAAAAATGGCTGTTGGAGCAGGTATTGGTTTATTTATTAGTTTTATTGGTATGAAAGGTGCGGGAATCATCGTCAAAGATGATGCCACATTCGTTGGACTGGGTGATTTGACGAACCCAACAACATTACTTGCGGTTTTTGGTATTGTCATTACTATTGTATTAATGGTGCTTCGAGTAAATGCAGCTGTATTTATCGGTATGATTGTAACGGCTGTAGCAGGTATGGCTTTTGGATTAATTGATACACCTAAAGCAGTGGTTTCATCGGTTCCTAGTCTTGACCCGACGTTTGGGGCAGCTTTCCAAAATATCGGTGATATCTTTACTGTAAAGATGCTAGTCGTCATTTTAACTTTCTTATTCGTTGATTTCTTCGATACAGCAGGTACGATGGTTGCTGTAGCGAGTCAAGCTGGGCTTATGAAAGATAATAAGCTTCCGCGAGCGGGCAGAGCGTTATTGGCAGATTCTAGTGCGATTGTAGTTGGTGCTGTTCTTGGTACCTCATCAACAACAGCTTACGTAGAGTCTACGGCTGGAGTAGCAGCGGGCGGACGTTCAGGATTTACTGCAATCGTAACGGCGGCGTTTTTCTTAGTTGCACTGTTCTTTTCTCCGTTGTTAGCGGTCGTAACACCAGCTGTTACTGCGCCAGCTTTAATTACGGTAGGAGCTCTGATGGTGTCAAACTTAGGAGAAATCAATTGGAAAGAGTTCGAAGTGGCAGTTCCGGCATTTTTCACGGTGATCATGATGCCATTAACGTACAGTATTGCAACAGGCATTGCAGTTGGCTTTATCTTTTATCCTATTACAATGTTATGCAGCAAGCGTGGGAAAGAAGTGCATCCCATTATGTATGCTCTCTGTATCATCTTCATACTCTATTTCGCGTTCTTAGCAGAATAGTTTAAATAAAAAAGCTCAGTTTAATGACTGGGCTTTTTTTTTATGGTAAGATAAGAAAACTGCATAGCGGCTAGATTGCTATTGTAATAGAGGTTAATTGGTTACTTTACTGAAGGTTTACTTCATTAACTTTTTTATTTATAAAGTTTTTTAGAAAAACGATTGACTCTATATATTATATATGGTAAATTATTAAATGTCGCTGATGAACAGCGCAGTTGAGAGAAACATCTTAAAAAAGATGTTGACATCAAAATAATAGAATGTTATACTAATAAAGTTGCTTCAGAGCAACGGTTGAACTTTGAAAACTGAACAAAGCGACAAACGTCAACGTTAATTTTTATTTTTTAAATGAGCAAGTCAAACAT
>NZ_JBOZGM010000013.1:0-49246 GCF_050846875.1 Priestia sp. TRN 1309 | reverse complement strand
ATAAAAATTAACGTTGACGTTTGTCGCTTTGTTCAGTTTTCAAAGTTCAACCGCCGCTCTTAAGCGACTTTACTATCTTATCAAGTTATCAACGTAATGTCAACAACTTTTTTTATTTCTTTTTGTTGTTTTCGCTTATCTGCGTTAGCAACAGATATAAATATACCAAATCGTTTTCATAAAAACAAGAGGTAAATTAAAAGTTTAAATTTTCTAATATTAATACCTAAAAAAAGATGGCCGTAGCCATCTCTTTTTTTAGCGT
This sequence comes from Priestia sp. TRN 1309, assembly GCF_050846875.1. Taxonomy (NCBI): domain Bacteria; kingdom Bacillati; phylum Bacillota; class Bacilli; order Caryophanales; family Bacillaceae; genus Priestia; species Priestia sp. TRN 1309. The sequence goes on along the minus strand of NZ_JBOZGM010000013.1, from coordinate 48,981 downwards.
TGACGCATATGTGGGAATAATAGTACATCACGGATTGACGGTGCATTTGTTAGTAACATAACAAGGCGGTCAATACCGATTCCTAGACCACCTGTAGGTGGCATACCGTATTCTAATGCCTCAATGAAGTCATCATCCATCTCATGTGCTTCATCGTTTCCTTGTTCTTTCTCTTTCAACTGAGCTTCAAAGCGCTCACGTTGGTCAATTGGATCATTTAGCTCTGTAAATGCGTTCGCGTGTTCACGCGCAACGATAAACAGCTCAAAACGGTCAGTAAAACGCGGATCTTCCGCATTTTTCTTAGCAAGTGGAGAGATTTCTACAGGATGTCCGTAAATGAACGTCGGTTGAATTAACTGCTCTTCTACTTTTTGTTCAAAGAATTCATTTACAATATGTCCATATTGCATATGTTCAGTGATTTCTACCCCGTGTTCTTTTGCTAAAGCACGAGCTTCTTCAACAGATGTTTCTCCCCAGAAGTCTACGCCCGTATATTGTTTAATAGCATCGACCATATGAAGTCTTGTCCATTCTGGCGTTAGGTCTACCTCTTGATCACCATACTGAATCTTTGTTGTGCCAAGTACTTCTTGCGCAATGTGTGCAATTAAGTTCTCTGTTAAAGCCATGATATCTTTGTAGTCCGCATACGCTTCGTACAATTCGATCATTGTAAATTCAGGATTGTGACGTGTAGATACACCTTCATTACGGAATACACGGCCAATTTCATATACTTTTTCTAATCCACCTACGATTAAACGTTTTAAATGAAGTTCAATCGCAATACGCATATAAAGTTCCATATCAAGCGCATTGTGGTGTGTCACAAACGGACGAGCTGCTGCTCCACCTGCGATTGAATGCATCATCGGTGTTTCAACTTCTAAGTATCCGTGATTATCTAAGTAACGGCGCATCGATTGAATAATGCGGCTTCTTGAGATAAATGTTTGTTTACTTTCTGGGTTTGTAATTAAATCTAAGTAACGTTGACGGTAGCGCTGTTCAATATCTTTTAAACCATGATATTTATCTGGAAGTGGACGAAGCGCTTTTGTTAGTAACGTGAAATCTTTTACTTTAATAGAAAGTTCGCCAACTTTTGTTTTGAATAAAACACCTTCAACCCCTACCAAGTCACCGATATCTACGCTGCTGAAGATTTCGTACTGTTCTTCGCCAATTGCATCTTTACGTACATAAAGCTGAATTTGTCCTGTTAAATCTTGAACGTGAGCGAAACCTGCTTTTCCTTTTCCACGCTTTGTCATAATACGACCAGCTAGTGACACAGGCACTTCATTTTCTTCTAACTGTTCTTTTGTTAACTCGTCATACTCACTAATTAATTGCTGTGATGTATGTGTACGTTCAAAACGTTGACCAAACGGATCAATACCCTGATCTCGTAGGTTGCTCATTTTTTCGCGACGAACGAGAAATTGATCATTTAATTCTTCATGACTCATCGTTTACTCATCTCCATCGTATAATTAAGTTTTCCGAAACAGAAAAAAGGCCAGCATGTTTACTGGCAACTACTACGTTTCTTTAAAATTATTATAGGTTCAGTCGTTTCTCTATGTCAAATCGCTTTATTCTTGCTTCGCTTCTCTTTTTCTTCGATTTCTCTAACAAGCTACCGAATAAACCAACAACCTGCGAACCCAAACCTTAAAGTTTTCACTGTGAACTCTACTTTACGCCAATATAAAAATGAATCAACTAATAAGATTCATTTTTAATTATGTAAATCATTCCTATTATTTTCGAACATATCTAGTATATCAGTTGTTTGCTCTCGAAATAATTTTACATCTTTTAAATCCGATAACCGTTTTGTGATGGTTTCAACTTTTTCTTCTGCTACAGGGAGAATAAGAGATGGAGCTAGTTCGTTTAGAGGAACCATCACAAACGCCCGTTCAAACATTCGGGGATGAGGGACGTTCAGCCTATCCGTATGAATGATTTCATTACTATAAAGTAAGATATCCAAATCAAGGGTTCTAGGTCCCCATACAATCTCTCTTTTTCGACCTGCCGCTTGTTCAATGGCTTGCAAACAATCTAAAAGTTGCTCTGACGAATACGTTGTTTGTATTTTTACTACCATGTTTAAAAAGCTTGCTTGATTCGTATACCCGACCGGGGCCGTTTCATAAACAGATGAAACAGCCACTACCTTAACCTCAGAATGTTTCATCAAGCCAGTAACTCCCGACTTCAAATGTTCCATTCGATTTTCAATATTTGATCCTAATGCAATATATGCTTCTGTTGTCATTCAACGGCTCCTTTTAATTTCAATAGCTACCGATTGATAATAACCGGGAATTGGCGGATCAGGCTTATATACCTTTACTGTACAAGCCTGCACGAGTTCGTAATTAGCAAGCAATTCAGATGCAATCGTTTCGGCCACCGTTTCAACTAACTTGAACGTGCGCTTCTCTACAACTTCCTGGCATGTTTGGTATAAATCTGCATAGCTCACCGAGTATTCTAAATTGTCCGTAGTACCAGCTTGTTTTAAATCTAGTTCTACAGTTAAATCCACGTGAAAACGCTGCCCTAATTTATTTTCTTCTGGAAATACACCATGATATCCATAGAAACGCATATCATTCACATAAATTTTATCCATCTTTAGCCTCTCCTTTCGCTTTTATACATGTAGCTCGCGTCGACTCATTAGCGACATCGTGTAAGAGCGATACTCTTTTTGCAACTGAGCTGTTAACGTATGGTCTCCGACTGAAAACTTCTTATCCTTTATACTTCGAAGAGGTACGATTTCTTGAATGGAATTTGTAACGAAAGCTTCATCACTCTCCAAAAGCTGTTCCGCCGTAAATAAACCTTCTACAACTTCTATGTTTTTCTTTTTTAAAAGCGTAAAGATAAACTGTCTCGTAATTCCATTTAAGATACCTGTTTCAAGAGACGGTGTATATACACAATCATCTTTTACAAAAAATAAATTGGACACAATACCTTCGGCTAAGAACCCTTCTTTTGTTAAAAAAATACCCTCTTTATTTAAGTCTGAACCAACTTCTCGCTTAGCCAGTACATTGTTTAAATAATGATGAGACTTCAACCTCACGGTTCCTTCGGGCGTATTTCGCTTTGTCTCAAGAATAAGCCCCTCTTTTACAAGGGGGCTCGATGGATGAGGCATTGATTTCATGTATACAATTGTAGATGGCTTGTCGTATTCTTCCACTTGCAGTCCAATTCCGCCATTTCCTGCTGAAACATTTAATCGAACATACGCATTTCTCTCATTGTTTTTCATTAACAGACTATTAATAATTGCCAACACGTCCTGTGTGGAGTAGTCCCATACAATATTTAATTCACGTAAGCTGCTACGCAGTCGATCCAGATGGTCTTCCACTAAAAATGGATGACCATCATAAACTCGTAGCGTTTCAAATAGCCCTAGACCATACATATATCCGTGATCAAACGGAGAAATAGTGGCTTCAGACGCAGGCTTTACTTCACCATTTACGTATATATACATATCATTACACTCGCTTTTTTTCGTAAGTTTCAATAAAATTCTTCAGCATTTCTTTACCGTAAGAAGTCATGATAGATTCAGGGTGGAACTGTACCCCTTCAATAGGTAATGATTTATGGCGAATCGCCATAATTTCATCTTCTGCTGTCCACGCTGAAATCTCAAAGCAATCCGGCAGTGAACTTTTTTCTACAATCAAAGAATGATATCGAGTTGCCGTGAACGGATTATCAAGACCTTTAAAGATAGTACGGCCATCATGATGCATTTCAGATGTTTTACCGTGCATTAATTTATCCGCACGAATCACATTCCCTCCAAAAGCTTGCCCAATCGACTGATGCCCTAAGCATACGCCGAATATTGGAATCTTACCTGCAAAATACTCGATGGCTTCTAAACTGATTCCCGCTTCGTTAGGACTACAAGGTCCCGGGGAGATCATCAAGAAATCTGGATTTAGCACTTCAATTTCAGAAAGTGTAATTTCATCATTTCTTTTTACAAGAAGCTCATGCCCTAGCTCACCTAAATACTGTACTAAATTAAACGTAAAAGAATCATAATTATCAATCATTAATATCATCTTTACTCACCCTCACTCAGCTCATTTTCGCTCTGCTCTTTTGCTTTCCATAGTGCAATTGCTTTTTTCAGTGATTCTTTGTATTCGTGTTTCGGATTTGAATCAATTACAACACCCGCACCAGCCTGCACATAAGCTTGGCCGTCTTGAATAATCATAGTGCGAATCGCAATATTTAATTCCATATCTCCATTAAACCCAATCCAACCAATCGATCCTGTATAAATTCCTCGCCTTACAGGTTCAAGTTCTTCAATGATTTCCATTGTACGAACTTTAGGCGCTCCAGTAATCGTTCCTCCAGGAAAAACCGCATCTACAATATCTACAAAATCTTTATTGCGCGCGAGCTTGCCTTTTACATTAGACACAATATGCATCACATGTGAATACTTTTCAATAACCATAAACTCGTCAACATGAACGGTACCATAGTCGCTTACTCTACCAAGGTCATTACGCTCCAAATCAACAAGCATCACATGCTCTGCACGCTCTTTTTCGTTATGAATAAGCTCATCCGCTAACTGTTGGTCTTCTTGATCATCCTTACCGCGAGAGCGCGTTCCCGCAATTGGTCTCGTACTGATTTCGTCACCGGCTTTTTTCACTAATAGTTCTGGTGAACAGCTCACAATGTGAAATTCTTCTGTCTGCATATAAGACATATAAGGAGACGGGTTGATTTTTCGTACCTGTTCGTAGATATGCATAGGATGAGTTTGAAGCTGTTGAGACTGTCGAACAGATAAGTTCACTTGAAACACATCGCCTTGACCGATGTACTCATGTACGCGAGTTGTGGCATCTGAAAAAGCAGCTTCAGACATTGAAACCTCACTCTTTTCGGCAACACGATGAATACGCTCATATGAGAGCCCTTCAGCACTTGCCTCCATCCAGTCCTTTTTGTATTGATCAATACGCTTATGTGCCTGCTCTTTACAATCTGCTTCATCGTTAACGATAATCCAGAGCTTTTCCTTTTCTTGATCGTATACAAATACGTCATCGAAAATAAGGAAATAAACGTCCGGCGTTTTCAATGAATCTTCAGCAAGATCAGGTATGGTTTCTACATAGCGGATATAATCATAGCTAATAAAGCCAATTGCTCCACCTTGAAAAGGAGGAAGATCTGGATTCACCTCTGCTTCAAACTTCTTCATCCAGTCTCGCATAAGATGAAGCGGATTACCTTTTTGAACAGTAGCTTGGCCATCCGTTTTGATATGAAGCTCGTTTTGTTCGCCTCGCAAAATGGCTACAGGTTTTAATCCCATCATTTGAAACTTTCCGCCTCGACCGCTTTCAAGCAGGATATGATTCGGTTCCTCTTTTGACAACTCTTGATATTTTTTGAACCATTGGTTTTTAGAGATAGAAATAGATTCGCCCCAAGTCATTCTTTGCTGCATTTGTTCACTCTCCTAAAAATAAATCACCTGCTTTCATTTTACATGATTCTCAGATGAAAAAAAACAGCTTCATATAGAAGCTGTTCTTTTATGGTTTTTATGCTTGTGTTTGTTCCTCGAATTGGAACAATGGAGTACTTAAGTAACGCTCACCGTTACTTGGAATAATCGCTAACACTTTTTTACCTTTTCCTAGCTGTTTTGCAGCTTTTAACGCAGCATAAATCGCAGCCCCAGAAGAGATACCTACTAGTACGCCTTCTGTTTTTGCTACTTTACGTGCATATTCAAAAGCTTGGTCGTTTTGAACAGCGACAACTTCGTCATATACTTCCGTGTTAAGCGTATCCGGAACAAAGTTTGCACCGATTCCTTGAATTTTATGAGGTCCTGGTTGACCACCACTTAAGATCGGAGAATCAGCTGGCTCTACCGCATAAATTTTGATGTTTGGATACTTTTCTTTTAATACTTCGCCAGCACCTGTAATAGTACCGCCAGTACCGATACCTGCCACAAATCCATCTAGCTGATCGCCAAACTGCTCGATGATCTCTTTAGCCGTTGTTTGACGGTGCACTTCTGGGTTCGCTTCATTTTGGAACTGCTGAGGAATAAAGTAGCCGTGCTCTTTTGCAAGCTCAGTTGCTTTATTAACCGCACCTTTCATTCCTTCTGGACCTGGTGTTAACACTAACTCTGCACCGTACGCACGAAGCAGATTACGACGCTCAATACTCATCGTTTCAGGCATTGTTAAAATAGCACGGTATCCTTTTGCTGCAGCTACCATTGCTAAGCCAATTCCTGTGTTACCGCTTGTTGGTTCAATGATGGTGTCTCCAGGCTTTAATACACCTTTTGCTTCAGCATCTTCGATCATTGCTAATGCGATACGATCTTTTACGCTGCTTCCTGGGTTCATAAATTCTAATTTTAAATATACATCCGCCATATCTTCTTCAACTAGACGGTTTAGTTTTACGATTGGTGTTTGACCAATTAACTCTGTAATTGAATTTGCAATACGTGCCATATGACCACTCCTAATACCAACTAATTTTATTGATTTTGTATACAATTTATCAGATGTTTTCTAAATTGTCAATCATTTTGTCTTTCCATTTACCTATTTTTGTTATATTTTTAGATCAATATATACATAAATAGGACTTAACACTTATAAAAAAAGGCGTTCATTTATAAAATGACGCCTTTAAAGAATCTTTTATTTCATTTAAATTGCTTGTTCTTTCATTTCTTCTAGCTGCTTTTTATCAAAACGATAGGTTTCATTACAAAAATGACACTGTGCTTCAGCTTGGCCGTCTTCCTCAATCATCGATTGAATCTCTTCTTTTCCTAAGCTGATAATGGCATTAGCAATTCTTTCTTCTGAGCACTGACATTTGAACTCTACAGGCATTGTCTCTAGAAACTTTACGTTTTCTTTTCCAAGAACTTCTTCTAAGATTTCCTCAGGAGAAAGACCTTTTTGAATCAGTTTTGAAATGGGTTCAATCGTTTGTAAACGTTGTTCAATAGCTGTAATCGTTTGATCATCTGTTCCTGGCATAAGCTGAATGATAAATCCACCCGCAGCTAAGATTGTGTTATCAGGGTTAACAAGTACACCTACACCTACTGAAGATGGAACTTGCTCAGATGTCACGAAATAATACGTGAAATCCTCTCCTAATTCTCCCGATACGATAGGTACTTGTCCATTAAATTGATCACGCATCCCGATATCTTTTACAACACTCAGCGTACCATCTGTACCTACAGCACGTGCTACATCTAATTTTCCATGCTGATTTAAATCGAAGTGCGTTTGCGGGTTCGTTACATATCCACGCACTTCACCCTTGGCATTGCTGTCTACTAAGATAACACCAATTGGGCCGCGGCCTTCAATTTTAATTGTTAGCTTTTGCTCACCTTTTAGCATAGCCCCCATCATAACTCCCGCAGTCATTGAACGTCCCAATGCTGCAGAGGCTGTAGGCCATGTATAGTGACGGCGCTGCGCTTCTCCAACTGTATCCGTTGTTTTTACCGCATAAGCGCGAACTTGACTATTGTAAGCTAGTGCTTTTACTAAATAGTCGCCCATAATATACACCTCTTACTCCATATTTTTTGTATAGATTATTTGTAATCCTTTTAAAGTCAAAAATGGATCCACAATATCAATAATATCCGACTCTTTAGCAATCAATGTTGCGAGTCCTCCAGTAGCAATAACTTTAGGATTTACTGTTGCTTGCTCTTTCATTCTTGCTACAATTCCTTCTACTTGTCCAACGTATCCATATAAAATACCTGCTTGCATCGCAGATACTGTATTTTTCCCAACAATGCTATTTGGTCGCGCAATTTCAATACGCGGAAGCTTAGATGCTCTTGAATAAAGAGCTTCTGTCGAAATATTAATACCAGGGGCAATTGCACCACCCATATATTGCTTATTTTCATCAATGTAGCAATATGTGGTTGCGGTACCAAAATCAACGATAATTAAAGGGCTTCCGTACAGCTGAATTCCAGCAACAGCATTGACAATACGGTCTGCTCCCACTTCACGTGGATTTTCATATTTAATATTTAAACCCGTCTTAATTCCAGGACCAACAACAAGCGGCTTTAAATGAAAATACTTTTGACACATTCTCTCCAATGCAAACATAATAGGAGGAACAACAGAGGAAATAATAATACCATGAATATCTTTAAAAGATAAACTAACGTGCTCAAGCAAGGCTTTGATTGTCATGCCATACTCGTCTTCTGTTTTATTACGGCTTGTTTCTACACGCCAATGGTACTTTAATTCATCTCCATCGTATACACCTAATACCGTATTGGTATTTCCAACATCTAATACAAAAATCATTTCAATCACCACTTTATTTAAATTCAGTATTCACACTGAAACCATCATACCATAACTGGTAAATAGACGTGTATATTCTAGATAAAATAGGAATATAATGACACAATTCTCTAGTAGATATCCTACTTATCCACTATATATGAAAAACTTTTTGCCAAATCTAACTTCTACCCAATAAAAAAGATCAGTGGAGATTGTCTCCACTGATCTTTTTTGATCTTATGCTTTTGGCTCTTCATCGTCTGTCTTTGTTTGGATGTTTACTTTAACATCTTCATCTGTTACGTGACTAGAACGGTCTGGAAGAGTTCCATGATCTACTAAGTGATTGATCTGCTCAGCGTCTAACGTTTCTACTTCTAACAATGTTTGAGCTACAAGCTCTAACTTGTCACGGTTTTCCGTTAAGATCTGCTTCGCACGCTCATAGCTTTCTTTAATGAAACGTTGGATTTCATTATCAATTTCATGAGCAATCGCATCACTGTAGTTTTGTTCACTGTGTAAATCACGACCTAAGAATACTTGGCCTTGTTGTGATTGACCGAATTGCATTGGTCCTAACTTTTCACTCATACCGTATTCTGTTACCATTTTACGAGCGATGCTTGTTGCACGCTGGAAGTCATTGTGAGCACCTGTACTCACTTCGCCGAAAATAATTTCCTCAGCTACGCGACCACCAAGCAATCCAACAATTTTATCCAGCAGCTCTGGCTTCGTCATAAAGTAGCGATCTTCTTTTGGTAACATAACAGCATATCCACCAGCTTGCCCACGTGGAACAATGGTTACTTTATGTACCATATCAGCTTCGTCTAATACGACACCGATAATTGTATGTCCTGCTTCATGATAAGCAACAATATTGCGTTCTTTTTTAGAAATAACTCGACTTTTCTTAGCTGGACCTGCAATTACGCGGTCTGTTGCTTCGTCAATATCGACCATTTCAATTTTCTTTTTGTCCTGTCTAGCAGCTACTAAGGCAGCTTCGTTTAACAAGTTTTCTAAATCTGCACCTGAGAAACCTGGCGTACGCATAGCAATTGCTTTTAAGTTTACTGATTCATCTAAAGGCTTATTGCGAGCATGTACTTTAAGCACTGCTTCACGGCCATTTACATCTGGACGATCTACCGTAATTTGACGGTCGAAGCGGCCTGGACGTAATAACGCTGGATCTAAAATATCCGGGCGGTTTGTTGCTGCAATAATAATGATACCTTCGTTAGCACCAAAACCATCCATCTCAACAAGCAACTGGTTCAATGTTTGTTCACGCTCATCGTGTCCACCACCAAGACCTGCGCCACGTTGACGACCTACAGCATCGATTTCATCAATAAAGATAATACATGGAGCATTCTTCTTCGCATTTTCGAATAAATCACGAACACGAGAAGCACCGACCCCAACAAACATTTCAACAAAGTCCGAACCACTGATAGAGAAGAAAGGAACGCCTGCTTCACCAGCAACAGCTCTTGCTAATAATGTTTTACCAGTACCAGGAGGTCCCACAAGTAAGACACCCTTCGGAATTCTTGCACCTAGCTCTGCGAATTTACGAGGATCTTTTAAGAACTCAACAACTTCCACAAGTTCTTGCTTTTCTTCGTCTGCACCAGCTACGTCTTTAAATTTAACCTTTTTCTTTTCTTCGCTGTAAAGCTTAGCCTTACTCTTACCGAAGTTCATAACACGACTTCCGCCGCCCTGAGCTTGGTTCAGTAAGAAGAAGAATAGGATGAAAATAATAACAAACGGAATGATTGACGTAAAGAACGTTACCCAGCCGCTTGTTTCATCAGCAGGTTTAAAATCAACTTCTACTTGATTATTTTCTGAAGCAGCGTCAATACGATCAAGTGCTTTGTCACCATCTACGATGTAAGTTTGGAACGTTTGATCCTTTTTATAAGAATCTAACTTTCCTTGCACAACATACACGCCTCTTTCAGGCTTCATAGAGAGTGATTTCACATCACCTTTGTCTAAGTGTTGAACAAATGTATCGTATCTCATTGGTTCTGCTTTTTGATTAGAGCCACTAAAGAAGCTTACCACGCCAATAATGACTAAAAATATAAGTAAATAAAAGATGGTATTACGGAAGATCCGATTCATTTCTTACCTCCTCCCACGATAAACAAATACTGTATTCAATACTAACATAGAACATTTATCCTATCCAATAAATTGCACTTGGATATGTGCTTCTTAATTGCTGTATACTTGCGGTTTAAGAACCCCAATATACGGCAGGTTACGATATTTTTCTTGATAATCCAATCCATACCCTACTACGAACGCATCAGGTACTTCAAATCCAACGTAATCTGCTTTAATAGCTGCTTTACGACCTGTTGGTTTGTCTAAGAGTGTGACAATCTTAATTGACTTAGCTTTACGGTACTTGAATAACTCTACAAGATAGCTAAGTGTTAAGCCGCTGTCGATAATATCCTCTAAGATAAGAATGTCTCGACCTTCAACTGATGTATCTAAATCTTTTAGGATTTTTACTTCACCAGAAGAAACCATCGCATTGCCATAACTTGATACATCCATAAAATCCATTTCTAAATATGTATCAACACGCTTAATTAGATCAGACATAAAAGGCATAGCGCCTTTTAGTACACCGATTACCAAAGGAAAACGGTCAGCGTATTCCTCAGATAATAGCTTACCCAATTCTTTTACTTTCTGTTGTATTTCTTCTTCTGAAATCAAAATTTCTTGAATATCCTGCTTCATTCCTTACTTGCCTCCTAGAAGTTTTCGCTACTTATAGTATAAAATAACATATCTGGACTTATGTGTATGCAGTTCATAAGCAGATTTTTTCAAACCAGGTAGCCACAAAATAGTTCCTTGGCTATCTTCCACTACCGGCCAATGATCTCTGAAGTGTAAAGGGATTTTTTCATCGATAAAAATATCCTTTACTTTTTTATGTCCCTTCATGCCCTTTACTCGCATTTTATCGCCATTTTTTCGTGTCCTTACCTTTAATGATTGTAAATCGTGAGCTTCATCTAAAAGAAAAACATCGTTTCCTTTTATATCTTCGACTTTATTATGTATTTCACAAATAAGCTGGTGACCATTTGGAAGCTCAACGACCCCTGGAATCGGAACAATAAATTCATATGGCTCGATGTTCCCCTCATTAAAGGTGAAAAGACAGTCGTTGTAAGATCGGATAATGCGTAAACCATTTGGAAAGTCAAGCGTCCCAGACGGTTTTTCACTTTCACAAAATCCTACTAACGTGTCAACATGCGCTGAGGAAAGGGTTGGAGGAATTTCTTTATAGAGATAGTTTAATATTAGTTGAATACCACGCCTTTGTAAAGGCTTGCGTATCCTTAGAAAACAATCTCTATCAATGAGAATTTCATTTTGCAATTTCTTTCTCATTACTTTATTCATCACATCGGTCGTTAATTCCTCTAAGTATGCTTGATCTTCATGCAAGTTCTCGCTAAATTGTTGAAATTTTTCATGTACAGCGACGTTTTCTTGCTTTAAAAATGGCAAAACGTAATGACGAAACCGATTTCTCGTGTACGAGTCTTTCTCATTACTCGGATCAATTCGAGGTGTAAGCCCATGTAGCTTACAGTAGCGATTGATTTCTTCTTTCGTTACGGCTAGGAAAGGCCTAATAATAAATCCATGCCCATATGGCCGCTTGGGCTGCATCCCTGCGTATCCATTCATCGTACTACCTCGAACCATTCGCATTAACATCGTTTCAATCTGATCATCTCCGTGATGTCCTAATGCAAGAAGGTTTGCTTTGTGCTTCTTCATAACATGAGTAAAAAATGCATAGCGGCATTCTCTAGCAGCTACTTGAGAAGATAGCTTTCTTTCCTTCTGATAGGCAGTAACATCAATCTGCTTCGCCTCACATTTAATATTCAATTGTTTGCAGTAGTTCTGCACATATTCCATGTCTTGCTGTGACTCTTGGCCCCGGAACATATGATCAACATGAGCAGCAATAATCGTAAGAGATTTTTGCTCTTTCAGACTCCATAAGAAATGCAGCAGCGCTAAAGAATCAGGACCACCAGAAATACCTACAACCACCGTAGAGCCTGCGGATAATAACTGATGTTTTGTCATAAAATTGTTCACTTGCTTTTCCATAGGAATGACTCATCCTTATAATGTACACGCAATAATGTATCATTAATTTACTTTATACGAATGACTATAAGGAAAGTTTCACAATTTCTCCAAACTTTATAGCACTTGAATAAATAGATACAAAATATAAATCAACATTACAGACGTACAAAGTAGTAGCGTCTCTAACACGTGAGAACGCTTCTTCTTTACTTTAACACGAGGGGCAGACGGTTGACGAACGTTTTGAGGCTTTGTTCCTCTACTTTTTGCCCCTCTTCTTTTTTCGACCGATAACACCTCTGTTTTCATTTCTTTAGCTGACTTATACTTTCCCGTAACCGCTTGATACAAAACGTCTCCGAAAGGCTCCAACTGCTTTGTTGTTAATATAAATTGTTTTAATTGTTCAGCCGGTTTGTCTGTTTTATTAATTCGCTTGCCATAAGCCGCGTGAATCAAAACCATAGATACGGCAAACAAATCATAGGTCGGTTCTGCTTTTCGGGAGCCAAGCCCCCAGTGCGCTCGATCATAAAAGTCGGTAAATTCTTTTATTGACCGCCCTTGCAGAGTTGTTCCTCCCACGTCGATCCATCGAACTTTTACAGGGTTAGATGTTACGACCAGGTTTTCGGGTTTTAAATCGCCAAATACCCACCCTTCTTCATGAAGGTTTTCTAAGTCTGTTAAGAGCTGGCTTGCAAACACTTGCAACCATTCTGTCCCTCTTGTTGAGATAAAAGAAAGGAGAGGCTGCCCTTTCACATACTCCATTACATAGAAAGAAAGAGCGTGAGAACCATAGCTCCAATCATCTACATCAAGTAAACGCGGTCCTAGCACTTTGTCTTTGACTTGAGACAACTTTTTTAATACATTCACTTCTGCTGTAACGGACATGTTGGAAAAGCTTATTTTTAACGCTGCTAGCGTTCCGTTTACTAATTGGACTAAGTAGACAACTCCAGTTGCTCCCACGCCTAATTTCTCAAGAATTTTATAATGGACGTGATGCCATTTCCCTTGAATTTCTGTTCCCGGAGATAGGTTACATACCTGATTCTTCAATGTATTGTTCATTATTTTTTAACAACCCTCTCAATGAGCGCTTTTTGGTGAAATAATGAGTAGCCTCTTTGATAGCCGGTCCAGTAGGCGTAATACCTCCTGCTGTTAGTTTTGGGAAAATCGTTGAAAGCGACTCTAATCTTGGATTCCAGTCCATTAGCTTCTCTACATCTTTCTTTTTCCCAGGAAATAAAAAGATTGAAAATTGATTGTGCCCCATGCGAGCATTCAAGCTTAACGATAAATCTAACAGCGACTCCTTTACAGTAGGGAGCTTATTTTTCATACTTCCGCTCATGTCAACTAAAATAAGAATCTCTAAGTCAACCGTTTCCCCAAGTTCATCAACCACTTCCATGATTTCTCCACGCTTCTCAGGAGATAACTCTTCTAATCTTGAATTAGAGGAACCTAGAATTTGCTGAAGTTCTTTATTTACAACGCCTTGAAGTGTTTGCGTCATTGCCTGCCTTGTAACCATTTGAACAGTTTGAGACAGCTGTTTTACGTAAACAATTTGACTCACGCCACCGCCTGACATGGCAATGCCTTCTATTTCATTCGTGCTTTGCTCATCAATTGTATCCTCTTCCATCACACCAATAACGTTTACACTAATTCCTTGTTCTTTAGCTAGTGCAGCCATTGCTACCGGATCTTCACCTGTATTCGAACCACCGTCCGTAATGACCAACATCTGTTTCAATGTACCTTTTTTCATAAAAAAATCCCCTCCTCATTATCAGTATTAACATGATAGACGAGGAGGAGATAAAATATACTTCTATCTAACTATTGTGCTTTTTTACGATAAGCGTAAGAAGGAATCGATGACCATTTCGGGGTATTGTGCTGAAGTTTTGCCACAACTACCGTCATATCATCTTCAATTAAACCTGATTTTGTTCGAATAACTTCTTCCATAATTAAGTCTGCAATTTCTTGTGGATCGTTTGTTTGAAGCTCGCCAATTTTTCGCTTCATCCACATTTCGTAGTTCTCAACGTGTTTCGGTCCTTCAAATACACCGTCACTCATCATAATTAACAAGTCTTCCGCCTTCATTTGTTCATTCACAACATCCACTTCAAATTCTTCAATAATGCCCATTGGCAAATTGCTTGCCTGTATTTTAATAACCTTATCTCCGCGTTTGATGAAACTTGGCGTAGAACCGATTTTCAAGAAGTTTACATTGGCATCTTGTAAATCAATCATCGCTAAATCTAAGGTCGAAAAGATCTCATCGTTTGTACGCAGGGATAAAATAGAGTTAATCGATTTGATTGCAATTGTCTCTTCTATTCCTGTTTGTAAAATTTGTTTTAACAGCTGAAGCGTTTCGCTGCTTTCATAGTGGGCACGCTCTCCATTTCCCATGCCATCACTAATAGCTAGTGCATACTTACCGGCGTTTAGCTCAATCATGGAATAGCTGTCACCGGATACAAACCCTCCGCCTTTAGCAGCATGTGCTACGCCTGTATCAACAACGTATGCTTTTGTACAGCCAAACGAAACGTGGCAATAGCCTTGAGGGTATTTAGCACATTCTTCGTTCTTTACTACAATACTTTCACCTAAAATATCTGTAAGCATTGGCGCAATAATTTTCTCGCATTCTCCTCTTCCGTGACAATATGGCACCCACATTTCAATATCTACATTTCCAGGTTCTAAGCTATAAATTTCAATTTGATTGATTTCCATCCCAAAGTTACGAAGAGCTTCTAAAATCTGTTCTTCTTGTACATTTAAATTTTCGCGCTCTCGCTTAATTTCTTTTGCAAAATTCCCCATGACTTCAGAGACACCGTGAAGCTGTTCTGCTACAATCCTTCTACTTTCTTGAATTTGTGCTTTTAAGTGCTGATTGGCTTTAAAATACGTAAGTTCATGCTCAATCACATCGATGACTTTTTTCGATTTCACGCAATGTTTGTCCATTTCTCGAATTAGCCTTGGATTTTGTTCAAGAGTGCCATTATCAACTTCAAGCATAATTTCCTTCATATATTCATAGGTTGTATCAAACTGCTGTGCCCAGCATTGTTCTTTTTTAAAACAAAATTGGCACGTCCTTTCGGTAACGCTGCTTAAGAAATAATCAACTTCTTTATCAGCGCTTGGCTTTTCATCGTAAAATCCATTTTGCGTAAAGCTTTTGGAAAGTGCTTGAAAAACATTTGAAAACTGTTCTACGCGATTTGCTGTTACATCTCGGATCTTACGCACGTACTGCTGTTGTTCAAGCATATTTTCAGATGTCCCTGGTACTAGTTTACTTAAGTTTTTCAAAACAAAAGATGGGGTTAATAAAAATAGGACAACGGCCGTCAGTGATTCATACAAATTAGTCGTCAATCCTTGATCTGCCTGAGCATATAGGCCAATTAGCAATGAACCAACAACCAGCCCTAGAGCTGCCCCTAGCTTTTTACCGTCTTTTAAAAGTCCTCCAAGCAAGCCAGAAAAAGCGAGTAAACTCATTTCGTACAAACTAGAAACATTCGCGAAACTTAAAATTAAACCGGTTACGACCCCGACCGTAGCTCCTATCGTAGGGCCAGATACAAACGCAAAAACTAATACTAAGTAACGAGATAATATATGTTCAGCCGAAAGGCCGTAAATCATCCACCCTATTGTCCCTGTCATAACAGATGCCAACAAAATAATAAGAGAAATCACTTCTTCTGTTTTTAATGATTGTTTTCGCTTTCGATATGAAATTAAAGGCACGCTTTGTAGGAAAATCATTGTTAAGATAAAGCTCAACCCTGCTTCTACTGCCACAAATGTAAAATCATACATGGTGAATTCCTTGGTAAACACATAAAAAATAGTTAGTTTTGTAAGTAACATCGCGCTAAATACAGTGAACGGCAGTTTCTTTAACGGATCCATTGTCAGTATGCCGCTAAATCGATGAATTAGTAAGAAAACAAATAGTGTAGCAAATACGGTACCTCCATTTTGAATGGAAACACTAAATGCCCCTGCCAATACGGCTAAACTTGCTAACGGTGCTTTTTCTTTCTTTATAGCCATTACGGCTGCAAAGAATGGCAAAGCAAATGGCATGATTTTCATTAAAATTAACGCTCGTCCTAATAAGAAACCTACGACTAGCAGCAATAATCCCCATTGAAATAACACCTTTTCCGTTTTCATACCCGCCTTTGTAAATACACGGGACATTTCTAATCTAGTTCGGTTAAATACCGCCTCTGTTGTTGGACTTGCAAAATCTCTTTCCGTCTTTTGCATTCTCCCACCACCCGCTAATTATACTTATTCGTTATTATATCGCGGCGAAAGGTGAAATTTTGTCAAACGGACTAGCAAAATACCTATAATCGTTCGACTATTTTCTAGTATTATATTGAAAACTATACAAAAAGATGTACAATCTTACATGGAGATTTAAAAAATATGAGAGATACTGTTCGCCCCAGAGAAAGCCTATGCTCATCATTCTTTTTTAAAAGCAAATAAAAGTCTATAAAAATAACAAAAAAGTTATTGACAATAACCCTGCTTTTTTATATTATTATAAATGTCTTTTAGAGAACGTATAATGGCGGTGTAGCTCAGCTGGCTAGAGCGTACGGTTCATACCCGTGAGGTCGGGGGTTCGATCCCCTCCGCCGCTACTCGAATAACGGCCCGTTGGTCAAGCGGTTAAGACACCGCCCTTTCACGGCGGTAACACGGGTTCGAATCCCGTACGGGTCATCAAAAAGCATGTACAACAAGTACATGCTTTTTTTCTACTCTTTTTTACATATAAAAAAAGCACCTTTTAGATAAAAGGTACTTTCCAAAAACTCGCTATCTATTTGATATAAGCAGCAAGTTAACCGCGTTTTGCACCGCGTCCACCGCGTTTTGATTCGGTATGGCGTTTTAGGGAAGATAAACGTTCTTCACTGTCTTTTAAGAAACGATTCATTTTTTGTTCGAATGTTTCTTTTGTACGGAAATCATTACCGCCACCACGATTGTTATTACGTTGTGGGCGTGAATCACGTGGACGGTCTGAGCGTGGCGCTCTTGCAGGACGCTCTGGTCTTTCTGGACGTTCTGGTT
Source organism: Priestia sp. TRN 1309 (assembly GCF_050846875.1). Taxonomy (NCBI): domain Bacteria; kingdom Bacillati; phylum Bacillota; class Bacilli; order Caryophanales; family Bacillaceae; genus Priestia; species Priestia sp. TRN 1309. The sequence goes on along the minus strand of NZ_JBOZGM010000013.1, from coordinate 31,231 downwards.
TATCTACCGCTTTCTTAATTGAAAGACCAATTTTACCATCTTTCTCAACGTTAATTACTTTGACTTCAACTTCGTCGCCCACTTTTAAATGGTCGTTAATGTCCTTTACGTAATTATCAGCTACTTCACTGATATGAACCAAGCCTGTTGAACCTCCTGGTAACTCAACAAAAGCTCCAAAGTTCGTAATACCTGTTACCTTTCCCTGTAACTTGCTGCCTACTTCGATTGACATAAAAAAAATGCTCCTCCTTAAATGATAAAAGAAATCAATTTATTATATTATACAAAAAGCAAAAATACACTGTCAACGAACCATACGTTTAGTCTTTTTTTACATTAAAGATAATTTCCCCGTCTTCTGATAAAAAATAATCTCTGCGGGCAATCTTTTTAATATAATCATCGTCATTCAACTTGACGATTTCACCTTTTAACTGTTTTTGCTTGCTTTGTAATTTTGTCAGCTGCTGTTCTAATTTTACCTTCTCAGCTTTTTTGTTCTCAATAGCTGAGGTTTGCGTAATTAAAGCTGATACCATCAATCCACCAATGATTAAGGCCAACACTCCGAAAACAGTCAAACGCCTAATTAAACCGATACGCTTTCGATCTGTATTTTGTTTAATTTGTTCTTGTTTATGGCTATAATCAGTATTTAACTTCGCGACCTTTTTTTTTCGTACCGCACTCATTGAATTAGTCGTCCCCCTTGTTTTTTAAAGTGTTCACCCATGCAACGACTCTCATTATCATATTCTTTGCACGATTGTAAATTCCTTCTATATACCGAAAACCCATATGTAAAAATCGTTTTACAGGTTTAGGCATCATTCTCCAAAATACGAAAAGAACCCACCTAGTCGGTAAGTAAATAAGCTTTAGACAGAATACGAGCAGCTTATGAACAGCTCGGTAGATCCCTAAAGCGACTACAAGTAGAATATGAATAAAGAAGCGGATAGGCTTGACCAAAAAAATATTACTAAGCGTTAAAACACCTCGATATAAACTTAATACGCTCGAGACAGTAAATGTTAATACTTTTAAATACAGTGATTGAAATAAGCTTTGATACGCGGCAAAGCCGCAAAACAAAGCAAGAAACGCATACAAACGCAGTTCTCCTTCATTCACTAAAAACAACACATAAAAAATGAGAAGAGCTTGCACCATCCAAAACAATACGTCATTTACAAATACAAACCATGGGCGTGATTTAGAGCGATTAACAAAGTAACGATAAGTATCGAGAGAAGCACCTAAACCGCTTCCCATCGATACCATCGCAAGCATTGTATAGAGCTGAATGTTTAAACTCATCGAAACAACTTACTAAAGAATCCTTTAGCCTTCTCCGATTGGTTCTCATCTAAGTAAACTATATCAAAGATTTTTCCTTTTATCGATACAATTCCTTGATCAACGTCTAAATTTTTCATTTGCAGATTTTGCCCTCTAACTGACAAGAAACCCATCACTGTTTCAAGTAAAAATTCCTCATTGTCAAAGCTCTCTACCTGCTTCACACCCGTGATATCTAAGAGACGCCGACCCTTCATCACTAAATCATGATTTGGAGTATGGTCTTTGTTTGAATTGCTTGTTTCATAAAATTGGCTCATATCTTCATCCCCACCTCATTCATTAAGAGCATTCGCTCTTGTTATCTGTTGTTTAAAACATATGAATGAGAAAGGTGATTTAGAACAAGCCTTCATCAGTTATACTTCAGATGAAATACGCTCTTCTTTGACAATTGAGTACAAATTAGCTGCTTCTTCTTTTTTAGCTGCTTCTTGAAGGGCCTCTATTTTAACGGTAATTTTCTTCGTGCCAAATGTGATGGCTAATTCATCTCCTACTTTCACATTTGTGCTTGCTTTTGCAACGATACCATTAATCGTAATACGGCCCTTGTCTGATACTTCTTTTGCCAATGTACGGCGCTTAATTAAACGTGATACTTTTAAAAATTTATCTAACCTCATAATTCCCTCACCTTTCTGTTTTACAAACCTGTTTTTTTGGCTTCTTCCCAAAATTCATCTAACTCTTTTAACGAAAAAGATTCAAATGGTTTTTCAGAAGCTCTCACTTTTTCTTCAATATATTGAAATCGATTTAAAAATTTTGTATTCGTTTTAGCTAATGCAGCTTCAGAGTCGATTTTATAAAATCTTGCAATATTCACTAAAGCAAATAAAATATCTCCAAATTCATCGCTCATTTTTTCTTTATCAGCATGCTGTACTTCATCTTGGAATTCAGCAAGTTCTTCCTGTACTTTTTCCCACATAGGTTCAACTTCTGACCAATCGAAACCAACTTTTGCAGCTTGTTTTTGGTATCCGTGCGCTTTCATTAAAGAAGGCATAGCCCCAGGTACAGAAGCTAACAGAGAAGAAGGCGCCTCTCCTTTTTCTTCTTTTTTGATTTCATCCCAATTTTTTAAGACCTCATCTGCATCATTCACGCTCACTTCCCCAAATACATGCGGATGGCGTCTTACCATTTTCTCTGAAACACTGCGAATGACGTCATCAATTGAAAACATTCCTTCATCTTCACCGATTTGTGCATGAAGCAATACCTGCAGCAATACATCACCGAGCTCTTCAATCATATTATCGTCATCTTGACGGTCAATTGCATCTAATAACTCATAAGACTCTTCTAGCAAATAGCGCTTGAGCGATTCATGCGTTTGTTTTTGATCCCAAGGACATCCGTTTGGCCCTCTGAGCGTGGCAATAATCCTTCTGAATGAGTCAAATTGATGGTATAAAACCGTTTCGTCCGCTACTGGAGGGACATAAATAGTCGTTAAGTTATTGAGCGACATTTCTCTATCTAATTCATACAGCTTGACCGGCTGGATTTTTTCTTCACTGCTTCCCGCTGCCGTTACAATGTAAACGAGGTAATCATCAGGAACGTGTTCCATCAGCGTTAGTTTTACCTCTGAAGCAACGAACTGATCGTACACTTGAGCAATTAGAACATGACCCGTTAACTCTATTTCGCTTCGCTTTAAGTCTGTTCCGTCTAGCAGCTGAAATCCTTCAATAGGATCGATCTTTAGTGCGCCAAAAATTGGATCTAAGAAGCTTTGTCCCCCTTTAATTTCAACAGGAATGCTGCGTTCTTTTCCTTTTTGTAAAAGTAATTGAACCGTACGTTCTGCCACTAAAGGATGCCCGGGAACGGCATACACCACTTCTTCTACTGAAGCTTTATCGATTAAATCATTTGATATATGTTCATATACCTCTTCAAATCCATCATAAGATTCGTATACGTCATCATAGGATACGTACGTCAAGCCTTCACTTTCTAATTCTTTGATTACAGGATGTTCTTTTGTGCGCATATAAATATGCTTTTCCTGCTGCAGCAAGCGATAGATGCCTACGGGTAGCTGCTCTAAATCGCCTGCTCCTAAACCAATAACTGTTACTTTACCTGTCATTGCTTCACCTTCTTATTTATTTTTTAATACGTATTTAGCTAAAACACTTCCCATTGGAAGTAAACGTAATTCCTCTTCGGTAAAAATATGTTGTTTCATAATGATAAACAAATAAAACAAACCGCCTATTAAAACACCAGATCCTGTTTCAACCACTTGTTTGCTTGTATCTAAACCATTAGACCATACAAAGTGATGTAAACAAAATAAATAGCTTTGCAAAAGAATGACCATTGCTATGCCCGTTATAAAAATACCTCCACTCGCCTTTTTCGGAACGAGCGATACAGCTAGCTTTTTATACAGACAAAATAGATTGATTGCTGCAACAATAGCGAATCCAGCTGAGGAAGCAATGGCTGCTCCTATGGTTTGAAAATCTGGTATTAGCCAAAGATTCAATATCAGTTTAACCGTCATGCCAGCGATGACGGCTATTACAGGTGCGAAAACAGCTCCCATCCCCTGAAGCACAGCTCCAGCAGTTGCTGCTACGGTTGTAAATATAACTAACAAGCTCAAAATTTGTAAAACGTCCGTTCCGTCGGAGTTACTATATAAAAGCATATTAATGGGTTTCATCAGCGCAATCAAGCCAAAGGCTGCTCCAACTCCGACTACAAGCGATAGTCGGAGAGACAGCTGAACTTTTTCAAGCACAAATGACAAGTTCTTTTTCGCAATGGCTGAAGAAATAACGGGTACAAGTGAAAGTGAAAAAGCTGTACCTACTACTGTACCTAATTGAATCAACGGAAGTCCACGGTCATAAATACCTTTTGAAACTTTTGCTGCCTGTTCAGCCATGCCATGCGCCGTCAGACCAGAATATAATGTAAAGGAATCAATAAGCTGAATAAACAGCAGACCCATAGCGCTGATACAAATTAATAAACCTTGAATAATAAGGATTTTCACTACTTTTTTGATGTCTGCTTTTTTTATGCGTTGAAATACTCCCTTAGAATTTGTCTTTGTTCTAAAAACAAATAAACATAAAATAATAAGAGATGTTATACCGCCTGTTATGGAACCAAAAATAGCTCCTGCTCCTGCAGTATAAGGACCATACCCATGGTGGATAAAGAAAATAGATAGGCACAAAATAGTCCCTACTCGAACAATTTGTTCTGCGATTTGAGACAACGCAGTAGGAAACATATTATATAATCCTTGATAATAACCACGAATGACAGCAATAAACGGAATAAGTAAAAACGAAAATGAAATAATTTGAATGAGAAGCGTTAACTGACGATCTCCCATCCACTCGGCAATCGTTTCTGCAAAGATATATTGGAGGGAAAACATTATGCAGCCTACTACAAACAAAAAAGCAAATGAAACTTGAAGTATTCCTCGGATTTCCTTTCTCCGATTTGTTGCCACATAATCGGCTACTAACTTTGAAATAATTACAGGGAAACCGTATGTACCTAGCTGTAGCGCAATTCCATATAGCGGATAAACTTGCTGATAGATATAAAACCCTATATCTCCCGCAATATGGTGATATGGAATACGGTAAGTAGCACTTAAGATTTTCGTAAATAAACCTGCGAGCGTTAAAATAATCGCGCCGTTAAAAATAGAATAGAGCTTTGATTGTTTCTGCATTCCTACACCTTTCACCTGCAGCTTGTAATTATGTGAACAACGCTTTTTATGAGCCGCTAACTGTAGAAGAATAGCGCTTTGTTCTTATAAAACATCCTGCACTTTCCAATAAATAAAATACCGTACCATTATATCATGTTCTCTTTATTTCTAAGGTAAGACAGCATGAAAAAAGGTAGCAGAAACTGCTACCTTTTCAGTAAATAATGTAAAATAAAGATAATTACGCTTACTGCTCCATTTGACGAGATAAGAAGCTAGCTGCCGTTTCGGCTGCTTTATGCTCTACTTCACCAAGAGACTTCTCTTTTGAGAAGATGACAACAGCTCCAATCGGATCTCCATTTGCAATAATCGGACCGATTGTGTAAGAAGAAATATTTTCTTCGTATCCATCGACAAATTCAAGGTTTTTCCCATCAGTTACTAAAGAAGAACTGCGGCTTTCCATAACAGATTCTACTAAAGAACTAATGTTTTTATTTAAGTATTCTTTTTTAGAGCTTCCTGCTACCGCAATAAATACATCGCGGTCACAAATAAGTACAGGATGACCTAAGCTATCGTATAGCGCTTCGCCATACTCTTTTGCAAAATCTCCTAATTCACTAATTGGCGAATATTTCTTTAAAATAACTTCTCCATCGCGATCGACGAAAATCTCTAGCGGGTCTCCCTCTCGGATGCGAAGTGTTCTTCTAATTTCTTTTGGAATCACAACGCGACCCAAATCATCAATACGACGAACAATACCTGTTGCTTTCATTCATTGAAGCCTCTCTTTCATATGATGATTAAAATAGTTGGTGAATATCACTGATGGCTATATGATAAAAGGTTCACCTTTGTTGAGGTTAGTATTCTTCACTCTACAACTTCTATTCACCAACCATCTCTTTTTTTGTTAAAAAGTGTGCTTTTATTAAAAAAATGTCCAAAAAACCGCCAAAACATGGGGATTTGGACATTTTTATTTCGGCTATATAAAAAGAAGGCTCAAAAATGAGCCTTCTTTTTAATTCGTAACTTGTTCTTTTTTAACAGTAGCTACTCCTTTTACTAACTGATACACAATATTGAGCCATTCTTTTTGAGCAAGTCCTTTTACATTAACCACTAATTTTACTTTTTTGCCTTCCATACCTAAGCTGACCATTCTGCCAAATTGATCACCTAGCATGAATAATTTTTGACCGTCTATCGTTGAGCTCGCTTCTTCAGACAGCAGAATAGAAATTTCTTGTTTTGACTGAAGAATAGATTCTACTAGGTTCTGCGTTGCATATACTTTTGTTTCAGCTACTTTAAACAAATACTCAACCTCAGCCGGATACTCTCCAAAACGATCAATCATTTCATCTTGCAGTTCTTGAATATCCTCTAGCGCTTCAATTCCTCTAAAGCGCTTATACATCTCAATTTTCAAGCGGCCGTCTGTAATGTACTGATCAGGGATATACGCGTCTAAGTCCAGGTTCATTTCCACATTAAATTTCACACTTTCTCCGTCAGACCCGCGTCTTTCCTCTATCGCTTCTTTAAGCATTTGTGAATAGAGATCGAAACCGACAGAATCGATAAATCCATGCTGCTGAGCACCCAGTAGGTTTCCGGCGCCACGTATTGAAAGATCACGCATAGCAATTTTAAAACCAGAACCTAATTCGGTGAATTCTTTAATAGCTTGCAGACGCTTTTCAGCTACTTCTGTCAGTACTTTGTCTTTATGATACGTAAAGTACGCATATGCCACGCGATTTGAACGACCTACGCGTCCTCTTAATTGATACAGTTGTGATAATCCCATCTTATCAGCATTGTTGACAATGAGCGTATTTACATTTGGAATATCTACTCCTGTTTCGATAATAGTTGTACTCACAATCACGTCATATTCGCCTTCTAAAAAGCTTAAGATAACCGCTTCGAGTTCTGTTTCATTCATTTTTCCGTGGGCATACGTTACCCTAGCATCAGGCACGAGCATCGAAATTTCTTCTGCTTTTCGTTCAATATCTTCTACGCGATTATACAAAAAGTAAACTTGGCCATCACGCGCTAACTCACGCTCAATCGCTTCACGAACTAGAACCGGATTATACTCCACTACATATGTTTGAACCGGAAAACGATTTTCAGGCGGCGTTTCAATAACAGACAAATCCCTTACGCCCAACATAGACATATGTAATGTTCGTGGAATAGGTGTTGCTGTAAGTGTAAGGACATCAACGTTTGCTTTCATTTGCTTGATTTTTTCCTTGTGCGTTACACCAAAACGTTGCTCTTCATCGATAACTAACAACCCTAAATCCTTATAAATCACATCTTTAGATAGTAAACGATGTGTACCAATCACTACATCTACGGTCCCGTTTTTTAGCCCTTTAATTGTTTCCTGCTGCTGTTTACGGCTGCGAAAGCGGCTCAATAGCCCAATATTAATTGGGTAGTCTTGAAAACGCTCACGGATGGTTTCATAATGCTGCTGAGCTAAAATAGTGGTTGGTACTAAAATAGCCACTTGTTTTCCATCTGTCACAGCTTTAAACGCAGCACGAATGGCTACTTCTGTTTTTCCGTATCCAACGTCTCCACAAAGCAGACGATCCATTGGTCTTTCATGTTCCATATCCTTTTTAATTTCTTGTACAGAACGAAGCTGATCTTCGGTTTCTTGATAAGGGAAAGCTGTTTCAAATTCTCTCTGTAAATCGCCATCCGGGGAAAATGCATAACCTTTACTTGCTTCGCGCTCTGCATACAGTTTAATTAAGTCATCAGCGATGTCTTGAACAGAAGACTCAACTTTTCGTTTCACTTTCTTCCAGTCATTTCCGCCAAGTTTATATACTTTCGGCTCTTTCCCTTCAGAGCCTACATATTTTTGTACTTGATCAATCTGTTCAACAGGAACGTACAGCTTGTCAGAGCCTTCATATTTGATATGGATATAATCTTTATGATTACCGTTAATCTCTAACGTTTCCATTCCTAAATAACGGCCAATACCGTGGTTCACGTGAACGACATAGTCACCTACGTTTAACTCTGAATAGCTTTTAATACGCTCTGCATTGGAAAGCTTTTGACGACGCTTTGATTTCTTGATCCGTTTTTTAAACAATTCTTCCTCGGTTAAAACTGCTAATTTTTGCATCGGCAGTTCAAAGCCCATTTGTAAATCGCCTTCAATAATTTGAACAAGACCTGGCACAAGCTGACCATTTCCATCTAAAATAGATGAATCAATATCATAATCTGCTAGCACCCCTTCGAGTTTTTTCACGCGCTCTTTATCTGCTCCTAAGAGGACTACCGTATAATTAGCATTTTTCCAACGTTCAATTTCACTTTTTAATAAGTTCATTTGGCCGTAAAACTGCTGCATCTGCTTACATGAAATATTAATAATATTTTGCGGACTCGTATACGATACGTGCTTCAAAAATAACGATAAGTATAAAAACTGATGTTTTGCTCGCTGAATAAGAGATGGGAGCTTATGAGATAATTGAACATCTCGAACAATTTGCCCCTGTCCTAATAATTCTGTTATCCATTCAGCTTCCTCTGTTTCAAGCTGATCAGACGTCTCTTGAATTCGAGTTGTTTCATCAAAGATGACAAGGCCACCTTCTGGTAAATAATCTAGTAAACTAGCAGGCGATTCGTAAAAGAATGATAAATACTTGAACATATTTTCAAGAAGTTGACCTTGACGCAGCTGTTCAATTTCACCTTTAATATTTTCTGTTAAGGTAGCTTTTAGCGCTGCGTTTTTCACTTGCTGCAGCGTCGAAGCCAGCTGTGCTTCTAGTTCTTCAATTCCTTGGGCCACTTCATTTTGGTTCACAATGATTTCCGTAGCAGGGCCGATTGAAATTTCTTTTAACTGTTCTTGAGAGCGTTGATCCTCAATTGTAAAAGTACGAATGGAATCGATCTCGGTATCAAATAGTTCAATTCGGACAGGTAGCTCTTCTGTTAACGGATAAATATCAATGATTCCTCCGCGCACACTAAACTCACCCGGAGCTGAAACCATCGATGCCCGCTCATAACCCAACTCAACTAACCTTTTTAAATAATGATCAACGTCGATGTCAATTCCCATTTGAAACGGCAGCTGCGTTTGCTCCCATCTTGCTTTAGGAGGCAGCAGCTTTCGAATTCCTGCAAGCGGGGTTACAACTACTCCACCTGTATGTTGACTCCAATAATTGAGTACTTCAATTCGCTGAGCCTTTAATTCTGGACTTGCAATCCCCACTTCTGTAGCAACTAAATCGTTAACAGGGTATAAGAAAACGTCTTTTTCCGGTAAAAGGTGCAAAAGGTCTTCATACACTTTTTGGGCTTGATATAAATTATGAGTCACTACTAATAAGGGGTATTTTTTATCCTCATTTAAGAGTGCCATTAATACAGATCGAGCTGAACCGGAAATTCCCGTTACTAACTGTTCTTTCAAACCTTCTTCTAAACTGCTGACAACAGCTCCAATTTCTTTATTTTCTTCAAATTGCTGTCTAATCCCTCGCAAAGGAATTCCCTCCTCCCATGATATGTCTAAACTAAACAGAAAAACGCTTTGGTTTGAGACCAAAGCTTTTTATTGTATAAATGTTTCGTACTGATGATAGTCTGGATTTCGTTCTAGCGCTTCTTGACAGTCTTCACAAATAATTTTAACCACGATGTCTCCACTATTATGGTAGTGAATAAAGTCTTTTCGTTCATCTGCGGTCAGGTGATTAAAACCGAGTGCTTCTGTATTGTGAGCTGTCTTTTCTATCATACCGACTTTTGCGCCACAATGTCTACAGAAATAATGAATAGACATACAAATCCTCCCAAATCTTTTAGTGTTAGTATGGACGATTGAGAGAAATTTTATTCTGCTTAATTATAGCGATTCATTACTTCTAAGAACGTTTGACCTAAAAAGTCTTCACTCGCGTGCACAGACGTTTTCATCGCTTCTTCCATATGAACCATTTCATCTTCTGTAAAGCGCCCTAGTACATAGTCAACTACTTTCATACCGTTTTTCGGACGATCAATCCCAATACGAATTCGGTTAAACTCTTGGGTTTTTAAATGCTGAATAATTGATTTTATTCCGTTATGGCCGCCTGGACTTCCTTTTGTACGCAATCTTACTTTTCCGCACGGCAAATCTAAGTCATCGTAAATAACAAGCAAGTCTTCGACGTCTATATCAAAATAGTCCATTAACGGGCGAATACTTTCTCCTGATAAATTCATATATGTTAGAGGCTTTAATAATATGACTTTTTCTCCTCTTATTATACCTGTTCCATATATTCCGTTAAACTTTGTTTTATCTAATGAAATCATAAACTGTTCGGCAATTTTATCAATTGCCATAAATCCTATGTTATGACGAGTACGGTCATATTCTTTTCCAGGATTCCCTAAACCAACGATTAATTTCAAAATAGATACTCCTTTCCACTCTATGTGAGTTGTACATAATAGGTAAATGTCTTTAATGTTTTACATTACTATATAGTATCACTTTTATTATAATCAATTCACACAAAAAGACGTAACCTTTTGGTTACGTCTTTTTATATTATTCTTCGCTATCTTTTTCTTTTGTTGCTTCAACGTCGCCTTCAGCATCCTGAACTTCGCCGCTATCCGGCTCTTCTTCCTGTTGAGGAGGTAGTACAGAAGCAACTGTATCTTCTGCATCATGCGTAATTTCTAGCTTTTTATCTACCTTAATATCCCCTACTGTAATTGTATCGTTAATTCCCAAATCTGATACATCTACATCAATAGATGATGGGATATCTTGCGGCAAGCCTTTTAATGAAATTTCATATAGAGACTGCTGTAATACGCCGCCTTCTTTTGTTCCTTTTGCTTCTCCTACTAGAGATAAAGAAACTTCAGTATCAATTTCTTTCTTCATGTCGACCACTTGGAAATCGGCGTGGACAATTTCGTTTTTTAATGGATCGGTTTGAATATCATGTAACATTACGGAATATTTTTGCTTGTCCACTTGTAATGTTAACACTCCATTGCGTCCTGCTTCACGAATAGTCTTAATAAAATCAGCACTGTTTAAGTAAATAGGCGTGGATTCTGTTTTATTTCCGTAAACAACCGCTGGGAAGTTTCCTTCGTCGCGAATTTTTCTATTTGTAGAATTTTTGAAATCCGTTCTTTTATTTGCTTGAATTGAAATACTCATTTTATTCACCTTCCAGTATGTTTTCTACTTAAAATGTACCCTTTTTAGAAGGCTGCTAAACATAAAACTCGTTTCAATCAGCAATATATCTTTGCTCATCCCGTCCAAATCCCTTTAAAACCAAGGATTAGCCCATTTAATTTTTTTCAAAAAAACCTCTTTCCAAATGGAAAGAGGTTCTGTTTATCAATCAAATAACGTACTAACTGATTGCTCTTCGTGAACACGAATAATCGCTTCACCAATTAACGGAGCTACTGAAAGTTCTGTTACTTTACCAATTTTCTTATCTTCTGTTAAAGCAATAGAGTTTGTTACAGCTAGCTCTTTGATTGTAGAGTTTTGAATACGCTCAATCGCAGGGCCTGAAAGAACTGGGTGTGTACAACAAGCATATACTTCTTTTGCACCTGCTTCAATTAATGCACTTGCACCAATTGTAATTGTACCAGCTGTATCAATCATGTCATCAATCAAGATTGCTGTTTTCCCTTCCACTTGTCCAACAATGTTCATAACTTCTGCTACGTTTGGACGTGGGCGACGTTTGTCAATGATAGCGATCGGCGCTTTTAGACGTTCCGCTAAACGGCGAGCACGCGTTACGCCACCGTGGTCCGGAGATACAACAACAACGTCATCAAGATTTTTACTCTTGAAGTATTCACCTAAAATTGGAACACCTACTAAATGGTCAATTGGAATATCGAAGAAACCTTGAATTTGAGGAGCATGTAAATCTAATGTGATAATACGAGTAGCTCCCGCTTTTTCAATGATATTTGCTGCTAATTTGGCAGTGATTGGTTCACGTGCACGAGCTTTACGATCCTGACGAGCATAGCCATAGTAAGGCATAACGATGTTAATTGTTTTAGCTGATGCACGTTTTAATGCATCAATCATAATTAATAATTCCATTAAGTGTTCGTTAACTGGAGCACTTGTTGATTGAATGATAAATACATCACAACCACGGATACTTTCTTCAATGTTAATTTGAATTTCACCGTCACTGAAACGATCAACCGAACATTTACCTAATTCCACACCAATTACTTTTGCGATCTCTTCAGCTAAAGCCTTGTTTGAATTTAGCGTAAATAACTTTAAATTTTCATCAGCATATACATTTGACATTTTATTGTGAAACCTCCGTCAGGATTTTTTATTAATATCAAGCTTTTCAGCATAGTTTTCTTTATTTACTTGTTTCGCACGAGCAATTGATAATGCTTTTCCTGGCACATCATCCGTTACGGTTGAACCAGCTGCAACATAGGCGCCTTCACCAATTGTTACAGGTGCAATTAAGTTTGAGTTACATCCTACGAATGCCCCATCTTCAATCTTTGTTAAAAATTTATTTTTCCCATCGTAGTTAACTGTAATAGATCCGCACCCTAAGTTTACACCTTTTCCGACCTCTGCGTCTCCAATATAACTTAAATGAGAAGCTTTGCTACCTTTGCCAAAAGATGCTTTTTTAATTTCTACAAAGTTTCCTACGCGCACTTCATCTCCAATTAATGATTGAGGACGAATATGTGCAAATGGGCCAATTGTGACTTCGTGACCAATTTCACTATCGTGAGCAACAGAATGGCGAATAGAAGTATTATTACCTATTTTGCAGTCTTTAATTTCACTGTTAGGTCCTACTTCACAGTTCTCTCCAATTACAACTGTTCCTTGAATAACCGTACCAGGATAAATAACCGTATCTCTGCCAATGACAGCATCTGCTGAAATGTACGTGTTAGAAGGATCCACAATCGTCACTCCATTTAACATATGCTGCTTGTTGATACGCTTTTTCATTGTTTCTTCTGCTTGAGACAGAGCAAATCGATCATTAACGCCCAATGTTTCAGCAAAATCGGATGTTTGATATGCAGAAATAATTTGACCTTCATTTTTTAGAATTTCGATAACATCAGGTAAATAGTACTCTCCCTGTACATTATCATTTGAAACTTTTGAAAGTGTCTCAAATAATTTCTCATTATCAAAACAGTACGTACCAGTATTAATTTCCTGTACAAGACGCTCTTGTTCTGTGGCATCTTTATGCTCAACAATCTTTTCAACAGAGCCTTGTTCATTTCGAATGATGCGTCCATATCCTGTTGGATCTTCTGCATGAGCCGTTAAAATAGTTGCCATTGCATTTGTTGCTTCATGATGCTTTAATAAAGATTCAATTGTTTCAGCTGTAATAAGCGGAGTATCTCCACATACAACAATTGTCGTACCTTTTTCATGTGCAAGTAAAGATTCTGCTTGCATTACTGCATGAGCTGTTCCTAACTGCTCTTCTTGTAAAGCAAATAAGCTTTTATCTCCAACATGTGATTTCACTTTTTCGGCACCGTGACCTACAACTGTAATTAAATTTGTTAAATCTAAGCGTGATAACTGATCAATTACGTGTTGCACCATCGGTTTGCCACACACAGGGTGTAACACTTTATATAAAGATGACTTCATACGTGTACCCTGACCAGCTGCCAATATGACTGCATATCTTTTTGACATAACAGGCCTCCAATTTTACCTTTTTATCCATTAAGAATATTATATCAAAAATGACAGCATTTCAAGGAATCATTTATAAGTCATGAATTTTATTTTTTGGTAATGCTAAAGTTTTACAAAGGTGTGAAATTATATAAGCGGTAATCAAAAAGAAAAGAGCCTACTTTTCAGTAGACTCTTAATGTATCATATGTTTACGAAGCACCCGCTTCTTCGAATTCAACTTCTACCTCACCTAAACGATGATATTCTGCTAAAACAGCATCTTGAATCTTTCCGCGAGTATTTGAATTGATTGGATGTGCAATATCACGGAACTCACCATCCGGTGTACGTTTACTTGGCATGGCTACAAATAAGCCATTATTACCATCAATCACACGAATATCATGAACAACAAATTCACCATCTAATGTGATTGAAGCAATCGCTCTCATACGTCCTTCAGTGTTCACGCGGCGTAATCTTACGTCAGTTACTTCCATCTTGTTCACCACCTTTTTCTATGCGAAGCTTTACATACTTAATTCCACAGAATTTTGTGTTTTCCTGCTATTCAGAAAAAATTTTTAGAAAATTTTCGCAAAAAAAGTGAACAATTGGAAGTTACTTGCTTTTTGTTAGAAATTTGTTAATTTAATTACCCTTTAACAAGCGCAATAACTTCAATTTCAACAAGTACATCTTTAGGTAGTCTCGCTACTTCTACACATGAACGTGCCGGCTTATGGTCGCCGAAGTAGTCACCATAGACTTCATTTAATGCTGCGAAGTCGTTCATATCTTTAATGAACACGGTTGCCTTTACAACTGTATTTAGAGAAGCTCCTGCTTCTTCAAGAACTGCTTTTAGATTTTCAAATACTTGAGTAGCTTGTACTTGAACATCGCCTTCGACCAACGTACCATCTGGACGAAGTGGAATTTGACCTGAACTGTAAAACAAGTTATTCACAACAATTCCCTGTGAATATGGACCAATAGCTTGCGGTGCATTTTTTGTTTGAACCTGTAACATATGTTCCTCTCCCTTACTTGATCAAATATATTTTAAGTAATTGCCTTCCTGTACACGAATTTGTTTATCTTTAATATTTACATCTGTTAATTGTACAAGAGACACATACTCATCCACTAAACGTTCTTCAATATCTTCTGATTCTACTAAAACTCCAATACCAGCAACAGTTGCATCAAACTCTTCAAGCAAACTAACCATTCCATTTACCGTACCGCCGGCTTTCATGAAGTCATCAATGATGAGTACATTTGACCCCACCGCTAAACTTCTCTTAGCTAACAGCATCGTTTGAATGCGCTTAGATGAACCTGACACGTAGTTAATACTAACGGTCGATCCTTCAGTTACTTTACTGTCTCTGCGCACAATAACAACGGGCACGTCTAAATACTGAGCAACCGCATACGCAATAGGAATACCTTTTGTTGCTACAGTCATCACCACATCGATTTTGCGGTTAGCAAAAAGCGATGCATACAAGCGACCGATTTTATTCACAACGCGGGGGTTCCCTAAAATATCAGTTAAATATAAATATCCACCTGGCAATAAACGCTCAGGTTTTTCAATCAACCCACATAATTCTTGAACAAGCTGACCGGCTTCTTCATTCGTCATCTTTGGAATGAATTTAACTCCGCCGGCAGCCCCTGGTAGCGTAACCAAAGTTCCGATACCCTGCTGTTCAAAAGTTTGTTTAATAATCGCCATATCTTCGCTAATAGATGATTTTGCGGAATCATATTTATCTGCAAAATACGTAAGAGGGATAAGGCGCTGAGGGTTTTGAATGAAATAGTTGGTCATATCAATTAATCGTCCACTACGTCGAAACTTCATAACATCCTCCTGAAAATCCGAATATTGTAATGTAAATATAACATTAACATACGGATTTATTCAAGCGTTATTCGTTCACCTAGTAACCTAACTGCATAAACTTTATCACAAAAGCCACGTAATCCATTATAAATGCGATGCATACGTGAATCATGCTGTACAAGTCCAAATACAGTTGGCCCACTGCCACTCATGAGTACAGCATCGGCGCCAAAACGCTTTATTTGTTCTTTAATGAGAGCTACTTCCGGATGCATTTTCAGCGTTACTGCTTCCAATACATTTCCGACAAGGCTACACATTTGATCATAATTTCCTGATTGTATGGCGTGAACCATCTCATCTACTTTAGGATGATCCATTTCCTCAATTTTTAAGTTTCGATATACATCTGCTGTAGAAACACCTATTTCAGGCTTAGCCAAAATCACCCAGCAGCTTGGAGGTGCCTCAATATGCTCTACAATCTCTCCGCGCCCTGTAGCAAGAGCTGTCCCTCCGTACACGCAAAAAGATACGTCAGAGCCAATCTCAGCCCCTATTTCTGCAAGTGTGTCTAATGATAACCCTAATTCCCATAACGTATTTAAACCGCGTAATGTAGCAGCCGCGTCACTGCTGCCTCCAGCTAATCCAGCAGCTACTGGAATATGTTTATCAATTAATATATTTACACCTTTTGAAATGTTATAACGTCGCTTCAAAATCTGCGCTGCCTGATAAGCGAGATTTCGCTGGTCATCTGGAACAAAGCGATTATGAGAATAAATAACAATTCGTCCATCTTCACGATCAGAAAGTTCAATTCTGTCCGCTAAATCAATTGTTGTCATAATCATCTTAACTTCATGGTAACCATCTGGGCGTTTATGTAACACATCAAGTGACAAATTTATTTTAGCCGGTGCTTTCACCATTAATTTCAACTTACTTCACCTACTTCATCTTATCGAGTTTAACGCTATTTTATCATAAAATGAACAAGATATAGCTGTTCATTTAAACATCTTTGTTTAATCCTCTGTTTTATCTTTCATTTTGGGACAAAAAAACCGAAGCGGTTATACACTTCGGTTTTCCTCATTTCACTTTAAATAATCGCATAAGCATTGATTTTCACTATTGCCTTAGCTGCTGCTGTGCAAGCTCCACTGCTCGCTTCACCATATTGCCTGCGTCTTTTGCCCGAATAGCGCCCCAACCTTCTGCTTGTACAGTATCGTAAAAACCAAGTTCTTTAGCCAGTTCTTCTTTCAGCTTCGATGACATAATCCCTCTACGCCTTGACATTGCACATGGCTCCTTTACGTATAAAATGAAATTTCAACCTGAATCTCCTCGCTCTTTATACATGAAAATGCGAGGACGATATGTATAGTATGTATAAAAAATAATTTATATATAATTTGAAAAAAAGACCAATAAAAAAGCAGTAAACCAATGTCCACTGCTCATCACCACTTGCTATATTGCCTATGTCATTCTTAGAAAAATTTTAGTTGCACTGTTTCCGTTAACACATCTGCGTAACTATACGAAACGCGCTCCAAAGAGTTTTCCTCTTGATCTAATTCAACGATAAAAACAGATGGGTACGTTTCTGTTAATACACCTGAACGTTCTACTGTTTTTCTACGACCACCGTTTGCTTTTAAAGTTAATCGTTGGCCTAGGTGCAAATCCAGCGCTTGCTTAATATCAGACAAAGTTTTCGCCATATTGGTCCACCTCACTATGTATAGTGTAACACATGTTAGAAAAATAGTCAAAAACATAAAATTATAACAATCTATCTCTAATTGTGTCAATAAATAATTTTCAACATGAATCTACATTTCGCTGTTAGTATGCTCGTTTTTTAACGAAATATGTATATCTTTAGCAAATATTGAAAATGATTTTGTGAAATTCAGCGTATACTTTGGCTTCATACGAAAAAACAACTGGTTGCACATCATGCGTGTACATGCTGTAACCAGTTGTTTTTATTTCTACTCATCGCTTTCATAAGGCATGCCCGTGCGAAGCAGCCCTTTTGTTTCTACTCCTCCTAAACCTTTAGCACCCGTTAATGTATTACGTAAGACGTCCCATACATTAATACGATCCGTGAAAGGAGTAAAACTTAGTTTTGCTACTACATACACGGGGTCAAGCGCATGAATATTTACACGCGAAGGTGAACTAGCAAAGTTTGCTCCAGCTTGAATCAATAATTCAAAATGCGATTGACAGGCACCTGCAAAAATCACCAGCTGATCTAAATTACCAACTCTTTTTCTTGCTTCTTGGACTGTTCGAATATAGTGCTTGGAATGTCTATAAGCAAGAAGATCATCCTTATTTCCTTTTCCTTTGGAATAAGCATCATGCCCTGTCAGCACCAGAATATCAGGCCTTACATCCTCAATTAACTTTCCAACTTTCTCCGGCATCTCTGACTCTACGCAATGAACACCATAAACAGGAACACCAATTTTTTCATAAACCAACAAACATTTACGTAAATAATTAGGGTCTCCGTCTACGTGCAGGACCTTTCCAGGAATTTGAAACAAGCGATGTGAATGGCTGTATCCATTAGTCATACTATATTCAGTTTTCTCTCGAACGAGCCGATAATCCTGTTGAATAAGCTCCAAGGATCTTTCTAAAAGTTCTTCTTCTTGTTTTTTTCTTTGATCCTGTTCTTTAGCATCCACAACCTCTAAATCTGTACAAGGAGCGTCGGCAATCAACCGAACGTCTTCTCCTATTAAAGTCGCATATTTCCCCGCTTCGCTGTCATTAATAGCTATAACACGAAAAAGCAAATCTCTTTGATAAGAAGGTCGTGTAACTATATCACCAATTTTGATGTTCATATGCTTCACTCCGTCTTTGCTACTTCAAAAATAAATTCTCTTCATAGCCTATGACTTCATGATAAAAATGTGATGATTTAGCGAAATGATTTTAAAAGTTGGTCACTTAACGCTCCGAATTCTTGAATAGACAGCGTTTCGCCTCTTCTTTTCGGATCAATTTCAGCAGTTGCAAGTGCTTGCTCAATGTCCGCTTTTTTCTGTTTCCCATTTGGCAAGTTGTTCACTAGATTGTTTAAAATGGTTTTTCGGCGCTGTCCAAAACTTGCTCGTACAACTTGGAAGAAGAATGCTTCATCTTGTACTTCTACCGCTGGCTTCGGTCTTCTCAGCAGCCGAATAACAGCTGAATCTACATTAGGCTGCGGATTAAATACTGTTTTAGGCACAATCATAACCGTCTCAGCCTCTGTATAGTATTGAATCGCAATAGAAAGTGAACCGTACTCCTTTGTTCCCGGTTTAGCTGCTATACGGTCGGCAACTTCTTTTTGAAGCATAACAACGATTCCCCGTACCGGAATTTGCTCTTCTAATAATTTCATCAAAATGGGTGTCGTCACGTAATACGGTAAATTCGCAACGACCATTAAATCTTCTATGTTTTCGAATTCTTGTTCGAGCGTCTCTTTTAAATCCGCTTTTAACACATCTTGATGAATAACTTTTGCATTTGGGTAAGGAGAAAGAGTGTCGGCTAAAATCGGAAGCAGACGCTGGTCGATTTCAAATGCCAGTACTTTTTTTGCGCGCTTTGCTAGCTGTTCAGTTAACGCTCCGATACCGGGTCCAATTTCAATTGCTCCCGTTTCTTCTGTTATTTCTGCATGATCAACAATGCGATGTAAAATGTTCGTATCAATTAAAAAATTTTGTCCCAAACTCTTTTTAAATGTAAAACCGTATTTCTTTAAAATTTCCTTGGTTCGATTAGGCGTTGCAATATCTTTTAACACGATTCCTTTTCCTCCTTATTTATCTGCTCAACAGCTTTGATAAACTCCTCTTTTGAAATTTGGAACATCTGTAATCGTTTATGAAGCTGCTTTCCATTGGCATAGCCTATTTTTAATAACTTTCCTATTCTTTCACGTCGAGACTTGGCTTTACTATCTCCTACCAAACGAGCTACGATTAAATCCTCTTGAGAAATCTCCATATCTGCTTCTACCCACTCTTGCTTTACATCTTTTAGTGCTTTTTGAATAGACGCAATAGAAGCATGTTCAACTCCAATACCTTTGCCGTTTTTAGGGCGAGCCTCTTCTTTATCTAAAAATGCATGTTTACATCCTGGAACACGTTCTGAAACAATATTTCGAATTCGCTGTCCTGGATAATCTGGATCTGTAAAAATAATTACGCCTCTTGTTTTTTGAGCTAATTTTACTTTTTCAATGGTTTCTTCATTTACAGCTGATCCATTTGTCTCGATAGTATCCGCATCCACTGCACGTTTAATCGCTACGGTATCGTCCCGACCTTCTACTACAATAATTTCTTTAATCTTCATTTCTTCCTCCAAAACATTCAGTTTTGTTCATTTGCTTTTCAGTAAAAATGAAATGCTCGTTACTCACATCATTTTTCTTCTATGAAATCAACGTTTTATCTTATTATCAACTAAATTAAAAAGCATCTATCTGTTATTTTAACTGAAAAAGGCAGAGGATAACATTCTCCTCTGCGCCTATCTTTACTTTAACACGAAAATGATTGTTATATGGGAAAAAGTTTTAATCATTAATGCCAAATAGTTTTTTAGCGTTAGCTGTTGTAATATCAGCCAACTCTTCATACGTTATGCCTTTTAACTCTGCAATTTGCTCCGCTACGTATGACACATAACCAGGTTCATTGCGCTTGCCGCGGAATGGATGAGGAGTTAGATAAGGACAGTCTGTTTCAATTAATAGTTTATCTAAAGGAAGTTCTGCAGCAACTTCTTTTGGTTTTTTTGCATTTTTAAATGTAACAGGTCCACCAAAAGAAATATACATATTCATATCCATACACTGCTTCGCTACTTCAATACTACCCGTGAAGCAATGCATAATACCTCCTACTTCCTCTACGTGCTCTTCTTTTAAAATGGTTACCACGTCTTCGGTGGCATCACGATTATGAATAATGATAGGTAAATTCACTTTGCGCGCTAAGCGAATTTGACGGCGAAATACGTCCTTTTGAACCTCTTTAGGTGATTTATCCCAATGATAGTCTAATCCCATCTCTCCTAAAGCCACAACTTTCGGATGCTGAGCTAACTCTTCAATCCAAGCTAAATGCTCATCCGTCATATCAATTGCATCTACTGGATGCCAGCCTACACTAGCATAGATAAAGTCGTACGTTTCAGCTATTTGAATAGCTTTTTTAATGGTAGGTTCATCAAATCCAACAACCACCATGTTTTGAACACCTTTTTCTAACGCGCGATTAATTACTTCTTGCAAATCGTCTTCATACTGTTCTGCGTTTAAATGAACATGTGTATCAAATAACATCTAATCGATCCTTTCCATGAATAAAAGGGGGTCCTCGCATGTTACACGTGAAACACCCCTTTTAACTATACTTATTTTATCTTCGTGCCGTTTGCTAAGTTTTGATCTACGCTTGCTAGTGAAAGACCATTCTCATCTTCACCGGCTAAAATCATTCCTTGTGATAGTTCGCCGCGCAATTTTACAGGTTTTAAGTTGGTTACACAAATTACTTTGCGACCTACTAATTCTTCAGGCTTATAAAACTTGGCAATACCTGATACAACTTGGCGTTTTTCATAGCCAAGATCAAGCTGCAGCTTTAATAGTTTATCTGCCTTCTTAACTGGTTCTACTTGCGTAACTTGCGCTACACGAAGCTCTACTTTCATGAAATCATCAATCGTAATCTCTTCAGAAGGCTCTTCCTTCACAACAGGTTTTTCTTCCTTCGGAGCACTTCCTTGCATCTGCTCTTTAATAAACGCTACCTCTTCTTCTCGATCTAGACGAGGGAACATTGGCTCACCTTTTTCTACTTTTGTGCCTTCTTTAAGCATATTAAAGCGCGTCGTGCTTTCCCACGTTTTTAACACATCTTCTTTTACACCGATCTGAGCAAAAATTTTCTCAGGTGTACGTGTTAAGAATGGCTGTAGTAATACCGCAATGTGACGAATTGATTCAGCTAGATGTGTCATAACGGAAGCAAGTTCTGCACGCTTATTCTCATCTTTTGCTAACGCCCAAGGCTGCGTTTCATCAATGTATTTATTCGTGCGGCTTACATATTGCCAGATAGAAGCAAGAGCCACTGAAAACTCCATATCCTCCATCGCTTCTTCATATTTATTCACTGTATCTTTTTGAGCTTGTACGATAAGTGCATCAAACTCTGTTACATTTCCTTCATAAGTCGGAATAACACCATCAAAATACTTATTAATCATCGCCACTGTACGGTTAACTAGGTTGCCAAGGTCATTTGCTAAGTCAAAGTTAATACGTTCAACAAACGCTTCTGGTGTGAATACACCGTCTGAACCGAATGGAACTTCACGAAGCAAGTAGTAACGAAGGGCATCTAACCCATAGCGGTCAATCAATGTCACTGGGTCTACTACATTCCCTTTTGACTTCGACATCTTTCCATCTTTCATTAATAACCAGCCGTGAGCAAATACTTTCTTAGGAAGTGGCAAATCAAGTGCCATCAACATGATTGGCCAATAAATGGTATGGAAACGTACGATTTCTTTTCCTACTAAATGTACGTTAGCCGGCCAGTATTTTCGATAGTTTTCATCATTCTCAGTATCATACCCAAGAGAGGTGATATAGTTAGAAAGCGCATCAATCCATACGTAAATAACGTGTTTTGGGTTACCTGGAACTTTTACCCCCCAATCAAACGTCGTACGAGAAACAGCTAAGTCTTCAAGACCCGGCTTAATAAAATTATTGATCATTTCGTTTTTACGAGACTCCGGTTGAATAAATGAAGGGTTCTCTTCATAAAAAGCTAGTAAACGATCTACGTATTTCCCCATTTTAAAGAAATAGGACTCTTCTCGAACGAGCTCTACAGGGTGTCCGCTATCCGGGCTTTTCCCACCTACAACTTTTCCATTTTCAACGATTGGATCTACTAGTTGATGCTCTGTATAGTACGTCTCATCGGGAACTGAATACCAACCTTCATACTCATCAAGATAAATATCACCTTGTTCTAAAAGGCGCGCGAAAATCTTTTCCACGATTTCTTTATGTCTTGGTTCTGTTGTACGGATAAAATCGTCATACGAAATATCCATCTTATCCCACAGCTCTTTGATTCCAGAGACAATATCATCTACGTATTGCTGAGGTGTCACGTTTTTCTCTTCTGCTTTTCGCTGAATTTTTTGACCATGTTCATCCGTACCTGTTAAATAACGTACGTCAAACCCTCTCAAACGTTTATAACGAGCCATTGCATCTCCCGCTACCGTCGTGTATGCGTGCCCTATATGTAATTTACCACTCGGATAATAAATCGGCGTAGTAATGTAAAATGTATTATTTCCATCTGCCATGTTCATAACCTCCAACATTCCATTTCAACATTTTGATTTATATGGATGTAATCATATAAACCCTGTCTTCTTATTCTACTATCTATCATACTATTTTACATGATAATTTCAAAACATTCTCTTCCTATATACACGGGAATATGACGGATTCACTTCATTTTTAAATAATCGTTATTTTCCCAAAAAATAATCCTGTTAATTGTATCAGCTTCGCCCTATTTTTATATAAAATATACCCCCATTCAAAAAGTCACTTTGATAAAAACGACAAATAGGTCTAATTTTGTCGTTTTATGTCGAATTATATTTACCCTATCTTCAAAATAGTTAATATCAAGCTATTTAGGCGATTAATCTTTTTTCCAATGAAACCCCTTGTCATTCCTTGACTGACGGTCACAATTAGCTTCTAAACGAGTCGGGGAAAAAATTTTTTCCCAGCTACATTTTTTTACATATAAAATGATTGACTAGTTTTGGAAACGCTGGTATTATGAAAGTACGTTGAAATTGTCGAATAATGACGAAAGTAATAACATAGAAAAATGATCATTGAGAGGAGAACGATTAACATGAAATCTACAGGTATTGTTCGTAAAGTTGATGAATTAGGACGCGTAGTAATTCCAATTGAATTACGTCGTACATTAGGAATTGCAGAGAAAGATGCTCTAGAAATCTATGTAGATGAAGAGCGCATCATCTTAAAAAAATATAAACCAAACATGACTTGCCAAGTAACAGGTGAAGTATCTGATGATAACATTCAACTTGCTAGCGGCAAATTAATTCTAAGCCGTGAAGGTGCAGAACAAATCATGAAAGAACTTCAAGATTCTTTACAAGCTTCTAAATAAAACGAAAAGCTGTCTATGATAGACAGCTTTTTTTAATGTACGTGATATTCACTATAAATGTCTCGTTTTGATACATCTCGGTCTTTTGCCACTTGCTTAATCGCTTCTTTGTTTGAAAGTCCTTCTTCTACATAGTGATCAACGTGCTCGATAATGGTGAGCTGTTCCCACCATAGATTACTTTCATCTGGCGCTTCTTCATTTGTCCCTTCAAGAATTAAGCAGAATTCCCCTCTAATATCTGTGGCATTTGTCCATTCAATTGCTTCTAATACGCTTCCTCTTAAAAATTCTTCATAGCGTTTGGTTAACTCTCTACATAACACAATAGATCGGTTCCCTAAAATTTCTTCTATACTCTTTAGCGTTTCTTTTAACCGATGAGGGGCTTCATAAAATATCATGCTTTCTTTAATATACTGAAGCTCTTGAAGCTGTTCTTTACGCTGTTTTTTATTTCTGTTTAAAAATCCATAGAAATAAAACTGCCCTGTAGGTAGACCAGAAGCAATTAAAGCTGTTAATGCTGCGTTAGGCCCCGGCAGCGGAACAACCGTATATCCTTCTTTAACGGCAGCTACCACTAACTCATAACCAGGATCTGAAATACAGGGCATACCCGCGTCGCTTACTAAAGCAATATTTTTTTCACTGTCCAAGTCGCTTAACAGCTGTTCACTTTTTGTATGTTTATTATGTTCATGATAACTTGTAATAGGCGTATCGATTTCAAAGTGGTTACATAGTTTTTTCGTTTGTCTCGTATCTTCTGCGGCAATATAATCAACTTCTTTTAAAATTCGAATCGCACGAAATGTCATATCCTCTAAGTTTCCAATAGGAGTGGGAACTAAATATAAAACGCCTCGTTCATTCGATACATCATAACTTTTTTGTGATTTCATTCTGCTTTTCTTGCTCCCTTCGAATGTAAGCCTGTTTTTGCACTCTGCTTAACTGTTTGAACCAATACTCTTTTTGCATAGCTTCTGTTTTAGAAGTAAACACCTCATGCCAAATTAATGAAACAGGCCTTCTTGCTCTCGTATATTTTGCCCCTTTCCCTTCATTATGGACAGAAATACGTTTTTGCAAATTATTCGTGTAACCAGCGTAATACGTACAGTCCTTGCATTCAACTACATAAAAATAATGATTATTCTGTTCCATATAAAATCCTTTTTAATTCGTCCGTGTATTCATCATTATCTTGGTAGACCACCAGCGGAGGAAGAATCTTTAAATCTGGACTTCCATCCTTCGTACCTTCAATTAAAAGTGTATTTGCTTCTTTCCCATCTTTAGGATAGACAAACTGAAGTCTCTTTGGCTCTAAACGGTATTGCCTCATTAACGTAACGATATCTAATAGTCTCCCTGGACGGTGAACCAATGCTACTTTTCCGCCTTGCTTAACTAGTTGACTACTGGCTCTAATCACATCTTCCAACGAACAATGAATTTCGTGGCGAGCGATTGCAAAGTGTTCGTTTTCATTTATTTCTTCTTTATTGGATGTGGTGAAATAAGGAGGATTACATGTTACAACATCATATTTTCCATAACCCAGTTCTTGAGGTGCATTTTTTAAATCACCATGTATCATTTTAATCTGCCCATCCAGCTGATTATACGCAATACTTCTTTGTGCCATACTATGTAGCCGCTCTTGAATTTCTACACCAATGATTTTTCCCTTTGTTCGTTTAGATAAAAACAGTGGGATTACACCGTTTCCTGAACATAAATCAACCAAGTTGCCTTTACGAATTGGGACATAAGCAAAGTGAGATAAAAGCACAGCATCCAATGAAAAGGAAAAGACAGATGGACTTTGAATAATGCGCATTTCCTCATCGGCTAATAGATAATCTAAACGTTCATCTCCATATAACTCAACCATAATCGTTCTTCTCCTTGTACATCTATTATTTACATCTTTTACTCATAAAAAGAACCTCTCCAAAAGGGAGAGGTGTTGTTACTTTTTATTTAAAAATGACAAGCAAAACAAACAGTCTCCATCTTTACGCACACTTCCATAATGAATGTTACAAATATGAAAACCCTCTTGGTAAAGGCGAGCCAAATTGTCATATCCTTCTCCGATATCAATTTGTTTTTGCTCTTTTGTTTGAGCGCTTGCTTTTGAATGTCTATTTTTCAGCTTCGTTTCGAAGTTTGTCTGGTCAAGGCGACGGCGCAAATGATCATTTTCTATTTGCAGATGATGATTTTCTTCAATTAGCTCAGCAAGATGCTCTTTCAACTCACCTAACTGCTTATATAAATGACCAATTTGTTCCTCCATGTTTGTCACCGAATCAAAAATCTCTTTTTTATCCACCTTTGCCCACCTCGTTAATCTGTGGCTTGAAACGAAACAGCACCTTCATTATTGATCTCATCCAGAGTATACTCTAAAATTTGTTCGTGATCTGACAGTTCCACTTGAATAATTCTTTCCAAAATATTCAAACCTACTACACGTCCTGAACCATCTGAAGTTTTAATTGTTGAGCCTATATCAGGAAGCTGTTCTTTTGCCGTTTCATACTCATCATTTTCATATTTTAAACAACACATCAAACGTCCGCATAAACCAGAAATTTTCGTTGGATTAAGCGATAGGTTTTGGTCTTTGGCCATCTTAATAGAAACCGGCTCAAAATCACCTAAAAACGTTGAGCAACATAGCATACGTCCACAAGGACCTATCCCACCCAACAGTTTTGCCTCGTCTCGTACACCAATTTGACGAAGCTCAATTCGCGTACGGAAAATAGCAGCTAAATCTTTAACTAGCTCTCTAAAATCAATACGGCCGTCTGCTGTAAAATAAAAAATGACTTTATTACGATCAAACGTATATTCTACATCTACTAACTTCATATCTAAATCGTGTGATTGAATTTTTTGCACGCATACGTCATACGCTTCTCTAGCAGCTTGTTTATTTTCATCCACAATCAGCCTGTCTTTTTGTTCAGCAATGCGGATTACTTTTTTCAAAGGAAGCACGACATCATGTTCACTTACTTGTTTTTTGTTAATAACCACTCTGCCAAATTCAACACCACGAACTGTTTCTACAATAACAAACTCACCATCTGGAATTGTAAGTTCTCCAGGGTCAAAATAATATATTTTTCCCGCTTTTTTAAAGCGAACGCCTACTACATCATACAAGCTTTTATCCCTCCTGCAAATCCAACACCAGCTGTTCCATTAATAACTGTAGATTCATATTTGAATTTAATTTATTTTTGGCCTTCAAGATAACCTCTAAGCGATAAATCGCTTTTTCCTGCGTTGTCTGAAGAGCTTGCTGTTTTAATTCTTCTATTTTATGACGATAGACGATTTTAGACTCTTGTCCAACTTGCAGCGTCAACAAATCACGGTAAAGAAGCATCAATAAAGTTAAACCAATATGAGCTTGTTCTTTTTCTTTAAAATGTGTTACCCACTTTTCATGAATAAAAAGAAGAGCTTGTTGAGGTCTCGTTGTTAACACTTCATATAATTGTATCACTAACTTTATTGCAAGTCCAAACCATTCATCTTTACTTAATTCAATTGCTTCATCAATGCTGTTTGTTAAATTAGACAAGATGGACGCATCTACTGCGGAAAGGCCATTTTCTACTAGTTTTTCAGCTAACTGTTCTGGTGTAAGAGATCGAAATGATATTACTTGGCAACGTGAGATAATCGTATCTAATAAGCGCTGTATATTTTCTGTTAATAAAATTGCATAAGTTCCGTTGCCAGGCTCTTCTAAAAATTTCAGTAAACTATTTGCTGCGCTTACTGTCATTTTATCAACATGATTCACAATATATAACTTTTTATTAGATTCAACACCGGTTTTTGTGAATTCTGATTGCAAGAATTGAATTTGCTCTTTTTTAATCGATAAACCAGCTGGCTCAATCAAGTGAATATCTGGATGATTACCTGAATCAATTCGCCGGCAGTTACTGCACTCATGGCATGGCCTATGATTAACTGGATTTTGGCAAAACAGTGCTTTAGCAAACAAAAAACTAATTTGTTTTTTACCTGTTCCTTTGCTTCCTTCAAATAAATAAGCATGAGCAACTCGCTCTTTAAGTAAGCTGTTTTGCAAAATCTTTAATACGTTCGGCTGAAGAGCTTCAAGCTGTTCCCATGTATTTCCCATTCAATCATCACTTTCTATTTAAAATCTTCTCTCTTAAAATTGATGAAATTGATCTACTGGTAGTACGAATACTGTAGCTCCGCCCACTTCAACTTCAACAGGATACGGAATGTATGAATCTGCATTACCACCCATCGGTGCCACAGGAGAAATCATCTGTCTGCGGTTTTCACATTGGCCCTTAATAATATCAAGTACTTCATCTACTTTATGATCATCTGTACCAATCATAATTGTTGTATTCCCTGATTTTAAAAATCCGCCCGTACTTGATAATTTGGTTGAACGAAATCCTCTTTCTACAAGTGCATTTAAAAGCTTTGAGCTATCTGAATCTTGAATAACGGCCATTACTAATTTCATGAATAACACCTCATTTTACTTTATTGTTAAGAATAGTATAGCAAGAATAACAATCATCTGTATTTATTTTAAAATCAATTGTATCTGTTTATAAGCTTCTTCACAGACCTTTTCAATGGATTGATTTGCATCAATTCGGCGAATACGCTCTGGAAATTGACTCAAAAGAGATAGATATCCATCTCGTACTTTGTAATGAAAGTCTAAGGATTCTAAATCTAATCGATTAATCTCATCTTTTCGACCTTTATTAATTCTTTCTAATCCTACCTCAGGCTCAATATCAAAATATAAAGTGGCCTGTGGCATCGTTTGCTCAATAGCAAATTGATTGATAGCAAAAATATCTTCTACACCTATCCCCCGCGCATTTCCTTGATAAGCAAGTGAGCTATCAATAAAACGGTCACATAATACTATATTCCCTTTATTTAGCTCAGGAATCACTTTTTCTACAAGATGTTGTCTCCTAGCCGCAGCGTAAAGAAGTGCTTCTGTTCTGGCATCCATTTCCGTGTTAGATGGATTTAAGATGATTTCACGAATTTGTTCAGCAATTCGTATGCCTCCAGGCTCTCTTGTTAATACAATGTTATAGCCATCTTGTATTAATTTTTGTTGAACCATATGGATGATGGTCGTCTTACCAGCACCCTCTGGCCCTTCGAATGTAATAAACGTTCCTGACATGTATAAATTCCTTTCTCTATTTAAATACTTCTATCTTTCCTTCTTCCATACAAGAGCCGCCTTGAATATGACCATTTAACCTTTGAATATGCAAAATATAGTCAATATGATTGCTCGTAATCGTTTCTCCCTCCATTAAAATAGGAATTCCAGGAGGATATGGAATAATAGATTGTGCGCTTACACACCCAATCGCTTCTTCAAACGAACACATATGCTTTGTCCTTAATTTTCTTTCTTCCATAGACAGGAGAACCGTTGCCCTTGAAAAACGAAATGGTTTGATTAGTGGTTTTTCATACGACTTACGCTTTATATTTGCTACTGCTTGTCTAACCCGCTTAATTGTATCATTAAAGTCCCAACTGCTGCTTAACGGTAGAACAAACAATACATAGTTAACGTCAGCTAGTTCTGTATAAATATCTTGTTTTTCCAGTTCCTTTTGCAAATCATATCCTGTTGCCGCGGAACAAGTCAATGTCATTTTCAAAAGGTCGGTAGTAGTTTGATCTGTTTCCACATTAATAGTTGAAAGTGTATCAATCTTATTAATCTTTTCAACAAACGAATGAATATTGTCAGTCATTCTATCGATATCATGCTGTGTAAACTGCTGCAGATAATACCGTGCCAAATCGAGAGAAGCCATAATAGGGTATGAAGGACTGCTTGACTGAAGTACTTGTAGGTAATGGCGCACCGCTTGCTTATTCACTAATGTTCCCTGCATATGTAAATAAGAACCCATTGTCATAGCTGGTAGCGTTTTATGTGCTGACTGAACGACAAGGTCAGCTCCATACGTAACAGCTGACGACGGAAAAGGATTGCCTAAAATAAAATGGGCTCCATGAGCTTCATCAATAACTATAGGAATATTGTAGCTATGAATAAAGTCAATGGTCTCCTTTAAATCTCGTGCCACCCCGTAGTAAGTAGGATTTGTTAATACAAATGCTTTTATATCCTCAGAACGCTCTAAAGCCGCTTTAATTGTTTTAATGGATACACCTGTACTAAGATGTGTTTTTGAATCTATTTCAGGAGCTAAAAAAATAGGTGATGCCTTTGATAAAGTAATAGCATTAAAAATAGATTTATGAGAATCTCTTTGAACAGCAATTTTATCTCCTTCTTGACAAAGAGATAAAATTGCTGAGAGGTTGCCTACAGTAGAACCATTAACTAAAAAAAAGCTTTCATCTACTCCATACAACTTTGCCGTTAACTCTTGTGCTTCTTTAATAACAGATTCTGCTTCATGTAAATCATCTAATCCGCTAATTTCCGTTAGATCGTATTGCAAAAAATCTGCGTAAGAAGACTGAATATGTGAAGGTAGAATTTGACCATTTTTATGGCCGGGCACGTGGTAAGAGAGTGACCTCTTTTCGCTATGCCTTACTAAACGGTTATATAAAGGTAAATATGTATCCATACATCCATTCCTTACTTTTTGTAAATATAACATTGTTAACTTGATAAAAGAATATGTAAGCATTTTTCCTATCAAAATTCATTTTTCTTTCATTATAACAAACTTAGATGATTTTTTTGAGCCATATAAAGAAGCCCTTATAAAAAAGGGCTTTTAGTAAGAAAACGCTCCTGATATTCTCTTTAATTGATTTACTAACAATTGATAACGAAAATGAGATGAATCCACCTCTACAATCTCTACCTCGCAGTGTTGGCATATAAAGCTGGAAAACACCTCAATACCCTTTGTATGCTGTTCATGACAAACGGAACATGTTTTAATTTGTTTTTCCATTACTCTCCACCTCCACTAAATAAGTATCGACAAGATGTAACTTCTTTATGCAGTTCATTTACCCCATTTTATGTAGATAGCTTATACTTTGTGAATAATAAAAAAAGACTAGCTAAAATAGCTAGTCTTTTTTCAAGTGCCTGGCAACGTCCTACTCTCACAGGGACAAAGTCCCAACTACCATTGGCGCTAAAGAGCTTAACTTCCGTGTTC
>NZ_JBOZGM010000012.1:0-50128 GCF_050846875.1 Priestia sp. TRN 1309 | reverse complement strand
AGCGGAAGTAGTTCAGTGGTAGAACACCACCTTGCCAAGGTGGGGGTCGCGAGTTCGAACCTCGTCTTCCGCTCCATTTCTATATAAAAAAACATATTGGGGCCTTAGCTCAGCTGGGAGAGCGCCTGCCTTGCACGCAGGAGGTCAGCGGTTCGATCCCGCTAGGCTCCACCATACATATAAACGTACAACCTTTAAGCAATTTGCTTAAAGGTTTTTTTGTGTAGTTTCTACAAATTAGAATTGTATATATATTCAAAAAAGTGTCGAGTTGAGCCATCGCTCATTTAGCCGTTACAATAAGAGAGTAGCAACATTTGTGATGGGGGGACATATTATGAATAAGCTTTCAATTATTGGAGTACCAATGGATTTAGGTCAAACTCGCCGAGGGGTCGATATGGGGCCAAGTGCGATACGATATGCAGGTGTTATGGAACGCATCGAGAATATTGGATATAGTGTAGAAGATAAAGGGAATATTGAAATTGCCTTAGCTGAACGAGTACATAGTGATGAAAATACAAACTTAAAGAATTTAAAAGCTGTAGCGGATGCTAGCGAAAGACTTGCTCAGACCGTAAGTGATGTTATTACAAATAAAAGGTTTCCTTTAGTGCTAGGGGGAGATCACAGCATCGCTATCGGAACACTAGCAGGAGTAAGTCGTCATTATAAAAATTTGGGTGTAATTTGGTATGATGCACATGGAGATTTAAATACAGCAGATACGTCTCCTTCCGGAAATATTCACGGTATGCCATTGGCGGCAAGTATAGGTATAGGAGACGAAGCATTGACTCGAATTGGTGGCTATGCCCCTAAAGTCAAGCCCGAGAATATTGTGATTATCGGAGCCCGTTCTTTAGATGAAGGAGAAAAAGAGCTAATAAAGGAAAAAGGAATTAAAGTGTATACGATGCATGAGATAGATCGAATGGGTATGACAAAAGTAATGGAAGAAACAATTTTATATTTGCGTGATAAAACAGATGGCGTTCATCTATCACTCGATTTAGATGGACTGGATCCACATGATGCACCTGGAGTAGGAACGCCAGTTATCGGTGGAATAAGCTACAGAGAAAGTCATTTAGCTATGGAGATGTTGGCAGAATCTCAGCTAATCACTTCTGCCGAGTTTGTGGAAGTGAATCCTATTTTAGATGAGCGAAATAAAACAGCTACCGTAGCTGTTGCATTAATGGGCTCACTTTTAGGAGAAAAATTAGTATAAAACATTATTGCCTACCAAAAGGTACATGAAACAAATGTGAAGATAAAAAAAAGAAGCTCTTAGTTCAGATTCTAGAGCTTCTTTATATAGAGAAAAACTTTTCATATTCATTTAATAGACCATCTAGCTCTGAGCTTACTCTCACCACTGTTAGTGATGATAAAGGATTTTCTGCTGCAAGAGTGACCATGTTATTTCTACATTCTTCAATTTGATTCAAAAGGTTTTCTTTTGTATGAGTCAAGCTTTCCACTCCTCTTCTTTTCATCTATACTAATTACATAACCTACGTACGATCTTTTTAAACGTATTTGACAAATTTTTGTTAAAATAATTAAGCATAAGTGAAACTTTATGATAAAGTACACGTATATATACTATCCCGCAATGGGCGGAGGTAACCGTTACATGGATTTATTATTAAAAAGAAAAATAAAAAAAGTAAAAAAAGGTGACCAGGATGCGTTTGCTGACATAGTAGAATATCACAAGGATAAACTTTTTCATCTATGTTATCGAATGCTAGGAAACCGGGAAGAAGCGCAAGACGCTGCACAAGAAGCGTTTATTCGAGCCTATGTAAATATTCATAGCTATGACACGAGTAAAAAGTTTTCCACCTGGCTATATCGAATTGCTACAAATCTTTGTATTGATCGAATTCGTAAGAAAAAGCCAGACTATTATTTAGATGCAGAAGTAGCCGGGACCGACGGGTTAAATATGTACTCTCAAATAGCTGCCGATCAGGCCTTACCAGAGGAAGAGCTAGAGCAAGTAGAATTGCAAGAATTCATTCAGTCGGAAATATTAAAGCTACCTGAGAAATATCGAACTGTCATTGTCCTAAAATATATAGATGAGCTGTCGTTAAAAGAAATCAGCGATATTTTAGACCTGCCTCTTGGTACGGTAAAGACTAGAATTCACAGAGGACGTGAAGCTTTAAGAAATCGACTTCGCCACTTGTAAGGAGTGAACTAAGAATGAAATGTCCAAAAATGTATGTAAACCTCATTCATGAGCATTTAGATGGAGATATTACAAAAGAAAATGAACTGTTATTAAAAGAGCATTTGCACCAATGCAAAGGTTGTCAGCAGCATATGCATCAGTTAAAAAGAACGATTGCATTTGTGCAAAGCACTTCTCATATAGAATTACCTATGAACTTTACAGCAGGTGTTATGGCCGGGTTACCACGTGAGAAGAATCGAATTCGAATGAATAGATGGTTTACAAACCATCCGATTCTTAGTGCAGCTGCTGTATTTGTGCTGTTAATGTCCGGCACGGTGTTTTCAGCTTGGGAAACGGATGAAGACTTTTCTGTTTCAAAGCAGCCGAACCTGGTCATTCACGATAAAAC
Source organism: Priestia sp. TRN 1309 (assembly GCF_050846875.1). NCBI lineage: Bacteria > Bacillati > Bacillota > Bacilli > Caryophanales > Bacillaceae > Priestia > Priestia sp. TRN 1309. Next base: position 47,522 of record NZ_JBOZGM010000012.1, on the reverse strand, counting down.
AGTCGTTGTACCAAAAGGTGAGACCGTCAAAGGTGATATTACTGTGAGAAATGGCGATATTAAAATTGAAGGAAAAGTAGATGGAAACGTTACTGTTATACATGGTGATAAGTATCTAGCTTCTGCAGGAGAAGTGACAGGCAATATTGAAGAGTTAGACAAGATTTTTGACTGGGTATGGTATAACGTCAAAACTCATGCCAAGCAAGCTGTTGACTTTTAATAGTTAAACATAAAACCGTCCGCTTATCTTGTTAGAGAGGAACAGTGGACGGTTTTATTTATATAAAAAGAAGGCTACATTATATAGGAACAAGGATTTAAAAATAAGATGTAATTTACAGTGTAATTTTGTTTTATGGTATAATAAAACGGTTATGTTATCTTTATTACATATATAGAGGAAGTGAGAAGATGCCTATTGGAGACCTGCCAATCCTCTCATATTTAGGAAAAATTGTTGATGTTCTCCTGGTATGGTTCGTCATATATAAATTAATTATGGTCATAAGAGGTACAAAAGCAGTACAGCTTTTAAAAGGAATCACGGTAATTTTAGTTGTCCGCTTTATAAGTAACTTCCTTGGACTAAATACGTTGCAATGGTTAATGGACCAAGCGTTAACGTATGGATTTTTAGCTATTATTATTATCTTCCAGCCAGAGCTGCGCCGAGCGCTTGAACAGCTTGGGAGAGGACGTTTGTTTTCACGCAGTAATTTGCCTGAAGAAGATGAACGTACCGTTACGATTGAGGCGATTATAAAAGCAACGCATTATATGGCTAAAAGACGCATAGGTGCATTGATCTCAATTGAAAGAGAGACGGGTATGGGTGATTATATTGAAACAGGTATACCGCTCAACTCTAATATTTCTTCTGAATTATTAATCAACTTATTTATACCGAATACACCCCTTCATGATGGAGCGGTTATTTTACAGCGGGATCAAGTAGCCGCTGCAGCATGTTACTTACCTTTATCTGAAAGTCCTTTTATTTCAAAAGAATTAGGTACTCGCCATCGTGCTGCTGTAGGAATAAGTGAAGTAACAGATAGTGTGACTGTCATTGTATCTGAAGAAACTGGAGGCATTTCCGTTACCAAAAACGGTGAATTGTATCGTGAATTGACCATTGATACATTGAGAGAAATGCTAGAAAAAGAATTAGTCACAACTTCTAAAGCAACTTCTTCCACTCGTTGGCAATGGAGGTTGAAGAAGAATGGATAAATTGATGAATCGATCGTGGGTTATGAAAATTATCGCGTTGCTGTTAGCCTTCATGTTATATTTATCTGTTAATTTAGATGATGGTGCCAGTTCATCAAATAAAATTCTGAACCGAAGCAGTTCTGCCAACACTGGAGTAGAAACATTAACAGATGTTCCGGTTCAAGTATCCTACAATGAGAAGAACAGAATTGTAAGAGGTGTTCCGGATACGGTCATTATGACACTGGAAGGTCCTAAAAATATTTTGGCTCAAACAAAGCTACAAAAAGATTATCAAGCTTATATTGACCTTGATAATTTAAGCTTAGGGCAGCATAGAGTCAAGGTTCAGTATCGAAATATCTCTGATAATTTAAACGTAGTGGTTAAGCCTGATATTGTAAATGTAACAATTGAAGAACGCGATTCAAAACAGTTTTCAGTAGAGGCAAGTTATGATAAAAATAAGGTCAAAAATGGGTATGAAGCAGGGGAAGCAACCGTTAGCCCAAGAGCCGTCACGGTAACGGGCGCATCAAGTCAATTAGACCAAGTTGCTTATGTAAAAGCTATTATTGATTTAGATAATGCTTCAAAAACAGTGACGAAACAAGCAACTGTTGTCGCATTAGACAAGAATTTAAATAAATTGAATGTAACAGTTCAACCAGAAACGGTCAATGTAACAATCCCGGTGAAAAATATTAGTAAAAAAGTGCCGATCGATGTGATTCAAGAAGGCACGCCAGGCGACGGTGTCAACATTACGAAGCTAGAGCCTAAAACAGATACCGTGAAAATTATCGGTCCATCTGATTCTTTAGAAAAAATCGATAAAATTGATAATATTCCAGTCGATGTTACCGGTATTACGAAATCTAAAGATATTAAGGTGAATGTCCCTGTTCCAGACGGAATAGATAGTGTAAGTCCTAAACAAATTACCGTTCATGTGGAAGTAGACAAACAAGGTGATGAGAAAGACGCAGAAGAAACGGACGCAAGTGCAGCTGAGACTAAGTCATTTAAGAATTTGCCGGTTTCTTTAACTGGTCAATCCTCAAAGTACACGTATGAACTGCTTTCTCCTACTTCAGTAGATGCGGATGTAAAAGGACCAAAATCTGATTTAGATAAGTTAACGAAAAGCGGCATTAGCTTGTCAGCGAATGTAGGGAATTTATCTGCTGGGGAGCACACGGTTCCTATTATAATAAATAGTCCTGACTCTGTTACATCAACACTATCGACTAAACAGGCAAAAGTTCGTGTAACAGCGAAAAAACAATCAGGGACAAATGATGAGCAAACGGATAAAGAAACAAGTGGAAGCACGAGCGATAAAGAAACAAAGCCAGACACGGGAACTGGATCAGGATCAGGAACAAATCCTGGGACGGGAAATTCAGGTGATTCAACTGATAAACCAAGCGAAGAGACTGATACACCTGAAGACAATACAGATACACCAACAGATAATACAGAAACTGGTGACGATAGTAGTAATCAAAGTGATGAAAATTCTACACCCGTAGATGGACAGACAGATAATACATCAGGAAACTAAATGTTTTGACATGAAGGAGAGAAAATTAATGGGTAAGTATTTTGGAACAGACGGAGTACGAGGAGTTGCCAATAGTGAATTAACTCCTGAGCTTGCTTTTAAAATTGGACGCTTAGGTGGTTACGTTCTAACAAAAGATGCAGAGCGACCAAAGGTATTAATCGGACGCGATACACGCGTTTCTGGTCATATGTTAGAAGGAGCGCTTGTTGCAGGCTTGCTTTCAATTGGTGCAGAAGTTATGCGATTAGGCGTTATTTCAACTCCAGGGGTAGCGTATTTAACAAAAGCACTTGGCGCACAAGCAGGAGTCATGATCTCTGCTTCACATAACCCAGTTCAAGATAACGGAATTAAATTCTTTGGTCCAGATGGATTTAAACTGTCAGATGCACAAGAGAATGAAATTGAAGCGTTAATGGATAGTGAAACAGATCAATTACCAAGACCTGTTGGGGGAGATTTAGGTCAGGTAAATGACTACTTCGAAGGTGGACAAAAATATCTTCAATACTTAAAACAAACGGTTGATGAAGACTTCTCAGGTATTCATGTTGCATTAGACTGTGCGCACGGAGCAACGTCATCGTTAGCAGCACATTTATTTGCAGATTTAGATGCGGATATCTCTACAATGGGGGCATCACCAAACGGATTAAACATCAATGACGGTGTAGGATCTACACATCCGGAAGCATTAAGTGCCTTCTTAAAAGAAAAAGGAGCGGATGTTGGGTTAGCATTTGATGGAGACGGAGATCGTTTAATCGCAATCGATGAAAAAGGCGAGATTGTAGACGGTGATCAAATCATGTTCATTTGTGCAAAGTACTTATATGAACAAGGACGTTTAAAGAAAAATACGCTTGTTTCTACTGTTATGAGTAACTTAGGCTTCTATAAAGCACTAGAAGCTAGCGGAATTGAAAGTGCACAAACGGGTGTAGGCGACCGTTATGTAGTAGAAGAAATGAAAGCTAATCAATATAACCTAGGTGGAGAACAGTCAGGTCATATTATTTTCTTAGATTACAACACAACAGGTGACGGTATGCTTTCAGCTATTCAGCTTGTAAACATTATGCAAGCAACGAAAAAGCCTTTATCAGAATTAGCAGCTGAAATGAAGAAGTATCCTCAGCTTCTTGTAAATGTAAAAGTAACGGATAAGCATCATGTTACAGATAACGAGAAGGTAAAAGTGGTTATTGAAGAAGTGGAAAAAGAAATGAACGGTAATGGCCGAGTACTTGTACGCCCTTCAGGAACAGAGCCGTTAGTACGTGTTATGGTTGAAGCACAAACACAAGAAGAATGTGAAACTTATGTAACGCGTATCGTAGAAGTAGTAAAAGAAGAAATGGGCTTAGAGTAATTCATTAATTATATGCATAAGCGGTGACGTTTCAAGCTGCTTATGCATATTTTTATATTGTTGAGAAAAATTCTTGGAAATTATCTGATGCTAAAGGCTGTTTTTACAGATAGTAAAGAAGATAATTGACGTTTTCTCACTTCTTATTGTAATATTAAATCTGTTCGTCTCTTAATTTATGTAAAGGAGTGAACAATCTATTTTAAAAGTGAATACAAAGCGCCTGAACTAAGTAAAGGGACGGAAACGACTTAGTTGACGAGGAGGAGGTTTATCGAAGTATCGGCGGATGCCTCCCGGTTGTTGATTATCACGGCCGAAAACTTGATGTGAAAAACAATGAGGTGACTTATTGGACAAAAGCATTGAGATGATAATCATTGATGATGAAAAGAGACTCTCTTTTCATACATGAAGGAGGATTTTATCTATGTGCGGAATTGTAGGATATATTGGAACAGAAGATTCGAAAGAAATTTTATTACGTGGTCTTGAAAAGTTAGAATATCGTGGCTATGACTCAGCAGGTATTGCAGTTGTTAACAATGAAGGCGTACACGTATTCAAAGAAAAAGGCCGTATTGCAGAATTGCGTCAGGCAGTAGATAACAGTGTTGTAGCACCAGCAGGTATCGGTCATACGCGTTGGGCAACTCATGGTGTACCAAGCCAAGAAAATGCTCACCCGCATCAAAGTACATCTGGACGCTTCACGCTTGTGCATAATGGTGTAATTGAAAACTACGCTATTTTAAAACGTGAATATTTACAAGATGTAACGTTCAAAAGCGAAACGGATACAGAAGTAATCGTTCAGTTAATTGAAAAAATCGCAGCAGAAGGCTTAGATGTAGAAGAAGCGTTCCGCAAGACAGTAAGCTTGCTTCACGGTTCTTATGCACTAGCTCTTGTTGATAACGAAGATAAAAATACAATCTACGTAGCTAAAAACAAAAGCCCGCTTCTTGTAGGTGTTGGCGAAGGATTTAACGTTGTAGCAAGCGATGCTATGGCAATGCTTCAAGTAACAGATCAGTACGTAGAATTAATGGATAAAGAAACAGTAATTGTTACAAAAGAAGGCGTAACAATTAAAACGCTTGATGGTGAAGTGGTAGAAAGAGCACCTTACACAGCAGAGCTTGATGCAAGTGATATTGAAAAAGGTACGTACCCTCACTATATGTTAAAAGAAATTGATGAGCAGCCTTTAGTTGTTCGTAAAATCATTCAAGAGTATCAAAATGAAAACAATGAACTGCACATTGATGCAGACATTTTAGGAGCAATGGATGAAGCAGACCGCATCTATATCGTAGCATGTGGAACAAGCTATCATGCAGGCCTAGTAGGTAAACAATTCATTGAAACGTGGGCGAAGGTTCCGGTAGAAGTGCACGTAGCAAGTGAATTCTCTTACAACATGCCGCTTTTATCTGAAAAGCCACTGTTTATCTTTATTTCTCAAAGTGGAGAAACAGCTGACAGCCGTGCAGTATTAGTTCAAATTAAAGAACTAGGTTACAAAGCGTTAACAATCACAAACGTTCCGGGATCAACATTATCTCGTGAATCTGATTATACGTTATTACTTCATGCAGGTCCGGAAATTGCTGTAGCATCAACAAAAGCTTATACAGCTCAATTAGCAGTCCTATCAATTCTAGCGGCTGTAACAGCAAAAACACGCGGCATTGAATTAGAATTTGATTTAGTTCAAGAGTTAGCAATCGTAGCAAACACAATGGAAGTACTTTGCGACGACAAAGAAGAAATGGAAAGCATTGCTCTTCAATTCTTAGCAACAACTCGCAACGCATTCTTTATTGGACGTTCTGTTGATTATTATGTAGGTTTAGAAGGCGCGTTAAAACTAAAAGAAATCTCTTACATTCAAGCAGAAGGATTTGCTGGAGGAGAGCTTAAGCACGGAACAATCGCTTTAATTGAAAACAATACGCCAATTATTGCATTAGCAACACAAGAACATGTAAACTTAAGCATCCGTGGTAACGTAAAAGAAGTAGTAGCACGTGGAGCTAATCCTTGTATCATTTCAATGAAAGGATTAGAAACAGAAGAAGATCGCTACGTGATTCCGAAAGTTCACGAAACACTTTCACCACTAGCAGCGGTTATTCCTTTACAATTAATCTCTTACTACGCTGCATTGCACCGCGATTGCGATGTAGATAAACCACGTAACTTAGCAAAATCAGTTACTGTAGAATAATAAGGTTCTAGACACCCTTCTATTATAGAAGGGTGTTTTTGTATATAATTCTCATTGAGCTAAAAAATATATTTGCTTGCTTCATTTATTTTATATAATAGAGTAGGTAAATGAACGAAACTCATTTATAAAAAAGGAAGTGAAAAGTATTAGTGGAGTAGCTCAAAGTATAAAGTACGTGTTGCGAGGCATCTTTTTTGTCTTGTATTTTCCCTTTTATTTTGTATTTCAAATTTTGTGTAAGATATGGATATATTTTATCGCTAAGCCCCTCATATGGATAGGAACAAGAATTATTCAACCTGTCATTGATTTCATTTGGAGATACATTATACGTTTTTTATTCGTTTATCCTATTTCTTGGCTATGGAGTGTCCTCATCTATCCTTTTATTCTCTTCGTTTGGAAACGATGTTTTTTGCCTATAACTAGATTTATATGGAAGTATGTTTTATACCCTGTTTTATACATGGTTTGTTACCCTTGTTATCTTCTATGGAAATATGTTGTGCTGCCATTTTACAATGAAATTGTTATTCCCGTGGTTTCATTTTGTCAGCGTATATTCTTCTGTTTTTGGAAAGGAGTTAAGTGGATCATAATTCATATGATCTACTATCCTTTACGGTGGATTTGGGTGAGATGTATATACAAACCGCTGAAAAAAGTATATACAAAAATCATTCAGCCTGTTATCAAATGGTTTTCTCATTTATTTAGTTAACGAAATATACCAAAAGATTGCTTGTCTTTTTTAGGTATTAAACTCGAAAGATAAGAGGGAATTGATGTATAATAAAAACGGATATATCATTGCCTATTTATTTTATTAGATTCAATTTTGAAAGAGAGTGAAACAATATGGGCCGTAAGTGGAACAATATTAAAGAAAAGAAAGCGTCAAAAGATGCTAATACAAGTCGTATATATGCCAAGTTTGGCCGTGAGATTTATGTGGCTGCAAAACAAGGTGAGCCAGATCCAGAATCAAACCAAGCGTTAAAAGTTGTATTAGAACGCGCGAAAACATACAATGTGCCAAAAGCAATTATTGACCGTGCCATTGAAAAAGCAAAGGGCGGTTCAGAAGAAAATTACGATAATCTTCGTTACGAAGGTTTTGGACCAAATGGCTCAATGGTTATCGTAGATGCTCTTACGAATAACGTAAACAGAACAGCTTCAGACGTGCGTGCTGCCTTTGGTAAAAACGGCGGTAATATGGGAGTAAGCGGATCAGTAGCGTATATGTTTGATCCAACAGCTGTTATTGGTGTAGAAGGTAAGGATGAAGAAGAGACGCTAGAACTGTTAATGGAAGCAGAAGTAGACGTGCGTGACATTTTAGAAGAAGAAGATTCTGTAATTGTTTATGCTGATCCGGATCAATTCCATGCGGTACAAAAAGCGTTCAACGATGCTGGTATTACGGAATTTACAGTAGCTGAGCAAACGATGCTTGCTCAAAATGATGTAACTCTTCCTGAAGATGCACAAGCTCAGTTTGAAAAAATGATTGATGCATTAGAGGACTTAGAAGATGTGCAGCAAGTATATCACAACGTTGATTTAGGATAATAGTGAAAGAGGCAGACCTATCAAAGAGGTCTGTCTTTTTTTATAGGCCGTGTGAAAAGCATCTATTGACCCTTTCCCTTCGTTTGGAATATGGTAAGATAATGAATTAAGAATAGAAAATAGTAGAATTTTATAAGGAATAAATGGAGGGAAAGCAGTTGAAAAAATTAATGGTGGGGATGGCGTTAACAGCTACGCTTGCAACGGCTGTAACGCCTGGCTTTGGCTCAATTGGGGGAAATCAAGAAAAGGCATATGCAGCAACAGTTACATATAAAGTAACGGCAAGCAAGCTAAATGTGAGAAGCGGAGCGGGAACGAATTACGGGATTATCGGCAGCGTAGTAAAAGATCAAACACTATCTGTGGTGAGCAAAAGCGGAAGCTGGTACAAAATTAACTATAACGGCCGCACAGGCTATGTAAGCAGCGATTATGTACAGTCATCAGGAACAACAGCGCCACCAGCAGAAAGCACAACGTATACAGTAACGGCAAGCACGCTGAATGTAAGAAGCGGAGCGGGCACCAATTATGCATCCATAGGAAGTGTGACAAAAGGCCAGAAGCTGTCTGTGATGAGCAAAAGCGGAAGCTGGTACAAAATTAACTACAACGGCCGCACGGGCTACGTAAGCAGCGATTATGTACAGTCATCAGGAACAACAGCGCCACCAGCAGAAAGCACAACGTATACAGTAACGGCAAGCACGCTGAATGTAAGAAGCGGAGCGGGCACCAATTATGCATCCATAGGAAGTGTGACAAAAGGCCAGAAACTGTCTGTGATGAGCAAAAGCGGAAGCTGGTACAAAATCAACTACAACGGCCGCACGGGCTACGTAAGCAGCGATTATGTACAAGCATCGGGAACAACAACGGCCCCAACAACGCCACCAGCAGAAAGCACAACGTACACAGTAACGGCGAGCACGCTGAACGTAAGAAGCGGAGCAGGCACCAACTATGCCTCTATAGGAAGTGTGACAAAAGGCCAGAAGCTGTCTGTGGTGAGCAAAAGCGGAAGCTGGTACAAAATTAACTATAACGGCCGCACAGGCTATGTAAGCAGTGACTATGTACAGGCTTCAGCTACAGCGTCTCCAAAGCTCGTAGTCGATTCTTTTAAAACGTTAGGCAACGCTCAGCAAGTCATCTTGGTTACAGCAGATAACTACGATACGAAGTCTGCTAAAATTCAAACATTTGAAAAAGTTGATGGAAAATGGAAGCAAGTTTTAACTGCGAACGGTGTACTTGGACAAAAAGGATTCGCTTTAGCGAAAAAAGAAGGAGATATGGAGTCTCCGACAGGGAAATATACAATTGGCACAGCATTCGGACGCTATGCAAATCCTGGAACTAAGCTTCCATATCGAAAGATTACATCAAATGATGTGTGGGTAGACGATTCAAAAAGCTCTCTGTATAATACGTGGCAGCAAAAGCCAGCGAATGGCCGCTGGACGAGCGCTGAGAACATGGATATCCCGGCTTATGATTATGGGTTTGTCATTAATTATAATGAATCTAGAACCCCAGGAAAGGGAAGTGCAATCTTCTTTCATGTAGGAACAAATTATACAGCAGGATGTACGGCCACTTCTAAAGAACAAGTTGTCTCTATTTTAAAATGGTTAAATCCAGAGAAAAATCCAGTTATTATTCAATCTCCTGTAAGTGAATTAGATAAATATTAAGTTAGAAAGCAGCTGAATTCGTGTAATTCAGCTGCTTTTTTATGTAATTAAAAGCTTTGTCCGTCTGTGGTACGACAAAGTTAGTTTTCCTATTCATTGAATGAAAGCGTTTAATCTCTTACGATTAAAGTATCATCACGTAGAGAAAGGAAGAGAGCAAATGGCTCAATCTAATATAAAAGTAGCTGTACAAAAATTTGGGAACTTTCTAAGTTCAATGGTTATGCCAAATATCGGAGCATTTATTGCATGGGGACTTATTACTGCTTTATTTATTCCAACAGGCTTTTTTCCAAATGAAAGCCTTGCCAAACTAGTGGATCCAATGGTCAAATATTTGCTTCCGCTGCTAATCGGCTACACAGGAGGAAAGCTTGTACACGATCAGCGCGGAGGCGTTGTAGGTGCTATCGCGACCATGGGCGTCATTGTTGGATCTGATATTCCGATGTTTCTAGGCGCTATGATTATGGGGCCGCTGGGCGGTTATATCATCAAGAAGTTTGACCAGTTTATTGAAGGTAAAGTCAAAACAGGATTTGAGATGTTAATTAATAATTTCTCAGCAGGTATTCTTGGAGGAATTCTAGCGATTCTAGCCTTTTTAGGAGTTAGCCCAGCTGTGGACGGATTTACAGGTGCACTTGTAGTGGGTGTAGATTGGATGGTTGCACATGGCCTTCTTCCTCTTACAAGTATTTTAATTGAACCAGCTAAAATTTTATTCTTAAACAATGCCATTAATCACGGCATTTTATCTCCGATTGGAGCAGAACAAATTCGAACAAACGGACAGTCCATTCTATTGTTATTAGAAACAAATCCTGGTCCGGGATTAGGAATTCTGTTAGCGTATTGCTTCTTTGGAAAAGGAACAGCAAAACAGTCAGCACCGGGAGCGGCCATCATTCATTTTATTGGCGGAATTCACGAAATTTACTTCCCTTACGTTTTAATGCGTCCTCTTCTAATCATTGCGGCTATTTTAGGAGGAATGAGCGGAGTATTTACATTTGTTCTTTTAGGAGGAGGCTTACAAGCCGTTGCTTCACCAGGAAGTATTTTGGCTATTTTAGCTGCTACACCAGGTAATGCAGGCAGCTATGTTGCAAATATCTCAGGTGTTCTTGTTGCAGCCGTCGTATCGTTTATTGTAGGTTCGTTAATTTTAAAAACGGGCAAGCAAACAGAAGATTTGGACGAAGCAGCTCGCAAAATGCAAGAGATGAAGGGCAAGAAGAGCTCTGTAGCAGGAAGCTTTACAAAACAGCAAGGCGACGTACCAGCAAGCGTTCAAAAAATTGTTTTTGCCTGTGACGCAGGTATGGGATCGAGTGCAATGGGCGCCTCTCTTCTTCGCAAGAAAGTTAAACAAGCAGATTTAAATATTTCGGTAACAAATACAGCTATCAGTAATATTCCAAGTGATGCTCAAATCGTTATTACACAGGAAGAGCTAACGCCAAGAGCTCAAAACAAAGTTCCAGATGCGTATCATATCTCGGTGGATAACTTTCTATCTAGCCCGGAATATGACAAACTAATTGATCAACTAAAAAATGATCATACTACTTCTAAGGCGGAAGAAGAAAAGAATGTATCTGCAGAAAACTATACAGATAGTAATGATGGTTTATTAAAAGAAGAAAACGTTTTCTTGAATCAGCACTTTTCTTCTAAGGAAGAAGCAATTCGATTTGCAGGAAGTGTGTTAGTAAAAGGCGGATATGTAGAAGAAAACTATGTTGAAGCGATGATTGAGCGAGACAATATGACTTCTACTTATATGGGAAATGACGTAGCGATTCCGCACGGTACGGAAGAAGCGAAAAAGAACGTTTTAAGATCAGGTTTTACAGTAATTCAAGTTCCAGAAGGCGTTGATTTTGATGGTGAGAAAGTTCGTTTGATTTTCGGAATTGCCGGAAAAGACGGCACCCATTTAGAAATTTTATCTGGTATCGCGATTACATGTTCTGATATGAACAATATTGAAAAGATGGTTCATGCCAAATCAGCTAAAGAATTAATGGCTATTATTCAAAGTAACTAACGGGATAGAAAGGCATGAAGATGCCTTTTTATCCTTTGTTTATAAATAAGAAAAGAGTTGATGTTCTTGTTTATTACTTCAAGAGAAAAATCAATCATTGAGTTAATTATTAAAACGGCAGGAAAGCATACAGCACTTACACTTGCTACTTTTTTGAATGTAAGTGTAAGAACCGTTCACCGAGATTTGAAGGCAATTGAATCAATACTTGAAAAATTTGATTTAAAGCTGATTCGTACACAAGATGAAGGACTAATGATTGAAGGTAAAAATGAACAGATTTTTCGTCTTATCCAAGAGCTGATGAAGATTAAAACGACGGATCAGTCTCCACAGGAAAGAAAATTAATTCTTTTAATTCTTCTTCTAGAAGAAGGAGATTCATTTAAATTACAAACGCTGGCTAAAGACTTAGAAGTAAGTATTACTACACTAACTGCTTATCTAGATGAATTAACAGAGTGGTTAACCACATTTGACGTTTTCCTTCATCGAAAGAGAGGGGTCGGAGTAGAGGTTCAAGCTACTGAAGCCAATAAACGGAACGCATTAGCCAATTATTTTCTTGTCCATTTTAATGAAGAGTTAATTGAATGTTTGTTTCTAGTAGAAAATCAACAGCATACGGATGAAACGATTTTGCATTATTTTTATCCGAATTATTTAGCAGAAGTAGACCGAATTGTACATCAAGCGATTAATCAGCATCATTCTAAGCTGGCTGACAGCGATTATATAGGGCTCATTGTTCATATTTGCATTATGATACAGCGAACGAAAAAGCAAATGTATCTAGAAGACGATGGCGGCCAAACGGAAGAGCTGGCGAGTGAACTGTTCTTAATGAAGGATATTTGCCGCGAAATTGAACGGGTATTTTCTCTTTCTTTCACGGAAAAAGATATTCATTTCTTAGCAGTACGGCTGCGTGCAGCTAAGTTCCAAACTACTAGAGACGTATATTACGACAGCGTAGTGGTTGGGCAGATTATTAAGAATATGATTTCTCATGTTTCTGTTCAGCTTAACACCGACTTGACCGGTGATTTTTCCCTTTACCAAGGGCTGCTTGCTCATATGGAACCGGCAATTTTTCGTCTTAAGCAAAAAATGGAGCTTTTTAATCCATTAACGGAAGAGATTAAGAAAAAGTACCCTGTTTTATTTATGGCTGTGAGAAACAGTATCGATCAAGAGCTGCCGGATTTAGTTTTTCCAGATGATGAAGTGGCATATCTTGTTTTGCATTTCGGTTCAACGCTAGTGCTAAAAGAAGAAGTCATGGAAATTCAGGCACTGATTGTCTGTCCAACTGGAATCGGCACTTCGAAAATGTTAGCTAGCCGTATTCGTAAAGAGATTCCGGAGATTAATTCAGTTGTCATTAAATCGGTAAAAGAAATCAAAGAAGCGGCGCTTGAAGGGTATGACGTAGTGATTTCAACAGTAAGACTTCCTTTTTTAAATGTCGATTACATTTTAGTCAATCCACTCTTAACCGAAGAGGATATTCAGTCCGTTCAGAATTTTTTACAGAAAAACATTCAAAAGTTAACCAAAGATAAGGGCTATCGTTCGTTCCAATATAAAAATAAGACCGTCTCTACACAAAAACCGTCTTTTGAGGAAACGATGAAGCAAATTAAAGATGTGCATGGAAGTATCGAATCAATTCTTCAAAACCTTAGAATGTATCGATTTTCGGATGCAGTGAGTCATGATCAAGTGATTTCGCACGTAGTAAAAGCAGCTGAAAAAGAACGTTTAATAACCAATGCCAGCTGCGTTATTGATCAGCTTAAGGAACGAGAAAACAAAGGCGGTTTAGGTATTCCGCAAACGAGTATGGCACTGTTCCATTGCCGTGAACATCACGTGAAAGAGCTGATTTTTCAAGTTTCACATTTAGAACAGCCTTGCACAGTTAAAGGTATGGACGGAACAAACATGCAGGCGCGTAACCTTCTATTAATGCTAGCACCTGAGGAGTTAAGTGAAGTACAGCAAGAAATCTTAAGTTTAATTAGTACAAGTTTAATTGAAGATCATGAAGCAATGATGGTTTTTTCGTCTTCGAACGAAGAGATAATTCGCAAAAGGCTAGAGGATACGTTTCATGAGTACCTTCGAAATAATTTGATAAAGGAATGATTTTTGTGAAACAAGCAGTTCATTTTGGAGCAGGTAATATTGGGCGAGGATTTATTGGGGCATTATTTTCTCAAAGCAACTATCACGTTACATTCGTAGATATTGCTGAAAAGATTATTAATCAGTTAAACACAGATGAAGGGTATAACGTAATAACAGCCGCAGAGCACCCAGAGACATTAGCTGTTCAAAACGTATCTGGTTTAAATAATCTGACGCAAGAACAAGCAGTCATTAAAGCGATTAAAGAAGCAACGTACATTACGACAGCCATCGGACCGAACGTTCTGCCTCGCATTGCTCCTTTAATTGCTAAAGGTCTGGCTGAGCGTGTGAAAACAAGCGACGAAAAGGTATATATTATTGCATGTGAAAATCAAATCTCTGCGACAGATTTATTAAAAGGCTATATTTTTGATGCGCTGGATGAAGAGACAAAAGCTCATATGGTAAATAAGGTCTTTTTCTTCAATTCAGCTGTAGATCGTATCGTACCTCTTCAACACAACCAAGGTTCGCTTGATGTTTTAGTAGAATCCTATTATGAATGGGTAGTAGAGGCACCTGAAAATATTCCTTTTGTAGAAGGAATGACGATTGTGCCTGACCTTGCTCCTTTTATTGAAAGAAAGCTATTTACAGTAAATACAGGACATGCGGTGATTGCATATTTTGGTTATTTAAAAGGAAAAGAAACGATTGATCAAACGTTAAGAGATTCAGATATTTACCAACAAGTACAGCAAACGCTACGAGAAACAGGAGACTATCTAATTAAAAGATATGACTTAGATAGAGAGGAACACGAAGCCTACATCGTAAAAATTATTGAGCGCTTTAAGAATCCTCATTTAAATGATTCAGTTAAACGGGTAGGAAGAGCGCCAATTCGCAAACTTGGACCTCAGGATCGTTTGATTCGTCCAGCGCTAGAAGCAAAAAAAGCGGGCCTTTCTTATACCCACTTAGCGAAGGCCATCGCTGCTGCGCTTCTATTTGACCCGCAAGAAGATAAAGAGGCTATGAAGCTTCAAGCGAATATTCATGAGTATGGTATTGAGTATGTGTTAAAAGAGGTCAGTGGGTTAGAGGCAAGTAATAATTTAACAAAAGAAATCATTGCTCAATATAATGCTTTAAAATCGTAAATGACTCTAATACGTGTAAACAGTCCATTTTAAATGGGCTGTTTTTCTTTTTGTAGAAAGGGAATGTTTGTGTATAGGAGGATGATAAAATGGTAGCTATTACTCACGTTGGATTAGCTGTACCTGATGTAGAAGAAGCCGTCCAGTGGTATGGGAAAGTTTTAGGTTTTAAGCTGATTGCCGGTCCTTATACGTTTAATGCGGAGGAAGAAAAAGCTGAAAATATGACTCAAGATTTACTAGGGTCTCATATTAAAAAAATGAAAAATGCTCACATGACAGCTGATAACCAGGTAGGCATTGAACTGTTTGAATTTAATAAGCCGCAAATGCCTCTTGTATTAAAAGACAGCGATGAGCAGTATCAAAGTTATTTTCACATGTGTTTAATAGCCGATGACGTGGAAAAATTAGCGGATAAAATCGAACAATCAGGCGGTAAAAAGCGTAGCCAAGTATGGAATACAAGACCTGGAAAACCTTATTACTTAATTTATTGCGAAGATCCGTTTGGGAATATTATTGAGCTATATTCACATAGTACGGAGCTCATGTATGGGAATAAAGAAGAATAAAAGCTTATCCACATTTTTTGGATAAGCTTTTATTTTTCACAGCTGTCCGTAGCCATATACCTTTGCCAGCTCTTCGAAGGTTTTTGATGAATACGTAATAGTTACAGATGTTCCTACTGCTACTTTATCGAATAGTTCTTCCACATCCGCATTGTGCATCCGTACGCAGCCGTGGCTTACATATTTGCCAATGCTAGCTTCTGAGTTATTCCCATGAATACCGTATGTGTCGCCGGTTGTTCCGTTTGCATTAAGCCCTAGCCAGCGAGAGCCAAGAGGATTATTGGGAGCGCCTCCTGCAATGTGCCCTGTATAGTAAGGGCGATTTTTAATTTTGTTAACAATCTTGAAAAAGCCTACCGGCGTATCGCTCCATGTTTTTCCCGTAGCTACTGAATACGTCTTTTCTAATTTTCCGTTATGAAAATAAGCAAGCTGATTTGTTTTTTTATTAATAATAATTAAATCTTCACTTGCTGTGTTTTCACTTGCCTCCGCCGTGCTTGCTGTATATGAAATACTGATAATAGCTGCGAGACACACAGTCGCTGCTCGCAGTAGAATTTTTCTCACGTTCTAGCCATCTCCTCTATTGCTCGTTTACATATTTGATGAATTACATGCTATTAGTGTATAAAAGAAAAATGGACTGAACATGAACCTTACCTGAATGAAAACTGAAAGTTCGTTTTTATTTACACGCGAATATAAAGTAAAAATATGGGCAGAAATACAACTAAAGGTCTGGTACATATCTCATGAAAAAGAGAAAAATGAAAATGCACCTTGTTTGTTTAATTTAGGATGTATTATCATGAAAGTTTGAAATGAAGGGCAGGAGGTGGAACAAACAGATGCTTAAAGAATTTAAAGAATTTGCTTTGCGAGGAAACGTATTAGACTTAGCAGTCGGTGTTATTATTGGAGCGGCATTTGGAAAAATTGTCACGTCTCTTGTAAATGATATTATTATGCCGCTGATTGGTTTGTTGTTAGCAGGGATAGACTTTAAAGATTTATCCTTCACGGTTGGAGATGCTACGGTATTGTATGGATCTTTTATTCAAACGATTGTTGATTTCTTAATTGTTGCATTCTCGATTTTCTTATTTATTCGTTTCTTTAATCGCTTTAAGAGAAAAGAAGAAGAGAAAGTAGAGGAAGAAGTGGCTGTTCTGTCAAAAGAAGAAGAGATTTTAACAGAAATTCGTGATTTGCTAAAAGCAGAAGCAGTGAAAGAACGTTCATAGCAGCAATTTTTACATACGTATAAAACGGCTAAGAGGCCCGTCTTTTCATCAGAAAAGCGGGCTTTTTTCGTGTGAAATTTCTCGGGAAATGTTAGTGGTATGATCATGGGAAAATTAGGCGTGAAAGCGAGAGAGATAGGAATGTTAAAATCATATTAAAAGTGTTAAGATATTGTAAATAGGAGGCTTAAGGTTATGTTTAAACATTTGTATCGTTCTTTGCCAATGCTGGTGGCGTATGGGCTGCTTAGCGTTTTTTTATACAGTGTTGTTATGCTTAATATATCAAATGACACAAAGATATTGTTTGACTGGGCCCAAATCCATACAGCTGGGTTCGTCGTATTAATAGGGGGATGCTCACTTGTTTTATGGGCGCTCACTTTCTATTTGCTAATTCGATTTAATCAGATAGAGAGAATACAAGGTTCGCAGTGGTACGCCATTTTTACGGCAATTGTGTTTTCAATTGCGGTAGCAGCCGTTTCTGCTATGGTTTTTGTTATCTATCATATTGATATACATAATCCAGGCAAAACAATAGAGTGGATGCAAGCATACCCTGAACGCTATCTTTTTACGGTCTTTTTACTCTCGCTGTTAACACTAGCGATCATTATGCTAGTAGGGGAAGCTTATTTAGGGGCTGGGATTACCTTTGTTCTGTATTTTATTTTAGCTCTTGTAAACTATTATAAAAAAATCTTTCGAAATGAACCATTGTTCCCGAACGATTTTATTCAGGCGAGTCAGTTAAAAGAAGTTATTCCAATGATTAAAGATTCCATTTCAATTCCTATTGTCATAGGAGTTATTGGATCTATTGTCGTACTGATTGCTCTTTGGTTTTTCTTGCCGAAAATTAAAATTCGATGGTTTCTTCGAATTATTATGATTCTGCCGCTTATCTTTTTAATGAAATCATTTTTATTCTTTGAACACTCGTTTGCTCAAAAATATTATGATCAATATGCTGCGCTGATGCCTTGGAATCAGCAAAATAATTATTACTATAATGGACCGGTTATTGGCATGATTTCAAATGTTAAAACAGATGTGCTGCAAGAGCCGGATGACTACTCACAGGAAGTAATGGCCAAAGTGGCAAAACGCATTCAGTCAAAGGAAGAGAAAACACAAGAAAGCAGGACTGAAGTCAAGCCAAACGTTGTGTTTGTAATGAATGAAACGTTTTGGGACCCAACAAAGCTTAACGTGACGTTCTCTGAAGATCCAATGAAAAATACAAGGGAGCTTCAAAAGAAATATCCTTCTGGGTGGTCTTTAAGTCCTTCATTTGGCGGGGAGACAGCTAATGTAGAGTTTGAAGCATTGACGAGCTACTCTTTGTCTTTCTTTAACCCTGGAGGTCTTCCTTATCAGCATGTATTGAGTAAAAAAGAATATCCGTCTTTTGTTTCTTATTTAGAAAAACAAGGCTATGCTACAACAGCTATGCATCCAAACAGCGGCATGCTTTATATGAGACAAAATGTGTATCCAAATTTGGGATTTGATCAAGTGAAGTTTATTGATCAAATGAAGCATACGCAAAAAGATAACAAAGAATTTGTTTCTGATGAAGCGGTAGTTGATGAAGTACTGGATACGCTTCGTCAGTCGAAAAAGCCTGCATTTGTGCATGCTGTAACGATTGCAAATCATCTTCCTTATTCTGCGGATAAGTATAATGGTCAGGAAACCATTAAAGTAACCGGTAAAGGGTTATCACCAGAAATGCAAAAGGAAATTGAAATTTATGCTGAAGGAATCAAACGTTCAGATGCTGCTTTAAAACGATTGAACGATGAAATTCAAAAGTTGGATGAGCCGACCATTGTAGTATTTTGGGGAGATCATTTGCCAGCACTTGGACAAAACCTTCAAGCTTACAAAGAAACGGGTTTTGGAAACGAGAAAACGCAGCAAACATCTCGAAAATTTTATGAGACGCCGCTCTTATTTTTATCTAATTACGATACAAAAATAGATAAAAATCTTGGTACGATGAGTCCTATTTATATTGCTCCGACACTTGTTCAATCTCTTGGTTACAAAAGTAATCTATTCTACGATCAGCTGAATCAAATGAAAACAGAAGTGCCGGCTTTTCGTTCAAATATGTATATAAACTCAAAAGGAAAGCTAGTGGATGAGCCGGCAGCGCTCTCTAATAAAGCTGCAAAAGACCTTCAAGATTACCATGAAGTTGAGTTTGATACATTATCGGGGAAACAGTACGAAACGCATAAGTTGTATAAATAAAAATAAAAACTCCTTTTAAATAAAAGGAGTTTTTATTTTTTAAGTGTTTAAGGTTGTACTAAAAAATAATTCATGTATAATATTTTAAGGTTAAAAGTAAACTTTAAGTTAAGTAAAACAAAACTTGAGTTTGGAACAGCATGAACAATTATTCATGCTGTTTGCTAATTTTAAATACAGTTGAGGATCGAGAGTATGGAAATAGGAAAGAAAATTAAGAATTTACGATTAAAAAAAGGTTTAACACAAGAAGAGCTAGGAGAACGTACTGATTTAAGCAAAGGCTATATTTCGCAGCTAGAGCGCGATTTAAGTTCGCCGTCTTTAGAAACATTTTTTAGTATTTTGGAAGTGCTGGGGTGCGAACCGAAAGAATTCTTCGAAATTGATACGCATGTTCAAAAGGTTGTATATAAAGAGGAAGACTACACGAGTTATTGCGAAGATGAAAAAGGTTACCATATTCAGTGGCTTGTACATGAATCAAATGAAAAAGAAATGGAGCCAATTCGTCTTATTCTTCATGAAAAAGGTGCATTTAAGAGATTTGAACCTTCTCTTTCAGAAACGTTTGGCTACATTTTGCGCGGGTGTGTGAAGGTGAAGCTTGGAGGCAGAATATATGAGGCTAAACAAGGGGAAACCATCTATTTTCAAGCTTCTGAAGAACATCAGATTTTAAATGCTCATGACGGAATAACAGAGTTAATTATCGTGGCGACAGAGTCTTATTTATAGAACAAAAGAGGTGAAGTGAAATGACATCTACGAATACAATTATTCAATTTGAAAATGTGACCAAGCAATATGATAATGATTCAGTTGTATTGGATCATGTAAGCTTTGAAATTGAAAAAGGGAAGTTTTATACCCTTTTAGGTCCATCGGGATGTGGAAAGACAACGATTTTACGATTAATTGCAGGCTTTACGGAGGCCTCGAGCGGAACGATTTATTTTAATGGAAAAAGAATTAATGATGTCCCGGCTAACAAACGTCAGGTTAATACGGTTTTTCAAGACTACGCGCTTTTCCCGCATTTGAATGTATTTGAAAATGTAGCATTTGGTCTTCGAATCAAGAAGATGAAAAATGCTGATATTGGGATAAAAGTTAAAGAAGCCCTTCGCTTTGTTAACCTAGAAGGATATGAAAAGAGAGAAATAAAGGAAATGTCGGGCGGTCAAAGACAGCGCGTAGCCATTGCACGAGCAATTGTAAATCAGCCCGAAGTCATTCTGCTGGACGAGCCGCTTTCAGCTCTTGATCTAAAATTGCGTACGGAAATGCAATACGAGTTAAG
Source organism: Priestia sp. TRN 1309 (assembly GCF_050846875.1). Taxonomy (NCBI): domain Bacteria; kingdom Bacillati; phylum Bacillota; class Bacilli; order Caryophanales; family Bacillaceae; genus Priestia; species Priestia sp. TRN 1309. The sequence goes on along the minus strand of NZ_JBOZGM010000012.1, from coordinate 27,106 downwards.
AGAATTACAGCGCCGTCTAGGTATTACGTTCATTTTTGTTACGCACGATCAAGAAGAAGCGCTTGCGATGTCCGATGAAATCTTTGTTTTGAATAAAGGAAGAATTCAGCAGAGCGGGGAACCTACAGATATTTATGATGAGCCAATTAATCGTTTTGTTGCCGATTTTATTGGTGAATCAAATATTGTACCAGGTAAAATGATTGCTGACTTTTTAGTGGAGTTTGGCGGCCAGCAATTTGAATGTGTCGATCAAGGGTTAAACCGAAATGAGCAGGTTGAAATTGTGATTCGCCCTGAAGATTTAGCCATTACAAGCTCCGATCAAGGAAAGCTGCAGGTTCGTGTAGATTCACAGCTGTTTAGAGGAGTCCATTATGAAATTTTAGGCTATGACCATGCAGGGAATGAGTGGCTCGTCCACTCTACAAAAAAGGCAACGGTTGGCGAAGAAATTGGTTTATATTTTGAACCTGAAGCTATTCACGTTATGCGATTTAATGAAACGGAAGAAGAATTCGATAAGCGACTCGAAGGTTATGAAGAGGATTACCATGCAAACTAAATCAAGAAATATTTATTTAGTCCCGTATGTGTTATGGATTTTGCTTTTTGTAGTTGCTCCCATTGTATTAGTTGTCTATTATTCTTTTTTCAGCATTGATAATGAGCTGACGCTTGAAAACTATAAGAAATTTTTTACCCCTGTTTATTTACAGATGACGCTGAGCTCATTTTGGTATGCCTTTTTAATTACGTTATTTTCCTTGGTTTTTTCTTATCCAACAGCTTATTTACTAACGAAGCTTAAGCATAAGCAGCTTTGGCTTCTACTGATTATTTTACCGACGTGGATTAACCTATTATTAAAAGCTTATGCTTTTTTAGGCATATTCGGCACGTACGGTACGGTTAATAAATTTACTGAATTTCTGGGATTTGGTACTCATCAAATTTTATTTACTGACTTTAGTTTTGTATTTGTATCAGTGTATATTTTTATCCCCTTTATGATTTTGCCGATCTTTAACTCTTTAGAAGAACTTAATCCCTCGCTTATCTACGCTTCGCGAGACTTGGGGGCATCTTCATGGGTGACATTTAAGCGCGTGGTATTTCCGCTAACGCTAGAAGGGGTTAAATCAGGTTGTCAGGCTGTTTTTATTCCAGCACTGTCACTCTTTATGATTACGCGTTTAATTGCTGGAAACCGCGTCATTACACTGGGAACGGCGATTGAACAACATTTTTTAGTGACGCAGGATTGGGGCATGGGAGCCACAATTGCTGTCTTTTTAATTATTGCGATGGCCGTTATGATGCTCATAACAGGCACTGGAAAGAGAGGTGTGTAAAATGAAGAGAAAGTGGAAGTTCAGCCACCTTTATTTATTTTTTGTCTTTTTCATTTTATACGCGCCCATTTTTTATTTAATGTATTACTCTTTTAACAGCGGAGGAAACATGCGAGAGTTTGAAGGGTTTACGTTAGATTGGTACAAAGAAGTGTTTCAAGACACACGTTTGCTCATTATTGTCTTGAATACCTTAATTATTGCTCTATTGTCTTCGGTTATTTCAACGATTATTGGCGTGATCGGAGCACTTGCTATCGTATACGTGAAGCGTAGACGTGTTCAAAATACACTGTTAACATTTAATAATGTGTTAATTGTGAGTCCAGATGTTATTATTGGCGCATCTTTTTTAATTCTATTTACCATTATCGGTGTAAAGCTTGGGTTTATATCGGTATTATTAGCGCATATTGCATTCAGTGTACCGATTGTGGTCATCATGGTTCTGCCTAAGCTGCAGGAAATGAGTCCGACACTGCTCGATGCAGCCCGTGATTTGGGAGCAAGTCGCTTTGAAGTACTTTCGAAAGTGGTATTGCCATTTATTCGTCCGGGTATCTTTGCAGGCTTTTTTATGGCTTTAACTTACTCTTTGGATGACTTTGCGGTTACGTTCTTTGTGACCGGGAATGGTTTTTCCACGCTTTCAGTAGAAATTTACTCGTTAGCAAGAAGAGGGGTCTCGCTGAAAATCAATGCTCTTTCTACTCTTATTTTCATGTTTACCGTGCTGATTGTAATTGGTTATTACTTTATCAGTCAGCGATATAGCAATAAAGCGAAAGGGGTGGCGACTGGAAAATGAAGCAATTAGCAAAGCCGTTTATCTTCATCGTCATCCTTTCTTTCGTTCTTATGTATGTGGTTCATCATTTGAACAATGCCGAAGGATACTCTGGAGGAGACACGCTGACCGTCTATAATTGGGGAGATTATATTGATCCTGATTTAGTGAATCAGTTTGAAAAAGAAACCGGAATTAAAGTCATTTATCAGACCTTTGATTCGAATGAAGCAATGATGACAAAAATTGAACAAGGCGGTACGACATTTGATATTGCTGTTCCTTCTGAATACGCGATTAGCAAGATGCGTGAAGAAAATTTACTATTGCCAATTGATCATTCGAAGCTGCCTAATTTAAAATACATTAATCCGCGTTTTTTAGACCTATCTTTTGATCCTGGCAATAAGTACTCTATTCCTTATTTTTGGGGAACTGTGGGTATTGTTTATAACTCTGATATGATTCATGGTAAGAAGATAAAGAGTTGGAATGATTTATGGGATCCTAAGCTAAAAAATCAAATTTTACTTGCAGATGGCGCTAGAGAAGTGATGGGAATGGGGCTAAACAGCTTAAATTATTCATTAAATGATACGAATAAAGCTCATCTTCAAGAAGCAAAAAGAAAGCTTGATACATTAACACCAAACGTAAAAGCCATTGTAGGAGACGAGATTAAGATGCTCCTAGCAAATGAAGAAGCGGCAGTTGGCGTTGTTTGGTCAGGTGATGCTTCTGAAATTATGAGTGAAAACGATAAGCTGAATTACGTTGTTCCAGAAGAAGGTTCGAATTTATGGTTCGATAACATGGTTATTCCAAAAACGGCTAAAAACGTAGAAGGTGCACATAAATTCATGAATTTTATGCTAGATCCTAAACACGCTGCTCAAAATGCAGAATATGTAGGGTATTCTACGCCTAATAAAAAAGCGTTAGATTATTTGCCGAAAGAAGTAGCGAAAGATGAACGTTTTTATCCGGATGAAGAACTAACCAATAAGCTTGAAGTATATAATAACTTAGGCAAACGAATGCTTGCTTATTACAATGAATTATTTTTAGAATTCAAAATGCACCGTAAATAAAAGGTACTTAGTTAGGCCTTTATACTCAAGTTCTTTATTGTTTTTGTAAATTCAGTTGCGTGATAGCAAGAGGAAAGATAAAATACAAACGAGTAAAGCTAATAACATTTATTTTATGTTATTAGCTTTTTTATTTGTAAAACGGGAAAGATAAGAAAAAATTGAATGTTCTATTATTCATCTAGAATGTATATTTCACATTATATAGGAGAGAAAAAGTGAAGCAAAAACAAAAGCAGCATATTCAATCCATTTATTTTTTACGATTATTCGCTATGATGATGGTTGTGCTCGTACATGTAACAGCAGCGTATGCAACGGTACTGCCATTTGCAAGTGAAGCTTATCAGAAATATCATTTCCTTAACCGAATTGTTCGAATTGAAGCAGGGATCTTCATTGTGATCACAGGTTTAGTTTTCTTTTATAGTTACATTAACAAGCCGTTAACAAAGACTTTATGGAAAACGTATTATGCTCGAAGAGTGACATATATTTTAGTTCCCTATGTTATTTGGGCACTTATTTATGAATTTTATTCGTACTATGTGGGAGCAACAGAATTAAATGCAGCTGATATTGTGAAACGTATTTTACGCGGAGAGTCCTACTATCAGCTTCATTTTATCTTTTTAATTGTACAAGTGTATCTCGTGCTGCCGGTTTTTGTATGGCTAGCACAAAAAGTAACCATTTTTAAAAAATACATGTGGCTGTTTGGTATTATCATTCAGCTTGGTTATTTAATGCTTAACAATACGTATCATATCACTTCATTTAATTTATTTTTAAATACAATGGCTACGTTTTTACTCGGCGGTTGGATTGGTATTTATTATCGCGAACAAGTGGATAAAAAGTACAGTCGTTCAAATATTGTATTATTTCTGGTGACGCTCGGATCGGGAATAGCTATTTCACTGTTAAATTATCACTTATACACAATGAAGACAATTCACATTTCAGGCTTTACGTATGAGGCTGTTAATACGCTTTATTTGGTCGTGGGAAGTTATTTCTTCTTCCGAATTGCAGAGATATTAGCTGAAAAGCTTTCTGTGAAGTCCGTGACGGTCGTTAAAAATATTGCCATGTACTCGTTTGGATTTTACTTGATTCATCCAATGGTTTTAAACTTTGTGGCAAAAGCAGTACCAATACAAGGCAACTATATGTTTCACGTGGAAATCTTGGCACGTTATATTTTGACATTAGCGGGCTGTTACCTCATTATTTGGGGATGTCATCGTCTTTTACCGTTTGCTAGCTTTTTGTTTGGTAAACTGCCAAAAGAAGCGGTGTTCATTTACCGACGTCCTGATCATAAATAGCGTTTAGTTAAAAGTTATGCCTGCTTGCAGGCATAACTTTTTTTATAAAGTATAAGAGATGATAACGCGCTAGTTTTAAAATATTTTTAAAAGTGACATGCTAAGATAATGATTATTTAGGTAATCACAAAAGGGGGAATTTGATATGCGTGTACTTGTGGTAGAAGATGATGCTTCATTATTACACGGTATCGTAGAAGGCTTAAAAGAAGAAGGATATGAAGTTGATTGTGCGTCTGATGGAGATGAAGGTTTGTTTTTAGCAGAGCAGAATATTTATGATGCCTTAATTTTAGATATTATGCTGCCGGGTATGACAGGGCTTGACATACTAAAAAAACTAAGAAAACAAAAGGTGTTGACCAAAGTTATTTTTCTTACTGCAAAAGATAGTGTAGAAGATCGAGTGAAAGGACTCGACTATGGAGCCGATGATTATTTGGTTAAGCCTTTTGCCATGGCTGAACTTTTTGCGAGGTTAAGGGCAATGCTTAGGGACTTGCAGGCAGAAGAAGGTATGATTTCATATGGTCCCATTTCTATACGAGAAGCCAATCATGAAGTAGTGATTAATGGAAGTGTCCTCACGTTAACGATTAAAGAATTTCAGCTTTTGGAATATTTTATTCGAAATAAAGAACAAATCCTTATTCGAGATCAAATTTTTAATCGGGTATGGGGTTTTACATCCGATGTAGGAGTGGGCGTAGTTGATGTTTATGTTCACCATTTAAGAAAGAAGCTTCAGCCTTTTAATTGTGACAATTATGTACGTACAGTCAGAGGCGTAGGCTTTATGTTAAAAGGGGAAGAGCATGTTTAAAAAGACGAGAATCAGGCTTGTGTTATTTAACACAATGGTGCTGATGGTTATCTTGAGCATTTTTAGTGTGGTTTTATATTTTTACATGCAGCATCTTATTTTTTTAAACCCGGACAATCGGCTAAGTGAGATGAGCGAGCAGGTTAAAAAAAGAAATTTACATGAAATTCAGGAAAACAATGAGAGAGAAACAGAACGTCGCGTTGCGTTTTTACTTTGGAGCAGTGATAAAAAATTAATCAAAATTACACCTAAAAAAGGGTTATATACAAACGATATTGACGACTTTAAGCCTGCGCTCTCAGAAGGGAAAATCAAAACGTCGCAAGAGGTAAACGGTCATGCTTATCGAGTGATGAATGTGAAAAATGAAGGATATATAAAAGATCAAGACGTTTCAACAATTCAACTTGTCTTAAACGTAGATCCAGAAACTCAAACCTTAGAGCACCTTGCTTTTCTTCTTGTCATTTCAGCTTTTATTGGACTGCTTCTTTCCCTTGTAGCTGGCTTGTTTTTAGCCAATCGAGCGCTTGTACCTATTCAAAAATCTTGGAACAAACAAGTCGAATTTATTGCAGATGCTTCCCATGAGTTAAGGACGCCTCTTTCCGTGATGCAAACGCATCTCGAGCTATTGTTTAGACGACCAAATCATACGATTGAGCAAGAAAGCGAAAACATTTATCAAAGCTTAAACGAAGTAAAGCGGATGACGAAGCTGGTGGGCAACTTACTAACACTCGCTAGATCTGATTCAAGTGCACAGCTGCTAAACAAAACGGTCTTTAATATGGGTGAGCTAGTTGATAAAGTAGCTAATCAGTTTGAGCCTATATTTGAATTAAAGGAGCTGCATTTCACAAGGGAAATTGAATCGTTAATGTTCGGAGGAGATCAAGAACGACTTCATCAGCTATGTATGATTTTGTTAGACAACGCTTTTAAGTACACCCCACCTGGAGAAAGCATTCATATTAGTCTAAAGAAACATCATCACTCTATGACGCTAATTGTCAAAGACACAGGCATTGGAATTGAAGCGAAAGATCTTCCGTATGTGTTTGATCGCTTTTATCGAAGTGATAAGAGTCGGGCGCGTGCCGAAGGAGGATCAGGTTTAGGGCTCGCGATTGCCAAATGGATTGTACAAGCTCATGACGGAGAAATTAAGGTTTTTAGTCAAAAAAACGTGGGTACGGAATTTTATGTGAAAATTCCGCTATGAAAAAAGCTGCCTGTCATTAGGCAGCTTTTTTTGTCACTTTTTTGTTTGCAGTCTTCCATGCTTTCCATGCATTAGCAAGTAACAGGCCGATTAATAAATAGGCAAGGCCGCCAAAAACTAAGTAATCTACGGCGCTAATCGCCCCTGCAAGCATCCCAAATTTTATTTGGTCTTTATACTTCGCAGGAGAAGTTGGCGGATCCGTCACCATAAAGAAGGCTAAAAATAAAGCGGAATTAACAAAAGGAGCTCGTAAAGCATCCGCTACATCACCTACTCCTATTAATGACATAATCGTAAAAATAGCAAAATACACGCCTAAAAACGCAAATACTTGAGGGAATTTATTTACTTTGCTCGTCACAAGGTACCCTGTCACAAACACGAATACAATGAGCCAGACGGGTAGTAAAGATAAGCTTCCCCACCAGCTTTGGCCGCTTGAAAAGACAATAAGTGAAAAGAGAAGACCAAAAGCGGCAGGGTTAAAAATAGGCTTCTTTTTTACTTTTACTAAGTGCTTCGATAAAATAGCAACAGCTACAGTGCAAAATGTGACCCAAGCAGGTGTAGAGGTGCTGAGCACTAAGGCAATAATTAATCCAGTAATAATTCCGCCGTCAGGAAGCTGAATTTTCTTTTTATAAGCAAAAGAAAATCCTAAATCTAAGGCGGCCGCTGAGCATACGGCGAGTAGTAGGTGTCCTAATCCTTGAAAGGCAGAAGAGTTGAATTCACCTAATAAGGTTAAAAGCAGCAGCATAGCCATCACGTATCTTTTAGGTGTTTTAACTAGCTGCCCCCACCGACTTATTTCTTTTGGTTTGTTTTCATCTACAATAATATAACCTTTGGGTGTACTAATATATTTAACACCGCTTCTTCGTTCAGAACGTGTGGTCATCATTCATTAATTCCTCCATATCTGATGTGAAAAAAGGAGTGAAACTAGAATCGAAGAGTACGCCGCGTACGTCGGCATCATTCAATAAATTTACTCCTTTTTCCGCTCCTAAAATAAAAGCTGATGTAGATAATGCATCGGCCAGCATGGCAGAAGGAGCAATAGCTGTACAACTCATTAGACTGCTTCTAGTAGATGGAGATAAGGGATTAACCAAATGATGCATGAATGGTTGCGTCTTATTTTTTCTAGCATAATTTCCTGATGTGCAGACAGCCGTATCTGTTACACGCAAGGTCAGTAATGACTGCGTTTGAATCTGAGGGTGCTGAATCCCGACTTTCCACAAATCTCCGTGTTGATTGAGTCCTTTAACTAGGATGTCTCCTCCGGCATTAATCATAAAATGCTGATAAGGAAGGGAGCGGGCAGCCAAATCAATAGCTAATCCTTTGGCGACCGCTCCAAGATCTATAATCATCGGTTTTTGTAAGAGAACCGTTTTTTTATGTGTATTCAATACGATGTCTTTATAACTTCCAGAATCGACTGCTTCGTTCACTTGTACGGGCTTTCCATCTAAATAATGTTCGTTAAAACCACGTTTTTCTAATTGTTTTCCTACCGTTGGGTCAAAGATTCCATGCGTTTCATCTGCTACTAAGATAGCGAAATGAAGGGCTTCAAATAATAGGGGGCTAACAGCAACAGGTTCTTTGATATGTCTAATTAGCTTCATAACTTCGCTTTTGGCATCAAATCGACTGCATGTCGTTTCGACGGTCTTAAAAATAGTAAATGCCTTTGAGATATGGTGAAGGACATTTGCTTCCTCCGATTGGGGAGCAATTACTTGAATGGACACGGTTGTTCCCATACATAAGACAGAGCGGCTATACGTTTTTATGGACATCATTCGTTTCTCCTTTATGCATTCATTGCTTGCTGAAGGGCGTCATCCACGGCATTTTGAAAATCTTCTGTGCTAAGCGTTGCTCCGCTCACGACGTCGACATCTGAGCTTTGTCTTTGTACGACTTGAGACGGAAGATCCTCAATGTAACTCTCAGAATAGTGAGTATCCGCTTCTGTAATTTCAACTGTATCAATTCGGTCGTTTTTAATGGTCACAGATACGTAAACAGTTCCGATACGGTTGCTTCCTTGACCAGAATACGTTCCATCTTTGTATTTTGTTTTAGGAGCAGAACTTTCGGTACTCGCTGATGAAGGGTGCTTATTAGAAGAAGCGATATCTTCTCCCCAGTTATCATTAACAATCGTTTGATTGTCTGTCTGATCTCTCGTTTTTTTCTGATGATGAGCCGGTGTGACTTGAACAGCTTGAGCGTCAGATAGAGTGTTTATATAACCAGTTGCATAAATACTTCCAATGGCTACGCTGCATGCAGCAATCATCGTTTTTCCCATTTTACTCATATTTGTTGAACCTCCTGATTTATACCAGAACTATAGTTTCGATTATTGATGGTGATCTTTAGCATAAATAAACTTTATAAATAAACTTTTAAAAAAGATTTAAAATCAAAAAAGTTTTTTCAAAAATAAATGATTCAAGTGAAAAGGTCATTTTAAATAATGAAAGGAGAAGCTGGAATTTCTTTCACAAGCCTAGCTATTTTGACATACGTAATAATAGTTAATATTTCTGTTTACTATCTAAACGTGCATGATAAAATAGAAAAGATGAATATGTGTTAGGAGGAACATCAGTGAAAATTAAGCTTGGCCTTTTATACGGAGGAAAATCCGCTGAACATAAAGTATCTTTACAAACAGCTCTAGCAGTTTCAAAAGCAATTAATCACGATAAATATGAAGTGCATCCAATTTACATTACAGAAACAGGAAAATGGATTCGCGGCACACAGCTGACTGGTCCGCTTGAAACAGTTGCTCAATTAGAAATTCAAGATAACGGAACAGCTATTTCACCAGTTTCATTGAATACAGAAATGTTTGCATTAACAGATTCAAAAACAGATGATCAACTAGATGTTATTTTCCCACTTCTTCATGGTCCAAATGGAGAAGATGGTACGGTACAAGGATTATTAGAATTATTGAATATTCCTTATGTTGGAAACGGCGTATTAGCTTCAGCAGCTGGTATGGATAAAGTTGTAATGAAGCAGCTGTTTGCACAGGCAGGTCTGCCTCAAGTGGAGTACGTATCATTTATCCGCCGCGAGTGGGAAGCAGATCGAACGGCTGCTTATGAAAAAGTAGAAACACTTGGATACCCTTGCTTTGTTAAACCAGCAAACTTAGGTTCAAGTGTTGGGATTAGCAAATGTGATAACCGCGAAGAGTTAGAAGCGGCATTTGTTGAAGCCTTCTTATTTGATCGAAAAATCATTGTAGAAGCAGCAGCAGTTGGTCGTGAAGTTGAAATTGGTGTGTTAGGGAATGATGAAGCAACTTGTTCAGTAGTTGGAGAAATCTTACCTAAAAAAGCGTTTTACGATTACAAAGCAAAATATGAAGACGGCGATACAGGTCTTATTATTCCAGCTGAAATTACAGAAGAACAGCATCAAGAAATGTCAGCACTAGCAATCAAAGCATTTAAAGCAATTGATGGATCTGGTCTTGTACGTGCAGATTTCTTCTTAACATCAGAAGGTAAATTCATTATTAATGAAGTGAATACGATGCCTGGTTTTACACCTTTCAGTATGTTCCCGTTATTGTGGAAACACGCAGGTGTTGAATATCCAGATTTAATTGAAAAACTTGTATCACTAGCAATTGAACGTCATACCGAAAAGCAGCAAATTAAACACACAATGTAACTCACACAACACTATTCATCATGAATAGTGTTTCTGTGTTTAGTTTCAATTAAATAGTATCCATAGTTTACTTTATATCGAGAGGAGCAAACCAACCATGATTAAACGTACGCTTAAACAGCTAGCTGCAATGATTCCAGGAAGTGTATTTCATAGCGGGAACGAAGCAACTGTAATTGAGGGAGTCTCAATTGATACGAGAACTATTCAGCAAGGCAATTTATATATCCCAATTAAAGGGGAACGTTTTAACGGGCATGTATTTGTCGATAAAGCAATTGAAAACGGAGCGGTCGCTACTCTGTGGAACAAAGATGAAGAAAACCCACCGACAGACATTAGCGTTATTTTAGTCGATGATACGCTAGAAGCTCTTCAGCAATTAGCGAAATCCTATCGTCACGAGTTAGATATTAAAGTAGTGGGCATTACAGGAAGTAACGGAAAAACAACGGCAAAAGACATGGTGAAAGCTGTGCTTGATACAACTTACCGTGTTCTGAAAACAGATGGAAACTTTAATAATCATATTGGCATGCCGCTTACTATTTTGCGTTTAGATGAAACTCATGATATTGCCGTTTTAGAAATGGGCATGAGCAGCCGAGGAGAGATTGAGTTTCTTTCTAATTTAGCGGAGCCTGATGTGGCCATTATTACAAATATCGGAGAATCGCACCTTCAAGACTTAGGAAGTCGTGATGGAATTGCGGAGGCAAAATTAGAAATTACAAGCGGCTTAGCACCAACAGGTCAGCTTGTCTATAATGGTGATGAGCCACTTTTAACGTCGCGCGTAGTTAATCCAGCATTTGAAACGGTGACATTTGGCAGCTCAGAACAAAACGATTTGTATCCAAGTGCTATTTCAGCCGAAGAGTTAGGAACAACATTCACTGTTTCACGTGAAACAACATATTCATTCTTTATCCCGGTATTAGGTAAACATAATGTTCACAATGCGCTTTCTGCTATTGCGGTAGGTCATTATTTTGGACTAGACAACGAAACAATCGCTAAGGGGTTAAAAGAATTAAAGCTAACAAATATGCGTATGGAGCTTGTAAAACGAACAGATGGCCTGACCTTCATTAACGACGCATATAACGCAAGTCCAACGTCCGTTAAAGCTGCTATCACGTTGATGCATGATTTAGAAGGCTATAAGCAAAAAATTCTTGTTCTTGGGGATATGCTTGAATTAGGCGATCAGGAAAAAGAGTTCCACAAAGAAGTGGGAGAGTTTATTCAAGCAGAAAAAATTGATTATGTTCTAACATACGGTCCTTTATCTGTTGAAATTGAGCAAGGAGCAAAAAATAATTTTGCAGAAGATAAGGTAATACACTTTGAGGAGAAAGATGAGCTTGTTGAAAAATTAACAGCGATTACAACAAGAGAAGATGTGGTTTTAGTGAAAGCATCTCGAGGGATGAAGCTTGAGGAAGTTATCTCAAAAATGATGCATAAATTACCGTGATATTAAAAAGAGTATAAGTAAGCTCTATTGCAAACGGAAAGCCATAGTGTTATGATGTAGTCTGAGTGTCTTGAGGCGCTTATACTCTAAACGTTGAATTTATTGAAGTAGTCGTTTAGAGCATTTTCCGTTTCCTCGGAGAATGCTTTTTTTTGTAAAATATAGATAGTCTAAATATAAAAGGAGTTTGAAAAACTTGGCATTATTTCAAGATTTAGGATTAAGTCAACAGCTTAACAAAGCTGTGAGTAAAATGGGTTTTGAAGAAGCAACACCAATTCAATCAGAAACTATCCCATTAGCACTAGAAGGTCACGATTTGATCGGACAAGCACAAACAGGAACAGGGAAAACAGCGGCATTTGGTATTCCTCTTATTGAAAAAGTTGATGTAAACGTAGATGCAATTCAAGGGTTAATTATTGCTCCTACTCGTGAACTTGCTGTACAGGTATCTGAAGAACTTTACAAAATTGGTCAAACAAAGCGCGTACGCGTGCTATCAATTTATGGTGGTCAAGATATCAGTCGTCAAATTCGTGCATTGAAAAAGCACCCTCATATCATCGTAGGGACACCAGGACGTATGCTAGATCATATTAATCGTCGTACACTTCGTCTACAAGACGTTCATACAGTTATTTTAGATGAAGCAGATGAAATGTTAAACATGGGATTCATCGAAGACATTGAAAAAATCTTATCAAACGTACCTGAGAACCACCAAACACTTTTATTCTCAGCAACAATGCCTACTCCAATCCGTCGCATTGCTGAAAAATTCATGAACGAACCAAAAGTGGTAAAAGTAAAAGCAAAAGAAGTAACGATGCCAAACATTACGCAGTATTATTTAGAAGTACAAGAAAAGCGTAAATTTGATATCCTTACTCGTCTTTTAGATATGCAATCACCTGAATTAGCTATCATCTTTGGTCGTACAAAGCGCCGTGTTGATGAGTTATCAGAAGCATTAAATATGCGTGGTTATTCTGCACAAGGTATCCATGGTGACTTGACACAATCGAAACGTCTATCTGTACTACGTCAATTTAAAGAAGGTTCTATTGATGTATTAGTTGCGACAGACGTAGCTGCACGCGGACTTGATATTTCTGGTGTTACTCATGTATACAACTTTGATATCCCTCAAGATCCGGAGAGCTATGTACACCGTATCGGACGTACAGGACGTGCTGGTAAAATGGGTGCTGCTATGACATTTGTAACGCCAAGAGAAACTGGACAGTTACACAATATTGAGCGTACAACAAAACGTAAAATGGAGCGTATGACTGCTCCAACGCTTGATGAAGCAATGGAAGGTCAACAGCGTATTGCAGCTGACAAATTAACGGAATCTGTGACACAAGGCAACTTATCTTACTACAAACAGTTGGCAGAAGAGTTACTTGAAGAGCACGATTCAGTTTCATTAGTGGCAGCGGCAATCAAATTATTTACAAAAGAACCAAATGAATCACCAATTCAATTAACTGCTGAACCACCGGTAATTGCAAAAGGTGATAAAAACAAACGTGGAAATGGCGGAGGTCGTTCACGTTCTAACTCTAAAAACTACTCACAGCAAAATCGTCGTGGAAACTCAAAGCGTTTTGGTGACAAGCGTCGCGGTGGAAGCAACGGCAGTGATAATAGAAATCGCAATAGCAGCAGTAATCGTAAAGATTCTCGCAGCAAAGCGTAAAATAAAAACGAGCCTTAACAGGCTCGTTTTTTTATGTGTTAATTGCTATTTTATTGGTGCACACTATGAGTAAAATAAAATGGGGTGTTCACTGATGTCGACCATTGTTCGGTTAGGTTATGTGGCGATGAGCGTTCATTTGGAAAATAGTTCTCCTTCTCAAACAATGACTTTTGCACAATTTCAGCGTGTGAAAGACCATGAAGCGGCCATTCGCAAGCTCGAACGTATTGCAATATCCAACTTAGAAAACTGCTTACGGTTATTAAAACATAATGCGTGGAGTGAAATTGAGTTTTTTCGATTCAGTTCTAAGTTAATTCCATTAGCTAACCATGAGGCACTAAAAGAGTGGAACTACATAGCTCCTTTAAAAGATGCTCTTCAGCGTATTTCTGTATTTTTGAAGGAACATCCAATGCGAGTAGATTTTCACCCGGATCATTTTGTTGTTTTAAACTCAACGGATAAAGAGGTTTTTAAGCATTCTATCCAAACTCTTCGCATGCATCAAAAGTTGCTGAAAGGAATGGATATTCCGCTTCAAAATCGCTGTGTTCTACATGTTGGAGGAGCTTATAATGATAAAGAAAAAGCACTGGAGCAGTTTATTCATAATTGGGGGCTTGTACCTCAATCCCTTCAGCAAATGATTATGTTGGAAAACGACGATACAACCTTTCATATAAAAGACGTCTTGTATTTATGTGAAAAACTAAATGTCCCAATCATTTTTGATCTTCATCATCATCAGGCGAACAACGATGAAACTTCATGGCAAGAGCATTGGGACCGTATCATTAGAACATGGGAACATGAAACACTTCCTCTAAAAATGCATATATCTAGTCCTAAAAGTGATAAAGAATTTAGAGCCCATGCAGATTATATCGATGTTAATGGGTTTTACAGCTTTTTAAAAGAAGTAAATGGAACGATACCGCAAATTGATTGCATGATTGAAGCTAAGAAAAAAGATGAAGCGCTCTTTCAGTTAGTAAGAGATTTGAAGACTTATGAAGATGTGGAATTTATTAACTCATCCACTTTTTATATTAAATCCTAAAGCAGGCCTCATATCTGTGGCTTGTTTTTCTGTTTGAACGTAAGAAAAGCGAGAAGAAATCCAGCAATACCTCCAGCGAAATGAGCTGTATTGTTGGTTCCTGGCGTTAGCAGACCTGAAAGTAATCCAATAATTAAAAAGACGACAATGATTTGCTGGTTGCTTTTAGAAAGCATATGCTTTTGTTTTATGACAAGATAGAGGTAAAATCCGAGCAGTCCGAAAATGGCACCGGATGCACCCACATGGCTGTAAAAAGAAGATTGAATTAGAAATGTAACGATATTTCCAAGCAATCCACACGTAAGGTAGAATAGAAGAAACTTATAAGAAGAAAGAATACGCTCAGCGCCTGGTCCTAACAAGAACAATGAAAATGAGTTAAAAAGAAGATGTGAAAAGCTTAGATGTAAAAAGATAGGTGTGAAAAGCCGCCAGTAGTCTCCTTGGGAAATTAAACTATTCACACCAATAAGCTGATGTATAAAAGATTCTGCAAGGTGTGAGGGAAGAGCGGCAAGTAACCATAGCGCAATGTGGATGCAGATAAGCGTGAAGGTAACAGGATAAAAACGTTTAAATTCAGCTGCATTTTCTGTGCGTACGAACATATTTGTCACTCCTTTTTATAAAGGCATTTTTATATACTATTCTGTAAGAGAGGATTAAATGAAAATGATTATAGGAACTGGAATTGATATTACAGAGTTAGAGCGGATTGAAAAAATGGTGCAGCGTCAAAGCGCTTTTATTACTCGGATTTTAACAAAAAATGAAAGAGAACGCTATGAAAAGCTATCAAGCCGACGTAAGGTCGAATTTTTAGCAGGAAGATTTGCTGTGAAGGAAGCATATTCGAAAGCTCTTGGAACAGGAATAGGAAAAGATTTCAGCTTCCAAGATATCGAAATCGTGAATGATGAAAGAGGGAAACCCCACATTGTTACAAAACAACCACTGGAAGCGTCTGTACACGTATCTATTTCCCACAGTGCGCACTATGCGATTGCTCAAGTAATTATTGAACGCTTGTCAAGCTAGTCTGCATATTCACTATTTCTTGTTCATATATTCATAGTGTGGATAGGGGAGACAAGATATGTTCTTGCTTCTCCGTTTAGCTGTGAATATACAAAACAAAGGAGTTGGGGAAATGCATAAAAAATGGATTGGCTTATTTGTTTGCGCCTTTTTTCTCTTAGCCTTATCAGCATGCGGTGAAAAAAGTCAGCAGGATGTAACAGATGCATTGGATGCCAAGGTACAAGAAATGGCGGGGTATAAATCAGATGCTAAGATGACATTGAATACAGGGAAAGATGCTCAAGTATACGATGTAGAGATTTGGCATAGTAAGCCTATGTACTATCGAGTGAATTTGAAAAATACAAAGAAAGATCAAAGCCAAATGATTTTGCGTAATGATGAAGGGGTTTTTGTTTTAACGCCTGCCTTAAATAAAAGCTTTCGTTTTCAAAGTGACTGGCCGCAAAATAGCAGTCAAGCTTATTTGTATGAATCCCTTGTCCAAGATATTGTGAAGGATGAAAAGGCAAGTTTTAAATCAACGGATAAACATTATATTTTTGAAACAAAAACGAACTATCAAAATAGCACAATGCTTCCTAAACAAGAAATTACGCTGAACAAAAGTGACTTAGCGCCTGTGTCGGTTAAAATTATGGATACGGATAATAAAGTTTTAATAAAAGTTGATTTCTCTAAGGTGAAATTCGATTCTAAGTTTGATAAAGGGGCTTTTGATACAAAAAGAAACATGACAAGTGCAAAGATTGACATTCCGACATTAGCTCAGCACAAATCATTTAGCGTTCTTTATCCTAAGGACGTTCCAAAAGGTACAAAGCTGTCCAAGGAAAAGAAAATCGAGACGGAAAATGGTGAGAGAGTCGTTTTAATGTACAAAGGAGAAAAGCCGTTTACGCTTGTACAAGAAAAAGCGCAAGTAGCTAAAACAGCAACATCTACAGTTACTGCCGGAGAGCCATTTGATTTAGGTTTTACTGTGGGAGCTTTAACGGATAAAAGTCTATCTTGGACATATAATGGAGTAGACTTTATGCTGGCTTCTGATCAGCTGACACCAGATGAATTGAGTACAGTTGCTAGATCTGTGCAAAGTCAGATGGGAAAATAAGAGAAGCTTACAAGCCTGCATATATGTAGGCTTGTTCTTGCTTAATTTGAATAAAGATCGAGATGAAGTTTGGCTATAGATGTATTATACTAACAGAGGAAAGTACGTTTAGAATGGTTCTGAAAAAAGGAAGTGTCGTAGTAATGGATGCATTTTATAGAGAAACATGGGCAGAAATTGATGTAGAAGCCATTTTTCAAAATGTGAATCATGTAAGAGAACTGATACCGGGGCATAAAACGTTAATGGCCGTAGTAAAAGCGAATGCGTACGGGCATGGAGATAAAGAAGTAGCAGAGATTGCGCTTCAAGCTGGCGCTGATATGCTAGCTGTAGCTTTTTTGGATGAAGCTATTGCTCTTCGAAAAAAAGGAATAAAGGAATCCATTTTAGTATTAGGAGCCGTGCCTCCCTTACACATTCAAACTGCATTGGAGTGGGATGTAACGGTCACTGCTTATAGCAAAGCTTGGATTGAAGAAGCGGCGTCCATTCTAGGTGCAAACAGTCAGTTGCATATGCATTTAAAAATAGATACAGGCATGGGTCGCTTAGGAATTAGAACAAAAGAAGAATTACACGAAACGATGAATATCATCACTTCTCATTCAGGATTCGCGCTGGATGGAGTGTTTACACACTTTGCAACAGCAGACGAGCTAAATTCGTCTTATTTTGAAGAACAATACACATTCTTTGAAGAAATGGTTCGAATTGTGAAAGAACATAATTTTACACCTCCGATGATTCACTGTGCAAATAGCGCAGCTTTGCTTCGTCGTCCGAGCGATATCTTTAATGGCGTACGCTTAGGTATCTCTATGTATGGCCTGAGTCCTTCAGAGGAATTAAAAGAAGTCTTGCCAATTCCGTTAAAACAAGCTTTTTCGCTGCACAGCCGTATTGTGCATGTTAAAAAAGTCAAAAAAGGGAGTCATATCAGTTACGGAGCTACTTATGAAGCTAAAGAAGATGAATGGATTGCTACTATTCCAGTAGGATACGCAGACGGCTGGATTCGTAAACTAAGTAATTTTGAAGTGTTAGTAGATGGAGTTAAAGTGCCAATTGTTGGTAGGATATGCATGGATCAATTGATGATTAAATTGCCTAAAATGTATAAAATGGGTACAAAAGTAACATTTATTGGAAAACAACAAGGTGCTGAAATTACAATTGATGAAGTAGCAAAGCATCTTGAAACAATTAATTATGAAATCCCTTGCATGATTGCAGCAAGGGTTCCGAGGGTTTATACAAGAGATTCTCAGCACATTCATGTTAATAATTATATCTTGCGCTGAATATACATCTTCCTGAGTCAACATAAAAAGCCTGCGAACAAAAGACAATAAAATAATAACTTCCATGCATAAAAGAGGGTATCAATTGACGATAATAGTGTAGAAATTGACAGAATTAACTTTCCATTAAAGCTAATCAATGTTATGATAAGGAAAGATGAGACTATTGGTGTGTGTATTGATGTTGGAGGTGTATGTTTGTGTCTGAAGCGAGCGCAACTACAGAAATCCTAGTAAGATTACCGAAAAATTTAGTATCGGAGCTCGATCTTATGGTTAAACAAGAAAATGGCAACCGAAGTGATTTTATTCACCAAGCAACAAAATTGTACCTTCGTGAGCGAAAAAAACGCCATATTCGCGAATCAATGAGACGTGGATATATGGAGATGGCAAAGATAAACTTAAATATTGCTTCCGAGGCTTTTCTAGCAGAGTATGAAGCTGATCATACTGTGGATCGTTTAGTAAGCGGGGGGTAATGACTTGGTAGTCAAACGTGGCGACGTTTATTTTGCTGACCTATCTCCTGTTGTTGGCTCAGAACAAGGAGGCGTTCGCCCTGTACTTGTCATTCAAAATGATATAGGCAATCGTTTTAGCCCAACTGTTATTGTAGCTGCGATCACTGCTCAAATTCAAAAGGCAAAGTTACCTACGCATGTTGAAATTGATGCAAAGCGCTATGGATTTGAGCGAGATTCAGTTATTTTACTAGAACAAATTCGTACTATTGATAAACAGAGGCTAACAGACAAGATTACCCATTTAGATGATGAAATGATGGACAGAGTGGATGAAGCCTTGCAAATCAGTGTAGGACTTATCGACTTTTAGAATTATACTTCCATTTATGCTAAGTTGCTCCTTTATGAGCAACTTTTTTAATTTGACTAGGAATAATCAGTAAACGTATATTGTAATAAGAAACGTTTTAAAAATGATAATATATATATAGATATAAATGAGTGTATTGACTCACAAGGAGGACCTCATGAATCAAGATTTATTCAATTATATACAAAATCATAAATCAGAAATTTTTGATCGATGGCTAGTGTTAATGAATGATGTGGAAACAGAGCGGATTAAAAACATTGTATCCGAGCAAGTGTACGTAAATGTAAGCTCTGATTTTGTAAATTTACTTTTGGCAAAAGCATTCCGTGATCAGGAAAATTTTGCAGAGGAACTAGAGGAAGTAGTAGGACGAGTTGTGAGTTTAGGATGGCCTCTTGCTTATTTGACACAGGGTGTACGTAACTTGGGTCATGTAGTGGTTGAAGGGTATGTAAACAGTGAACATGTAAAGGCTGATCAAACTCATTCTGAATTATTCTATCGGTTTGACAAGTGGTTAAGCCCTATTTATAACAAAATAGTAGAACAATACTCCAACTCGTGGGAAAATACAGTTATGTTGCAAAAAGTTGCACTTCAAGAATTGTCTGCTCCATTAATACCGGTATTTGATAAAATTACGGTAATGCCGCTTGTGGGAACAATTGACACCGATCGTGCAAAGAAAATTATGGAAAACTTACTGCAAGGTGTCGTAAAGCACCGATCAGAGGTCGTATTAATAGATATTACCGGAGTACCAGTAGTGGATACGATGGTTGCCCATCA
Organism: Priestia sp. TRN 1309; assembly: GCF_050846875.1. NCBI lineage: Bacteria > Bacillati > Bacillota > Bacilli > Caryophanales > Bacillaceae > Priestia > Priestia sp. TRN 1309. The sequence continues at coordinate 7,426 of NZ_JBOZGM010000012.1, read as the reverse complement.
TATAATTCAAGCTGCTGAAGCCGTACGTTTGGTTGGAGCCAAGTGTTTGTTAGTAGGAATTCGTCCGGAAATTGCTCAGACTATTGTGAACTTAGGTATTAACTTAAATGAAATTATTACGAAAAACTCATTAAAAAAAGGTGTAGAGTTTGCGTTAGAAATGACTGAGCGGAAAATAGTTGATATAGAATCGGAGGAATAAACGTGAGAATACCCATTTTGAAATTGTACGACTACTTATTGGTATCCATTCAATGGGAGCTGGATGATCAAACGGCTATTCAATTCCAAGAAGATTTGCTAAGTAAAATTCATCAAACTGGAGCAAAAGGAGTGGTAATCGATTTAACTTCAATTGATATGATCGATTCATTCATCGCAAAAGTGTTAGGTGACGTGGTTAGCATGTCTAATTTGATGGGGGCCAGAGTAGTATTAACAGGTATCCAGCCTGCAGTAGCTATTACACTTGTTGAGTTAGGGATTGGCCTAAACGATGTTCTTACTGCACTCGATTTAGAAAAAGGTCTTGAGAAACTCCAATCGGAATTGGGGGATTAGTATATGGAATTCCAATCCAGCGTAAAAATCGTAACAGAATGGGACATCGTAGCGGCACGCCAATTAGGTAGAAATGTGTCGAAAGAGCTAGGGTTTGGAACAGTTGACCAAGCTCGTATTACAACCGCCATTTCTGAATTAGCTCGTAATATTTACCTATATGCGGGTAAGGGTCAAATCTATATTGAGAAATTAAATCGTGGAGGAAAAAACGGTCTTCTTGTCGTAGCAACAGATGAAGGGCCAGGTATCCCCGACGTTCGCAAAGTAATGGAAGATGGATACTCAACATCGGGTGGACTAGGAGCTGGGCTTCCTGGGGTAAAACGATTGATGGATGAGTTTGACATCGAAACAAATGTCGGAGAAGGTACTGAGATTAAAGCAGTTAAGTGGCTCCGGTAGGAGGAAATAGATAATGTCTTTTGATAAAGAGATGAGAGATTTATACAAAGATATTTTGGGGAACTATATCCAAACACAAAATGAACAAATTTTGTATCAAGGACAAAAACTAAGTAGAAAATCTTTAGAGAATGAAATATCGCCAGAAGATATTGTGAGCATTCATAAAGAAGTGATTGAAGAAATTTATTCTGATATTCCAGAAAAAGTGCTGCATTCTCTGGACTTTTTACTTGAGGTAATGATTAGCTACGGTCTTGCTCTTCGTGAGCATCAAACATTAAAAAATAAGCAGCGGGAACTTCGTTCTGAAATCGAAGTTGCCGCTAACGTCCAGCAGACGCTGTTAGGGACAAAGGTTCCGGCTAGTTCAACTTTAGAAATTGGCGCGATTAGCGTACCTGCTAAACAGATGAACGGAGATTATTTTCACTTTGTAGAAGAAGAGCACGGTGGGTTAAGTATTGCCATTGCCGATGTGATCGGAAAAGGAATTCCAGCTGCAATGTGTATGTCTATGATCAAGTATGCAATGGACAGCTTACCGGACTCAAGAAAAAATCCAAGTTACGTATTGGAGAACTTGAATAATATTGTAGAGAGAAACGTAGATCCAAGTATGTTTATTACGATGTTCTACGGAAGTTATAATCCCGAGACAAACTTATTTGATTATGCATCTGCAGGGCATGAGCCAGGCTTTTATTATGATGCCAAAGCTGATTCATTTGAAGATTTGGAAGCAAAAGGACTCGTGCTAGGAGTCGATCGCCATGTGAAATATCTTCAGTACGAGCAGCAGCTTTCAAAAGGCGATATGATTGTTCTGTTAACAGATGGTGTAACAGAATGCAGAACTGAAGAAGGATTTATCGAAAGATTGGACATCATAAAATTAATTCGAAAATACATGCATTTGTCTCCTCAAGAAATTGTAGAATCTGTATATAAAGAGCTGGAAAAATTACAGCATTTTCAATTGAGAGATGACTTTACATTGATTATTTTGAAGAGTTTAGTTTAAGTATTCTAAATAAGGGTACAGAAAAGATAGCACAAAATTAGAGGGGGTCTACTAATACGATGAATTTAAAAATAGATATACAAAAGGACGGTCAAGCATATCGTATTAAGCTGGCTGGAGAGATTGACGCATATACAGCACCTAAGCTAAAAGAAAAGTTCATGGAAATTACTGAACATACTGAACCGGAAATTATAGTCGATTTAACCGATGTATCATACATGGATAGTACAGGACTAGGTGTATTTATTGCATTGTTAAAAGCCAATAAGAAAAATAACGGCTCTTTGAAATTTGTTGGTGTATCAGAGCGCATCAAGCGCTTATTTGATATTACGGGCCTCACAGACATTTTAAACGTGAATTCACAAGTAGAAGGTGGCGTAAAATGAAACAGCCTTATGACTTTGTTGAGATGAAGATTCCTGCTAAGCCAGACTATGTAGCGATTATTCGACTGACGCTGTCTGGTGTAGCGAACCGGATGGGTTTTTCTTATGATGAAATTGAAGATATGAAAATTGCTGTGAGTGAGGCATGTACAAATGCCGTACAGCATGCTTACAAGAGTGAAGAAAATGGTGAAGTGAGAGTAGGTTTTGGTTTATTTGATGACCGTTTAGAAATCATGGTGGTCGATAAAGGCGAAAGCTTTAATTTTGAAGAGCTTAAGGAACATATAGGACCTTATGAAACATCAAAAGAAGTTGAATTTCTTCCTGAAGGTGGACTTGGTTTATATTTAATTGAAACACTAATGGACGAAGTGAAAATGGTCAATTCAAAAGGTGTAACGCTAATGATGACTAAGTATGTGCAAAGAGAGCAGGTGGAGAGTGATGAAAACACAGTCTCAACCTATGAAATTAACTAAAGAACAGGTTCAGGAACGAATTGAGCGCTTTCAAAAAACGCAGGATGAAGAAGCACAAAGTGATCTAGTAGTACATTACAAGAACCTTGTTGAATCTATTGCACGTCGTTATTCAAAAGGCAGAAGCTTACATGAAGATATTGTGCAGGTAGGGATGCTAGGACTGTTAGGAGCTATTAGAAGGTATGATGCTTCATTTGGAAGAAGTTTTGAATCGTTTGCTGTTCCTACAATCATTGGAGAGATTAAGCGATTTTTACGCGATAAAACGTGGAGTGTTCACGTACCGCGCCGCATCAAAGAATTAGGTCCTAAAATTAAAGCAGCTGTCGAAGAGCTAACAACCCGTTTACAGCGATCTCCTCAAGTAAAAGAAATTGCTGATCATATCGGAGTGACAGAGGAAGAAATTTTAGAAACGATGGAGATGGGGCAAAGTTATCAAGCGTTGTCTGTTGATCATTCTATTGAAGCAGACTCTGATGGAAGTACTGTTACAATCCTTGATTTAGTAGGTGAACAAGAGTCGGGTTATGAGAAAACTGATCAGCGCTTAGTGTTAGAAAAGATTCTTCATGTATTAAGCGATAGAGAAAAAGAAGTAATTCGCTATACATTTATTGAAAATCTGAGTCAAAAAGATGCCGGTGAGAAATTAGGGATTTCTCAAATGCATGTATCTCGACTGCAAAGAAGAGCTCTTGATAAGCTAAGGACTGCAGCTCGCTCAGATTCTAACGATTCGGAGTATATGTCGTGATGACAGTAGACCCGAATACAAAGTCGATTCAAACTCATATATATCAAGAGCCAAAGCAAGGGAACGTGTGTTGTGGAGATAGTTACTATGTCAAAGAAACGGATGATTATTTTCTATGTGCAGTGGCAGATGGATTAGGAAGCGGTGAACAAGCCAGAGCCGCTTCTGTAGCTGTTACGGATGTAGCGAAAGCTCATCATCATCTAGATGTAGATGAGATCATTTCTAAGTGCAACAAGGCTACTCGACATACAAGAGGCGCAGCAGTAGCTATTTTGAAAATTGATAAAAAACATAACGAATTTCATTACACAAATGTAGGTAATATCCGCTTTTATCTGTATTCTCCGGAGGGGAAATTAACGTACCCTCTGCCAATTCAAGGTTTTTTATCAGGGAAAATTCAAAAGTTCCGCACACAAACCTTCCCATATGACTCCGGTTCTAAATTTTTGATTCATACAGATGGCTTAGAATTAAAAGAGATTAAATCTGTTTTTGCTAACTCGATGAATGTCGATCAATTGTCGACACGCCTACAGGCAGCAATTCGATCTCATAATGACGATATTACGTATATCGCTGGTCATCTTCCAACTGCATAGCCTTTCTTTTTAGCTCACATGTGTTATTGCATGTGAGTTTTGTTACAATAGAGACAAAGTTTCATTTAGGTAGGAGGATAAGCTGTGTCTGTTGCAACGAAATTAGATAATCAAATTGTTCAACGTGTAAGTAAAGAGGTAGAGATTTCACACAAGCAAGTACAAAACGTAATTGCTTTAGTAGAAGATGGTAATACAGTTCCCTTTATTGCTCGATATAGAAAAGAACAAACTGGTGCTTTGGATGAAGTCCAAATCCGGAATATTTTAGATTCCTGGAACTACTTAATGAATTTAGAGGAGCGTAAAGAGGAAGTTCACCGATTAATTGAAGAGCAAGGGAAATTAACTGAGGAACTGTCTGCTCAAATTCATCAAGCGAAGAAATTGCAGCAAGTAGAAGATTTATACCGCCCTTTTAAGCAAAAACGACGTACAAAAGCAACTGTAGCAAAAGAAAAAGGTCTTGAACCATTAGCACAGTGGCTACTAAGTTTCCCGAATTCTGACGTAAACATTGAAGCGCAAACATACATAAATGAAGAAGCAGGAGTTCAATCTTCTGACGAAGCTATTCAGGGAGCCCTAGACATTGTAGCGGAACAAATTTCTGACGAAGCATCTTACCGTCAATGGATTCGTACGACCACTGTAAAAGATGGCATAATTGTTACTTCAGTCAAAGATCCGGAAAAAGATGAAAAAAATATCTATGAAATGTACTATGAATATACAGAAGCGGTAAAGCGAATCGTTCCTCATCGTATTTTAGCTATGAATAGAGGAGAAAAAGACGGTATTTTAAAAGTGAGTATTGATGCGCCTACAGATCGTATTCTTTCATATTTACATAAAGAAGTAATCAAGAAAAGGGATTCTTCAGTTGAAGGTTATATCATCTCAGCTATAGAAGATGCTTATAAACGCTTAATAGAACCATCTATTGAACGCGAAATTCGTAAAGACCTATCAGAAAAAGCGGAAGAAAGAGCCATTCACATCTTTTCTGAAAACTTACGAAAACTTCTTCTCCAACCTCCATTGAAAGGGAAAGTGGTATTAGGAGTAGATCCAGCTTTTCGAACAGGCTGCAAATTAGCTGTAGTAGATGAAACAGGCAAGGTATTAAAAATTGATGTTATTTATCCACATCCTCCTGTGAGAAAAGCAGCTGAAGCACAAAATAAATTAAAGAAAATGTTCGCTGAATACCCTATTGAAGTAGTGGCAATTGGAAATGGAACGGCATCTCGCGAAACGGAGCAATTTGTAGCGGATGTTCTTAAAGAAATTGAAAACCCAGTTTATTATTTGATTGTGAATGAAGCGGGAGCAAGCGTATATTCGGCTTCTGATGTTGCTAGAGAAGAATTCCCTGATTTTCAAGTAGAAGAGCGAAGCGCTGTATCGATTGCCAGAAGGCTGCAAGATCCGCTGGCTGAGCTTGTGAAAATCGATCCTAAGTCGGTAGGAGTAGGGCAATATCAGCATGATGTGTCTCAAAAGCAATTAAATGATTCACTGACTTTTATTGTAGAGACAGTAGTAAACCAAGTAGGAGTGAATGCAAACACGGCTTCTGCTTCGCTTCTACAATACGTTGCTGGTCTAAATAAGACAGTTGCTCAAAACATTGTAAAATATCGGGATGAAAACGGAAAATTCTCTAACCGAAAACAGTTGAAGAAAATTCCGCGTCTAGGGGCTAAAACATATGAGCAGTGTATTGGGTTTTTACGTATTATAGAAGGTGAAGAACCTTTAGACAGAACGGGTATCCATCCTGAAACATATGGAGACGTTAAAAAGCTTTTAAAGAAAGCGGAAGTGAAAGAGACTGAACTTGGAACGGAGAAAGTAAAAGAAGCATTAAAACATATTTCTTTACCCGAAATATCAGAAGAACTAAGTATAGGGGAGCTTACTTTAAAAGACATTATAGAAGCGCTCGTAAGACCGGAAAGAGATCCTCGTGATGAACTGCCAAAACCTTTGCTCCGTCAGGATATTTTGAAGCTAGAGGATCTAGCAAAAGGTATTCAGCTTGAAGGAACGGTGCGAAACGTCGTAGACTTCGGAGCGTTCATCGATATAGGAGTTAAGCAAGACGGTCTAGTCCATATTTCTAAATTAACGAATCGGTACGTTAAGCATCCCCTCGATGTCGTTTCAGTAGGAGATTTGGTGAATGTGTGGGTAGAAGACGTAGATATGAAAAAAGGAAGAGTTGCACTGACGATGATTCCGCCCCATCAATAATAAAATTGCCTTTTCAGATTTTCTGAAAAGGCAATTTTATTTGTAAAAAGAAGTGATTTAAGAAGCGGAATTATTTTTTTGATAAAAAAACCAACATTGGTTGAGCAATTTTATTTGTGCACGGTCTTTTTCAGAATAAGCGCGCCTCATTTGTTTTTGTAGCCACATTGGCATAAGGACAATCACTCCTTTTCATTTATGATAAGGTGAATAGTGAGTATGTAATGAAGTGTATGCCCAAAGAGCTAGTCAGGTGATTTCATACAGTAGAGGAGTATATAAGATGAATGATAAGGATTTACAAATACTTGTAGAAGAAATTTCATTGAAGCTGTTTCACAAACCATTTCGTCATGAAGCCACTTTTAATTCTCGGTTACGTACGACAGGCGGAAGGTATTTGTTACGTACATCTAATATAGAAGTAAACTACAAATACTTTGAACAATATGGCACACAAGAAATAGTAGAAATTATTAAACATGAGCTCTGTCACTATCATTTGCATATTGAGGGGAAAGGGTATAAGCATGGAGATCAAGACTTTAAAAGGTTAATGAAAGAAGTAGACGCACCTCGATTTTGTCAGGCATTGAAAAAAGAAAGTGATGGAAAGAAAAAAGAGCACATATATGTATGTATGCAGTGTGATCAAAAATATGTTCGAAAAAGAAAAGTGAACACAGTTAAATATGTTTGTGGGAAGTGTAAAGGTAAATTAAAAAAAATGTAGAAGATGCTTGACTAAAATAGATTCATTATGGTAAATTAATAAAGCCGTCTCAAATAAACGGCAAAGAAATTACAAAAACTTATTGACATTACATATAATGTCGATTACAATGTAAGAAGTCTGATAAATATTATTCCACAGTAGCTCAGTGGTAGAGCTATCGGCTGTTAACCGATCGGTCGTAGGTTCGAGTCCTACCTGTGGA
>NZ_JBOZGM010000011.1:0-54894 GCF_050846875.1 Priestia sp. TRN 1309 | reverse complement strand
GTGGCTGAAGAGGCGCCCCTGCTAAGGGTGTAGGTCGTGTAAGCGGCGCGAGGGTTCAAATCCCTCCTTCTCCGCCATTTTATAATGGCCCGTTGGTCAAGCGGTTAAGACACCGCCCTTTCACGGCGGTAACACGGGTTCGAATCCCGTACGGGTCACCATTTATTTTTATCTACATAATAGTGGAGGATTAGCTCAGCTGGGAGAGCACCTGCCTTACAAGCAGGGGGTCGGCGGTTCGATCCCGTCATCCTCCACCATATATTATCATCGCGGGGTGGAGCAGTTCGGTAGCTCGTCGGGCTCATAACCCGAAGGTCGCAGGTTCAAATCCTGTCCCCGCAACCAAAGTGGTCCCGTGGTGTAGCGGTTAACATGCCTGCCTGTCACGCAGGAGATCGCGGGTTCGATTCCCGTCGGGACCGCCATTTTAAATTTAATAAGGCTCGGTAGCTCAGTTGGTAGAGCAAAGGACTGAAAATCCTTGTGTCGGCGGTTCGATTCCGTCCCGAGCCACCATTTTAAAAACATTTGTTTTTAAAATGCCGGTGTAGCTCAACTGGTAGAGCAACTGACTTGTAATCAGTAGGTTGGGGGTTCAAGTCCTCTTGCCGGCACCATTTATATCGGAGGGGTAGCGAAGTGGCTAAACGCGGCGGACTGTAAATCCGCTCCTTCGGGTTCGGCAGTTCGAATCTGCCCCCCTCCACCATTTACAGGGGCATAGTTTAAAGGTAGAACTACGGTCTCCAAAACCGTCAGTGTGGGTTCGATTCCTACTGCCCCTGCCAATTATAAAATTAACATTGCATATATACGTGGCGATTGTGGCGAAGTGGTTAACGCACCGGATTGTGGTTCCGGCATTCGTGGGTTCGATTCCCATCAGTCGCCCCATTTATAAACGATATGCATATTCCAATATTGGGCTATCGCCAAGCGGTAAGGCAACGGATTTTGATTCCGTCATGCGTTGGTTCGAATCCAGCTAGCCCAGCCATATTTGCGGAAGTAGTTCAGTGGTAGAACACCACCTTGCCAAGGTGGGGGTCGCGAGTTCGAACCTCGTCTTCCGCTCCAATTTAATTTTAATAAATTTATTTAGTCTTGAGTAAATGGCGGCATAGCCAAGTGGTAAGGCAGAGGTCTGCAAAACCTTTATCACCGGTTCAAATCCGGTTGCCGCCTCCATTTATTTACAAGCTGCCGGGGTGGTGGAATTGGCAGACACACAGGACTTAAAATCCTGCGGTAGGTGACTACCGTGCCGGTTCAAGTCCGGCCCTCGGCACCATTTATAATTTTAACTTGCCTTTTTTATTTTGCCGATGTGGCGGAATTGGCAGACGCGCACGACTCAAAATCGTGTTCCTTCGGGAGTGTCGGTTCGACCCCGACCATCGGTACTTTAGCTTTACTTGAATCTTATAATGACAAGGCTTCAACGAATACGTTGAAGTCTTTTTTGTGTTTTTCTTAACACGACAAAAATAAACCAAAATCGTGTGCACCGAATCGTGTGTATAGGAGGTTTTTATGAGTAGACGTGGAGAGTTAAATGAAAAAGAATTAAATATCATTAAAAAGAAAGTAAATGATGAAGAAGCATTTGAAAAATTCTTCAGAGACTGCTATCTAAGGAATTTAAGACCTGCTACTGTTGAGTATTATAAAAACGAATTTCAAGCATTTAGAAGGCGTATAGATAAACAATTGGTTGAATGCCAGCAGCAAGATATTGAGAACTTTATTCTAATGAGTAAACAATCTATAAAAATCACGAGCATAAATACTCGATTACGTGCACTGCGTTCATTTTATAATTATCTTTCTAAAAATAAGCTGATTGATAAGAATCCCATGCAAAACATTAAACTATTGAGAGATCGTCAAAAAACGATTGAGACTTTAGATAACAAAGAGATAGAGCTATTAGTAAAAATAATAAGAAAACAGAAAACATTTGTTTCCTTTAGGGATGAAGTAATGCTACTTGTTTTTCTTGATACAGGGATTAGGCTATCGGAATTGGTAGGTATTGAAGTTGAAGACGTTAGGGGAAATAAAATCATAATAAGAAAAACTAAAAATTTATTTGAAAGAACAGTTTATCTTTCTGAAGTCACTCAAGAACAATTGAGAAGGTATATACAAATAAGAGGACATATAGAAGGGACAAATAAATTGTTTATTAGTCAAGACAATCTTGATTTACAGCCTCACAGCATTCAAAAAAGATTTACCAAGTACGGAAATACAGCAAATATAAATAAAAGGGTAAGTCCACATACATTTAGGCACACAATGGCAAAAAGAATGATAGTTGCAGGAGTCGATGCTTTCTCTTTAATGCATTTACTGGGTCATTCAGATATTACGATTACAAAGCGATACGTTAATATGTGGGGACAAGATTTAGAGGTGAAGCATAAACTTCATGGAGCACTAAAAGGTTTGACACTATAATTTTACGAATATTCAGATAAATAATATAATTAAATAAGAGATGGTAATTAAGCTTGGCGGCTCTACCATCTCTCACTAAAAAGCAGAAGATTAAACTTCTATGTTCATATGATAGCAAGTCTTTTTCTTCTGTGTCAACAAGGAGATAGAGAGTATGAAATTAATGTCAGTTTTAAGTGGTAAAGGATTTGTTATGTATAACAAACAATTAGCTAAATCAGTATCAGTAAATGCAGCAATTATCTTTGGTCAACTTTGTGCAAGTTATGAAAGCTTTAATGGAAAAGGAATGATTACAGTAAAAGACAACAAAGAATATTTTTTTCTAACAAGTGATACATTACAGGAAGAGACTGCTTTGACTTATAAGCAACAATTAAAGGCTGTTAAGGATTTAGAACAAGCAGGCTACATAGAAACTAAAATAATGGGTGTTCCCTCGAAGAAATACTTTTATATTACGGATAAAATCGTTCAAGAGTTATTTGATGAAGTAAACTCCAGCTCTGACAAAAGGGAAGACCTAGAAATTACAACAAAACCAGAAGCAGTAGTAAAAAAGGTAACTCCTAGCTATGACGAAAGGGAAAACCTAGGAATACCAAAAGGACACAGCAAGCCTGTACAAAAAGGCTCAAGTATTAAAAAGAAAAATAAAAAAGAAAAAGATAAAAATAATAATATAAATTACAATTGTAATTTCAAGAAACCTTTAGAACCAGCAGAATTTAGAGAACTATTAAGCAATGCCTGTAATGAATTTTATTCTGAATTCACAATTGGTAGGTGGTCTAAAAAACAATGGAATATCCTTATAGGAAAGTTTGTTAATGATACTATTGAAAGTGGACAATACCTTAAAGTACCGCAAGAAAATATAAGAGGGTTTGCTTTCAAATGTATTGAAAGAATGTGTAATAACTCAGATTATAAACATTCAGAAGAGTTTGCTGACTATCAAGAAGTTATGAAAGATCTATCTCACACCAAAATAAATTCTTATACAAGTGATAAGTTCTATAACTGGTTAGAGGATGACAATGATAATTTAATTTATTAAATTAATATAGAATAGCTCTTAGAGGCTCTAGATCAGCCTGCAATGATTTTCTATTTAGGTTTAATAGGTAATTAAAAGAATACAGCGAAAATCTCTAAAAATAAGATTTATATAATAAAATTACCTAAAGTGTTCTTATAAACAAGGAGGTTAACAATGTGGAAGAGATAATAAAAAAAGAGCTACAAAAATCAGAAATAGAATTGAAAAAACAGATTAATGAAGTTCGTCTAGAAATGAAAGAGAATTTTAATTCAGTCAATAAGCGTCTTGATGAGATTATTACTCGCTCTGATAGGGTTAATCATAATAGAACGGAAATGCGTGAGCTCCTTACGAAAATCGAGAAGAATACATCTAGTTATAGAGCGAAGTGAATATACAAAGCTGACTATAATATTCCAAATTAGTTTACATAATCGAGCAAAATAAAATTGTTCGGTTTATTTTTTGTTTCGTCTGTTCACAAATTCGTCACATATTTCGCTTTACAAGAACGTGTGTTCCGATATAACAGTAGTAGAAAATAAAACTACTGGAGGTCATACAAATGACAGAACAAATTAAAGAGTTGAAAGAAAAGCTAAGTAATCTAATAAACTGGGCACGTATTCTTGATAAGACTTGCGACTCTGAAGAAGATTACAAGGAGTTAGAAAAAACTGACAAAGAAATTGATAACATTCGTGCTAAATTGTTTCAGCTAACTGGAGATTATAAATACGCCACTGTTGAAGAGGTAATAAAAAAGTATCGCAGATCATATTCAGATGTTCGTGAGTATGGAGCAATTTCACTTTCTGAGCTTTACAAACGCAAGCGAGCTAAAATCGAAATTGTTAAACGGATTCAGAAACGAAATGGGGGAAGAAGGTTGTCTGTATATATGAGTAACCTTCATATTTTTTATGTTGAAAAAGAAGAAATCGAAGCTTATATATTAAAAAATAAAATGAAGCCACTTAACCGGAGAAAGCGACAATTTGATATGCTTATAAATGAAATGCGAGATTATGCTCATTATTTTGAAGTTAGAAATCGAGTTGAAGAAGTGCATGATTTAGTTCGTCAAGTATTTGGTCCTAACAAAATGGCTTTGGATGCTAAAGTAAATGAAATTAGGAAAGTTATAAAACTGACAAAAATGTTAAGGAATCAACTGTAATGGTTGATTCTTTTTTATTATAAAATTTTAATTTTATAATTTTGCTTTACACTTTTGATTTTGAAGATATAATGCCTCTGAAATGAAAAAAACATTCTAGGCTGTATCTATGTTTATTAATGATTACAAATAAATGTATTTTTTTCTATTATAAAACAGGTAATTTGTCATAATTTGTTGTATTAATATAAAAGAAGGGGGTGTGAAAGAATGTCTGATAAACTAAGGTACGAAAATTTTGTGAGAGCAGCTTTTTCGTTTGCTCTTAAAACGCCAATTGAACGCTGGGGAGATCCTGCTACTTTGGCTAATACTGATTATTATGATGATGATTATTTACCACGTGTAAAAGCAGCTGTTTCTTATTCAATGGAAATTTTTAATGGGGAAATTCGAGAAAGACCTAATCTCCCAGAAGAAGATTACGACTTGATGGATGAGATTCTTGCTTCAGTTATACATGCACCAAATACAGAGGTATTAACGTCATTAATTAATCGTTATAAAGAAGAACTTTATCAAAAATATATTGTATAATTTATTTGAATTTATAGGGTACTGATTTATCAGTATCCTTTTTATCTCTAAAATAAGTAATTTCCCATTTGGTAGCAGATAGGGAGACACCAAATATGGAAAAAACATATGAAACTAAAAATGGTAAGGTATTTTAAACTCCGGTTAAAGAGGTAAAATACGATGTTTTTACATTTATTTACGGTTGGAAGTCAAATAATGAAGAATAGATAATAACATTCACTTGCTAATTGTTAGCGAGTGTTTTTAAGGTGAGTAGGAAAGTAGTGAAATAAAGTTAAAATCTAAAGTTGTTCCATTTTAGGACTTAGTAATTTCATAATGGTACTCATGACATGTTTCAAAATAATACTCTATCTATACTTATTTACTATACTTATAAATAAAATACTTATTATACGAAGAAAAAATCAAGATTTTTCCTTCGATGCAAATTTTAATAAAATAATTTTCCGATGTTGTTTACAAATGGAACAAGGCAGATATAAATATAGCGTAACCAAATTATATAAACAACGGAGGAAATTAAAATGTACAACATGGAAAATAAATTCTTTAAAGTCTACAAGGAAATATATCAACACGAAAAATTTAGAGAACTAACTGGAGACCATATTATTTATTACTCTTGGCTTCTAGATTTAAATGAGCTGTCGAAAAAGCATGCTAAAGATTTTACAGATAGCGATGGACGATTATTCGTTATCTTTACAGAAGAGGATGCTTATAGGTATTGCAATATAAAGAAGGGTAAACTTTATAGAATTAAATCAAAGTTAAAAGAAGTTGGGTTAATTGATTACAAAGCACAAAAAGTAAAAAAAGCTGGAATCTCAACTCCTATTTACGTCACTCCTTATGATATATGGAAGCAGAAAAAACAAATTGATTTTGCATCTTAATAACATATATAAAGTAGATCCAATCAAGTAAATGAACTAAAAAAATTCCTGAAAAATGTTCAAACACTGTCTAGAATCATTTAGTTGTATATATAAATTATAGAGCAATAAAAGTATTAAAAAGTTATTATTTTACGTACAGAAACTTAGTTTTGTATATATTAATAATAGAGAAGTAAGTTAGAGAGCAATCTATTTTTTTATCTTCTATTTTGCTCAAGTAAGCAGTAGAAGTACTTAATAAGAATTTTTTAAACATGCGTTCCTCCGCATTTTCAATTCTTTCGTTATCTTTCTACTTCTTTGATGTGTTCATTAAAGTTTCAACTGAGAGCCAGTTTTTCCATCTGGTTCTCCTCTTTTTATAACTAATTGGCGTCTAAGACGCTTGTCATAATTGAATCTTCTCTTTATGTTCTTCTTTTCTAGTTGTTATCGCTCCAGCCGAGCACAGCATCCTAAGAGGCGTACTCTTTAGTACGTCTTTTTTAATTTAACTATTTAATAAGCATCAAATATAAAATTCATTTGGTATTTATTAAATAGTTAAATCTTAGGTGGGATCTTGGTCGAATCCTACTTGTTGCTTACATGTTAAGTAATGTACTAATTCCAGTGTAGATTTGACGAATTACATCATTTTGATTGTAGTTCACGAGGCATCTCATTTATTGAGATGTCTTTTTTTATTTCGCCTACTTTTTGTTTAGATAAACAAATTTCAATAATAAAATCACAACATTAGAAAGGACAGATTAAATGAAAAATCCATTTAAATGGTCAGGTTCAAAGGTAAAGACCCAAAGTTCTGATGAATATGTTGGCTCAGCAACATTTTTTTACAGCAGACCAGTGGCGCCAGTTGATGAAACTCAAGCTCTTTCAATTCCTGCTATTAAGGCAGCAGTAGAACTTATTAGTAATTCAATCTCTCAACTTCCTATTCATCTTTATGTTGAAAATGAAGCAGATCAATCGGTTGAAAAAATTAAGAATGATCCACGAGTAAATAGACTTAATTGTACTGCTAATAACTATGATGTCGGTCAGGTTATTAAGAAACAAATCGTACAGGATTATTTGTTACGAGGAAAAGCGTACGTCTACAAAAAAGAAGATGGTTCTCTTCATGTTTTACCTGCTAGAAACGTAAACGAAGAGGGAATGACGAAAGACTATATTTCTTTTATTAAAAAAACGTATCAGTATAACGGAATGGAAACTCTTTGGTTAGATGATACGGAAGTATTTGAAATTAATTCAGGTACAAATGGTTTGCTATATGATAACGCTCAATTAATTCAAATCGCTCTTAATCAATTAGATTATACAGATTCATTGCTTGGTAACGCAGCTATTCCTACAGGTATTCTTAAAGCTTCATCAAGATTGACTGAGAAGGCAATTAATAACCTAAGAGAAAGCTGGACAAGCCTTTATAGAGGCTCCAAGAATACTGGAAAGACAATCATTTTAGAAGAAGGTATGGACTACCATCCATTGAGTTTATCCCCTGACAAAATGCAAATGGTAGAAAGTCAGAAAGCTATTGTTTCAGAGGTTGCCAGAATCTTTTCGATTCCTGAGTCGATGATCAACTCTCATGCAAACAAATATGCTTCTCTTGAACAGAATAATCTTACTTTTTTACAGTCTTGTATTGGTCCAATCATTACTTCAATTGAAGGATACTTGAATAAAAATCTTTTAACTGATACCGAAAAAGCTTTAGGTTATCACTTCCGATTTAAGACAGAAGAAATCCTTCGTACAACTGAAAAAGAAAAGATGGATACAATCGAGGCGGCTTTTAAAAGTGGCCTTTTGTCGTTTAATGAAGCTCGTCATAAACTTCATCAGCCAAAAGTTAAAGATGATTACTACTTATTATCTCTTGGTTCTGTAATTAAAAATGCAGATACCGGTGAATTAACAATTCCTAACATGGGTGTTGTAGATAACAAAAATAATCAGAAGGAGGAAAATTCAACTAATGAAAATGGAAATAAGAACGACCAATCAAATCAATCTAACGTCTGATGGCAATGACTTATCAGTTGCTGGATACGTAAACAAGCCTGGTCAACTATCCGAAGTCTTAGGAGTTACAAAGAAATTCCGAGAGAAGATCGCTCCAGGTGCTTTCAAGCGTGCAATCGAGAATCGAAATAAAGATATTGATTTTCTTGGTGAACATGACGCAAAACAACTACTAGCAAGTACAAGAAATGATAGTTTAACTCTTCGTGAGGATCCCAATGGTCTATACATGGAAGCTAAAATCACTCCAACGAGTTTTGGACAAGACTTTTATACGCTAATATCTAGTGGCTTGATTTCAAGTATGAGCTTTGGATTTAGAAGTATTAAAGATTCATGGGATTACGTTGAAGGAATGGCCATTCGTACTATTGAGGAACTCGAACTTTTTGAAGTAAGTGCTGTAAAGAATCCTGCTTATTCGCAAAGCACAATTGCAGCTCGTGGAATTGACTTAGTTCAAGAGGTGGAAGTCCCTCAACAGTTATCTGATGATAATTCGGAATATTACAAAAATATTGAAGAAGAAAGAGGAAATGACATGATTAAAATGACTACAGAAAAAGAATTACGTGAAGGTAAAGCTGAACAACGAGGATATGATGAATTTTCACGGATTATTCGTGAAGGTAAAGAGATTCGTAGAGTAAACATGACAACAGATGGAGGTTCATTAATTCCAACTAACGTTGCTAATGAGATCGTATTAAAGATGGTTGAAATTTCTCCTGTATTTGCAAAAGCTCGTAAATTCCCAACAATGGCTGGTTCATTGAAAGTAAATAAAGAAAACGATTCAGTAGTAGCAGGTTTTGTTGGAGAAGCTGAAAATTTACAAGAACAAGTAATTAACTTTGTACCTGTTGAATTAAAACAAAAACGTGTTGGTGCTGCTATTTCTTTAACAAATCAATTTATCAATGATGCTGGAATTGATATTGGTGCTTACGCAAAAGACTTGCTTGCAAGACGTACAGTTAAAGCTGTAGAAAAGAGCATGTTGATTGGTGCCGGTGGAAACGAGTTTAACGGTATTATTAATGACGTTGATGTTAAACCTACTGCCTTTGCTGGTACATTAGAAACGTTAGAAATCGATGATTTACTTGATATGTATAACTCTATTCATCCCGATTTCTTAACTACTTCTGGATTTATTTTTAATCGTACCTTCTTTAACAAAGTATCAAAAATGAAGGATCAAATGGGCCACTTCTACCTACAGAACGGTATTGTAAACGGCAAGCTAACTTACACATTATTCGGTTTAGAAGTTTCTGTTACAGACGTTCTTCCTGATACTACTCCTGCTCTATTCGGTAATATTGAAGAAGCAGTTTCAATGCTTATCAAGAAAGATATGGGTCTTATCGAAGTAGCAACTGATACTACTCAGGCCTTGAGAGGCAGTCGTTTGTTCGTACTTGATGCATTCATGGATAGTGCTGTAACAAACCCTCAAGCAATCGTTAAATTAAACGTAAGTGCTTCTTAATTATACCTAAACTTGTGAAACATTTCACAAGTATGAGAGTCGATAATTTCGGCTCTCTTTTTTATTTCTTGATAAACGAAAGGAAGTAATACAATACCATGAAACAGACAGGCATGAGCGTTAAATTATTTATCAAAGATGCTACTACTGGACAAGTATTAGCAGGTCAAAAAACAGCGTCGTTAAAGCGTAGTGCTGATAGCATTGAGGCAACGTCAAAAGATACAGCAGGATTTTGGAAAGAGAGCTTGCAAGGCTTCAAATCTTGGTCAATTGATTGTGATGGTGCTTTTGTTGAATCAGATGTAGCATACGGCTTACTTGAGACAGCATTCTTAAATTCTCAGAACGTAGATGTTTATTTAGAATTTCCTAGTGGAGCTAAATATGAAGGTAACTGTACAATTACAGACTTCAGTATGGAAGCTCCATATGATGACCTTGTTAGCTACAAGATTTCATTAGATGGTAACGGTGCATTAACTACTACTGCGGGTACGCCTAGCTAATTTGATGGAGGTCCTAACGGATCTCCGTTTAAATTTCTTCAATACGCAGATGGCTAACAAATGCCTAATAAATTACAAGGAGTGATTAGTATGAAGAATTATATTAAACATGAACGTCCAGAATATATCGAAGCACTCGAATCTATTAGGCATCTGTATAGACCTGAAAAATATAGATTCATTTTAGCAGAATCTTTAGTTCTATATTTTGCTGCTCAAACAACATGCTTAACTGACATTTTAAAGAATACGAATAGACGTTTAAAAGAGTACGGATATAAAGCTGTTTCTCTAGGCTTTATACGGAACGTATTAAACAGATAATATAAGCTGTAGTATCTAAGCATATAACAGCTAAGTAATGCAGTTAGATACAGCTTATGATAAAGCAATGTAATGCTAATGAATATGTTATGTATTCAAGGAAGTAAGTGATGTAGTTACTAATCGATGGATTAAGTTAGATAGGTAGTAGTTACATTCAGTAGATGATACAGAAGATATAGCAACAACATACGATGGATGTAGCATCATCATACAGCAGATGCATCAGCAACAGCATCATCGACTGTAAGACGTCGAAGCATCGATGGTTAGCTACAGAAGATGTAGTTGACGTAGTAGATGTAGCATCAACGATTGAAGCAATGAAGCAACATCAATTGCAATCGTTATGTTGATTGTTAGAAAGATGATTGATAGTAGATGTTAAATAGCTAAAGATGATTGGTGCTCAATAAAGATTTCGAAGAAATTCATTTAATTTTTTAAAATTTTTTTGAAAAATGGAGGCGAAAGTTTGTATCGCCCACTGTTTTAGAAAAAAACAGACACTGTACTAATATTACGGGGGAAGGTTCACTAACTACGACCAACCCAAATCGCGATTTCGTGTAAAAAAGCCCATTCAAAAGAATGGACTTGGTATTGAATATTTTATTCGTTCATCAGCATGGTTTCTTTTTTATCTCCATACCATCCATCTCCACCTGGAGCAAGATTGTAAAAAGTCTGATCACTAACTGCATTGAAAGTGTCGATATACATTTTCTCAAGCTCATTTAATTGTTCATTTGTGTAAGCATAAGCGATAATTTCTCTTTCGAAATTCTCTTCTCCAAGCTCTTCAATTGCTGCCCTTAGACGAACTCCACTACCAAAATAATTGTCATCAAATCTCGAATGCTTACCAATATACTTCATCCCATTTAGAAGATTAGTAGTTATATAGATGAATCCATACTTATTTTCAAGATCAATTTTATCTTTTTCAGATAATTTCCTTTTATTCCCTAGGTTCGTTTCTTTAATTTCTTTCCACTTACCATTAGCTTGAAGAACTTCTTTGAAGAAGCCGAAAAGGTTATTGTGAGTCCTAGCTTTGTTATTTCCATGATGCCTGTTGGTATGTTCAACACTTGAGATATGTTTTGGTTTACCTTCATAAGGGTTTTCAATGGTTACACGAATTTCATTTTCTGTCCACTGAAAAAAGTTTAATTTTAATCCACTTAAAGTTTTTTCTGATTTTCTAGCCATAATTTGCCCCTCTAATTTGCATAGAACATGTAATCCCCCATGCAAAGTAATTCTATATCAACAGTTTATTAGTTAATTAAAGTTGTAACAAGAGTTCTTTATATTTATTCTCTATAATAGAAAGAGGGTTTTTACCTCGATCTATAAAGTCTAACATTGATAGCATATCATCTTGATCTAAAATTAATATTTTTACTTGATTCCTAGCTAAGTTTCTAACTAACGAATCTTTGGCATTATCTTTAAGGCCATTACGAGCAAAAATTATACCTATATTTCCAAAGAAGGGATTCTCATTCAGATAACTAGTAAATGTATCTAAATCTCTCATACTGAGAGGTTCTTTATAATTTTTAGCGTCAAATAAGAGAAACTCACAGTTCTTAGCCTCTAACTTTCGAAGGAATGCATTATTAGAATTACTATTATCTATGATAAAGTCTCTTCTTCTTACTCCATCAATATTAGAGTTCTGAACTCGTAGATTAAACTCTTCGTAATAAGGGGAGAAACAAATATCTAAAAACTTTTCTACATAATCCTCAAAGGCATTTCCATTTGATTCCGGAATATCAACCAGTTCTTTTTGAAGTTGGTAAATTTCAGTGATAACAGTTGTTTTCAGTATGTCAAAAACACCAAAAATTTCCTTTGTTTCTAGGGAGGCTACCTTTTGATAAAAATCTATACTGCTTGTAAAATTAAATTCTGAGATTGTAAAAATAATATCACTAATATCAATAATTTCATCAAAACCAGTAAATTGTTTCTCTGCCTTTTCCTTTTCAGCATTAATAATTAGTATTTTTCTATTGCCCCCTGTATGATCTATAATATCTTCACTGATTAATTGATCTTGCAAGGGAAAAATAACATTTATTCTCGTAGCTGTAAAAGCAAAAATACCTGATTCAAAGTCCCAGTTATGTAGGCTGAATTTAGCGTAGTTATCTTTTTTCTCTAAAGGAATGTCTGGATAAAAATTGCGGTACATATTATAAAAATACTCTGCAATTTGAATTGGTTTAGCTTTTTTTACTATTTCATAAATGAAAAAGCTTCTTATTTTATCTATAATTGTAAGGTTGATGTGACTTAAAGAGTCTGTTCCAGAAGCATAACCAAAATCATCCTCTTTCTCCGTTGAAAATGAATGCTCATCTCTTGTTGTTGAAAGGTATATCCAAAATTTGCTTTGGCTTGAATCAACGACATTATAATTTTCATCGTGTATTAAGACTAATCTCATTGATGAAAAAAAATCCCGCCATTTTTGGTTGCTTTGTGTGGCTTCGACTAATCTCCTTTGTATTTTGGTGAAAAAAGGAACTATATCATTGAAGAATGTATCCTGTGGCGTAGGCAAAAAAATGACCTCCTCTATATTAATCTCTTTTTATATTCTTAATAATAACCAGCATTTACAAGAGACTACTACATTTTAATATAAAAACATACATATATGGATAAAAAGTAATAATTAACCACTATAATTCTTTTATACGAACACATAATATAGTATAATTTTACCGTAAAATAAGAAAGAAGTGGTGAAAATATGAGTATAAAAATACAATGTAGAGTAGGGCTTCCTTATATTATTAGACTAAAAGACGCAAAAGATTACGAAAGAGAATTTAATTTTCCTGAATTTTCTTTCTTTAAAATGACTTTGCTTTTTAATGATGCTGAATACGAAAGTATCTACTCAGAAAACTATGATGAGAAATCTTGTCAGTTTATGCAAATAGAAGCTATTTCAGATAAGTATCATTATCAAAATTATAAGGTTAATAAAATAGAGAAAAAACTTGTGGGAGAAACAACCTTTCAAGAATACGAACATGATGTAGAAGATGTACCTGAAGAGGTTGAAATGGATATTATGAAAGATATTTCTCCTAGGATTAATGAAATTATTGATTACATTAAAGAAAAATCAGGTATGTTTTGGTTAAGTCCTATTTCTATCAATCCCACTAGTGACATGTTAGGAATATTTACAGATTATTTTTTCTATGCACCTAATGCAAAAATTGATAGAGAAATGAGAAAAACGATTACAACGATCGATAATTATATGGAGGCTGGTTCCGGAGTAAGTGCTAATAAAATATACGATGAATTTTTTGATGACTATGAAGATTTCGAAAAAGACAAATATAGAATTAGCCATCAGTTCTTAGAAAAAGCGAAGACAGCTCTTTATGAGTCGAAAATCAATGAAGCAATTATTTACGGAGCAATTGCTCAAGAGTCTTTTATTTCAAAATATATAGAAGACAATGCACCCGAATCAGATATTATTTATAAAAAATTACAGGGTATTAATGGTTACCTTATGGATTTAAAATATAACGTAATTCTAAAATATCTTAAAAATAAAAGTTTAAAAGAAATTAACCAGTCTTACTGGAATACAATTCAAAATCTTTATAAATTGAGGAATGCTCTTATGCATTCTGGAGAAATCACACCAGAATTTTTGGATAAAAATGGATTTATATCTCTAAACTTCAATGAGATAAAAAAAGCTTTAAAAAATGTTGAGAACGCTTTTAAAGAAATAAAGAAACTTTAAAGTACCTTATAAAGTTTAAAATGTAAAAATTAATTATTTTGATTTACAATTTCAATTTTCTCGGTATAAGAAACCAAGACAAAGAGTGTCGCATATCTTATATCGAGGTGTTTCACCATGAATTTTAACTACGAAGAAATTGGAAAGTTTGATGCTCGTAAAGCTGCAAAAGCTCTCCTTGAATTATCAGAAAAAATAAAATGAGCAAGAAAGTTAACTCTGTGCCACGAAATGGAGACAGTTTTCCCCTTTTAAATTCCCTTATATTATAATAAATATATAGGAGTGTAACATATATAAAATTAACTGAATATTATAAATAATTTTCATGCGTAGAAGAAATGAAGAAATTAATGGAACTGTACTTAAAGGTAAAGGATACTGAAGTTTTTAAACAGTTTATGGATAATTACTCGGATGATATGAAAAGTACAGACTGGAAATGGTTAGAAGATGTTTTGTAGTAAATAGCATATTAAAATTATAAAATATTAATTTTATTTTATTTTCAAAAGGTATATTTAGGAAAAAGGTAGAAATTGTACTTAGTTGTAATTAAATATAGAGGGGGAAGCAAAATGATTTTAAAAGAGGTTATTTTTAAAACAAATGTTGTACAAGAATTTGTTACATACTTTTCAAAAATAAAATTCCCTGAATTACAAATAAGTACAGAATTGATTTTTGCTAGTAATAAAAATATAGAGTTCCAGTGCTTTCAAGTTTACCAAGAAACAAATCATAAGAATGAAAAATTAATTTCTTATAAAATTGATTTTCTTGATAATGAAAGGTCTTTAACACCTGTAGGAAATATCTTAGGGATACAAAAAGAGAAAAACAATGAAACTGTAAGCATCAACGTAGATTATTGGGCAATTGATCATGGTATGGTAACTGGATATACTTTATTTGAAAATGGGCAAGTTCCGTTTAGAAGTTTAACAAAAATAAGCTAATTTTATTTTAACTGTGGTTTACAAAATCAACCTTCCAGATATAAAAACTCTAGGAGGTTGATTTTTTATGTTACCAACAAAAGAAGAACTTATTAAACATTTATCAAATAAGATGACAAACCAAGATATTGCAAGAATGTATGGGATTACATTTCAGAAGATAATACAGCTTATTAAGAAATGCGGTCTTGATCCAAATGAACTCAGAAAAGTGAATAAGTACATTGTTTATCTTCATTTATTAAATAGTGAAGTTGTTTATGTAGGAAGTGGAGTCTGGTATCGGTGTAGAAGGTATACTAATAGAAGAAACTCGGAACATAAGCAACTTATGCAAGAGGGGAAAATTGAGTATAAGTTTATGGGAGAGTTTGATCGAGAAGAAGATGCGAGGAATTATGAAAAGGAACTTATAAAAAAGTATAAGGAATTGGGGCAAGCTAAATTCAATAAAAATTAATCAAAAACAATCAAAAAAATCATAAATAGTGTTGACTTTTCCGAAGGAACAAGGCATAATAATAAAGGTAATCGTGTTAACCGAAAAAACAACAAAGTTCGACAAACGTTGAAGGTAAAGATCTAAATAAGATTCGAGTTGTTTTGGGGACTCAAAATCGTGTTCCTTCGGGAGTGTCGGTTCGACCCCGACCATCGGTACTTTAGCTTTACTTGACAGGATGATTCCTGTTTTTATTTTTACTTATTGGTCGACAAATTTTGATAATATTTGCGGGTGTAGTTTAGTGGTAAAACCTCAGCCTTCCAAGCTGATGTCGTGAGTTCGATTCTCATCACCCGCTCCATACATATTGTTATCACAACGCAGTGTCTCGCTTTCAAAGCTGAGATGTTGCGTTTTTTATTTTTAGCGTAAATATAGCGTCTATCTTTTCAAGATAGACGCTATATTTACGTACATCAGTTAATGACTTGATAGGTTGCTTCGCCGCCGTGAATTTGAATGAACATGTCACTTAAGGATTTAGTTAGTTTATAAGCCTGTTCTTCTGAAAGTGAAGGTTTTAAATAGATGAACTGTACAGCTTGTGTTGTCTTTTCAGTTACGTACGCTCGGTTAGAATCGACATAAGGGCTTCCGAAAGCTCCTAGGGCATCTTTTGAAATGATTTTATTTTCTAAAGAAATGTTACGTTCATTTAGAGCTTCGTAAGACTCTTCTTTTTTACCGATAGTAAATTCAACGTGGCCCTCTATATTAGAAGAATCATAAATTCCAATTGGTACTTCATATTGCAATGAAAAAAAGTTATTAATGTCCACAGCAGAATTGATAGAAGGAAGATACGTTTGTTTTCCTATCCGTCGAATTAAAGCTTCTATAGAAGGACGGTATTTACTTGGATCCGTTCCAAATGTTTTGAAAAGCTTTCTCCACTCGCTAACACCTTCAAATTCTGTTACTTTTTTTGACTCAAGGTCAAAATAAATGGATTCTTGAAAAAGGCGCAGACGTCCTTTTAGCATTTGAGGAGAATCGCCAACTTCAATATTTTTATACTGAATGATTCCCATTTTAAAAGAAGGGCAAAGCTGTTTAATAGCGGGTGATAATGTAAAGTTCATTTTTTTGATCCTTTCTATTATAATTAGTATTTGTTCGTTTATAGATACCATCCTATCATTTCATTGAGTGAGAAAACAGTTCAATGCATGAATATATAGAATTTCTTAGAAAGGAGGCTATTACTCACTATGAATGCGTATCAGTTGAAGGAAGAAATTATTTCATACAGCAAAGAGATTGGAATCGATAAGATTGGATTTGCGAGTGCTTCTATGTTTGATGAGTTAAAGAATCGATTGTTAGCACAGCAAGAGTTAGGTTATGCTTCAGGCTTTGAGGAACCTGATATTGAAAAAAGAGTAGATCCCACATTAGTTGTTCCAAAAGCTAGATCCATTATTTCAATTGCACTTGCGTATCCTTCTAAATTAAAGGATGCACCAAAGAGCACAAAGGAAGATCGCCGAGGGATCTTTTGCCGTGCTTCTTGGGGACAAGATTATCATACGGTTTTACGTGATAGGCTTCAAAAGCTTGAAGCTTTCATAAAAGAAAAAGTACCTGCAGCTATCCTTCAATCGATGGTAGATACAGGCGAGCTGTCGGACCGAGCTGTAGCAGAAAGAGCTGGTATTGGCTGGAGCGGTAAGAACTGTGCCATTATCACACCTGAATTCGGTTCCTACGTGTATTTAGGGGAAATGATTACAGATATCCCGTTTCCTCCTGATAAACCGATAGAAGACGGCTGTGGTACTTGTAATAAGTGCGTGGATGTGTGCCCTACCGGTGCGCTTGTAACAGGCGGTCAGCTGAATTCGCAGCGATGTATTGCCTTTTTAACCCAAACAAAAGGATTTTTAGCTGAAGAATTTCGAAGTAAATTAGGCAATCGTTTATATGGCTGTGATACATGTCAAACTGTGTGTCCTGAAAATAAAGGCAAAGACTTTCATTTTCACCCTGAGATGGAGCCTGACCCAGAACTTGCGAAGCCTAAATTAAAACCGCTTTTAACGATGAGTAATCGTGAGTTCAAAGAGAAATTTGGACATGTTTCAGGGTCATGGAGAGGGAAAAAGCCAATTCAGCGTAATGCCATTATTGCACTTGCCCATTTTAAAGACCAAACCGCTGTTCCAGATTTAATTGAGTTAATTAAAAATGACGTTCGCCCTGTCATTAGAGGAACGGCGGCATGGGCGTTAGGCAAAATTGGTGATAAAGAAGCATTAGATACACTTATGAACTTAAGAGAAAAAGAAAAGGACCAAGAAGTAATTGAAGAAATGTCAAAAGGTATAGAGATGCTTCAAGAGATCTAAACCGTATTTTTATTGATAAAGTTAGCTAATGAGTCATAGCGTATAATAAACGCTTAGAAAAGTGGTGACATTATGCTAACAAAAAGGAATGTATTATATACTTTAATTAAAGCGCGTGCGGACAGCTATGTAAAAGGTGAGCTTCATGAAGACTTTAAGCCTTTCATTGAACAGCAGTGTGAGCTAAAGCGGTCTCTTGTAAAAAAAAGAGAAGTTGATGTTTTAAAATGTAATATGAAAGGTTCTATTCAATCTGCTCATACGGATCAGGAAGAAACAAGAGTATTATATAAGGTGCACATTCAGGCATTTTTAAAACAAAACGATTTTTTCTATATAGAAGAAGAAATTGAAGATCGTTTAGCTCTTTTTTATAAAGATACACTTATTCAAGATGAGCTGCTGGTAAAGGATTTTTCTGAAGATGAGGTTGAAATGGATGTAGAAGAAGTAGAGGAAGACGAAGAAAGAGCCTCTTATTATGATCGTCTTGCAGCTGTTCAGTATGCAGAAAAACATTGGGATAAACCTAATGAAAGTTATAAGCAGTTTGAGGTAAACTGCACCAACTATATCTCACAGTGTTTGCATGCAGGAAAGGCGCCGATGCGGGGGTATCCTAAAAAAGCAAACGGATGGTGGATGAGAGGGAACGCCTGGAGCTATAGCTGGGCCGTTGCTCATTCCATGCACAGCTATTTAAGTAACTCCAAATCAGGACTTCGGGCTGTGAGGAAATCCTCAGCAAGCGAACTTGTCCCGGGAGACGTTATCTGCTACGATTTTGAAGGAGATGGAAGATGGAATCATACGACGATTGTTGTAGCAAAAGACGGTCACGGTATGCCTCTTGTGAATGCGAACACGTATAATAGTCGAATGAGATATTGGGCTTATGAAGATTCAACGGCTTACACGCCAAAGATTAAGTATGATTTTTTCCATATCGTTGATCGGTAAGTCTTTCGTTTTAGCAAGTTAGTGGTATAATGATGAATAGATTTGTTAGCAGAGGTGAAAATTTGTGGGAGTACACGTAGTGTTATTTCAACCAGAAATTCCAGCAAATACAGGAAATATTGCGCGAACATGTGCAGCAACAAATACGACGCTGCATTTAGTTCGGCCGTTAGGCTTTTCAACAGATGATAAAATGTTAAAGCGAGCTGGATTGGATTACTGGGAATTTGTAAATGTGGTGTATCATGATTCATTAGAAGAAGTATTTGAAAAGTATCCTGAAGCAGGCTTTTACTTCATCACAAAATTTGGTCAACAGCCACATACAACATTTGATTATAGTGACTTAGAGCAGGATCATTTCTTCGTATTTGGGAGAGAAACAAAGGGTCTGCCAAAGCACATTATTGAAGAGAACATGGAAAGATGTCTTCGTTTACCGATGACAGAAAATGTTCGTTCTTTAAATTTATCTAATACAGCAGCTATTTTAATCTATGAAGCGCTGCGTCAACAAAATTACGCTGGTTTATCTTAAATAAAAAGCGAGGTTCAATAAAATTTGAACCTCGCTTTTTTATTTATGTCGACGATGATATGTAGTGGTTATTTTTTAACACCCGGTTTATCATTGTATCCCGCTCTGAAGATGGATGCTAAAAAAGCAATTGTTACTCCTAATACTAAAAGTAAGCGCATTGATTTTCCTCCTCAATCTAATTAAAAGGATTATACAGCTACTGCAGTTAAAACCGACTTCCCATATCTCATGATGATAATAATGACAAAATAACTCTTCTAGAGACGTAAGTTCTCTAATAAAATTTAACCGTTCCTTCTTACTCTTTTATTATAGCTAATAAATACTTCACTGTGAATGCCTAGCAAGGACAAATTTCTGAATTTTACAATTTAAAAAGCATGTTCAAACATTTTGCTGCATAGATTGTATTAATCTTGTTCACTAGCACCATAACTAGTAGGGGAGGTCCTTTAATGGATATATTAAAGAAAGTTGAAAGATACCGCGAAGAAGAGAATCGTCTTAAGTGGGAAGGGACATTTGAAGAGTACCTAAAGCTGATTAAAGATGAGCCTTTAATTGCTCAGCCTGCACACTCTAGAGTATACAACATGATAAAGGATGCAGGAATTGAAGAGGTAAATGGTAAAAGACATTATAAATTTTTCAGTGGACAAATGTTTGGACTTGAAGATTCGCTAGAACGCTTGGTGGAAGAATATTTTCACCCAGCTGCAAAGCGTTTAGATGTTCGTAAACGTATTTTACTTTTAATGGGTCCAGTAAGTGGTGGTAAATCGACGCTAGTGACCATGTTAAAAAGAGGGCTTGAAGCTTATTCGCTTACTGATCGAGGAGCTGTTTACGCTATTAAAGGATGCCCAATGCATGAAGATCCGCTGCATTTAATTCCACATCATTTACGTAAAGACTTCTTTGAAGAGTATGGTATCCGAATTGAAGGAAACTTATCTCCTTTAAATACAATGCGATTAGAGGAAGAGTATGGCGGCAGAATTGAAGACGTCATCATCGAACGCATTTTCTTCTCAGAGGACAAACGAACTGGAATTGGAACGTTCAGTCCTTCTGATCCGAAATCTCAAGACATTGCTGACCTAACAGGAAGCATTGACTTTTCAACAATTGCAGAGTATGGATCTGAGTCAGATCCGCGCGCTTACCGCTTTGACGGAGAGCTTAATAAAGCAAACCGGGGAATGATGGAGTTCCAAGAGATGTTAAAATGTGACGAGAAATTTTTATGGCATTTACTCTCTTTAACCCAAGAAGGAAACTTTAAAGCAGGAAGATTTGCTTTAATTAGTGCAGATGAATTAATCGTAGCGCATACAAATGAAACAGAGTATCGCTCGTTTATTTCCAATAAGAAAAATGAAGCTTTGCATTCACGAATTATTGTAATGCCTGTTCCATATAACTTAAAAGTGAGTGATGAGGAAAAAATTTATGACAAAATGATTCGTGAAAGTGACGTATCAGATGTTCATATTGCCCCTCATACGCTACGTATTGCGTCTATCTTTACTACGTTAACAAGATTAAAAGAGCCTAAAAAAGGCGATATCGATTTGTTAAAGAAAATGCGCTTATACGACGGTCAATCTGTAGAAGGCTATAACGATGCAGACGTAGAAGAGTTACAAAAAGAGTATACGGATGAAGGAATGAGCGGTATTGATCCGCGTTATGTCATTAACCGCATTTCATCTACCATCATTCGAAAAGATATTAAATCAATCAATGCATTAGATGTACTGCGTTCATTGAAGGAAGGGTTAGCACAGCATGCGTCTATTTCTGCTGAGGACCGAGAGCGTTACCTGAATTATATTTCTCTGGCGCGTAAAGAATATGATGAAATTGCTAAAAAAGAAGTGCAAAAAGCGTTCGTTTATTCTTACGAAGAGTCTGCTAAAACATTAATGGATAATTATTTAGATAATGTCGAAGCATACTGCAACAAAAATAAGCTTCGTGATCCGTTAACAGGAGAAGAGTTAAATCCAGATGATAAATTAATGCGTTCAATTGAAGAACAAATTGGTATTTCAGAAAATGCGAAAAAAGCATTCCGCGAAGAAATCTTAATTCGTATTTCCGCTTATGCACGTAAAGGAAAACGATTTGACTATAATTCTCATGAACGCTTACGTGAAGCGATTCAGAAAAAACTGTTTGCAGATTTAAAAGACGTAGTGAAAATTACAACGTCCACTAAAACACCAGATGAGCAGCAGCTGAAGAAAGTAAATGAAGTAGTGGCTCGATTGATTGATGAGCATGGATACAATTCAGTATCTGCTAATGAACTGCTGCGCTATGTAGGAAGTTTGTTAAATCGATAACTCAGTACTAACAAGAAAACATGGCACTTCCGATCTGTGCCATGTTTTTCTTATCTCTTAAAATAAACTCTGCATAATTAGGCTATTGTGTAGTACGCATTGCACTTAACCATCATATGATAAGTCATAAACATATACATGACACTAGACACTATAAAATGAATAGTTAATAGTAAAAGAATTAGTTAGCAAGTATACCATTCTTGCGCATAGGATAAGAGTAACCAACCTTTGAACTAAAGGTATTTGTCAGAAACTTTCGGTATAGCTTATGCATGCCGAGTAAAAACGTGCAGGTGTTTTTTAAATAAGGAGGGTAATAGCGTGGGAAAAGAAGTAGATAAAAGTTTTGCTGTCTCAAAAGAAGACTGGTCCCTCCATCGTAAAGGCCACGATGATCAAAAAAGACATCAAGAAAAAATTAAAGAAGCCATTAAAAATAATTTACCGGACTTAATTACAGAAGAAAATATCGTGATGTCCAATGGAAGAGAAGTTGTTAAAATCCCGATCAAATCATTGGATGAATATCGAATTCGGTACAATTATGATAAAAACAAACATGTGGGTCAAGGTGATGGAGACAGTAAAGTTGGGGATGTAGTAGCACGTGACGGATCTGCTGGAGATGGTCAAAAAGGAGCAGGAAAAGGTCAAGGAGCAGGTGACCAGGCTGGAGAAGACTACTTTGAAGCGGAAGTGTCCCTCATGGAACTTCAAGAGGCTTTATTTGCTCAATTAGAACTGCCTAATCTTCAGCGAAAAGAATCTGATCAAATTGTTGTGGAACACATTGAATTTAATGATATACGACGTACAGGTTTGATGGGGAATATTGATAAAAAACGAACGATGATGAGCGCTTATAAGCGAAACGCAATGACAGGAAAGCCTGCTTTTCATCCTATTTATCCGGAGGATTTAAAATTTAAAACGTGGAATGAAGTTATAAAGCCAGAATCGAAAGCAGTCGTTTTAGCTATGATGGATACGAGCGGTTCGATGGGCATATGGGAAAAATATATGGCACGAAGCTTTTTCTTTTGGATGACACGCTTTTTACGTACGAAATACGAAACGGTGGAAATTGAATTTATTGCGCATCATACAGAGGCAAAAGTAGTGTCAGAAGAAGACTTCTTCTCCAAAGGAGAAAGTGGAGGAACCATCTGCTCATCTGCTTACCGAAAAGCACTTGAATTAATTAACCAAAAGTATGATCCGAGCCGTTATAATATTTACCCGTTTCATTTTTCAGATGGTGATAACTTAACTTCAGATAACGCAAGGTGTGTAAAGTTAGTAAATGAATTAATGAAAGTGTCAAATATGTTTGGGTATGGGGAAGTGAATCAGTACAATCGACATTCCACTTTAATGTCTGCGTACAAAAACATTCAAGACGAAAGCTTTAGACACTTTATTTTAAAACAAAAATCAGACGTTTTTCATGCGATGAAAAGCTTTTTTAGAAAAGAGACCGAAGACCAAAAATATGCATAACCTAAAAGGCCTAGACTTGTTATCTAGGTCTTTTTTATGCGGTTTATTCAGCGCTTCTTTGGAGATAGTAAAAGTACGACTTTATCCAAAAGGAGAATAAGTGAATGAACGAAAATATAAAGAGTGAAATGCAAAAACATCAACAAAATCAGCGGTTGAATGCAGCCGAGTTAGGTTACTTATGGGCGCAATATTTAGGCGATACGCTGTATGTATGCGTTCTTGGATATTTTCTATCTGTTGTAAAAGATCCAGAGATTAAGGAACTTTTAAAAAAAGCACATCAGTTTTCACAAACTCATGTAGACGAATTGACGGAATTATTCAGTTCAGAAAAAATTCCAATTCCAGTAGGGTTTGGGGAACAAGATGTGAACAAAGGAGTTCCTGCTTTATTTGATGATATTTTTATGGCTATTTATGTAAACGAAATGGCCATTGGAGGTATGAAGAAATATGCCAGAGCGCTAAGCGCAGTGAGAAGGCAAGATATTTATGACCACCTATCTCGATGTGTAAAAGAAAGCGACATTCTTTTAGAGAATTCTAACCACGTTATTTTAAGAAAAAGCATGCTGATGAGACCTCCGGTTATTCCTTATCCTGTAAAAGTGAATTTTGTGGACGAAAAAACATTTATATCACCATTTTTCTCTCAAATGCATCCTTTAACTTCTTTAGAGGTTACCGCTATTCAAGAAATTGTTAATACAAATGTATTAGGTAAAACGCTGATGCTGGCCTTTAGTCAAGTAGCTACCACACAAAAATTACGCTCTTATTTTTTTGATGGAGTCAAGCTTGCAAGTAAGCAAATCAAGCACTTCACCGAATTACTGTCTGAAGCTGATTTACCAAGTCCGAGGCTGCTTGATGCATATGTAACCAACTCAACGATTTCACCGTTTTCAGATAAGCTGATGATGTATCATACTTCTACAGCGGTGACGATCGCTATTGATAACTGCGGTGCTGGTTTGTCTATGGCCTTCCGTTCGGATGTAGCAGTAGAATTTTCTCAGCTAATTGGGCGTATAGGGAAGTATGGAAAAGATGGAATTCGAATTATGATTGAGCAAGGGTGGATGGAAGAACCTCCAATGGCAACTGATCGTAAGAAGTTGGCAGAGAAATAAGAAAGATATGTTGTGGATTATCAGTAATTTTGCGGTGCTGAAACATATATAGCTAAATGAAAATAGGTTGCTCTAGACCCACTTGAATGAACAGTGATAAGATAAAAAAGCTGATTTTTCAAGAAGTAAGTCGAGGTGTGCAAATGAATAATAGTATAAGGGAGTCCATTGCGAAAAAAGTAGCATGGATTAGCGTATGGAGCAATATTGCCCTTACGCTAGGAAAAGTAATAGTAGGATGGATTGGAAATAGTGATGCCGTATTTGCTGATGGTATTCACTCTGCAGCGGACGTATTTGCCTCTATTATTGTCTTGTTGGTTATACGAGTAGCAAATAAGCCAGCAGATGATGATCATCCATACGGGCATGGAAAAGCAGAAGTAATTGTCTCAGGAATTGTAGGAATTATTTTATTGCTTGTATCATTTTATGTGGTATTTGAAGGAGTCGTTGGTTTATTCCATCCGGTTGAATCTCCAAATATTTTAGCCATGTGGATTGCTGTTATTTCATACATAGCAAAGGTATTGTTGTACCGTTATTCTTTAAACGTAGCGAAGCAGCACCACAGTAAGGCAATTGAGGCAATTGCATTTGATCATAAAGCAGATATTGTTGCTTCTATTGCGGCGGCAATTGGTGTTTTATTATCCATTATTGGTGATAAAATGGATGTTCAACTGCTGTTATACGGAGATAAAATAGCAAGTATCTTTGTTGCTTATTTAATTTTTAACATTGCCAGACAAATGATGGGAGAGTCTTTTCAAATCTTAATGGAAGGCAATATTGATGAAGAGCTACTGAAAGAACTTGAAGAAAGTATTTATGAATTTGAAGATGTGAAGCGGATTGATCGCGTCCGAGCAAGAGAACATGGCCATTACATATTAGTGGATGTACGTATTTCAATTGACCACTTTAAAACAATTAAGGAAGGTCATGATTTAGGACGAGAAATCAAAGCTACACTTATGAAAAAGCATGATAATATTCAAGAAGTACTGATTCATTTGAATCCGTATTTTCCAGATTAAAAAGACGCAGCGAAAAAATTTCCGCTGCGTCTTTTTGCATTTTTTTACATACTATTTATTTTTTTAGAAACAATGAATAATAACAAGAGACATCGAGGCAGGTGAGTGGCACTGTTAATCAAACGAAGATCTAAATGGAAAAAAAGTCCTATCTCCCTTGAAGCAGAAGAAAAAGCAGAAATTGAACCTGGTAAAAACATAGAAGAAATTGTAAAAGAACTTGAAGAACGGTTAGATTATTCAAACGATATAGGGAAAAGACAGCTGAAATTTAATCACGAGAGTGCACTTTTAGTCTATTTTGTCCCTCTTATGGATTCAATGAAGCTAAACGATCATGTTATCAAACCTTTATTAATAGAAAAAGAAGGAGAGATAAAAGAAGTCATACAGGCCGCTTCGATTACTCCTACAAAAGATTTGGATGAAATGATTAGTTTAATGAGCCGAGGTGCGTCTATTCTACTAATTGAGAATGATTCGTTTGTTTATGCAATTGACTCTACCAAAACGGCTACAAGAGAAGTTAATCAAGCACTGAACGAAAAAGTGGTTAGAGGTTCACAGGAAAGTTTTGTTGAGAGTTTGGACAAAAATCTAAACATGATGCGTCAAAAATTTTTAGATGGAAGCCTTATTGTACGCTACATCGAAGTAGGCAGTATTTCACGCACTCGAGTAGCAGTTTTATATCTGAAAAATATAGCGAACATAGAAATTTGTAATATGATTATTGATCGTATCAAACAAATTGAAGTGGATGGAGTAGATAGTGGGAGTGTCATTGAAGAGGCTCTAGAAGATTCACCTCTGTCACCATTTCCTCAGCTGCTGAATACAGAAAGGCCGGATCGAGTAATGGGTAACTTGTTAGAAGGAAGAATGGCAGTTTTAACAAATGGTAATAGTTCTGCATTGATTGCCCCTGTTAACTTTTTTACTTTTTATCAATCACCCGAAGATTATAATACGCGTGCACTTTATGGCTCATTTTTTCGGCTTTTACGCGTATTTAGTTTTTTTGTTGCGATGAGTTTACCTGCAATTTATATAGCAACGATTTCTTTTCATTACGAGTTAATTCCTCTAGACTTAGTTTTTACCGTAAAAGGCTCTCTTGAGAACGTTCCGTTTCCTCCGATAGTAGAAGCGTTTATTATGGTTTTAATATTAGAGTTACTAAAAGAGGCGTCGCTCAGGCTGCCTTCATCAATTGCTCAAACAATTGGAGTCGTTGGGGGATTAGTTATCGGAACGGCCATCGTTGAGGCGAGTTTAGTTTCAAATATGATGATTATTGTTATTGCTCTAACAGCCGTTTCTTCCTTTGTTGTGCCGTCAAACGAAATGAGTACCACGCTGCGGATTTTAAGTTTTCCTATGATGATTGGAGCAGCCGCTTTTGGCTATTTGGGTATTGTTTTTGTACTAGTTCTTATTGTTATGCATTTAGTTATTTTAGAGTCTATTACGATGCCTTACTTAATCCCTTTTGCGCCATTTAAATTTTCTGGCTTAAAGGATGTTTTTATAAGGATGCATCAGCTCTATTTGAATGAAAGGCCTGCTAACGCTAAGCCTCAAAAACGCCAACGTCAAAAAGCGATAAGGAATTGGGATTCAAATGAATAAAAATAGTATTTCAGCCAGCCAGCTGTTCTTTATCATTTTGCAAACTCAAATTGGTATTGGTGTTTTAGGGTTACCTTATAACTTATTTAAGACGGCGCATACGGACGGCTGGATTTCCATGTTAATTAGCGGGTGTATAATTCAAGTCATTACATTGTTCCACTGGGGACTAACGCATCGGTTGCCAGGTCTAACTTTATATCAAATGACCAGCAAGCTGCTTGGTAAGTGGATAGGAAATTTTCTAAATGTAGGATATGTATTTTATTACATCATTGTTTCAAGTGTTATTACTGTTTTGTATGTAAACGTGTTAAAGCGCTGGCTGTACCACTTGACGCCAGCTTATGTTCTTGTCTTTTTATTAGTTGTTATTGCTCTATATTTTGCAAAAGAGAATGTTCGAAACATAGGGCGTTTTTTTACAATTGTATCTGTATTTTTAATCATTTTAGTCTTACTGGTGTCAAATGCTTATAAAGAGGCTGATGTCCGGTATCTATTTCCGATTGGGCACAGCGGTATTCAAAATATCTTGCTAGCGTCAAAAGAAGGAAGTATCTCAATGCTAGGCTTTGAAGCCATTTTGATTTTAGCACCGTTTGTAAAGGCAAAATCCACTATGACATTGAAAATGGTCATGCTTAGTAATTGTATCGTTACGATTTTATATGTGTATATTATCATTGCTTGTTATATGTTTTTTAGCCCAGATGAAATTTTAATTGTACCAGAACCGGTTTTATATATTTTGAAGGCGACACAAAACTCAGTGATTGAACGAATCGATTTGGTTTTTATTACTTTTTGGATTATTTCTGTTATTACGTCCCTTATTATGTACGTGTATATTTCAAGTGTAGGCATGCAGGAAATATTCAAAAAGAAAACTCACCGTCCGTTTGTTCCAATTGTATTGATATTCGTAACAGGTCTTTCTATTTATTTTTCAAGAACGGATAATCTTGTGGCAGCTTTGTCACAGGCAACTAACTACTTAATTTACGTATTCATTTTCTGTATTCCTATTTGTTTGTTAATTCTATCATGGATAAGAAAAGGAACAGTAAAAAATGAAGTATAAACTTATCAAGGTATTGAGCATATGTTTAATTTTAAGTTTTCTAACAGGATGCTGGGATCAAAAATTGTTAAAAGATACGATGTTTTTGTCTACAGTGGCTTATGAAAAAAAGAAAGATAAGGTGATTTCTACTATTGCGATCCGTTCCTATACGTCTAAAGAAGGGACATTAGTGAATAAAACCTATCATGTAGCAGGGGATTCACCTCGAGACGATCGTACAAAAATTAACCAGCAGGTTTCTGGAATTGTTATGTCTGCTAAAAAAAGAATTGTTTTATTTGAAAATCAATTAGCTAAGGAGGGTGTATTAGAATTATCCGACGTTTTATATCGCACATCAGAAAGTCCTTTGACAGCTAAGTATGTCATTGTAGAAGGAAAGCCGAGTACCATAGTTGAATTACAGCAAGTAGGAGAAGAGCTAATTGGAGAGTATTTAGACGGAGTTGTTCATACGGCTGAAGTCAATTCTTTAGTGCCTGTTGAAACTCTTCAGTCACTTTGTACCGTTTTATTTGATGAAGGAAAAGGACTAGCACTCCCTTATGTGAAATTAAATACTGAAAATAAGACCGTTGATGTAATCGGTACAGCTTTATTTAATGAAGATAAATTTTCAGGCATTACATTAAATCCTGAGGAATCCAAGGTGCTTCTTTTATTAGGAAATCAAAAAGGTAAATATATGATTATGAGTCACAAAATTACCATACATGATCAACAGTATGTAGTATCGTATGATGTGTCAGGCGCTAAAGCAAAAATGCACCTTAAACCGGATGCGATGTACGGAGCGAAAGTAACCATACCGCTACATGTAAAAGTAAGCATTAATGAATTTACCAAAAATGAAATGTCATCTCCTGCATTGACAAAAAAGGTGCAGGAAGAAATTGAAAAGATTCTACAAAAAAAAGCTGAAAAAGTAGTTGGAAAGCTACAAAAAGCTAACTGTGATTTTCTGGAAATAGGAAGAGAAGCAGCTGCTTATCATCCGAGTATATGGAAAAGGCTTAAATGGAGACAGGACTATAAAAACATCTCGATTAATCCGAAAGTACAAGTGGAAATTATCCATCGTGGAATTATTAATTAAAAAAAGTCATGCGAAACGCATGGCTTTTTTTAAGTGGAAAAATGTTAGTTTACAAAATAATAAAAAGGGAATTGTATTTATTTATTGATGTGATAGGATAAAAAAAGCATGTAAATCCATTCACTACGAATGAAAGCAGTGGACATATACATATAGATAATAATAAATGGTTTGGGGAGTCAAAGAAGGTGATGTTGAAGTGAATGTAAGCATCAGGTCAATCGTTAAAAAAGTCATGTTCATTCTATTTATTGCGTATACGGCAGTGGTCATTTATGCTACTCTCATACGCGAAAACGAACATGTTTACGGAAAAGCAATGAACTTGGATTTATTTAGTACAATCCGTCTGATGTGGGACAGCGGTAATATAATGCTCACTCTGACAAATATACTGGGAAATATCGTGATGTTTGCGCCGCTTGGAATGTTTATTCCGTTGTTTATGAAGTGGTTTGACGGTTTTATTCAAGTCTTTACGACTGGTTTCTTAATCAGTTTTCTGATTGAAATTTTACAGTACAAGCTAACGGAACGAGTATTTGATATTGATGATATCTTTTTGAATACGCTAGGTACATTTATAGGCTGGGTTATTATTAAAATACTATATTGGATCAAGAACATGCTGAAAGCACGTTTCAAAAAAAGATGAAAGGACTTCTTTACGAAGTCCTTTTTGCATCTTGTTGATAGAAACACTTAATGCAGCGTCTTACGGAAGAATGTGAGGATTCAACGATAATGTGCTGACAATTTTGCTGAACAAATAATAACTTTTCTTCAAGCTGCTTAATTTGTTTTTTTAGCTGTTCTACTTCATTATTGATAGATATTTGAACCACTGTTAACAAACTCTTTAGCTTTTTCTTTCATTCCTTCTTTTCTTACTTCGTTTACATCTTTTTCATTTTCTTGAGTCATGTTACGAATATCTTGAGAAATACGCATCGAACAGAATTTAGGTCCACACATTGAACAGAAATGGGCTGTTTTAGCACCTTCAGCGGGAAGTGTTTCATCGTGATATTCTTTTGCGCGCTCTGGATCTAGTGACAGGTTAAATTGATCATTCCATCTAAATTCAAATCTTGCTTTAGACAGAGCATTATCGCGTTTTTGTGCTCCTGGATGGCCTTTTGCTAGGTCAGCAGCATGCGCAGCAATTTTATAGGTGATAACGCCTTCGCGAACGTCTTCTTTATTCGGGAGTCCTAAATGTTCTTTTGGCGTTACGTAGCAAAGCATAGCTGTCCCAAACCAGCCAATCATTGCAGCACCAATACCTGATGTAATATGGTCATAGCCTGGAGCGATGTCGGTTGTAAGCGGTCCAAGAGTATAGAAGGGAGCTTCCTGGCATATTTCCATTTGTTTATCTACGTTTTCTTTGATGAGATGCATTGGAACATGTCCAGGACCTTCAATCATAACTTGAACATCGTGTTTCCAAGCAATTTTAGTTAATTCACCAAGCGTTTCTAATTCACCGAACTGTGCCTCATCATTAGCATCTGCAATGGAACCAGGACGTAGCCCATCGCCAAGCGAAATAGCAATATCGTATGCTTTACAGATTTCACAGATTTCTTCAAAGCGAGTATATAAAAAGTTCTCTTCATGATGAGCTAAACACCACTGCGCCAAGATGGATCCTCCGCGTGAAACAATACCTGTCGTACGTTTCGCTGTCAGAGGAATATAACGTAAAAGAACACCTGCGTGAATAGTAAAGTAATCAACACCTTGTTCTGCTTGTTCAATTAATGTATCGCGGTATGCTTCCCACGTTAGATCTTCTGCTACGCCTTTTACTTTTTCAAGCGCTTGGTAAATAGGAACGGTCCCTACAGGAACAGGCGAGTTGCGGATAATCCATTCGCGTGTTGTGTGAATATCCTTTCCAGTTGATAGATCCATAATTGTATCGGCTCCCCAACGCGTTGCCCATGTCATTTTTTCTACTTCATCTTCAATAGCTGAACGAATAGCTGAATTTCCGATATTAGCATTAATTTTCACATGGAATTTGCGGCCGATAATCATCGGTTCGCTCTCAGGGTGATTGATATTATTAGGGATAATTGCACGTCCTCTTGCTACTTCTTCACGCACAACTTCAGGATTCATCTGTTCACGAATAGCGATAAATTCCATTTCGGGCGTGATGATTCCTTTTTTCGCATAGTGCATTTGCGTTACATTTTGATTTTTTTTCGCGCGCAAAGGTAAACGTTTAGTGATAAAGCGCTCGTACTGATCTCTTGGATCACCGTCATAATAACCGTTATCCTGTGGCTGAACCGTACGGCCTTGATATGTTTCTACATCGTTTCGTTCTGCAATCCACTTTTCGCGCAGAGCCGGTAATCCTTTTTGTAAATTAATTTCATAAGAGGGATCTGTATAAACACCGCTCGTGTCGTATACACGTACGGGACTATTTTCTTCTTCACCAAAAGACCCTGTAGTAGGAGACTGATGAATTTCACGCATAGGTACTTTAAGGTCTTGTCTGGATCCTTGGACATATACTTTGTGACTGTTTGGAAAAGGCTTTTTCATAGAAACTGATACATTTTGTTTTGACATTACATATTCCTCCGGTTTCGCATAAAGTGTAGCTATACCGAACCATAAAAAAAATCGGGTTCTGTGATAGACAGAACCCGATGGAATAGGCAAAAAAAGAATAAAACTATACTATTCTTTTCAAGACTACTTCCCTCCGCTGGTATAACCCAAATCAGGTTCAAAGGGTTAAAGAGTTTTATTGCACTCTTCTCTCAGTCTGAGCTATCAGACACCCCTAGTAGAAATAACATTCAAATTATTCAATTTACGGCTTAAGTTTACCATCATTCGGTAAAAAATCAACCCTTAAATAAAAAAAGCTAGACAATTAGCGTTGTCTAGCAGCATCGATTGCAATCACAATAGCTGTAATAATATGCATGATAAATCCCAAAAATGGAATCCAAGCAACCAGTGAGGTAACAAGTCCTAGTATGTTTCCATAAGCAGATAACCCTCGTCTATTAGCTAAAATGAGTGTGATAGCATGAAGAATAAATCCAATAAAAAGAGGAGTATAGCTAAAGCCCATAACAATCCCCGCGCCAATTAAAGGAATTCCCAGCAAGGCTTCATACCCAGCAGTGACCCATTTCATTGTACGTACATTTCCATTCATAGTAAAAAGCCTCCTAAAAAAGATACTACTATATACGAGAAAAGAGAGAAAAAAGTTTCAAATTACTTAGGGGATATGTCGTATAAGTCAGCCCTATTGGAATAAAATGATAGATGACAGTAAAGGGGGATGGAAAAAACATAATAATTTAGTCATTTTTTTACACTAAAGAAAAATAGTCTAGATGATTCATTTTTAGCTAAGGGACCAGAATTTATACTGAACATAGTGACTGCTTTTTAAAATAAATAAAAGCTGATATCGTGTTTTTTGGTTGTAGCATGTAAGCTTTTTATTACAAATTATTAAAGATTCTTATCTTTTTGCAAATACACATTGTATTTCATAGTTTTAACAATTATGATAAAAAAGCAAGTGTCAAAATAGGAAAATAGTTGAGCATGTAAAACGAAGCGATAAGCTTATTAATTTGAAAGAAAGGCAAGGTACATAGCTTTATGTGGGAAATTATTGTAGCAATCATTTTAGGGATTGTAGAAGGTTTAACAGAGTTTGCTCCCGTTTCGTCAACTGGGCATATGATTATTGTGGATGACCTGTGGTTAAATTCAAAAGAATTATTTTCATCTCCAGTAGCTAATACATTTAAGATTGTTATTCAGCTAGGGTCGATCTTAGCAGTAGTTGTTATTTTTAAAGATCGTTTTATTAATTTATTAGGATTGGGAAAAAAACCAGCTGCTGCAATTGGACCGACAAATCGCTTAAATTTAATGCAAGTAATTGTTGGTTTGTTACCCGCAGGAGTGTTAGGACTTTTGTTTGATGATTACATTGATGAACATTTGTTTTCTTTAAATACGGTGCTAATTGGCTTAGTGGTCGGAGCTGTATTAATGATTCTAGCAGATTTGTTTGGACCTAAACGTCCGCGTGTAGAGACGGTGGACCAAATGTCTTATGGACAAGCACTAGGTATAGGACTGTTTCAATGTATTGCTCTTTGGCCAGGTTTTTCTCGTTCAGGCTCAACGATTTCAGGAGGGGTTCTTCTTGGAATGAGCCATAAGGCAGCCGCAGATTTTACATTTATTATGGCAGTGCCAATTATGGCAGGAGCAAGTGGACTTTCATTGGTTAAAAACTGGCAGTATTTCACATCAGATGCACTACCGTTTTTTATTGCTGGTTTTATCAGCGCCTTTATTTTTGCGCTTATATCGATTCGCTTTTTCTTAAAATTAATCAACCGCATTAAATTAGTTCCGTTTGCCATTTATCGAATTGTCTTAGCGGCTATTCTATATTTTGTATTTTTATAAAATAAATAAGCGTATTTTATAGCCATTTAAACTTCTGATAAAGACTTAAAAAGCAAGAAAAAGCTATTGCAACATTGCAATAGCTTTTTTGCATAAATATATATTATTGTCTTTTGAAAGCGTTTTATAAACATGGGTATTGACAAAACGTGTCGAAAAATAGTAAATTAATATTTGTGCAGTATAAAGTTAAGTAAAAGTAAGACTTCTGTTTAGTTTTATTGACTGTAAAAAACGTATGACAACGTATAGATCGTTTTAATTTTATAAAAATTGAATAATAAGCTTAATCGTATAGAGCGGGGGAATCATTATCGGCAGTAAAGCTGCCTTGGGGTGAATCCTTACAAAAGGTAGGAAACTCTCAATTCCGAATCCGACAGTTAACCTCGTTTGCTTTATTGAGAGAAAGAGCCCAAAATAGCGTAAGTAAAAGGCTGTTCTTTCTTAAGAATAGTCTTTTTTTGTTTTTTCAGAAAAGTATATACAAATGTCATACATCTTTGGGGAGGTACATCTATGAAAAAAATTCGTTTTGGTTTGGCTACGCAGATTTTTACCGGTTTAATCCTCGGTGTTCTTGTAGGAGTAATTTGGTTTAACGATCCGCGTGTAGTAACATACCTGCAGCCGCTGGGAGACTTGTTCTTAAGATTGATTAAGATGATTGTTATTCCAATTGTTATCTCAAGTTTAGTCGTTGGAGTTGCAGGAGCAGGTAGCGGTAAACAGGTCGGAAAGCTTGGCGTTAAAACCATTCTCTATTTTGAAATTATTACAACTTTCGCAATTGTAATCGGTGTATTGATTGCTAATATTTTTCACCCTGGACAAGGTGTAGACATTCATTCAGCACAGAAGAGTGATATTTCACAATACGTTGAAACATCCGAACAGCAAGAAGGAAAGTCAGTGGCTGAAACGTTCTTACACATTGTTCCGACAAACTTTTTCCAGTCAATTGTTGAAGGGGACATGCTAGCAATTATCTTCTTTACAGTATTGTTCGCACTTGGAGTAGCGGCAATTGGAGAAAGAGGAAAGCCTGTTGTTCAATTCTTTGACGGCGTTTCTCACGCAATGTTTCACGTGGTAAACCTAGTAATGAAAGTGGCTCCGATTGGAGTATTTGCTTTAATTGGTGTAACAGTTTCGAAATTCGGTTTAGAGTCACTCCTTTCATTAGGAAAGCTTGTTATCTTAGTTTACTTAGCGTTAATTTTCTTCCTACTTGTTGTATTAGGAGGAATTGCGAAATGGGCAGGAATTAACATTTTCCACTTATTCCGCTATATGAAAGATGAACTGTTGTTAGCATACAGTACATCTAGTTCTGAGACAGTTCTTCCGCGAATTATGGAAAAACTTGAAAAGATGGGCTGTCCAAAAGCTATCGTATCGTTCGTTGTACCAATTGGTTATACATTTAACCTAGATGGTTCTGTTCTCTATCAAGCGATTGCAGCGTTATTCTTAGCGCAGGTGTATGGTATTGATTTAACGATCGTTCAACAGCTGACGCTCATTCTGGTATTGATGGTTACATCTAAAGGAATGGCTGCGGTGCCAGGAACATCATTTGTTGTATTACTGGCTACTCTTGGAACAATCGGCGTTCCGGCAGAAGGATTAGCCTTCATTGCGGGAGTAGACAGAATCATGGATATGGCACGTACGGTTGTTAACTTAGTAGGAAACACACTAGCAGCAATTGTGATGTCTAAATCTGAAGGCAAATTTGACCCTAAAAAAGGTACAGAGGTCATGAGAGCCGGCTAATTTATAAATTAAAAAGCTACTTATTCTATTCAAAAAATTAGAATAAGTAGCTTTTTTCATAATAATTCCTTTATTATTATGGAAATTGACCCTATAATATGTAACATCAGGTATAAATATATCCAAATTTTATTCTTACATAAAAGCAGTCACTGGTTCCTTTCTTTATCAATAAATATAGAGATAGCTTAGCTAGTTGGGGGATAGTAGAGTATGTGGAAAAAGCGAATATGGGTCATCGCCTCGATAGTAATCGTATGTTTGTTAATCCCTTACAGTTTACCGATTGTGTTTGCTTTATTAACAGCATTAGCGCTTGAGGGTATTGTTCAAAAATTGCATCAATCTTTTAAAATGAAGAGAGTCTACGCAGTGCTTATGACCTTCATTTTATATGTTGTTTCGCTCATACTTATTGGATTTTTTATTGTTCGGACAATCGTTACGCAAGTGGTTGCTCTTTCAAAGATAGCGCCTTCATTTGTAAAAGAAATCTATGAAACCGCGATTTATCCAACTATTATCAAGTGGAAATACTATTCAAACGCTCTTCCTACAGAAGTGATTTCTTCTATCGAGCGCACGCTTGAAAAAACCGTAAATTCATTAGATTCTCTATTAAAAAGTACCGTGGAAATCATCATTAGCTTTGCTGCTACTGTTCCTGGGTTTCTACTAGAGTTTCTTATTTATTTAGTAGCGCTTGTATTTATCAGCCTTGAGCTGCCTGCTATTAAAAATAAAATTAAGTCATTTTTAACAGAAGAAACGAAATATAAGCTACAAGTTGTCATCACTCAGCTTATCCAAGCGGGGGTTGGTTTTATTAAGGCACAAATTATTTTAAGTGTCATGACGTTTGTAATGGCTTATGTAGGGCTTTGGCTATTAGATGTTCCGTATACCGCGCTGCTTAGTTTATTAATTGTAATTGTCGATATCTTACCAATCCTTGGGACAGGCTCGGTGCTCGTTCCATGGGGGATTTTTGCTCTTACGCAAGGACATGACTCATTAGCAATCGGCTTATTTATTCTATTTGGAGTCATTACGGTAGTAAGACGTGTAGTAGAACCAAAAGTATTTTCTACAAATATGGGTATTTCACCTTTGGCTGCATTAGTTAGTTTGTACATTGGATTTAAACTTTTAGGTTTTGTCGGGTTGTTTTTAGGACCGGCTTTAGTTATTTTATACGATGCTCTTCGTAAAGTAGGTATTATTCAAATTAACTTTAAACTATAAAAGCGCTGGATAAAACTAGCGCT
Organism: Priestia sp. TRN 1309; assembly: GCF_050846875.1. Lineage (NCBI taxonomy): Bacteria > Bacillati > Bacillota > Bacilli > Caryophanales > Bacillaceae > Priestia > Priestia sp. TRN 1309. The sequence goes on along the minus strand of NZ_JBOZGM010000011.1, from coordinate 17,919 downwards.
TTTTTTTTATTGAAACTTTTGTAGTACGTCATACGTAAAGAGGGAAAGGAAAAAACTATGTCGCGTTGGTTTTTATCTATCAATCGGCTAAATTATAGTTTTGCAGTCTTAGATTTAATGACATGAGGAGGAGAATTTTTGTTAGAGTCGGTTTTACTTTCTTTAATTGAAGCGCTAAAACAGCTCTCTTATTTTGGCGTAATTTTAGCATTAACGTTTGAGTTTGTCCCCGCAGAGCTTGTTTTACCTTTAGTAGGGTATTGGGTGTACCAAGGTGATATGAACTTGTATCTGGCTATCCTTGCAGGTACAGTAGGCGGTGTGTGTGGACCGTTGACTCTTTATGCACTGGGACGTTACGGTGGACGACCGCTAGTTTTAAAATATGGAAAATATTTTTTGGTGAAAGAAAAAGAAATTGACGCTGCCGATCGCTTTTTTAATAAGTACGGCAGCGGGGTCGCTTTTTTTGGACGGTTTATTCCAGGAGTGCGTACGGCTATCTCTTTTCCATGCGGGATGGCAAAAATGAATGTATGGCTGTTTTCTATTTACACATTTGTTGCGATGCTTCCAGTAACGGCTATTTACGTATATTTAGGATATAAGTTAGGACCTAAGTGGAAAGAGGTGGGTCCGATTGTATCTCAATACATGCAGCCTATTGGAATCGGAATTGTTGTTTTAATTGCGTTGTTTTTCATCATTAAATATGTGCGGAATAAACAAGTAGGACAGAGCTGATAAATCGAGGAAAAGAGTGAGGATATGTCAGAGCATGAACAATTGAGAATAGAATTGCGAAAAATTGAAAAGTGGGAGAAAGACCAAAAAGGACTTTTTTTCTGGGAGCGGCTGGCTCGCTTGCCTTTTTCAGCTTTAGATAAAGTAACGCCAAAGTTCATTCATCAAAAAATAGAAAAATTATTAGATGAAATTGCTAAGTATGTTGATAATGGAGGCCAGTATTTAGCTAATACGTCTGCCACGCTAGAGAAAGCATCAGCCCAATTACAAGAAAATAAGCAGCTGTCAATAGAGGATGTTCAGCATTTATCTCTGCAGGAAATGGATGAGTTGGCGGAGTATTTTATTGAAGTCCGAAAAAAGAATGCGCAGCTGCAAGGAGCTACAACCGGAGTAGGTGGAATTTTCACACTGGCGATTGATATTCCTTTTGTATTGGGACTTACGCTTAAGACACTGCAAGAAGTGGCTGTTTCTTATGGTTACGATCCCACTGAGCAAGAGGAACGCATTTTTATGGTCAAATGCATGCAGTTTTCATCCTCTGATATTGTAGGAAAGCGTGCGATTTTAGAAGAATTAGCAAGCGGCAATCGAACGCGGAGCTTGCAGCAGCTCCAAGGTTGGAGAGAAGTGTTTCTAACCTATAGAGACAACTTGGGATGGAAAAAGCTATTTCAAATGATTCCTATAGCAGGGATGGTGTTTGGGGCGTATATTAACAAACAAGCGATTAGCGATATAGGAGAAGTTGGAATGATGCTTTACCGTAAAAGACGCATTTTAGAAAAAGTCTCACAATCTAAAAAATAAAAATAGGCTGGTATGAAAGTATTTTAGTTGAAGAAAAATCCGAACGAGTTTGATTCTTAGTTGAGAATCAAATACGTTCGGATTTTTTTATTGATATAGTAAATGTAGCTTTCATGTATTTAGTTGCCTCTAGGTGTTGATTGGAGGGCAAGGCGAAGACTCCTGCGGAAAAAGCGGAACAGATGAGACCCCGCAGGAGCGCAAGCGACGAGGAGGCTCAACGGCCGCCCGCGGAAAGCGAAGCCTTGCACGGAAATCAACAGCGGTGTAACGAGCGATTCATATTAGATCGTTTACCTTTTTGTTCGTGTGTAGATGGGATTGATTTGTTTATGTCTTAATTACTTTTTTTCGACATTATTTCTGGGGAAATATGTCGAGGTGTGTTAAGCCTATTTCCTTAATCAAAATGAAAAGTAGGAATGGTAATAGTATTTTTTCGTCTGGCAATCAGTAAATAAATAATTCCAATTATACTCCATACAATACCGATAAATAAGGATGTTTTTTCTAAGTTAAGCCACATAAAAAATAAAAATAAACTGCCGAGTAAAGGCATAAGTACATATGAAATATATCCACTGAGAGATCGTTTGTTTTGTTGAATAAAATAATGGATAAAAACCGCTATGTTAACTGAACTGAACGCAATTAAAGCACCAAAATTAATTAAAGAGGTAGCTTTTTCAAGAGACAGACTTAGTGAAATTAAAGAGAGACCACCAATAATGACTACGTTCCAAACAGGCGTCTTTGTTTTAGGGTGAATATAGCCAAAAATTCTCCGTGGCAGATAACCATCTTTCCCAATTGCGTAGAGAAGTCTTGATGCACTCATATGTGAGACAAGTCCAGAAGCAATAGTTGATGTTAAGGCTGCTGCTACAAAAATAGATTGAAACAGCTGGCCGCCAATTTTATAAGCGATTTCAGCCGATGCACCTTCTAAATCATGAAACAAAGAGGCTGAAGGGAAAAGAAGCTGAGCAAAGTAAGAAACCGTAATAAATAAGGCGCCTCCCGTACATGCAATAATGAGAATCCCTTTGGGAATGGTTTTCTCAGGCTTAAGTGTTTCTTCAGCCATGGTGGTTACAGCATCAAACCCTAAAAAAGAAAAGCATAAAATAGCTGCTCCGTTTAATAAAAGAGATATAGAAGCCGATTCACTTATAAACGGTTTAAATGATAGCTCTTGCCCTTGAGTTGTAGCACTTAAAATAATAAAGATGATAGCTACTAAAATTTGAAAAGCAACTAATAGCGTACCAAAAGAAACGGTTAAATGAACGCTAAAAATATTCATTATGGTCATGATGACCACAAAGCTGATAATCCATACGGCTTTTGGAACACCTGGAAACAGAGAGCTTAGGTAAATATTTGTCAAAAGTGCATTAATCATCGGTAGAAATAGATAATCAAGAAGAGCCGTCCATCCTACCAAAAAACCAATGCTTGGATTCATTACTTGCTGTGCGTATGTATAAGAAGAACCAGCTCCAGGAAAAGCTTTTACCATTTTTCCATAACTAATGGCTGTGAATAAAATAGCAATCAACGTGAATGCATAAGCACCTGAAACATGGCCATCTGTGGATTCAGTTACAATGCCAAATGTATCGAAAACGGCCATGGGTGCCATGTAGCCTAATCCTATCACGACGATATGCCATAATTTTAGTTGTTTAAGAAGAGAAGGTCCATGATTCATATTTGTCATCCTTTCTGTGTATAATCATTCTGCAATATTTATTATTATACTATATTGTTAGATTTGTCATCTTTTTTTGAAAAAGAAGAGAAAATTGCGCGCTAAGAGATAAAGAGCGTTTAGTTAATTACTAGATAAAGCAAAAAAATGCTTTTTTTCACTTTGATTTTTACCATTGAGTCTAGAAAGCATTTTACATAAAATGAAAGAAAGTAAAAAAGCTTTCGATTAGTATGATCTACTTGTAATAAATACGAAAACAAACTTTTGAATGCGGTTACATTTTTGCGGGTGTATAAACTTATAATGATGATAAAGGAGATGAAGGAAGTGATTGCTACACCCTATATAAACTTGGAGATAAACAAGGGACCAGGTGTGCATGTTGTATTGGATGAAACAAAAAAAGATGGTGTTTATTTTATTAAATTAACGGTCAAGTCGATTAAAAAAAGAAGTCTTCCAAAAATGGCGTTAAAATGGAGCGTTCCGTTGTTAGATATCCAGCTATATAAATCTATACAAACTAGTCAGGGAGATGTGAGTACCTCTTCTGTTCATTGTTTTATGAATAAAAATGGCTCTAACCGCTACACTATTGCATGTTCAGACATACTTCACCCTATTCGGTGTGCCCCCAATTGGAAGGAAATGTGTCTAGATGTGGAGATGAACTTATTTAGTGAAAGCACTTGGTCTCTTCATAGCTACGAAACTGAACTGCGAGTAGATACAAGAATGATTGAAATAGAAGAGTTATTCAAAGATTTAGCGAAATGGTATGAAAGAAAAGAGATTAATCTAGCATCTGCTGTTGAGCATGCAACGGCAATAGATGAAAAAGGAAATGTCTCGTTAGATATTTGATGGTGAGGAGAGAGATAAAGTGGGGATCTTATTTAATGAACGTACAAAGGAGTTTCACCTGCAGGGCCGCGATGTAAGTTATATCTTTTCAGTGTTGAGAAACGAGCAGCTTGGTCACTTATACTATGGAAAAAAGCTTAAGCACCGTCCGTCCTTTCAGCATTTTTTACGTGTGGAAACAAGAGGAGCTAGCGCTTCGGTCTATGAAGGAGAACTAGCATTTTCTCTTGAAACAATCAAACAAGAGTATCCTTCTTATGGGACAACAGACTTCAGAGAGCCAGCCTACCAACTTCTTCAGCAAAACGGAAGCCGAGTCACCAATTTTGAATACGATAACCATAAAATTTACAAGGGCAAGAAGCCATTAAACGGCTTACCTGCTACATACGTAGAAGAAGAGAGTGAAGCCACGAGTGTAGAAGTTGAACTGATTGATAAATTGCTCAATGCATCACTTATTTTAACGTATACCGTTTACGAAGACCGAAATATTATTACGCGTCACGCACGATTTGAACATAGAGGAGAAGAACCAGTCGATATTTTGCGTATCATGAGCGGCAGCATTGATTTGCCCACATCAAACTATGAAATGGTTCAGCTTTCCGGTGCTTGGATTCGAGAGAGACACGTGAAAACAAGAATGCTTCAGCCGGGTATTCAAAGTATTTCTAGTGCGAGAGGTACAAGCAGCAGTCAGCAAAACCCGTTTTTAATTTTAAAGAATCCAGCTGCAACTGAACACAGTGGAGAAGCGTATGGTTTTAGTCTTGTATACAGCGGAAACTTTCTTGGACAAGTGGAAGTAGATCACTATAATGTATCAAGAATAACGATGGGTATTCACCCTTTTGATTTTCAGTGGCGACTAGAAAGTGGACAAACTTTTCAATCACCAGAACTAGTATTGGCTTATTCAAATAACGGGCTAAACGGTCTTAGCCAAGAGTATCATGAGCTTTATCGCAAGCGTCTCGCTAGAGGAAAATGGCGGGATTTAGAGCGACCAGTTTTAATTAATAACTGGGAAGCGACGTATTTTGATTTTAACGAAGAGAAAATTGTACACATTGCCAAAGAAGCACAAAAGCTGGGCGTTGAACTTTTTGTATTGGATGACGGCTGGTTTGGTAAACGTAATGATGATACAACTTCTCTTGGAGACTGGTTTGTAGATGAAAATAAGCTTCCGGGCGGTATGAAATCATTGGCTCAAAAAGTAACGGATTTAGGTATGGACTTTGGATTATGGTTTGAACCTGAAATGATTTCAAAGCAAAGCAACTTGTATGAAAAGCATCCAGATTGGTTGATTCATGTGCCAAATCGTCATCAGTCTCATGGACGAAATCAATATGTGCTTGATTTTTCACGAGAAGAAGTAGTGAATTATATTTATGAACGAATGGAAGCTATTTTAAGTGAAGCACCTATCTCGTATATAAAATGGGATATGAACCGAAATATAACGGAGATTGGATCTGTTGGGCTACCCGCGAATCGCCAGTTTGAAGTAGTACATCGCTACATTTTAGGAGTATATGATTTGTATGAGCGACTAACAAAGAAGTTTCCGGATATTTTATTTGAATCGTGTGCAAGCGGGGGCGCTAGATTTGATCCGGGAATGCTTTATTATGCTCCTCAAGCTTGGACGAGTGATAACACGGACGCGCTTGAACGTCTAAAAATTCAGTACGGCACTTCTTTTGCTTATCCAATCAGTTCAATGGGAGCACACGTATCAGCCGTACCAAATCATCAAGTACGCAGAGTAACAAGTCTAGAAACAAGAGGAGACGTTGCGTATTTTGGCGCATTCGGTTATGAGTTAGATGTTACGCTGATGACAGAAGATGAAAAAGAAACGGTAAAAAAACAAATTCAGTATTATAAAAAATACCGATCTCTTATTCAAAATGGAAGATTCTATCGATTAAAAAGTCCGTTTGAACAAGATGGAAATGTGACGAGCTGGATGGTTGTTTCATCCGATCAAAAGCAGGCAATCATCGGTTATTATCAAGTATTAGCTAGATCAAATCCTTCTTATGAACGCATTGAGCTAAAAGGGCTTCATCCTGATTATGAATATACAGTGATGGAAACAGACCAAACAGCTTATGGAGATGAGCTCATGTACGCAGGAATTGCTCTAACTCATGAATATCCGGGTGTTGAAGCATACGATAAAAAATCTGGAGACTTTGTATCGGTTATTTACACACTGCAAGCGCAATAAGCAAAGAGGCTGGGACATAACGAAATAAATCCAATCGAAAGATGAACAAATGAGATACATGAGCTGGACTGCTTATGACACCGCAATTGATTTCCGTGCAAGGCTTCGCTTTTGCTCCTGCGGGGTCTCACCTGTTCCGCTTTTCCCGCAGGAGTCTTCGCCTTGCCCTCCAATCAACTGCTAGAAGGAACGAAACAAATAAAACGATATGCATCATCCAAAAAAAAACGAACCACTCATCAAAGAGGTTGATGAATGGTTCGTTTTTTACTTGGGCTCAACTACTTTTGTCCCAGCCTCTTTAAGTTAACTATTATTTATGAAGTGTTGACATAAAAGGCGTGATAATGGTAACTTTTAGTTATAATTGTTAACTTTATATTTTTTTAGTTTACTAAAGTGGAGGGGAATCGATGGAAACCACAAGTTTAAGAGATTGGAAAGCACTTGCTCAGTCTATTATTAAAGGGAAAGAAATTACATATAAAGAAGCGCTTCAACTTCTTCATGTACCGGATGAAGAAGTGTTAGAGGTCATGAATGCCGCGTACTTAATTCGTCATCATCATTATGGGAAAAAAGTAAAGCTTAATATGATTATTAATACTAAATCGGGTTTATGCCCAGAAGACTGTGGATATTGTTCGCAGTCGATTGTATCAGAAGCGCCGATTGATAAGTATGCGTGGTTAACAAAAGAGAAAATTGTAGAAGGTGCTTTTGAAGCTCAAAAAAGAAAAGCAGGTACATATTGTATCGTAGCGTCAGGCCGCCGCCCTACTGATAAAGAAGTAGCGCACGTAGTGGGAGCGGTAAAAGAAATTCGTCAAAAGACAGACTTGAAAATCTGTGCCTGTCTAGGATTTTTAACAGATGATCAAGCACACGAACTAGTCGAGGCGGGTGTTCATCGCTATAATCATAATTTAAATACTCACGCTGATAACTATGACAATATTTGTTCTACGCATGGCTATGAAGATCGAGTCGATACGGTTACTACATCTAAAAAAGCAGGTTTGTCACCTTGTTCCGGTGCAATTTTTGGAATGGGCGAGACAAATGAACAAGCCGTTGAATTAGCTTTTCAAATTAAAAAGTTAGATGCAGATTCTATTCCATGCAATTTTCTTGTTGCCGTTCCAGGAACGCCTCTAGAAGACAAAAAGGCGTTAAAGCCAATGCAATGCTTAAAGCTGTTAGCGATGATGCGTTTTGTAAATCCAACCAAAGAAATTCGAATTTCAGGAGGCAGAGAAGTTAACCTCAGATCACTTCAGCCGCTTGGTTTGTTTGCTGCAAACTCAATTTTTGTAGGCGATTATTTAACGACTCAAGGTCAAGAACCTACAGCTGACTGGGGATTAATTGAAGATTTAGGATTTGAAATCGAAGAATGTGCACTGTGAAGCCGTTGAGAAATCAACGGCTTTTTTTATCTTCAGCAGATTTACAGGAACTATACGTTTACTTTACAAAACTCAACAGCTTCTTTATATTGCCTTCACAAATAACCATTATTATAAAACATGTGAACGATAAGTGAATAGTTACTAAGGTTATGAAATTGAGAAACCACAAAAAACAATAGGTCTATATAAACATCCTATGCGTTTTTTGTGGTTTTTTTATAAATGAAAGGAAGGAATCGTTTTGAATAAGGAAGCAGATTTCTTACAACAGCTTGGACAAGATCGTTTAATTGCATCCATTAAAAGTCCGAAAAATTTAGAGCAATTTTTAGAAACAGAGATCCAGGCCGCCTTTTTATTAACGGGAAACATCAGTGTAATTAAACGCTATGTAGATTTACTCAAACAGCATAATCGAACGGTTTTCTTACACATTGAAAAAATTCCGGGAATTAGCTATGACCGGGAAGGGCTTAAATTTCTCGCTAAGTTTGTAAAGCCCACAGGTATCGTAACCACTAAAAGTTCACTCATTAATTACGCAAAACAGGAAGGGCTGGTTGCTATTCAGCGGCTGTTTTTAGTGGATACAGACGCAGTAGCACAAGGGTTAAAAACCGTTCAAGATATTAAACCGGATGCATTAGAACTAATGCCAGGATTGATTCCGGAGATGATAGAGAAAATCGTTAAAAAAACAAGTATCCCTATTATTACAGGTGGACTCATTCAAAATGAAAGCCATATCCAAGCTGCTTTAAAAGCAGGGGCTACGGCAGTTTCTACAGGAAAATCATGGCTGTGGAAAAAATATGAATGAGCGAGAAAGGAGCGTTTTTAATGAAAAAAGTAGAGTTAGTTAACGTTGGAAAGTCATACGATCAAAAAACAAATGTCATTCAAGATATTAATGTCACAATTGAACCTGGAGAATTCTTCGTATTAGTAGGTCCTTCAGGGTGCGGGAAAAGTACAATGCTGCGAATGATTGCCGGATTAGAAGAAGTCACACAGGGAGAGTTGCTAATCGGGGATGTAAAAGCAAATAAACTGCTTCCAAGTCAGCGCGATTTGTCCATGGTGTTTCAAAACTATGCTTTATATCCGCATTTGACAGTAGAACAAAATATTCTTTTTGGTCTGCATACAAAGAAGATTTCAAAGCAAGAACAGCACAAGCGCTGCAGGGAAGCAGCAGAAATGCTTGGTTTAAGTGAATATTTAAAACGAAAGCCTAGACAGCTTTCGGGAGGACAGCGTCAGCGTGTAGCACTCGCACGTGCTATAGTTACTCATTCACCTATTTGCCTGATGGATGAGCCGTTATCCAACTTGGATGCGAAGCTGCGAGCAAAGATGAGATCAGAAATTCGCCAGATTCAGCGTAAGTTAGGTATTACGATGATTTATGTCACGCATGATCAAACGGAAGCGATGACGATGGCGGATCGAATGATGATTTTAAATGGAGGTAATATTCAGCAGGTTGGGCGTCCGCTCGATATTTACAATGCACCGGCAAACACGTTCGTAGCGTCGTTTATAGGTTCGCCCCCTATGAACTTATCAAACGTTTCTATAGAAAATAACTTACTCGTTTTTGAAGATAGAAGAGCTATTTCTATGAGTGCATCATACAACAACCTTAGCGGTAAAAAGGAAGTTGTGGTTGGAGTAAGACCTGAGCACGTTCAGCTTGCGACAAACGACAACACCAGCTTTATCGTAGAGGTAGATAATGTCGAAATTCTAGGAACGGAAACACTGCTTACATTTCAAATGGGAGACAAACAGTGGATGGCTAAGTGGAACGGTCAATGGAATATAAAAGTGGGAGAGCGCGTCCCTATTTTTATCGATCCAAAACACCTGTTTTTATTTGATAGTGATACAGGTTCATGCTTGCACTATGAACCATCCACGGAAGATTTAACTGTAAAGGGGGCATTTGTATGAGTGCTGTTACCAAAACAGCAAACTCGCCTGTTTCTGTTTCATCAAATCCACAAGAAAAGAAGTCAATGCCTAACCTATTGGTAGGATTATCTTACTTGCTGCCATCATTATTGTTATTTGGTGTATTTCTTTTCTACCCAATGATTAAGACCTTATATTTAAGTCTTTTTATTACAGACACACAGGGAAATCCCTTGAAATTTGTAGGATTACAAAATTTCTTTTATCTATTTACAGATCCAAACTTTTTACAAAGTATGAAAGCCACTTTTTTATTTGTACTATACACGGTGCCTATTGGCTTAATTATTGCATTATTCCTAGCGCTAATCGCAAATGAAAAGCTAAAAGGAATTGGTTTTTTCAGAACAATGTTTTCATCTACGATGGGAATGAGCGTAGCGGCTTCTTCTGTAATTTGGATGTTTATGTATAACCCGACAATCGGTGTTATTAATAAAGTATTAAATCTTGTAGGCATTCATGATGTGCAGTGGTTATTAGATCCTAAGTATGCGCTGATTGCTGTGTCCATCTCTACGATTTGGATGAACATTGGGTTTACCTTTTTAATTTTACTTGGCGGGTTACAAAATATTGATGAAAAGCTGTATGAAAACGCGCGTATTGCTGGAGTTAGCTATTGGTATCAGCTCCGTAAAATTACGCTTCCTATGCTTTCGCCAACGCTGTTTTTTATTATCACCGTTTCGTTTATTAACGCGTTTCAAACGTTTGGACAAATTGACATTTTAACAAAAGGCGGGCCTACAGATTCCACAAATGTCATTGTTTATTCAATCTACAAAGATGCATTTGTAAACTATAATGTTGGCTCTGCAAGTGCTCAAGCTACAATTTTGTTTTTCTGTATTCTACTGGTTACGGCTCTTCAATTTAAGCTTGGAGAAAGGAAGGTACATTATCAATGAGCATCACGAGAAAATGGACAACTTATTTGTTACTCATTGCAGCTACTTTAGTATTGATGTTTCCTATTCTATACGCTTTTTCCATTAGTTTTATGAGTGGAGCGGAAGTGTTGGAAGGGAAGATTTGGCCATCATCTTTTTCATTTGAAAACTATCGGGATGCTTTTGAAAAAGTTCCGCTGCTTCATTATTTAATTAATAGTCTTGCTGTATCTATTTTTGTCATGGCCGGGCAGCTGTTAGTTTCAAGTTTGGCTGCTTTTGCATTTGTATTTATTAAATTTAAAGGAAGAGATGCTATTTTCTTTCTCTTTATTTCTACGATGATGATTCCATGGGAAGCAACGATGGTTCCTAACTTTTTAACAGCACAAAAGCTAGGCTGGATTAATAACTATTTGGGATTAACAATTCCTTTTTTCGCCTTAGCATTTGGAACATTTTTATTGCGTCAACAGTTTAAAACCATTCCGGGCGAGCTGTATGAAGCTTCTCAAGTCGCAGGGATCAGCCGCTTTCGTTTCTTTTGGAATGTTGTGCTTCCTGTTTCTAAAACAAGTCTAGTTACGCTTGGCGTATATAGCTTTTTAACAACATGGAATATGTATTTATGGCCACTGTTAGTTACAAATACAGAGGATGTTCGTACCGTTCAGATTGGTTTAAAACAAATGCAAACGCAGGAGATTTCAACTGATTGGGGAGTGGTTATGGCCGCTGTCGTAGTTGTTATTATACCGACATTATTACTATTATTCCTAGGTCAAAAACGTCTTCAAAAAGGATTAACACAAGGTGCAATTAAATAGGAGAGTGAATGTGATGAAAAAGATATTGGCTATCGTAACGGCATGCTTGCTAGTCATTCTAGGCGCTTGCTCAAACTCAACTGGTTCTTCGGAAGCGCAAGAAACTAAAAAAACAGCATCAGGTAAAACAGAAGTCGTTTTTTGGCACGCCATGAGCGGTGACCTTGAAAAATCACTCAATAAAATAGTCGATGAGTACAATAAATCTCAGGATAAAGTTGAAGTAAAGCCCGTTTTCCAAGGAACGTATGAGGAAGCACAAACAAAATTTAATACGGTAGCAGGAACTAAAGATGCACCTGCTATCATGCAAACGTTCGAAGTAGGAACGAAATTCATGATAGACAGTGGTAAGGTTCAGCCTGTTCAAAAATTTATTGATGAAGACCACTACGATACTTCACAGTGGGAGAAAAATATTTCAAGCTATTACCAAGTAGATGGAAAGCAATATTCAATGCCGTTTAACTCTTCAACACCTGTGTTAGTTTACAACAAAGATGCCTTTAAAAAAGCAGGGTTAGATCCTGAAAATCCACCAAAAACGTATGATGAATTAAAGGCAGCTGCAAAGAAACTAACAGAGAAACAAGGAAATAAAACATCACAATACGGTTTTTCAATTCTAAATTACGGATGGTTCTTTGAAGAGCTAGTTGCTTCTCAAGGCGGTTTGTATGTAGATCACGAAAACGGTCGTAAAGGGGATGCCGAGAAGGCAGTATTTAATGGAAAAGAAGGACAAAACGCATTTAATTTAATCAATGACATGTACAAAGAAGGTACCTTCTACAATGTAGGGCAAAACTGGGACGATATGCGCGCAGCATTTCAATCTAAAAAAATTGCAATGTTTTTAGATTCATCAGCAGGTATTAAAACATTAGTAGACAATGCTCCATTTGATGTGGGTGTATCAGATCTTCCTGTGCCAAAAGAAGAGGATCGCCAAGGAGTAGCTATCGGGGGAGCATCTTTATGGATGTCTAAAGGAATTAGTGATGAAACATCTAAAGCGGCGTGGGACTTCATGAAATATTTAGCAACACCAGAAGTTCAGGCAAAATGGCACGTGGAAAGTGGCTATTTTGCGGTTAATCCTAAAGCATATGATCAAGAAATCGTAAAGAAAGAATGGAAAAAATATCCTCAACTAAAAGTGACGGTTGATCAGCTTCATAAAACTAAATCAACTCCGGCAACACAAGGCGCTTTAATTTCGGTGTTTCCGGAATCACGCCAAAAGGTAGTAACAGGAATGGAAAGCCTGTACCAGGGAGTAAAGCCGAAACAAGCACTTGATCAAGCAGCAAAAGAAACGAATAGAGCATTAGAAGTAGCCAATCAAAAATAACGTATGATTACGAAGCTCGTCTTTCAAGTTATTTTGAAGACGAGCTTTTTGTTTAGTGAATGACTAGTTAGGGGAGATAGAGGACAATGAATAATTCAATTGATCTTTATGCGCATCGCGGCTTTAGCGGACGATATCCTGAAAATACAATGATTGCATTTGAAGAAGCTAGAAAAATGCGAGTTTCAGGTATTGAATTGGATGTACAACTAACCAAAGACGGAGAAATAGTAGTGATTCACGATGAACGAATTGACAGAACGACGAATGGAATGGGATATGTTCAAGAATTTTCATATAAACAGCTGCGGTTATTCGATGCTGGAAGCTGGTATGATTCTCGTTTTTCTAAACAATCAATTCCCACGTTAATAGAAGTGTTTGAGTGGATGATGGACAAAAAGACAGAAATGACCGTGAACATTGAATTAAAAAATGACCAAATTTACTATCCAAAACTTGAGGAAAAAGTTCTTCGTCTAATCGATGAGTTTGATTTAGAAGATCAAGTTATTTTGTCATCTTTTAACTATGATAGCTTGGCTAAAGTGAGATCTCTCCATTCATATATCCCAACAGGATTTTTATTTGAAGGGGTGAGTGAAGATGCGATTGGAAAAGCAAAATCGATAGGTGCGCACCTGCACTGTGATATGTCGTTTGCTCTTTCTTCGTACGGGAAAAAAGCAAAGCAAGAAGGATTAGACTTACGAGTATATACAATTAATGAACTGAATGACTTTTTGAAGCTCCAGCAGGCTTCAGTAAAAGTAGTGATGACAGATTACCCTAACCGTTTTTCCTCTACAATGTTCAAAGGATGACGCAGAAAGGCCGTATGTATTCGTACGGCCTTTTTTATAGGGTAAATATTATTTTATTCTGAATAGTATAAAATTTATATTGTGAAATTGTTTTATAGATGATATATTGAGAATAGATTATAATGTTCCTTATGAAAGCGAATACATGTTGCGTAGCTCCGCAAACGTTCATTTGCCGGTCCCTAGCATCGTCTGTTATCTCTTTTAGGAGGAATAAAAAATCATGTATGATCAAGATACTATCTATATTATTGGAGATGCCAAAGCTCCTCAAAGCAATCCGATTACTAAAAAGTTCAATCAGTATTTTTTAGGATTGGTAGTTGATAAAACAAATGGAAAAATTATTGATGTGGAATGCTCAGCGACGATTGAGTTAACCGTTCGATTTGTTCAATCGATTTTTATTGGACGTCATATAAGTGATCCCACCCTTATAGACGACATTAACAGCCGCTACTTCGGGTCTTCCCAAAAAGCGCTGGTGGTAGCGTTGCATGATGCACAGAAAAAATATCAGCAAATAACAGCTGCTTTGTCTACATAGACCTAGACGAAATCCAGCCTGACGTTTTCAAACGTTGGGCTGGATTTTGTTTTGCATAAAAACATTTTCGGGGAGATGAAGGGGGAAGAATAAATGATTCAAGATGGATTTATGTATGTGAGTGTGTTAACTGCCTTTGCTGCGCTCATGGTAGGGATTGAAAAACGATTTAAAGCCAATGGATTTTTTAAGTTTATTCCAGGTATTGTACTTATTTATATAGGAGCGGCTCTTATGCAAACGGCAGGATTATTTGGGGATAGCGAGTCAAATGCCGCCATGTATGCAGGCGTTAAAAATGCACTTCTTCCTGCTATGCTGATGCTTATGCTGTTAAAGTGTGATGTTCGAAGTGTAATTAAACTTGGTCCAAGAATGCTGGGAGGATTCATCGTTGCGGTTTTTAGTATAATGATAGGCTTTATCCTCGTCTATGCCATCTTTAAGAATTTCTATGTAGAGAATACGTGGAAAGCTTTTGGTGCTTTATCAGGAAGTTGGACCGGTGGGTCAGCTAACATGGTTGCCCTTCAAGGGATTTTGGATGTTCCAGAAAATATATTTGGCTACGCTCTTATGATGGATACGATTAACTATGCCGTATGGGTTATGTTTATGTTTTGGCTTGTACCATTTGCATCTAAATTTAATAAATGGACAAAAGCAGACGTCAGCTTTATTGAGAATAGTATAGATGAAGTCGCAGCAACATCTGAAAGCGAAAAAGAAGGTCCTCAGTTTCAGCATCTTCTTTATTTGCTTGGGCTAGGTTTGTTCGTTTCGGCATTGTCTACATTTATCGGAGGGCGTTTGCCTGAAGTGGGAGCCGTTATTAATGCAACGAGCTGGACGATTATGATTGCTTCTGTCGTTGGTTTAGTGCTTGCTGTAACTCCAGCGGCAAAAATTCCAGGTACGCTCGATGTATCAAACGTTATGTTATACATCGTTGTAGCGTTAATTGCTTCTCAATCAGATTTTTCAAATTTAGTTCAGGCTCCTATTTACTTAGTATCTGGTTTTCTCATTATGTTCGTCCACTTAGTGATCATGCTGTTGCTAGCTAAACTATTTAAATATGATTTATTTACGCTCGGGGTAGCCAGTTTAGCTAATATTGGCGGAATGGCGTCTGCTCCAATGCTTGCAGCTGCTTATAACCGTGCACTGATTCCGGTAGGAGTCATTATGGCTCTGATGGGTTCCTTCTTAGGTACTTATTTTGGTATGATGATCGCCAAAATTTTAGGGGCGATCTAAGAATAAACCAAAATAGGTATAAAAGAATATGTGTGCTGAATCGAAAGGAAGCGATTGAAATGATAATTAAAGACATAACTGTAAAGCATCAAACCGTTCCACTGCTCGTTCCGTTTAAAACAGCGCTTCGAACAGCAACAGAGATAGACAGCATAAGTGTAGAGATTCAGTTAGAAAACGGAATAAAAGGAAAAGGAGCGGCTTCGCCAACATATGTTATTACAGGCGATTCTTTAGAAGGCATTCAAGCTGCACTTCAAGGACCTATTAAACTAGCGCTAATAGGGGAGGATATACGTCAGTTTCAAAAACTCTTAAAAAAAATTCAAAGCTGCTGTATTCACAATTCAAGTGCTAAAGCGGCTGCTGATATCGCTTTGCATGATGCTTATACAAAGTTTCTCAACATTCCTTTATATGCTTTCTTGGGCGATAAGCAGCCTATCTCTACGTGTATGACGATAAGTGTTGATACACCTGAAAAAATGGCTGAAGACGCACACAAAAGTGCAGCGGACGGATTTGACATTTTAAAAGTGAAGGTAGGTTCAATTCCTGAGCTAGACCTTGAGCGTATTAAACATATTCGATCTGTCATTCCGGATCATGTAAAACTTCGGTTGGATGCAAATCAAGGATGGACTCCAAAACAAGCAGTGCAATTAATTAATGAAATGGAAGCTCTCAATTTCGGTATTGAACTGGTAGAACAGCCTGTCGCTGCTCATGATTGGGAAGGGTTAAAGTTTGTGACTGAACGAGTAAACGTACCCATTATGGCAGACGAGAGTCTATTTTCTGCGAAAGATGCATTAAAGCTTGTAAGCGGGCGGTACGTGGATCTTTTAAATATTAAGCTAATGAAGTGCGGAGGCATTAATGAAGCAAGAAAAATCGCGAGTATTGCTGAGGCGAACGGTGTTGCGTGTATGATTGGAAGCATGATGGAACCATCATTTTCCGTGGGAGCAGCTGCTCATCTGGCAGCCGCTCATCCCAATATCACGTATTTTGACTTAGATGCTCCTCTTTGGCTTTCAACTGAACTGGATGTGTTAAAGTACAGCGGTCAAGAGGTTTTCTTATCAGATCTTCCTGGAATAGGAGAAATCACCGTTCCTATCTCAAAATAAAAAGATAGTAATATAGTAGAAGGAGAGAGACGATGAATATAAAACGTTGGCTTTTGACGGTAACAACAGTTATTTTAGCTACATTTGGAGTCAGTGCAGTTCCTTCTGTTCATGCTTCTGAAGAAAAAGAAACTGCTTATATAGATGTCGCAGCAGCTACTCTTTGGACAGCACCAAACATCTTGCGTGAAGTGGACGCTCCGTCAGCTACTAATCCTGTAGATATGAAGAAGTGGACCACATCGATGAATTTGAAACAGAAGCAGCAGTTATCTAGTGACGGGATGCTTGAGACACAAGCGTTATATGGAAACAAAGTAACGGTTTTAGAGAGACAAGGAGATTGGGTCAAAGTAGCTGTAGACGGACAGCCTACTTCTCGAAATGAATTAGGATATCCCGGGTGGATGCCTACTAAACAATTAACCTATAGCAAAAGGTACGAACAGTATGCAAAGAAGCCTTTTGTAATGGTGACGGCTCCGACTACTTATTTATATCATTCGCCTTCTTTGAAAAAGAAAGGTATTGAAGTTAGCTATAATACGCGCTTACCTCTTTTGGTAAAATCAAAGAGTGCATATAAAGTATTAAAACCAAATGGAAAGACAGCATGGGTTTCTGCAAAAGCAGGAAAAATCTACGCTTCTCAAAAAGATATTCCTGTACCAACTGGCACGGAGCTTGTTGAAAGCGGAAAGGCATTTTTAAATCTTCCATATTTATGGGCTGGCATGAGTGGTTTTGGATTTGACTGCTCTGGATTTACGTTTACGATGTACCAGTCCCATGGTATTACAATTCCACGTGACTCAGGCCCACAGTCTAGAGCAGGGAAACCAGTAGAGATGAACAATCTTCAACCCGGAGACTTATTATTCTTTGCCTATAACCAAGGGAAAGGAAGCGTCCACCATGTAGCAATGTATGCGGGAGATGGTATGATGATTCATTCGCCGAACTCCGAGCGGACAGTAGAGATTATTCCTTTAAACACGAAGGGGTATATTGAAGAGTATGCAGGTGCACGTCGTTATTTACCTTAATTAGTAAGATAAGAAAGAAGCTCTTTTTGTGAAGGGCTTCTTTTTTAATATAGGTATAAATAAAAATTAGAAAATTTAGATTATTTACGTTTAACTACTTCTCAGTAGGGGAAGAGGTAAAGTAAGAAAAAAAACATTTTTCTTCTCGAAACATATTGACTTTATGTGCAGGGCGTTATATTATTATAAAGCGTCGTTGAGACATAACAGTAACAACGAAGCTGAAAAAAGAATTTTAAAAAGTTGTTGACATTACGTCG
>NZ_JBOZGM010000010.1:0-59056 GCF_050846875.1 Priestia sp. TRN 1309 | reverse complement strand
CTTGCTCATTTAAAAAATAAAAATTAACGTTGACGTTTGTCGCTTTGTTCAGTTTTCAAAGTTCAACCGCCGCTCTTGAGCGACTTTCTTATATTAACAAGTTGTCTTTCATTTGTCAACAACTTTTTAATATTTTATTTCTGATGAATTGCGATTGTTTTCCAATCACTCATCAGCGACATTTAATAATTTAACATCTGTGCTATATAAAAGTCAACACTTTTTGAAAAGTTTTTTTGTTTTATCAAAAAATCTTATTTACTTCCCTGCTTTCGCCGAATCTTAGCAAGATCTTTGAAAGGATTTGATACTTTTCTTGAATGTTTCGTTCAAGAACTACATGATTCAAACTTTGTTGAAAAGCAACGTTTGATCTCTTTATTTCTTCTCTAAGTAGTGCTTCTAACTCTAAACACTCCACCTGATTAAATAAACAAATTTTCATTGATTCACCTGCTTTTTGCGACATTGATTCTCACACATCAAAATAAAATCAGTTGTTCTTTTCCTTACCTGTTATTAATTGTAGACAAAACGCATACAAATTAGACAAGTACTACTTATTAAATGAGGTGACAAAATGAATATGTTTTATACTATTCGAGCCAAAAGAATCAAACAGACCATGCTTATCGTAGTTGCTGCGTTTTTTACAAGTTTTTTTCTCTATGCTCAGCAGACGTTCCACTTTCCCGTGTTTTCAACGGATAACGGTCCAAGAGCTGTTTATAAGGCGGATGATAAAAATCCGGAAGTTGCTCTGACCTTTAACATCAGCTGGGGAGATGAAAGAGCTATTCCCATTCTGAATGAACTAAAAAAACAGCATATTGAACATGCTACTTTCTTTTTATCTGCTTCATGGGCTGAACGTCACCCAGATATTGTAGAGCGCATTAAGAAAGAAGGTCACGAAATTGGCACAATGGGCTATGACTATACTTCTTATACAAGCCTAAAACCTAATGAGATTAGACAGGATCTTGCAAAATCAAAGAAAGTCTTTGATTCTCTAGGCCTTAAAGATGTTCACCTTCTTCGTCCTCCTAACGGGCAATTTAATAAAGACATCTTAAAATTAACAGCAGATATAGGATATACTACTGTTCACTGGAGCATTGATTCTAAAGACTGGACAAATCCAGGGGTTGAAAAAATTGTCTCGAATGTTACAAAGCCTTTAGACGGGGGAGATATTATATTGCTGCACGCGTCTGACTCCGCTCAACAAACAGCAAAGGCTATTCCATATATCAAGAATTCATTACAAAATAAAAAAGTCTCAAACGTAAGTATTTCAACATTAATTTCAAATTCAAAAACCCAAGTAAAAGATATCCGCTAAGATTTATTCCCACTGTATATGGAAAGCAAAAGCAGACAAATATACTATTTGTCTGCTTTTGCTATTCTTGCGTGCGTAAGAAGTTTCGGCAAAATAAGAAGTTGATACATATTACAAATTAGAAGTGGAAACAACATAAGGTAAAGCCAGCTTTCTTCATTCGTTCGCAGCGCTGGGAACCATTCAATTGTCGTTACAACAATCATAAAAAACAGCGCTGGTACAAAAGCCTCTTTATTCGTCTGCTTTTTCTTTGCATACGCCACTAACAACCCCACCGCTAACAAGAAAACGCTTAACAAAATATACTTACCTATGCCTTCTCCCGCTTGTTGAAAGAACTTATATCGAAAATAAGCAACGTCAAATAATACAAATAAAACAAATACAATTTGAACCGATTTCCAAAGAGATGCAGATTTAAAAATTCCCAACCCAAATCGGTGAATAGTTAAATATGCAAAGAACCCCATTTGGCTAATTAAACTAAAAATAAACCCTACGCCTACGAGCCATGTTAAAACAGCAACAATTTCTCCTATCTTTCCTTGTTGAAATAAGTGACCGTATTCCCCCCAGCGCACCGCAAACCCAACAACAGCTGTACTTATACCCCCAACAGCTAACGTGGTTAGAAATAGACGAACCCAATTTCGACTATTCACTTCCATCTCCCCCATAAGTTGCAAAATTGTACCTTTTCATAAATTGTACCAATCACGTTTTGAAAAATCTAGAGCTCTTTTATGAATAAAAAACCTTGATTATCTCATATTAAGCGTAAGCATATTAGGAAAGGAGCTCATTACTATGAAAAAGCGACTCATGCTCCTCATTTATATAGGAATGTGTATGCTTTTAGCTACAGCCTGTGCACCGCAAGATGAAGAGAACAATGGTATGGATTATGATCAAACAAAGAAAATGGTTGTTGATATTTTAAAAACAGATGAAGGAAAAAAAGCAGTCGAGGCAATTATGAAAGACCCTTCTGTTAGACAAGATATTTTAATGGATCAAAACGCGATAAAAGATACAATTTCTCAAACCTTAGTATCAGATAAGGGCGTGGAATTTTGGAAAAAAGCCATGGATGATCCGAAGTTTGCTGAAAGCTTTGCTAAAAGTTTGGAAAAAGAAAATAAGACGGTCATCAAACAACTAATGAAAGATCCTGAATATCAAGGAATGCTTCAAGATGTTTTAAAGGATCCGGCTATGGAAAAAGAAGTACTGACTGTTTTAAAGAGTAAAGAATATCGCACTTATTTACAAAAGATTATGACCGAAACGTTTGATAGCCCTCTTTATCAATCTAAAATTCAAGACATTCTTTTGAAAGCCGCTGAAGAAACACAAGGTGGACAAAAACAAAGCAGCGACGATGGCGGTTCTTCTTCCGCTGGATCTGACTCAGGGGGAGAACAGCAACAGCAGTGATTAAATACGCATCTCACATGAGATGCGTATTTAATTATGTCATTTATTTTTATTAAAAAACCTAAATGACTTCTTTATATTTTTTAATACTTAGTATTTTTATTGGAATTGTAAACTTTAATTCTTAGCTTTATGGTAAAATATTAGAAATTAACACAATCGTTTTATAGCAAAAGGAGGGAATTCGATGGAATTTCGCGTTATTAAAACGTTTCAAACCATTGTTCGTTTAGGAAGCTTTCAATTAGCCGCTGAATATTTAAAGTACTCTCAGCCTACCATTACACTGCACATTCAAAAGTTAGAATCCGAACTAGGATTTAAGCTTTTAGAACGAGGAAAAAGCATTAAACTTACTGAAGCAGGTAAAATCTTTTACGAACGGGCAAATATTTTACTAAAGGAATATGAATATCTAAATAATACCTTAAAGGATTATTCAACAGGCGAAGCTGGCACGATCCGTATAGGTGCTGCAGAGCCTACAGCAAGCAGTCGACTGCCTTCCATTCTCTCATTATTTAAAAAAAGATATCCCAACACAGAAATTAGCTTACTCGTTGCAGACGAAAAGCACCTTCATCAACATATACGCAATCAAGAAATTGATTTCGCGATTGGCACTGTATCAGAATCGTTCAGAGATATAGAGTTTGAGGCATTGCTAACAGAAAAACTTGTGCTGCTACTACCATTCAATCATGCGCTAACAAAAAGAAAAACAATCTTTGCAAAAGATTTAATACACGAAACGCTGATTACAGCTGGGCAATCTTCCGTTCAAAAGAAAATTGAGCAGCTAATCTTTGAACGAACAGGACAGCTGCCTGCTAAAGTCCAGTTAGGCACTATTAGCACACTTCAGCATTTTGTAAAAGAAAACTTAGGAATAGCCGTTGTTCCACAAATAAGCGCAACTCTTCCGCCGGATCAAGTGGTGGTTAAAACGATTCATGACTTACATGAGGGGCCTGCAATCGGCATTTTAAAGCACCAGTCTCACACCGTAAGTACAGCTGGAAAAACATTTTTAGCTCTCTTAAAACAAAACCTCGCATTTGATTTAAAAAAGACGCAGATTGAACTCTCTGTATAATAATAAAAAGCACGCGCTCGAACAGCGCGTGCTTTTTATTATTTTCCTGTTGCTGCTTTTTCATTTTCGCAAATAAATGCAATCTTGCTTGCAATCTCTCCGTATATTTGACCTAAACGATGTGATTCGTCGTAAATGGAAGGTGCAAAATCTTCTTCATTCCAATCAGGCTGACTTAACGGAAGCTGTCCTAACAGCTCTGTCTGAAGTTCCTCAGCCAGTTTTGGACCCCCGCCTTTACCAAATACATACTCTTTTTCCCCTGTTAGCTGGCTTTCAAAGTAAGCCATATTTTCTACAACTCCAATGACCTCATGATCGGTTTTCAAAGCCATAGCACCCGCTCTAGCTGCAACAAATGCCGCTGTAGGATGTGGTGTTGTAATAATCACTTCTTTACAAGCAGGAAGCATGGAGTGAACGTCTAATGCGACATCACCTGTTCCTGGAGGTAAGTCTAGTAAAAGATAATCTAATTCTCCCCATTCAACTTCTGTAAAGAAGCTCGTCAACATTTTTCCGAGCATAGGTCCTCGCCAGATAACAGGTGAATTATCTTCTACAAAGAAGCCCATGGAAATAACTTTTACTCCGAAACGATCAACTGGAATAATCTTTTCACCTTCTACTACAGGACGTTGTGTGATTCCCATCATGTCTGGGACGCTGAATCCATAAATGTCAGCATCAATTAAACCAACTTTTTTTCCTAAACGAGCTAGAGAAACGGCTAAGTTAACAGAGACTGTTGATTTACCAACGCCTCCTTTACCGCTGGCAATAGCAATAAATTCTGGTGCATTCGGACTAGTTAGTAAGTTGCCAGTATTCGGCTGCTCAGCGCGGTACTGCTGAAGTTCCTCAGGCGTAAACTCAACAAATCGCAGTCCAACCGACTGTACACCTGCTTTTTTTAATTCTTCTACAATTGTGCCTTGCAGGCTCAACTGTTCACTCGTACCTGTTTTTGCAACAGCAATCTTCAGGCTTATATGCTGTTTTTCAGCTTTAATTGTTATTTCTTTAATCGCATCTGTTTCTGATAGTTTTTTATTTAAAAATGGATCTGTAATTTCCCCTACTACTTCTTTTACTTGCTTTTCCGTTAGCATACTCCCACCACCATGTTAAAATCTATTTATTTATACTATCAAGTATATCATACATATTAGATTTTTCTGAATAGAAGGGTGCTATGCTTTTTATTTAGGCTTTTCTCCAGTAAAATACCGGCTGACTCCTTCATAAATGGATTCAGCTAACTTTTTTTGATAGCGTTTCGATTGAAGCATTTTACGTTCTGTAGGATTTGACAAGAATCCTACTTCAACCAAAGCACCGGGTGGCTTAGAATGCTTAAGAAGGTAAAGAGTTTGAATAGCTTTTGCTTCACGGGTCGTATTGTCCAGATTATTTCTTAGCTCTTGTTGAATGAGTTTGGCCACTTGCTCGTTTTCTTTTAGGGATCCGTAATAGAAAGTTTGAGCCCCTCTCCACGCAGAGGATGGAATAGCATTCAAGTGAATACTTAAGTACAAATCAGCGTTGGATTTATTAATCATCGTTAAGCGATTTTTTAAGTCTTCTACTTTTCTGCGACTGTATCCTCTTGTATCTTTGGCCGCTAGGTCTTCGTCTTTTTCTCTCGTCATAATAACAAGTGCCCCTTGCTCTTGCAGATAGTCTCGAAGCATTAACGAAATTTTAAGAGTTATTTCTTTTTCAAGCACCTCATCCTCTCCTACCGCTCCTCCATCAACACCGCCATGTCCAGGATCTAGTACAATAACTTTCCCGCTAAGAGGAAGTGAAAGCGAACCGGATGATGTTCTATGATCTATTTGATATTGTACAATGACAAAAAGAACAAGAAGCGCTATAATTGTGCTCATTATTTTTACTTTAGACATTTTATCCCTTCCCTTCTTGCCTCACCTATTTATTTCTATATGGGACAAGAACGGGAATTATGAGTACTTTTTAATGCAAACGTAAACGGCGTCTTTTTTCTGCGGTTCGATAACCTTCTTTCCACCAGTCTTGCACATATCCTTGACACAAATAATACAGGCCATCTTGATAAAGATCTGTTACAGACATGCTGACGGCTCCGTACAATGTATCAATTAAAAGAGACTCTTCTTGCTTACTGTGCTTCTGAACATCTTCGTAGCCTTTACCACGTTTACTCACCCGGGCACCTAATAAAAATGATTCGATAGCAATGTCAAGACAGTACTCCTCCACATGTTCGTCTCCTAGCATATTCCACTGAAACATTGGATGAAAATAACGGCGCAGCCTCTCTTGAAGCAAATCAAACGATAGTTCCCTTAGGACTTTGCGTTCATATTTCATTTCTTTTTCATAACGTTTTTCTTTTAAATATGTAACCTCGTTCACGATAACGCCTCCCTTTTTTACATATTGTCTGCACAAGCCTTCGTCTCATACGCAAACAACAAATAAAAAAAGCCTTGGTCCAAAGACCAAGGCTTGAAACGTAATATAAAATTAACGTTTTGAGAATTGTGGTGCACGACGAGCGCCTTTAAGACCGTATTTTTTACGTTCTTTCGCACGAGCGTCACGAGTTAATAGACCAGCACGTTTTAATGTTCCACGGTATTCAGGGTCTGCTTCTAATAAAGCACGAGAGATTCCGTGACGAATAGCGCCAGCTTGACCTGCATAACCTCCACCATTAACGTTTACAAATACGTCATAGTTACCTACAGTTTCAGTTAAAGCAAGTGGTTGTTTTACTACTTCACGTAGTGCAGCAAATGGAATGTATTCTTCGATTTCACGACCGTTGATTGTTACGCGACCGTTACCTGGTACTAAACGTACACGAGCAACAGAGCTTTTACGACGACCAGTTCCGTAATATTGTACCTGTGCCAAGATAATAACCTCCTCTTATTAATTATCCGCGAAGTTCGTAAACTTCTGGTTTTTGTGCTTCATGTGGATGTGTTTCACCAGCATACACATGTAATTTTTTGAACATTTGACGGCCTAGGCTACCTTTTGGAAGCATGCCTTTGATTCCTAATTCAAGCATTTTCTCAGAGTAGTTAGTACGCATTTCTAATGCTGTACGTTGTTTCAAACCACCTGGGTGCATGCTGTGACGGTAATAAATTTTATCAGTTAATTTTTTACCTGTTAATTCGATTTTTGACGCATTGATAAGGATCACGTGATCACCAGTATCAACATGTGGTGTAAAAGTTGGTTTATGTTTACCGCGTAAGATTGATGCTACTTCACTTGCTAAACGACCTAAAGTTTTACCTTCAGCATCGACAACATACCATTTACGCTCTACTTCGTTTGCTTTCGCCATGAAAGTTGTACGCATGAGTTTCCCTCCTAATTTTCATCATCAATTATAAAATTATTTCAACCTTCTATTTCAACACGATTAATTTCCGGGGCTAACCGTGGGGTTAAAATACATACCATATGATATATTATATCTTTAAGCTACTAATGTCAAGAAAATGTTACACCAGGTTTAGTTGTCATAGAAAACGCGCCATAAATATAGTCCTTGCGAAGGCGCAGTTTTCCCTGCACGAGGACGTGATTTGCTTTCTAGAATATCTTTTATAGCATCTGGTTCAATACGGCCTTGTCCTACTTCTAAAAGCGTTCCAACAAGAATACGAACCATATTATACAGAAAGCCACTTCCAACGAATCTAAACACAAGCTGACTATTCTCTTCATACATATCAATCTTGTAAATCGTACGAATCTTATCTTCCACTTCTGTCCTCGCTGAACAAAAGCTTGTAAAGTCGTGTGTACCGAGTAAATATGTGATGGCTTTTTTCATTTTTGAGTAGTCTAATGGATAAGGGTAATGGTATGCATAAGAACGAGTGAAAGGATTTCGATCTTCGCCGCGCAAAATATGATAGCGATACTCTTTTGAAGTAACGTCATACCGGGCGTGAAAATGTGCATCAACTTCACATACATTCTTCATTACAATATCATCTGGTAGCATTGAATTCAATGCTTTTTTCCACTTATCACATGGAATATTTAGGTTTGTGTCAAAATGAATGACTTGCCCCTGTGCATGAACATTTGTGTCCGTTCGTCCAGAGGCGTAAATCGGAACTTTTTTGTTATGCATTTTCTCTAAAACGGCTTCAATCTCCAGTTGAACTGTTCGCTTATTGGGCTGAACTTGATAACCTGAAAAGTGTGTGCCGTCGTATGCAACTATACATTTTAAACGTTTCATCTTTTCACCAAACAATCTTTACGTTCTAATCAGCACTAAAACAACTGCTACTGCCAGCAGAAGTAAAAGCATAATTGTATCTATGCTTCCCCATTTTAATTGACGATACTTTGTACGCCCTTCTCCGCCTTTATATCCTCTTGCCTCCATGGCAATAGCTAGCTCTTCAGCACGCTTAAATGAACCTATAAATAAAGGAACAAGCAAAGGAACGACAGCTTTCAACCGATCCGTAACGGGACCGCTGCTAAAGTCCACTCCTCGTGCTGTCTGCGCTTTAATAATTTTATCTGTCTCTTCCATCAATGTAGGAATAAAGCGAAGAGAAATGGACATCATTAAAGCTAATTCATGAACAGGAAGCTTGAGCTTTTTAAATGGATTCAACAAGCTTTCCATTCCATCTGTTACTTCAATGGGCGTAGTCGTTAACGTTAGCATCGTCGTAATTAAAATTAAGAACAAGAAGCGCAAGGAAATTAAAACACCTTGAATAAGGCCGCCTTTATAGACAGAAAACCATCCCCATTCAAACAAAAGAGGACCTTCCTTCGTCATAAAAATGTGCAAAAGAAACGTGATGATAATAATAAATAGAACGGGCTTTAACCCTCTTAAAATAAAGGAAACGGGCACTTTACTCATGGCCACTATCACAAGGGTATACACACCTAAAAAAGCATAGCCGATAGGGTTATTTGCTAAAAACACAATTAATACATACGCAAATACGAGAAGCAGCTTGGCCCGAGGATCCATTCGATGGACAACAGAATGACCCGGGACATACTTACCAATAATGATTGAGTTCATCATATTCGTTCACCTTGCTGCATAAGGTGCTGCACTTTCTCTACCACTTCAGAAAAGGTAATAACCGTATCCGATGCTTCAAGCTGAAATTTCTCTTGCAGCTTCAGCATAAAGCGAAGCGATTCTGGAACATCCAATCCATATTCTTTTAGCTGCGTATGCTGACCGAAAACTTCTCTAGGTGACCCTTTCATCGCAATCGTTCCTTTATTCATTACAATTAGCTCATCAGCGTACATAGCTGCATCTTCCATGCTGTGAGTCACGAGAATCGTCGTCAAGCCTTTTTCTTTATGAAGACGATAAATCATATTCATAATTTCTTGACGGCCTCTAGGGTCCAATCCAGCAGTTGGCTCATCTAAAATTAGCACATTAGGATTCATCGCTAGAATACCTGCTATCGCTACACGACGCATTTGTCCACCACTCAAATCAAAAGGAGATCTGGTGAGAATGTCTTCTGGCAACCCCACTAACTTGATAAGCTCTCGTGCTTTTTGCTTTGCTTCTTCTTCCAAAACGCCATAATTCATTGGTCCAAAAGCTATATCTTTTTCCACCGTTTCTTCAAAAAGCTGATGTTCTGGAAATTGAAACACCACGCCTACTTGCTGACGAATAGCTTTTAAATTCTTTTCTTTTCGATTGGCTTTAATGGTGCGCTCACCGATTTGAATTTCACCAGCAGTTGGCTTCAATAAAGCATTCAGATGCTGTATGATTGTTGATTTCCCAGAACCAGTATGGCCAATAACAGCCAAAAATGTACCTGATTGAATGCTTAAATTTAAGTCATGTAGAGCAATTCGTTCAAATGGTGTATTAACTTGATAACGATGCTCTACTTCTTTGAATATAATGTCCATAGTTCGTCCACCAAGTCCTCATCTGTTAAATGAATTTTTGATAAAGGAATTCCTACGGAAGCAAAACGATGGCTTAGTTTAACGGAAAACGGCAAGTCTAGTCCAATATCCGTTAACTTGGAACCTAATGCAAATACTTCGCGTGGAGTACCTGTTGCATAGATCTTCCCTTTGTTCATCACAACGACTCTGTCAGCCATTGCTACTTCATCTAAATCGTGGGTAATTGAAATAACCGTCAGTTGTTTTTCTTCTTTTAATTTTCTAACAGTTTCAAGTACTTCAGTTCGTCCAATAGGATCTAACATAGATGTTGCTTCATCTAGAATGATAACAGATGGCTGTACGGCAATTATACCCGCAATGGCCACACGCTGTTTTTGTCCACCTGATAGCTGATGAGGCTCTTGATCCAGAAAAGCACTCATATTGACCATTTCGATTGCTTCAGGTATACGTTTTTCCATAATCTCAAATGGAATCCCGTTGTTTTCAAGCCCAAACGCAATATCATCTTGAACGGTTGAGCCAACAAATTGATTATCTGGGTTTTGAAACACCATTCCAATCTGCTTGCGCACATCCCATATTGTTTCTTCAGATAAAAGAGTATCGCCCACTCGAACCGTTCCTTTTTCAGGTAGCAAAAGGCCGTTTAGAATTCGTGCCAGCGTCGATTTACCAGATCCATTATGTCCAGCTATCGCTAACCATTCACCTTTATAAGCAGAGAGAGAAAGGTGATCTAATGTTAGGTCTGCTTCAGGATCGTATCGAAAGCATAAATCTTTTACCTCTAAAGACATTTCTTTCAACGCTATCTTCCTCTCAGCTTTTTCTATTGCAGCATTGCCTACATTGGTTTTTTACGCTATTTACCCGGTTTAAGGTATAAAAAAAGGGCAACGACTAGTTACACACTGTCTCGCCCTTTTCTATCTGTATTAAAAATATTAAACTAATTCAATGATAACCATTGGAGCACCGTCACCACGGCGAGGTCCAACTTTTAAGATACGAGTGTAACCGCCTTGGCGATCTTCGTAGCGAGTAGCGATATCGCTGAATAGTTTTTGTAAAGCGCTTTGACCAGCTTCCTCGTTAGCTACTTCATTACGGATGTAAGATGCAGCTTGACGACGAGCGTGTAGATCTCCACGTTTACCTAAAGTAATCATTTTTTCAACAGTTGAACGTAATTCTTTTGCACGAGCTTCAGTTGTCTCAATGCGTTCACTGATGATTAAATCAGTTGTTAAATCACGAAGAAGCGCCTTGCGTTGTGCGCTTGTACGACCTAATTTACGGTAAGACATGTGAGGTCCCCTCCTTTGTTAAGTAGTTAAACAGGTAGATATAATCAGTCGTCCTTACGTAGACCCAAACCTAATTCTTCAAGTTTAGCTTTAACTTCTTCTAAAGATTTACGGCCTAAGTTACGAACTTTCATCATATCTTCTTCTGTTTTATTAGCAAGCTCTTGTACAGTATTGATGCCTGCTCGTTTTAAGCAGTTGTAAGAACGAACAGATAAATCCAGTTCCTCGATCGTCATCTCTAGAACTTTTTCTTTCTGGTCTTCTTCTTTTTCTACCATGATCTCTGCTTTTTGAGCTTCATCTGTTAAGTTAACGAAGATATTTAAGTGTTCCGTTAGAATCTTTGCACCTAAAGCAACAGCTTTTTCTGGCTCGATGCTACCGTCAGTCCAAACATCCAACGTTAACTTATCGTAATTTGTCATTTGACCAACACGAGTATTTTCTACATAATACGATACGCGAGTAACAGGCGTATAGATTGAGTCAATTGGAAGTACACCAATTGGTTGGTCTTCACGCTTGTTAGCATCGGCAGGATTATAACCTCGACCTGTGCGAGCAGTAAGTCTCATACGGAAATGAGCATCTGACTCAAGTGTTGCAATATGAAGATCCGGATTTAGAACTTCGATATCACTGTCTGCTTGAATGTCAGCAGCCGTTACTGTACCAGGACCTTTAACATCGATCTCAAGTGTTTTCTCTTCATCAGAGTAAATCTTTAACGCTAACTTTTTAACGTTTAAAATGATGTTTGTTACATCTTCAACAACTCCAGGAACTGTTGAAAATTCATGTAATACACCTTCAATTTGAATAGATGTTACAGCTGCACCAGGGAGTGAGGATAATAGGATACGACGTAAGGAGTTACCCAAAGTAGTACCATATCCACGCTCAAGTGGTTCGACGACGAATTTACCGTACTTTCTATCATCGCTGATTTCTACCGTTTCGATTTTTGGCTTTTCAATCTCTATCAATATAAACCCTCCTTCAAAACGTCGAAACCTCGGCTAGACGGCTGATTTCTCAAATGCCTAACCGAAATTCCCTATTAGACAGTTCCCGAATGTGCACAACAAATGGAAAACATTTCGTTGCATGAATAAATTCTACACCATCATCATTATAGACAACGAAATAGAATCTATACATATTAATTATACACGACGACGTTTTGGTGGGCGGCATCCGTTGTGAGGTACAGGAGTAACATCTCTAATAGCTGTTACTTCTAAACCTGCAGCTTGAAGAGCACGGATAGCTGCTTCACGACCAGCACCAGGGCCTTTAACTGTAACTTCAAGAGTTTTCATTCCGTTATCCATAGAAACTTTTGCAGCAGCTTCAGCAGCCATTTGCGCAGCAAATGGAGTGGATTTACGAGAACCTCTGAAGCCAAGTGCGCCTGCACTAGACCAAGCAATCGCATTACCGTGAACATCTGTAATTGTTACAATAGTGTTGTTAAACGTTGAGCGAATATGAGCTACACCAGCTTCAATATTCTTTTTCACGCGACGTTTACGTGTATTAGTTTTACGTGCCATCTGTTAATGACCTCCCTTACTAATTATTTCTTCTTGTTCGCTACAGTACGGCGTGGGCCTTTACGTGTACGAGCATTGTTTTTACTGTTTTGACCACGAACTGGTAAACTACGACGGTGGCGGATACCACGGTATGAACCAATCTCAATTAAACGTTTGATGTTTAAAGAAACTTCACGACGAAGATCGCCTTCTACTTTATAGCTATCTAAAATATCACGAATTTTACCTAATTCTTCTTCTGTTAAGTCACGAACGCGAGTATCTTCAGAAACTCCAGCTTCAGCTAGAACTTTTTCAGCAGTTGGACGACCAATACCGAAAATGTATGTTAATGAAATTACTACACGCTTGTCACGAGGAATATCAACACCAGCAATACGTGCCATATGAATAGTGCACCTCCTTATTGATTAACCTTGTTTTTGTTTATGCTTAGGGTTTTCACAAATTACCATTACTTTACCTTTTCTACGGATAACTTTACATTTTTCGCAGATTGGTTTAACTGATGGTCTGACTTTCATGTTTCATACCTCCTTGATAGTACGGAGTGCATAGGTTTTATTTGAAACGGTACGTAATTCTACCGCGAGTTAAATCGTATGGTGACAATTCTACAGTTACTTTATCACCAGGTAAGATTCGAATGAAATGCATGCGAATTTTTCCTGATACGTGAGCAAGTACTGTATGACCATTTTCTAATTCTACCTTGAACATAGCGTTAGGTAAAGTCTCAGCAACTGTACCTTCAACTTCAATTACATCGTCTTTTGCCATTAAAGTGCTCTCCTTTCTTTGAAACAGTAACAAGCTATCATTAAACGACTTAAAAAGAACCTGTTCTGAACATCCGGAGATCGTAATCATTAAATTCAAGATGATTGACGCTAATATACATCTTTACCATTTTAACAGCAATTCAGACGAAAAACGATCATCGTGAATTTAGATAATTACTGTTTACTGTCCAGTGCATCTAGCGAGGAATGGATAGAGATAACATCCTTTAACATTACAATGCTGTCAGAATTTCATATCCCGTCTCAGTAATTGCAATAGTATGTTCGAAGTGCGCACACATTTTACCATCCACTGTCACAACTGTCCAGTTATCAGGTAATGTTTTTACATATCGCATACCAGCATTCACCATTGGCTCAACTGCCAATACCATGCCTGGACGTAGACGCGGTCCTTTATTCGGTGGACCATAATGAGGTACTTGCGGATCTTCATGTAAGTCTTTGCCGACACCATGGCCAACATATTCTCTTACAATCGAAAAGTTACGTGATTCTGCGTACTGTTGAATAGCATGTGAAATATTCGACAAACGCTCACCCGGCTTCGCTTCTGCTAATCCTTTGTAGAGAGATTGCTCAGTCACATCAAGCAGCTCTTGATTTTCTAATGAAATCTTTCCTACTCCGTATGTCCAAGCTGAGTCACCGTGATAGCCACCGAATTTAGCTCCGATGTCTAAACTGATGATATCCCCTTCATTAAGCTTGCGTTCTCCCGGAATACCATGAACTAATTCTTCATTCACAGAAGCACATACACTGCCGCGAAAACCATTATACCCTTTAAAAGACGGAATTGCATCATGTTGACGAATAAAATTTTCAGCAATTGCATCCAATTCTATAGTCGTAATACCTGGAACGATATGTTTTTTCAACTCTTGATGAGTTAAAGCCACGATTCGTCCAGCTTCACGCATGACCTCAATTTCCTCTGGTGTCTTGCAAATGATCATTGCTTAACCCCAGCAAGTAATTGACGAACATCCTCAAACACAATGTTAATATCTTGATTACCATTAATATTGCGTAGATAACCTTTTTCTTGATAGAAATCAAGTAGAGGTTGAGATTGTTTAACATTAACTGAAAGTCTAGTTGAAACCGTCTCAGCATTGTCATCTGCACGTTGATAAAGCTCTCCGCCACATTTGTCACAAACTCCTTCTTTCGCAGGAGGATTGAATACTAAGTGGTAAGTAGCTCCGCAATCTTTACAAATGCGGCGTCCAGTAAGACGCTCCATTAAAATGCTTTGATCTACATCAATATTAATCACATAATCAATTTGCTTGTTTAGTTCTTTTGTAATTGTTTCAAGAGCTTCTGCTTGGGCTACTGTTCTCGGGAAGCCATCAAGTAAAAAGCCGTTTTCACAATCTTGTTTGTTTAAACGCTCGCGCACAATTCCAATTGTTACTTCATCAGGAACAAGGTTACCTTGGTCCATAAATGATTTAGCTTTTAAACCTAGTTGCGTTCCTTCTTTAATTGCAGCTCGGAACATATCTCCTGTTGAGATATGAGGGATATCGTAATGCTCAACGATTTTTTCTGCTTGAGTACCTTTCCCAGCACCAGGAAGGCCCATTAACACTAAATTCATTTCTTGCTTCCCCCTCAGTATCTTATCCGTTTAATGGGAAAGCAGCCTGCCTCCCACTAAACAGCTTTACTTAATAAATCCCTTATAATGGCGTTTCACTAATTGACTCTCAAGCTGTTTCATTGTCTCAAGAGCTACACCGACAACAATTAACAAACTAGTACCGCCGATCTGAGCAGATGAGGGTAGGTTTGCAATTTTGATGAACAGAACCGGCAACACAGCAATTAACGCAAGGAATATCGAACCGATTAATGTCAGACGATATAACACTTTCGTTAAATAAGCTTGTGTGCTTTTACCAGGACGAATGCCTGGGATGTAGCCACCTTGCTTTTTCAAGTTCTCTGCTACTTGTTCAGGGTTAACTTGAACAAATGTATAGAAGTAACAAAAAGCAATGATTAACGCTACATACACTATCATACCAATTGGCTTAGTATAGTCAAATGTATTCTGAATCCACGTCGTTACATCATTTGGACCGAAAAATGATGCAATTGTTGGTGGTGTGATAATAAATGAAACTGCAAAGATAACAGGAATAACCCCAGCAGCATTTACTTTTAACGGTAAATGAGTGGATTGACCTCCAACAGGATTACGACCAGCTGAACCCTTTGCATATTGAATAGGAATTTTTCGTAGCGCTTGTTGGAAGTAAATAACCCCAACAATAATAGCTAAAACTGCAATCGCAATTAAAACTACCGTTACGATACGAATGAATAATTGATCCCCAACGTCTTCAAATTGCTGTGCATAAATTTGATTTAATGTTGTCGGAATACCAGCTGCAATCCCAGCAAAGATAATGATAGAAATACCATTACCTACGCCTTTTGCAGTAATCTGTTCTCCTAACCACATTAAGAAGGCAGTACCTGCCGTTAACACTGTAGCAATTAGAAGATACGTAGAAATTCCTGGATTAGCGATCAATTGTCCGCCCGAAATATTGTTGAATCCTATAGACATACCTAAAGCCTGGATAAATCCAAGCACAATTGTTCCATAACGAGTTACTTGAGCTAATTTACGGCGCCCAACATCTCCCTGCTTTGACCATTCTGTAAACTTAGGTACAACATCCATCTGCAATAATTGGACGATGATGGATGCTGTAATATAAGGCATAATGCCCATAGCAAGAATGGAAAAGTTTTTTAACGCGCCGCCGCCAAATGTATTCAGAACTCCGAATACATTTAACCCATCTTGCAATTTTAGTACATCCGTATTAACACTTGGTACAGGAATAAATGTACCAATTCGGAAGACAATTAACATTAACAAAGTGAAAAAGATTTTTTGTCTTATTTCACGCACGCGCATTAAATTGGAGATTGTTTGAAACATTAGATCACCTCAACTGTACCGCCAGCAGCTTCGATAGCTTCTTTAGCAGTTGAAGAGAATTTAGCAGCTTTAACAGTTAGCTTAGAGTTTAATGTACCGTTTCCTAGTACTTTAACGCCAGCTTTTGCTTTGCTTACTAAACCAGTTTCGATTAATAATTCTGGTGTTACTTCAGTTCCATCTTCAAAACGGTTAAGAGCTTCTAAATTAACAATCGCGTATTCTTTGCGATTGATATTAGTGAACCCACGTTTTGGAAGACGACGGAATAAAGGAGTTTGACCACCTTCGAAGCCAGGTCTTACGCCACCGCCAGAGCGAGCGTTTTGCCCTTTGTGACCTTTACCTGAAGTCTTTCCGTTACCTGAACCAGTACCACGACCTACACGGTTACGTACTTTACGTGAACCTTCAGCTGGTTTCAATTCATGAAGTTTCATTCCGGAGCACCTCCTTAGAGTGACAATTTATACTTATTGCTCTTTTACTGTAACAAGGTGAGCTACTTTGTTAATCATTCCGCGAATTGCAGGATTATCGTCTTGAACGACAGTTTGATTTAACTTACGTAGGCCAAGTGTACGAACAGTTACACGTTGATCTTCTGGACGACCAATTACGCTACGAGTAAGGGTAATTGCTAGTTTGTTTGCCATTCCATATCCCTCCCTTATCCTAACAGTTCTTCTACAGTCTTGCCACGTAGTTTTGCAACATCTTCAGCACGTTTTAGGTTAGCTAAACCGTTAAGAGTTGCACGTACCATGTTGATTGGAGTGTTTGAACCTAAAGATTTAGATAGAATATCACTTACTCCACCCAATTCTAGTACCGCACGAACTGGGCCACCAGCGATAACTCCTGTACCTTCAGAAGCAGGTTTTAAGAAAATTTGACCTGCACCAAATTGTCCAAGGATTTCGTGTGGAATAGTTGTACCAACCATAGGTACAGTAATTAAGTTTTTCTTCGCATCTTCAATTGCTTTACGGATTGCATCTGGTACCTCTTGTGCTTTACCAGTACCGAATCCAACGTGACCGTTTTTGTCACCAACTACAACTAATGCAGCGAAGCGGAAACGACGTCCACCTTTCACAACTTTAGCTACGCGGTTAACGGTAACAACACGTTCTTCAAGCTCTAATTTATTTGGATCAATACGACGCATGATTTTCCCTCCTTTTACAATTAGAATTGTAATCCAGCTTCACGAGCAGCGTCAGCTAATGCTTTAACACGGCCATGATATAAATAACCGCCACGGTCGAATACTACTTCGTTTACACCTTTTTCTACTGCGCGTTTAGCGACTAATTCGCCAACTTTGATAGCAGCTTCAGTGTTACCAGTGCTTTCTAAAGTCAGGTCTTTATCTAACGTTGAAGCACTTGCGATTGTTACTGAATTTAAATCGTCGATAACTTGTGCGTAAATATGTTGATTAGAACGGAACACGTTTAAACGCGGACGAGTTGCAGTTCCAGATAACTTCGCACGAACACGAGCATGTCTTTTTTTACGAACTTTGTTTTTATCAAGCTTCGTGATCATTTCGGGCACTCCTTTCTTTTACCTAACCGGCATTACTTCTTAGCAGTTTTACCTTCTTTACGACGTACATATTCGCCTTCGTAACGAATACCTTTACCTTTGTAAGGCTCTGGTGGACGAACGTCACGAATATTTGCAGCTAATGCACCTACGCGTTCTTTATCAATACCTTTAATAACGATCTTAGTTTGAGAAGGAACTTCGATTTCGATTCCTGTTTCAGGAGTAATCTCAACTGGGTGAGAGTATCCAACGCTCAATACTAATTTGCTACCAGATTTTTGTGCACGGTAACCTACACCGACTAATTCTAAACCACGTTCGAATCCTTTAGTAACACCTTCAACCATGTTACCTAAAAGGCTACGAGTAGTTCCATGAAGAGCGCGGTGCTCTTTATTGTCACTAGGACGATTAACAACTAATACGTTGTCTTCAACTTTAATTTCGATTTCAGGGTGGAATGTACGAGTTAATTCACCCTTTGGTCCTTTTACAGTTACAGTGTTGCTCTCGTTCGTAACTGTAACACCTGCTGGAAGTTCTAAAGGCTTTTTACCAACACGTGACATAGTTACACCTCCATTCACATTTAAAACTTATTACCAAACGTACGCTAATACTTCTCCACCAGTTTGCTTTTGACGAGCTTCTTTGTCAGTTAAAACACCTTGAGAAGTAGAAACGATTGCGATACCTAAACCGTTAAGTACACGTGGTACTTCGTTAGTTTTTGCATAAACACGTAGACCAGGTTTACTGATACGTTTTAAGCCTGTAATTACACGTTCGTTATTTGAACCGTATTTTAAGAAGATACGGATAATACCTTGTTTGTTGTCTTCGATGTATTCTACATCACGTACGAAACCCTCACGCTTAAGGATTTCTGCAATTTGCTTCTTAATGTTAGAAGCAGGAACTTCAATTTTCTCATGACGAACCATGTTCGCATTGCGGATACGAGTTAGTAAATCTGCAATAGGATCAGTCATTACCATATTAATTTACCTCCTTCCCAAACTTGGGTTTTACCAACTAGCTTTTTTAACACCAGGAATTTGACCTTTATAAGCAAGCTCACGGAAACAAATACGGCAAAGCTTGAATTTACGTAGTACTGAGTGTGGACGTCCACAACGTTCGCAACGTGTATACTCTTGTACTTGGAATTTTTGCTGGCGTTTTTGCTTCGCAATCATTGATTTTTTAGCCACATTTTCGCCTCCTCTGCTTAACGTTGGCAGTTATTACTTCTGGAATGGCATACCGAACTGAGTTAAAAGCTCACGAGCTTCTTCATCAGTGTTTGCTGTTGTAACAATAACGATATCCATACCACGAACTTTAGTTACTTTATCATAATCGATCTCTGGGAAGATCAATTGTTCTTTAACACCTAACGTGTAGTTTCCACGACCATCAAATGCTTTTTTAGATACACCACGGAAATCGCGCACACGTGGAAGTGATACTGATACTAATTTATCGAAGAATTCGTACATACGCTCGCCGCGTAAAGTAACTTTCGCACCGATTGGCATACCTTCACGAAGACGGAAACCAGCGATAGATTTTTTCGCACGAGTTACAACAGGTTTTTGACCAGTGATTTCAGCTAGTTCTTCAACAGCGTTATCTAAAGCTTTTGAGTTAGAAACAGCATCACCGATACCCATGTTGATTACGATCTTGTCGATTTTTGGCACTTGCATTACAGATTCATAATTAAACTTGCTAACTAGAGCAGGAGTAATCTCTTTTGTAAATTTCTCTTTAAGACGGTTCATGTGAACTAAACCTCCCTTCACATTTCATTAATTATTTATCTAAAGTTTCACCAGATTTTTTTGCTACACGTACCTTTTTGCCATCGATAACTTGGTACCCAACACGAGTTGGCTCACCAGATTTAGGATCCAACGGCATTACGTTTGATACGTGGATAGGTGCCTCTTGGCTAACGATTCCACCTTGTGGATTTACTTGAGAAGGTTTAGAGTGTTTTTTCACAACGTTCACGCCTTCAACAAGTACACGGTCTTTCTTTGGGAAAGCTGCAAGTACTTCACCTTGCTTACCTTTGTCTTTACCAGAGATAACCACTACTTTGTCGCCCTTTTTAACATGCATCCTATTCGCACCTCCTTAAAAGGCATTTTGTATTTGTTCTATATATCAATTAGATAACTTCTGGAGCCAATGATACGATCTTCATGAAGTTGTTATCACGTAATTCACGAGCAACTGGTCCGAAGATACGAGTACCACGTGGTCCTTTGTCGTCACGGATGATTACGCAAGCATTTTCGTCGAAACGGATGTAAGAACCGTCAGTACGGCGAACACCACTTTTTGTACGTACAACAACAGCTTTAACAACGTCACCTTTTTTAACAACGCCTCCTGGTGTTGCTTGTTTCACCGTACAAACGATAACATCACCAATGTTTGCTGTCTTACGACCTGAACCACCAAGTACTTTAATAGTAAGTACCTCACGTGCACCAGAGTTGTCTGCAACTTTTAAACGAGATTCTTGTTGAATCATGTACGAAACCTCCCTTCGGATGAATCATTCTTATCCGATCTATCTTAACTATTAGATGATAACAGCTTTTTCTACAACTTCTACTAGACGGAAACGTTTAGTAGCTGATAACGGACGAGTTTCCATGATCTTCACGATATCGCCTAGTTGAGCTGTATTGTTTTCATCGTGAGCTTTGAATTTCTTTGAGTATTTTACACGCTTGCCATAAAGCGAATGCTTTTTGTAAGTTTCAACAAGAACAGTAACAGTCTTATCCATTTTGTCAGAAACTACGCGGCCAGTGTAAACTTTACGTTGGTTGCGTTCACTCATTCTGAAAGCCTCCTCTCAGACTTAATTATTTATTAGCAGCAATCTCTCTTTCACGAACTACAGTTTTCATACGAGCGATCGATTTGCGCACTTCGCGAATACGAGTAGTATTCTCTAATTGTCCAGTCGCTAATTGGAAACGAAGGTTAAACAACTCTTCTTTTAAAGCCTTAACTTTTTGTTCAATTTCAGCAGTGGTAAGGTCACGAATTTCATTAGCTTTCATTAGAATCACCACCAATTTCTTCACGTTTTACAAACTTACATTTTACAGGTAGCTTGTGTGCAGCTAAACGTAAAGCTTCACGTGCAACCTCTTCAGATACACCTGAAATTTCAAACATTACTTTTCCAGGTTTAACAACTGCTACCCAACCTTCAGGAGCACCTTTACCAGAACCCATTCGGACTTCTAGAGGCTTAGCAGTATAAGGTTTAGAAGGGAAAATTTTAATCCATACTTTACCGCCACGTTTCATGTAACGAGTCATTGCGATACGAGCAGCTTCGATTTGACGGTTTGTAATCCAAGAAGCTTCAGTAGCTTGTAAACCGAATTCACCGAAATGTACTTCCGTACCACCTTTAGCGCGTCCACGCATTTTTCCGCGATGTTCGCGACGATATTTAACGCGTTTTGGTAATAACATAATTATTTTCCTCCTTCCTCAGTTTTCTTTTTAGTAGGAAGAACCTCTCCACGATAGATCCATACTTTCACACCAAGTTTACCATAAGTAGTATCTGCTTCAGCGTGAGCATAGTCAATATCAGCGCGAAGTGTATGAAGTGGAACTGTACCTTCACTGTAATATTCAGAACGAGCAATATCAGCTCCGCCTAAACGACCAGATACCATTGTTTTGATACCTTGTGCGCCAGCACGCATACTACGTTGGATAGCTTGCTTTTGAGCACGACGGAATGATACACGGTTCTCAAGTTGGCGAGCGATGTTTTCAGCTACTAGTTTAGCATCTAAATCTGCTCGTTTAATTTCAAGGATGTTAATGTGTACACGCTTGCCTGTTAATTGGTTAAGAGCTTTACGAAGTGATTCTACTTCAGTACCACCTTTACCAATTACCATACCAGGTTTTGCAGTGTGGATCGTTACGTTTAAGCGGTTAGC
The DNA here is from genome assembly GCF_050846875.1 of Priestia sp. TRN 1309. Taxonomy (NCBI): domain Bacteria; kingdom Bacillati; phylum Bacillota; class Bacilli; order Caryophanales; family Bacillaceae; genus Priestia; species Priestia sp. TRN 1309. Next base: position 37,028 of record NZ_JBOZGM010000010.1, on the reverse strand, counting down.
AGCGCGTTCGATTTCAACTTTAGAAACAGCTGCATCGTTTAAACGTTTAGCGATATATTCACGTACTTTTAAGTCTTCATGTAATAAGTCAGCGTAGTCTTTGCCAGCGAACCATCTTGATTCCCAATCACGGATGACACCGACGCGAAGACCGACCGGATTTACCTTTTGACCCATGAATTATCCCTCCTTCTTTTCTGATACCACGATTGTGATGTGGCTTGTGCGCTTGTTAATTTGGCTTGCACGTCCCATAGCGCGTGGACGGAAACGTTTTAAAGTTGGACCTTCGTTAACAAAAGCGTCAGTAATAACTAAATTGTTAGCGTCCATTTCATAATTGTGTTCTGCATTGGCAATAGCAGATTTTAATACTTTCTCAACGACTGGAGAAGCAGCCTTTGGCGTGTGAAGTAGCACTGCTAGCGCTTCACCCACTTGCTTACCTCGAATTAAATCTACAACTAAACGAACTTTACGAGGAGCAATACGTACTGTTCTCGCGACAGCTTTAGCTTGCATTTAAAAGCCTCCTCTCATATTAGCGTCTTGTTTTCTTATCATCACTTGCGTGACCTTTGTAAGTACGAGATGGTGCGAATTCACCAAGTTTGTGACCTACCATGTCTTCAGTAACATAAACTGGTACATGTTTACGACCGTCATATACAGCAATTGTATGACCAATGAACTGAGGGAAGATAGTTGAACGACGAGACCAAGTTTTTACTACTTGCTTGCTGTCAGTTTCGTTTAACTTCTCAATTTTGTTGATTAAATGGTCATCTACAAAAGGTCCTTTCTTTAAGCTGCGACCCATAAATGAACCTCCCTTCGTGATTGTCCTACGGTTCGTTTGAACCGTAGCTCAATCCCGTTATTTTTTACGACGACGAACGATAAATTTATCGGATTTGTTTTTCTTCTTACGAGTTTTGTAACCAAGTGTTGGTTTACCCCATGGACTCATTGGAGACTTACGTCCGATTGGAGAACGTCCTTCACCACCACCGTGTGGGTGATCGTTAGGGTTCATTACAGAACCACGTACAGTTGGACGAATACCTAACCAACGAGAACGACCGGCTTTACCGATGTTGATTAACTCGTGTTGTTCGTTACCAACTTGACCTACAGTTGCACGACAAGTTGCAAGGATCATGCGTACTTCACCAGAAGTTAAACGTACTAATACGTATTTACCTTCTTTACCAAGTACTTGAGCAGATGTACCTGCAGAACGAACTAATTGTCCACCTTTACCAGGTTTCAATTCGATGTTGTGTACTACTGTACCAACAGGGATGTTAGCTAAAGGAAGCGCGTTACCTACTTTAATGTCAGCTTCAGGACCTGACATAACTTCTAAACCTACTTTTAGGTTTTTAGGAGCAAGGATGTAACGTTTTTCACCATCAGCATAATGAATTAATGCGATGTTAGCTGAACGGTTTGGATCATATTCGATTGTAGCAACGCGTCCAGGTATTCCATCTTTATCGCGTTTAAAATCGATGATACGGTATTGACGCTTGTGCCCACCACCTTGGTGACGAACAGTCAATTTACCTTGGTTGTTACGACCACCTTTTCTCTTGACAGGTGCAAGTAACGATTTTTCTGGTTTGTCAGTAGTAATTTCAGCGAAATCAGAAACTGACATACCACGACGACCATTTGAGGTTGGTTTATACTTTTTAATCGCCATCTCAATTTCCCTCCTTCTCTAGTAATCTTAAGCTTCGAAGAATTCGATTTCGTTGCTCTCTTGAGTTAGTGTTACTACCGCTTTACGACGACGGTTAGTAAGACCACTGTAGCGACCTACACGCTTGAATTTACCTTTGTAGTTCATGATGTTTACTTTTTCAACTTTTACGTCAAAGATTTTTTCGATAGCATCTTTAACCTCAGTTTTATTAGCTTTTACATCAACATCAAACGTATATTTTTTCTCAGCCATTAAGTCTGTTGAACGTTCTGTAATTACGGGGCGCTTAATAATATCACGAGGATCTTTCATTATGCAAGCACCTCCTCTACTTTTTCAACTGCGTCTTTAGTGATTACAAGCTTATCATGGTTCATAACGTCTAATACGCTTAAACCATTAGCTGCAACAACTGTTACACCAGGAATATTACGTGCTGAAAGTGCAACATTTTCGTTAAGATCAGCAGTTACTACTAATGCTTTGCGTTCTACTGTTAGGTTTTTAAGAACTGCTACCATTTCTTTTGTTTTTGGAGCGTCAAAAGAAAGAGCTTCAAGAACAACGATGCTGTTATCTTGAGCTTTAGTTGATAATGCAGACTTAATTGCTAAACGACGAACTTTTTTAGGTAATTTGTAGCTATAGCTTCTTGGAACTGGACCAAATACTACGCCACCACCACGCCATTGTGGAGAACGGATAGATCCTTGACGAGCACGACCAGTACCTTTTTGACGCCATGGCTTACGGCCACCGCCTCTTACTTCAGAACGATTTTTAACTTTAGAAGTACCTTGACGTTGAGATGCGCGTTGCATTACGATCGCGTCGAAAAGTACTTTGTTGTTTGGTTCGATACCGAAAACGGCATCTTGAAGTTCGATCTCTCCAACGTTTTCACCGTTTTGGTTAAACAATGCTACTTTTGGCATTGGTTATTCCTCCTTTCTCGAAGAATTATTATTTAGATTTAACTGCAGATTTAACAGTAACTAGAGATTTTCTAGCTCCTGGCACGTTACCTTTTACTAATAAAAGATTGCGTTCTGCGTCAACTTTAACGATTGATAAGTTTTGCACAGTGATGCGCTCTCCACCCATGCGTCCTGGTAATAATTTACCTTTAAATACGCGGTTTGGAGCTACAGGACCCATTGAACCTGGGCGACGGTGGTAGCGAGAACCATGAGACATAGGTCCGCGAGATTGTCCGTGGCGTTTAATAGCACCTTGGAAACCTTTACCTTTTGAGATTCCTGTTACATCAATTACATCGCCTTCTGCGAAAATATCAACCTTGACTTCTTGACCAACTTCATATGCTGAAGCGTCCACACCGCGTAACTCACGGATGAAGCGCTTAGGAGCAGTATTAGCTTTAGTAGCATGTCCTTTTGCAGGTTTGTTAGATAGTTTTTCACGGATATCTTCGAAACCTAATTGGATTGCTTCGTAACCGTCTGTCTCAGCGTTTTTAACTTGAAGAACTACGTTAGCAGAAGCTTCAATTACTGTTACTGGGATCAAGTCACCATTTTCAGCAAATACTTGAGTCATACCGATCTTTCTTCCTAAGATTCCTTTGGCCATTAGTCACACCTCCTAAGTATCTTTTCATTCTTTATTTTAAATTAAAGTTTAATTTCGATATCTACACCAGATGGTAAGTCTAAACGCATTAATGAATCAACAGTTTGTGGTGTTGGATTCACGATATCAATTAAGCGTTTATGCGTGCGCATTTCGAACTGCTCACGAGAATCTTTATATTTGTGTACTGCACGTAGAATTGTATAAATTGATTTTTCAGTCGGTAATGGAATCGGACCAGATACAGCCGCACCAGAACGTTTTGCAGTTTCTACGATTTTCTCAGCAGATTGATCAAGAATTCTGTGATCATATGCTTTTAAACGAATGCGAATTTTTTCTTTTGCCATTATTTTCCCTCCTTTTTCGCCTATTTTACAATAGACATTCTCCGCGGAAATTTCCCCACACTCGCCATGGCAAAGCGGCCGGGTGTGTCGGCAACCTTCCGCATCATCGCAGTCAAAGACCAACATTTTTATTATACTAAAAATGGGTTCATATTGCAACAATAAAGTTAAAAAACTTTTTTATGTGTCGCACACTTTTTTCATTATATATAAAAGGAGATCATTTTGCAAGTGTAATAGTAAAAACTATCTTTACCTTTTATCACCAAATAAAAAAGGAGTAGGTTACCCTACTCCCTTTACTGAAACGAGAAATTACTCGCTGATTTTAGCTACAACGCCAGCGCCTACTGTACGTCCACCTTCACGGATTGAGAATTTAGTACCTTCTTCAATCGCGATTGGAGCGATAAGTTCAACAGTCATTTCGATGTTGTCGCCAGGCATTACCATTTCTACGCCTTCAGGTAAGTTACAAATACCAGTTACATCAGTTGTACGGAAGTAGAACTGTGGACGGTAGTTTGTGAAGAATGGAGTGTGACGTCCACCTTCGTCTTTAGAAAGAACGTATACTTCAGCAGTAAATTTAGTGTGTGGAGTGATTGAGCCTGGTTTAGCTAATACTTGTCCACGTTGGATTTCTTCACGTGCTACACCACGAAGTAAAGCACCGATGTTGTCGCCAGCTTCAGCATAGTCAAGAAGCTTACGGAACATTTCTACACCTGTTACAGTAGTAGATTTTGGCTCTTCAGTTAAACCGATGATGTCGATAACGTCACCAACTTTAACTTGTCCACGCTCTACACGACCTGTAGCAACTGTACCACGACCAGTGATTGAGAATACGTCCTCAACTGGCATCATGAATGGTTTTTCAGTGTCACGTTCTGGAGTTGGGATGTACTCATCAACAGCGTCCATAAGCTCGATGATTTTAGCTTCCCAATCAGCTTCGCCTTCAAGAGCTTTAAGAGCAGAACCTTTGATTACTGGTACATCGTCACCAGGGAAGTCGTATTCAGAAAGAAGGTCACGTACTTCCATTTCTACTAATTCAAGTAGCTCTTCGTCGTCTACCATGTCACATTTGTTTAAGAATACAACTAGGTAAGGTACACCTACTTGACGAGAAAGAAGGATGTGCTCACGAGTTTGTGGCATTGGACCATCAGCAGCAGATACTACTAAGATACCACCATCCATTTGAGCAGCACCAGTGATCATGTTTTTAACATAGTCAGCATGTCCTGGGCAGTCAACGTGTGCATAGTGACGAGTGTCAGTTTCATACTCAACGTGTGCAGTTGAGATTGTGATTCCACGCTCGCGCTCTTCTGGAGCAGCGTCGATCATGTCGTAAGCCATTGCTGCACCTTTACCACTTTTCTTAGCAAGAACAGTAGTGATAGCAGCTGTTAAAGTTGTTTTACCATGGTCAACGTGACCAATTGTACCGATATTGGCATGTGTTTTTGAACGGTCGAATTTTTCCTTAGCCATTCGAAAATCCTCCTTAAAATTCATGTAGTTTATGGTTTATGAGGCCGTGAAAGGGAATGAGCTCCACTTTCACAGCGTACATAAGTAGTTATACTTCAATAAAGAGTGAAAATCAATTATTCACCTTTATTTTTTTTAATAATTTCTTCTGAAATTGATTTAGGAACTTCTTCGTAGTGATCGAAGTGCATAGAATATGTTCCGCGACCTTGAGTGTTTGAACGTAATGCAGTTGCATAACCAAACATTTCAGAAAGTGGAACGAATGCACGTACAACTTGAGCGTTACCGCGTGCTTCCATACCTTCTACACGTCCACGACGAGACGTAACGTCACCCATGATATCTCCTAAGTATTCGTCAGGGATAACAACTTCAACCTTCATCATTGGTTCAAGGATAGCTGGGTTACATTTTGATACTGCGTTTTTAAGAGCCATAGAAGCGGCAATTTTAAACGCCATCTCACTTGAGTCAACGTCATGGTAAGATCCATCAACTAAAGCAGCTTTGATATCGATTAATGGATAACCAGCAAGAACACCGTTTTGTAATGCATCTTCAAGACCAGCTTGAACTGCAGGGATGTATTCACGTGGAACTACACCACCAACGATTTTGTTCTCAAATTCAAAGCCTTTTCCTTCTTCGTTAGGTTCGAACTCAATCCAAACGTGACCGAATTGTCCACGACCACCAGATTGACGAGCGAATTTACCTTCAACTTTCGCACCAGCGCGGAAAGTTTCACGGTAAGCTACTTGAGGAGCACCAACGTTTGCTTCTACTTTGAATTCGCGACGCATACGGTCAACGATGATATCAAGGTGAAGCTCACCCATACCAGAGATGATGATTTGACCAGTCTCTGTATTAGTTTCCGCACGGAAAGTTGGATCTTCTTCTTGTAACTTTTGAAGAGCTGTCGTCATTTTATCTTGGTCAGCTTTTGATTTTGGCTCAACAGATAAAGAGATAACTGGCTCTGGGAATTCCATAGACTCAAGAATTACAAGACTCTTTTCGTCACATAGAGTATCACCAGTAGAAGTATCTTTTAATCCTACAGCTGCCGCGATATCTCCAGCGTATACTTCAGAAATCTCTTCACGAGAGTTAGCATGCATTTGTAGGATACGACCTACACGCTCACGCTTACCTTTTGTAGAGTTTTTGATGTATGAACCAGAGCTTAGTACACCAGAGTACACACGGAAGAACGTTAATTTACCAACATAAGGGTCCGTCATAACTTTGAACGCTAATGCTGAGAAAGGAGCGTTGTCGCTAGACTCACGCGTAACTTCTTCTTCTGTGTCAGGTACGATACCTTGGATTGCTGGTACATCAACTGGAGATGGTAGGTAATCAATTACCGCATCTAGCATTAATTGTACACCTTTGTTTTTGAATGCTGAACCACAGATAACTGGGTAGAATTCAACGTCACAAGTACCTTTACGGATACCAGCTTTTAGTTCTTCAACTGTAAGCTCGCCTTCGTCTAAGTACTTCATCATTAATTCTTCGTCAAGTTCTGCAACAGCTTCTACTAGGCTTGCACGGTATTCTTCAGCTTGCTCTTTGTATTCCTCAGGAATTTCACGAGATTCTGAACGAGTACCTAAGTCATCTTCGTAGAAGTATGCTTTCATTTCCACAAGGTCAATGATTGCTTCGAAGTCATCTTCAGCACCGATTGGCAACTGAATTGGGTGAGCATTTGCACCTAAACGATCGTGGATCGTTTTTACAGAGTACAAGAAGTCAGCACCAATTTTGTCCATTTTGTTAACGAATACGACACGGGGAACACCGTACGTAGTCGCTTGACGCCATACTGTTTCTGTTTGAGGCTCAACACCAGATTGAGCATCAAGAACTGCCACAGCGCCATCAAGTACACGTAATGAACGCTCAACTTCAACAGTGAAGTCTACGTGTCCAGGAGTATCGATGATGTTAACGCGGTGACCTTTCCAAGAAGCAGTTGTCGCAGCAGACGTGATAGTGATACCACGTTCTTGCTCTTGCTCCATCCAGTCCATTTGTGAAGCTCCTTCATGAGTTTCACCAATTTTATGGATACGGCCAGTATAATAAAGAACACGCTCAGTTGTTGTTGTTTTACCAGCATCAATGTGAGCCATGATCCCAATATTACGAGTGTTTTCTAAGGAGAACTCTCTTGCCATCTTAGGTATTTCTCCTTCCATATTATAATTTGTTTTTTTAAAAGTTTCGTTAAAAGATTACCAACGGTAATGAGCAAATGCTTTATTAGCTTCTGCCATTTTGTGAGTATCTTCACGTTTCTTAACTGCAGCACCAGTGTTGTTAGCTGCGTCAAGGATTTCGTTAGCTAAACGCTCTTCCATCGTTTTTTCTCCACGAAGACGAGCATAGTTTACTAACCAACGAAGACCTAAAGTAGTACGACGCTCTGGGCGTACTTCTACAGGAACTTGGTAGTTAGAACCCCCTACACGGCGTGCTCTAACTTCTAGTACAGGCATGATGTTTTTAAGAGCTTGGTCGAATACTTCCATAGCTTCTTTACCACTGCGCTCTTGTACTAAATCGAATGCTCTATAAAGAATAGCTTGTGACTTACCGCGCTTTCCATCAAGCATCATTTTGTTGATTAAGCGAGATACAAGCTTAGAATTGTAAATCGGATCTGGTAATACGTCTCTTTTTGCAACAGGTCCCTTACGTGGCATTCTACTTCCTCCTTTCACTTTTAAAAGTTTATCTATTAATTGTTAAGCTATTATTTTTTAGCTGCTTTTGGTCGCTTAGTACCATATTTAGAACGACCTTGCATACGGCCATCCACACCAGCAGTATCAAGTGCACCACGTACGATATGGTAACGTACCCCTGGTAAATCTTTTACACGTCCACCGCGGATAAGTACCACGCTGTGTTCTTGTAAGTTGTGACCAATACCTGGGATATAAGCTGTTACCTCGATACCGTTTGTTAAACGTACACGAGCATATTTACGAAGAGCCGAGTTCGGTTTCTTCGGTGTCATAGTACCCACACGTGTACATACACCACGTTTTTGTGGAGAAGATTGGTTAGTTTGAGCTTTCTTGAAGCTGTTGTAACCTCTGTTTAAAGCAGGTGAGTCAGATTTTTTACCTTTACTCACACGACCATTACGGATTAATTGGTTAATAGTAGGCATTTAATTTTTCCTCCTTTCGCCTTTTGTAAGACCACACATCCAGGTGGTTCATTTTTTAGCAAAAAACAAAGTCTTTGAAACTAAAAGTTCAAAAACGTGTTAACTAATAATTGCAACAGTTGCAGCGTTAACTTCTATCCTACAAGCTTGACCAAGCTTTCGCATAGAAGGGACATACGTATACGGAACGTTTTCTTGCTGTGCCGTTTTTGCCACAATGGATGTGACATAAAAATCAGCGTCTTCAGCAATGATGACTTCCTTTACTGTACCTTTTTTTAATGCTTTCACCGTCTGCTTTGTTCCTACAATAATATGATCAGCCTGTAATACTTTTTCATAAGACATTATCATATCCTCCAAAGTAACAGGTAGTTTATAGGAGCACCTTTGATATAGTATCATTCCCTAGAATGGATGTCAACTAACGTTTCGTAGTTTTTTTAAAAAACATCCATTCTAGAGTAATGATTTTATAATTAGTCGATTGTTACCGTTTCTTCAGCTTGGTTTTTGATTGGTTCAGCATTACGATATCTCGTCATACCTGTACCAGCCGGAACTAGCTTACCAATGATAACATTCTCTTTAAGTCCAAGCAACTCATCACGTTTTCCTTTGATTGCAGCATCTGTAAGAACACGAGTTGTTTCTTGGAATGACGCAGCAGATAAGAAGGAATCAGTTTCAAGAGATGCTTTTGTAATACCAAGTAATACAGGACGGCCTGTCGCTGGACGATTGCCTTCAAGTAATACTTTTTCATTAGCATCAGTGAATTGGTGAATATCAAGTAATGAACCTGGTAATACATCTGTATCTCCTGAATCCATTACGCGCACTTTACGAAGCATTTGGCGAACCATTACCTCTACGTGTTTATCTCCAATTTCTACCCCTTGCATACGGTATACTTTTTGCACCTCACGAAGCAAGTACTCTTGTACAGCCGTGATGTCTTTTACTTTTAGTAATTCTTTAGGATCAATTGAACCTTCCGTTAATTCTTGACCACGTGCAATGCGCTGTCCTTCAATAACTTTCAGGCGTGCACTGTACGGAGCTGTGTAAGAACGAGTTTCAATCTCTCCTTGAACAGTAATTTCGTGCTGACGATCGCGTCCTTCAGAAATGCCGGCAATTGTACCTTCAATTTCAGAAATAACGGCTTGACCTTTAGGGTTACGCGCTTCGAAGATCTCTTGGATACGCGGTAAACCTTGAGTGATATCGTCTCCAGCAACCCCACCTGTATGGAATGTACGCATCGTTAACTGTGTACCTGGCTCACCGATAGATTGAGCAGCGATGATACCAACTGCCTCACCCACTTCAACTTCTGAACCAGTTGCAAGGTTACGACCGTAACATTTTTTACATACACCGTGGCGAGTGTTACATGTGAATGCAGAACGAATCCATACTTCTTCAACACCAGCATCCACAATTGTTTCAGCTAGGTCTTCTGTAATTAGTTCGTTTTCTTTCACTAACACTTCGTTTGTTCCTGGGTGAAGTAGTGTTTTTCTTGCATAACGTCCAATTAGACGCTCATCAAGTTTCTCAATTTCTTCTGTTCCTTCTTTGATTGCAACAGCCAGAATACCGCGGTCTGTACCACAGTCGTCATCACGTACGATAACGTCTTGTGCCACGTCAACCAGACGACGAGTAAGGTAACCTGAGTCAGCTGTTTTAAGAGCCGTATCGGCAAGACCTTTACGTGCACCATGGGTAGAGATAAAGTACTCTAATACTGTTAAACCTTCACGGAAACTAGATTTGATTGGTAACTCAATGATACGACCAGACGGGTTGGCCATTAGTCCACGCATACCTGCAAGCTGAGTGAAGTTAGATGCGTTACCACGGGCACCAGAGTCACTCATCATGAAGATTGGGTTGCGTTTGTCTAATGACGCCATTAATTTACCTTGGATAACGTCTTTCGCGCTACTCCATACAGAGATAACACGCTCATAACGCTCATCTTCAGTAATTAAACCGCGACGGAATTGTTTTAGTACGTTATCTACTTTAGCTTGCGCTTCTGTTAAGATAACTTCTTTTTCTCCTAAAACCACGATATCAGCTACACCAACTGTAATACCAGCTTTAGTAGAATATTTGAAACCTAGGTCTTTCATACGGTCAAGCATTTTAGAAGTCTCAGTAATTTTGAAACGTTTAAATACTTCAGCGATAATATTACCTAAGATTTTTTTCTTAAACGGTGCGATAGCCGGTTGATTCTTGATGAATTCCTTCACATCTGCACCTTTTTCAACAAAGTACTTCTCAGGAGTTTTCACTTCTAAGTTTTCTCTTGTTGGTTCGTTAATGTATGGGAACGATTTTGGTAAAATTTCGTTGAAAACTAATTTACCAACCGTTGTAACAAGCAACTGTTGATTTTGTGCTTCTGTAAACGTTTCGTTGTTTAAAGAACCTGCATACACACCTACACGTGTATGAAGATGCACATAACCGTTTTGGTACGCTAATAGTGCTTCATTTGTATCCTTGAACACCATGCCTTCTCCAACTGCCTCTTCACGCTCAAGCGTTAAGTAGTAGTTACCTAATACCATATCCTGTGAAGGTGTAACAACTGGTTTACCATCTTTAGGGTTCAAGATATTTTGAGCAGCAAGCATTAAGATACGTGCTTCTGCTTGTGCTTCCGCAGATAATGGAACGTGAACCGCCATTTGGTCACCGTCAAAGTCAGCGTTATATGCTGTACATACAAGCGGATGAAGACGAATAGCGCGACCTTCTACAAGCGTAGGTTCAAATGCTTGAATACCTAGTCTGTGTAGCGTTGGTGCACGGTTTAAAAGAACTGGATGCTCTTTAATAACCGATTCTAATACGTCCCATACTTCAGGTTGCACACGTTCAATTTTACGTTTTGCACTCTTGATGTTATGAGCTAAACCGCGTTCAACAAGCTCTTTCATTACGAAAGGTTTGAAAAGCTCTAACGCCATTTCTTTTGGAAGACCACATTGATACATCTTTAAGTTCGGACCTACAACGATTACCGAACGGCCAGAGTAGTCAACACGTTTACCTAATAAGTTTTGACGGAAGCGACCTTGCTTACCTTTTAACATGTGAGAAAGAGATTTTAATGGACGGTTACCTGGTCCTGTTACCGGACGGCCACGACGACCATTATCGATTAATGCATCTACAGCTTCTTGAAGCATACGCTTTTCGTTTTGAACGATAATGCTAGGAGCTCCAAGGTCTAATAAACGCTTTAAGCGGTTGTTACGGTTAATTACACGGCGATATAAATCATTTAGATCAGACGTAGCAAAGCGTCCACCATCTAATTGAACCATTGGACGAAGTTCTGGCGGAATAACCGGTAGAACGTCTAAAATCATCCAAGAAGGTTCGTTACCAGAATGACGGAAAGCCTCTAGTACCTCTAAACGTTTAATAGCACGTGTACGACGTTGACCTTGAGCAGTTTTCAATTCTTCTTTCAAAGCATCTACTTCTTTATCAAGATCGATGTCATGCAATAATTTTTTAACAGCTTCAGCACCCATTGCTGCATGGAAAGTTTGTCCGTACTTCTCACGATACGCACGGTATTCTTTCTCTGATAAAAGCTGTTTCTTTTCAAGTGGTGTATCACCAGCATCTGTTACTACATAAGAAGCAAAATAAATGATTTCCTCTAGCGCACGAGGGGACATGTCTAAGACAAGTCCCATGCGGCTAGGAATACCTTTGAAGTACCAAATATGTGAAACAGGTGCAGCTAGTTCGATGTGACCCATGCGTTCACGACGAACTTTTGCGCGCGTAACTTCTACGCCACAACGATCACATACAACACCTTTATAACGAACGCGCTTATATTTTCCGCAGTGACATTCCCAGTCCTTTTGTGGACCAAAAATACGCTCACAGAATAAGCCGTCTTTTTCAGGTTTTAACGTACGATAGTTGATCGTTTCAGGTTTTTTTACCTCACCGTACGACCAAGAACGAATTTTATCTGGCGAAGCTAGACCGATTTTCATATACTCAAAGTTATTTACATCTAGCAAGGAGCCTACCTCCCTTTTAATCTACAGGTTTTTTCCCTTAACGTTTATATGAAAGTAATTCCTTACTCTTTTGTGACAGGATCTTTTTGTCCTTCAGAAAGGCTTTCTTCGTTATCTGCAATAATTGATTCTGTTGGTTGCTCATGGTCCTCTTCTGAGTCCATGATATCAATTTCTTGCTCGTCAGCAGAAAGCATCTTCACATCCATACCTAAACTTTGTAGTTCTTTGATTAATACTTTGAACGATTCAGGTATGCCAGGTTCTGGAATGTTTTCACCTTTAACAATTGCTTCGTATGTTTTCACACGACCTACTACGTCGTCTGATTTCACTGTTAAGATCTCTTGTAATGTATAAGCAGCACCGTATGCTTCAAGTGCCCATACTTCCATCTCACCAAAACGCTGTCCACCGAACTGCGCTTTACCACCAAGTGGTTGTTGTGTAACAAGTGAGTATGGTCCAGTAGAACGAGCGTGAAGTTTATCGTCTACCATGTGAGCAAGTTTGATCATGTACATGATTCCTACTGATACACGGTTATCGAATGGTTCACCTGTTCGACCATCATATAGAACTGTTTTAGCATCACGAGACATGCCAGCTTCTTCGATTGTTGCCCAAACATCTTCCTCACGCGCACCATCAAATACTGGAGACGCAACGTGAATGCCAAGCTTACGAGCAGCCATACCTAAATGAAGCTCTAGCACCTGACCGATGTTCATACGAGATGGTACCCCTAATGGGTTTAACATGATGTCAATTGGCGTACCGTCTGGTAGGTAAGGCATATCTTCTTCCGGTAAAATACGTGAAATTACACCTTTGTTACCGTGACGACCGGCCATTTTGTCACCTTCAGAGATTTTACGCTTCTGAACAATGTATACACGGACTAATTGGTTTACACCTGGTGGTAATTCGTCGCCATCTTCACGGTTGAAGACTTTAACATCAAGGATAATTCCACCGCCGCCGTGCGGTACACGAAGAGAAGTATCACGAACTTCACGCGCTTTTTCACCGAAAATAGCGTGTAGAAGACGTTCTTCAGCTGTTAGTTCTGTTACACCTTTTGGCGTTACTTTACCAACTAAAAGATCTCCATCTTTTACTTCTGCACCAATGCGGATGATTCCACGCTCATCTAAGTTGCGAAGCGCATCTTCACCTACGTTTGGAATGTCACGCGTAATTTCTTCAGGTCCAAGTTTCGTATCACGAGACTCAGATTCATATTCTTCAATATGAACAGACGTATATACATCGTCTTTCACAAGGCGTTCACTCATGATGATGGCATCCTCATAGTTGTAACCATCCCATGTCATGAAACCAACCATTACGTTTCGTCCTAAAGCAAGCTCACCTTTTTCCATTGAAGGACCGTCGGCTAAGATCTCACCTTTTACTACTTCGTCGCCAACTGAAACAATTGGACGCTGGTTGTAACAAGTACCCTGGTTAGAACGAACGAATTTTAATAATTTGTATTGATCTAAGTTACCTTTAACTTTTTGTCCGTCTACTTCTTCATAGCGGCGAACAAAAATTTGTTTTGCTTCTACGCGCTCTACAACGCCAGGGTATTTACAAATCACGGCTGCACCAGAGTCTTTACCAGATACATATTCCATACCTGTACCTACGATTGGTGCTTCAGGATTTAATAAAGGTACTGCTTGACGTTGCATGTTCGCACCCATTAATGCACGGTTAGAGTCATCGTTCTCTAAGAATGGGATACATGCTGTAGCGGCAGATACAACTTGTTTTGGTGATACATCCATATAGTCTAAACGATCGCGACGGATAACCGTGTTTTCTCCACGGAAACGTGCAACGACATTTTCATCTAAGAATGAACCATCATCACCTAGACGAGCGTTCGCTTGGGCTACAACATAGTTATCTTCTTCATCAGCTGTTAAGTAGTCAATTCGCTCTGTCACTTTACCTGTTTCAGGATCGATACGACGGTAAGGTGTTTCGATGAAACCGAATTTGTTTACTTTTGCATAAGAAGAAAGTGAGTTGATTAACCCGATATTCGGACCCTCTGGCGTTTCAATCGGACACATACGGCCATAGTGGGAGTAGTGAACGTCACGCACTTCGAAACCAGCGCGTTCACGCGTTAAACCACCAGGTCCTAGAGCTGAAAGACGACGTTTGTGCGTCAATTCGCCTAATGGATTCGTTTGATCCATGAACTGTGATAATTGAGAACTTCCAAAGAACTCTTTAATCGCCGCAATAACTGGACGAATATTAATTAATTGTTGAGGTGTGATTGTATTCGTGTCTTGAATTGACATTCTTTCACGAACAACACGTTCCATACGAGATAAACCGATACGGAATTGGTTTTGTAACAATTCACCTACAGAACGCAGACGACGGTTACCTAAGTGGTCGATATCATCTGTGTCTCCTACTTGATGAAGCAAGTTAAAGAAGTAACTGATTGATGCTAAAATATCAGCAGGTGTGATATTTTTAACTTCTTCTGTTACATAAGCGTTGCCTGATACAGTGATGACTTTTTCACCTTCTGGATCATTTGGCGCATAAATCTTAATAGATTGTAATGTAACATCGTCTTCTACTACTCCACCAACCGGACTATAAGTTTTGAAGTTTACTCCACCTTCAAGCATCGGAATCAAGCGATCTAGCAGACGGCGATCAATCATTGCGCCTTTTTCTGCAATAATTTCACCTGTTTCAGGATCAACTAATGTTTCAGCTAGCTTTTGATTAAATAAGCGATGTTTGATATGAAGCTTTTTATTAATTTTATAGCGACCTACGTTCGCTAAGTCATATCGTTTTGGATCAAAGAAGCGAGATACTAATAGAGACTTCGCATTCTCAACTGTCGGTGGTTCACCCGGACGTAAACGCTCATAGATTTCTAATAGCGCTTTTTCCGTTGTTTCCGTATTATCTTTTTCAAGCGTATTACGGATGTATTCATTATCACCGATTAAATCGATAATCTCTTGGTCAGAACCGAAACCTAGCGCGCGTAACAGCACTGTTACTGGCAGTTTACGAGTACGATCAATACGCACGTATACTACATCTTTTGCATCAGTTTCATATTCTAGCCATGCACCACGGTTAGGGATAACAGTTGCTGTATATCCTTTTTTACCGTTTTTATCAAGCTTTCCACTATAGTAAACACTTGGTGAACGAACCAACTGTGATACGATAACACGCTCAGCACCATTAATTACAAAGGTACCTGTTTCGGTCATCAATGGGAAATCTCCCATGAACACATCTTGGTCTTTTACTTCACCTGTTTCTTTATTAATTAACCGCACCTTAACACGAAGAGGTGCTGCATAAGTTACATCACGTTCTTTAGACTCTCCTACTGAATACTTTGGCTCACCTAAGCTGTAATCAATAAATTCTAGTGATAAGTTACCTGTAAAATCATCAATTGGAGAAATATCTTGGAACATTTCTCGTAAACCTTCATCTAAAAACCATTGGTATGAAGCCGTTTGAATCTCGATTAAGTTCGGTAACTCTAAAACTTCACTAATACGAGCATAACTTCTGCGTTGGCGGTGGCGTCCATACTGAACTAGTTGACCTGTCAACTGATTCACCCCTCAAATCAAGCGTTATTATTCAAAATATATAATAAACCATATGTTTATTATTGAACAAAAGAAAAATGGTCTCTTTAAATAGAAAACCACAATTTCATAAAAACGTACTATTGATTTTATTAGTTTTTCCCATATAATTCAAAATTATACCTTTTATTTTATGTATAACCCGAGCTTATATGGAATATTTATATATTGGCATTTTATAATGCTAACATACTAAAAAATATTAGTCAACATTTTTTAGCACATATGATATAATACCCTTTTTTCTTTTCTACTACTTCTACTTCATTAAATAGAGATTCTAATTTCGCAAGAGCAGATGGCGCTCCTTGCTTTTTCTGAATCACAATCCAAAGTTCTCCTTGGTCAGCAAGGTGATCTAATGACTTTTCTAGAATTTCATGAACAACTTTTTTACCCGCACGGATCGGCGGATTACTAAGAATAGCTGCAAAATTCGTTTCCTTCACATTTTCATAGCAAGAGCTTTGATAGATTGAAACATTTGATACTGAATTAACTTCAGCATTTTTTTGAGCTAGTGCTAATGCACGTTCATTAACATCGACCATATGAACGTTTCTTTGGCTATCCTCTTTTGCAAGAGCCAACCCAATCGGGCCATATCCGCACCCAACATCCAGAAGCGGGCCGGGACTCTCAGGCATTTGAAACGTTTCAATTAACAGGCGCGATCCAAAATCGATCTCTTTTTTTGAAAAAACACCGCTGTCACTCGTAAATGAAAAAGAGGTTCCTCTCAATTCAAATGAAAAGCGCTCTTCATTACTTGCAGACGATGGTGTATTAGAAAAATAATGTTCTGTCAAAATAGAACCTCCTAATCAATATGTTCTTCTTTACTATAAATGAAAAGGATGACAGAAGCAAAAAAGCTCGCTTGTACAAGCGAGCTTTTTTATATCAGTTGTTAAGCAATAATTACTTAACTTCTACAGAAGCGCCAACTTCTTCAAGTTTAGCTTTTGCTTCTTCAGCTTCTTCTTTAGAAATACCTTCTTTAAGAGCTTTTGGAGCGTTATCAACGATTTCTTTAGCTTCTTTTAAGCCAAGACCAGTGATTTCACGTACTACTTTGATAACTTTGATTTTTTGTCCGCCAGCACTTTCAAGTACTAGGTCAAATTCAGTTTTCTCAGCAGCAGCTTCACCAGCAGCACCGCCAGCTACAGCTACAGGAGCAGCAGCAGTTACGCCAAATTCTTCTTCGATTGCTTTTACTAAATCGTTAAGTTCTAAAACAGTCATATTTTTAACTGCTTCAATGATTTGTTCTTGAGTCATTGTTAATTTCCTCCTTGTGATTGTGTTATATATAACAGACTAGATTATGCACCTTGTTCTTCTTTTTGATCTGCCACAGCTTTTGTAGCAAGAGCAAGGTTGCGAATTGGAGCTTGAAGCACGCTAAGCAACATAGAAAGTAAGCCTTCGCGAGATGGTAGTTCTGCAAGTGCTTTAATTTCTTCAACAGATGCAACATTACCTTCAATTACACCAGCTTTGATTTCTAACGCTTCGTGTTCTTTAGCGAAGTTGTTTAAAATTTTAGCTGGAGCAACAACATCTTCTCCACCAAATGCGATTGCATTTGGACCTACTAACGCATCATTAAGATCTGTTAGTTCAAGTTTTTCTACAGCACGGCGAGTTAAAGTGTTTTTGTAAACTTTGAACTCAATGCCTGCTTCACGTAATTGCTTACGAAGTTCAGTAACTTCAGCAACATTCAAACCACGGTAGTCAACGACAACTATTGAGTTACTCGCTTGAAGTTTTTCAGCAATTTCGTCTACGACTTGTTTCTTTTGTTCAATTACGTTGCTCATCTTTACACCTCCTGTAGATTTCCTTCCGTACACTCAGACAAGGTGCAATAAAAAACCTCCATGACAATAAAGACATGGAGGTGTAGTAAGCGAACCATAACGTTTCACTAATTTATCTCACACACCTCGGTAGGAAATTAAGCTTTGCAGCACCTACTGTCTACGGTACAAATGTTATTCTTTTTAACAACATTATCTATTATAATCAGGGACTTTCAAAAAGTCAACACCGATTTATTTCCAAATTTATTAAGCAGAGAATGAAGCAGTATCAACTTTGATACCAGGGCCCATTGTTGAAGTAACAGCTACGTTCTTCATGTATGTGCCTTTTGCTGCTGCCGGCTTAGCTTTTACCATAGTTTCGAAGATTGTAGTGAAGTTTTCAACTAACTTGCTCTCTTCGAAAGATACTTTACCGATTGGTACGTGGATGTTACCAGCTTTATCAACACGGTATTCTACTTTACCAGCTTTGATTTCGTTAACTGCTTTTTGAACATCAAATGTTACTGTACCAGTTTTAGGGTTTGGCATTAAACCTTTAGGTCCTAATACACGACCAAGTTTACCAACTTCACCCATCATGTCTGGAGTAGCTACGATTACATCGAACTCGAACCAACCTTGTTGGATTTTGTTGATGTAGTCAGCATCGCCAACGTAGTCAGCGCCTGCAGCTTCAGCTTCTTTAGCTTTTTCGCCTTTAGCGAATACTAATACACGTTGAGTTTTACCTGTACCGTTTGGTAGTACTACTGCACCACGAATTTGTTGG
This sequence comes from Priestia sp. TRN 1309, assembly GCF_050846875.1. Taxonomy (NCBI): domain Bacteria; kingdom Bacillati; phylum Bacillota; class Bacilli; order Caryophanales; family Bacillaceae; genus Priestia; species Priestia sp. TRN 1309. The sequence goes on along the minus strand of NZ_JBOZGM010000010.1, from coordinate 18,327 downwards.
TCAGCTTTCTTAGGGTCAACTCCTAAACGGAATGCTACTTCTACAGTTGCATCAAATTTAGTTGTGTTTGTTTTCTTTACTAATTCAATCGCTTCTTGTACTGAATAAGTTTGTGTACGATCTACAAGCTTAGCAGCTTCAACGTACTTTTTACCTTTTTTAGCCATTTTTGTTTCCTCCTTATGTGGTTTTAACGGAATAACCTCCCACTAATAAAGGTTGCGAGCATAGGAAAACTTCCATTTCTCGCAACCTTCTAACACCCAATCAAATGGAATTAGTCTTCAACTACGATTCCCATACTGCGCGCTGTACCTTCTACCATGCGCATTGCAGATTCAACGCTAGCAGCGTTTAAGTCAGGCATTTTAGTTTCAGCAATCTCACGCACTTTGTCACGCTTGACTGTTGCAACTTTATTACGGTTTGGTTCACCAGAACCAGACTCAATACCAGCCGCTTTCTTAAGTAGTACAGCAGCAGGTGGAGTTTTCGTAATAAATGTAAATGAACGGTCTTCAAATACCGTGATTTCAACAGGAATGATAAGACCAGCTTGATCAGCTGTGCGAGCGTTAAACTCCTTACAGAAACCCATGATGTTAACACCGGCTTGACCTAATGCAGGACCAACTGGTGGCGCTGGATTTGCTTTACCTGCAGGAATTTGTAACTTAACAAGTTTAATTACTTTTTTAGCCACGAGACACACCTCCTTAAGTCCGTGATGTGGTAATAGGGCGATGCCCTCCCACTCAATGTTCTTTATATATAAAATAAAGAAATAGTTGTTTTAGTCTCTAGTTTTGAGACATACTGACTTATGAAATATTAACATTAAACTTCATGAATTGCAAGGTCTTACAGATTATATTTTTTCAATTTGTGTAAAGTCTAGCTCTACTGGCGTTTGTCTTCCGAACATATCGACATGAACCTTAACTTTACGTTTATCTGTATCGATTTCTTCAATGGTACCTTCGAAGTTTGCAAACGGACCTTCTTGAACCAATACTGTTTCTTTTAGTTCAAAGTCAAAGTCAGCATGCTGCTCGTCCATGCCCATTTGTTTTAAGATCATTTCTACTTCTTCTGGTAGAAGAGCAGTTGGCTTTGATCCAGAACCTGCTGAACCTACAAAGCCCGTAACGCCAGGTGTATTACGAACTACATACCATGAATCATCTGTCATGATGATTTCAACTAACACGTACCCTGGGAATACTTTTTTCTTTGTAATCTTTTCTTTGTTGTTCTTAATTTCTCTTTCTTCTTCTTCAGGAACAACAACGCGGAAAATTTTATCTTGCATACCCATTGTTTCTACGCGCTTTTCTAAATTTGTTTTTACTTTATTTTCATATCCAGAATAAGTATGGACTACATACCAATTTTTCTCCATTTCTGAGGACTATACGTCCTTCCCTCCCAGCTCACTATAAAATAAGATGTCCTAATCTATTGCACAGACAACGCACTAGGAAAATAGTTGACTCCTAGCACAATCATTCTTAAAGCAAATTAAAAAACCCGTCTCCGGGCTTTTCTGAAAAAAACATAATTTAGCTTTATTATACCATGATTTAAGTCAATTTATTCAAGGGATTAAACGAATAAGTGACGAAATTCCGTAATCAACTACTACAAAAAAGAGTGTCATAAATACAACTGTAGAAATAACAGTAATTGTATAACGAGTTAGCTCATTTTTTTTAGGCCAACTTACCTTCTTCATCTCACGCCCAACATCACGCAAGAAATTTCCTACACGGTTCATGTTTGTAACCTCCAATAAATTAAAAGGGGTATTAGTCTGTGCAGATTATTGATCTACTTTGTTTCACGATGAATCGTATGTGCGTTACACGTTTTGCAAAACTTCTTCATTTCTAAACGCTCTTCGTTTTGCTGTGTGTTTTTCATAGTCGTATAGTTACGACTAGCGCATTGCACACACGCAAGTACAACTTTTTTACGCATAATGTCAACCACCTATAGAGTGATAATGTCTATAAAAAAGTATCACAGACTTTCTTAGCATGTCAATATGAGGATAGAAGGCTACATTGTGATTTCACGAATCTCGAGGTAGCGCTCTAATTTCCTCTTCACACGCTGAAGTGCATTATCGATGGATTTGACGTGGCGGTTTAACTCTTCTGAAATTTCTTGATAAGATTGACCATCTAAATAAAGAACGAGAACTTTTCGCTCAAGATCACTTAACAGTTCAGCCATCTTTAATTCAATATCATCAAACTTCTCTCGATTAATGAGCAACTCTTCTGGATTTGCTACTTTTGTCCCCGAAATAACATCCATTAAGGTTCGGTCGGACTCTTCATCATATATTGGCTTGTCCAATGATACATAAGAGTTTAATGGAATATGTTTTTGCCTTGTTGCGGTTTTAATAGCGGTAATAATTTGCCTGGTAATGCAAAGTTCAGCAAAAGCTTTAAACGAAGTTAGCTTATCTTCTCTAAAATCTCTAATTGCCTTGTATAACCCTATCATACCTTCTTGTACAATATCTTCACGGTCTGCCCCAATTAAAAAATACGACCGCGCCTTTGCTCGCACAAAGTTTTTGTATTTATGAATCAAATACTCTAATGCGTCAATATCGCCTTTATGCACAAGATCGACAACTGTTTCATCCTCTTGTTGTTCGAAATGAGCATGCAGTTTTCTCCCATAAGTATCGCCCATATCGATCCCCCCGACCGCACAGTAGATAGAAATATTATACAGTAGCTAATTCCGTACCGTCAATAACCTCACCGCTGTCCCCGGCGCCATTTTTCGAAAATTTCGGCTACTTGATTGGAAAGTTGAATGCGTGCCGCTGGCTTTTGATTTTGAATAGACTTCACATCAAGATTAATATGTTTCTCAATTTGCTCAATTTCGTTGTACAATTCTCGAGCAGAAATTCTAAGCGCACCTTGTCCAAAGATTGCCCACTGCTCCGTAAAATCAGATGTAGCAACATGAATCTGTGTCTTTACATTGTTTAGCTCTTGAGCCAGCTTTTCAATGTACTCATCCGCTGTTTCATTTTCTCGTGTAAATACAACGTCAACCTTATGATTTTTTGCCTTCTTTTCAATTCCTTCGACCATATGAGCATCGAAGACAATAATGACACGATACCCCATATATGCTTGATACTCTGCCATCTTTTCAATTAACAGGTCTCGAGCACCCGCTAAATCATTATCTCTAAGCTTTCTTAGGTCGGGCCACGCACCTATCATGTTATAACCATCCACCAGTAGAATATCCATTTTTATTCACCTAGAGGATGGCGTTTTCGGTAAACCTCATACATGAGAAGACTAGCTGCTACAGATGCATTTAACGATGTAACATGCCCAACCATTGGAAGCTGTACAAGAAAGTCGCATTTTTCACGAATCAAACGACTCATGCCTTTTCCTTCACTTCCAATCACTAACGTAAGCGGCATACCTCCATCTAAGTTGCGGTAATCGTCACTTTCTTTCGCATCCGTTCCAACAATCCATACGCCTCGATCTTTTAATTCATCAATCGTCCTTGATAGGTTTGTTACCCTTGCTACAGGAATATGTTCAATCGCTCCTGTAGACGCCTTTGCTACAGTGGCCGTTAATCCAACTGAACGGCGCTTTGGAATAATGATACCGTGTGCGCCAACGGCATCGGCTGTTCGCATAATAGAACCTAAATTATGGGGATCTTCGAGCTCATCTAATAGAAGGAAAAACGGACTTTCATTACGTTTTTCCGCTAAGTTAAATAAATCATCTAACTCTGCATACTGATAAGCAGCAACTTGTGCAGCTACTCCTTGATGAATACCGTCTACCATTTGCTCAATTTTCTTTTTCGGTACAAACTGCACCAATACACCATTACGTTTTGCTAACTGCGTGATTTGCCCCATAGAACCGCCTTGCGATCCTTCGGCAATCCATAGTTTGTTAATGTCACGCCCAGACTTTAGGGCTTCTAGGACCGGATTACGTCCAATGATAAATTCATGTTCCATGATTCATTCCTCCCTCTCCTTCATCGACGAAAGAGATAGCTTTAGTAATAAGTTCCATCATTCTTTCTTCTTCACCTAAAAGATACAAATAGCCTACGACCGCTTCAAATGCTGTACTGTAGCGATACGTTTGCACATCTGTGTTTTTAGGGACTGTACCAGACTTTGCATTGCGTCCTCGGCGCAGTACACCTTCTTCTTCTTCAGTAAAAAAGTTTTCATTTTTAAAATAATATACAATTTGTGCTTGTGCTTTTGCTGATACGTATTTTTTAGCTTTATTATGAAGCTGGTTAGGGCGCACTGTCCCTAACACCAGCAGGTGGCGGCGAACATGTAAATCAAACACCGCATCACCCATATAAGCAAGAGCTAAGCTATTTAGCTGTTTTACATCTAATTTACTGCTGCTCATAACACTATTATCCTCTTTTCCATCTTGTTCCTTGCGCCGTATCTTCTAAAATAATATTTTTAGCCTTCAATTCATCTCGAATTTGATCTGCTAATTGGAAATTACGATCTTTACGAGCTTGAATACGATCTTGGATCAATTGATCAATTTCTTCGTCTAAAAGTTCAGCTTCTCCAAATGCAATGCCTATTGCAGCACCTAGTTCTTTAAACTCTTTAATAAAGGCTTCAATTACATCTGTAGACGTTGTTTGTTCTAATAAATACAAGTTAGCTTGCTTTGCTAGCTCGAACAGAACAGAAATGGCATTTGCCGTATTAAAATCATCATCCATCTCTTCAACAAAGGTTTCGCGGAGCTCTTTTAGCTTTTCGAACCATTCTGAAGCATCTTCTTGAAGATTTGTTGCTGCCTCTAGACGGTGAGTTAAGTTGCCATAAGCTGTTTGCAGACGCTCAAACCCTTTGCGCGTATTCTCTAAAATTTCTTCGTTATAGTTAATTGGGTGACGATAGTGAACAGATAAAATAAAGAATCGAAGTAGAGAAGGATCATGCTTTTTAATAATGTCATGAACTAACACGAAATTCCCTAGTGATTTAGACATCTTTTCATTATCAATATTGATATATCCGTTATGAAGCCAGTATTTCGCAAACGATTTCCCAGTGAGCGCTTCTGATTGAGCAATTTCATTTTCGTGATGAGGGAAAGCTAAATCCTGGCCGCCTGCGTGGATATCAATTGTATCACCTAAATACTTGCGTGCCATCGCCGAGCATTCAATATGCCAGCCTGGTCTTCCTTGACCCCAAGGGCTATCCCATGCAATCTCTCCATCTTTGGTTGCTTTCCAAAGAGTAAAGTCTAATGGATCTTCTTTCTTTTCTCCAACTTCGATACGAGCACCGGATTGCAATTCATCAATGGACTGATGTGATAATTTTCCGTATCCTTCAAATTTACGCGTACGATAGTATACGTCGCCCTCTGACTCATACGCATAGCCTTTTTTCACCAGTTCATCAATGAATTCAATAATGATATCCATATTTTCAGTTACGCGTGGATGCACATCGGCATGCTTGCATCCAAGAGCTGACGTATCTTCAAAGTAGGCATCGATAAAGCGGTTTGCGATCGTTGGAACATCTTCTCCTAACTCTTTTGCTGCCTTAATTAATTTATCATCCACATCTGTGAAGTTTGAGACATACTCCACGTCGTAGCCTCTAAATTCTAAATAGCGGCGCACCGTATCAAATACGATCGCAGGACGTGCATTTCCAATATGAATATAGTTATACACGGTCGGTCCGCACACGTACATTTTGACTTTGTTTTCTTCTAGCGGTACAAACGTCTCTTTTTGACGTGTTAACGTGTTATATAGCTTAATTGCCATGGTGAATCTTCCCTTCTTTTAATTCCTTTAATTGATTTTGCAGGTGTAAAATTTCTTTCTCTAGCTGTTTGAAACGCTCTGCATCTGGATCTGGCAAATCTTGATGATTCAAATCTTTTGGAATCCGGACGCCATTTTGAATGACGACTCGGCCAGGGATACCAACAACCGTTGAGTTTTCTGGGACGTCATTTAACACAACTGAGCCTGCTCCAATTTTGGAGTGCGCATGAATCGTAATCGATCCTAGCACTTTAGCACCTGTTGCAATTAAGACATTGTCTTCAATCGTCGGGTGACGCTTTCCTTTTTCTTTCCCTGTTCCTCCGAGTGTTACTCCTTGATATACTGTTACATTATCTCCAATTTCGCACGTTTCCCCAATAACAATTCCCATTCCGTGGTCAATAAAAAAGCGGCGGCCAATTTTCGCACCCGGATGAATTTCAATCCCTGTGAAGAATCGGCTAATTTGTGAGATTACACGTGCCAGAAAAAACCACTTTCTTTTAAAAAGCCCGTGAGCGAATCTATGTGCCCAAATAGCATGCAACCCTGAATAGGTTAATATCACTTCAATATAACTTCTTGCTGCAGGATCTTGTTCAAATATGGCCTCAATGTCTTCCTTTAACAACTTTAGCATCATCTCACCCCAATTCCGCTATTCCTCTATCTACTCATTGATTGTATAAAAAAACGCCCCTATGTCAAATGACACAGAGACGTATATACGCGGTTCCACTCTGTTTGGATCAACAAACAATCCCAACTCTTCTCTCATAACGTGAAAGTAACCGCTTTTGCCTACTTACTTAGTAGCATTCAACAAAAGACTCAAAGGCGCACTTCAACAAGTTTTGTCATAGGTTACTTTCAGCCGGTGATAACCCTCTCTGATATGCAATGAACTTGCCTACTCTTCCTTCTCAACGATATCCATATTTGATTATTTTATCATATGGGCAAAATAGAAATTTGTTAACTATAAATGCTTTCTAGACGAGCTAAAACTGTTTCTTTCCCTAAAAGAGAAATAGCTTTTGGAAGCTCGGGACCGTGTGTTTCGCCTGTTGTTGCTACACGAATTGGCATAAATAGTTTTTTACCTTTTTGACCTGTTGCTTTTTGTACAGCCTTTGTTGCTGCCTTAATTTCATCAGCGCTGAATTCTTCTAAGGAAGAAATCTCTTCAGCAAATGCTTTTAACACTTCCGGTACTTGTTCTTCAGCAAGTACTGCTTTTGCTTCTTCACTGTAATCAATTTCTTTCTTAAAGAACATTTCAGTAAGTTCAACAATCTCAGCGCCAAAGCTCATTTGTTCTTGGTATAGAGCGACTAAGTCACGTACCCATTGTTCTGTTTCTGCATCGCGCGTTTCTTCAACTTTTCCAGCTTTCACTAAGTGAGGAACTGATAAAGCTACTACCTCGTCTAAATCCAATTGTTTCATGTATTGGTTGTTCATCCAACGTAATTTGCTTGTATCAAATAGTGCTGGAGATTTTGATAAACGAGCTGGGTCAAAAATTTCAATAAACTGTTCTTTAGAGAAAATTTCTTCTTCTCCCACAGGTGACCAGCCAAGCATTGTAATAAAATTAAATAGTGCTTCTGGCAAGTAGCCTAATTCTTTATATTGCTCGATAAACTGAATGATTGACTCATCACGTTTACTTAGCTTGCGACGATTTTCATTTACGATTAACGTCATATGACCAAATACAGGAGGCGTCCAACCTAAAGCTTCATACACAAGAATTTGCTTCGGTGTATTGGAAATATGGTCATCTCCGCGTAGAACATGTGTCATCTTCATTAGATAATCATCAATGGCTACAGCGTAGTTATATGTTGGTGTACCGTCTTTTTTCACAATAACGAAATCACCAATGCCTTCAGACTCAAACGATACTTCATCTTTGACAATATCATTCCACTTAATTTCTGTGTTACTAGGAACACGGAAGCGAATGCTCGGCTCACGGCCTTCTGCTTCTAGTTCAGCACGCTGTTCAGCTGTTAAGTTACGGCACTTACCTGAATAGCGCGGCATTTGACTGTTCGCCTGCTGTTCTTCACGCTCTTTTTCAAGCTCTTCTGACGTACAGTAACAGTGATAAGCTAATCCTTTTTCAAGAAGTTCTTCCGTATATTTTTGATAGATTTCCGTACGTTCAGACTGGCGGTAAGGACCGTACTCCCCGCCTACGTCGATACTTTCATCCCATTCAATACCTAACCATTTTAAATAGCGCAGCTGACTTTCTTCGCCGCCTTCGATATTACGCTTTTGATCTGTATCTTCAATACGGATAATAAATTTACCGTTTTGATTTCGTGCAAATAAATAATTAAATAGTGCTGTTCTTGCATTCCCTATATGAAGATGTCCAGTTGGACTCGGGGCATAACGAACTCTTACTTCGCTTGACATAACTAAGATGACCTCCAATTTAATATTACTTATAGTATGTATTTATATGTTTTAGACATGTTCTAATTTTATCACCAAATAGGTATCTGTCAAAGTCAACTGTTTTTATTTTTGATAAACTAAAACGGCTGCTTGGGCAGCGATTCCTTCTTCACGTCCCGTAAAACCTAACTTTTCTGTTGTTGTTGCCTTGACGTTAATTTGAGAAATGCTTGCTTCTAACAGCTGCGCAATACGCTCTCTCATTGGTTCAATGTAAGGAGCCATTTTAGGTTTTTGCGCGATAATCGTGCAATCTACATTGCTTAATTCATAACCTTCATCTTTTAGTAGTTTCCATACGTGTTGAAGAAGCTTTGCTGAATCAGCATCTTTAAATTCAGGGTCTGTATCCGGAAAATGCTTTCCGATATCTCCTTTAGCCGCCGCTCCTAATAAGGCATCTGCGATTGTATGTAATAGCACATCTGCATCTGAGTGGCCTAATAATCCTTTTTCATACGGAATTTCTAAACCGCCGATGATTAAAGGTCTTCCTTCTGCAAATTCATGTACGTCGAAACCTTGTCCTACTCGAATGTTCATTTTTCCACTCCTTCAGTCCTGTTTAGCTTTGTTAATATAGCTTCTGCATATAACAAATCTTCTGGTGTTGTTAGTTTTATATTATCGTAATTTCCCTCTACAATCGATACTTTTTGTCCTGCTTTTTCTACTAAGCTTGCATCATCGGTGCCTAAGTATTCATTTGTTTTTGCTTTTTCGTGTGCATCCATTACTACATCAAAAAGAAAAGCCTGCGGCGTTTGAATAGCCCACAAGCTAGAGCGCTCAACTGTTTCAATGACAGTCCCCTGTTCCACACGCTTAATTGTGTCTTTTACTGGAACAGCCAGTACAGCAGCCTTATCACTAGCAGCTTTTTCTACTAACTCATGGATTGTGTTTTGTTGAACAAATGGTCGAGCGCCATCATGAATTAATACCATCTGAGCCTGCTTTAGACTTTTAAGGCCGTTATAAACGCTATGTTGACGTTCATCGCCTCCAACTGTCAATGATTGAACCTTTTGAATTGGATATTCAGCTAATAACTCTTCAAAAATCGCCACTTCTTTTTCGTTTACAACTAGTACAATTCCACTGCACCAAGGATCTTGTTCGAATTTTTGCAGCGTATGAATGATAAGCGGAACGTTTTGAATAGTTAAAAATTGTTTGTTCCGCCCCGCTTTCATTCGCTTCCCCTGCCCTGCAGCTAAAACGATAATTTCATACTTCATAGGTATACTCCCTTTACCTGTTACGTCACAGTGCTTTTTCTAATAACTTGGGTTTCGCAAAAATCATACGGCCTGCTGAGGTTTGGAGTACGCTCGTCACCAGTACATCAATTTGCTTTCCAATGTAATTTCTTCCTTCTTCTACCACGATCATTGTACCGTCATCAAGATAGGCAATACCTTGATTATGCTCTTTACCGTCTTTTATAACCAACACATTCATTTCTTCTCCCGGAAGCACAATTGGCTTAACGGCATTTGCTAAGTCATTAATATTTAAGACGCCGACATTTTGAAGTTCACATACTTTATTTAAATTAAAGTCGTTTGTAACGACCAACCCAGAAGTCAGCTTTGCCAATTTGACCAGCTTACTGTCCACTTCTTGAATGTCTTCGAAATCGCCTTCATAAATTTCTACCTTCATTGCCAGTTCCTTTTGAATACGGTTTAGAATATCTAGACCTCGTCTACCTCTGTTTCGTTTTAGAACATCCGACGAATCAGCAATATGCTGAAGTTCCTCAAGCACAAAGCGCGGAATAACAATCGTTCCGTCTAAAAATCCTGTTTGACAAATATCTGCGATACGACCGTCAATAATAACGCTTGTATCTAAAATTTTAAGAGACTTTAGTGATTCTTCATTATCTGCTTCTTCTTCTTGCCCTTTTTTCTTCCCAATTCGAGATGGCATGGAAAACACGTTCACAAGCTCATCACGTTTTTTAAACCCGACTTGAAACCCTAAGTAACCTAAAAGAATACTTAGAAAGATTGGTAAAATGGTACTTACTACTTGAAGTTGAATTCTGCCTAAAAAAGCTCCGACCAAGTAGGCCACAATAAGCCCTAAAATCAATCCTAAGCTACCAAAAAGTACATCCGTTACAGGCGCCTTCAGCAACGCCTCTTCCACTCGGCGAATTAATTCAACTATATAATCAACAATCCAAAACGTGACAAGGAAAAACAATATAGCTCCCAGTATTGCATCGACGTAAGGTTTTTCTAGAAATGCTACATCTTGCAGATTTAATAATTGAATAAGTTCAGGTATAAAAAAGACGCCCAATGTACCACCTGTAATAATAAAAAATAACTGTACAAAACGTTTTAACACGCCTTCACCTCCCTTTATCATTATAAACAGTTTACAATGATTGAAACCTGTTATTTAACCAAAAAACAGAATTTGTAAACAAACTGTCACTTTTTTTGTATTTTCACAATATCTTAATGAATCAAACATTTAATGTCAATTAATATCCTATAGCTGACGGTTTGTAAGATGCTGCTCTTTTAGTCTTTTTAGGCCTTCTCTGATTTTCCTTGCTCGAATTTCACCGATGCCTTCTACCTCATCCAATTCTTCTACCGACGCATCTGCTATCGTTTTTAAATCCCCTAATTCATCAATGAGATTTTCAATAATAATCGATGGAAGTCTTGGAATTTTATGAAGCATTCGATACCCTCTAGGAATAACGCTGTCTTCAAAGCTTGTATACATAGGATATCCCATTAAGCGAAGGAGCGTTTGGTCATCGAGAAGAACATTATTTGACGGCTGCTGCATGCGTTCAATTACTCGGTAAGGGTCAAAGCTGAGGTCATACATATAATCTTTGATTAATAAAGTTGCTTCTTCCTCTAAGTGAGAAAGCAGTTCATTCATTTGGAGACGAATTAGCCTTCCTTCTGTTCCTAACTCGCTAATATAGCTCAAAATTTCATTTTTAATACGCAAAACCATTTCTGTACGATGAAGCGACTGCAGCACATCTGTGTGAGTTACTTGCTCTTCAAACTCTAATGCACTGAGACTTGTAATCGATTCATCTAATACCGCCTTGTACTTTTCAAGGGTTCCAAGCGCTTGATTCGCTTTTGCTAGAATAACGCTAATGTCTTTCAATACATACTGAAGAGACCCTTTGTAAAGCGTAATCACATTCCGTCTTTGTGAAATGGCTATCACCAATACACCTGACTGCTTAGCTACGCGCTCCGCTGTACGGTGACGCATTCCTGTCTGTGAAGAAGGAGTAGAGGGATCTGGCATGAGCTGAGCATTAGCAAACAATATCTTGCTTCCGCTGTCGTTTAAAATAAGCGCTCCATCCATTTTGGCTAACTCGTATAAATGCGCAGGTGTAAATGCACAATTAATCGAAAATCCTCCATCTACCATCTTTTTGACTTGTTCATTGTAGCCCATAACAATTAAGCCGCCCGTCTTTGCCCGCAAGACGTTATCGATACCGTCACGAATAGGGGTTCCTGGTGCTACAAACTGCAGAATTTCTGATATTTGTTTTTGACTAACTGTTGTTTTTTCTCCTTCCACTGCTTATCCTCCTAATGTATATTGCAGAGCCTCCGCTACTGTTGATACCCCAATCACATCAATACCATCTGGGACTTTCCATCCTCCTAAATTTTTCTCCGGAATAATAATTCGTTGGAACCCTAATTTTACCGCTTCTTGAACGCGCTGTTCAATTCTAGACACTCGGCGTACTTCGCCTGTTAATCCTACCTCTCCTACAATAACATCTGTAGCGCTAGAAGCAGCATCTCTGAAGCTTGAAGCAATGCTAACGGCTACAGCTAAATCGATTGCTGGTTCATCTAATTTCACTCCACCTGCTACTTTTAAATAAGCATCTTGATTCTGCAGCAGCATTCCTACACGCTTTTCTAAGACAGCCATGATAAGCGAAACGCGATTATGATCTACTCCTGTCGCCATTCTTCTAGGGTTTCCAAAGCTCGTTGGACTGATTAGCGCCTGCAGCTCTACTAATACGGGTCTTGTCCCTTCCATTGAAGCGACAACAACCGAACCTGCTGCTCCCTGAGACCGTTCTTCTAGAAAGATTTCAGATGGATTCAATACTTCTTCTAGCCCACTTTCTTTCATTTCAAAAATGCCCATTTCATTTGTAGATCCAAATCGGTTCTTAACCGCTCTTAATATACGATACGTATGATGGCGCTCTCCTTCAAAATAAAGAACCGTATCTACCATATGTTCAAGAAGTCTTGGACCCGCAATGGCCCCTTCTTTCGTTACATGACCCACAATAAAGATGGCAATGCCATTCGTTTTAGCAACACGCATTAGTTCAGCCGTACACTCTCGCACCTGTGAGACGCTTCCTGGCGCTGATGTCACATCAGCATGGTAAATGGTTTGAATTGAATCAATCACCACAAAATCAGGCTGCATGCTTGAGATGGCCTCTAGTATTAATTCTAAGTTTGTTTCTGCGTGAACATAAAGCTCTTCAGCTTTTACACCTAGCCTGTCCGCTCTTAACTTCGTTTGTTTGGTTGATTCCTCTCCCGAAATATATAGTACTTTATTTTGTTTCATTGCTAACTGCGCGGAGGTTTGCAAAAGTAAAGTAGACTTTCCGATACCCGGATCTCCCCCTATTAAAACGAGTGACCCTCTGACAATACCGCCTCCTAATACACGGTTTAACTCTGCAGAAGGTGTAAAAATCCGTGGTTCTGTTGTAGATTCAATCGCTGTAATTGACTGAGGTTTTTGAACTTTAGAAGCAGTAGCTCCGGAAAAAGCTCCTCGGCGTGATGATTTCGTTTCTTCCATTTCTTCCACCATCGAATTCCAGCTTCCGCATCCAGGACATTTCCCCATCCATTTTGCGGATTCATATCCGCAATGCTGACATGCAAATTTTGTTTTTCGTTTCGCCATTATGTTATCAATCTCTCCGTTCATTCAATCGATTTCTATCTCTATTGTACACTATTTCCTAAGCTAAAATAAAAAGGGAGGCATACGTGTTTTTTCGTATGCCTCGTCTTGGTTTGAGTAAATTTAGCTGATGCTGCTTGGAGCGGAGGATTTAACAACAAATTCTCCTTTGTCTACATCTAGCGTCACTTTCTGACCTTTTTGAACAACCCCTTTTAGCAGCTCTTCAGATAAACGGTCTTCAATATGTTTTTGAATTGCTCTACGAAGTGGACGAGCGCCGTATTCTGGGTCAAAACCTTCCTCTGCAATCTTATCAATTGCTTCTTTTGTTAATTCAAGATCAATTTCTTGCTCTTTTAAGCGTTTTGTTAACTGGTCCGCCATTAATTTAACGATTTCAGCTAAGTGAGGTTTCTCCAATGAATGGAAGACGATAATTTCATCGATACGGTTTAGGAACTCCGGACGGAATGCGCGCTTCATTTCCGCCATTACTTTTCCTTTCATATCTTTGTAGTCTTGGCCTTCTGCTTCTACTGTGAACCCTAAGTGCTTGCTTCGTTTTAATGTGTCCGCACCTACGTTTGATGTCATAATTAAAATCGTATTACGGAAATCGACTGTACGGCCTTTTGAATCTGTTAAGCGTCCATCTTCTAACACTTGTAATAAAATGTTAAATACATCCGGATGTGCTTTTTCAATTTCGTCTAAAAGAACAACTGAGTAAGGTTTTCTTCTTACTTTTTCCGTTAACTGGCCGCCTTCTTCGTATCCAACATATCCTGGAGGTGAACCTACTAAGCGTGAAGTAGAATGTTTCTCCATGTACTCAGACATATCGATACGAATCATTGCGTCTTCGTCGCCAAAGATTGACTCCGCTAATGCGCGTGCAAGCTCTGTTTTACCAACCCCTGTTGGTCCTAAGAAAATGAATGAACCAATTGGGCGTTTTGGATCTTTCAAGCCTGCTCTAGCACGGCGCACAGCTTTTGCAACTGCTTTTACCGCTTCTTCTTGCCCAATTACACGAGAGTGAAGAATCTCTTCCATGTTTAGCAGTCTTTCTGTCTCTTCCTGTGCCAGTTTAGAGACCGGTACACCCGTCCAGCTAGATACCACCATCGCAATATCTTCTACGGTTACAGCTGAGTTTTCTTTACCTTGCTGCTCTTTCCAAATTTTCTTTGTGTCTTCTAATTCTTCGCGTAGGCGTTGTTCTGTATCGCGTAAAGATGCTGCTTTTTCAAATTCTTGACTTTGAACAGACGCATCTTTTTCATTGCGTACTGATTCTAATTTTTGCTCTAATTCCTTTAAATTTGGTGGCGTTGTAAATGAACGTAGACGCACTTTTGAACCAGCTTCATCAATTAAATCGATTGCTTTATCCGGTAAGAAACGATCTGAAATATAGCGATCTGATAGTTTCACCGCTTGCTCGATTGCCTCATCAGAAATAGATACTCGGTGATGCGCTTCATAACGGTCACGAAGCCCTTTTAAGATTTGAATAGACTCTTCCAACGTTGGTTCATCCACTTGAATTGGCTGGAAGCGACGCTCTAACGCTGCATCTTTTTCAATATATTTTCTGTATTCATCTAAAGTCGTAGCACCGATACACTGAAGTTCTCCACGAGCAAGAGACGGTTTTAAAATATTAGAAGCATCGATAGCACCTTCTGCACCACCAGCGCCAATTAATGTGTGTAACTCATCGATAAAGAGAATGATATTACCTGCTTGACGAATTTCATCCATTACTTTCTTCAGGCGATCTTCAAATTCTCCGCGATATTTTGTACCAGCCACGACCGTTCCCATATCCAAAGTCATAACGCGTTTGTCACGTAAAATTTCTGGAACTTCATTGTTGACGATTTGCTGAGCCAAACCTTCAGCGATTGCCGTTTTACCGACACCTGGCTCCCCAATTAATACAGGATTGTTTTTTGTACGTCGGCTTAACACTTCAATAACACGCTGAATTTCTTTCCCACGTCCGATAACAGGGTCTAAGCTTCCTTCGCGCGCTACAACTGTTAAATCGCGTGCTAAGCTGTCTAGCGTAGGTGTATTGGCATTTGAAGAACCTCCGCCTTGATGGCTTGAAGCAGCTTCATTGCTACCTAATAAATGAAGTACTTGCTGACGAGCTTTATTTAGGCTGACACCTAGATTATTTAAAACGCGTGCTGCAACGCCTTCACCTTCACGAATTAAGCCTAGTAAGATATGTTCTGTTCCTACGTAAGAATGACCAAGCTTTCGGGCTTCATCCATTGAAAGTTCAATGACTTTTTTCGCTCGAGGTGTATAATGAATGGTCTGCGTTAATTCTTGGCCTCTGCCAATTAATGCTTCCACTTCTTTTTGAATTTTTTCAGTGCTTAGGCCTAGAGCAGAAAGAGCTTTTGCTGCAATTCCTTCACCTTCACGAACGATACCTAATAAAATGTGCTCCGTTCCAATGTTGTTGTGACCTAGGCGTAGTGCTTCTTCCTGTGCTAAAGCTAATACTTTTTGTGCGCGCTCTGTAAATCTACCAAACATCATATAATCGTCACCCTCCACGTTTAATTTGTGTTTTTATTTATAGTGAGACGTTCTCGAATTAAGGTGGCTCTTTTAATGTCACGTTCCTGAGGCTTTAGGGGCCCTCCCGAATACTTTTGTAAAAAGCCTGGCTGCGTCATAATGATAAGTTCATTCAATATATTTTGACTCAGTCCTTTTATATACCCTAAATCGATTCCTAATCGAACATCTGATAAACATTGTGAAGCTTCTTTGGACTCAATAATACGGCTATTGGCCAATACTCCATATGAACGATACACTCGATCTTCTAACTCTACATGAGATGTTTTAAACAGTGCGTCTCTTGCAGAGTGCTCTTGTGTAATTAACTGCTGTACGACACTATTTAAATCTGCCACAATATCTTCTTCAGATTTCCCTAAGGTTATCTGATTAGAAATTTGAAAGATATTCCCTAAAGCTTCGCTACCTTCTCCATAAATTCCTCTCACCACTAAGCCAAGCTGGTTAATAGCGGGAATAATACGATGAATTTGACGGGTCATCACTAAAGCCGGCAGATGCATCATCACAGATGCACGTAGCCCAGTACCCACATTTGTGGGACAGCTGGTTAAATACCCTCTATTTTCATCAAACGCATAATCTACGTATTTCTCAATCCAATTATCTACTTTATTCGCTGTGCTTAAAGCTTCAGATAATTGAAGGCCTGGAAATAAACATTGTATGCGTAAATGATCTTCTTCATTAACCATAATACTCAAATCTTCTTTTTCTGATAAAAAACAAGCTCCGTTGTTGTCTCCTTCAGCCAAGTTAGGACTGATAAGATGTTTTTCAACCAACACTTGCTTTTGAAGAGGCTGTAATTCGTTCATCTTTAGTAAATGCAAATTCCACTGATTGGTGTTCTCGCTTTTTTGAAAAACTTGCTCAAATACTCGAACCACTTCAACTGCTTGTTCTTTAGAAAAGAGAGTTGGAAAAAGATAATGAGTTAAATTTCGAGCCAGCCTGATTCGACTGCTTAGCACAATATCTGAATTCGAAGCTTCTTGACGCATCCAAGAGCTAACAGGCTGGGAAAAGAACAAATCCTGGGACATGAATTACGCTTCCTCCTCTCTCGATTCGTTCATCTTCTTTTCTAGTAATCGAATGTGATCTCGGAGTTCGGCTGCTTTCTCAAACTCCTCTTTTTCGATATACTCTTTTAAGTTCAATCTTAATGCCTGTAATTCCTTTTTTAAATGAAGATTACTTGCAATTCTTGCTGGTATTTTTCCATGATGTAGATAATTACCTCCATGCAGCCTCTTCAAGAAAGGAATAAGAGGTCGCTCAAATGTTTTGTAGCAATCTGCACATCCAAACCTGCCGATTTTAGCAAATTTTTGATATGTCATGCCACAAGTAGGACAAGAAAGAACGTCCTGACTTTGTTTCTTATAATTTTCAGTTACTGCTGGGTCTAGGTTAAGTAGGCCAGCTAGTAAGTTATTGATTGAAAAACCTTGCTGATTTGAAAAAGAAAATGCATCTCCATTTTCTGAAGCGCATTGTTCACATACGTGCATCTCCGTCTTTTCACCATTAATAATTTTTGTGAAGTGAAGAGTTGCAGGTCTCGTTTCACATTGCTGACAAATCATCCTGTCATCACTCCCTGTTCTAAATAAAATAGATCATGAGCTTATCGGTAGCGTAATGAATTAAGCATTGCTTTTAAAAGATTGGCTCTTAGCTCATCACGATAAGGAAGTTCAATATTAATAACTGAACGATTGATAACGCTCAACATGATTTTTGCTTCTCGTTCTGTGATGACTTTTTCTTCAACTAACCTAATAATGACATTTTCAGCACTTACTTGTGAAATTTCATTTTGAATCATCTCAATCACTTGCTGAAACAAATCCGCTGCATCATGCATTTTTACTTTTGCAATACGAATAAATCCGCCGCCGCCTCGCTTACTTTCTACAAGATAACCTCTCTCAACCGTAAAGCGGGTATTGATAACGTAATTAATTTGCGACGGAACGCATTGAAATTTATCAGCAATCTCACTGCGCCTTATTTCAACAATTTCTCTTTCACTTAATTCAAGTACTTGTTTTAAATACTGTTCGATAATGTCAGAGATATTTGGCACGCTGCCCCCTCCTTCTGACTTTGACTATATTTGACCTTAATTTAAATATAAAAGGAAACGAAAAAATTTTCAACTATGTACTATTAAAGTTTATTCTTTACTTTTATCGTTGCCACTAAAATTTATTTCAAAACCTGCAAATCGCGAATTTTATTGTTCTTACTATACTTTTTCATAAAACAAATAAATTGTAAACAAAAAAGGACTAGCTAAAATAGCTAGTCCTTTTTCAGGTGCCTGGCAACGTCCTACTCTCACAGGGACAAAGTCCCAACTACCATTGGCGCTAAAGAGCTTAACTTCCGTGTTCG